>JBLWUQ010000003.1:0-367329 GCA_048268845.1 Maritimibacter sp. | reverse complement strand
CAGAACCGCTTCTTCTGACCCTTCTAGCCCGCCATGGAGTGCCTCATAATGTCCACTTCGATGGTGGACACTATCAGCCCCAGATTCCGCCGGTCAGAGCAGCGTCAGCGGACGGATACGTTCAAATCCTACCCCCGCAACCAAAATACCCCGCGCTATCAGCGCGCTTACACGTCGCTCTCCGGGGTGGCGTTTGCGTTTCCACCACCTTTGGAAGCAACAGCGGCCGAACTTGTGCGTAGAGGTTACAACTCCACCCCTACCTCCAGCTCCGGCACACCGGTCTCCTGTGCGACCGATGTCCAGATGTCGAAGTCTTCGGCGGCGGTCGCCATGATGACAATCTCCTAACCTGAAACAAGCGCGGCTGCGTCGGCCGCGATGACCAATATGTTCGTCTGCGGCGGAGCGGCCAGGTATCTTGGCCGCCATTCCGGGTCGAATTTGTCCTTGAAGGCGCGCAGGCCCTCGAAGTTGTAGAAATGCCCGCCGTGGCGATAGACCATGCCTGCAAGTTTCATCGTCCAGCGGCTGCCTCTGCGCGTTTCAAGCCCTGAAAGCGGGGCCATGCCGAGGCTGAATTCGGCATATCCGTCGGCCTTCAGATGCAGCATCAGGGCGATGAACAAGTATTCCATCAGCCCCGATGGCGCGTCATTCGCATGTCGCATCAGGTCTATCGTGGCCTTTTCCTTGCCATCGGTCGCAAGGATGTTGGCAAAGGCGACCATGCGGCCATCAAGCCGGACCACGGCAATCGGAAAGCGGCGCAGATAGTCGGGATCGAAGCGCCCGACCGAGAACTGCTTTTCCTTGCTTTTCTTGTCCGCCAGCCATTGATCCGAGATGTCGCGCATGGTTGCGAGCGTATCGTCGTCGACAGGTGCGGCCAGAACCTCAAAGCTCAACCCGTCGCGGCCAGCGCGGTTATAGGTCGCGCGCAGTTTCTTGCGGTTGCTGCCTTCCAGCGAGAAGCCGTCGAGCGGGACAACGCCCTCTTCGCCCATCTTGTGCAGCGCCAGGCCCATTTCCGCCCAAAGCGGCAGATAGGCGGTCGAGACCTCATAGAACACGGCGCGGCCATTGGCGGCGTTCGCCGCGTCATAGAACTCCCACACCAGTTGGCCAGCAACGTCCGCGTCGCCCACCGGATCGCCAAGCGCGATCCATGATCGTCCCTGCACGCGGTACATCAGGAAGGCGCGGCCATTGTCGGAGAACAATATCGACTTGTCCCCGGTCAGCACGAAATTGGCGTCCGGGTTGTCCTGGCCCGCAACGATGGTGCGTGCCCGCTCCAGTTCTTCGGCGCCGGCGATGCGGCCGGTGATCCGCGCCGGGCGCATGGCCATGATCAGCACCAGTGTGGCGACAATCACGGACCCGACAAGCCCTGCGCGCAAGGCGCGGGGTGCGGCCTGATCTGTCGCAAATTGCCACCACAACTCGTTGCTGAAAGGGGTTGCCTTGTGCGCGAAGAAAAAGACCGCCAACGCCGCGATGACCACCGACGCAACCAGCAGCACCCAGCGCAGCGACATCGGGTTGCGGGTCAGCCGCGTGCTGCGGAAAAACTCGCGCCGGCAGGGGATCAGCACCAAGAGCATCAGGAGCAGAACGATCGCCCGGTCATAGTCGAAACCCTGCATCAGGGACGCGACAATCCCTCCGCTCAGGGCCAGGATTGCCAACCAATACGCGCCCTCCGTGCGCCGCAGCAGACCATGCGCAATCACCAGCAGGGCCGCGCCGATCGCACTGGACAAGAGGGCTCCGCCTTCGACGAAACCCAAGGGTAGCAACACCTCAAGATCCTCGGCGAACTCGCTGGACGGTGGAATGAGCGACGAAAAAAGCATCACGACGCCGGATGCAAAGATCATCGCGGACATCGCCAATGGCACAACGGCGCTGACCGCTCCGAACACCGGCGCCAGTGCCTGCACTCTGGGCGATTGCACCTTGGTGCTTGCCATCCGCAACTCGCTGAGCGCCAGGAGCACAAGCGCCAGCGCGAAGGGCACGAGGTAGTAGATCAGCCGGTAAAGCAGCAACCCGGCCGCCGCCTGATCCACCGGAACCGATGCCGGGAGGGCCGCGATGATCACCGTTTCAAAGACGCCGACACCGCCCGGCACATGGCTTGCCACACCGGCAAAGATCGCGGCGGCAAAAACAGCAAGGAAGGTCGCAAATCCCAGATCGCTGGCGGGCAGCAGCAGATAAAGCACGATGGCCGCCATCATGATGTCGATGGCCGTGAACAGGAACTGCCCCGCCATCAGCGGCAACGAGGGCGATTTGAAGCGGTGGCCGCGTATCCTGAACTCGGTCTTGCGCAGGCCCAGTGCGAGAACCGCCGCCAGGCTGGCCAGGAGCGCCGCGATAGCGCCCCATCGTAGCACCTGCGGGCTGATGGAGGTGAGGGACTGGAGCGCATGGGGATGATAGGCAAGGGCGCCGAAACCGATCACCGAGGCGCCAAGGCCGAAGGCGATCGACCCGAAAACGGCAATCGCCGCGATGTCATACCCGGTCAGGCCCAGAGCGGAGTAGATGCGATAGCGCACGGCCCCACCCGTGACGGGCCCGGCTCCGATGGTATTGCCAAGCGCGTAGCCCAGAAAGCCGCCGGTCATGATGACGGGAAAGGGCAGTGTCTTGCCCAGATACCGAAGCGCCGACCAGTCATAGCCGATCAGCGCGCAATAGCCGGTGATCATGGCCAGCAAGGCTCCGGCGATGATGTGCCACGGTGTTGCGCGCACCTGGGTCATCACCTGTTTCAGGTCAACCGGTTTGAGCAGATGGTAGAGCGCGAAGGCGCCCAGAGCGAACAGCGCGGCCGTCAGGACATAGGGCAGCACCGGACGGATACGCTGCCAGACGCCGAATTCTGCCGGGGTTTGTGCGAGATGCATCCGTGAGTCCAAGTCGTTTGCTGGCTGTATGTGCTCTGCGTCTACAGGCAGAAACCCGTTAGCGTAACCATTTTGCGCATGATTGGTGGATTGTGGACGATTTGTAATCTGGCTGTCGGGCAAAGGTCATCTTTGCCGCCCAAGTTCGGTTCAGACAGAAACAGGAGACCTACCATGCAAAGAATATATCGCTTCGCCGCGGCTGTCCTGGTCGCTCTGGGCGGGTTCGCCGCGATCGGGGTCGGGGCGCTGATTGTGGCAACCGCGATCGTCATCGGTGTCGTGGCGGTTCTGGCGGCCAAACTGGCGATCAAGGGCAGAGTGCAGGAAACCCCCGTGGATGCACCCTTTGACGCGGAACAAGCCCCCGTCTGACGGGCCAGTGAAACGACAGATCGGCGGCATAGCCGTTTGAGGGGCGGAGGGTGAAAACTCTTCGCCCTTCATGCATCTCACTGCCCCGTCGTCGGAAGTGCCGAACATGGAATATCTGTAATCTCGATGACAAGCGGCCACACCTGCGCCCCCCTAGATTGATGACAGAGGGCGACAAGGTGATTGCCCCGCAACGAAGGAGACAAACATGAAACGCAATACAATCCTCGCACTTGGGACCAGCGCCCTGATTTCCCTCAGCTTGCTGGGCGGTGCTGCGACGATGGCCTACGCCGATACCAACCCCGCCGAAGCGCAGGCATTTCTGGCCGCCCCTGGGTCACTGTTGGCTGCGGTCACAGCTGCCGAGGCCAGCACGGGCGGCAAGGCGATGAGCGCGGACTTCGAAGACGACGGTGCCTATGCGGGCATGTACGAGGTTGAAATCGTGATGCCCGACGGCACCGTGGCCAAGTATCTGGTCAACCCGGCGGACAACACGGTGACGCTGGCCCCGGCAGACGACGACCGGGACGACGACGACGACTAGGACGAAAACGAAAGCAACTGACCCTGTCCCCTGATAGGGTTCATCGGCGGGGCACCATGCCCCGCCGATCTATTGCAGCAGGCCGAACATGAAAATTCTGGTGATTGAAGACGACAAGAAAACCGGCGACTACATCGTCGATGGCCTGCGCCAGGAGGGCCATTCCGTGGATCTGATCGCCAACGGAGCCGAAGGTCTGGTCCAGGCAAGTGTCGGCAATTACGATGTGCTGATCGTGGACCGCATGTTGCCGGGGATCGACGGTGTCAGCCTTGTCAAGACGCTGCGCGGTGCCAGGAACCGCACGCCTGTGTTGCTTTTGACCTCTCTCGGCGGTGTCGACGACCGGATCGAGGGGCTGAATGCAGGTGCGGATGACTATCTGGTGAAGCCCTTTGCCTTTGGCGAGCTCAGCGCCAGAATTGCCGCCCTTGCGCGCCGTCCGCAGATGCAGGACGAACCGACGGTTCTGAAAGCCGCCGATCTGGAAATGAACCTGCTGACCCGCAAGGTCACGCGGGCAGGCCAGCCGATTGACCTCTTGCCGCGCGAGTTTGCGCTGCTCGAGCACCTCTTGCGCCGCAAGGGCCGGGTGCAGACCCGCACCATGCTGATGGAGGCCGTCTGGGACATTCATTTCGATCCGATGACCAATGTGGTCGACACCCATATCAGCCGCTTGCGCCGCAAGGTCGACAAGCCGTTCGAGACGGAACTCATCGAAACGGTGCGCGGTTCCGGCTACCGGATTGATGCGGAATGAAGCACCGCCTCTGGCCCATCCGCTCGACGCCCTTGCGCCTGACACTGGTGTTTCTGGGGATATTCATCCTGTCGTCTGCGGCCAGCTTTGCCACCGCCTATTTCGTCATCCGGGCAAATTTCGATGCGACATTGGAAGACGAGATAGATCAGACCCTAGACGCCTATAAGGCCATCGAGGATCAGGATACCCTGATCGCGCGCCTGCAAGCGGATGTTCAGATCACGGATTCCGAACTGACGATCCTGCACTATCAACCGGATCGCGGGCCGGTCATTGCCAATGTCGATGGTTTCCCGGCCGTCGACGACTTCAGCATTATTGACGAGAGCAGGATCGACGAGGGCGGAGACGACATTTCCGCCAGCTACCTCGCCCGCGCCGAGCGCGTGGGGCTCGGGCTACTGACAATCGCCAAGACCCGCGAGCAGGTTGTGGAGATGGGCGAAATCATCCTGAGCGTCGTTCTGATCGGTCTGTTGCCCACGATCCTGCTGGCCTCTGTCGCGGGCGCGTTGGCCGCCCGAAATGCGCGGCGGCGGATCGACCGGATTCAGAAGACACTCGGCGAACTGACCGCCGGACACATGACCGCGCGGGTGCCGGTCGTGGCGCATGACCGTGATGATCTGGCCGCGATCAGCGCGGCGGTCAACACCATGGCGGCCTCGCAAGAGGCGCTGATCGCCTCGATGCGTCAGGTTTCGGCCGATATTGCCCATGACCTCAAGACGCCGATCCAGCGGGTGGCGGTCATTCTCGACGAGATCGCGGAAAAGACGGCGCTGAGTGACGGGCAGGAAGATCTGCTCGGGCAGGCGCTGCTTGAGACCGACCGCATCGTGAAGACGTTTCAGGCGCTGCTGCAATTGGCGCAGATCGAAGGCGGGGCTGCGCGTGACCGTCTGGTTCCCACCGATCTGAAAATGGTCACGGAAGATGTCGTCGATTTTCTCGGGGCGGATGCGGACGAGAAGGGCTACGACCTCGCCCTCACCGTGACCGGGGCGGGCCCTTTCAACGTCATCGGGGACCGGCATCTGCTGTCACAGGTCATTGCGAACCTGATCGAAAACGGGTTGCGCCACACCCCGCCGGGCTCAAGGATCCGCATCGAACTGTCACGCCACGCGGGTCGGGTTGTGCTCTGCGTTGCCGATAACGGGCCGGGGATTCCGGTGGCCGAGCGTGAAAACGTCTTGCGCCGGCTTTACCGGCTGGAACAGAGCCGCACGACCGAAGGCAACGGTCTCGGCCTCAGCCTTGTCGCGGCGATCTGCAACCTTCACGGCGCGCACCTGTCCCTGGAGGACAATGATCCCGGCCTGCGGGTTCGCATCGTGTTTCCAGATGATGAAGAAGTCCACGGCCGAGGTTCCTGAAGAACGGGCCTGCGATTTGGGCAGTCCGCGCCGTGGAGTTTGCAGACCGCCGCAGGCTCAGGCCGAGATCCGTTGCCGTTGCCTGACCTCCTGCCAGAGCAGCGCCAGAACGAACACGCCCGTCAGGATCAGCACGATGGTCGGCGCGGGTGCGCTGTCGAGCCAGAAGCTGGCATAGATGCCGACCAGCCCGGAGGCGACTGCGACGACCACCGACACGATCAGCATGGCCGAGAAGCGCCGCGTCAGCAGAAAGGCGATTGCGCCCGGCGCGATCAGGAAGGCGATGGCGAGGATGATGCCGACCGAGGACAGCATCGCCACGATCGTCGCCGACAGGATCGAAAGCAGCCCGTAATGGATCAGCCCGGAATTGAGCCCGACCATCTTCGCCTGCACCGGGTCGAAGGCATGGGCGAGGATGTCGCGCCATTTCAGCACGAGGATCAGCGCGACGGCCCCGGCAATGATGCCGGAGGTCCACAGATCGCCCGCGCCGACGCCCAGCATGTTGCCAAAGAGGATGTGGTCAAGGTGCAGGTCGGTCTCGATCTGGGTGTAGATCACGATGCCCAGCCCGAACATGCCCGAAAAGACCACGCCCATCACGGTATCCTGTTTCACCCGCGAATTGTCCTTGATGAAGCCGGTGGCCAGCGCGCAGAACAGCCCGGCCAGAAACGCGCCGATGATCAGGGGGATGCCCGCCATATAGGCCAGCACCACGCCGGGCAACACCGCATGACTGATGGCGTCGCCCATCAGCGACCAGCCTTTCAGGACCAGAAAACACGACAGCAGCGCCGCCGCGGGGGCGATCAGCACGGTGATCCACATGGCGTTCTGCATGAACGGAAACTGGAACGGGAGCAGCAGGGTTTCCATCACGCCACCTCGCGCAGGGCGGCACGGGCGCGGCGGCGGGCGGCAAGGGCGCCATGGGTCGGTGCAAAGACGAAGGCCAGCAGGAACAGCGCGGTTTGCAGGCAGACGATGACGCCGCCCGTCGCGCCGTCGAGGAAATAGCTTGCATAGGCGCCGATCGCGCTGGTCGATGCGCCGATGGCAACCGACAAGGCGATCAGGCGGGGGAAACGGTCGGTCAAGAGGTAGGCGGTTGCGCCGGGCGTGACCACCAGCGCGATCACCAGAAACGCGCCGACCGTCTGCATCGCAGCCACGGTGCAGGCGGCCAGAAGCGTGAAGAACACCACCCGCAGCGCGCCGGGGTTAAGGCCGATGCTGCGCGCGTGCACCTCGTCAAAGAACACCGCCAGCAGGTCGCGCCATTTTGCCAGCAGCACCACCAGCGACACGCCCCCGATGATGACCAGTTGCAGCGTATCCTCCGGCGTGATCGCAAGGATGTTGCCCATCGTGATGGTCTGGATCGACACTGCCATCGGGTTGAGCGACACCATGAACAGGCCCAGCCCGAAGAACGACGTGAAGATCAGGCCGATCACCGCGTCTTCCTTCAGCCCCGAGCGGGCGCGCAGAAACAGCATCGCCAGCGCCGCCAGCCCGCCCGACAGGAACGCGCCGAAGGCAAAGGGGATGCCCAGCATGTAGGCCCCGGCGACGCCCGGCACGATGGAATGGGACAGCGCGTCACCGATCAGCGACCAGCCCTTGAGCATCAGGTAGGCCGACAGGAAAGCGCAGACCGCGCCGACCAGCGCCGACACCCAGATCGCGTTGGTCATGTAGCCATAGCCGAACGGCTCGAGCAGCAGGCTCATCTGTCCGTCTCCGCCGTGCGCGCCTGGTCGTCGTAGAACACCAGCGGGCGTTCGTCGTCGGTAAAGACCTCGAGCCGGCGCGGGTCTTCGTCGTCGTGCAGGTGCTCGCCCTCGAGCATGAAGTGGCGCAACACGCCGCCGAAGGTCAGGCGCAGGTTGTCGGCGGTAAAGACCTCGGCGGTCGGGCCATGCGCCAGCACCGTGCCCTTGACCAGAACCACCCGGTCGCAGAACTCAGGCACCGAGCCAAGGTTGTGAGTGGCGACCAGCATCACCCGGCCTTCGTCGCGCAAGGTCCGCAGCAGCGCGATGATCTGTTCCTCGGTCTTGACGTCAACGCCGGTGAACGGCTCGTCCAGCAGGATCACCTTGGCGTCCTGCGCCAGCGCGCGCGCCAGAAAGACGCGCTTTTTCTGGCCACCGGACAATTCGCCAATCTGGCGGTCGCGAAACGCGGTCATTCCGACCCGGTCCAGCGCCTTTTTCACCGCCGCCCGGTCGGCGTCACGCGCGCGGCGCAGAAAGCCCATGTGACCATAGCGGCCCATCATCACCACGTCTTCGACAAGCACCGGAAAGCTCCAGTCGACCTCCTCGGCCTGTGGCACATAGGCCACCGACTGCGCCCGCATCGCCGCGCGCACCGGCTGGCCCAGAAGCTCGACCTTGCCCGCGGCGACGGGAACGAAGCCCATCAGCGCCTTGAACAGGGTCGATTTCCCGGATCCGTTCACCCCCACCAGCGCGGTTATCGTGCCGGTGGGGATCGAGAACGAGGCATCGCGCAGCGCCGTGTGGCCGTTGCGATAGGTGACGGTCAGACCCTCGGCGCGGATGCCCACGGTCGTTTCGACAAGGGTCATTGCGAAAGCCCCTCGACGATGGTCTCGGCGGTCACGCGCAACAGGTCGAGATAGGTCGGCACCTCGCCGCCCGGCTCGCTCAGGCTGTCGACATAAAGCACCCCGCCATAGCGCGCGCCGGTTTCGCGGGCGATCTGTCTGGCGGGCTTGTCCGAGACGGTGGATTCGGAGAACACAACGCCGATGTCATGCTCGCGCACCGCGTCGATCACCGCGCGGACCTGCTGTGGCGTGCCCTGTGCGTCGGCGTTGATCGACCAGAGGAACAGCTCGCGCAGCCCGAAATCACGCGCCAGATACGAGAACGCGCCCTCGGAAGTGACCAGCCAGCGTTTCTCGTCGGGCAGGGTGCGGGCGGCGTCGCGCAGGGGGGCGATGACGGCGGCGATCTCGGTCTTGTAGGCTTCGGCATTGGCGGCATAGGTCGCGGCGTTGTCGGGGTCGGCGGCGGCCAGCGCGCCCTGGATATTGTCGACGTAGATCTCCGCCGATGTCAGCGCCATCCAGCCGTGCGGGTTGGGTTTGCCGTCATAGGAGCCGCCCGAGATCGGCATCGGCACGATCCCGTCGGAAACCGTCGCGGCCGGAACGTCGCGCAGGTTGGCGAGGAATTGTTCGAACCAGAGCTCGAGGTTCAGCCCGTTCCACAGGATCAGGTCGGCGTCCTGCGCCTTGAGCAGATCGCGCGGGGTGGGTTGATAGCCGTGGATCTCGGCCCCCGGCTTGGTGATCGACACGACCTCGGCGGCATCACCGGCCACGTTCTGCGCCATGTCGGCGATCACCGTGAAGGTCGTCACCACCTTGAGCTTGCCGTCCGCCGCCAGCAGCGGGCTTGCGCTCAGGGCAAGACCGGTGGCGAGGGCGAGAGCGGCGCGTCGGGAAATCATCTGAGTCTCCGATTTGTGTGCTTTTCTCCTGCATCTAGGAATGATTTGCATCTGTCAAGTCAGTTGCGAGCCATTTGCAACAAAGTGTTGAAGCGGCCCCGCCAAGCGTGCACATTGAGGCCATGACCAGGACCGAACAACGCACCGAACGGCTGACCCAGGCATTGCGCAATGCCGGCGTGCGCATCACCCGTCAGCGCGCGGCGCTGCTGGCTGTTCTGGCGGCGGCCGACGACCACCCCGACGCGGTCGAACTGCACCGCCGCGCCGACGGCGAAGTGCCGGGCATTTCCCTGTCGACGGTCTACCGCACCCTCACCGCGCTTGAGGAACAGGGCGTGATCCACCGGCACCTGTTCGACGGCGCGGCGGCCCGGTTCGAACATGCCGAGGCCGAACACCACGATCACATGATCGACGTGGAAAGCGGCGAGGTCATCGAATTCTGTTCCGACCGGATCGAAAAGCTGCAGGCCGAGATCGCCGCCGAGCTTGGCTATGACATCCTGCACCACCGCATGGAGCTTTACGTGCGCAAGAAGGCACCGGGGCGCGGGCGGCGGTAGCGCGCCCTCTGCTTGACGCCAGCGCGCGGGAATGATCGAACATTCCGGCAAGGACCCTGCCCGTCGAAAGGAAGCGCCATGACCCACCCGATCTGGACCCCGAGCGAGGACCGCATCCGGTCAAGCGAGATCACCCGCTTTCGCGGCTTTCTGGCCGAGAGCGGCATCAATCTGCCCGACAGCACCGCGCTGCATGCCTGGTCGCTGGCCGAGCCGGGCACGTTCTGGGCGGCGATCTGGGATCATTTCGGCGTCGTCGGCGACAAGGGTGCTGCGCCCTGGCTGGTGGGCGAGGGCATGATCGAGGCGCGGTTCTTTCCCGAGGCCCGGCTGAACTATGCCGAGAACATGCTGGCGCTGGGCGCGCGTGACCGCGACGCACCGGCAATGGTGTTTCGCGGCGAGGACAAGGCGGAGGAAGTCTGGTCCTGGGGCAAGCTGACCGATCACGTCTCGCAACTGCAACAGGCGCTGGCGCGCGCCGGGGTGGGCGAGGGCGACCGGGTGGCGGCGCTGCTGCCCAACCGGCCCGAGGCGATCGCGGCGATGCTGGCGGTGGTGTCGCTGGGTGCGACGTGGTCCTCGGCCTCGCCCGATTTCGGCACCCGCGCGGTGCTGGACCGCTTCGCGCAGATCGAGCCCAAGGTGCTGCTGGTCGTCGATGGCTACTGGTATAACGGCAAGCGGATCGAGATGGCCGCGAAGCTGGGTGAAATCCTCGACGGGCTGCCGAGCGTGACCCGGACGGTGGTGGTGGATTATCTGGGCGATGCCGAAGGCATGGCGGCGAACCTGCGCGGCGGTGTGACCTACGGCGCTTTCATCGGGGCCGAAACCGCCGCCAAGCCGACGTTCAAGCGCCTGCCGTTCGACCATCCGCTGTATATCCTGTTCTCGTCGGGCACCACCGGCGCGCCGAAATGCATCGTGCATCGGGCCGGTGGCGTGCTGCTTCAGCACCTCAAGGAACACGCGCTGCATGCCGACATCAAGCCCGGCGACAACCTGTTCTATTTCACCACGCTGGGCTGGATGATGTGGAACTGGCTGGCCTCGGGGCTGGCGCGGGGGGCGGTGCTGATGCTCTATGACGGCTCACCCATGGCGCCGGGGCCGGATGTGCTGTGGAAATATGCCGCCGACGAGGCGTTCACCCATTTCGGCACCTCGGCAAAGTATATCGACGGCCTTCGCAAGTCCGGCTACCAGCCCAAGATCGCGCATGTGCTGCCGCAACTGCGCACGATGCTGTCGACCGGCTCGCCGCTGCTGGATCACGGGTTCGAGTATGTCTATGACGCGGTGAAACCCGATCTGCACCTCGCCTCGATCTCGGGCGGCACCGACATCGTGTCGTGTTTCGTCGGTGGCGATCCGACCAGGCCGGTCTGGTCGGGCGAGATTCAGGCCGCGGGCTTCGGCATGGCGGTCGATGTCTGGACCGCGCCGGACACGCCCGCCAGACCCGGCGAAAAGGGCGAACTGGTCTGCACCGCGCCGTTCCCGCCGCAGCCCCTGGGCTTCTGGGGCGACGATGACGGCTCGCGCCTGCGCGCGGCCTACTTCGACCTGTTCCCCGGCGTCTGGTGTCAGGGCGACTATGCCGAGAAGACCGAGCATGGCGGCTTCATCATCCACGGCCGCTCCGACGCCACGCTGAACCCCGGCGGGGTCAGGATCGGCACCGCCGAGATCTATGCCGAGGTCGAGAAATTCGCCGAAATCCGCGAATCCGTGGTCATCGGGCACGACAAGGACGGCGACCAGCGGGTGATCCTGTTCGTGGCGCTGACCGCGGGGCACGAACTGGACGACGACCTGATCAAACGGGTGAAAAGCGCGATCCGCGCCGGATCGTCGCCGCGCCATGTGCCTGCGAAAATCCTGCCGGTGGCGGACATTCCGCGCACCAAGAGCGGCAAGATATCCGAGCTTGCGGTGCGCGACGTGGTGCATGGCCGCGAGGTCAAGAACGTCGGCGCGCTGGACAACCCCGAGGCGTTGAAGCTGTTTCCGGTGCTGTCGAAAGGTTAACCTGCCGCACCCCGCAGCCGCTCAAACGCGCTGTCCGCGACCGCGAAGCGTTCGCCATGCCGCGCGGCAAGCGCCTGCGCGCGGGCGGCGAAACGCTCGATGCCGATGCCGCGAATGAACTGGATCGCGCCGCCGGTGTGGCGGGGAAAACCGATGGCGAGGATGCCGCCAAGGTTCGCCTCGACCTCGGATCGCAGCACGCCCTCGTCAAGGCAGCGCAGCGTCTCGACGGCCTGACGGTAAAGCAGCCGCTCCCTGGCATCGTCCACACTCGCCCCGCCGCCTTCCGCGAACCGCGCCAGCCCCGGCCATAGCGTTTTGGTTCCGTCCTCGGCGTAATCGTAGAACCCGCCGCCATGGTTCCGCCCGCCACGACCCATCGCGATCATCGCATCGGTGACCCGCACGGTGGCCGTGTTCTGCGCGCCAAAGCCGCTGTCCACCCCCCGCCGCGCGTCGAGCGCTGCATGGGTCAGGCGCGCCTTCTGGCTGAGGATCAGCGACACCTCGTCAAACGCCGCCAGCGGCCCGAGCTGCATCCCCGCCAGCCACGCCGCGCGTTCGATCTCGGCTGGCGCCATGCCGTCGATCAGCAACTGGCAGCCCTCGTCCAGATAGGTGGCGAACACGCGCGAGGTGAAGAAACCGCGGCTGTCATTCACCACGATGGGCAGGTAGCCGATCTGCTGCACATAGTCATAGGCGCGCCGCAGGGTGTCGGTGCTGGTCTTCTCGCCCACGACGATCTCGACCACCTTCCTCCTGTCGACCGGGCTGAGGAAATGCAGGCCGATGAAGCGGGTCGGGTCGGGGCAGGCCTCGGCCAGGATCGAGATTGGCAGGGTCGAGGTGCTGGTGCCATAGATGCCGCCGTCCGCCAGCATCGGCCAGGTCTCGGCGATCACGCGTTCCTTGTGGTCGATGTCCTCGGGCACAGCTTCGATCAAGATGTCGATGCTGCCGGGGGCGGTCATGTCGATCTCGGTGTCCTTCAACAGCGTCGCCAGCCCGCGCCGCGCATGGGCATGGCCGATGCCTGCGCCCATCATGCCGGCGCCGATCACCGCCGAAGTTTCGACCTGCCAGCGCGGGCCTTCGGGCCTGAACTTGCCCGACCGGATCGACTGCATCCCGAGGAAAAAGGTGGTGATCGCCGCCTTGGCCTCGGGCGTCGTCATCAGCGCCATGAAGCCGCGTGTTTCCAGCGTCAGCGCGGCGTCGAAGGCCATGCCCATTGAACTCACCGCGATGTCGAGGATCTTTTCGGGCGCCGGCATCAGCCCGCGTGTCTTCTGGTGGAGCGTGGTCGCGGCGGCCTTCGCCACCGCAAGCACCCGCGCTTCCTGCGCGCCGCCACCGGGGTAGGCAAAACCCTTCGTGTCCCAGGGCTGGGTGTGGGCGTCGGGGTTGGCCCTGATCCAATCCTTCGCCGCCGCGATCAACGCGTCGGTCGCCACCACCTCGTCCACCAACCCCGCCGCCAGCGCATCGCGCGGCTGCACCTGCCCGCCTTCAAGCAGGAACGGCAACGCCTTTTCCAGCCCCAGTAGCGCCGTCAGCCGAACCACGCCGCCACCGCCCGGCAGCAGGCCGAGCGTGACTTCGGGCAGGCCGACCACTGCCCTCAGGTCGTCGGCCACGATCCGGTGATTGCACGCAAGGCACAGCTCATAACCGCCGCCGAGTGCCGCGCCGTTGATCGCCGCCACCACCGGCACCGGCAGTTTTTCGAGTGCGCGGAAGGTGGCCTTGATCGCCTGGGTGCGGTCGAAATAGGCCTCGGTGACGGTCTCGACGGCGAGCATGTCCTTGAGGTCGCCACCTGCGAAAAACGTCTTCTTCGCCGAGGCGAGGATGACACCCGCCAGACCATCTTCGGCAGCAAGCCGCGCCAGCGTTTCCTGCATCGCCGGCAGGAACCGGGCGTTCATGGTGTTGGCCGACTGGCCCTGCATGTCCATCGTGACGGTGACGATGCCGCCTTCGTCCCGGTCATCGCGAAATTCGGTCATGCCCGCCCCCTTGCCCGCATGGAGCCGCAGCGCGCGCGCGCCGTCCAGCGTTACGCCGCGTCGGGGCAGGGTTCCCACCGTTGCGATCTTCACGGTTGACGGGATTTGAATATGAAGTGTTAACTTGGGGCAACAGCGATCAGATCCCGCCGTCAGAATGCAGGGTCGCCGCTTTCGGGAGGCGCGTGGTCAGGGCCGCGCGAACACAGCATGGAGATTTTCCAGCTTCTGATTGGCGGCCTCGCCAATGGCTGTATCTACGGCCTCGTCGCGCTTGGATTCGTGTTGATCTACAAGGCCAGCGAAGGCGTGAATTTCGCGCAGGGCGACATGATGATGCTGGGCGCCTTCATCGCGCTGGGCCTTGGCAATTCCGACCAGATGGGCCTGCCCTTCGGCGTTGCCGTGATCGTGGCGATGGTGCTGATGTTCGGTATCGGCTGGGGGATCGAACGGGTGGTGGTGCGCCGGATCTTCGGCCAGCCGCAATTCGCGCTGGTGATCCTGTCGATCGCGCTGGGCTTCGTGCTGCGTTTCATCGCCGGGTCGATCTGGGGCTATTCGCCGCTGGTGCTGGAAACGCCCTTCGCCGGGATGAATTTCCGTGTCGCGGGCGTGGTGATCGGCATGGCCGACATTCTTGCCATTGTCGTAACGCTGGTGCTGACCTCGGGGCTGTGGGCGTTCTTTGCCTTCACCCGCATCGGGCTGGCCGCACAGGCGGCGAGCCAGAACCAGATGGCGGCCTATATCGTCGGCGTGCCGGTGAAGCGGGTGAATGCGCTGATCTGGGGGCTGTCGGGCATGGTGGCGACGGTGGCGGGCGTGCTTTACGCCGCCAAGGGCGCGATTGATCCAAACATCGGGCTTCTGGGCATCAAGGCCTTCGCGGCCGCGGTGATCGGCGGGCTTGGCTCGCTGCCCGGAGCACTTCTGGGCGGCCTTCTGATCGGCGTGGTCGAGCCCATCGCGGCGCGCTATGCCCCCGGCGAGCTGGCGCAGATGTCGCCCTATATCATCATGCTGATCGTGCTGGTCACCCGCCCCGGCGGGCTGTTCGCGCAGATCCAGGCCAAGAAGGTCTGAGCCATGCGGGTTGTATTCAAGACAAGCTACGATCCCGACATCGACCTGCACGACCACGCATGGAAACGCTGGGGCATCGCGCTGTTGCTTGCGGTCATGGTGGCGCTGCCGTTTCTGGTCGGGGATTACTACCTTGCCGAGGCGACCAACACGCTGATCTGGGCGCTGGCCGGGATGGGGCTGATGGTGCTGGTGGGCCATACCGGGCAGGTGTCACTGGGCCATGCGGCGTTCCTGGCCATCGGGGCCTATACCGACGCGGCGCTGATGAACATCGGCTGGCCGTTCCTGTTGAGCTTTCCGGTGGCCGGTCTGGTGGCGGGCGTGTTCGGCGCGATCATCGCGGTGCCTGCGGTGCGGATGTCGGGCATCTACCTCGCAATCGCGACATTGGCGGTGTTCGTGATCGTCGAGGAAATGGTGATCCTGCTGGAGCCGATCACCGGCGGCATCGGTGGTATCTTCGCGCCGACCATCGAGATTGCCGGCATCGGCTTTGACCGCTACGCCGCGCTCGACAACTTCTACTGGCTCTGCCTCGTCGTGGTGGCGCTGGTGACATGGGGCTATGCCAACCTGATGCGCAGCCCGACCGGGCGGTCGTTCCTTGCCGTGCGCGACAGCGAGGTTTCGGCCCGCGCGCTGGGCATCAACATCACCCGCACCCGCGCGCTGGCCTTCGGGTTGTCATCGGGCGTCACCGGGTTGGCGGGCGCGCTGATGGGGCACTACATCGGGTTCTTCAACTATGAGCTTTTTTCAATCTTCATCTCGATCAACCTGCTGCTGGTCGTCACCATCGGCGGGCTGGGCTTCATTCCGGGGGCTTTTCTGGGCGCGGTCCTGATCACCGGCGTGCCACAACTGCTGTCGATCCTGCGCGACAGCGCCAACGCGACGCTGGGCATCGACCTGGGCGGGATTCCCGGCCTCGACACGATGGTGTTCTCGCTGATCCTGATCGGCTTCATCATCTATGAACCGACCGGCCTCTATGGCCGCTGGCTGAAACTGCGGGTCTGGTGGGAGCTTTTCCCGCTGGCGCGCCGCGACATGTTCCGACGGCAAAAGACCTACCTCAAGACGGAGCGGATGCGATGAGCCTGCTCGCGGTCGAGGATCTGGCGATACACTTCGGAGGTGTCAAAGCCGTCGATGGCGTGTCGTTCGAGGTCAAGGAAGGCGAGGTCTTTGCCATCATCGGCCCGAACGGGGCGGGCAAGTCGACCATCTTCAACCTGATCTCGCGCCTCTACGAACCCACGCGCGGACGCATCCACTTCGACGGGGCGGATATCACGACGCTCAAGGCGCACCAGATCGCACCTCTGGGAATCGCGCGGACGTTTCAGAATATCGAGCTGTTCGACCATTCCACGGTGCTCGACAACCTGCTCATGGGCCGCCACATCCACCGGCGGACGAATTTTGTCGAGGACATCCTGTTCCTGCCCAAGGTGCGGCGCGCGGAGCGCGAGCATCGGCGCCGCGTCGAGGAGGTTATCGCGTTTCTCGAGCTTGAGCTTTACCGGGGCAAGCATATCGCGGGCCTGCCCTACGGCGTGCGCAAGGTGGTCGAGATCGGGCGCGCGCTGGCGCTGGGTCCGAAGCTCATCCTGCTCGATGAACCCGCCTCGGGACTGTCGGTCGAGGAAAGTCAGGACGTTGCCTTCTGGATCGAGGACATGCGCCGCGACATGGGGCTGACGGTGCTCATGGTCGAGCATGACATGGGGCTGGTGACGCAAGTCTCCGACCGGGTGCTGGCGGTGGCGAACGGTCAGGCGCTGGCGCTGGGCACGGCGGCCGAGGTGCAGGCCGATCCGGCGGTGCAGGCGGCCTATCTCGGCACGGGGGACGCGGCATGAGCCTCTTGGAGGTGCGCAACGTCGAGACCTTCTACGGCGCGATCATGGCGCTGCGCGGTGTGTCGATCGACGTGGAAGAAGGCGAGATCGTCACCATTCTGGGCGCGAATGGCGCGGGCAAGACGACCCTGATGAAAACCATCGCCGGGCTGATGGACCCGGAAAAGGGGCATATCACCTTCGACGGCGCGCCGATCACCGGGCTGGAGCCGGACCGGATCGTGCAGAAGGGTCTGTCTCTGGTGCCCGAGGGGCGCGAGGTGTTTCCCTATCTCTCGGTCGAGGAAAACCTGCGGTTGGGGGCCTACACCCGCAAGGGCGGCCACGCCGAGGATCTGGCGCTGGTCTACAGCTATTTCCCGATCCTCAAGGAGCGTCAGCGGCAGGCGGCCGGGTTCCTGTCGGGCGGGCAACAGCAGATGCTGGCCATCGGGCGCGGGCTGATGGCGCGGCCCCGGCTGATGCTGCTGGATGAACCGTCGCTGGGTCTGTCGCCGCTGCTGACGCAGGAGATCTTCGCCATCATCGCGCGGCTGAATGCCGAACAGGGCGTCACCATGCTGGTGGTCGAACAGAACGCGCATATCGCGCTGGCGACCGCGCACAAGGGCTATGTGCTGGAAACCGGGCGGATCGTGATGGCCGGCAGCGCCGAAACCTTGCGCAATTCGGCGGATATTCAGGAGTTCTATCTGGGCAAGACCGAAGGCGGCCAGCGCGGCCAGAAACGGTGGAAACGGCGCAAGACATGGAGATGAACCGCGTCACGGCCGAGCCGATCACCTTCGAGGGCTTCGACACCGTCGTGAAGCTCTGGGCGGCGCGCTGCAAGGCCGAGGGCGCGGCGGTGGCGCATCGCGAAAAAGAGCTGGGCATCTGGCAGAGCTATTCGTGGGACGACTATTATCAGGGCGCGCGGCGGATCGGTCTGGCGCTGATCGCCAAGGGCGTCGCGCCGGGCGAGCCGGTGCTGATCCTGGCCGAGGACCGGCGCGAATGGCTTTACGCCGATCTGGGTGCCGCCGGCATCGGCGCGATCCCGACCGGCGTCTATACCACCGACAGCGCGGCGCAGCTTGCCTATCTGGCCGGGGATTCCGGCGCGCGAGTGCTGTTCGTGGAAAACGACGAACAGCTCGACAAGTGGCTGGCGGCGCGCGCCGATATGCCGGGGGTCGAACTGGTCGTGGTGTTCGACCGTGACGGGCTGGCGACCTATTCCGACCCGCAGGTGATGTTCCTCGACGATTTTCTCGCGCTTGGTGAGGCGAATGGCGCGGCGCATCCGGCGCTGTTCGAGGACCGGCTGAACGCGGTTCGCCCCGAAGACCCGCGCATGCTGATCTATACCTCGGGCACCACCGGCCCGCCGAAAGGCGCGATCATCACCCATCGCAACGTCATGTTCCAGCTTGTCGCCGGGCGCGAGCTTCTGGATTTCCGGCCCGACGACAACCTGTTGTGCTTCCTGCCGCTCTGCCATGTCTATGAACGGCTGGTCAGTTGCGAGAACCAGATCGCCAACGGATGCACGGTCAATTTCGCCGAAAGCCCGGAAACCGTGTTCGAGAACCTGCAGGAGGTCAGCCCGGACACCTTCGCCGGCGTGCCGCGCATCTTCGAGAAGATGTATTCGCGGCTGATGATCATGCGCGGCGAGGCCACGGCGATCGGCCGCTTTGCCTTCGACTGGGCGGTGGGCGTCGGCGACCGGGCGGCGCGGGCGCGTGAGGAAGGCCAAGGCGTCGGCGGGTGGCTCCGGGCGCAGCTTTGGCTGGCCGATGTCATGGTCCTGTCGAACCTGCGCCGGATGCTGGGGCTGGCCAATGCGCGCCGCGTCAGTTCCGGGGCGGCACCGGTGTCGCCCGACCTGATCCGCTGGTTCTGGGCCTTGGGCATTCCGCTGGCCGAGGGCTACGGCATGACCGAAACCACCGCCGTGACCAGTGTCAACGCGGTCGACGACAACCACATCGGCACGGTCGGCCGGCCGCTGCCGGGGGCCGAGTTGCGCATCGCGCCGGATGGCGAGATCCAGGTCAGGGGTGCGCTGGTGTTCGGCGGCTATTGGCAGAAACCCGACAAGACCGCCGAGACCTTCACCGAAGACGGCTGGCTGCGCACCGGCGATGTCGGGCGGATCGACAATCAGGGTTTTCTGACCATCACCGGGCGGCTGAAGGACATCATCATCACCGCCGGCGGCAAGAACGTCACCCCCGCCGAGATCGAGAGCCGGCTGAAATTCTCGCCCTACGTCTCGGACGCGGTGGTGATCGGGGACGGGCGCAAATACCTGACCGCGCTGGTGATGATCGACCAGGAGAACGTCGAGAAGTTCGCCCAGACCAAACAGATCCCGTTCTCCGACTTCGCCTCGCTCACCCGCGCGCCCGAGGTGGTCGGGCTGATACGGGAGGTGGTCGAGGACACCAACAAGGCCTTCGCACGGGTCGAGCAGATCAAGGATTTCCGCTTGATCGACATCCTGCTGACAGCCGAGGATGAGGAATTGACGCCGACGATGAAGCTCAAGCGGAATTTCGTGAACGAACGCCACAGGGCGCTGATAGACAGCATGTATTGACCGGCTAACGGTCACATAGCAGGGAGGAAGACATGAAAACACTCAAGGCAATCGCCATGACGGCGGCCATGGCGCTGGCAATGCCGGCGCTGGCCCAGACTCCGGGCGTTTCGGACGACGAGATCAAGATCGGTGGCGGGCATGACCTGTCGGGCATCTTCGCCTCGTTCTCGGTGCCCGCGGTGGCCGCGGCGCAGGCATACTTCGCCAAGATCAACGCGGCGGGCGGCGTGCATGGGCGCAAGATCACCTATATCGTCGAGGATCACGGCTATCAGGTGCCCAAGGCGGCGCAGGCGGCCAACAAGCTGGTCAACAAGGATGAGGTCTTCGCGATGCTGCTCAGCCTCGGGACGCCGCACAACCTTGCGATGTTCCAGCTCATGGGGCCGCAGGGCGTGCCCAACATCTCGCCCCTGACCGCGGCACGGCAGATGGTCGAGCCGCTCGAGCCCTGGAAGTTCGGCGGCACCGCGTCCTACTACAGCGGCGTTCTCGCGACGCTGGAATACCTGGTCGACGAGGAGGGTGCCAAGAAGTTCTGCCTGATGATCCTGCCCACCGACTTCGGCCAGGAGATCGAGGCGGCGGTGCGCGATGTGGTCGCGGAACGCGGGCTCGAAATGGGGGCCGAGATTTCGCACAAACCCGACGAGAGCGATTTCACCGGCGCGCTGGGCAAGGTCAAGGAATCGGGCTGTGACACGGTCGGCCTCGCGCTGGGCGTCAGCCAGATGATCGGCGCCGTCGCCACCGCGCACAAGCTGGGCATGGATGACATCCGCTTCGTGGTGTCGAGCGCGGGCTTTCACACCGTCGTCGCCAAGGGCCTTGCCGCGCAGGGCGTGATGTCGGGCGTCTATGCCGGTTCCGGCTGGCAGGATCTCGAGGCGCGGATGGGCAACCCGGCCGTGGCCGAATGGGTGGCCGAATACAAGGCGGCGACGGGCGAGGACTACCCGTCGACCGGCGCCGTGCTGGGACGCTCGGCCGCCGAGATCCTGGTGCGTGCGCTTGAGGCTGCCGGGCCTGATCTGACCCGCGAGAACTTCATCGCGGCGATGGAGGGGCTGAACTATACCGACGAGATCTCGGGCAATACCGTGACCTTCAGCCCGGAGGATCATGAAGGCGCGGATGAGGTCTTCATCTCGCGCATCAACAACGGAAGCTGGGAACTGGTGAAAACCGTCGAATAGCTGTGATCCACGCGCGGGGCGAGGTCACGCCCCGCGCATCCTGCGACAGGGAATACGATGCCGGACATGCCCCAATTCCGTATCCGGCTGGTCTTCGGCCCCGACGAGATGATCGGGCCGGGCAAGGCCGAGCTTCTCGAACGGATCGACCGCACCGGCTCGATCGCCGCTGCCGGGCGCGAGATGGGGATGAGCTACAAGCGTGCCTGGCAACTGGTCGAGGTGATGAACGCCATGTTCCGCGCGCCGCTGGTCGATCGCACGCGTGGTGGTGCCAAGGGCGGCGGCGCGGCTGTCACCGCCACCGGCCATGCGGTGCTGGCGGCCTATCGCGGCGTTGAAGCCGAAGCGATTCATGCGGGCGAGGCGCATATCGCGACGCTCATGGACCTGCTGCGCAAGGCGGACGAGGGCGAATAGGGCTTGCCTTTCTGTCGCATGAAAGCGATGTTTCCCGCGAAACATATCGCTCGAAAGGATCTCCCTGTGTTCCCGCATCGCAAAACCCTGAGCCTCATTGCCCTGCTGGCCGTAACCCTGCCGGTCCCGGCACTCGCCGATAGCGTGCTGGTCTTTGCCGCCGCCAGCACACGCGACGCGCTGGACGAGATCGTCGCGCGGTTCGAGCAGGAAAGCGGGCATGACGTGACCCTGTCCTATGCCGGATCTTCGGCGCTGGCCCGCCAGATCCAGAACGGCGCACCTGCGGATGTGTTCTTGTCGGCCAGCACCGACTGGATGGATGTGCTCGACGCGGATAATATGCTCGCCGAGGGCAGCCGGCATGATCTGCTGGGCAACACCCTTGTCCTGATCGCGCATGACCCGGCGGCGGTGCCGGTGGACCTCACCTCTGACACCGACCTCGCTGCGCGCCTTGGCGACGGCTATCTCGCCATGGCGCTGGTCGATGCGGTGCCGGCGGGCGTCTACGGCAAGGCGGCGCTGGAAAGCCTCGGGCTTTGGGAGGGTATTTCCGCGCAGGTCGCGCAAACGGACAACGTGCGCGCGGCACTGGCGCTGGTGTCGAGCGGCGAGGCGCCGTTCGGCGTGGTCTATGGCTCTGACGCCGTGGCCGACCAAAGCGTGACCGTAGCCGCCACCTTCCCCGCCGACAGCCACCCGCCGATCACCTACCCGGTCGCCGCCATCGCCGGCCGCGACACCCCGGCGGTCGAGGCGTTCCTGACCTTTCTGACCGCAGACACTGCGCGCGCCGTGTTCGAGGCGCAGGGTTTCACGGTGCCGGGGCGCTGATGGGTTGGCTTGGCCCGGAGGAATGGCAGGCGGTGGCGCTGTCGCTCAGGGTGTCTCTGGTGGCGACGATGGTCAGCCTGCCGGTGGGCATCTTCGTGGCGCATGCCCTCGCGCGCTGGCGCTTTCCGGGGCACGCGCTTCTGAACGGGCTGGTGCATCTGCCCCTGATCCTGCCGCCGGTCGTCACCGGCTATCTGCTGCTGATCACCTTCGGGGCGCGCGGGCCGATGGGGCAGCTTCTGTCCGAGTTCGGCATGAGCGTCGCGTTTCGCTGGACCGGGGCCGCGCTGGCGGCGGGGATCATGGCGTTTCCGCTGATGGTGCGCGCGATCCGGCTGTCGATCGAGGCGGTGGACCCGAAACTTGAACAGGCCGCCGCCACGCTTGGTGCGTCGCGGGGTCTGGTCTTTGCCACCGTCACGCTGCCGCTGATCCTGCCGGGTATTCTGGCCGGCGCGGTGCTGGCGTTCGCCAAGGCGATGGGCGAGTTCGGCGCGACCATCACCTTTGTCTCCAACATTCCCGGCCAGACCCAGACCCTGCCCTCGGCGGTCTATGCCTTCCTGCAGGTGCCGGGGGCCGAGGACTCCGCCATGCGGCTGGTCATGGTGTCGGTCGCAATCGCCATGACGGCGCTGGTCCTGTCGGAACTGCTGGCGCGGCGGATGGCGAAACGGGTGGGCGGCGGATGAGCCTCGAGGTCATGCTGCGCCACAGGCTTCCCGGCTTCGCGCTCGATGCGGCGTTTGACGCACCCGCCGGGGTCACGTCGCTGTTCGGGCGCTCGGGATCGGGCAAGACCACCATCGTCAACGCGGTGGCCGGGTTGCTGCGCCCCGACGCCGCGCGCGTGATCGTTGACGGCGAGGTGTTGGCCGACAGCGCCGCCGGCATCTGGCTGCCGCCGCACAAGCGCCGGGTCGGCTATGTATTTCAGGAAGGCAGGCTGTTTCCGCATCTCGATGTGCGCCAGAACCTGACCTATGGCCGCTGGGCGTCGGGCGCGCCGCGCGACCCGGCCGCGTTCGACCGCGTGGTTGCGATGCTGGGAATCGGCGCTCTGCTGGCGCGTCGTCCGGTGACGCTTTCGGGTGGCGAAAAGCAGCGCGTGGCGATTGGCCGGGCGCTGTTGATGCAGCCGCGCCTGTTGCTGCTCGACGAACCGCTCGCCGCACTCGATGAGGCGCGCAAGGCCGAGATCCTGCCGTTTCTCGAGCGTATCCGCGACGAGGCGGGCGTGCCGATGCTGCATGTCAGCCACGCGGTTGCCGAGGTTGCGCGGCTGGCAACAACCGTGGTGATGATCGACGCGGGCCGCGTCATCGCCACCGGCCCGGCCGCCGTGGTTCTGAGCGACCCCAGCCTTGCCCCGACCGGCGTGCGCGCGGTCGGCGCGGTGCTGACCGCAAAGGTGGTGGCGCATCATGATGACGGGCTGAGCGAGATCGACGCGGGCGGCACGCGGCTGTTCCTGCCACGGCTCGCGCAGGCCCCCGGCACCGCCTTGCGCATCAGGATCGCGGCGCATGACGTGATCCTGTCGCGCGAGGCGCCGGTTGGTCTGTCGGCACTCAACATGCTGGCCGGAACGGTCGCGGCGATCCATACCGGCGACGGACCCGGCGCGATCGTCTCGGTTTCGACGCGAGCGGGCAAGGTGCTGGCGCGGGTGACGCGGCGTTCGGTGGCGCGGCTTGACCTCGCGCCCGGCATCCCTTGCCATGCGATCCTCAAGACCGTGGCCATCGCGCCCGAGGATGTCGGCACCGGCCCGGCGTAGGCACTGCCCATGGACCCTGCGAAAAAACTTCACTAGATATCAACCAACCGCTGCAACAAGGCCACATGTGGCATGAAAGCGAAGGATACATCCGATATGAAGGTCGCTCCGATCAGTCTGGGCAATGCCCGCACTGTTGTCGATACCGCGCGCAAGGTGCTTCAGACCGAGGCCAAGGCAATCTGGGATCTGGCCGAGATCCTGCCACCCGATTTCGTCCCCGCCGTGCAGATGATCCTGTCGCGGCGCGGCCGGGTGATCGTCTCGGGCATCGGCAAATCCGGCCACATCGCGCGCAAGATCGCGGCGACGCTGGCCAGCACCGGCACGCCCGCCTATTTCATCCACCCGTCCGAGGCCAGCCACGGCGACCTTGGCATGATCACCTCGGACGATCTGTGCCTGCTGATCTCCAACTCGGGTGAATCGGCCGAGTTGCGCGACCTGATCTATTATTCCCGCCGCTACTCGATCCCGCTGATCGGCATTTCCAAGCGCGACGACTCGACCCTGATGCGCTCGGCCGACCTGCGCCTGACGCTGCCCGACGCGCCCGAGGCCTGCCCGATCGGGATCGCGCCCACCACGTCGACCACCATGGCGCTGGCGCTGGGCGATGCGCTGGCCGCATGCCTGATGTCGGCGCGGCAGTTCGAGAAGACTGATTTCAGCGTCTTCCACCCCGGCGGAAGGCTGGGCGCGGAAATGGCGACGGTGGCGCAACTGATGCACACCGGAGCCAAGGTGCCGCTGGTCGAGGCCGACACCCCGATGCGTGAAACCGTGCTGGTGATCACCGAAAAGGGCTTTGGCATCGCCGGCGTGGTCCGGAACGGCGCGCTGATCGGGGTCATCACCGATGGCGACCTCAGGCGGCGGATCGACGACCTGTTCGACCATACCGCGGGCGACATCGCCAGCCCGACGCCGATCACCGTGGCCCCCGGCGATCTGGCCGCCAAGGCGCTGGCGATCCTCGAACGTCACGCCGTCAGCGCGCTGATCGTGGTCGATGGCGTGCACGGGCCGGTCGGCGTTCTGCACATGCACGACCTGTTGCGCGGGGGCATTGCGTGAAGACGGCAATCATCGTCCCCGCGCGCTATGCCTCGTCCCGCTATCCCGGCAAACCGCTGGCCGAGTTGCGCCTGCCGGACGGCAGCCGCAAGAGCCTGATCCGGCTGAGCTGGGAGGCGGCGATGCGCGTCGAAGGCGTCGACGGCGTGTTCGTCGCAACCGACGACGACCGCATCAAGGCCGCCGCCGAAGCCTTTGGCGCGCGCGTCATCATCACCGATACGGCTTGCGAAAACGGCACCGCCCGCTGCGCCGACGCGCTTGCCCGCGCCGGGATTTCTCCCGAGATCGTGGTGAACCTGCAAGGTGACGCGCCCCTGACCCCGCCGGGGTTTGTCGAGGCGCTGATCGCCGCGATGCAGGCCGATCCCGCCATCGACGTCGCCACGCCGATCCTGAAATGCGACCGGGCGAAATATGACGGGCTGATCGCGGACCGGAAGAATGGCCTTGTCGGGGCCACCACGGCGGTGCCGGATCACGCGGGCAACGCGCTCTATTTCTCCAAGGAAGTCATCCCCTGGCTGCCTGCCGATGTCGCCGCCAGCGATGACATCCCTGTGTTTCACCATGTCGGCGTCTACGCCTACCGCTCCGGAGCCCTTGCCGCCTATCAGGCATGGGGTCCGTCGCAGCTTGAACTGCTCGAGGGGCTGGAACAGCTTCGCTTTCTCGCCAATGGCATGAAGGTCCGCTGTGTCGAGGTCGAAGCCGGCGGGCGGCAGTTCTGGGAGTTGAACAATCCCGGCGACGTCGCCCGTATCGAAGCGGCACTGGAGGCAGAATGAGCGCGACCCGACAGATCGAGATCGGCAATGTGACCCTCGGCGGCGACGCCCCGGTCGCCTTCATCCTTGGCCCCTGCCAGCTTGAAAGCCTCGACCACGCCCGCATGATGGCCGAGCGGATCGCCGAAGCCTGCACGCCCTCGGGGGCACGCTTCATCTTCAAGGCCAGCTTTGACAAGGCCAACCGTTCGTCGATCACCACAAAACGCGGCATCGGCATCGACGAGGGGCTGACCATCCTGTCGAAGATCCGCGACGAGTTCGGCGTGCCGGTCCTGACCGACGTGCACGAACCCGGCCAATGCGCCGTCGCGGCCGAGGCGGTCGACGTGCTGCAGATCCCCGCCTTCCTGTGCCGCCAGACCGACCTGTTGATCGCGGCGGGGGAAACCGGCGCTGCGGTCAACGTCAAGAAGGGCCAGTTTCTGGCGCCGTGGGACATGGGCAATGTCGCCGACAAGATCGCCAGCACCGGCAATGAGCGGATCATGCTCTGCGACCGTGGCACAAGCTTTGGCTACAACACCCTCGTCAGCGATTTTCGCGGCTTGCCGATCATGGTGCGCACCGGCTGGCCGGTGGTGTTCGACGCGACCCATTCGATCCAGCAGCCCGGCGGCCAGGGCACGACCAGCGGCGGCGAGCGTGAATTCGCCCCAGTGCTGGCGCGCGCGGCGGTGGCGGTGGGAGTCTCGGCGGTCTTCATCGAGACGCATCAGGACCCTGACACTGCCCCGAGCGACGGTCCGAACATGATCCCGCTCACGGACCTGCGCGGGCTGATCGACACGCTGACCCGCTATGACGCGCTGACGCGCGAGCTGTCTCTGAAGCCATGAGCAAGGGCACGCCCGAATCCCGGCGCGGACGAACCGAATCTTAACCAACCACCTGCAATGTCGCATCCGGGCCATGTGCCCAAGCTGCCGCGCCCGCGCGGCCTGCCCGCAAAAGCGACGGAGGCGACATGCAGGTCACGACCCAGTTTACCGACACCACTCCGGTGATCCTGCCCGGCCCGGTCGCGCATATGCGCATCGGGTTCTTCGTGCCCTGGATCACCAAGGGCCGGGGCGGCACCGAACATGTCGGGCAGATGATGGCGAACGCGATGGCGGCGCGGGGCCATGATGTGACGGTCTTCACCTTCGACGACGCCCGCGCGCCCGCGCGCTGGCCGCTGGATGACGGGATCGCGCTTGTGCATCTGCCCGAGGCGGAAACGGCGGCGACGGATCAGCGCATGGTGATCGAGGTCGCCAGCCGCAACCTTGGCCTGCTTGTCGGGCTGCACATGAACCGGGGTTTCGCGCGCTATGTCCGCTGCGCAACCAAGGCCGGTCTGCCACTGGTCCTGTCCGAACACGCCGACCCGCAGGGCCCGGCCTTGCACGGCACATTCACGCCCGAGGAGCGCGGGGTGGTGTTCTCCGGCGCCACCCTGATCCACCTTGTCAGCGAGCCGTTCCGCTCGACGCTGGACGAGATGTTGCAGGACCGAATTCGCGTCGTCCCGAACACCATCCGCCCACCGACCGACCGGGCGATGGCAGGCAAACGCACCGGGCCGAAAACGCTGCTGGCCGTCGCGCGGCTGGTCCCGACCAAGAACATCACCCGGCTGATCGAAGTTTTCGCGCGCCTCGCCCCCGACCATTCCGACTGGCGCCTGCGGATCGTCGGTGATGGGCCGCAGCGTAAGGAACTGGCGCGGCTGGCAAAGCGCACCCGGCTTGGCGACCGGATCACCCTCACTGGTGCGCTTGATGATCCCTATCCGGCCTACGCCGACGCACAGTTGTTCGTCACCGGCTCGGTCCACGAGGCCTTCGGGCTGACTGCTTGCGAGGCGTCGGCGCATGGCCTGCCGGTTGTCGGCTACGCCGCCTGCGCCGGGTTGCGCGGGCAGGTGGTGCATGGTGAAACCGGGCTGCTGGCGTCGGGTGGTGCGGCCACCGGATCGCTCGCCGAAGACCTCTCGACCCTGATGCGCGACGATGCCCTGCGTGAGCGTATGGGCCGCGCCGCCCTGAAGCGCTATCAGACGCATTACGCCCCCGATGAGGTGCACGCCGCTTGGGAGCGGATGTTTGCAGAAGCCGCCGCCAGTCGCCCCATCCATCGCCGCCCCAGCCCGCAGAGCATGGCCGCCGTCCGGCTCTGGGATCTGGTCTGGGGCAACGCGGCACAGGCAACCTGACATGACCGATCACGCAAGAATCCACCGCCGCTTCTGCACCCACCTCGCCGCGTCCGACGGCGGCACCGCGCCTGCGCGTGACATCCGCCAGCACGTCCTGTCGCTGCGTTCGCGCAAGGTTGGCATCGGCCTGATCGCGCCGACGCTGGACAAACGCTTCGGCGCCAATCTGCGCCGGCTGTTCCCCAATGCCCGTGCGGTCGACGCCGCCGATTTCCCCGAAAGCGAGGTGTTTTTCGCCACCGGAACGCAGTTTCCAGACCCCGAGCACAGCCACAAGGGCGGCGCACGCCTGTTCGCGCGGCTGCCCGAGGGGCGCGAAGTGATCTTCTTCGAACCCGCGTTCCTGGCCACCACCCACACCTGGGCGCAGGGGTTTCGTGACGACGACCCGGCCAAGGCGTGCCTTGGCTATGTCTACGACGACCTCGCCTATTATTTCATGGCCGACCGTCCGAACCGGCTGACCGAATGGCTGAACGGCAATACCGAACTGACCGCTGCCGAAACCGCCCGCGCCCGTCACCTGATCGAGCGGATCGTCACCAAGCGCATCAGCAAATACAACGATCAACCCTTGCGCGCGCCCACGATGACCGAGGGCTTTCCGCGCCGCGTTCTGGTGGTCGATCAGGCCTATGCCGACGCCTCGACCGTTCACGGCAAGGTCGGCGATGCCGAGTTCGAGCGGATGCTGATCGCCGCGATCACCGAGAACCCCGAGGCCGAGGTGCTGGTCAAGACCCACCCCGACTCCGCCACCGGCGGCGCAGGGCGCACCGGCTTCTATACCCATCTCGAAAGCACCGGGCGGGTCCGCGTGCTGAAAGACCCGGTCAACCCCTTCGCGCTGTTCGAGCATGTCGACAAGGTCTATGTCGGCACCAGCCAGATGGGGCTCGAGGCAGTGTTCGCGGGCAAGGAGGTGGTCTGCTTTGGCGCGCCCTTCTATGCCGGCTGGGGCCTGACCGACGACCGCCAGAAGATCCCGCACCGCCGCCGCAGGCGCCGCCTCGAAGACCTGTTTCACGCCTTCTACGTCTGGTATTCGATCTTCCACGTGCCCGATTGTCCGGTGCCCAGCACCGTCGAGGATGCGCTCGATTTCATCGAGGCGCACCGTCCGGTCGCGCTGCCCGTCACGCAAGCCGAGGCCGAGGCGCCGCCGAAAGTGTCGGTGATCATCCCGGTCCACGGGGTCGCGGCCTTCCTCGACCAATGCCTTGACTCGGTTCAACGCCAGAGCCTGCGCGAAATCGAGATCATTCCGGTAAACGACGCCAGCCCCGACGGCTGTCAGGCGATCATCGACCGGCGCGCGGCGCAAGACCCGCGGCTTCGCCCGATCGTGCTGCGTGACAATGTCGGCCAGGGGTTAGCGCGAAATGCGGGGATCATGGCGGCGCGCGGCGATTTCGTCTGGTTCCTTGATGGCGACGACTGGCTCGACAACCGCGACCTGCTTGGCATCGTCCACGAAGTCGCAACCGCCGAAGGCAGCGACATGGTCCGGGCGAAAAAGGCCTGCGAGGCGATGTGTGATACAGCCGGACAGACCCAATCCCGCCGCCCCGACCCGACCGAGGCGTATTTCGAGCGTGCCGTCGCCCGCACGAGTTTTGCCGACATGCCCGATCTGCTGCACAACCGGCACCACTGGACATGGCTCTATCGGCGCGCATTCCTGACCGAAAACGAAATCCGCTTCGTCACGCCACAATGGGAGGAGCGAGCGTTTCTTACCAAGGCATTGGTGCGGGCAGGAGTTATCAGCCTGACAACGACGCCCGGCCCCGCCTATCGCATCCGTCCGGGCTCAACCGCGCGGCGCTCGAAGTCCACCAGTGATTTCAAACACATGCTCACGAATTTCGCCCATTCTGCCGAGGTGCTGATCGAAGCGGGTGCCGCCGGGAGAAGCCACCCCCTGCGCCACCACCTCGCCTATACCGCGACCCAGTTCCTGCACCACATGTTCGTCGGCCCCGCCTGGCGTCATCTGCGCGACACGCCGGATCGTGTCGCGTTCCTGGCCGACGCCCGCGCATTCCTGATCCGTTGCGACCTGCGACCCGGCGATGTCGTCACCGACGCGCCGAACCTGCCCGAAACACTGGTCGAGGCGGCGGCCTATACTCTTGTCGCCGCTGCCATCCGGGCGGGGCGGCCGGACCTTGTCGACCTGGCAATCGACGCCGCGCCGGTGCCGCAGGACATGCTCTATGCCACCGCGCTTGCCGTGCCCGTGGCGCCGGACGACACCGATCTTCAGGCCGCGCTCAACACCTATGCGCGCAACGGCCGCAGCCGCCGCGTCGCCCCCCTGCGCCCGAAGCCCCGGGTGAAACCGCGCATCATCGTCCACATCGGGACCACAAAGACCGGCACGACGTTCCTGCAGAACCTGATGGAACAGAACCGCCCCGAACTGTTGCGCGCCGGTGTCTGGTATCCCGAAGTCGGCCTGTTCTGGCAGGCAAAACGTCCGCACAAGCAGGCCGCGCATTCCGAGTTCACGCCCGCCGCAGTCCAGGGACGCCCCGCCCTGCGCGATCACATCGAGGCCGGTCTTTCGCACATGGGCGGCAAGATCCACACCATCGTGTTGTCCTCCGAGGCATTCTTTCTGCAGGACCGGGCGCATGAAATCGCCAGCTATTTCGACGGCTACGCGGTCGAAATGGTGGTCTATCTGCGGCGTCAGGATGAATGGGCCAACGCGCAATATTGCGAGTTTGTGGCCGGTGGTGCCATCGGGCGGGTGGACGCGCCGCTCGGCGACTGGCTTGATGAGCCCAAGACCCGCGCGCGGCTCGACTACCGGCGAACGCTTGCCGCCTGGGCTGCGCAGATCGGGCGCGACAACGTCCATGTCCGGATCTACGAGCCCGGCCAGATGCCGGGCGGCGATCTGGTTCGCGACTTCGCTGCCACGACCGGGCTCGAGGTTCTGAACCAGTTGTCGCGCCCCGACCGCGACGGCGCCAACGGCGCGCGGCTGGCCGGGCCGCATGTCGAGCTGATCCGAGGCTACAACGCCAAGCCCTTCCCCGACCGCGCGGCCTATTTCCGTTTCATCGAGGATGCGACCGGTGCTCTGGCGAGTTTCCGCGCCCAACGCGGACTTGCGATGCCGAAACCCTGGGTGATGCCGCCTGCCATTGCGGCAAGCGTGATGGCGGCAGCGGCAGATGGAAACGCCGAGATCGCACGCGACTACCTCGGTCGAGACGATGGCGTCCTGTTCCATGAGCCTCCCCGGATTCCCGAGGAAACCGCGTTGTCGGTGGACGAACTGGCGATTGCCGCGGCTTGCTACGCGCGCCATGCGCCGCCGCCCGCGGATCGGCCCGCCGACGAACTGGCGGCGCAGGACCGCCAAAAATATGGCCTGTTCGGTTGGCGGTTCTGGTTTCTGACGCCGATTGTCGCGCTGTTCTACGCCCGGATTGCCAGCATCGAAGACCTGACCGATTTCCTGCGCGCGCCGGCGGGCCATACGCACCGGCACTGGCGCACATCGCACCCACGTCTGACCCGCTGGCTTTACCCCGGACCACGGGTGGCATCGCCGGGCAGATTGCGCGCGGCGCTCAGGCGGATTGCGCGCCGCGCCCGGCTCGGCGATACTGGACGGATGATGCGACCAGACCCCGCCAGACCAGCCGCGCGCCGAACCGCCACGCTCAACCGGGGCGGGGCGCACTGAATGACCGCGCCGCGACAGGGTGGGGCGGCGAATGTGGTCCTCGAAGTGCCGGCGGGGTGGTTTCGCAGCCCGCTGGACGGCGACCGCCACCGCAGCCTCTACGTGTCGTTGCTGGTCGCGCTGAGCGAGCTTGACGTGACGGTGCAGCCGCTGGCGCTGCCCTATGGTGCCGATACCGCCGAGCGCGATCCCGCGCCGGGGCAGGTGATCATCAGCTATCATTCGCGCGGACCGGCGGGCGATATCCTGCGGCTCAAGGAAAGCTATGTGCCGCCATATTACACAATCGACCGTGAGGGCTATTCGGGGTTTTCGGAACTGGCGACGTCACCCGAGAGGTTCGTAGACGCAATCGCAGCGATGCCGCTCGACACCGCGCGTCGCAGCTTGGCCGATCTGCGCCGCGAGGTGATCGGGTCCAACCTGTCGAAATACCCGCAGCCCGAGGCGGGTGGGCCGGACCAGCCGGATGGCTACATCTTCATGCCGCTACAGACGATGAACGACCCGGTCGCGACGCTCTGGCGGCTCGACCCGTTCGAGGTGCTGCGCCGGTTGCTTGCGATCACCGCCAGGACCGGCCAGATGGTCGTCGTCAAGCGCCACCCGCTGTGCAAATCGCGCCGTGTCGCGCGTGAGCTTGCGGCGCTATCGGCCAGCGATCCCCGGTTGGTTGTCGCCGATGCCTCGGTGCATCGCCTGATCGCCGGGGCTTCGGCGGTGGTCGGCGCCAATACCGGCGTGTTGTTCGAGGCGCTGGTGCACGGCAAGCCGGTGATCAGCTTCGGCGGCTCGGACTTCGCCGCCGCGACCACGCAGATTGCGACGCTCGATGATCTCGCCGCAGCGCTGGCGGGCGAGGGCGCGCCGGACCCTGACACCCGTGACCGCTTTCTTGGCTGGTATCTCACCCGCTATTGTGTGCGCGGCGACGACATACCCGCGATCAAGCGCCGGATTTCCGAGGCGCTCACCGCGGCCGGCGCACGCCGAAGCCATACCGGGGCGATCCGCCGCCATCGGCTGCGCGCCTTCGGGCTGCTTGAGGAATTGCGTCGTATGCTGCGGGCCTGACCGGGCCGCCTACCAGCTTCCCACGTTCGGCATCGACGCCCAGGGTTCGCGTGGAGCAAGCGCCTCGCCTTCCTGGATCAACTCCACCGACACATCGTCGGGCGACTTGAAGAACGCCATGTGCCCGTCACGCGGCGGCCGGTTGATCGTCACGCCGGCGTCCAGAAGCCGCTGGCAGGTGGCGTAGATGTCATCGACGCGGTAGGCCAGATGCCCCCATGAGCGCCCGGTCTGGTAAACCTCGTCGCTGTCCCAGTTCCAGGTCAGCTCAAGCTCTGGCGCGCGATTGGCGCGGCTGGCCGCCTCGTCCGCAGGCGCGGCCAGAAAGACCAGCGTGAACTTGCCCGCCGGCACCTCGGTGCGGCGGGTTTCGATCATCCCGACCTTGCCGACCCAGAAATCGAGGCTTTCCTCGAGGTCCGTGACCCGGATCATCGTGTGCGCATATCTCATGGCGTCCTCCTTTGCCGCACCGACCCTAAGCCCGCCGGGCGCGGATGCAACCCGCCCGCCTCAGGTGTCCATCGAGCGCGCGATCAACTCCTTCATGATCTCGTTGGTGCCGCCGTAGATCCGCTGCACCCGTGCGTCGGCATAGAGCCGCGCGATGGGATATTCCCACATGTAGCCGTAGCCGCCGTGCAGTTGCAGGCATTCGTCCATCACCTGCCCCTGCACTTCGGAGCCGTAATACTTGGCCATCGAGGCGGTGGGCGCGTCGAGATCGCCGGCGATCAGCCGGGTGATGCAGTCGTTGATGAAGGCGCGCAGCACCTCGGCCTTGGTCTGGCATTCGGCCAGCTTGAAGCGGGTGTTCTGGAAATCCATCACCCGCTGTCCGAACGCCTTGCGCTCCTGCACATATTTCACCGTCTCCTCGATGGCGAAGTCGATCGCGCCAAGTGCCTGGATACCGATCAACAACCGCTCCCACGGCAGTTGCTTCATCAACTGATAGAAGCCCTGGCCCTCCTCGGTGCCGAGCAGGTTCGCGGTGGGAACGCGCACGTCCTCATAGAACAACTCGGCGGTGTCGTTGCCCTTCATCCCGAGTTTCTTCAGGTTCTTGCCGCGCCGGAACCCCTCGGACTTGTCGGCCTCGACCACGATCAGGCTGACGCCCTTTGCCTTGGCCTTGCGGTCGGTCTTGGCGACCGTGATGATCAGGTCGGCGGTCTGGCCGTTGGTGATGAAGATTTTGGACCCGTTGATCTTGTAGTGGTTGCCGTCCTTTTCCGCAAAGGTGCGCACCGCTTGCAGGTCGGACCCGGTCGAGGGTTCGGTCATCGCGATGGCGCCGACGATGTCGCCCGTGACCAGGCCGGGCAGCCACCTCTGCTTCTGCTCGTCCGAGCCATAGCTGGCGATGTAATGCGCCACGATGGACTGGATGCCGTAACCCCAGCTCGCATCGCCCTTGCGGGTCTGTTCATAGAGCGCGACCGAGTCGAACCCCATGTCGCCGCCCGAGCCGCCGAACTCCTCCGCGATCGAGCCGCCCATGATCCCGGCGGCACCCGCCTTGTTCCAGAAATCACGGTCGACGATGCCCTGATCCACCCAGCGTTCCGAAGGCGGCACCATTTCATCGAGGTAGAACCGGCCAACCATTTCGGCGAACATCCGGTGTTCGTCCTCGGCCCAGCTTGCGGTCTTGGTGATCAGGCTCATCATATCCTCCGTCGAGTCTCGTGCCGGCACTATACAACCGGACGCGGCCCGCGCAGGTGATAACGTGGCGTTAGGCCGGTAGCGGGGCTGGCTGATTCCGGCCGGATCGCGCAGGATATGCGCAAAGCCTTGATTTCGCGCCGGTCCTCGCCAAATCCTAGCGTAGTGTGAAGGAGATTTGCATGACCCGGATCGTTCAGACATTGGCCGTGGTTTTCCTGGCGCTTCTGCCGCTTGGCACGCAGGCCCAAACCCGCGTGCCCGACAGCCTCACCGATATTCAACTGACCTTCGCCCCGGTCGTCGACCGCGCCGCACCCGCGGTGGTCAACATCTATGCAACGCGCATGGTCGCGGAACGCGCCAGCCCGTTCTTTGACGATCCGTTCTTTCAGGATCTGTTTCGCGATTTCGGCCGCACCCGGCCGCGCGAACAGAATTCGCTGGGGTCGGGAGTGATTGTCGGCGGTGGGCTGGTGGTGTCGAACTTCCACGTCGTCGGCAACGCCACCGACATCCGGGTGGTGCTGGCCGACCGGCGCGAATATGCGGGCACGCTGGTCATGGCCGATGAAGAGGCCGACCTTGCCGTGATCCGGATCGAGGGCGCGGACGACCTGCCGGCGCTGGATCTGGCCGATTCCGATGCGCTGTCGGTCGGTGATCTGGTGCTGGCCATCGGCAACCCGTTCGGCGTCGGGCAAACGGTGTCGTCGGGCATCGTCTCGGGCCTCGCGCGCACCGGGCGGGGCGGTGGCGCGTTCAACGCGGGTGGCTATTTCATCCAGACCGACGCGCCGATCAATCCGGGCAACTCGGGCGGCGCGCTGGTCGACATGCAGGGGCGGTTGGTCGGGATCAACACCCAGATCGTCACGCGCTCGGGCGGATCGAACGGCATCGGTTTCGCCATCCCCGCCAATCTGGTCGCCCGTGTCGTCGCTCAGGCGCGCGCGGGCGAGACCAGCTTTGCCCGTCCCTATGCCGGGGTCGAGGTGCAGGTGGTGGATGCCGACATCGCCGAGGCACTGGGGCTCGACCGTCCGCAAGGGCTACTGGTGCGCGACCTGTCGCCCGCCAGCCCCTTTGCCGATGCCGGAGTCGCGCCGGGCGACGTGATCCTGACGCTGGGTGGCCATCCGGTGAACGCGCCGGGCGAGCTGTCCTTCCGGCTGTCACTGCAGGAGATCGGCACGGATGTTCCGGTCAAGCTGCTGCACGCGGGGCAGGAGAGGACAGTGGCGGTCGAGATGCGGGCGATCGGCGATGTGGGGGTCGAGCTTGGCGAAACCACCATGACCGTCACCGCGCGCGGGCCGTTTCAGGGCCTCGTGGTGCAGGAGGTGACGCCGGAACTGGTGGCGCGCTGGGGGCTCGTGCGCTCGATGCAGGAGGGCGGCGTGATGATCGTGGGCCTCGGCGACGGGGCGCAATCGCGGCATTTTCAGCCGGGCGATATCATCAGCGAGATCAACAACATGCCGATCCGTTCGATGGAGGATTTCCGCGCCGCCACCGACACCGACAGCCGCACCTGGCGGGTGCGGATCGACCGGCGCGGTGGCAGGGTCTTTCTGACCTGGCGCGGCTGAGGGCCACCGGCGGATCGGGAACATTTGCGTCTGAGGACGCTTGAGTCGGGGACGGACCCCGGAAGGCTACAGGAGAGGGCTGGCAATGACAGAACCAATCGAAGGCGCATTGATCGTGATCGACGTGCAGAACGATTTCTGCCCCGGCGGCGCGCTGGCGGTCGCAGGCGGCGACGAGATCGTGCCCGAGATCAACCGCATGTCACGCGACTTCCCGGTGCGTGTCTTTACCCAGGACTGGCACCCGGCGGGGCACCGTTCCTTCGCCTCGTCGCATCCCGGCCAGTCGCCCTATGATGTGGTCGAAATGCCCTACGGTCATCAGGTGCTCTGGCCGGATCACTGCGTGCAGGGGACCGACGGCGCGGCCTTCCACGAAGACCTGCTCACCGAGCCTGCCGACATGATCCTGCGCAAGGGGTTCCGCGACGAGATCGACAGCTATTCGGCGTTCTTCGAGAACGACAAGACGACGCCGACCGGGCTTGAGGGCTATCTGCGCAGTCGCGGAGTTGCGCACCTGACGCTGGTCGGGCTGGCCACGGATTTCTGCGTGGCGTGGTCGGCGCTGGACGCCGTGCGCCTTGGCTTCAAGGTCAGCGTCAAGCTGTCCGCCTGCCGGGCCATCGACCTCGACGGCACGCTGGACGAGGCGCTGGCGGCGATGACCAGCGCGGGGGTGATCCTGGTCTGACCGCCTGATTCGGCCCGCCCAAACGAAAAACCCCCGAGAAAATCCCGGGGGTCGTCGTTGACGGGCAAACCCGTCTTTTTCCGTGGCTCAACGCCTCAGAGAAGGCCTTCGCGCTGCGCTTTCTTGCGCGCGAGCTTGCGTGCCCGGCGAACCGCTTCGGCCTTTTCGCGCGCTTTCTTGACGGAGGGCTTCTCGAAATGTTGCCGAAGCTTCATCTCACGGAAGACGCCCTCACGCTGCAGCTTTTTCTTCAGAGCACGAAGCGCCTGATCGACGTTGTTGTCGCGAACGGATACCTGCATGTGGTTGTCACCACCTTTCTAGGTTTGAGTTGCAGAATTGCAGGAGCCGCGCATATAGCAAAGCGCCGGGCTCTTGTCCACCACCGCGCGCGGTGTCATGGTCGGGGCATGACCGATCAGGACAAACTTCTGGATGCCGCACTGACCCATGCGGTTTTCGACGGCTGGAGCGAGCGGACGCTTGCGGCGGCGCGGGTCGATTGCGGCATGACCGAGGCCGAGGCCCGGGCGATCTTTCCGCGCGGCGCGGTCGACATGGCGCTGGCCTATCACGAGCGGGGCGACCGGCAAATGGTTGCCGCACTGGCGGAGGAAGACCTGTCCGCGATGCGCTTTCGCGACCGGATCGGCCACGCGGTGCGGTTGCGGCTGGAGCTTGCCGACAAGGACCTTGTGCGCCGGGGGTTGAGCCTGTTCGCCCTGCCACAACACGCCGCTGACGGCTCAAAGGCCCTGTGGCGCACCGCCGATCTGATCTGGACCGCGCTTGGCGACACCTCGCGCGACATCAACTGGTATACCAAGCGCGCGACGCTGTCGGCGGTCCATTCCTCGACCGTCCTGTTCTGGCTGGGCGACACCAGCGAGGGCCACGAGGCGACCTGGGCCTTCCTTGACCGGCGCATCGAGAACGTGATGCAGTTCGAAAAGGCCAAGGCCAGGCTGCGCGACAGCAAGCTGGCGGGCGCGTTCATGAACGGGCCGGGGCGGTTTCTTGAAACCATCCGCGCGCCGGGCGAGGGGCGCGAGGATTATCCGGGCCGCTGGCGGCCGGAGGACAAGGCGTGAGCCTGCCCGAGACGATGCGCGCAATCGAGATTTCCGAACCGGGCGGGCCGGAAGTGCTGCTGCCCTGCACAAGGCCGGTGCCGGTGCCGGGGCCGGGCGAAGTGCTGATCAGGCTGGCCTATGCCGGGGTCAACCGCCCCGACGCACTGCAACGCGCCGGCAGCTATGCGCCGCCGCCGACCGCCTCGGACCTGCCGGGGCTTGAGGGCGCGGGCGAGGTCGTGGCGATCGGGTCGGGGGTCAGCGCATGGCGCGTGGGCGATCAGGTCTGCGCGCTGCTGCCGGGCGGCGGTTATGCCGAATATGTCACGACGCCAGCGGCTCATACGCTGCCGGTGCCCAAGTGCATGGGGCTGCGCGAGGCCGCCTGCCTGCCCGAGACGTTCTTCACTGTCTGGTCCAACGTCTTCATGCGCGGCGGGCTGAAGGCGGGTGAGCGATTTCTGGTGCATGGCGGCTCATCCGGGATCGGCACCACCGCGATCCAGCTTGCGCATCTGTTCGGCGCGCGGGTGTTCACCACCGCCGGATCGGACGAGAAATGCGAGGTCTGCCGCGAGCTGGGCGCCGAGGTGGCGATCAACTACCGCGAGACGGATTTCGTCGAGGTGGTGCGGGCCGAAGGTGGCGCGAACCTGATCCTCGACATGGTTGGCGGCGACTATATCGCGCGCAATATCAGGGCGCTGGCGGATGAGGGGCGGATGGTTCACATCGCCTTCCTGTCCGGCCCCAAGGCCGAAGTGAACTTCGCCCAGATCATGGCGCGGCGGCTGACGATCACGGGCTCGACCCTGCGGCCGCAATCGGACGTGGCCAAGGCGCGGATCGCGGACGAGCTGCGCGAACATGTCTGGTCGCTGCTCGACGCCGGCAGGATCGGCCCGGTGATGGACAGCGAGTTCGCACTCGAGGACGCCGCCCGCGCGCATGAGCGGATCGAAAGCGGCGGCCATATCGGCAAGATCGTATTGAACGTGGCGGGCTAGCCTCGTGGGAGCCTAGCTGGCCCGGACGAGGTCAGACATTTCTGGAAGAAAAGGCGCTATCGTCTTCTCAAGGGTTTCCAGCCGGTCCAATTGCCAACCTATGGTTTCGGGCCACGTGCTTTGGTCGAGGAAGTCGCAAGCCGTCGCAATCACAATCCGGCTAGCTTTGCTGTCATCCATGCGGCGCCATTGGATGGCCTCCTCAAACGGTTTTTCGATTTCCGCAGCGTGCGTCCTTGCCAAATCGAAAAGGGCCTTGTTCAAAAGCTTGTCGGGTGTCTCAAAGTTGAACTGAACCATCGCCTCGCTCTCTTTGATAACAAGCGCGAGATGGACTGCCCTTATTCCGGTAGTCAAGGTCATCCAGTTTTCTTTTGTAGCACTTCTGCTTGAATATCGCTGAATACCATTTCTTGCGGCCGTTTCGAACAGTTTGTCCCAATATGCACGACGGCGTCTATGCCGCTCCGCTTCGGCACCCGTTGCTTTTTCGTCCGTGGCGGACTTTGCTGCCAACTGGATCATGAAGTCGGCGGTTTCCGGCGTCGGGATGATCTGGGAAACATCGAGGAAAAGATCGTCACCGGACTGATACGGCGATACCTGAAAACAAGTAATGTCCAAGCCCTTGCTGAGCAACCAGAGCGCCGTTGCCGTGACCTCGCGCCGGAAATTCGCGGCGACCAGGATGATACGTTGGCTCCCCGCCAGGTTCAGGACAGGGTCTTCGCCGTCAGAATCGGAAAGGAACTCTTGCAGGCGCTCGGCTGCGTCTTCGCGGGTTCCTGACCCCAGATGACGATGAAAAATGTCCAAAATCTGACTTGTCGTAAGGGTCGAGCAATAGGCCGCATACTTCAGCGCCTGCCAGATTACGTCCCGCCCGGTGTCGTCCAGCTTGTTCTCAATGATGACCAGTCGGCCCGACATATCCAGCGCCAGAAGGTCAAGCCGCTCCTGTGTGCCGTCAAAGCCCGAGAACTCTTTTTGGATGATCAACAGGTCTTCCCCCAGAGCCTCCGGCGCGTGGGCGATCCATTCCTGTAAATGCTCGCGCTCACGCAGCCTGAGGTCGGAAAAGCTCTTCTTTTCGACGGGGTCGATCCGATTCGCGGAAAGGTTGATTTTGAACATGCCGTTTAGATAGCAGGAAATGAGAGAGCGTGGAAACGGTTGCAGTGCGTCAGTGGACATGGCTTGGTTGACTCCGACATATGAATTCGCAGGAGAAAACAACATGGCAAGAACCGTCATCATCGAAGCCTTCGGCGGCCCCGAGAACCTCAAGATCGTCGATCGCGAACCCGACGCGCCGGGGAAGGGCGAGATTCGCATCCGGCACGAGGCGATCGGGCTGAACTTCATCGACGTCTATCAGCGCACCGGCCTTTATCCGCTGAGCCTGCCACATGCGCTGGGCATGGAGGGGGCCGGGGTGGTCGAGGCGGTGGGCGAGGGTGTCACACACCTCAAACCTGGCGACCGCGCCGCCTATGCCGCCAACCCGCCGGGTGCCTATTGCGAAGCGCGGGTGATGCCTGCCGCGCAGGTGGTGCCGCTGCCGGACGGTATCGGGTTCGAGACGGCTGCGGCGATGATGTTGCAGGGCATGACGGTGGAATACCTGTTCCACCGCACCACGCCGCTCGCCAAGGGCGACACGGTTCTGTTTCACGCCGCCGCCGGGGGTGTCGGGCTGATCGCGTGCCAATGGGCGAAGTCCGAGGGGATCACCCTGATCGGCACCGCCGGGACGGACGCGAAATGCAAGCTGGCGCTGGACCACGGCGCAGATCATTGCATCAACTACAACACCGAGGATTTCACCGCGCGGGTGCGCGAGTTGACCGGCGGCAAGGGAGTCGACGTGGTGATGGATTCGGTCGGCAAGGATACTTTCGAGGGCTCGCTCGACAGTCTCAAGCCATTGGGAATGATGATTTCCTTCGGTAACGCCTCGGGTCCGGTCCCGCCGTTCAACCTTGGCATCCTCGGGCCGAAAGGCAGCCTCAAGATCACGCGGCCGGCGCTGTTCACCCATATCGCCGACCATGACACCTGCCAGGAGATGGCGCGGCATCTGTTCGACAAGGTGACGTCGGGCGCTGTGCGGATCGAGATCGGCCAGCGCTATGCTCTGGACGACATCGCCCAGGCGCACCGCGACCTCGAGGCGCGCAAGACCACCGGCTCGACCATCATCCTGCCCTGACTGCGCGCTGCGGCATCTTGGCCGCTCGCTTGCTACGGCCCGATCGGACGGGCATATGCTTGTGGCGACAATGACGGAGGGCGCGATGACGGGCTGGATTTTGGCGGTGCTGGGGCTTTTCGTGGCCCAGACCTTTCTGCCTTCGGCGATGCGGGCGCGGTCGGGCGAGGATGAGCAGCTTCGCTATCTGCGCAGCGCGCGCGACGAGCGTCCGCCCGCGCCGGTGATGGCAGGCCGGATGGAACGCGCGCTGCGCAACATGCTCGAGGCGCTGCCGGTGTTCCTGCCGCTGGCGCTGCTGGCCGAGATCAAGGGCATCGAGGACGGATGGGCCCTGACCGGTGCCGCGGTCTTCTTCTTCGCACGGCTGGCCTATGTGCCGGGCTACGCGGTGGGTATTCCGCTGCTGCGTTCGGCGATCTGGACCGTCGGGCTCGCGGGGCTGGTGATGATGGTGGTGGGCATCCTCGGCTGATTACGCTCCGGTTTGCGGCGGATCATGGTAACATGGTCGCAATGGCGCGGGCTTGCGCCTGAAAGGAGATGCGGCATGGCGGAAAAGACCGTGAAGGTGCAGCTTTCGCTGGGGATGCTCTGGTTCATGGGCTGGCTGTTCAGCCTCGGGTTTCTCGGGCTCGGCTTCTGGAAAGGGCTCTTGGCATTGATCGTCTGGCCCTATTACATCGGGGTCGGGCTGGCCGGCTAGGCGCTCAGCGCAGCGGCTCGAACAGCGCGTCCGTCAAGGTGCAGTCGCGCGCCACGTCGGCGCCGCATGCCCGTGGCTCGAGCGTGCGGGTCAGGCAGATGCGGGCTTCCTGGATGTGGCCGGCCTTGCAGGTGACCGCGATCATGTCAGGGGTCAGGCCGGGGTTCGCTTCGAGAAACGCCGCCTCGATGACCGAGGCGGGCAGCTTCAACGCGCGGTCGAGCCTGCGCAACACGTCCGGGCGGGTGATGCGGCCATAGGCCTCGCGCGCGAGGCGGTAGTAGTCTTCCGCCGATAGCCCCGAACAGATGCCGTGCTTCTTCCACTGATACCACGCCGCTCCACCCGTGCCGAACAGCTCGGACTGGGCTGCCGTAAGCGCCCGCGAGGGGTTGCGCTGCACGCTTGGGCAGTAGCTTGGCCAGCCGGTCTCATATTGCGGCCAAAGCCCGTGCAGCACCCAGCCGAACGGTTTGTCACATTGCTCGCTGCCCTGAGCCTTGCCCTCGAGCGCGCACCAGTTCGGCGACCATGACAGCGACAGTACGTAGTAATCGAAATCCCCCGGCCGCTCGCCCCCGGCGCGGAGCGGGGCGGCGATCAGCAGGAACATGAACAACCAGCGCATTTTCTCTTTCCTCACCGCCCTCACCGCACTATATAGCGCCCAAGTTCCCCGACAACGGTAACCCGCCCGCCAGTCAGACCGCTGAGGGCCGCCCGCAAGGGCGCGGGGAAGATGTATTCGAAGGAGTGCCTTATGGAAAAACCGATCATGGCCAAGGCCACCGCCGTCTGGCTGGTGGACAACACGACGCTGAGCTTCAAGCAGATCGCCGATTTCTGCGGGCTGCACGAGCTTGAAGTGCAGGGCATTGCCGACGGTGATGTGGCGACCGGCGTCAAGGGGTTCGATCCGATCGCCAACAACCAGTTGACCCAGGACGAGATTGACACCGCCGAAGCCGATCCGGCGCGCAAGCTCAAGCTCAAGTTCAACCCCGCCGCTGTCGGCGAGGAAAAGCGCCGCGGCCCGCGCTACACGCCGCTGTCCAAGCGTCAGGACCGGCCGAACGCGATCCTCTGGCTGGTCAAGTTCCACCCCGAACTGACCGACGGCCAGATCGCCAAGCTGGTCGGCACCACCAAGCCGACCATCCAGTCGATCCGCGAGCGCACGCACTGGAACATCTCGTCGATGGAGCCGATCGACCCGGTGGCGCTGGGCCTGTGCAAGCAGTCCGAGCTTGACGCCGTGGTGCAGAAGGCCGCCGCCAAGAAGGCCGCCGCCGGCGAGGTGATGTCGGATGACGAGCGGCGCAAGCTGGTCTCGACCGAGCAGAGCCTGTCGATGGACACCGAGCCGAAGATCCCGACCGCGATCGAAGGGCTTGAGACCTTCACGCTGGGCGGCGGTCATCAGCGCAAGAAGGACGAAACCCCGGACGCCGACAGCTTCTTCAACCTGCCCGACGATGACGCGGACGACGACGAAGACGACGACAAATAGGCGCCACCCGACCGCGCGCCTGCAAGCCCCGGCCATTGTGCCGGGGCTTTTCGTTTGTGGCGGCGAAATGCCGGATTGCCGGAGCGTCGAACCTCTGGGACACTGGTGCAGAGGAGGACAGACCGATGATCAGATTTCCCGCCGCAATCCTCTTGGCCCTCGCCGCGACACCCGCGCTGGCGCAGGAGGAGCACTGCAACGACTACTGGTTCGCCCGCAATCAGCTTTTCGACCGGGCGGGCTATTGTTTTGCCTCGCCGCTGGGCATGGCGATCTTCGACAACACTGGCTGCATCGGCAAGGATGTGACGCTCGAACGCGGAGGTGACGCTTTCGTCGCCTTCATCCGCGAGATGGAGGACGAGCTGGGCTGCGCGGTCGACACCAATGCGACCACGCTCGACGTGCCGAACATCGCGATGCGGCTCAGGCTTGAGGTGGTGGTGACGCTCTCGGAGTTTGCCAGCGGTTGCCTTGGCTGGAACGGCGATCAGATCGCGCTGCGCGCCGGGCCCCGCGTCGGGGCCGAGGTTCTGTCTGTGGCGCGGCCGGGTGACGATCTTGTCTGGGAATTCGAGGCAGCAGCCTGGCCGGATGGCTGGCAATTCCTGGCGGCCTATCGCGGCATGGAACAGGTCGCGCTGGGCTGGACCGATGCCACCATCGACGAAGACCTGTGCACCACGGTCGCCGGCTGATTACCTGATTTCCACCTGTGCCCGCGCCGCGCGGCCCTCGGCGTCGATCACCGCAAGGCTGACATGGCCGGGCATCAGCGCGATGTGGCTTTCGCGGGCATGGCTTCCGACCACCACGGGTGCGCCATTGGCGAGCAGCGTGAACGGCGGCTTGCCATCGCGGATCTTCACCACCAGTTTGCCGCCGCCGGTCTCGATCAGCGCCCCATCGGGCGGAAAGGCCAGCGTCGGGTTGCCCTCTGCCGGGCCGAACACCGCGCCGCGCGGGCGGAACGCGCGCAGCGGCGCGGGCAGGGCGGCGGTGGACAGGATCAGCGTCGCGGGCGGCGGTGGCGGCAGCGGGTCGAGCGCGGGCTTCACGCGCGAAAACGCCTCGAACAGGATCGGCGCGGCCATGTCCGCCCCGAACGCTCCGGGCACCGGGGTGCCGTCCGGGCGACCCATCCAGACCGTCACGACGTGCCGCCCGTCAAACCCCACCGCCCATGTGTCGCGGTGGCCGTAGGAGGTGCCGGTTTTGTAGGCCAGCCGCGCGCGCGGTGCATTCGGCGGCGGCGGCATCCCGGCGAGGATATGGCCGACCTGCCAGGCAGCCTCTGGCGAAACGATGCGTTGCGCCATGACCTCGTCCAGACCGGCACGATAGCGCAGCCCCACCGCCACGCCGCCATTCGCCAGCCCGGCATAAAGCCGGGTCAGATCCTCGGGCGTGATCCCGACACCACCCAGCGAGATCGCCAAACCCGGCGCGGAGTTTCCCGGCAGCACCGGCGCGGTGCCGGCACGCTTCAACCGGGCGAACAGCCGGGCCGGGCCGATCTCCGAGGTCAGCATCACCACCGGGATGTTGAGCGACAATTGCAGCGCCTCGGTGATCGTCACCGGGCCGCGATAGAGCCCGTCGAAGTTCTGCGGCGCATAGCCGCCGAACCGGGTGGGCCGGTCGTCGATCATGGTTTCGGGCTGGGCAAGGCCATCATCGAACGCCATCGCATAGACCAGCGGTTTCAGGGTCGAGCCGGGCGAGCGCAGCGCGGTGGTCATGTCGACAAAGCCCTGCCGCGTCTCGGTGGAATATCCGGCCGAGCCGACGCTGGCCAGCACCTCGCCGCTGGTGTGATCGGCGACGATGATGGCGATCGACAGCGCGCCGCCGCCATGATCGCGCACCGCGCGCGCCGCCAGCGCCTCGAGCCGCATTTGCAGATCACCATCCAGCGTGGTCATGTGCACGCCAAGGCCGGGCGCATCGCGCAGCGCGCGATCGGCCAGATGCGCCGCCAACGCCGGCATCTCGCGCCGCGCGGTCGGCACCGGCTCATGGCGGGCCGCAACGGCAGTGTCGGGCGAGATCACGCCAGCCTCCGCCATCCGGTCAAGCACCCGGTTGCGCGCGGCAAGCCCCGCGTCAGGGTGCCGGTCGGGACGACGGGTTTCAGGCGATTGCGGCAGCGCGACCAGCAACGCCGCTTCGGCAGGGGTCAGCCGCGCGGGCTCCTTGCCGAACCAGGCGCGGGCGGCGGCGCGCAGGCCTTCGGTGTTGCCGCCATAGGGCGCGCGGTCATAGTAAAGCGCGAGGATCTGGCCCTTCGTCGAGCGCCGCTCCAGCGCCAGCGCCACGCGCATCTGGCGCAGTTTTCCGGCAAGCTGCCCGGTCGGGCCGTCTTCCAGCAGCCGCGCGGTCTGCATCGTCAGGGTGGACGCGCCGGACACGATACCGCCATTGGTCACCGCCTGCCCGGCGGCGCGCAGCATGGCGAGGGGGTCGACACCGCCATGCGTCCAGAACCGCTTGTCCTCGTAGGCGACCAGCATCCTTGTGAACAGCGGATCGACCTGGCCGGGGTCCGCGGCAAGACGCCAGCGACCATCCGCCACCGTATAGGCGCGCAAAAGTTTGCCGTGCCGGTCGATCACTTCGGTCGAGGTCGCAACCGAAAGCGGCGGCAGATCGGTGGCCGCGATCCAGCGCTCGAACCCGTCACGCCCGAGCGCACCCGCCCAGAGCGTGACGGCCAGAATGACAAGCCCGCGCGCGCGCATCACTCGCGCACGATCACCGCCCCCGCCTCGCCGGTGGCGCGGTAGGTCGGGCGATACATGTCCTCGACCGAGGGTGCGGGGTGATGGAACGTCCCCGGCGTCACCGCGCGCACGATATAGGCCAGCCGGATCGCCTTGTCCGACGACCAGTGCACCGCCGCGATGAAGCGGTCCTGCCGGAACTGCGTTGTCTCGGTGTCGCTGGTCAGTTGCAGCCATTCCAGCGCCGCGATGTCGCCGCCCCGGATCAGGTTCGGGTTGTCGATCTCGAACCCGGCCGGCAGCGGGTCCGAGACGATCAGCCGACCGTCCGACTGATCCCACGGCGTGACGGTGATCAGCGTGACCAGCCGCGTGCCCTGTTCGACCTCGGCGATATCTACAGGCTCGCCCTCCATCGTGAAGTAGCGCCGTTCGATGCCGTAGCCGTTGCCGGTCGCAGGCTCGGGCGTCAGCGGCACGCCGAAGGTGGTCACGGTCAGATCGGTCGCCCGGTCGCCGGTGTTCCCGATCACCCGCGGCACGGCAAGCTCGGCCAGGCTCATCACCTCGACCAGCGGGCCGGTCAGCGCGGTGCCGTCGAGCGTCAGGCCCTGCCCGGCGCTTTCGGTCAAGAGCGCGTTGGCGGCCAGAAGCGACCATGTCGCCTCCTGTGTCGAAAGCCACTTGTCGCCGCGCGCCACGCGCGCCAGCAATGCGTCGCGATCCACCGCGTCCGATCCGGCCTCGACCGCCAGCGTCAGCACCGCCGCCGCGTCGCGCAGATTGGTGCCGTAATCGTCGCGCCAGAGCTGGCCTTCATCCACGACCCCGGCCAGTTGCGATCCTGCCTGACGGAACATCGCGTCGGCGCGGCTGGTGTCGCCATAGGCGGCCAGTGCCGCGCCAAGCTGGGCGGCGGCAAGCGGGGTGGTGAAGGCTTCGGCCTTGATGTCGGCATAGTAGCGCAGATCGCCCATCGCCGCCGCGCCTTCACGCGCCAGCACGTAGAGCGCATAGGCCAGATCGGCGCCGCCCTCGTCGAATTCCGGGTAGTAGTTCACCCGGTTGCGCAGGTTGTCCATCGCCGCGCGGAACGCGGTATCGGGCACGGGATAGCCCTGCGAGCGCGCGCGCGCGAGGAAGTCGCTGACATAGGCATCCAGCCACAGATCGCCCGAGTCCGGGCTCCACAGCCCGAAACTGCCGCCCGACGACTGGTTGGCCAGCACCGCCGTCACCGCCTTCTGAATCCGCCCCGGCAGATCGTCGCGGTCCGACAGCCCCATCGCCTCGGCAATTTCGCCCATGTAGAGCAGCGGAAGCGCCCGGCTGGTCTGCTGTTCGGTGCAGCCATAGGGGTAACGGTCAAGCTGGTCGAGCAGCCCCGCCGCGTCGATCCGCGCCAGCGGACCGGCGGTCAGGGTGGCCCGCGCCGAACCGGGCCTGAGCCCGTCAAGGATGTTGCGGCCAAGCGTGTAACGCTCGCCTGCCGCCAGCGACATCCGGCTGGTGCGCGCAACCTCGGGGTCGAGGCTTTGCACCGGCAGGGTCAGCGTCTTGGTCAGGCGGGTGCCATCGGGCGTGACCAGCGCGACGTCGATGGTGAAGATCCCCTGATCGCTGACGCTGATCGGCACCGACAGACGCGCGGTGCCAAGCTCCTCCAGCGAGACCTTGCGCATCAGGCCGCCACCGGCAATCGCGACGCCATCCGAGATTGCCGACAGTTCCATATCGCCCGCCGGACCCTTGGCGTGGGTGATCTCAAGCAGCATCCGGGCCTGGTCGCCGGGCGCAAGGAAGCGCGGCAGCGACGCGGTGACGACCACCGGGTCGCGCACCAGCACATCGGCCTCGGCCTGTCCGACGCCGGTGTTCGACCAGGCGACGGCCATCAGCCGCACGGTTCCGTTGAACTCGGGCAGATCGAACGTGACGCGGGCCTTGCCGTCGATCACTTTGAGCGGACCAGAGAACTGCGCCATCAACTCCTCGGTCGGCGGCGGCGCGTCCATGCGGATCTGCGCCATCGCGTCCCCGCCCGAACGGATCGCGCCCATTTCGCCGGTTCGCCCATCGATCAACCGGCCATAAAGGTCGCGAATGCCCATGCCCAGCCGTCGCTGGCCGAAGTAATGCCCGGACGGATCGGGCGAGGCGAACGAGGTCAGGTTGAGAATGCCGACATCAATCGCGGCAATCGTGACCCACGCGGTTTCGCCGTCAGCGATGCCGTCAACGGTAAGCGTCACGTCAAGCGGGCCGCGCGGCTGTGCCTCGGCGGGAACCTCGAAACGCGCGGTCAACTGGTGCGGGCCGGGATCGACGCTGGCATGTGTCAGCCCCAGCGCGCGGGTCGGCGCGCGACCACTCGCATCGTCAAGCGGGCGGATCAGTGTCGCGGTCACGTAGGCGCCCGCGCCCCAGGCGTCGGTAACGGGCAGAGTGATGGTGTTCTCGCCCTCGGTCGCGTCCACCGCCACCATGTCGATCAGCCGGTTCGACACCACCGTGATCAGCGCCTTGCCCGCACTGCGCGGCACGAAACGCAGCGTCGCGGTATCGCCGGGGGCGTAGTGTTCGGCGTCAAGCGACACTTCGAGCATGTCGGGTGTCGAGGCGGCATCGCCGCTGCCATACCAGCCAGCATAGAAGTCGACCGACGAGGCCAGGAAGGCGCCGCCGTCACGACTGACGACCAGTTCGTAATGGCCCCAATCGACCGGGGCGGCAACCTCGGTCGGGGTGCTGCCCAGCACCGCCACGCCCGACGCGATGCGCGCGCGGGTGGTGGTCGGTTCCCAATACCAGCTGCCGCTGTCGCGATACCATTGATAATCCGTGGTGACGCGGTTCAACTCCCAGGTCACGCTCATCGCGGTCGGGTTCAGGTCCGCGCCGAGCGCGATCAGGCGGAAACTCGCCTCGGAGTTCTCCGACAGATCGCCGTCGAAACCCGGCTTTATCCCGATCATCGGGCCATCCGCGGTGATCGCGCGGGTGATCGCGCGTTCCACCGGGCGGCCCGAGCCTTCCTTGACCCTGACCGTGATATTGGCGGTCAGCGGCACGCCCGAGACGTCGGCACTGGGGAATGTCACCGGCAGCACGGCACGGCCATCCGCGTCGGTGCGGCCATCGGCAATCCCGCCCCATTGCGTCTGCATCCGGTCGTCGTACCGGCCAAAGCGGTAGCCCGCCCAACCCTCAAGCTCGCTGGCCTGTGTCAGGCGGATGTCGCCCTCGATCTCGAGATCGGCACCGGGCGCGCCGAACAGGTAGCGCGCATCAATCGTGAGGTCAGGCCGGTCGCCCAGCGACAGCGGGTGGTCGGGCAGGGCCAGGGTGAAGTCGATCTGCTCGGGCAGGAAATCCTCGACCAGGAAGGTGGTCGAGGCCAGCGCCGGGGCGTCCGGGTCGGCATGAAGGTCAAGCCGCCAGGTGCCGCGCGGCGCGTTGCCCGCGACCGGCAGGTTGAAAACGTGTCCGCCAGCGCCCGCCCCATTCGACAGGTGGCGCGAGTATTCGACGCCATCGGGGCGGAACATCACGGCGGTGATCGGCAGGCCCTCGATGGACTCGGCGGTTCCGTCACGCGCCAGCGCGGTCGCGTTCACGACTTCTCCGGCGCGGTAGGCGCCCCGGTCGGTGGTCAGGAACACATCAATCGGCGGCGCGGCGGGGCGGCCTTCGACACCACGGTCGGACAGGTCGAACTCGGGGTCCGAGAGCGACAGGAAGGCGATGTCGTCCCCCGTGCGCACGATGACCAGAGCGGGCGCGGCGGCCCCCCGGCCAGCGGTCATTCCGGCCGCGAACTGCGCATAGCCCGCGGGATCGGTGATCGCCTCGCCCAGCACCGCGTTGGCGTGCGAGACAAGCTCGACACTCGCGCCCGCCATCGGCTCGGCGGACCCCAGCGCGCGGGTGAAGACGTGCAGCCCGTCCGCGCCCAGCATGGTGGTGACGCCGATGTCGGAAACCACGAACCACTGCGTTGCCGGCGGCGAATCCCACTGATCGACGCCTGGCACCGAGGCTTGCAGCACATAGATGCCCGGCGGCTGATTGCCGATGGCCTCGCCGATCGGCAGGCGGGTGGTCACGTCCTTGTTCAATTCGGTCGCGATCTCGGCCTTGCCGGTCCAGAGCGGCTCGGCCAGTGCCTCGGTGAAATATCCGGCTTCATAGGGATCGAGCGAACGGCCGAAATAATCCTCGCGGATCGTCTGAACGAGGTTGCGGTCGGACAGCCGCGCCAGCGTCAGGTCGATCTCGGTGACGTTCACCCCGACGATGGGCAGGCCCGCGTCGGGGGTGGCCGGCAGCACATAGGCGCGGCCCGGGAAATGGACCGAGGCGGTCCGGTCACGGACATAGAGGTTGAGCTGCACCGGCTTGGCCAGAACCTCGCCCGATTCGGACGGCAGACCGGCGCGCAGGGTCAGCGCATAGCGCTCGCCGTGGCGCACGCCTTCGATGCAAAGCTGCTGGCCCGAGGCTTCGACCGCCAGACCGCTGATGTCGGCCTGCACGAAGGGCGCGTAGTCGACGCCGGTGGGCGACAGGTTTTCCGAGAACGTGGCGCAGATGCGCGGGTTGGCGGCATCGCTGTCGGCTCTCGAATCGGTGACGCGAAAGCCGAACATGCCGATGGCGCGGTCGAGCGCTGCATCGGTGTCGCTGCGCGGGTCAACCGCCTGCGCCAGACGCAGCGCCGGGATCGACTCGCGCCCCCTGCCCGTGGCCTCGAGTGCGGCGGCCATCTCGATCAGCGCATTGGTCTGTTGCGGCGCGATGGCGCTGCGCAGATAGCCGTTGATCGCGGCATCGAGCGCCTGGCGGAACAGCTTGTTCTTGTCGCCGGAATTGGTGGTGTTCTGCGCCGCCGCGTTCGACAGGCGGGCATATTCGATCCAGTCGCCAGCGGCGTCGGTGATGACGGTGGCGGCGGCCATGTAGCGCATCGCCGAGACGATATTGGCCTCGGCCTCGGCCTGCCGGGAATAATTCACCAGATCGGCGGGGTTGAAGCCGCCCGAGACGAAATCATGCGGCAGCCTGCGCGCCATTCGTGCGGCGGCGCCGAGGTCGTTGGCATAAAGGAAATCGAGGTTGGCGGCGCGGGTTTCGGCCCCGGACAGGACCGAGGGCGGCACCGGGATGACCTCGGCCGAGAAGGCGCCGGAATAGACCTCCTGCGTGCTGCGCCGCTCTTTCAGGAAACAGGCGTTCGAGCGGGTGTTGAAGGTATAGGCACCACAGGCGGAATTGGCGAAACAGGCGGTTTCGCAGGCCTGCATGTTGGTGTCGAAAATCGACTGGAGGTCGCCGCCGGGAAAGTCGGTGTCGCGAAACAGGATTACCCGCCTGTCGGCAATCGGGCTTTCAGCCAGCGCCATTCCGGTGAACCCGAGAAGAAAAGCAATGAAAAAAAGGAATGTGCGCATCGGTGCCTCCTGAATGCCTGTCGCATGCTTGCACGCGGGCCGGATTCGGGCAACGGCGGCGTGCATTTTGCGCGCGGCGTTAACCGGAGATTCACCCCGATTCGGCAGACTGCCGGCAAGGGCAGAACGCCCGGCTGCACGGAGACTGGGATGATGCGGGCAAACCTGCTGACCGAAGAACGGCGCGCGCGCATGGCGGCGGAACGGCTGCTGGCGCAGAAAGAGGCCGAGTTGCACGAGGCCAACCGCAAGCTGTCGCGCCACGCGGTCGCGCTGTCGGAAGACCTTGTCGAGACTCGCGGCGTTGTCGAGGAGGTCAAGGGCGAGAATACCCGTGTGCGCGCCGACCTTGAGCGCGCCAACGAGGAAGTCTCGATCGCCAAGCGGCGGCTGTGGAACTCGATCCAGTCGATCCATGACGGGTTTGCCGTGTTCGATGCCGACCACCGGCTGGTGATCGCCAACACCGCCTATCTGGCGCCGTTCGACGGGCTCGAATGCATCCGTCCCGGCGTGCATTACGAGGAGGTTGTCGAGGCGCTGCTGGCCGAAGGGATCGTCGACATCGAACACCGCACCCCGGCGCAATGGCGCACCGACATGCTGGCGCGCTGGAATGCGCCGGAACCTGTCCCGGAGGTCATCAAGCTGTGGGACGGCGCCTATATCCGGCTGGTCGAACAGCGCGCGCCGGGCGGCGACACGGTCTGCCTTGGCCTCAACATCACCGAGGCGATGCGGCGCGAGGAAGCGCTGACCGAGGCCACCGAGAAGGCCGAGGCCGCAAACCGCGCCAAGTCGGCCTTCCTCGCCAACATGAGCCACGAGATCCGCACGCCGATGAACGGCGTCGTCGCGATGGCCGACCTGCTGGCCGAGGGCGATCTCGACGAGGAACAGCGGCTTTACGTCGACACGATCCGCAACTCGGGGCAGGCGCTGTTGTCGATCATCAACGACGTGCTGGATTATTCCAAGATCGAGGCCGAAAAGCTGGTGCTGCGGCCCGAACCCTTCGACCTCGAACACACGATCCTCGATGTCTTCCGGCTGTTGCAGCCGACGATCCGCGAAAAGAACCTGCGCGCGACGCTGGATTACGACATCTTCCTGCCCACGCGGTATGAGGGCGATCCGGTCCGGGTGCGTCAGGTGCTGACCAACCTGATCGGCAACGCCGTCAAGTTCACGCCCCAGGGTCAGGTGCTGGTCCGTGTCGTGGGCGTGCCCGAGCCCGAAGGGGCCGAGCGGCTGCACATCACTGTCGAGGACACCGGAATCGGCGTGCCCGCCGACATGCTCGAACACGTCTTCGGCGAATTCAACCAGGTCGAGGACGACCGCAACCGCAGCTATGAAGGCACCGGGCTTGGCCTCGCGATCACCCGGCAACTGGTCGCGCTGATGGGCGGCCAGGTCTGGGTCGAAAGCGAGGAGGGCGTCGGCTCGTGCTTCGGGATCAGCCTGCCGATGCCTGTGGCCGAAGAGCGAGATCTTCCGGCGCTGCCCGAAGGCCTGCGCCGCGCGTTGGTGGTGATGGAGGACGGCCTTGACCGCACGATCCTCGAACGCCGCCTGATCGCGTTGGGGCTTGAGGTGACTTGCGTCGAGACAGGCGCGGCGGCTGCCGGGGCGGACGTCGTCTTCATTGATGCCTCCGGTGCGGATGCAGTCGCGGCATTGGCGGCACACCACCCGGCCACGCCGATCATTGTCGTCATCCAGTCGGATCGGCCCGCCCCTGATGCCGGCGAGGCAGCGGCAGTGCTGCGCCGTCCGATTGCGCGCCGCGATCTGGTCGAGGTGCTGGCCGCTCTCGATCCCGGCGCGACCAGCGCAGCGCCAGACCCCAAGCCAGCCGTTGTATCGAACAATCCGGCAACATCCCCCGACACCGTCGCGCCGGTCTTCGGGTCGGTCAGACGCCGCGCCCCGGTGCAGATCGTGGGCAATACGAGCAGCCCGGTGGCCCCGACCCCGACCCCGCCGCGCAAGATGCGCGTCCTGATGGCGGAGGACAACAAGACCAACCAACTGGTGTTCTCCAAGCTGATCAAGGACCGCGAAATCGACCTTGTCGTCGCCGCGAACGGGCACGAGGCGATCACTGCCTTCGAAGACACACCGCCCGACCTGATCTTCATGGACATCTCGATGCCCGGCATGGACGGCAAGGAAGCCACCCGCCGGATCAGGGCGATCGAGGCCGAACGCAGTTTGCCCGCCACGCGAATCGTGGCCCTGACTGCGCACGCGATGGAGGGGGACGGCGACGAGATCATGGCGCACGGGCTCGATGCCTACCTGACCAAACCCTTCGACAAGGCGGCGATTCTGGCCGAGATCGATGCGGCCTGCCCGGCAGGCGCACGCTCGCCGGTCATGGCGGCGGGCTAGGCGGCGCGCAGGAAAACCGGACGGTCGGGCGTGCTCATCGCGGGCTGGAAGCGGTAGCCGCCCCGGTCGAACTCCGCCAGCGCACTGGGGTCGGTCAGCCGGGTCTGCACGATGAACCGCGCCATCGCGCCGCGCGCCTGTTTGGCAAAGACCGCCACGATCCGGGGGCCGTTCGCGTGATCCTCGAGAAACACCGGCGTGACCACCCGCAACCCCAGCGCCGCGCGGTCGGCGGCGGTGAAGTATTCGACCGAGGCGCAGTTCACCAGAACGCCGGTGCCAAGCGCGCGGGCCGCACGGCGCAGCCGATCGGCGATCCGGTCGCCCCAGAAGTCATAGAGGTTGCGGCCAAGCGGATTGGCCAGCCGCGTCCCCATCTCGAGCCGGTGCGGCGCGATCACGTCACGCGGGCGCAACAGGCCGTATAGCCCGGACAGGATGCGAAGGCTGCGCTGGGCATACTCCAGTTCCTCCGCATCGAGCGAGGCGGCCTCGAGCCCGGCATAGGTGTCGCCCGCGAACATTTCGAGCGCCTGCTTTTCGCCCTCGCCGCTGCCGAATGCTGCAAAGCGCGCCACGTTAAGCCGGGCCAGCGTGGGCGAAAGATGCATGAGCTTTTGCAACGCATCAGCATCGAGCGCACCGGCAAGGCGCGCGAGCGTCCTGGCCTCGTCCGCGAACACGGGGCGGGTGCCGCGGGGCGCGCGCGCCGGGGTTTCGTTCAGGCGCTTGGCGGGGGAGACGACGATCAGCATGGTTGGATACTCAGAACGCCAGCAATTCGGTCACGGTTGCCGCGTCGAACAGCGGGCCTTCCGGCGCACCGTCCAGATACAGCGGCAAATAGCGTTGCAGCCCGGCGCGGATGTCGCCCCCGGTCAGCCCGACATAGGCGTCGTCGTCCTTGCGCGCCTGATAGTGGTTGGCGAAATACTGCGCTGCATAGCCCGCGACCTCGTGGCTGTCGTCGTCGCACCGGGTGGCCAGAAAGATCACCCGCGCCAGCATCTCGCCACCGTCCACGTTGCCGATGCCGTGACGCGCCAGCGCCGAGACTTCTTCGGCCGGGTAGAGCCCGCAGCCGATCTGCTCCAACTCGCCGGGAGTGAAAAGCTGCTCATGCACGCCGCCGACAAGGAAATCCGACGACATGGCGAACATCAGGTCCCAATAGGCGTCTCGCTCGTCCGTGACGGTCCATGTGATCGCGGCGCCGTCTGCGGCCGTCAGCGGCACCGGCTCGAACTCCCCGGCGTGACCGGCGGCAAGGCCGGTATTGGTGCGAAACGCTTGCAGTTGCGCGGTGAAGCGATCGTTCGCCGGCGGCTCGATCGCGATTCCTGCCGCCGCGAACATCGCCATGATCTGCCCGACCATGACCCGGTCGGGGCCGCAGGCCTTGATCGTCGCGTTGGCCGCCTCGCCGAGTTCCATGATCGTCACGTCGCCGTTGCGGGCGCGCTCGGTCAGGTCATAGAGCCGCTGGTTGGCATCGGCCGGGCAGTCCGCTTCCTGCGCCAGGGCGGTAACGGGCAGGAGCAGGAAGATCAGCGCAAGTAGGCGGAACATCAGTGCCTCGTGGGTCAGGTTCGGGGGTCGGCGCGCGCCAGCGAATCCGCAGGCGCAACGTATCAGCTATCGCAGGTCTCGGTCAGGATCGCGAGGAAGTCTTCGCCGAAGCGCTCAACCTTGGCCTCGGTCATGCCGGGGATGCGGGCCAGCGCATCAGGGTCGGTCGGGCGGCGCTCGGCGATCTGGCGCAGGACCGTGGGCGTCAGGCTGAGCGGCTTGCCGGTGCCGTCTGGCCCGCGCGCCAGCCGGACCTGTGCCGCCTGCAATTGGTCATAGAGCGGTGCTGCGCCCGAACCGGCAAGGCGGCGGCGGGTCGGGTGCACATCGGGCTGCTCGCCCGCGATCACCGCAAGAAAGGCGCGGCCATAGCTTTCGAGCTTCTTCGCGCCGACGCCGGTGATCCCGGCCATCGCGTCCAGTGTCGCAGGCCGGGTTTCGGCCATCTCGATCAGGGTGCGGTCGGTGAACACGACATAGGCGGGCACACGCTGCGCCTCGGCCAGCGCGCGGCGTTTGGCCTTCAGCGCCGACAACAGCGGCGCGTCCTCGTCCGAGACCAGCGCCTTGACCACGGGCCGGGTCTTGGCGCGCACGATGGTGTCGCGGCGCAGCGTCACGCTGCCCTCGCCGCGCAGCACCGGATGGGCCTTTTCGGTGACGCGCAGCGCGCCGTGGCGGGCAGGGTCGGGGCGCAGCAGGTCAAGCCCCATGATCTGGCGAAACACCGCCTGCCACTGGCTGCGCGGCATGTCCTGCCCGACGCCCCATGTCGGCAATTTGTCGTGGCCACGGTCGCGGATCTTGTCGGTCTGGGTACCGGTGAGAATGTCGATCAGATGCCCGGCACCAAAGCTTTCGCCGGTGCGCAGGGCGGCGGACAGCGCCTTCATCACCGGCACGGTGGCGTCGAAAGTCTCGGGCGGCGTGTCACAGGTGTCGCAGTTGCCGCAAGGCGCGGTATCCTCGCCGAAATAGCCCAGCAGCGCCTGCCGCCGGCAGCCGCCCGCCTCGGCCAGCCCGAGCAGAGCATTCAGCCGGCCATGATCGGCGGCGCGGCGATCCTCCGGTGCCAGCCCCTCGTCGATCTGCGACCGGCGCAGGCGGATGTCGTCGGGGCCATAGAGCGTGAGCGTGTCGGCCGGCGCGCCGTCGCGGCCGGAGCGGCCGATTTCCTGATAATAGGCCTCGATCGACTTCGGCAGGTCGGCGTGGGCGACCCAGCGGATATCCGGCTTGTCGATGCCCATGCCGAAGGCGACGGTCGCGACCACGATCAGCCCGTCATCCTGCTGAAACCGGCGCTCGACCTCGCGCCGGGCTTCAGCCTCCATCCCGGCGTGGTAATGCGTGGCGGAGTGGCCGGCATCCTCCAGCGCGCGGGCCAGCGTTTCGGTCTTGGCGCGGGTGGCGGAATAGACGATGCCGGACTGGCCCTTGCGCGCGGCGGCGAAGTTCAGGATCTGGCTGCGCGGGCTGTCCTTGACCTCGAAGGCCAGGTGAATGTTGGGCCGGTCGAAACCGCGCAGGAAGGTGCGCGGGGCGGTGCCGTCGAACAGCTTGGCGATGATCTCGTCGCGGGTTTCTGCATCGGCGGTGGCGGTGAAGGCGGCCAGCGGCACGCCCAGCGCGCGGCGCAGATCGCCGATGCGCAGGTAGTCGGGGCGAAAATCATGGCCCCACTGGCTGACGCAATGCGCCTCGTCGACCGCGATGAGGGTGGTGTTGGCACGCCTGAGCAGGTTGAGCGTGCCGCCCGATGCCAGCCGTTCCGGTGCCATGTAGAGCAATTTCAGCCGGCTTTCGGCAATGGCGGAAAACACCGCGTCGGTTTCTTCGTCGGTATTGCCCGAGGTCAGCGCGCCCGCCTCGACCCCCACGGCCCTGAGCGCGCGGACCTGATCGCGCATCAGGGCGATCAGGGGCGAGATCACCACCGTCACGCCATCGCGGAGCAGGGCGGGAAGCTGGAAGCACAGCGATTTGCCACCGCCGGTCGGCATGATCGCCAGCGTGTTTTCGCCTGCCGTCACGGCCTCGACGATCTCGCCCTGACCGGGGCGGAAGGCATCGAAGCCGAAAACGGATTTCAGAAGATCGGTGTCGCGGGGCATGGCGTGGGAATACTGCTCGTTGGTTGGAGGCAGAGTCACACGTCAGCCCGGCGGGGGCAAGCCGGTGGTCAGATCAATGCGTAGTAATAATTCGCGATCAACTGGCGCAGGGCGAACAGGATCAGGATCACCACCAGCGGCGCGAGGTCGAGCCCGCCCATGTCCGGCAGGAACCGGCGGATCGGCTTGTACATCGGTTCGGTCAGCCGGTTCAGCAGATACCAGATCTGCGCAACCAGCGGCTGACGCAGGTTGAGAACCTGGAAGTTCACCAGCCAGGAAAAGATCACATGCGCGATCACGAGGAACCAGACGATTCCGATGACGGCGACAAACACCTGAAGCAACGTGGCGACGAGCGGAGAGAGCATGGGCAAACCTCGGTTGTTCGGCCATTGACCTAGGGCCAAGTGCGGCGTTGCGCAAGCCCGGCGCGTATCTGCCGCAAGGTCGCGGTTGACGCCGGCACCCGGCAGCGGCACCACCGAAGCGCTACAGGAGGCGCCGATGTATCCGTTCGCTCGCATGGTCAAGGAACTCCTGGTTCACAGCCGGGCCGGGAGCCTGCCGCTGGATGGGGTGCATGTCAGCCGGCACATCTGCTGGCCCTGGGATCTCGACATCTGGATGGAGCTGAACAACGGCCGCACCCTGACGATCTACGACCTTGGCCGCATCCCGCTGGCGCGGCGCACCGGGTTGATCAAGGTGCTGGCGCGCCGCCGCTGGGGGCTGACGATGGCGGGCGCATCGGTCCGGTATCGCCGCCGTGTTCGGGCGTTCGATGTGGTCGAAACGCGCTCGCGCATGGTCGGCTGGGATGAGCGGTTCATCTATATCGAACAGAGCATGTGGAAGCGCGGCGATTGCACCAGCCATGTGCTCTACCGCTCGGCGGTGACGGACCGGGACGGCATCGTGCCGACCGAAAAGGTCCTTGCCGCGCTGGGACATGCGGCGCCGCGGATGGAGCTTCCCGGCTGGGTGCGCGCCTGGATCGAGGCCGAAGCAACCCGGCCCTGGCCACCCGAGATGTAGCTTGCCCGGCTGCCGGTTTTCCTGTCATGTCGGGCCAAAATCGGAAAGGGTGGCGAGATGGCCGAGATCTCCGCGAGCAAACGGATCTGGGGCTGGTGGTGGTTCGACTGGGCCAGCCAGCCCTACCACACCGTCCTGATGACCTTCATCTACGGCCCGTTCTTTGCCACCGTCGCGGCGGGGTTCTTCATGTCGACCGGCATGGACGATCTGGCCGCCGACGCGCGGGCGCAGTCGGTCTGGTCGCTGTGCCTGACGATCACCGGGCTGATCGTCGGCTTTGGCGGCCCGATCGTCGGCGCGCTGGCCGACAGTTCCGGGCGGCGCAGGCCGTGGATCCTGGGGTTCTCGGTGCTTTACGTCATCGGCGCCTGGATGTTGTGGAACACCCAGCCGGACGGATCGAACATCTGGGCGATGCTGGTGGCCTTCGGCATCGGTTTTGTCGGCGCCGAGTTTTCGCTGATCTTCGTCAACGCGCAACTGCCGGGGCTGGTGGCCGATGAGGACGTCGGCAAGGTCTCGGGGTCAGGCTTTGCCTTCGGCTATATCGGCGGGCTGGTGGCGCTGGCGATCATGCTGGTGTTCTTTGCCGAGCAACCCGGCGGCAAGACGCTGGTCGGGCTGTCGCCGGGCCTTGGCCTGCTCGACCCCGACAAGCTGGAAGGCACAAGGATCGTCGGCCCGTTCGTCGCGGTCTGGTATGTGGTGTTCATGATCCCCTATGCGCTCTGGGTGCGTGACACCGGCAAGCGGGCGCGGACTTCGTTCTCGGTGGGAATGAAGAGCCTGAGCAAGTCGATCCGGGGGCTGGCGAAGAAGAAAAGCCTGTCGGCCTTCCTGCTGTCGTCGATGTTCTACCGCGATGCGCTGAACGGGCTTTACGGTTTTGGCGGCGTCTATGCGACGCTGGTGCTGGACTGGCCGATCGTGCTGGTTGGCGTGTTCGGCATCGTCTCGGGCATGGCGGCGGCGCTGTTTTCATGGCTGGGCGGCAAGGTCGACAAGGCGCTGGGGCCGAAGCCGGTGATCATCGGCGCGATCATCGGGCTGAGCGCGGTGATCGTGGTCGTCGTCTTCATGTCGCGCGAAAGCCTGTTCGGTGTGCCGCTGGCCGAAGGCTCAAACCTGCCAGACATCATCTTTTTCGCCTGTGGCGTGGTGATCGGCGGCATGGGCGGCACACTTCAGGCGGCATCGCGCACCCTGATGGTGCGCCACGCCGATCCGCAAACCCCGACCGAGAGCTTTGGCCTCTATGGGCTGTCTGGCCGCGCGACTGCCTTCATCGCCCCGGCGATGATCGGGCTGGTCACGACCTGGACCGGATCGGCGCGACTTGGCGTCTCGCCGCTGCTGGGACTCTTTCTTCTTGGCCTCGTTCTGCTAATCTGGGTGAAACCGGACGGCGAAAAAGGTCTGAGATGAGATCGAGCATTCTTTCCATTGCGGCAACGGCCTTGTTGCTTGCCGCCTGCATGTCGGACGGTGGGTCCGACAAGCCGCGCGCCACGGCGCGGGGCGTGGTTTCAACCTCGAACCAGCCCGCGAACCAGTTGTTCGGCGCGGTCGCCGCACCCTCGGACCAGCGCCCGGAATCCTTCGGCGGTTATTCCGCCGGCTGTATCGCCGGGGCCGCGCAATTGCCCGAGACCGGCCCGACCTGGCAGGCGATGCGGCTGAGCCGCAATCGCAACTGGGGCCACCCCGAGCTGATTTCGTTCCTCACAAGGCTGTCGGCCAAGGCCGCCGCGCAACCCGGCTGGGCCGGGCTTTACATCGGCGACATGAGCCAGCCGCGCGGCGGGCCGATGCTGAGCGGACACGCCAGCCACCAGATCGGGCTGGATGCCGATATCTGGATGCTGCCGCCCGACCGGCTGAACCTGACCGCCGCCGAGCGTGAAAGCCTGTCGTCGATCACGATGCAGCGCGCCAATGGCGCCTACGTCAACGCAAGCTGGACGCCTCAGCACATGGAGGTCGTCCGGGCCGCCGCATCCGACCCCGCCGTGGCGCGGATCTTCATCTTTGCCGGTGCGAAAGTGCAGATGTGCAAGGACGCGACCGGCGATCGAAGCTGGCTCAACAAGGTGCGGCCCTGGTATGGGCACCACTATCATTTCCACGTCCGGCTGAATTGTCAGGGGGGCGATCCGCGCTGCGCCGATCAGGCGCCGCCGCCGCCGGGCGACGGTTGCGACGAGGCGCAGAAATGGGTCGACCGTATCCTGAACCCGCCGCCGCCCGACCCGAACGCACGGCCGGTTCCGCCGCGCGGTCCGCTCACCCTCGCAGATCTGCCTGGCCAATGCTCCGCCGTCTTGCGCTCGCAATAGCTGCGGCGGCGCTGCTGGCGCCGCTCGCGAAAGCCCAACCCACCGATATTGCCGTGTTCTCGTCGCGCCTCTCGTGGACGATGGACGACAAGCGGTTCGGCGGCTGGTCGGGGCTGGAACTGTCGCCGGATGGTTCGACCTTCGTGATGATCTCGGACCGCGCCCACATCCTGACCGGCCGGATCGAGCGTGACGCCGATGGGCACATCGTCAAGGTGCAGGCCGGCACGATCCGGCCCCTTATGCACACGACCGGCGGCCCCCTGCCGCGCTATCACGACGACAGCGAGGGGCTGGCGATGACCGCCGACGGGCGCATCTTCGTGTCGTTCGAGGCGGTGCACCGTGTCGTCGTCTATGACAACGCGCAGGTCGAAATTGCCCGTGAACTGCCGCGCGTGCCGAATTACGACGAGCTTCAGAACAACTCGTCGCTCGAGGCGCTGGCGGTCGATGACGAGGGCGCGATCTACATCATCCCCGAACGCTCCGGCGCGATGGACAAGCCCTTCCCGGTGCACCGCCTGCGCGGCGAGGAGTGGGAGACACCCTATCAAATCCCGCGCCGGGGCGGGTTTCTCGTGGTCGGTGCCGACATCGGCCCGGACGGCAGGCTCTACATCCTCGAGCGCGAGCTTGGCTCGCTTTTCGGGTTTTCCAGCCGGGTGCGCCGCTTTGACATGAGCGAGACCGAGCTGACCGGTGAGGTCACGCTGTTCACCTCGTCGGCAGGCCGCCACGACAACCTCGAAGGCATGGCGGTCTGGCGCGATACCGACGGGCAGATGCGGATCACCATGGTGTCGGACGACAACTTCCGCTTCTTCCAGACCACCGAGTTCGTCGAATACATCGTGCCGGAATGACTTGACCGAAGCGGGCGCGCGGCGTAATTGCGCCCCGTCCCGCGCGTGGCGGGGCCAAGTCTCCGCGACCTTGTCAAAACGGAACCAGACATGACCCGCATCCTTCCCGGCATCCTTGCCATGGCCGCCGTCGTGGTGGCCTCGAACATCCTCGTGCAGTTCCTGATGGGCCAATGGCTGACCTGGGGCGCCTTCACCTATCCCGTCGCCTTCCTCGTCACCGATGTGATGAACCGCGTCCACGGCCCCGCCGCCGCGCGCAAGGTGGTGCTTGCGGGGTTTGTCGTCGGCGTGGCCTGCTCGCTGATCGGCAGCCAGATCATGCTGGGCGCGCCGGACGAGGAGTTCGCCGCCGTGCCGCTGCGTGTGGCGGTGGCCTCGGGCATCGCCTTCCTGTCGGCGCAGCTCATGGATGTCGCGGTGTTCGACCGGCTGCGGGCGGGGCGCTGGTGGACGGCGCCGCTGGCCTCGACGCTGGTCGGCTCGGCGCTTGATACGGCGTTGTTCTTCACCATCGCCTTTTCCGCCTCGATCACGGTTTTCGGCGCGGCGGCGGATGGCGCGGTCAACTGGGCATGGGAGGGCGTGCCCTTCCTCGGACTGGGCACGGTGGTGCCGCTCTGGGTCAGCCTCGGGGTAGCCGACTGGCTGGTCAAACTCGCGCTTGCCGTGCTGGCACTTGTGCCCTTTCGGATTCTGGTGCGGAAACTTTCCCCACATGCAGCGTGAAAAGTTTTGACATACGCAAAATATGTGCCACGTTGACCTTGTAGCAACATTCAGAAAGGAGGTGTCCATGTCGAGAGAACATACGGAGCGAGGTGCCGGGACAAAGTAGTCGCGCCTTGCCGGGGCAGCCCCCGGCAAGGATTGCGGGCTGATCTGGCGTCATGCCTAACCGGCCCCACCTCCAGACTTCTCGAAGGGCCGTCCAGACAGGGCGGCCCTTTTCGATTGCGCGGCGGGTGGTTAAGTTCAGCGCATGATCCGCATCAACGACGACATCACCATCCAGGACTGGGAATTGTCCGAGACCTTCACCCGCGCCTCCGGGCCCGGCGGGCAGAACGTGAACAAGGTCTCGACAGCGGTCGAGCTGCGCTTCGAGGCGGAACGCTCGCCGGCCCTGTCGGACGCGGTGAAGCGGCGACTGAAACGCATCGCCGGGCGCAAATGGACGCTGGACGGAGCCCTGGTGCTGCGGGTTGAGGACACCCGGAGCCAGGCGCGCAACCGCGAGATCGCCGAGGAGCGGCTGGCCGAGATGATCCGCGAGGCGCTGGTAGCGCCGAAACGGCGGGTGCCGACAAAGCCGACGCTGGGCTCGAAACGGCGGCGGCTGGAGGGCAAGAAGGCGCGCGGCGATGTCAAGGCGTTGAGGGGGAAGGTGGAGGAGGAGTAGGGGGGTCGGCAGGTCGGGCGGTGGGCTGGAAGCCCACCCCACGCATGCTGTTCAGGCAAGGCTGATACTGCCCTCGGCCCACCCCCGGCCTCGCCCCCGCTCAACAACCGCCTACCGGATGACCAGCACCGGAATGGTCGTCTTGACCAGCACTTCCGAGGTTTGGCTTCCGAGCAGCATCTTCTGCACGCCGCGACGGCCATGGGAGGACATCACGATGAGATCGCAGTTTCGCAGACCTGCATACCTGACGATGGCTTCGGCCGGCGCGTCGTCGATCTCGTGTGTCAGGTCTACCGTGATGCCGTGCTCCTTCGCGCGATCCTCGACGAAGGCAAAACGCTCTTTCATGAGATTGGCGATCTGCTGGTCGTAACGGGTCGCGGGGCTGTCGATGCCCGCCTGCTGGGCAGCCCGTGCAGCATCGGCCCGAAGGGGTTCCGAGACGGTCAGGACCGTGACTTTTGAGCCGAGAAGCTTGGCAAGCGCCAGGCCGTGATCAAGACCTTTTCGGGCAAGGTCGGAGCCGTCGGTTGCAACCAGAATATGCTTGTACATTTGTATCTCCGTTGACATGACCCCGATCTTGCAATGCGGGCACTTTCAGGACAAGTCTGTTTGGCATGGGCGGCGCCGGCGTCCAACGTCGCAAGACGCCGCAGCCTTGCCCGTTGCGGGGCGCCATGGCCTGACGCGGGGCATCGTGCGGCAGCGCATCCTCTAGACCTCAACCTCCCGCTCCGCCTGTTCGCCCACCCCGAACACCCGCTTGTAGCGCGCGATCTCGTCCTTCGGCCCCATCGCCTTTCTAGGGTTGTCCGAGAGTTTCACCGTGGGCCGCCCCTCGGCCGACACGGCCTTGCAGACCAGCGAGAACGGCGCGAGGCGGTCTCCCTCGGTGAGGCCGCGAAAGTCGTTGGTCAGGAGCGTGCCCCAGCCGAAACTTGGCCGCACCCGGCCAGCGAAAGCCCGGTGCAACTCGACGATCTTGTCCACGTCCAGCCCGTCCGAGAAGATTACCATCTTCTGGCGCGGGTCCTCGCCGCGCGCTTGCCACCAGTCGATGGCAATCTCGGCGCCCTCGGCCGGGTCGCCGGAATCGACGCGGATGCCGGTCCAGCCCGCCAACCAGTCAGGCGCGTTGTCGAGAAAGCCGCGCGTGCCGAAGGTATCGGGCAGGATGATGCGCAGGTTGCCGTCATGCTCCTCCTGCCAGTCGGCCAGCATGTCATAGGGCGCGCGGGCAAGTGCGGCGTCATCCTCGGCAAGGGCGGCATAGACCATCGGCAGTTCATGCGCGTTGGTGCCGATCGCTTCAACGTCGCGGTTCTTGGCGATCAGGCAGTTCGATGTGCCGACAAAGCTGTCGCCCAGCCCCTCGACCATCGCCTGCACGCACCAGTCCTGCCAGAGAAAACTGTGCCGCCGCCGGGTGCCGAAATCGGCCAGCTTGAGCCCGTCAAGCTCGCGCAGCCTCTCGATCTTTTCCCACAGCTTCGTCATGGCGCGGGCATAGAGAACCTCGAGCTCGAACTTCGCCATGCCACGCAAGACCGCCCGCCCGCGCAGCTCCATCAGGACGGCGAGCGCCGGGATCTCCCACATCATCACTTCGGGCCAGTTGCCCTCGAAGGTCAGTTCATACTGATCGCCGACGCGTTCGAGGTGGTAGGGCGGCAGGCGCAGCTGCTCGAACCACTCCATGAAGTCCGGGCGGAACATCTGGCGCTTGCCGTAGAAGGTGTTGCCACGCAGCCATGTGCTCTCGCCGCGCGACAGCGTCAGTGTGCGGATATGGTCGAGCTGTTCGCGCAACTCGCCCTCATCCACCAGATCGGCCAGCGGGATCGAGGTCGTGCGGTTGATCAGGCTGAACGTGACCTGCGTGTCGCGGTGGTTGCGATAGACCGACTGGCACATCAGCAGCTTGTAGAAGTCGGTGTCGATCAGCGACCGCACGATCGGGTCGATCTTCCAGTTGTGGTTGTAGACGCGTGTGGCGATGTCGACCATGCTGGGCTCCGCTCTGTTCCGTCTGTGTTTGGATCACAGGCAAGAGGGGGAGCGCAAGGTTCGTGGTCTTGCCCCGGCCTAAAGGTTGGCCTCGACGCGAAAGCCGGGCGGGATGCGGTCGTTGCCGTCCAGCACCAGATCGGCCATCGCCAGCCCGACGCCGGGCGCCATGCCGAAACCGATCTTGAAGCCGCCATTGGCGATGAAATGCCCCGGCCGCCCCGGCCACGGCCCCAGCATCGGCGCCATGCTGCGCGCGCGCGGCCGCAGCCCGGCCCAGCGTTCGATCACCGGCGCATTTGCGATGGCGGGCAACAGCGCGCGGGCGCGGGCGATGACATCCTCAAGCTGGTCGTCGCAGGTGTCGGGCGCGTCGAAGTCACGCTCGGAGGTCGAGCCGATGGCGGTGGTGCCGTCCTCGTGCGGGATGATGAAAACGCCGTTTGCGAAGATCTGCGGGCGGTCGGCGGCGTCGAAGGCGATGAGGGCGGATTGTCCCTTGACCGGCCCGCCGACCTCCTTGCCGAAATGCGCCGACATATCGGCCAGCCCGGCCGCCCCGGTGGCCCAGACGATGTTCCCCTCGTCCGGGGCGTCGTCCGTCACCTCGCCGCCCAGCGCCCGGATTGCCGCGACCAAGGTGGCGACGGCGCGGCGCGGCGCGATGCGGGCGGTGAGCGTGTCGTGGATCATAAAGCCGGTGGGCGAGATCGGCGCCCAGTCCCCCTCTGCCTTGACCACCTGCCAGTCGAACCGTCCCTGCCAGAGATCGCGCGCCGTTTCCACGCGGGCGCGGGCGAATTCCAGTGCGTTTTGGTCTGCGATGGGTTGCAGCCGCCCGCTGCGCGCATAGCCTGGTGAGACGCCGCCGATCGCCTCGACCTTGCCCCAGAAGTCATCACCCAACGCGAGGCTGTCGAACTGAAACGCCTTCTTGTCGTTCCAGTTTTCCGGCACATGCGGTGAAAGCGCCCCGGCCAGCCCGCCAGATGCCCCCGCGCCCGGCCCGTTGGGGTCGACCACGCGCACCTTCGCGCCCTTCGCGGCGGCGGCGTAGGCAACCGCCAGCCCGAAAACCCCCGCGCCGCGCACCGTCACGTCGACCATTGCAAAGCCCTTCCGCGTTCCTCATTGTCGCGCCATGCAGCGGGTTCTAGGGGATGACATGGCCGAACGCCAGAGTGCCGAAATCACTTGGCGGGACGGGGGTGTTCCGGTTTCGGCCCGGTTCGACGACCCCTATTTCAGCCTCGAGAACGGGCTTCAGGAAACCCGGCATGTGTTTCTGTCGGGCAACGGCCTGCCGGGACGGTTCCGGCCGGGGTTTCACATCGCCGAACTGGGGTTTGGCACCGGGCTGAACATGCTTGCGGCGCTGATTTCATGGCGCGACTCCGGGGTGGGCGGCGCGTTGCGCTATACCAGTTTCGAGGCGTTTCCGATGGCGGCGGGCGACATCGCCGCAGCGCTTGACGCCTTCCCCGAGGCGCGCGCGGTGGCGGACCCGTTCCTTGACGCATGGGCGCGCGGCGAACGGCGGTTTGCCTTTGACGGGATCGAGGTCGAGGTGATCGTGGGCGACGCCCGCGATACGCTGCCGGAGTGGACGGGGCGGGCCGACGCCTGGTTCCTCGACGGGTTTTCACCGGCGAAGAACCCGGAGCTTTGGGGGCCGGACCTGATGGCCGAGGTCGCCCGCCACACCGCGCCGGGCGGGACTGCGGCCAGTTACACGGCGGCGGGGTTCGTGCGTCGGGGGCTGGAGGACGCAGGTTTCAGCGTCAGCCGCGAACCGGGCTTCGGCCGCAAGCGGCACATGACCGTCGCACGGCTGGAGCCGGGCGCATGAGCGAGCAGAACACCCGCCTCGGCATTGCCCTGATGGTTGGGGCGTCGCTGGTCTTTGCCGCGCAAGACGGGCTGTCGCGGCATCTGGCCAGCGAATACAACGTCTTCATGGTGGTGATGATCCGCTACTGGTTCTTCGCGGCCTTCGTCGTATCGGTGGCAGCGCGCAAGGCCGGCGGCGTGCGGGCCGCGGCGAAGACCAGCCAGCCGATGATCCAGACCATCCGGGCGCTGCTGCTGATCGTCGAGGTCTGCGTTATGGTCGTCGCCTTCGTGAAGCTCGGACTGATCGAGAGCCATGCGGTCTTCACCTCATACCCGCTCGTGGTCGCGGCCCTGTCCGGCCCGCTTCTGGGCGAGAAGGTCGGGCCGTGGCGCTGGGCGGCGATCGGGGTCGGGTTCGTCGGCGTGCTGGTGATCCTGCAACCGGGGTTGAAGGTGTTTTCACCCGCCGCGCTGATCCCCCTGACGGCGGCGTTTCTGTTCGCGCTTTACGGGCTTCTCACCCGCTATGCGGCGCGCAAGGACAGCGCGGCGACCTCGTTTTTCTGGACCGGCACCGTCGGTGCCGTTGCCATCACCGCGGTCGGGATGTGGTTCTGGGAGCCGATGATCGGGCGGGACTGGGTCTGGATGGGGATGCTCTGCGTCTCGGGCGCGACGGCGCATTATCTGCTGATCCGCTGCTACGACGTTGCCGAAGCCTCGTCGGTGCAGCCCTTCGCCTATCTGCAACTGGTGTTCGCCGCGATGATCGCGATCCCGGTCTTCGGCGAGACGATCGAGACCAACGTGGCCATCGGCGCGGTGATCGTCGTCGGCGCCGGGTTGTTCGCGCTCTATCGTGAGCGGATCGCCGGGCAGGCGCGGCGGCGGCTGCCGCCCAGCCCCGGCGCCTGACGTCGGTTCAGCGCGCCAATCTAGCGGCTCTGAAGCTCGCGCGAGAACGCGATTGCCTCGGTCTGGCCGGTCAGCCGGGCGCGGTAGACCGGCAGGCTTTCGGTCACGCGCATCACGTAGTTGCGGGTTTCGTTGAACGGGATGTGCTCGATCCAGTCGACAATGTCGGTGCCGGGGCTGCGCGGGTCGCCGAACTTTTCGGACCACGCACGGGCGCGGCTGGGACCGGCATTGTAAGCCACCGCAATCAGGACCGGGTTGGTGCCGAACTGCTCGATCAGATAGGCGAGGTATTCCGACCCCAGCCTCGTGTTGTAGCCCATGTCCTGCGTCAGCCGCGCCTGCTCATAGGGCAGGTCGGTTCGCTTGGCCATGTCCTTGGCGGTGCCGGGCATGAGCTGCATCAGCCCCATCGCGCCGGCGCCGGAAACCACCGCCGGGTTGAACTCGCTTTCACGCCGCGAGATTGCCATTTCCAGCGCACGCGGCACGGTGCGGTTGCCGCGCCCGATGTCGGGGGTCGGGAAATAGGGGCGGTGGAACAGCTCGCCGTGAAAGACCAGCGAGTATTTCGACAGGATCAACTGGATGTGCGGCGCGTTGACGGCTTCGGCCCAGGCGGCAAGCTGGCCGACCTCGGTGCGGTTCAGCCGTTCCGACAGGTGCACGGTGAAACGCTGCGTCAGATAGGTGTCGCCCGCCGCCCATGACAGCCGCGCGGCCTCCATGATGTCGGTGTTCCAGAAACTGGCGCTGCGGTAGTCGGGAAAGACGTCCTCGGCCCCGGTCAGGCGCTTGTCCATCGCCATGCCGGCCTTTTCGGCGGCGAGAAGGCCATAGAAACTGGTCTGGTGCTGGCCGCCGCGGGCATAGGCGGCGCGCGCCTCGTCGGTGCGGCCAAGTGCTTCGAGCGCGCGGCCTTCCCAGTATCCGGCCCGGCCCAGGCTGATCGGGCTTTCGACGTCGCCCTTGAAATTGTGGAAATGCCTGAGCGCGGTTTCGGCGTCGTTCAGACCCTTCAGCGCGACGTAGCCTGCAAGCCACTCCAGCTCGTTGCGGTCTTCGCCGCTCTCGAGCCGGTGATTGGCCGCGAGGCGATAGGCGGTCTGCGCCTTGCCCTCGCGCATCGCCCAGCGCGCCAGGATCGCGCGCCAGTTGGCCCAGGCCTCGGGGTCGCCCAGCGCGGCCGCCGAGCCAGAGCGTTCGAGCAACAATTCGATCGCGTCGTCGTTGCGCCCCTTGCGCGCGCGCCACAGGAACCGCTCGAACGCGAGGCCGGGGTCGTTTGCCAGCGACGCGGGCACAGCCGCGATCAGCGTATCCACCCCCGGCTTGTCGTCACGCAGCGCGATCCGGGCACGGGCAAGCTTCTGCTGGCCGTCATCGACCAGATCGAGCATCCGCTCGGCCTCGACCGTCAGACCGCGCCAGAGCAGCATGTCGAGGCGCTTGGTGTGATGCGCCAGCGTGGTCTTGGGCCAGTCGACCCGGAACCCCGCCTCTTCCTCGGTGGTCAGGGGAAAGGTCGTCCAGGCCCGCACCGCCTCGGCCATCGCCGCATCCTTGGCGCCGGTCTCCCACAACGCATTGGCAAAGCGCAGCGACCCCGCGCCGGTCTGCGGTTTTTCGGCAAGGAAGAAGTCGAGCACGGTGGCATGGGAGGCATCCGCCGGGATGGTCTTTTCCGACCGTTTGCGCAGCAGCGACAGGCCGGGCCAGTCCGGGCGGCGCTGGAGGAAGGCCATCGTTTCGGCGAATGTCCCCTCGCTGGTGCGCAACCGGTTCCATTGCACGATGTCGCGCGCGACCGATCCGCTCGGGCCAGCCGCGGCCAGTGCCGCGTCCCAGTCGCCGCTGCGCACCAGTTCAAGGCCGCGTTTGAGCGCGGAAACGCTTGCCGCGTCCTGTCCGGCGGCGGGAAGGACCACAAGGAAAAACAACAGGATCGGGGCCAGCGCAGCGCGCATCCGGCGGGGCAATGTCGCAACCATGCCGCATTCCTAGCGCGGCGGCCGCGCGCGACAAGACACATTCTTGGCATTTCGCGGGAAGGCGGCTAGTTTCCGCCGCGTTCGCCCCGGCACCGACTCGTGCCGGCATCTGCACATCATAGGAGCGTGTCATGTTCAAAGGATCCATTCCTGCCCTGGTCACGCCGTTCAAGAACGGCGCGGTGGATTTCGACACGCTGAAACGTCTTGTCGACTGGCATGTCGATCAGGGCTCGCATGGCATCGTGCCGGTGGGCACGACCGGCGAAAGCCCGACGCTGAGCCACAAGGAACACGAAACCGTTGTCTCCGAGGTGGTCAAGGCCGCCGCGGGCCGCATCCCGGTGATCGCCGGGGCCGGATCGAACAACACCGACGAGGCGATCCGGTTCATGCAGCACGCCAAGACGGTCGGTGCGGACGGCGCGCTGGTGGTGACGCCCTATTACAACAAGCCGACCCAGCGCGGCATGATCGCGCATTACACCGCGCTGGCCGAGATCGGCCTGCCGATCATCATCTACAACATCCCCGGCCGCTCGGCGATCGACATGCTGCCCGACACCATGGGCGAGCTTGCCAAGCTCGACATGATCGTTGGCGTCAAGGACGCGACCGGCGATCTGGCGCGGGTGGCCTGGCAGCGCATCACCTGCGGCGCGGATTTCATCCAGGTCTCGGGCGAGGACGCAACAGCGGTCGGTTTCAACGCCATGGGTGGCACCGGCTGCATCTCGGTCACCGCCAACGTGGCGCCCAAGCTGTGTTCCGAGATGCAGACGGCGACGCTCGAGGGTGACTATGCCACCGCGCTGACGATCTCCGACAAGCTGATGCCGCTGCACAAGGCGATCTTCATCGAGCCGGGGCTGGTCGGCGTGAAATACGCGATGTCGCGGCTGGGGCTGGTCGACGCCGAAGTGCGGATGCCGATGGTTCCGCTGCTGGACGCGACCAAGGCGGTGATCGACGACGCGATGCGCCACGCCGGTCTGTTGAACTGAGAGGTGGCCGACCTGCCCGAAATCCGCGACGGCGAGGTCGCGCTGGACCATGACCCTGCCGCCACGCCGGATGCGGGTGTCGTCTTCATCGGCCACATCCGCTCGCCGTGGTCGCGGGGCGATTGCCCGAAGAACATCGGCCGGGCGCGCGAAACCGGGCAGGGCGCCCGGATCGAGCTGAAGCTCGAGTTTGCCCCCGCGCTGGCCGGGCTGTCGGTCGGCCAGCCGATCCTCTTGCAATACTGGATGGACCGCGCCCGGCGCGATCTGGTGATGCAGGCGCCGCGCCATGCCGACGCGCCGCGCGGCACCTTCGCGCTGCGCTCGCCGAACCGCCCCAACCCGGTCTCGGTCTCGACCGTGGTGATCACATCGCTCGACGTTGCGGCGGGCATCATCGGCATCGACGCCATCGACTGTTTCGACGGAACGCCGGTGATCGACATCAAGCCGTGGCTCGAAACCGTCGACAGGCCACCGGCATGAGCCTTTCGCCCGGCCCGGCAATCGCCTATATGCGCTGAACCATGGCCAAGAAAGACGACAACCCGAACTACAAGGTGATCGCCGAGAACCGGCGGGCGCGGCATGAATATGCCATCGAGGAAGACCTCGAATGTGGCATCATGCTTGAAGGCTCCGAGGTGAAAAGCCTGCGTCAGGGCGGCGCCAACATCGCCGAGAGCTATGCCGCCGTCGAGAATGGCGAGCTGTGGTTGGTGAACTCCTACATCGCGCCCTACAATCAGGCTAAGACCTGGGGTCACGAGGAGCGCCGCCGCCGCAAGCTGTTGGTGTCAAAGAAGGAAATGTCGCGGCTGTGGAACGCGACGCAGCGCAAGGGCATGACGCTGGTGCCCTTGGTGCTCTACTTCAACCACCGGGGCATCGCAAAGATGAAGATCGGCGTCGCCAAGGGCAAGAAGATCCACGACAAACGCGCCGATGACGCCAAGCGCGACTGGAACCGCCAGAAGGCGCGGCTGCTCAAGGAACGCGGCTGATTTCCCCTTGCCAGCCTGACCCAACCCGCCTATATCGCCCCTTCGAACCGCGCGGCCGGCCCAAGTGGCATGCCGAGTCGCGCATGAACGGAAAACCTCGAAGGAGACCGAAATGCCCAAAATGAAGACCAAGTCGAGCTGCAAGAAGCGGTTCTCGATGACGGCGTCGGGTCGCATCAAGGCAGGCCATGCCGGCAAGCGCCACGGCATGATCAAGCGCACCAACAAGTTCATCCGCCAGGCGCGGGGAACCAGATTGTTGTCGAAGGCTGATGAACAGATCATCAAGCCGATGATGCCGTATTCGCGCTAAGGAGAACCTGACATGTCCCGCGTAAAAAGTGGAACCACAACCCACGCCCGCCACAAGAAGGTGCTCAAAGCCGCGAAAGGCTATTACGGCCGTCGCTCGACCGCTTTCCGCACCGCAACCCAGGCCGTCGACAAGGCAAATCAATACGCCACGCGCGACCGCAAGAACCGCAAGCGCAATTTCCGCGCGCTGTGGATCCAGCGGATCAACGCCGCCGTGCGCGCGATTGATGCCGACCTGACCTATTCGCGTTTCATCAACGGCCTGAACACCGCCGGGATCGAGGTTGACCGCAAGGTTCTCGCCGATCTCGCCGTGCACGAGCCCGATGCGTTTGGTGCCATCGTCAACAAGGCGAAGGCCGCGCTCGCGTAACTCCCGACAGACGGGAAGAATTCAGGGAAGCCGCGGACCTTCGGGTCTCGCGGCTTCTTGCGCTTTTGTGCCCCTCTCGCTAGCAGAGGACGGCAGAAACCAAGGGGGTCCGGCATGGACGATCTGAGGCAGAAATACATCGACGCGATCTCGGGCGCGGCCGACGAGGCCACGCTTGAGGATATCCGGGTGCAGGCGGTGGGCAAGAAGGGCGAGGTTGCGCTGAAAATGCGCGAACTGGGCAAGATGACGCCGGAGGAACGCCAGCTTGTCGGCCCGAAGCTCAATGCGCTCAAGGACGAGATCAACTCGGCGCTGGCGGCGAAGAAATCGGCGCTGGGCGATGCGGCGCTGGATGAGCGGCTGAAAACCGAGTGGCTTGACGTGACGCTGCCGGGACGGGCGCGCCGGCAGGGCACGATTCACCCGGTCAGCCAGGTCACCGAGGAAGTCACGACGATCTTTGCCGACATGGGCTTTTCCGTCGCCGAGGGGCCGCAGATCGAAAGTGACTGGTATAATTTCGACGCGCTGAACATCCCGCCCGACCATCCGACGCGCACCGAGATGGACACGTTCTACATGTCCACCCCCGAGGGCGACGACCGCCCGCCGCATGTGCTGCGCACCCACACCAGCCCGGTGCAGATCCGGGCGATGGAAAAGCTCGGCGCCCCGATCCGGGTGATCGCGCCGGGCCGGGTCTACCGCGCCGATTACGACCAGACCCACACGCCGATGTTCCATCAGGTCGAGGGTCTGGCGCTGGGCCGTGACATCTCGATGGCGAACCTGAAATGGACGCTAGAGGAGTTCTGCCGCGCGTTCTTCGAGGTTGACGAGGTCGAACTGCGTTTCCGCGCCTCGCACTTCCCGTTCACCGAACCGTCGGCCGAGGTCGACCTGCGCTGTTCGTGGGAAGACGGCAAACTGCATGTCGGCGAGGGCGACGACTGGATGGAAATCCTCGGCTCCGGCATGGTGCACCCCAAGGTGCTGTCCTCGGCGGGGGTCGATCCGAGCAAATGGCAGGGCTTCGCCTTCGGCATCGGCATCGACCGGCTGGCAATGCTGAAATACGGCATCCCGGACCTGCGGGCGTTCTTTGATTCAGACCTGCGCTGGCTGAGGCACTACGGCTTCTCGGCGCTGGACGTGCCGACGATGCGGGGTGGGTTGAGCAGGTGAGTGAGACGATCACGGTATGCGAGAATGTCTGTCGCGATTTTTCGTGGGTGAATCCCTTTCTTGGGTTCGTTGCGAATTTGGTCCCCGTTGCTGGTTTGATTTGGGCGATAAACGCATACTACAGAAAGCGGAAAGACGATCGCGACGAGGAGGATCGTCGCGAGCGGCGGAAAGCATATCGGGATTTCTTAGCCCAGGTGGAAATCGCCACTCTAGGAACCCAAGGACATGAAGCGCCAGAAGACCCGGCGCTAAGGCGCCTATGGGCGATCTTTTCTGAGATTGAAATGATCGACAATACCGAGTTGGTAACGCTCGCGGCCGAAGTGGTGAACGCTGTCAACGACTGCCGTTTCGATAGCCTACGACAAAGAACGTGTAGTGACGGACAAGAGAGAGGTTCTTACGACAAAATGCTCTTTGAACGTCGTGTTCTTGTCGATGCGCTGAAAAAGGAATTCGGCAAATGAGGTCCACGAACTTCCACCAGAGTGACCACCTCCACATTGTAACTACCGCCACAAAGGCCGCCCCCAATGACCGACGACATGGAAGACCTGCAAGTCACCTACCCCGGTGCCGGGACGTTCATGTTTGGCGACTCTGCCGAGCTTTCGGCCAGGCTGATCGCCCTCGTGCGCGCCGGCAAGAAGCGTGCGACCTGCGGTGCGCTTTCGGAGTTCGAGGGCGAGCCCGAGGCGATGCCCAAGGTCGGGCGCACCGACATTGCCGCCAACTGGGACGGCACCCCGGCGCTGGTGATCCGCACCACGCGGCTCGACAAGGTTCGGTTTTGCGATGTGACCAAAGACATGGCGCTGGCCGAGGGCGAGAATGACACGCTCGAAGGCTGGCGCGGGGACCATCAGGCGTATTTCGAGCGCAATGGCGGCTTCGACCCCGAGATGATGTTGCTGTTCGAACATTTCGAACTGGTTGAGGATCTGGCAGACCGCTAGGCGGTGCCGAATGAGGATACAGACATGAAATTCACACTCTCCTGGCTGAAAGACCACCTCGACACCACGGCCTCGGTCGACGAGATCGCCGAGGCGCTGACCGATCTTGGGCTTGAGGTCGAGGGCATCGAGAACCCGCTGGCGGCGCTGGAGGGGTTCACGCTGGGCAAGGTCAAGAAGGCCGAGCAGCACCCGGACGCGGACCGCCTGCGCGTCTGCATCGTCGCGACCGACGAGGGCGACAAGCAGATCATCTGCGGCGCGCCCAATGCGCGCGAAGGCATCACCGTGGTCGTCGCCAAGCCCGGCCAGTATATCCCCGGCATCGACACCACCATCCAGATCGGCAAGATCCGGGGCGTCGAGAGCCACGGCATGATGGCCTCGGAACGCGAGCTGGAGCTGTCGGACGAGCATGACGGCATCATCGAACTGCCCTCCGGCGAGGTCGGTGACAGCTTCGCCGACTGGATGGCGGCGAACGCGCCCGAAAGGGTCGATCCGGTGATCGAGATCGCCATCACGCCCAACCGCCCCGACGCGCTGGGCGTGCGCGGTATCGCGCGCGATCTGGCGGCGCGAGGGCTGGGAACATTGCGGGCCGAAAAGACCGCGAAGGTTCCCGGCACGTTCGAAAGCCCGATCAAGGTGACGATCGACGAGGACACCCGCCAGGGCGGTTGCGAGGTCTTCATGGGGCGCATGATCCGGGGTGTGAAGAACGGGCCAAGCCCGGACTGGCTGCAACGCCGGCTGCGCGCCGTCGGCCTGCGTCCGATCTCGGCGCTGGTCGATGTGACCAACTTCTTCACCTACGACATGAACCGCCCGCTGCATGTGTTCGACGCGGACAAGGTGCGCGGCAACCTGCGGGTGCATCGGACCAAGGGCGGCGAGACGCTGCTGGGGCTTGACGAAAAGACCCACACCTTCCCCGCCGGTGCCGTGGTGATCTCGGACGACGACGAGATCGAGTCCATTGCCGGCATCATGGGCGGCCTGCGCACCGGCTGCACCGAGGACACCGTGAACGTGTTTCTCGAAGCCGCCGTCTGGGACACCACCCAGATCGCGCGCACCGGCCGGGCGCTCAGGGTCAACTCGGACGCGCGCTATCGTAACGAGCGCGGCATTGATCCCGCCTTCAACGCGCCGGGGATCGAGTTGGCGACGCAGATGATCCTTGAGCTTTGCGGCGGCGAGCCGTCCGATGTGGTCGTCGCGGGCAAGGTGCCTGACACCGACCGCGCCTTCCTGCTCGACACCGACCGGGTGCAATCGCTGGTCGGGATGGATATTCCGGCGGACGAACAGCGCGCGACGCTGACCGCGCTGGGCTTTCGCATCGAGGGCGACATGGCGCATGCGCCAAGCTGGCGGCCCGACGTGATGGGCGAGGCCGATCTGGTCGAGGAGGTCGCGCGCGTGGCCAGCCTGACCAAGCTGGTCGGCAAGCCCTTGCCCCGCGCCCATGTCGGCGTGCCCAGGCCGGTGCTGACCCCGATCCAGCTGCGGGAAAACGCGGCGCGGCGGGCGGTGGCGGCGCTGGGCTACAACGAATGCGTGACCTATTCTTTCATCGACCAGGCCTCGGCGGCGCTGTTCGGCGGCGGCACCGATGCCACGAAACTCGACAACCCGATCTCGTCCGAGATGAGCCATATGCGCCCGGCGCTGCTGCCGGGCCTCTTGCAGGCCGCCGCCCGCAATCAGGCGCGCGGCTTTGCCAACATGGCCCTGTTCGAGGTCGGCGCGACCTGGCATGGCGGTGAGCCGGATGAGCAAAACCTGATGGTCTCGGGCATCCTTGTCGGCGCGACCGGGCCGAAGGACGTGCATGGCGGCGCGCGCCCGGTCGATGTCTATGATGCCAAGGCCGATGCCGAGGCGGTGCTGGCCGCGATGGGCGCGCCCGCCAAGGTGCAGATCAATCGCGGTGCGCCCGAATGGTGGCATCCGGGGCGGCACGGGATGATCTGCCTTGGCCCGAAGAAGGTGATGGGCATCTTCGGCGAGGTGCATCCGCGCGTCTTGGCCCGGATGGATGTGAAAGGCCCGGTGGTCGGCTTCACGCTCTGGCCCGGCGAAATCCCGTTCCCGAAAAAGGCCAGCGCCACGCGGCCCGCGTTGGGTGCATCCGATCTGCAGCCGGTCGAGCGTGACTTCGCCTTTGTCGTCGGTCGCGATGTCGAGGCGCTGGATCTGGTCAACGCCGCCGCCGGAGCCGACAGGGCGCTGATCGACGACGTGCGGGTGTTTGACGAATTCACCGGCGGCGCGCTGGGTGAGGCCGGGCAGAAATCGCTCGCCATCACCGTGCGCCTGCAGCCTCGCGAGGCGACCCTGACCGAGGCCGAGATCGAGGCGGTGGGCAGGAAGATCGTCGAGAAGGTGGCCAAGGCGACCGGCGGCAGCCTGCGCGCCTGATCGCACCGCCTTGACAACCGACGGCAGCGCACGGCTGGATGGGGCCATGTTTGCAAACCGCACAGAGGCCGGCGAACGGCTGGCTGACGCGCTGGCCAAGCGTGCGCTGACGCGCCCGGTGGTTCTGGCGCTTCCGCGTGGCGGCGTTCCCGTCGCGATTCCGGTGGCAGATCGTCTGGGCGCACCGCTTGACCTGCTCATGGTGCGCAAGATCGGCTCGCCGGGAAATCCCGAACTCGCGGCAGGCGCGGTGGTCAACGGGGCGGCGCATCAGGTGGTGTTCAACCCCGGCGTGCTTGAGTCCTACGGTCTGACCCCGGCGGATTTCGCGCGCGCCGTGCAGGAAAAGCTGGCCGAGATCGAGGTCCGCCGGAAGAAATGGCTGGCCGGGCGCGCGCCGGTCGATGTCGCCGGGCGCAGCGTGATCGTGGTGGATGACGGCATCGCCACCGGCAGCACGGTCCGGGCGGCGCTGAAGGGGCTTGCGGGCAAGGGCGCGAAAGAGATCATCCTCGCCGTTCCGGTCGCGCCGGGTGACACGCTGGCCGAACTGGCACCCTTGGCGGACGATATCCTGTGCCTTGAGACGCCCACGCGATTTCTTGCGGTCGGGGCGCATTATGCAGAATTCGGGCAGGTGGCCGATGACGAGGTGACCGCCTTACTTGCGAAAAGAAAGGAAGCCAGCGAATGAGTCTCAACGTCTATCTGTCCGGCGAGATCCACACTGACTGGCGCGACGAGATCATCGCCGCCTGCAAGGGGCTCGACGTGTCGTTCTCGGCCCCGGTGACCGACCACGACGCCTCGGACGATTGCGGCGTGGCGATCCTTGGCGCCGAGGACAACAAGTATTGGCACGACCACAAGGGCGCCATGGTCAACGCGATCCGCACCCGCAAGGGGATCGAGGATGCCGACGTCGTGGTGGTGCGCTTTGGCGAGAAATACCGCCAGTGGAACGCGGCCTTCGATGCGGGCTATGCCGCCGCCAAGGGCAAGTCGCTGATCATCCTGCAACGGCCCGAACATGACCATGCCCTCAAGGAGGTCGATGCCGCCGCGCTGGCCATGGCGCGCGAGCCGGAGGAGGTGGCGCAGATCCTGCGCTATGTGCTGACCGGGGCGCTGCCGGGCCGAGAATGACGCGGCGCGGGAACCAAGGGGGCGGTTGCGCGTTCTCTCTCCGTAAAGGCCCGGCAAGGGCGCAGAATTGGAGAGAGACATGTTCGAACTGTCCGGCCTTGGCGGCCTTATCCTGCTGGCACTGGATATCTGGGCGCTGATCTCGATCTTTTCATCCACCGCTTCGACCGGCACCAAGGTGCTCTGGACCGTGCTGGTGATCTTCCTGCCGCTGGTCGGGTTCCTTCTGTGGATATTCCTCGGCCCCAAGGGAAGCACGCGCACCACCTGACGCGATGACGCGCCGGGCCGTTTTTTCCCCGCTGTTTTCCGGCATGGCCTGCTATAATCGCCGCGTATTGTAACGCCGCAAGGGCAGGGAGTGCGTGGAATGCTTAAGGAATTCAGGGCTTTCATCGCCAAGGGCAATGTCATGGACATGGCCGTCGGCATCATCATCGGCGCGGCGTTCACCGCGATCGTCAGTTCGCTGGTCAGCGACCTCATCAACCCGATCATCGGGCTGTTCACCGGCGGGCTGGACTTCACCAACAATTACGCCGTGCTCGCGGGCGAGGTGCCTGCGGGCGCCAGCCTCGAGGCCGCGCGTGAGGCAGGGGCTTCGGTCTTCGCCTATGGCGCGTTCATCATGGCGGTCATCAACTTCCTGATCATCGCCTTCGTGGTGTTCATGCTGGTGCGCTACGTCAACCGCATCAAGGACGCCGCCGTCGGAAAGAAAGAGGTCGCCCCGGACGTGCCCGCCGGGCCGAGCGAGGTCGACCTCCTGATCGAGATCCGCGACAGCTTGAAGGCGCGGTGACACCCTCAAGCCATCGTGAAGGGGCCCGCATCGCCGGGCCCTTTTGCATTGAACTCAAAGCGTTATGCTGACCGGATGGATACCACACAGAGCCTGCTTTCGCAGCTGGGCGAATATGCCCCCCTCGTGATCAACGCCGCCAAGGCGCTGATCGTCCTGATTCTTGGCTGGATCGTCGCCGGCGCGGTCAGCGCCTTTGTCCGCCGACGGGTGAACGCCGCCAGGCGGATCGACAAGACCATCGGCAATTTCATTGCCTCGATAACCCGCTGGCTGATCCTGCTGATCGTTCTCATTGCGATCCTCAACCTGTTCGGGATCGAGGCCACCAGCCTTGTGGCGATGCTGGGTGCGGCGACGCTGGCGATCGGCATGGCGCTTCAGGGCACGCTGGCGGATCTCGCGGCGGGGTTCATGCTGATCCTGTTCCGGCCCTACCGGATCGGCGAGTTCGTCGATGTCGGCGGCACCTCCGGCACGGTCAAGGACATCAACCTGTTCTTCACCGAACTGGCGACGCCCGACAACATCCAGATCATCGTGCCGAACGGGCAGGCCTGGGGAGCGATCATCACCAATTATTCGCACCATTCGACCCGGCGCGTGCAACTGGTGTTCGGCATTTCCTACGACGACAGCGCCGAGGACGCGATGGCGGTGATCCTGCGTGTTGCCGGGGCCGATTCCCGCGTGCATGACGACCCCGCGCCATGGGTGCGCGTCACCAACCTGGGCGACAGCGCGGTCGACCTGACGTTGCGGGTCTGGACCGATGCGGCCGAGTTCTGGGAGGTCAAGTTCGACCTGACCCGAGCGGTCAAGGAAGCGTTCGACGCCGAGGGAATATCGATCCCCTATCCGCATCAGGTCATGGTTCAACCCTCCGCCTGAAGAAAACTTCGCGAGACGGCGTTTTCTTGCCGGACGCGGCGCGTCTTTGGGTCATTCCCTGCCGATGCCGGGCCGTGACCGCGAAACAACATTCCCTGCCGATTTTCCCGGAGTATGAAACCGCCAGCGCATAAGCGCGTTGGGATTTCAGTAACTGAAACCAGAGAAAGGGCAGTCTGATGAAAAAGTTTCTCCTTGCAAGCACCATGCTTGCGATGGCGGCCGCACCGGCGATGGCCGGCAGTGTGGTCGCTCCCATGCCGGACCCGGTTCCGATGGCACCGATCCAGGTGCAGGCCCCGGTCTATGACTGGACCGGCGCCTATGCCGGTGTGTTCGGTGGCGGGTTGTTCGGCGACCAGACGACGACGCTACCCGGCACCGACACGTTCGACTTTGCCACCACCTACGGTGCCTTCGTCGGCTATAACGTGCAGTCAGGGTCGATGGTCTATGGCGGCGAACTTGCGGCGGGCTTCTACAACGGTGCGCCCACCGCGGCACCGACCGAGAGCTTCGACTATATCGCCGACCTCAAGCTGCGCCTGGGCTATGCCATGGACAACACCATGATCTACGCCTTCGGCGGCCCGTCGACGGCGCATTACGATGATCCGGTCACGCCCGACGACTTCCAGCTCTGGGGCGCCAACTTCGGTGCCGGCGTCGAGTTCGGCGTCTCGGACAACGTGGTGATCGGCGCGGAATACATCGGTCACTACCTGACCGGCGACAACACGGCAGCCACGACTTACGACAACTGGCTGCACGGCGCGCAGGCACGGGTTTCGTTCCGGTTCTGAGCGGCCGAACCCGACAGATGACCAAAAGGCCCCGTCGATTGGCGGGGCCTTTTTTTCGTGTAACGCGCGCGCGTCACCCCTGCATGTCGCGTTAATGCAACAGGGTAACGCAATATCTGCCACGACCTTTACTAAAGCTGACCTGGGGCGCAAGTAGCGGGTCAACATCTTGTAAGGGAGTGAACTCAAATGAAAAAAATCCTGCTGACCAGTGCGGCCATCATCCTGTCCGGCACCACGGCTTTCGCTGGCAACCTGTTCGTTCCAGCTCCGTCCCCGGTGCCCTACGCCGCCGCTGCGACCACCTACGACTGGTCCGGTGCCTATGTCGGCGGATATGTCGGCGGTGACATGGGCACGATGGAATACTTCACTCCGTCCGTTGGCCCATACGACATCGACGCGGCCTGGGCATACGGCGGTTTTGTCGGCTACAACTGGCAGTCGGGCAGCCTGGTCTATGGTGTCGAAGCTGCGGCTGGCCTTTACGAAGGCTTTCCGGTCGGCTGGCCGACCGAGTCCTACGACTACATCATCGATGCGCGTTTGCGGGTCGGTCATGCGATGGACAACGTGTTGCTCTATGGATTTGGTGGCGGGAGCCTCAGCTCGTACACAATAGCGCCCGACACCTGGTCGCTCTATGGTGCCAACTTCGGTGCCGGTGTCGAATTCGGTATCACCGAAAACGTCACGATCGGCGGCGAATATATCGGGCGTTTCCTGACCGGAGAAGCCGATACCCCCGGCCAGACCCAGGACACCTGGATGCACGGGCTTCAACTGCGCGCGTCGCTCCGGTTCTGATCCTCGACAAGAGGTATTGGCAAGGCCCCGCGCGCTGCGGGGCCTTTTCGGTTTTCCGCACCGACACGCGGCCATTTCCGCGTTGACACGGCCCTTGCGCAAGGCTATCTGCCCCACGGTGTGAATGGCGTGGTAGCTCAGCTGGTTAGAGCACAGCACTCATAATGCTGGGGTCGGCGGTTCAAGTCCGCCCCACGCTACCACACCTGACCCCCCTCAGATCGCCCAAGCCTCAACCGCAACGCCCGACGCGACCGCGGACAGGCCTTCCTGCATGGCGCAAGTCGCGCGGAATGTCTTTGTGTTCCGCCCCACCGGGCGCTAGAAAAACCGCCAAACCCCGCGCGAACCGGCGCATTTGACGCAAAGACATGCGATGCCCCCGAAGCTCGACAGCACCGATCGCCGGATTCTGACGGTGTTGCAGAAATCCGGCGGCATCTCGAACGCCGACCTGTCGACACGGGTCAACCTGTCGCCCTCGGCCTGTCACCGGCGGGTGCAGCGGCTCGAGAAGGACGGGTTCATCCGCGACTATGTCGCCCTTCTCGACCCCGCCAGGATCGGGCTGTCGACGGTGGTTTTCGTCGAGATCACGCTGTCGGGGCAGGCCGACGACCTGTTCGAGGCCTTCGAGCGCGAGGTGGCACGGGTCCCCGAGGTTCTGGAATGTCACCTGATGGCGGGGACGGCGGACTACATCCTCAAGGTCATCGCCGAAAGCACCGAGGATTTTGCCCGCATCCACCGCCAGAAGCTTGCCCGCCTGCCCGGCGTTCAGGGGATGCAGTCGAGTTTCGCCCTGCGCACCGTGTTCAAGACCACCGCGCTGCCGGTCTAGGCAGCCTGGGCCACGACCGCTGGCCGCTCGCGGATCGGCAGATGCACCAGCGCCGAGAATGCGCCGACGCCGACGCCGATCCACCACACCAGCGTGTAATCGCCCGTCAGGTCATACATCCGCCCGCCCAGCCAGACGCCGAGGAAGCTGCCAAGCTGGTGCGAGAAGAAGACGAAGCCATAGAGCGTGCCCATGTAGCGAAGCCCGTAGATATGCGCGACCAGGCCCGAGGTCAGCGGCACGGTCGCCAGCCAGAGCGACCCCATCACGATGGAAAACAGGATCACGCTGGTCGGCGTGATCGGCATGAGGATGAACAGCGCGGCCACGATGGTCCGCCCGGTATAGATCGCGGCCAGCAGGTATTTCTTGGAATACCGGTTGCCCAGCCAGCCCGCCGTCAGCGTGCCCGCGATATTGGCCAATCCGATCAACGAGATCGACAGCGCCCCCAGCGCCGAGGTGGTCGTGACCCCGACCGAGGCGAGCGTTCCCGACGGGTCGATGGTGCCGCACATCTCGGTCACGAAGGCCGGGAAATGCGCGGTGATGAACGCGAGTTGATAGCCGCAGGAAAAGAAGCCGAGGAAGATCATCGTATAGGACGGGTCAAGAAACGCGCGGCGCAGCACCGTACCGAGGCTTTCCTCAAGCTCGGCCCGGCTGGCCACGGGCGCGCGCATCATCGGCAACATCAGGAGCGACGACAGGATCACCGCCGCGAACACGAGGAACACGCTTTGCCATGACATCAGCGTCATCAGCCATTCCGCCGCCGGTGCGCCGAACACCTGACCGGCGGACCCGGCAGCCGTGGCGATTGCCAGCGCCATCGAGCGGTTGGCATCGCTCGCCGCGCGCCCGACCACCGCAAGGATCACGCCAAATCCGGTGCCTGCGATGCCGAACCCCACGGCGATCTCAAGGATCTGGTGCGCTTCCGGCGTCGTCGCGAGGGCCGACCCCACCAGCCCGCCGGCATAGAGCAGCGCGCCCAGCACGATGGCCCGCCGATCCCCCATCTTCTCGGCAATCGCGCCGAAGATCGGCTGACCGATGCCCCATGCCAGGTTCTGGATCGCGATGGCCAGGCTGAATTCGGCGCGCAGCCAGCCGAACTCCTCGGCAACCGGGATCTGGAAGACGCCAAAGCTCGCCCGGATCGCAAAGCTGAGCATGATGATCACGCAACCGGCGATGAGAACCGGGGTTATCAATCTGGACTGAGGCAAGGACCGGGTTCCCCGAGTGACGCTGCGCGACATTCCGTCAAATCCGGGGCGGGGTCAATTCGCTCACCACCGGTCGCCGCACCGCCTTCCCTTATCCGGCGCGGCGATTTATGCGGGGGCCATGGGCGAGACGCTGCATCAGATCTATGACCGCGCGGTGGCCGAGGGCGCGCTGAACGCCGATCCGGCGCAACTGGCCGTGCTGCCCGCGCTGGAAGACATCCGCGCGCATCTCGAGGCAGCGGGGACCAGGCGCAAGGGGCTGCTCGGCGGGTTGTTTCACAAGCCCGAGGAGGTGCCACAGGGGCTTTACATCTGGGGCGGCGTCGGGCGCGGCAAGTCGATGCTGATGGATCTTTTCGTCAACAATCTGGCGATCGGGGAAAAACGCCGGGTGCATTTTCACGCCTTCATGCAGGAGGTGCACGCCGGGTTGCACGCCGCGCGCAAGGCGGGGGCGCAGGATGCGCTGGGTCCGGTGGCCGACAGCCTCACCCGCGATCTGCGCCTGCTGGCGCTGGACGAGATGCAGATCTCCGACATCACCGACGCGATGATCGTCGGGCGGCTGTTCGAGAAACTGTTCGCGGCCGGCGTCGTCGTGGTGACGACCTCGAACCGGGCGCCGGATGACCTCTACAAGGACGGGCTGAACCGTCAGTTGTTCCTGCCCTTCATCGACCTGATCAAGGAGCGGCTGGCGGTGCATGAACTCGTCAGTCCGACCGATTACCGCCAGACCCTGCTGGCCGGATCACAGGTCTATTTCACGCCGCTGGGCGCTGCCGCCCGCGCCGGGCTGGATGCGATCTGGCGCGAGCTCTGCCCCGGCGAGGCCGCGCCGCTGGTTCTGACCGTGAAGGGGCGCGAGGTCGAGATCCCGGCCTGGTGCGGCGGCGTCGGTCGTGCGAGCTTCTATGATCTCTGCGCCCGCCCGCTTGGCCCCGGCGACTATCTGGCGATTGCCGACCAGCTGCGGGTTCTGGTGCTCGACGACATACCGCGCCTCGGGCGCCAGAACTTCAACGAGGCGCGCCGCTTCGTCACCCTGATCGACGCGCTTTACGAGGCGCATGTGCGGCTGATCTGTTCGGCGGCGGCGGAACCCGACTACCTCTATGTCGAGGGCGAGGGCAGCTTCGAGTTCGAGCGCACCGCGTCGCGTCTGCGCGAGATGCAGGCCGAGGACTGGGGAGAATGAAGAACCGCCCCGGTTTGGCCGGGGCGGTATTCAGGATCTGGTAGATCGACCTGATGTGTTCGATGTGATCACAAATACAGTCAGCTGCACCCTGGCCCTGTGGTTCAATCCCTGTCCCGTTCTGCTCGACAGGTTTGGTGCTTCTCTCGTTGGGGTGGTGTCACCCGTTGTTCATTGCGCCATATTTAGACAGACTCTCACGATTTCGTCAACATAATGGGTTGACTCTGGCTCTCTGTGGGTAGGTCACGAAAAACCGAGTCGCGGCAATGGGTTGACCGGAATTGCGCCGTGTTCGCTGGGTTTCGCCGAAAACTTTTTTGTGATCACAAGCATGAATCACGCCGAACTGACGCCGTTTCAGCCGTTTTCGCGAAGCACCTGGCCCGCCAGATAGAGCGATCCGCAAATCAGGATGCGTGCGGTCGGGTCGGTATCGGTGATCGCGCTTATCGCGGCGGCGACGTCCGTGGCGGTGGCTGCGGCGAGCCCGGCGGAGTGTGCGGCGGCGGCGGTGACATCGGCGGGCAGGGTGTTGGCCTCGCCGGGGATCGACACGGCGGTCAGGCTTGCAGCATGCCCCGCCAGCGGGCGCATGAACCCGGCGACGTCCTTGGTGTTCAGCATTCCGCAGACCAGATGCGTCGGTCGGGGCGGCAGGTTGTCGAGCACCTTGGCCAGCATCGCGCCCGCCGCCGGGTTGTGCCCGCCGTCAAGCCAAAGCTCGGCCCGCCCGGCCAGATCGACCAGCGGGCCGCGGCGCAGGCGCTGCATCCGGGCGGGCCAGGTGACCTGCGTCATCGCCGCCTCGCAGGCCGCCTCGCCAAAGCCCAACGCCCGCAGCGCCGCCAGGGCGGCACCCGCGTTCTCGATCTGGTGCGGCCCGATCAGCGCGGGCAGCGGCAGGTCGAGCAGCCCGGTTTCGTCCTGAAACACCAGCCGTCCGCGTTCCTGCCAGACATGCCAGTGCTGGCCATGCACCAGCAGCGGCGCGCCCAGTCGGGCGGCCTTCGCCTCGATCACCTCAAGTGCCGCGTCCTGTTGCGGGCCGACCACGCAAGGCACGCCGCGCTTGAGGATGCCCGCCTTCTCGCCCGCGATCTCGGCCAGCGTGTCGCCAAGATACTGCGTGTGGTCGATGGAAACCGGGGTGATCACCGTCAGCGCCGGGTCGACCACGTTGGTGGCATCAAGCCGCCCGCCAAGCCCGACCTCGAGCAGCGTGTAGTCCGCCGAGGTCTCGGCGAAGGCCAGCAACCCGGCGACCGTGGTGATCTCGAAATAGGTGATGCTGTCGCCGCCGTTCGCAGCCTCGCAACGGTCGAGCACCTCGGTCAGCGCGGCTTCGGTGATCAGATCGCCCGCCAGCCGGATGCGTTCGTGAAACCGTGCCAGATGCGGCGAGGTATAGGCGTGAACCACCTTGCCCGCGCCTTCCAGCCCGGCGCGGATCATCGCCAGCGTCGAGCCCTTGCCGTTGGTGCCGGCGATGTGGATCACCGGCGGCAGGCGGCGTTCGGGGTGGTCAAGGGCCGCCAGCAGACGCCAGACCCGGTCAAGCGTGAGGTCGATGATCTTGGGGTGAAGCGACATCATCCGCTCAAGGATGACATCCGATCCCTGCGCGCTCACTTCTTTGCGGCCTCTTTCGCCGCGTCGGGCGCTGCCGGGGCCACCTCTTTCGCTTCGGGCTCTGGCGCGGGCAGGTCGCCCTTCACCGCCGGGGTCTGGCGCATCAGCATCCTGAGGATCGTGACCAGTTCGTCCTTCAGGTCCTTGCGATGCGTCACCCGGTCGAGCATCCCGTGATCCAGCAGGTATTCCGCCCGCTGAAACCCCTCGGGCAGCTTTTCGCGGATTGTCTGTTCGATCACCCGCGGCCCCGCGAAACAGATCAGCGCGTTCGGCTCCGCGATCTGGATGTCGCCCAGCATCGCATAGCTGGCCGTGACACCGCCGGTGGTGGGGTGGGTCAGCACGACGATGTAGGGCAGACCCGCCTCTTTCACCATGTTGACGGCAACCGTGGTGCGCGGCATCTGCATCAGGCTGAGAATACCCTCCTGCATCCGCGCGCCGCCGGCGGCCGAGAACAGCACGAAGGGCCGTTTCAGTTTCACTGCGCGTTCGGCGGCGGCGATGATGGCATTGCCGACATACATCCCCATCGAGCCGCCCATGAAGGCGAAGTCCTGCGCCGCGGCGACAATCGGCGTGCGCCCGATCTCGCCTTCCGCCACCAGCATCGCCTCGACCTCCTCGGTGGCTTTCTGCGCCGCCTTCAGCCGGTCGGGATAGCGTTTCTGGTCCCTGAAATGCAACGGATCAACCACCGGCGCGGGCACCTTCACTTCGTTGAAGATGCCGCCGTCAAACAACGCCGTAAAGCGTTCGCGCGGGCTGAAGGCCATGTGGTGTTCGCAGTTGGTGCAGACCTTGAGATTGTCCGCCAATTCGCGGTGGAACAGCATCTGGCCGCACTCGGGGCACTTGATCCACAGGTTCTCGGGCACTTCGCGGCGCGAAAACAGCGAATTGATCCGGGGCCGGACGTAGTTGGTGATCCAGTTCATGCCTATCCTCGAATGTTCGCGCCTTACCTAGTCGTGGTTCGGGTCTTTTGCAATCGGGCGATGGCGGGCCGTCCACCGCCACCAGACGAAATACGCCAGCAGCATCGCGCCGGTCTGGGTCAGGATCGAGTAGGTGGTATAGCCGCCGCGCAGGTCCATCTGCACCAGCCAGAGCGAAAAGCCGTCAAGATTGCCGCCGATGCCGATCAGCACCAATGCGGCGTTGTTGCCGAAGTGCAGCCCCGCCGCCGCGCCAAGGTTGCCGGTGCGCAGGGTCACGAGTGCCGCCAGCGTGCCCATCACGGTGGCGTTCAGCACATAGGCCGAGGCATTGACGACACCGAAGCTGTTGGCGTCGAAGTGCAGCGCGCCGAAGGCCAGCGATGGCAGGATGCCCCAGACCCAGACGCTTTTGAACCGCGCGCGCAGTTGTTGCAGCAGATAGCCGCGAAACACCGCCTCTTCCGCGAAGGTCTGAAACAGGATCAGCGCAAGCGCGGGGATCAGCCCGATGAGCCACGGCCGGAACGGCTGGGCGCGTGTGACCTCTGGCGGAACACCTTCGGGCAGGACCAGATGCTCGACGATCATCAGCGAATAGAGCCCCGTCGCCAGCGCCAGCGTGACCGCCATGCCCCAGCCGAAATGGCGCAGGTTCAAGCGGCGGGTCGGGCCGAACAGGCTGCGGTAGCCGCGCCGGTGCAGGACCGGCAGCACAAGCAACAGCCCGACATGGAACCCGGCGAAGGTCAGGAAGAACGCCGCCGCCGCGCCGAAATCGCCAGCCCCCGCGAGTTCATAGAGCGGCCTGCCGCTGAGCCTCGCGGCCAGTTGCAGAATTGCGAGGGTGCCGAACAACCAGATCGCCATGATCACGACGAACCCCAGAAGGGTGCGCCAGATCTGTGCCCGGGCGAGGGCGGGTTGCCAGAAAACCTGTGTCGTCATCATGCCGGCACTTAGCCAGCCTTGCTGCGAAAGGTCCAGCCACGCTTGTCACAAGGGAGCGGCTGGCCTAGACCGAAGCGGGGACATTTGATGATCTGGTAGGCTACGGGATGCAACGAGGCTGGCGCAGAGCGGTTTTTCTGGCGGCTGTGGCGATTGCCCTGTTCGGCTGTGCCGACACGAAACAGACCCGCGACGACAACGACACCCAGGCACCGCGCACGCTTCAGGTGATGACCAAGGGTTTCGTCGTGGCCGGGCCGCGCGGGTTCTGCGTCGATACCCGCAACTCCAGGGCGACCGAGGACAGCGCCTTTGCCCTTCTGGGCAGTTGCTCGGCGATCTCCGGCAATCCGGCGGACGCCAAGCCCAGGGTGCCGGCGATCCTGTCGGCCTCGATCGTGCCGGCGGACGGCCCGCTTGACGAGGACGCGCTGGACCGGCTGGCGGCGTTCCTGTCGTCCGAGGATGGACGCGCGGCGCTGAGCCGGGCCGAGGACGACACCGATGTCGCGGTGCTCGAGCTTGAACGCCCACCGGGGCTGGTGCTGATCCATGCGCGTGACGGTATGGACGCGGCCGATCTTCAGGGCGACTACTGGCGCGCGGTGTTCGAGGTGTCGGGGCATATCGTGTCGGTCACGGTCAGCGGCTTCGCGGCGACGCCGTTCGACAACGACACCGGCAAGACGCTGGCGCGCGACTTTGCCAAGGCGGTGCGACGGGCCAATAATGCGCGCGCGCCGGGCGGTGGCGGGTTGGGATCTTTGCTCGATCGTTTGCTCTAACGAAACACTTTTGTGTAAGAATGGAAACGATGCCATTTATCGAGCGAATCCCTGAACATGGCTAGACCAACCAATGGGATCATTGACCGGCTGGCGCATCGGCGCGTGATGCGCCGCTGGGAAAAGGTCGCCAACCGCGCCGCGACCCTTGGCCTGCCGACACTTCGGCGGGTGCGCAGCCGTGCGTTGGGCCTGCGCCAGTTGCTCGACCGGGTAGTGTTCGAGGCCGATTCGCGCCTGACACTGCCGCTGATCGGCTCCAACGCCTTTCAGAAACCGCTCTACTCGGATTGGGGCTGGCGGCCGCAGCTCTGGCGCGGGCCGATCTCTCCGCCCGGTGCCGCCGCCGTCGAATCCAAGGCGCGCTTCGGCGACGAGGTGACGCTGTTTCACGACTGCCGCGTGTCGGAACTGACCGTGCGCCAGATCCGCAATACCCGCGAAAAGGATCTTGCCCCCTTCGGCCTTCAGATGGACGTGTTCAAGTTCGACGGCTCGTTCCTGTCGCTGGTCATCGACTTGCCCGACAGCGCGGTGCAAGGGCTGAAACGCAAGCATCTGGTGCGTCTGAATGCGGTGGTCGAGACGGAAAAACCGCTTGAGATCTTTGCGCGCTTCAACGTGCGCCACGGGCCCAATACCGAACAGATCGTGCGCGAACTGCCGCTGGGCGATACCGAGATCATGGTCGAGTTCGATCTCGCCTACAGCAAGCTCAACGAAAAGCGGGTGGACAGCGCCTGGGTCGATCTGATCTTCGAGGGACCGGCGATGAACCAGGTGACGCTGCGCGATGTCACCTTCAGCCGCCGCCCGCGCGCCGAACTCTAGGAGGCATCATGGCCGAAATGCAGTTGACCAAGACCCGCATCCAGGCCGGAATCTGGGAAGGCGTGCTGACCGGGGCCGAGGCGCAGCCCGAGATCGTGGTCAGCCATCTGACCAAGCCCGTGCCCGGTGTGCGCGTGAAGGAAGACCCCGACCAGCCGGGCCAGTATTTCGTGCGCGTGCCGATCCCGGCGGACCTGCTTTCGGACGGTGTGCAGACCTTCATCATCACCGACAAGACGACCGAGGCGCGGCTGGCGAGTTTCGCGATCATCACCGGCCAGCCGATGGACGAGGATTTCCGCGCCGAACTGGACCTGCTGCGCGCCGAGCTCGACATGCTCAAACGCGCCTTTCGGCGGCATTGCGTCGAGACGATGTAGGCATCGCGGGGGCGCACACCCGGCGCTGACGCGGCGTCGCCCGTGACAATGCGCCGGGCAGGATTATCTTCGCGCCCAACCCGGAGGATACCATGACGCAATACCCCCACATGCTCGCCCCGCTCGACCTTGGCTTTACCACGCTGAAGAACCGGGTGCTGATGGGCTCGATGCATACCGGGCTGGAGGAGCGCGGCGACTGGAACCGGGTGGCGGAATATTTCGCGGCGCGGGCGCGGGGCGGGGTTGGCCTGATGGTCACCGGCGGCATGGCCCCGAACCCCGAGGGTGGTGTGTTTCCGGGCGCGGCGGGGCTTTACACGCCAGAGGACATCGCCAATCACCGGATCGTCACCGACCGGGTGCATCAGGCGGGCGGCAAGATCGCCATGCAGATCCTTCATGCCGGGCGCTATGCCTATGGCAAGGATTGCGTCTCGGCCTCTGCGGTGAAATCCCCGATTTCGCCCTTCGTGCCGCGCGAGCTGGACGAGGACGGCATCGAGAAACAGATCGCCGATTTCGCCACCGCCGCCACCCGTGCGCGCGAGGCCGGTTATGACGGGGTCGAGGTGATGGGGTCCGAGGGCTATTTCCTCAACCAGTTTCTTGTCACCCATGTGAACAAGCGCACCGACCGCTGGGGCGGCAGCTACGCGAACCGGATGCGCCTGCCGATCGAGGTGGTCAAGCGGGTGCGCGCGGCGGTGGGCGAGGATTTCATCATCATCTACCGGCTGTCGATGATCGACCTCATTCCCGACGGCTCGACCTTCGATGAGGTGGTGACGCTTGCCAGGGAAATCGAGAAGGCCGGCGCCACGATCATCAACACCGGCATCGGCTGGCACGAGGCGCGGGTGCCGACGATTGCGACATCGGTGCCGCGCGCGGGGTTTGCATGGGTCACGAAGAAGCTGATGGGCGAGGTTTCATTGCCCGTCATCACCTCGAACCGGATCAACACGCCCGAGGTCGCCGAGGCGTTGCTGGCCGAGGGTGTCGCCGACATGGTGTCGATGGCGCGGCCTTTCCTTGCTGATGCCGACTTTGTCGCCAAGGCGATGGAGGGGCGCAGCAATGAGATCGCGCCCTGCATCGCCTGCAATCAGGCCTGTCTGGACCACACGTTCTCCGGCAAGACCAGCACGTGTCTCGTGAATCCGCGCGCCTGTCATGAGACTGAGTTGGTCGTCGCCTCTGCCGAGGTCGTCAAGTCCATCGCGGTGGTGGGCGCGGGTCCGGCCGGACTGGCGGCGGCGATGACGGCGGCAGAGCGTGGCCACAAGGTGACGCTGTTCGACAAGGCCGGGCGGGTCGGCGGCCAGTTGCACATGGCCGCCGCCATCCCCGGCAAGGAGGAGTTTCAGGGCCTGATCGACTGGTTCGAGCGCATGGTGGGCATGCACGGCGTCGACGTGCGGCTGGGGCAGGCGGTCGGGGTCGATGATCTGAGCGGCTTTGACGCGGTGATCATCGCCACCGGCGTTTTGCCGCGCGATCCGCAGATACCGGGGCAGGACGCCCCAAACGTGCTCAATTATGTCGATGTTCTGGCGGGCAAGGCCGAGGTTGGCCCGCGTGTCGCCATCGTTGGCGCGGGCGGGATCGGTTTTGACGTCGCTGAATACCTGACCCATGAGGGCATCAGCCCGACGCTCGACCCTGATCTGTGGCGCCGGGAATGGGGCGTCACCGACCCCGAGGCCACGCGCGGCGGCGTGACCGATCCGCGCCCGGCAGCACCGGCGCGCAAGGTGACGCTGCTCCAGCGCAAGGCGCAGGCGCTGGGCAAGGGGCTGGGCAAGACGACCGGCTGGATTCACCGGGCCAGCCTGCGGATGAAAGACGTCGAAATGGTCGGCGGCGCGAACTACGAGCGGATCGACCGGGACGGGCTGCACATCAGTTTCGGCGAGGGGCACGAAGACCCGCGCGTTGTCGAGGCGGATACAATCGTGCTCTGCGCCGGTCAGGTCAGCGTTCGCGGCCTGGCCGATGCGCTGGCCGAACGTGGCGTTGCCGCGCATGTGATCGGCGGGGCCGATGTGGCCGCCGAACTCGACGCGAAACGCGCCATCGACCAGGGTGTGAGGCTGGCGGCAGCGCTCTGAGCGGTGTCGAAATTGCCCCGATTTGCGGGGCCGGTGGACCTGCCCGTTTCCATTGCCTGAACATTGCCCGGTTTCTTCCTGCAAAAGCCGGAAGTGCTCCACAGTCTTGCCCGAATTCGTGGCGATAACCGCAGCCGTTGGGGCGATGACTGTAGGAAGAGTTATAATGGACCGATTGACCGAGATGGAGGCCTTCGCGACGGTGGTGGATCAGGGGGGATTCACCGACGCCGCGAAGAAGATGGGCATTTCGAAATCAGCCGTTTCCAAGCATGTTTCCTCGCTCGAAGCGCGCCTTGGCGCGCGGCTGCTCAACCGCACCACCCGCCGCGTCAGCCCGACCGAGATCGGCCTGGCCTATTACGACCGCGCCCGACGGGTGCTGAATGACGCAGGCGAAGCCGATGCGCTGGTCACGTCGATGCAATCGGCGCCATCCGGTCTCTTGCGCATTTCCGTTGCCACCGATTTCGGCGTCAATCACCTGTCGCCGGTGCTAGGTGAGTTCCTGACGGAATTCCCCGATATCAACGTCAACATGGTGCTGAACAACCGCTACGTCGAATTGATTTCCGAAGGCTTCGACATGGCGATCCGGGTCGGCGAGCTTGAGGATTCTTCGCTGCGCGCCCGCAAGATCGCGGATACGGCGATCCGGATGGTCGGCTCTCCGGGGTATTTCCAGAAATTCGGCCGCCCGATGCGGATCGACGATCTGAACGAGCACAAGCTCTTGCATTATTCCAACCAATCCTCGGGCAGCGTGTGGAAGATTCCCGCGCCGTCGGGCGAGCTGCGGCAGGTGCGCACCGCCGGCTGGCTGTCGGTGAATGACGGGCAGTCGCTGCTGAATGCCGCCATTGCCGGGCTTGGCATCGCCTACCTGCCCAGCTTTCTCTATGCCGACGCGATGGAGAAAGGGCTGGTCGAGGATGCGATCCCCGAGTTGCCGATCGACGCGCAGGGCATCTACGCAATCTATCCGCCGGGCCGGTTCACCCAGCCCAAGGTGCGCGCCTTCATCGACTTTCTGGTGCGCGCCTTTGCCGACAAGGGCCCGGACGTCTGGTAGGCCGTTCTGCGAAAACCCGATCTGAGCGAAGCGCCCCGCCGGGCGCTTCTTTCAGTTGGTCGAGACCAGTATCGCCTCGACCCGCCGGTTGACGTTGCGGCCTTCGTCGGTCTGGTTCGATGCGATCGGGGCGAGATAGCCGATGCCCTCGGCCTCGAGCTGCTCCTTCGGCACGCCATATTCCGCCACCAGCCGCGCCATGACAGATTCCGCGCGGCGTTTCGACAGCCCGATATTGCCGGCAAGCGAGCCGGTGGCGTCGGTATGGCCCACAAGGGCGACGCGCTTGGCGGGATTGTCGCGCAGATAGCCGGCAAGCTCGCGCAGCGAGGCGTAGTCACCCGGACCAAGATCGGCCGAGCCGGTGGCGAATACCAGATCGCCCAGCACGAACCGCCCGACAGCCTCCATCGCCGGCCCGATCTCGCCTGACAGGGGCACCGGCATCGCGGCGTCGGGTTCGGCCTTGGTCGAGGTCAGCGGCTCGGCGGGGGCGGCGGCGACGGGCCCGACCTGAATGATCTGCACGAACCCGGCCGAGACGCTTCGGCTGACGATCAGGCTGATCGTGTCGGGTTCGTCGCCGGGCTTCTGTGCCGCGAGGTAGTGATAGTCACCCAGGTCGATGTGCATCGCCGGTTCGTTGATGACCGTCGTGCCAAAGCGAAAATCGAACCCGCCGCAATCGGTGGCGCTACATTCGAACAGCACCTGATAGCCCGCATCCAGCAATTGCTGGCGCAGGGCCAGAAGGATCTGATAGGGCGACAGCCCGCTGCCGCCCAACCGCCAGGCCTGTTTGGTGACATGGCCCGATGTCGTCATCGCCGGAATACCGGTGCTTTCCGACCACGGGCCGATCGGCATCTGGTAAGTGCCCGCCGCTTCGGACTTTTCCTGTTGCAGACTTGCCCCTGCCGGCAGCGACAGGGACGTGGCGAAACCGCCAGCCGGCACGCCGACCAGCGCGGCGCCAAGAAGAAGGGTGGTCCAGCGGATCATCGGGATTGTGCGTGATACTCGGGATTGGGTTGCATGTCGGTGGCGGCGGCAACCCGGTTGGTCATGTTGAAGAACCCGGTGACATTGGCGATGTCCCAGATGTCACGCTCGGAAAACCCGGCGTCGCGCAGCGCGGCGCGGTCGGGCTCGTCGATCTTGTCGGGGTGATCGGTCAGCTTTTCGGCAAACTCCAGCATGGCGCGCTGGCGGGCCGAAAGCTCGACGGCGCGGAAGTTCATCACCATCGCCTCGCCCAGCGCCGGATCGCCCGACAATTCGCGCACCGCGGCCCCGTGGGCAACCTGGCAATACCAGCAGTGGTTTCGCGAACTGACCACCACCGCGATCATCTCGCGCTCGAGTTTGGACAGCCCCGAGGGCGCCAGCATCAGGTCGTTATAGAGCCCGGTGAAGGCGTTGAGCTTGTCGATGTCGAAGGCGTAGGCCTTCAGCACATTCGGCACCAGCCCGAGCTTGTCATCGCAGATGTCGAAGTATTTCTGCGTCGCTTCCGGCAACGGGTCCAGCATCGGCAGGTCAAGCGCCGTGATCTTTTCGCTCATCTCAATTTCCTTCCGCCAATCGGCGGTAGTGATAGTGGCCTACCAGCCGCATGCCAAGCGATACATATAGGGGGTTAGCGGCGTGGTTTCCCTGCGTCACGATCAGGCTGAGGACGTCTGCGCCGTTTTCTGCCGCCCAGTGCGCCGCTTTTTTCAGGATCAGCCGGGCCGCGCCCCTGCGACGATGTTCGGGCAGGACATGCATCGCGTGCAGCATCGCGATGCCGTCGTGGACGCCGATGAAGCCGACGCCGCCAGGGCTGTCGCCGACCCGGACCAGGATCGCCGCCTTGGGGTCCGGCGCGCGGTTCATCACCGCCAGACGCCCCGCGCCGACACCGCCTTCGTTCCAGATTTCCTTTGCAAGCTCCAGCGGTGGCCACATCGCATAGGCAAAGCCCATCGGGATCTCATCGCCCATGAGCTCGGCCACCGGCATCGCGTAGATGTTAACCGGGTCGTGCAGGTCATAGCCGTGGCGTGCCAGAAGCGCATCGAGACCATCCTCGCCTGACCTGACCTGAAACAGCGGTGCCTGTCCCAGCGCGCGCATCGCGGCCTCGGCTACGGGCAGATCGGCGTCGGTCACCGGCCAATCCTCGGTTGCCGCCGATACCCGCTGCCCGCCGCCCTGACCGTCGCGGATCGTCCAGGCGCCGATGCGCTGTCGGCTGGCAGGCGGCCAGGTCACCTCGCAGACCTCGATCAGCCGCTCGGCGCTGGGCAGGGCCAGCGGTCTGGTCATCCGACCGACTCGGAAAACAGCGCGGAAAGCTCCAGCATCGCCGCGCTGAGCCGGGCGCCGTCATGGCCGCGGATCACGATATTGGCCCCGAACACGCCGTTGGTGCTGAACGGGTAGGAGCCGATCGAGAGGTCCGGGTAACGCGCCGCCAGTTCACCCAGAGGCCCGGCAATGGTGCCCTCGGCCAGGCCCACCCGCAGCGTCTGGCTGAGAAGCGGCCTGCCGCCGGTGATCTGCGGCAGGACGCTGGCCACCATGGCCTCGAAAATGATCGGAATTCCGGCCATGACATGCACGTTCTTCAGCGTGAAGCCGGGTGCGATCGACACCGGGTTGTCGATCAGCACGGCGCCATCGGGGATGCGCGCCATGCGCAGCCGCGCCGGCGTCGCCTCGACCCCGCGGCTCTCGAAATAGGCCATCAGGGTCGCGCGGGCGTCGTCGCGGATGTCGATCGGCACGCCGAAGGCATCCGCGATGGCATCAGCGGTGATGTCGTCATGCGTCGGCCCGATTCCGCCCGAGGTGAAGACGTGGTCGTAGCCATCGGACAGCGCCCGCACCGCAGCGACGATGCTGTCGTGATCGTCGCGCACCACCCGACATTCGCGCAGGTCGATGCCGTGGCCGGTCAGCGCCTGCGCCAGTTGGTGTATGTTGGCGTCACGGGTGCGGCCCGACAGGATTTCATCGCCGATCACGAGCATCGCGGCAGTCGGATTGGGCATGGTATTCCCCGCAGTGGTTGTTCGCCTGTCAGGTTACTCCACGCCCCAAAGGTTTCCAATCGGTCATCGTCGCATGGACATCTTTGCCACTCCCACCCATGTTGCGGGCATGGAGTTTGCCACCCCCCTCATCCCTGCCACGCTGATCCGCCGCTACAAACGCTTCCTGGCCGATTGCCGGCTCGAGGACGGGCGCGAGATCACCGCGCATTGCGCCAATCCCGGCTCGATGCTTGGCCTTGCGGTGGCGGGCACGCGGATCTGGCTCGAGCCGAACGACGACCCCAGGAAAAAGCTCGATTACGGCTGGCGGCTGGTCGAACATATCGACGGGCATTTCACCGGCGTCGATACCGCGCTGCCCAACCGGGTGCTGAAGGCGGCGCTTGGTTCGCGTGAGGTGCCGGCGCTGGCGGGCTACACCGATGTGCGCCCCGAGGTGAAATATGGCGCGAACAGCCGGGTGGATTTCCTGCTGTCCGCCGAGGACCTGCCCGATGCCTGGGTCGAGGTCAAATCGGTGACGCTCTGCCGCCGCCCCGGTGTCGCCGAGTTTCCCGACGCGCGAACCGCGCGCGGCGCGCGGCATATGCAGGAGCTTTCGGTGATGGCCCGGCAGGGCGACCGCGCGGTTGTCCTGTTTCTCGTGCAGCGCACAGATGCCAGCGAAGTGCGGATCGCGCATGACATCGACCCCGATTATGCCCGCGCGCTGATGGCGGCTCATGGCGCCGGAGTCGAGGTGATCGCGCATGGCGCCAACATTTCGCCCAAGGGCATCACGCTGGGTCCAGCCCTGCCGGTTATCCTTCCGGTCGCCTGATCGTGAAGGCATTGGCGGCAGGAAGGCGCAGAATCCGTCCCCAGAGAGCGCTGGGTAGACTGGTCCTTAACCGCGATCTGTCTTATCTAATGCCCCAAATACCGAAGGAGAGACCAGTGGACACTCGCGGCCGCATCACCAAGAACGGAATTCGCATCCATGAAGACGCGGATTTCGAGGGTATGCGCAAGGCCGGGCGTCTGGCGGCCGAGATCCTCGACCGCGTCGCCCCGATGGTGCAGCCGGGGGCGAGCACCGGCGAGATCGACAAGGCCGTCGAGGACATGGTGAACGAGGCCGGCGCGACCTCGGCAACGATCGGCTACAAGGGCTATCAGCACGCCACCTGCATCTCGATCAACCATGTCGTCTGCCACGGCATCCCGTCGGACAAGCGGCTGAAGGACGGCGATATCCTGAACGTCGACGTGACGGTGATCGTCGATGGCTGGTTCGGCGACACCTCGCGGATGTATGTGGCGGGAAAACTGCCGCGCAAGGCCGAACGGCTGATCGAGGTGACGCATGAGGCGCTGATGAAGGGGATCGAGGCGGTCAGGCCGGGCAATACCTTCGGCGACATCGGCGCCGCGATCCAGACCTATGTCGAGGCGCAGCGGATGAGCGTGGTGCGCGACTTTTGCGGGCACGGGCTGGGGCGGGTGTTCCACGCGCCGCCCAACGTGCTGCATTACGGCCGCGCCGGATCGGGGCCGGTTCTGGAAGAAGGCATGTTCTTCACGATCGAGCCGATGGTGAACCTTGGCCGTCCCGAAACCAAGGTTCTGGCCGATGACTGGACGGCGGTGACGCGCGACAAGTCGCTGTCGGCGCAGTTCGAGCACTCGGTCGGCGTGACCGCGACCGGGGTCGAGATCTTCACGCTGTCGCCTGCCGGAAAATTCCACCCGACCTATGAGCGGGAATAGCGCTCGCCAAACCCGGTCATGACGCCTCCAGCAACGTGATCCAGGTATCGCCGTATCTGCGGCTGTCCAATGCCGTGAAGCCCTCTGGCGGTGGCATGGCGGCGCTGTCCTCCCACACCACCAGGGCACGCGGCGCGATCCAGCCGCCCGCAAGCGCCGCCGCCAGTGCCTTTTCCCCCAACCCCATGCCATAGGGCGGGTCGAGGAACACGAGGTCATGCGCCGCGCCGGGGTTCGGCCCGAGCCGGATGGCGTCGCGGGTGATGAACGCCGTTTCGCCCTCGGCGCGGCATTTGGCGATGTTCTGGCGGATCAACTGCGCCGCCACGCGCCCGTCATCGACGAAAGTGGCCCAGGCCGCGCCGCGCGACAGCGCCTCGAGCCCCAGCGCGCCGGTGCCAGCAAACAGGTCGAGGACCCGTGCATCGGTGATCGGATCGCCGAACCGCCCGCCCGCCAGCATCGAGAACAGGCTTTCGCGCACCCGGTCCGAGGTCGGGCGCAGATGCGCCGCCGCGTCGCCCTTGCCGACAGAGGCCAGCGTCAGGCCGCGATATTGCCCGGCAATGATCCTCACGCCTTGAGCAGCGCCTTGAGGTCGCTGTCCGGGTCGGCAACGATGGCCTTGTCGGCGGATCTGCCGGACTCGATCAGGCGCTTGCCGACCATGTAGGCGCGCGGATCGTTCATTGCGTCCACTGCGATCAGGGTTTCGCCACGGAAATACCAGAAACTCTCGCCGCCATCGGAGGCGCGCGCGACAATGTCGTCATAGCCGGTGCTGAGCCCCGCGATCTGCAGTTTCACGTCATACTGATCCGACCAGAACCACGGTTTCGCGACATATTCGATACCCGCGCCCATCATGTTCTCGGCCACCAACTCGCCCATGTCGATGGCGTTGCCGACGCTTTCCAGCCGCAGCCTGCCACCCCCTTGCGGGAACGAGGCGCAATCGCCCGCCGCCCAGATCGAGGCATCCGAGGTGCGCCCGTGGGCGTCGACCTTGATGCCGTTGTCGATCTCAAGCCCGGCCTCCTCGGCCAGCCCGGTATCGGGACGGATGCCGACTCCGACAATGACGAAATCGACGTCGAGATGGCTGCCATCGGTCAGCTCCGCGCCGCTCACATGACCCTCTCCGGTAAGCGCCCTGAGCCCACAGCCCTCGCGAATATCGACACCGTGCTCGCCGTGCAGCTTGCGGAAGAACGTCGAGGTTTCGGGCGCCGCGACCCGTTGCAGGATGCGCTCTGCCATCTCGATCAGCGTGACCTTCAACCCCTTCCTGGCCGCCACCGCCGCCGCCTCAAGCCCGATATAGCCGCCGCCGATCACCAGCACGCGCCGGCCCTCGGCGAACTCGTGCGCCATGCCGTCGACATCGGCCAGCGTGCGAACCGTGTAGACCCCGCGCAGATCGCCGCCGATCTTCGCCGGCAGCCGGTTGGGCACCGACCCGGTGGTCAGCGCCAGAATGTCATAGGAAACCCGGTGCCCTCCGACATGCAGGACCTTCGCCTCGCGGTCGATCGCGTCGACCCGTTCGCCCAGCCGCAGCGTGATGTGGTGATCGTCGTAGAAGCTGTGTGGCCTGAGATAAAGCCGCTCCAACTCCATCTCGCCCAGCAGATAGGCCTTGGACAGCGGCGGGCGTTGATAGGGCGGCGCGGGTTCGTCGCCGATCACCGTGATCCGCCCGTCAAAGCCCTTCTGCCGCAGCTTCGCCACCAGCGACGCCGCGGCCTGCCCGGCCCCGATCACAACCACATGACTCATCACGATATCCTCTTATCCCTCTGGTCCAGAACCCTATAGTCGTGGGTATATGGAACGCAAACGTGAACAGGAGACAAGCAAATGACAATCGCAGTGGGTGACAGGCTACCGGGGGCAAATCTGTCGGGCATGGGGCCGGACGGGCCGGAGCAGGTGGCGCTGGGCGACAAGCTCAAGGGACGGACCGTGGTGATCTTCGCGGTGCCCGGTGCCTATACGCCGACATGCCATTCGGCGCATGTGCCCAGCTTCATCCGGGTGCATGACGATTTGCGCGCGAAGGGCGTCGACGAGGTGATCTGCGTCGCCGTCAACGACGCCTTCGTGATGGATGTCTGGGGGCGCGACACCGGGGCTTCGCAGGCGGGCATCACCATGCTGGGCGATCCGGCGGCCGAATTCACCGAAGCAATCGGAATGCGCTTTGACGCGCCGCCCGCCGGGCTGATCGCGCGGTCGAAACGCTATTCCATGCTGGTGGTCGACGGGGTGGTCAAGGTGCTGAACGTCGAGGATTCGCCCGGCCAGTGCGAGATCTCGGCGGGCGAGACGATGCTGGACGCGCTGTAGAAGGTCGGGGCCGCGCAAGGCGGCCCCGTCACCTCAGATCGCGGCAACCACAGTCTTCATCATGTCACCGACCTTGCCGGCGACCGCTTTCAACTTGTCGTTGTCGATCCCGGCCATCGAGGCCAGCGGATCGACCGCCGAAACCTCGACGCCGCCGTCAACCTCGCGCAGGATGACGTTGCAGGGCAGCATCGCGCCGACGCGCGGCTCCTGCCCGATCGCCTCCCAGGCCATGCCCGGATTGCAGGCGCCAAGGATTCGATAGCCATCCATGTCCTTGTCGATCTTCTTCTTCATCGTCGCCTTGACGTCGATCTCGGTCAGCACGCCAAAGCCGTTATCGGCCAGGGCCTTGCGGGTGCGCGCGTCGATCTCGTCGAAGTCGGCGCCGGGAAATTTGCGGTCAATGGTATAGGTCATGTTTGCTCCATTCGTTTATTTGAATATATGATCCGAGCCCGACAAGTTCAATCACCGCCGCGCCGGAAAGGCCCCATCGAGGTAAGAATCTCGATATCCTCGTCAACCGCCTCGGCCTCACGCGCGACGAACTCGGCAACCGCACGGCGCAGGCCCGGATCGGCAATCCAGTGCAGCGAATGTGTCGTCACCGGCAGGTAGCCGCGCGCCAGCTTGTGCTCGCCCTGCGCGCCGGCCTCGACCCGCGCCAGATTGTGGGCGATGGCGAAGTCGATGGCCTGATAATAGCACAGTTCGAAATGCAGGAACGGATGATGTTCGCGGCAGCCCCAATAGCGGCCGAACAGCGTGTCGCGCCCGATGAAACTGAGCGCCCCCGCAATGGCCCGCCCATCCCGTTCGGCAAGCGTGAGCAACACATCATCGCGCATCGTCTCCTGCACGATGTCGAAGAATTGGCGCGTCAGATAGGGTGCGCCCCATTTGCGCGCGCCGGTGTCCTGATAGAAGGTCCAGAACGCATCCCAATGCTCGGGCCGCAACGCGTCGCCGGTCAGGTTCCGGATGGTCCCGCCGAACGCCTGCGCGTCGCGGCGTTCCTTGCGGATCGCCTTGCGCTTGCGGCTGGACAGGCTGGCGAGGAAGGCGTCGAAACTGTCGTAGCCGTCGTTCTGCCAGTGATATTGCGTGCCGATCCGGTGCAAAAGCCCCATCGACTTGCCCGCCGCCGCCTCGTCCTCGGTGCAGAATGTGGCGTGAACCGAGCTCAGCCCGTTATCCGCCGCGACCTGCACCGCGCCCTGAACCAACGCCGCGATGCCGCGCGCCTCAAGTCCGAGCTTCACCAGAAACCGCCGCCCGGTGGCAGGGGTGAACGGCACGGCGATCTGCAGCTTGGGATAGTAGCGCCCGCCCGCCCGCTGCCAGGCGTCGGCCCAGGAATGGTCGAACACGTATTCGCCCTGACTGTGGCTTTTGCCATACATCGGCGCGACCGCGATCATCTCGCCATTCATGTGCGCGCTCAGATGATGTGGAACCCAGCCGGTGCCGGGGCCGACGCTGCCCGAGGCTTCGAGGGCGTGGAGAAACCGATATGTGGTGAACGGGTCGCGCGGCCGACCGCCTGCGTCCGGGCAGGCACAGGCATCCCACGCCTCGGGGGCAATCTCGGAAAGGCTGCGGTGCAGCCGGATTTCAAGCGCCGCGTCGTCCATGATCCTGCCTGCCTTACGGGTGCATTGGAGGCGACGGGGTTCGGGGCGTCAAGCGGGCAGGGCGGCGGCGTAGCCTTCGAAGGTCACGTTGTCGGCGATCTCACGCGCTTGTGTTTCGGCCTCGGGCGAGCGGATGGTCCAGCACAGCACAGGCAGACCCTGCGCCTTCAGCTCGGCGACGCGCGGATTGGTCAGGTCGCTGGCGTCGTGGCTGATGAACGTCGCGCCGATCCGGTCGATGTCGGGCATCCCGCGCAGGGCCACGAGGGTTCTTTCGTTCAGGGACGGCCAGTCTTCGGGGACGAAGGCGCAACTCGTCAGCCCGCGCGCGATATCCGGGGCGGCGGCGCCGAAGGCCGCGACGGAATGCGGATTGAACGACATCACCGCGACCGGGCCGCCGTAACCGGCAAGGTCAGCCGCGACGGCAGCTTCCAACCGCCCGACATCCGGCCCCATCGCGCCGTCCTGATCCTTGATCTCGATCAGCAGCGGTGCCCGGCCCGCGATCAGCGCCACAACCTCGGCCAGCGTTGGAATGCCCTCGCCGCCGCCGATCAGCCGGGTCGTGGCAAGATCGGCGGCGCTGAAGTGCTGCACTGCGCCGGGCCGCCCGGTGAGGCGTTCCAGAAGGTAGTCGTGAAACACCATCGCAACGCCATCGGCCGACATCTGCACGTCGATCTCGACGCCATAGCGCGCTGCGATCGCCGCCCGGATCGCAGCGCGCGAGTTTTCCGGGCGGCCGGCGGTAAGGTCGTGATAGGCGCGATGTGCCAGTGGCGGGCCGAGGAAGGCCGGAGGCAGCGGCGTCATTTCAGTTGGAAAATTCCCTCGATCTCGACGGAGGTGCCGAAGGGCAGCGAAGCTACCGAAACCGCCGAGCGCGAGTGCCGCCCAGCATCGCCAAACACCTCGACCAGAAAGTCAGACGCACCGTTCACGACCTTCGGCTGGTCGGTGAAATCTGCAGTGGAATTGACGAAGCCGGTCAGCTTTACCGCCCGCTTGAGCCGGTCAAGGTCGCCGCCACAGGCCGCCTTGAGCTGCGCCAACAGGCTGATCGCACAGGTCCTGGCGGCGGCCGCACCGGCAGCGACATCCAGTTCGGCGCCCAGCTTGCCGGTGATAAAGGCGCCGTCCGCCATCGAGACCTGACCCGAAATGAACACGAGGTCGCCCACCACTACGTAGGGCACGTAATTGGCTGCGGGCGCCGGGGCGTCGGGCAGGGTGACGCCAAGCTCGGCCAGCCGTTTTTCGAATCCGCTCATGATGATAATCCTTTCGTTGCGTTTCGGCGCAACGCTACCGGCTGCGGCGGGGGGGTTCTAGTCCTCGCGCAGGGCCTTGTTGAAATAATCCGCAAGTGGCTTGACCAGATAGGCGAGCGGGCTGCGGTCGCCGGTGCGCAGGTAGGCGTCGACCGGCATGCCGGGGATCAGCGTTGTGCCTGCGGGCAATTTGTCGACCTCGCCCTCCGGCATCTCGATGCGCGCGCGATAGAAGCGCTGGCCGGTGACGTCATCGGTCAGCGCATCGGGCGATATCGACCGGACGGTGCCGGCCAGTTCGGGCGTCGTCCGACTGTTGAAGGCGGCAAGGCGCAGCAAGACCGGTTGGCCGACGCGGATCTGGTCGACATGAATTGGCGCGACCCGGACGCCGATGATCAGGGGTCGGTCCTGAGGCACGATGAACAGTACGGGTTGGGCGGGCCGGATCACCGCACCCTCGCCAAAGATCTGCATCGCGTGAACTGCCCCGGACACCGGCGCGCGGATGTCGAGCCGATCGCGCCGGTGGCGCAGGGCGCGGCGGCGTTCGGCAAGTTCAAGCTCGCGCCCCTCGATCGCGCTCAGCGCCTCGGACGCCTCTTCGCGGTGCTTGGCCTGAAGGCGTGCGATCTCGATGTCGATCTCGGTGATCCGTCCCTCGGCCTGCGCCCCGGCGGCAACGACCTCACCCAGCGAGCCCGCCAGCCGAGCCTGTTCGCGCCGCAACGCCAGCACGCGCGAAGCCTGCGCCAGCCCCTTGTCGAGCAAGGTCTGCTGGCTGGCCAGTTCCTCGGCGATCAGCCGCGACTGCGCGTCCAGCGCACCCCGTTGCGCGCTGATGCCGCCGATCTGGCTGGCGATCTGGGCGGCGCGCTTTTCAAGTTGCTCGACCGATGACCAGAGGTTGTCGCGCCGCTGGCGAAAGAGCCGCCGGTTGCCGTCGAGCATCGCTGCGATGTCGGCATTGGTTTCGGCGGTCTCCATAAGCTCGGGGGAAAAAACCACGTCACGCGCGTCGTCGCGCTCGGCCTCGAGCCTGCCTCGGCGGGCGATCAACTCGAACAGCTGGCTTTCGACTATGGTGAGGTCCGAGGTGACATCTTCGGCGTCGAGGCGGATCAGAACCTGCCCGGCTTCGACCAGATCGCCCTCGCGCACCTCGATGCTGGCGACGATGCCGCCGTCGAGGTGTTGCACGACCTGGCGGTTCTGTTCGACCTCGATCGCGCCGAGCGCGATGATCGCGCCGGCGATGCGGGTCGTGGTGGCCCAGGTGCCGAACCCGCCCACCAGCAAAGCGAGCGCCAGAAACCCGAGGATCAACGGGTTGCGCGCCGACCATCCCGCGTCCTGCCGCGCGGTGCTCATGTCACATCGCCGCTCTGGCCGACCGCGCGCGCCACGTGCAAGTGCTGGGCGTTCTGCACGCTGCGAGCCAGCACCTCATCACGCGGACCGAAGGCCTTGACCGTGCCATGCGCCAGCACCAGCAGCTTGTCACACTCGGCAATCGCCGCCGGTCTGTGCGCCATGATCAGCACCGCGCCACCCGCGGCCTTGATCGCGCGAATCGCGGTGTTCAGCGCGATGCTGCCGTCGTTGTCGAGGCTCGAATTGGGCTCATCCAGCACCAGCACGACCGGGTCGCCATACATCGCCCGCGCCAGTGCGATGCGCTGCATCTGACCGCCCGACAGGATGCCGCCACCACCGCTGATCCGGGTGTTGTAGCCATCGGGCAGGGCAAGGATCACCTCATGCGCGGCGGCCTTGCGGGCGGCAGCGACGACGGCGGCATCGTCGGGCGGGTCGGCCAGCCCGGCGATGTTTTCGGCGATGGTGCCGTCGAACATCTGCACCCGCTGCGGCAGATAGCCAACATGCTGGCCAAGTGCGTCCGGGTCGAACTGGTCGAGCGCCGCGCCATCGAGCCTGATCCTGCCCGCGGCGGGCCGCCAGACGCCGGTGATCGCGCGTGCCAGCGTCGATTTGCCAGCGCCGGATGGGCCGATCACACCAAGCGCTTCGCCGGGCATCACCGTGAAACTGACGCCCCGCAGTGCGGGCTGGGTCAGGCCGGGCGGCACCACGGTCAGGCTTTCGACGACCAGATGCGCGCGCGGGCGCGGCAAGGCGATGCGCCGCGCCTCGGGCGGGACGGTGCTGAGCAGTTGGATCAGCCCCTGCCAGCCGTGCCGCGCGCGTTGGACTAGCTGCCATTGGCCGATCGCCAGGTCGACCGGGGCAAGCGCGCGGCCAAGCAGGATCGAGGCGGCGATCATCGCGCCCGCCGTCAGCTCACCGCGCAGCACCAGATAGGCACCGAGCCCGAGCATCGCCGATTGCAGGAACAGCCGGAAGGTGCGCGACAGGGCCGAGAACCGTCCGGCGCGATCCGACGACAGGATGGTGTCGGCCAGCGCCTTCTGCCGGGCGGTCTGCCAGCGCCGAAAGGCGTTCGCCGACATGCCCAGCGCCTGCACCATTTCGGCCTCGGCCCGCAGGTGTTCGGCGACATGATCGGCCGCACGCATCGCGGCGTTGGCATTGCGAACCGGCGCGGCGGTCAGGATCTGGTTCAGGGCGGCCACGACCATCAGCACCCCGCCGCCCGCCAGCGCCAGCGCGCCGAGCATCGGGTGAAAGATCAGGATGCCTGCCAGAAACAATGGCGTGAATGGCAGGTCGAACACCGCCGTGAACACCGGCGATGACATCAGCCGCTGCACCGCCTCGAGATCGCGTAGGGCATTGCCGCGCCGGGCCGTGCCCGCGGGGTCGCCCGCATCGCGCTTGAGCATCGCCGAGAACACCCGCCGATCCAGCCCGGCCTGAAACCGCGCGCCGATGCGCGCCAGCACCCGGCCACGGGCGAAATCGAGCACCCCCATGATCGTGAAGAGAAACGCCATCAGGATGACCAGAGCCAGCAGCGTTTCCTCGGACCGGCTGCCCAGCACGCGGTCATAGACCTGCAGCATGAACAACGGCCCGGTCAGCATCAGGAGGTTGACGAAGACCGAGAACAGCGCGACCGCGGCCAACAGCCCTGTGACCGCACGCCGATGCGTGCGCAATTCCTGCCTGCCCTGTTCTTCCGCCGGGGTCATCTGGCCCCTTTCCCGCGCGATGCACCAAACACCGCGCCAGATTGCACCATCGGCCCTACGTTTCGGTTAACGGCGCAGGGGGCAGGCGGGGGCTTTTTTTCGCGGTTTAGTTGCCGATCCCGAGGATTGAGCGCAGCACGCCGAGCAGGCTGTCGGGCGCGGGGGCGGGAGACGCGGTGCCGGTGCCTTCGAAGCCCGTGCCTTCGAAACCCGTGCCGGGACCGCCGAATCCCTGCGAGACCTCCGGGAGCGCGTCGGGACGGATCATCGGCAGTGGGCGCGGCGGCAGGTCCCTGTGGACCCGCTCCATCGTCTCGCGCCAGATCTCGGCCGGAAGGCCCCCGCCGGTGGTGCCCTTGAGCGGCGTGTTGTCGTCATAGCCCATCCAGACGCCGGTGACATAATCGGCGGTGAACCCGAGGAACCATGCGTCGCGCGCCGCGGTGGTGGTGCCTGTCTTGCCGGCGGCCTCGCGGTCGGGCAGGTTGGCGCGCCGACCGCTGCCGTGAAGGATCACCTGACGCATCATGTAGGTCAGCTGTTGCGCGGCTTGGGGCGAGATCACCCGCTCGCCCATGCCGCCTTCCTGTTCCATCAGGGGCGCATCGTCGCCCAGCAGGCGCAGTTCAACCAGACCGTAGGGCGTCACCGACGAGCCGCCGTTGAGGATGCCGGCATAGGCGCCGGTCATCTCGAGCAGCGTCGATTCGGACGCGCCGAGCGCCAGCGCCGGGCCAAGCGCCAGATCGCTCTCGATGCCGAACATGGACGCGACGGTGCGCACGTTCTCGCGCCCCACTGCCTCGGAGAGTTTCACCGCCGGGATGTTGAGCGAATTGGCCAGCGCGTCGGTCAGCGTCACCCAGCCCCTGAAATCGTTGGTGTAGTTGGTCGGGGTCCATGGCCCCGAGCCGGGGATGTCGATGGTAAGGGGCGCGTCCTCGATGATGCTGTCATAGCGCCAGCCAAGGTCGAGCGCCGCGGCATAGACGAAAGGCTTGAACGCCGATCCGGTCTGGCGCCGTGCCATCGTCGCGCGGTTGAAGGCGCCCGTGACCTTGGTCTTGCGCCCGCCGACCATGCCGCGCACGGCGCCGTCCGAGCTCATCACCACGATCGCGGCCTGGGCCAGGGATTCCGGGCTGATCTTGTTCTCGAACACCCAGGCCAGCGCCTCTTCGGCGGCTTTCTGGATGTCCTGATCGAAGGTCGTGCGGATGAAGACGTCTTCGGTGGTGTCGCGGGTCAGGAAGGCCGGCCCGGTATTCATCATCCAGTCGGCGAAATAACCGCCCGCCCGCGCCTCGGCGGCGTCGGACAATCGGGCCGGATTGGCGCGCGCCTGCGCGGCTTCGGCGGCGGTGAGATAGCCCTGTTCTTCCATCAGCTTGATGACGGTCAGCGCGCGGTCCCAGCTGCGGTCGAGGTCATTGGTCGGCGCGTAGCGCGTCGGCGCGGTCAGGGCACCGGCCAGAACGGCCGCCTCGGAGGTGTCGATCTCGCCGGCGGACTTGCCGAAATAGCGCTGGCTGGCGGCCTCGAACCCATAGGCCCCCGAGCCCAGAAAGGCGCGGTTGAGGTAGATCGTCAGGATCTCGTCCTTGGAGAACTTCACCTCGAGCGCCATCGCGTAGACGGCTTCCTTGACCTTGCGCCACAGGTTCGACTGGCGGCAATCGGCCTCGTATTCGGCATCGGTCATGCCGCTGGCCGGATCGTAGGGCACACCCAGGCACACGAGTTTTGCAGTCTGCTGGGTGATGGTCGAGCCGCCATGCCCGGACAGCGGCCCGCGCCCTTCCGACAGGTTGATGCGGATGGCACCGGCGACGCCGCGCGGGCTGATGCCGAAATGGCGATAGAAGCGCTTGTCCTCGGTCGCGACCACGGCGTTTTTCAGCACGTCCGAGACGTTGTCGACGGTGATCAGCCCGCCATATTGCTCGCCGCGCCAGGCGAACACATCGCCATAGCGGTCAAGCAGCGTGACCGACCCGCGCGCGCGCCCGTCGGCCAGCTTGTCGAGCGACGGCATCGAGGTGGTGTAATAAAGGATACCCGCCCCGAGCAGGAGCGCGAGCGTGACGGCAGCGGTCAGCGCCAGCTTGTAGAACACCCTGAATACCCAGCGGATCAGCGCGAGCGGCAGGGCGATCAGCCAGGGAAGGCGGCGTCTGGGCGGTCTGGGCGTGCGGGATTTGCGGCCCTTGGGCCGACCGGGTTCCGCCTTGCGCGGCGCGCGTGATTGCCTCTTGTCCGCGACCAGCGGTGGGCGCCGGGAACCGTTCTTGGCCATTATTGCTTTGTCCGACCTGCTCTCTCACCCGCAACTTAGCGACTCGGGGTCGCAATGACGAGAGGCAAGGATGCAAGCCGCGCCCTGCCGGTTCACATTTTGCCCGCAAATCGGGCAAGACGCCGTGCAGATGCAAGAAATCCGGGTGATTGCCGGTTTTCTCACTCCCAACCCGCCTTGATTTCTTGCCGCCCAGTCGGTCCGGGCGCTTGCCTGAATGTGTGTTGCAAGCCGCGCCATGCGAAAGACAAAGGACGCACGAACATGAAATCCAGACTCCTTCTCATCCTTACGACCGTGGCATTCTTGCTGCCGGTAACCGGCGTCGCACAGGGGACGGACCAGACGCCGCCGAGCGACGAGATCGGCTATATCTTCAACACCTTCATGTTTCTCGTCACCGGCGTTCTGGTGTTCTGGATGGCGGCGGGGTTTTCGATGCTCGAGGCCGGGCTGGTGCGCTCGAAGAACGTCACCATGCAACTGACCAAGAACATCGCGCTGTTCGCGATTGCGGCGATCATGTTTTACCTGATCGGCTACAACCTGCTGTATCCGGGCGAGGGCTGGACCATCACCGGCGTGTTGGGGGCCTTTGCGCCTGCGGTGCTCGAGCCGGTCGGCGGCGCGCCCGACACCGACCTCGGCTATGCCTCGGTCGGGTCGGACTTCTTCTTTCAGATGATGTTCTGCGCCACCACCGCCTCGATCGTCTCGGGCGCGCTGGCCGAGCGGATCAAGCTGTGGCCGTTCCTGATCTTCACACTGGTGCTTACCGGCCTGATCTACCCGGTGCAGGCGTCGTGGAAATGGGGCGGCGGGTTTCTTGACACCGCGTTCGGGTTTCACGACTTCGCCGGTTCGACCGTCGTGCATTCGGTCGGCGGTTGGGCCGCGCTGGCCGGCGCGCTTGTCCTCGGCCCGCGTCTTGGCAAATATGGCCCCGGCGACAAGGTCAACGCCTTCCCCGGTTCCAATCTGACGCTGGCGACGCTGGGCACCTTCATCCTGTGGCTGGGCTGGTTCGGGTTCAACGGCGGCTCGCAACTCTACATGAACACCGCCGGCAACGTCGCCGACATCAGCCGGATCTTCGCCAACACCAACGCGGGCGCTGCTGGCGGAGCGTTGGCCGCCTTGCTGCTGACCCAGATTCTTTACCGCAAGATCGACCTGACGATGGTGCTGAACGGCGCGCTGGCCGGGCTGGTGTCGATCACCGCCGAACCGCTGGCGCCGTCGCTCGGCATGGCCAGCCAGATCGGGGGTATCGGCGGGGTGATCGTGGTGTTCGCGGTGCCGTTGCTTGACCGGCTGAAGATCGACGACGTCGTCGGCGCGATCCCGGTGCATCTGTTCACCGGGATCTGGGGCACCATCGCGGTGCTGTTCAGCAATGGCGAGGCGACGGTATTTGGTCAGGTGGTCCCGATCCTGATCGTCGGCGGGTTCGTCTTTACCGTGTCGGGTGGGGTCTGGATGGTCCTGCGGGCGACCCTTGGGCTACGGGTCGGTGCAGAGGCCGAGGTCAAGGGGCTGGACCGCGCCGAGATGGGGATGGAGGCCTATCCGGAGTTCACCAACGGTTGAAAGGCTGGGGGCGCTGCCCCCACACCCCCGGAGTATTTTGCCAAGATGAAGACGCGAGCGGCTTGGTCTACACCCCGGCGTCGACGATGGCATCGGCCAGCAGGTCGACGGTTTTCGTATTCAGCCCGGCGATGTTCATGCGCGAGTCCGAGACCATGTAGATGCCGTGCTTGTCGCGCATGTGTTCGACCTGTTCGGGTGTTGCGCCAAGGCGCGAGAACATGCCGCGGTGCTGGGCGAGAAAACCGAAACGGTCCGACCCGGTGCGCGACCGCAGCGCATCGGCCAGTTGGGTGCGCAGCCCGAGCATGCCGTTGCGCGTGTCCTCGAGTTCCGAGGCCCAGTCGGCGCGGAGGGCTTCGTTCTCGAGGATCATCGTCACCAGCCGCGCGCCGTGGTCGGGCGGGAACGAGAAGTTCTGCCGGTTGAGGTGGGTCAGGTTGGCCTGGGTCACGCCGCGGGTTGCCGCATCCGGCGCAACCGCCATCAGAAGGCCGACACGCTCGCGGTAGACGCCGAAGTTCTTTGAGCACGATGCCGCGATCAGAACTTGCGGCAGGCGCTCGCAGACCAGCCTCGTGCCGGCGGCATCTTCCTCGAGCCCGTCGCCGAAACCCTGATAGGCGATGTCGATGAACGGCAGCGCGCCCTTCTCGCCGATCAGGGTGGCAACCTCGTCCCACTGCGGCAACGTCAGGTTGGCGCCGGTCGGGTTGTGACAGCAGCCGTGCAGGAGCACCACGTCGCCGGGTTTGACGCGCGCGAGGTCTTCCATCATCCCGGCGAAATCCACCGCGCGGGTTTCATCGTCGAAATAGCGGTATTCCGCGATCGCCAGCTTGAGGTGGCGGATGATCGAGGGGTGATTGGGCCAGGTCGGGGCGGAAATCCAGATTGTCGCCTCGGGTGCCGCCATCTTGACCAGTTCGAGCGCCTGGTGAATCGCGCCGGTGCCGCCCGGCTGGGCGGCAAAGGCCAGCCGGTCATCCGGCACGCTATCGCCCAGCACCAGCCCGGACAGCGCCATCCCGAAGGCGGGATCGCCCGCGAGGCCGGTATAGGTCTTGGTGGTCTGAAGCTCCCACAATTGCTGTTCGGCGGCCTTCACGGCGCGCATCACCGGGGTGTTGCCGGTCGCGTCCTTGTAGACGCCGACTCCGAGGTCGACCTTGTTGTCGCGCGGATCGGCCCGGTATTGCTGCATCAGCGCCATGATCTTGTCGACGGGCTGCGGCTTGAGGTGCTCAAACATGGTCGGTCAGTCTCCGGTTGCGATCTTCAGATCGTTGTACATGCCCCATTCCGCCCATGACCCGTCATAGACGGCGTGGCGGGGGTGGCCGATGCGGGTGAGGGCGAGGTCGAGGATGCAGGCGGTCACGCCCGACCCGCAGGTCGAGATCACCGGGCGGGCGAGATCTATCCCCGCCGCCTCGAAGGCGGCTTTCAGCGCGTCGGGCGCTTTCATCGTGCCGTCCTCGTTCAACAGGTCGCCGTAGGGCAGGTTGCGCGAATTCGGGATGTGGCCCTTGCGCAGCCCCTCGCGCGGCTCGGGTTCATCGCCGCGAAAGCGGCCAGCCGAGCGGGCGTCGAGGATCTGCCAGTCGCCGAGCTTCGAGGCGGCAGCCACCTGCGTCACGTCCTTGACCAGATCGGCCTGACGGCTGACCGTCATGTGCCTGTCACGCACCACCGGCGGCATGTCCTCGGTCGGATGGCCCTCGGCGATCCACTTCGGCAAGCCACCGTCGAGCACGGCGATGTCCATCTTGCCCATCAGGCGAAACAGCCACCACACCCGCGCCGCCGACAGAAGCCCGGCACCGTCATAGACCACCACCTGATGCCCGTCGCCGATGCCCATCGCGCGCATCCGGCTCATGAACTTCTCGACCGGCGGCACCATGTGCGGCAGGTCCGAGCGCAGGTCGGCGATGTCGTCGATATCGAAGAACCGTGCGCCGGGAATGTGGGCTGCCTCGTATTCCGCCCTGGGGTCGCGGTTGTCGGCAGGAAGATACCATGACGCGTCGATCAGGCGCAGATCGGGGTCGGCCAGGTGCCTGGCCAGCCAGCCGGTCGAAACCAGGGTCTTCGGATCGCTGTGTGGCATGGGCACCCCCTCATGTGTCGTCCACTGCCTACAAAGCAGGGGGGCGAGGTGCAAGGGGAGTCAGGCGCGCGGGACCTGTGCTGCGGCGCGCAACGCACGTTCCAGCGCATCGCGGAACCGGGCGCGGTCGGCCCTGGAGAAGGGCCGCCCGCCGCCCTGCCGGAAGGGATCGCTGGCGCGCAGGTCGGCCATCAGGTCGCGGCTGGCAAGCTGGTTGCCGATGTTGGCGGGGGTGAAGGCCTCGCCATTGTGGCGAATCACCTGCGCGCCTGCGGCCACGCATTTCGCCGCCAGCGGCACGTCGCCGGTGACGACCACGTCGCCCGGCCCGGCGCGATCGGCGATCCAGATGTCGGCGATGTCCGGCCCGTCGGGGACATAGACCATCTCGACCAGCGGATTGGCCGAGGGGCGCAAGCCGCCGTTCGACACCACGGCAACCCTGACGCCGTGGCGGGTGGCAATCTGCTCGATCTCGTCCTTCACCGGGCAGGCATCGGCATCGACGTAGATCACAGGCTCACCCATGCGATCACCGCCGACACCGTCAGGATCGACACCGCCGTCGACACCAGGATCGAGGCGGACACCCGTTGCGGGGCGACGCCGTAATGCTGCGCCAGGATATAGACGTTTCCGGCCACCGGCAGGGCGGCGGCGGCGATCATCACGCTGGCCGCGAAGGGCTCGACCGGGAAGACCACCAGCGCCATCAGCGCCACCGCCGCCGGGTGCAGCACCAGTTTCGAGGTGCTGAGCCAGACCGCGACCGAAAGCCGCTCGGCCGACTTCGTCGCCAGCGACGCGCCGATGGCGAACAGCGCGCCGGGAGTGGCGGCGGCGCCGAGGATGACCAGGAATTCATTCACCGGGCCGGGCAGCGGTGCGCCGGTCGCCGACCAGGAAAACCCGAGCACGATGGACACGATCATCGGGTTGGTCAGAAGCCCCTTGCCGACGGTGACAAGCGCGCGCGGCGAGATCCGCCCGTCGCGATGCCCGGTGATCAGGATCACGATCAGGCTGCCGAACACCACCAGATCGACCGCCAGCACCATCATCACCGGCCCGATCGCGGCCTCGCCCATCAGCATGGCCAGAAGCGGGATGCCGAGAAAGCCGGAATTGCCGATCACGCCGCATTGCGCCTCGACCGCCGCTTCCTCGATGCCGCGCCCCCGGATCAGCGCGACGGCGGTGACCAGCAGATAGACAAGGCCGGTTCCCAGAAGATAGGCCCAGACGAAAATCCAGTCGAAGACATCACCGAGTTGCAGGTTGGCCGAGAACCGGAGCAGCATCGCCGACAGGGCAAAGTAGAACACGAACTTGGTCAGTGCCGCCGTTGCCGCCGGGCCGAAAAACCCCGTGCGCCCGGCGCCATAGCCAAGGCCGATCAGGGCGAAAAACGGCGCGGTCTGGGTCAGGACGGCAAACATGGCCGCCGCCTAGCACGCGGGCGGGACAAGAGCCATGGGCAAGACGGCGCGCGGTTTCAGCCGGCGCCGATCAGCACACCCGCCGCGAACACCAGTGCTCCGCCCAGAACCACCTGGAAGGTGGCGCGCAGGAACGGTGTCTGCATGAAGCGGTTCTGGATCCAGACGATCGCCCAAAGCTCGATGAAGACGACGATCATCGCGATGATCGTGGCGGTCCAGAAATCCGCGATCAGGTAGGGCAGGGCGTGGCCCAACCCGCCCAGCGTGGTCATCACGCCCGAGGCGATTCCACGTTTCACGGGGCTGCCGCGCCCCGACAATTCGCCATCGTCCGAGGCCGCTTCGGTGAAGCCCATCGAGATACCGGCCCCGATGCTGGCGGCGAGGCCGACAAGAAAGGTCGTGTGGGTGTCCTGCGTCGCGAAGGCGGTGGCAAAGATCGGCGCCAGCGTCGAGACCGACCCGTCCATCAGCCCGGCCAGCCCCGGCTGCACCCAGGTCAGCACGAACTGGCGTTGGGCGGCCTTGTCTTCGGCCGAACGCGCATCGCCGGCCAGATGCTTTGCCTCGAGCGCGCTGGCCAGTTCGTTATGCCCGGCCTCGGCCGCTGCCAGATCGCCCAGCAGCATCCGCGTGTCGGCATCGGTCGAGCGGTCGGCGGCCTTGCGATAGAACCTCTCGGCCTGACGCTCCATCTCGCTGGCCTCGGCGCGCATCCGCTCCAGCCCGAGATTCTCGATAAGCCAGACCGGGTTCTGGGCATAGAAGCCCGATACATGCTCGCGCCGGATCAGCGGAATGACGTTGCCGAACCGGCGCTGATGCGCCTCGATCAGGCGGCGGCGATGCTCGTCCTCCTCAAGCGCCATCTCCTCGAACACCTTGGCCGAAGCCGGGTAGTCGACGCGCAGGCGTTCGGCATATTGCCGGTAGATCCGCGCATCATCCTCTTCGTTCGAGATCGCGAGCGCGAGCACTTCCTGTTCGCTCAGATCGGAAAATCGACGCCGTCCGCTGGTGATTCCGGGGATCATCTGAAACCTCTTGTTTGGAATTGTTCCAAACTAGCCAAACCGGGCCGTAACGCAAGTGCGCATGATGCCTCAATCCAGCCGCCGCAACAGCACATGGTTTCCCTCGCGCTTGGTCTCGAAGCGCTTGAGCTCGCGGATCAGGTCCGAGAGCTTGGCCTTGCCATAGCTTCTGGTGTCGAAGTCGCGGTGGTCGGCCTGGATCGCCTGCCCGATCTGGCCAAGCTGATACCACTCGCCCTCCTGGTCGATCTTCTCCATCGCCGTGAAGATCAGCGGCAGCGCCTCTTGCGGCGAGCGTTTCGAGGGTTTGGCGGTGGTCTCTTCGGTGCGCTGCTCGGTGATGTTCTCGATCATCACGAAACGGGTGCAGACGTTCTTGAGGCTCTCGGGCGTCTTGCTCTCGCCGATCCCGATCACGTCCAGCCCCTGTTCGCGGATGCGGTTCGCCAGCGCGGTGAAATCGCTGTCGGAACTTACCAGAACGAAGCCGTTGAACCGGCCGGTATGCAACAGGTCCATCGCGTCGATCACCAGCCCGATATCGGTGGCGTTCTTGCCCTTGGTGTGGGCCGATTCCTGATGCGCGACCAGCCCCAACGCCTGCACCTTCTTGGCCCAGGCGTTCATCCCCGAGGACGACCAGTCGCCATAGACCCGGCGCAGTGCGGGTTCGCCATAGGTGGTGACCTCGCGCAGGATCGCCTCGGCGTGCTTTGCCGCGATATTGTCGCCGTCGATCAGGACCGCGAGGAGTTTTGTGCCGCCATTTGCCATGTTGTGCCTTTCCCGAAATCTGCCGGCTGGGCCGGCGCGGCCACTCTGGCCCGCGCCGCCGCCAAGGTAAACCGTTTGCGGATTTTCGCCAGCACCGGACGACGGGCTTGCGGTCGGAACCCGCGCACGGCTTGATGGGGCGAAACGAGGAGGCGACCATGCGAAACACCCTTGCCGCGCTGCCCCTGTCGGCGGCACTGACGCTCGGCCTTGCCGCCTGTGTCGAGACGGCCGCGCCCACGACCGGGACTTGCCCGGCGGATGAGCTTCAGGGCCTGATCGGGCAGCATCGAAGCGTGCTTGACGCGGTGGACTACGAACCGATGCGAGTGGCGGGGCCGGATGAGGCCGTGACGATGGATTACAACGCTGAGCGGCTCGATATCCGGGTCGATGCGGCGGGAAGGATCGTCTCGCTCATCTGCGGCTGACGCAGGCACGACGCGCAAGGCCAGCGGTTTGCGCGAAGGCAGGTTGTCCGTGTGGGGAAAGAAAACCCCCCGGTGCCGCGAACTGGGTGGGGGCTGTTGGTTGCGGCACCGGGGTCGAGCCACTGGCCCGATTACCTGTTGATCATCACCGGCAATACGGGCGGGACTAAGAGCGAAGCGAGGAAAACCGGGGGCGTTTTCGTGTTCAGATTCGAACCGGGACACGCAGGGATTGATTTGCACGCAGCTTGGCCCCATCCTTTCCTTATGAACATACAGGCACCGACCCCTTTTCCCGGAAAACATGCCGACGACAAGGTCACCTTCGACCGTCGCGAGCTTGGGGCGATTCTGGGGGTCTATGGCCGGATGGTCGCGGCCGGTGAGTGGCGTGACTACGGCATGAGCTTTCTCAAGGAAGCCGCCGTGTTTTCGGTGTTCCGGCGCACCGCCGAGCACCCGATCTACCGGATCGAGAAGCGCCCGAAGCTGCGCGGCAAGCAGGGGCAATACGCGGTGATCGCGATGGACGGGCAGATCCTCAAGCGCGGGCAGGACCTTGCAATGGTGCTGCGGGTGTTCGACCGCAAGTTCATCCGCGCGGTCGAGTGATCCTGCGCCGGGCGATGACAGGACCGTCGCCCTTGGCGGCAATCCGGTCGGTCGCGGTCTGAATATCCTCACGGACGACGGCCATGCGATGCGCGCTGGCGTGGATCATTTCGCGGCCGTCCAGCGCCATCGCGACGTGACCGCGCCAGAAGATCAGATCGCCGCGCCTCAGGTCGCCGGTCACCTCGTCGCCCAGCTCCGCCTGCTGATCGCTGTCGCGCGGGCAGTCGATCCCGCAGGCGATCAGCGCCGCCTGCACCAGCCCGGAACAGTCGATGCCCCAGCCGGAATCGCCGCCCCAGTGATAGGGCGTGCCGAGAAACCGCTCGGCCACCGCCACCGGGTCGGTTTCAGGCGTATCGACCGCGCGCAGATGGGCGAGGGGGAGGTAGCCGCCAGTGGTCGTCTTGTGCACGTCGCGGGTTTCGAACGTGAAGGGCAGCATCACCGAGGCAAAGTCATCGACCGTGTCGAGCACCTCGACGCGCGTGCCGAATGACAGAATCAGCGGGTCGTCCGAGTTCCTGACGCGCGGATGATCCAGCAGCAGCGACTGGCGCGCGGCGATCACGTGGGTCGGGGTGCAGGCCATGTCCACAAGCGCGGCACGCAGCACATAGCCGACATAGCCATCCCGGACGCATTGACCGAAGGCCCAAGTGCCATCGTCGTCAAGCACCTCGAAGACCTCGCCCAGCAAGAGTTCCTTCTGGCGCGGCGCGTCGATGTCATAGGGGCGTTCGCGCAGCGGCGTGGTCACATGCCCGACCGCCAGCGGCACCGGCGCAACATAGCGTTCCGCCGCGACCGTCCCTTGCAGCGCGACATGCGCGACCCGGCCATTGGCAGGAGTGCGGCGCGGATCGCTCACAGCGACAACAGCTCCGGCAGCGCCGCCAGAAGCGCGCGCGCGCCCTGACCGACCCCGCCCTTGGGCCGCGCCGGGGCGGGTTTGGGTTGCCAGCCGTAGATGTCGAAATGCATGTAGCGCGGCGTGTCGGTGACAAAGCGGCGCAGGAACAGCGCGGCGGTGATCGAGCCCGCCATGCCGCCCGAAGGCGCGTTGTCGAGGTCCGCGATGCCGGGTTCGATCAAGGGCTCGTAAGGCTCCCAGAACGGCATTTGCCAGACCGGATCGGCGACCGCGGCAGCCGCCGCCTTCACCGCCGCCCCGTCCGCGTCGTCGGTGGTGTAGAACGGTGCAAGGTCCGGCCCGACCGCCACCCGCGCCGCACCAGTCAGCGTCGCCATCGAGATCACGAGGTCAGGCATCTCCTCATCCGCCAGTGCCAGTGCGTCGGCCAGCACCAGCCGCCCCTCGGCGTCGGTATTGTTGATCTCGACACTCAGCCCCTTGCGGCTGGTCAGGATGTCGCCGGGGCGAAAGGCGTTGCCGCTGACGGCGTTTTCCACCGCCGGGATCAGGACCCGCAGTTGCAGCTTGACCCCCAGCGCCATGATCATCCGCGCCAGCCCGAGCACGGTCGCGGCACCGCCCATGTCCTTTTTCATCAGCCCCATCGAGGCGCCGGGCTTGAGGTTCAGCCCGCCTGTGTCGAAACACACGCCCTTGCCGACCAGCGTCAGGGTCGGCCCCTTGCCGCCCCAGCGCAGGTCGATCAGCCGGGGTGCGCGCGGCGAGGCGCGGCCGACCGCGTGGATCATCGGCAGGTTCCCGGCCAGCAGCGCCTCGCCTGTGATGACCGAAATATCGGCGCCGAAATCCCCGGCCAACGCGCGCGCGGCGGCCTCAAGCTCGTCCGGCCCCATGTCCGACGAGGGCGTGTTGATCAGATCGCGCGTCAGCGCCTCGCCGGCCGCGATCGCCTCGAGCCGGGCGGCGTCGATGCCGGCGGGCGCGACCAGTTGCGCTTTCGGTGCTGGCGCGTCGTGGTAGCGGGTGAAGCGGTAGCCAGCCAGCAGCCAGCCCAGCGCCGCTTCGTTCAGCTCCATGCCGTCGAGATCGGAAACCAGATGATAGGTCGCATCGGGCAGGTCGGCGCGGGCGGAGGCCAGGCCGAACCGGCTGCGCCGTCGCGCCTCGGCGTCGCCGTAGCCGACCAGTACCAGCGCCGGGGCGCCGTCGGGGCCGGGCACCGCCAGAACCTCGCCCAGCCCGGCCTTGAACGCACTGGCCCGGACCCAGGCGCGCTGCGCCGGGTCAAGCCGTTCGACGAACGCATCCAGCCCCCCCTTGGCGACAAGGTGAAGCGGCAGGCTGTCATCGGTGGCGGCGGCGAAGGTCAGGGTCATCTGGGTCCGATCCGGGTTTGCATTTTCGCCAGACTACGCCTTGCGCGCCGGCCCGCAAGGGGCGGTCAGATCGAAAGATCCTGCAAGTCCCAGATCGCCATGAGCGAGCTTTCCCCGATCCGTTCCAGTCGCGCCATCGTCGCGGCGAGCGCCGCCGCATCGGTCGTGTCCGACAGGTCGAGCACATCGCGCGCGACGCGGGCGGTCGAGGTCAGCCCAAGCTGGCGCGACACCCCGATCAGCGCCCGGAGCGTCGCGCGCATCTGGTCGAACCTGTGGCTGCGGTATTGCTTGCCGGCACAGGACAGCGCCGCCGCAAGATCCTCGAGCGCGTGGTTGACAACCTTGTCGGCCCCGGCCGGACCAAGATTGCGATACATGATTTCCAACTGGTCCCGGTCTAGCCGGACCGGTTCTTCATGGCGTAGTCTCAAAACGGCAATCACTTTCACACCCCAATTCCCCCCGACACCCGCCGCACCATGGCAAGTCTGCCTCAAGAAAAGGTTTCCGCGACAATCATAAATCGCTCGAATTTCTCGAAAAACCGACATATTAGACGGCACAGGATTCACGAAAGTCAGGCGAGATCATGAAACACGCGCGGCCACTTCCAAACTATCTCGTTCATCGCTACCACGGCTGGAAGGCGACATCCTACACCGAGAACAAGTCCTGGTATCGCCGGCTGGCCTCCGAGGGGCAGCATCCGCGTGCGATGATCATCTCGTGCTGTGACAGCCGCGTCCACGTCACCTCGATCTTCGGTGCGGATCAGGGCGAGTTCTTCATCCACCGCAACATCGCCAACCTCGTGCCGCCCTACGAGCCCGACGGCAAGCGGCACGGCACCTCGGCAACGATCGAATACGCGGTCGCGGCGCTGAAGGTCGCGCATATCATCGTGATCGGACATTCGAGCTGCGGCGGTGTGCGCGGGTTCTATGACATGACCACGGGTGCGGCCCCGGAGCTGACCGAGGATACCAGTTTCACGGGCCGCTGGATGGACCTGCTCAAGCCCGGCTACGACCGGATCAAGGAAAACCGGTCGGGCGAGGAATGTGTCGCGGAGCTTGAGAAACAGGCGGTGATCGTGTCGCTCGAAAACCTGATGACCTTTCCCTTCGTCAAGGAGGCGGTCGACGCCGAGGTGATGACCCTGCACGGTCTGTGGCACGACATCGGTGAGGGCGATCTGATGTGCTACAATGCCGAGAGCGGGAACTTCGTGCCGGTCTGACTGACCGAAGCGACGCCATTGGGAGGATCGCCGTGATCAGATCGGCCGCAGCGGCGATCGCCGTGCACGCGATCACGCTGTTCATCCGCCTCGTCACGGCGCCACGGGCGATCTGGGCGGGGACCGAGCCGGTTCCGCGCAAGCGGGTCTATTTCGCCAACCACACCTCGAACGCGGATTTCGTGCTGATCTGGGCGGTGCTGCCGAACTTCCTGCGCCGCAACACAAGGCCCGTCGCGGCCTCGGACTACTGGCTCAAGAACAGGTTGCGCGCCTTTGCCGGGCGCGACGTGTTCAAGGCGGTGCTGATCAACCGCGACGCGGACGCACGGGCCGAGGACGAAGACCCGGTGGCGCGGATGATCGCAGCGCTTGATGATGGCGCAAGCCTGATCCTGTTTCCCGAGGGCAAGCGCAACCTGACCGATGCGCCGCTGCTCGAGTTCAAGTCCGGGCTTTTCCATCTTGCCCGCAACCGCCCCGAGGTCGATCTGGTTCCGACCTGGATCGACAACCTCAATTCGGTGCTGCCCAAGGGCGAGGTCGTGCCGGTGCCGCTGATCTGCACCGTCACGTTCGGCCCGCCGGTCCACATCGCGCCGGGCGAGGACAAGGCAAGTTTCCTTGGCCGCGCGCATGATGCGCTCGAATCGCTGGCGAAAGGGGGTGAGTGATGGTCCACGCCGACTTTGCCGCGCTTCTGACCGGATTGTTCCTTGCCCTGACCGCCGCAACGCTTGGGGCGGGCGCGCTGCGGCGCTGGGTCGTGCCCGAAGGCAACAGCATCCTGATCGAAACCCTGTTCACCCGGATCAATACATGGTGGGCGATGGTCGTGCTGCTGTCGCTGGCGGCACTCTTTGGCCGGATCGGGGTGGTCGTCTTGTTCGCGATCCTGTCCTTCGCCGCCCTGCGCGAGTTCCTGACCCTGACCGCCAAGCGCCGCGCCGATCACTGGGTTCTCATGTTCTCGTTCTTCGTGGCGCTGCCCTTGCAATACGTGTTCGTGGCGGCCGGCTGGATCAACCTGATGACGATCTTCATCCCGGTCTATGCCTTCCTGTTCCTGCCGGTGCTGGCGGTGCTGCGCGGCGACACCTCGGGGTTTCTGACGCGGGTGGCCGAAACCCAGTGGGGGCTGATGCTGTGCATCTTTGCGGCCTCACATGCCCCGGCACTGCTCTGGCTCGATATTCCAGGCTATTCGCACAAGGCGATCCTGCTGATCGCCTGGCTGACCATCGTGGTGCAGGCCGCCGACATGGCGCATTTCGTCGCGCCACGGATCATCGGGCGGCACCGCATTGCGCCAAACGTGCCACATTCGCGAACCTGGGAGGGGCTGGTGGGCGCGGTGCTCATCGGCACGGCGATGGGAACGCTTCTGTGGTGGATCACGCCGTTCAACATCTGGCAGGCCGGCCTGATGTCGGCCACCGTGTCGCTGGTCGGCTATGGCGGCGGAATGGTGATGGGGGCGATCAAGCGCGACAAGGGCGTGCGCGATTGGGGCCATCTCATACCGGGGCAGGGCGGGTTCATCGACCGGCTCGATTCCGTGGTGTTCTCGGCGCCGGTCCTGTTTCACCTGGTGCGGTTTTTCTGGGGCTCGGGCTGAAGGCAAAACTCGCCTTTCGCGCGAGCGAGGCGGGCAGGCGCGCAATGCGCCTGCCGTCGCGGGATCAGGCGGCCAGACCGCGTTCTGCGGCCACGGCGCTGCGGGTCGAGCGGAACTCGATGACATGGGTGCGCACCGGGACAACAGCGTGGTTGTGCGACCGCTCGAAGGCGCTGTCGAAGATCGAAACGACCTCGCCGGAGCGCTTCTGGCCGGAGTTCAGCGAGGCGATTGCGGTTGCGCGGCCACGGCGGGCTTTTTCAAGAAGGGTGACGTTGGTCATCTGGGTTTCTCCTGGGTTTTCGCAAGAATGGGATCTGTCTTTTTCGCTCAGGCGACGCTGCCGAAGGTGCAGAGAACGCGGCTGGTGAAGAACACGCCCGAGGCGGTCCGGAGCGTGCGGATCCGGTTGCGGAATTCGGTGATGGAGACGACGTTGTCGCGCAGTCCGGTGGCGGCGTCCGTGGCAGCGGCGCGGCGGTCGGCAAGGCGGGTGCAGTCGAAGGCGATGACGTTGTTTTTCATAGTTCTTCCCCAGTATTGTGGCCAGTTGGCCGATGTGTGAGTGGCATACTCGTGAGTGGTTGGCAGCGGGCGATCCGGTCGTCAGACCGCCCGGTCTCGGGTGTTTTTCTCCTGCGCGTTGTCGAAGATGGTATCGATCTCGGCGCTGGTGATCGGTGGCAGACGGCGCTTGCGATCGGTCCGGACGACGCCCTTGGAGCGGCGTTTGAAGACCAGGATCCTTGCGGTCTGCTTGGTGTCTATGGTGGCAGCCATATTTTTGTCTTCCGTCGTCTTATTTCTGTTCCGATATGAACAAGATCATCCCGGAATCGGGCGGGAATTCTGCTTAAATGCGGCAAGAAGGTGGCGATTCACCATTTTGACACCTTTTTTCCCCCGCAAGAGCGTTTCGTGACCGCATCACCGCCATGTTTCGCCAAATTTTGCCACAGATGTGGCAGGAAGAATCACCAGATGATTCCCTTTCGGCACCGCCAGAGAATCGGTTGGACCACCCCAAAAACGACATCCGGGCCGCAACCTGTGATTGCGACCCGGAAAAGATGACGTCGACGTCAAGCGTCAGGGACGGGCGAGATCAGGGATACCAGTTCAGCATCTGTCCCTCCGGCCAACCCAGCGAGACGGTGATCTCGACGCGCTTGGTTTCGCCCGGCGCCAGCGACAGATCCCAGGCCGAAACGCCGCGCTTGTCGTCGATGTCGGTCTCGTCCGGTTGCGGCTGCGCCGTCACCTTCACCCGCAGGTCCTGCTGCTCGGAATAGGTCAGCGGGAAAAACGCGCGCACCTCCTGCGCCTCGTCGGTCAGGTTCTCGACGGTGAAGGTGATCTGCTGTTCGCGGGTGTTGGAGCGGGCGATGATGCCGCTATCGCCCTCGGCATTGCGCGCGAAGATGGTTTCAAGCCGGATGCCTTCGATCGGGCCGAAGGGCAGGGTGGTTTCGGCCCCGGCGGGGATCAGCGCGATGCTCTCGCGCCCGACAAGGTATCCATCGCGCAGGATATTTGCCATTCCGGGCAGGATCGGCTCGCCGGTGGTGTTGGTCAGCCTGGCCATCACGAAAGCGGTCTCGTCATAGCGTGGCGCGGCCTGGATCGAAGGATCGGCATCGACCGTCAGAGTATCGAGCGCAAGCTCGGCGGCCTCGCCCGAGGCGATGGTGACGGGATCGGGATAGACATAGGACAGCGACAGCCCGTCGACCTGAAGGCTTGCCGTGGCGAATTTCGGTTCCTCCATCACCGCGCCCATCGTATCGGCGGCCATTTCGCGCTCTGCCATCGGCGCCGGCGCGGCGATGCCACCGCGCACCAGTGGCAGTTCCTCGTAGATGCGCGCCTGATCGGGGTCGACGGGCGACGGTCCGACCGCCTCGCCCGGACGCGCCGTCGAAAGGGTCAGCGCGGCGTCCGTCCAGACCCGCCCGGTTTCCTGAACCACGATCAACTTGCGCGCGATCTCGATGCTGCCGGCATCACGGTGCAGGTCGAGGTCGTAATCGACCTCCCACATCGCGTTCCGGGTCAATTCGGTCAGTTCCAGCGTGACCGGTCCGGCAGCGTCTACCACCACATCGACCACCAGCATGTCGCTGACTTCGGCGGGGGGTGCGAGGCGGTCGAAATCGCGCTGCGCCGCCTTGCGGTCGGTTTGCAGGTCGGAAAGCTCGTCCAGCATCGGGCGCAGCGCGGCGCTGGCGGCAACCTTGCCGGCCTGCGCGGCGGCGGTCTCGGTGGTGATCGTGTTGGCGAGCGCCAGAAGGGTTTCGGCGGTCGTCTCCTCGCCCGGCTTGACCGCCGCGAGAAACGCCAGCCGCGCGTCGAGCGCCTGCACATTCGCCCGCGCCTCGGCAATCGCGTCTTCCTTGGTCAATATCGCGTCGTCCAGCGCCTCGATCCGGGCAAAGGCGGCGGCCTGCGGCGCGGTGAACAGGGCGTCGCGGTCCACGCTCATGGCGCGGCGAAAGCCGAGCGCGCCGATGGCCACGCCTTGCGAGGTCTTGATGCGCGGCAGCGCGGTCAGGTCGTCAACCCCGGCATAGGGCAGAAACACCCGGTGCTCGCCCGTCGGCAGATCGACCGTGGCGCGCAGGGTCATCTCGGCCCCTTGCGGATAGACGGTGACGGCCGAGACCGGAGCCTGCGAAAACACCTCGTCGGCCAGCGCGGGCGAGGCGGCGATGAGGGCGAGTAGGGAAACGGTGGCGAGGCGCATAAGAGGAAACCTTTCGATAAAACCTGTGCCGCCACGCTAACCGCGCGCGCGCCCCGCGCATAGCGCCCGCGTGTCACATCGGCGAAACCCGGCGCGCGGGGCGCCAGCGATCAGAGCGCCAGGTGGGTTTCCTTGATCTCGGGCCGCGCCGCGAAGTCCTGCCAGGTGCCGTCGAAGGCAATGCGTCCGGTGTCCATCACCACGATCCGGTCGGTCAACTGGCGCGCGAACCACAGGTTCTGCTCGCACAACAAGAGGCCCATCCCGTTGTCGTCGCACAGACCCCGGATCGTGCCGACCATGTCCTCGACGATGGCCGGGGCGACGCCCTCGGTCGGTTCGTCCAGAAGCATGATCGTGGGGCTGGCCGCAACCGCGCGGGCGATGGCAAGTATCTGCTGCTGGCCGCCCGACAGTTGAAACCCCATCCGGTCCTTCAGCGGCACCAGCATCGGAAACTGCGCGATCACCGCGTCCGGATCGAGGCGCGGCGCAGAGGCCGGGCGTGCGTGACCGGCGATCCGCACGTTCTCGCGCACGGTGAGGTGGTGGTAGATCCGCCGATCCTCGGGCACCAGTTGCAAACCCATCCGGGCGCGCTTGAAGGCGGCGCTGCGTCCCAGGCTCTTGCCGTGCCAGCTGACCTCGCCCACGACACGCGGGCCGGCGTTCATCAGCGATTTGAGCAGCGTCGACTTGCCCGCGCCATTGCGCCCGACGACGGCAACGCGCTCGGATGCGGCCATGCTGAAGGACAGGTCGAACAGGATGTGGCTGGGGCCGTAGAAGGCGTTGATGTCCTCGGCGGCGATCATGCGGTGATCTCCTCGTGCTGATCTTCCTTGCCGAGATAGACCTCGCGCACATGCGGATCGTTGCGGATATCCTCGACCGCGCCAAGCGCGATGCGTTTGCCCTGGTTCATCACCATGATGCGCGAGGCGAGGCCGAAGATGACCGACATGTCGTGCTCGGTCATGATGACGGTCAGTTTCTGCCCGGCGACCGACAGACCGCCCTCGGTCTCGGGCTTCATCACGCGGCGGATCAGCGCGCTGACCTGTTCGCGGTCGACCGGCGACATCCCGGCGGTGGGCTCGTCCATCATCAGGATGCGCGGGCGGCCGGCAAGCGTCACCGCCAGCTCCAGCCGCTTGCGGTCGCCATGCGACAGATCCGAGGCCAGCATCCCGGCCTTGGCCGCCAGCGTCACGCCGTCGAGCAGCCCCATCGCCTCGTGATGCGTGGCGGTGGAGGGGCGGATCGACCACCAGACGTTGTCGGTCTTGCCCTGCGCCCGCTTGCGCGCCTCGATGGCGGTCACGACGTTGTCGAGTGCGGTCAGCGGGTTGAACACCCGCGCCACCTGAAAGGTGCGCCCCATGCCGGCGCGGGTGCGCAGATGAGGCGCCATGCGCGTCACGTCGCGCCCGTCGAACCGGACGGTTCCGCCATTGGCCAGCGACTCGCCGGTCATCACCTTGAACAGCGTGGTCTTGCCCGCGCCGTTCGGGCCGATGATGGCAAAGACCTCGCCCTCCTGCACCTCTCCGTCGATGCCGTGAAGAACCTCGATCGGGCCGTAGCTCTTGGTGATGCCCTCAAGTTCGAGAATGTTCATTTGTCAGCCCGCCTGTCGAATATCCGGTCGAGAAGGGCGTTCCAGCTTCCGGCGATGCCGGCGCGGAACGCGAGGATCACCGCCAGAAGGATCGCGCCGGTGATGATTTCCTGAATGCCGACGAAGGTTCGGGTGGCGTATTCGATCGCCATGAACACGAAGGCTCCGATCATCGGGCCCCAGAAGGAATGGATGCCGCCCAGCAGCGTGAACAGGATCGGCTGGGTCGAGCGGACCATGCCCGACATCTCGGGCGTGACGATCTGCGCCCAGGGGGCATAGATCGCCCCGGCGAACCCCGCCACCGCGCCCGAGATCACCAGTGCCGCCAGACGGCTCTGATGCACGTCGATGCCGATGAAGCCGGCACGCTCGATGTCGTGGCGCACGGCCAGAAGCCTGCGTCCGAACGGCCCGTGGGTGAGCCACCACAGCAGCCCCAGAACCAACGCGCCCGCAACGCAGATGAACCAGTAATAGGCAGGCCCCGTTGTCAGGTCGATCTCGAACAGACCCAGCGACAGCACCGGACGCTGGATGTTGGACAGCCCGTCCTCGGCCCCGAGCGCGCTCGTGTGCATCAGGGTGCGGCGCAGCAACTCGGCCAGCGACAGCGTCAGGATGGCAAAGAAGATGCCGGTGGTGCGGCGCAGCGCGACCAGCCCGACCAGCAGCGCGACCACCGCGCCCGCCGCGGCACCTGCGACGATGATCAGCAGGAAATACTGGTCATACCCCGCGCGCAGCGCCAGTGCCGAGACATAGGCCCCGATCGCGAACAGCCCGCCCGAGCCGAACGAGGCCAGCCCGGCCCAGCTGAAAAGGAGGTTCCACCCCACCGAATAGACCGCCAGCACCAGCGTGGTGCCGACCAGGTAGAGCAGGCCCGAGTTGGTCAGGAACGGCATCGCAAGCAGCGTGACGGCGGCCAGGACGATCAGCACGTTGTTGATGTTTCGCCGCGTCAAAGCCGGCTCTCGCCCAGAATGCCGTTCGGCCAGAGAAGAAGACATACGACCATCCCCAGATACATGATGACGCCCGGAAAGCTGGGCAGGAACAGGATGTTGAGACCGTCGATCACCGCCAGGATGATCGCGGCGATGAAGGCGCCCCGGATGTTGCCAAGCCCGCCGATCACGATGGTGATGAACGCCATCAGCAGGAAGGTGTCGCCCAGCCCCGGTGACAGCGTCTGGTTGGGCAGCAGAAGCCCCCCCGCCAGACCCGCCAGAGCGAACGAGGCCGCGACGACCAGCTTGACCCCGAGCGGCCCGTTGACGCCCATCAGGTTGCTCATCCAGCCGTCGCGGGCAATGGCCACCGCGAGCTTGCCGCTCCATGAACGGTGGATGACGTGATCGAGCACGAGAAAGACCACCACCCCGGCGCCGATGATGAACAGCGAAAAGCTGGGCACGAAGGTGCCGAAGATGACGACCCCCAGATCCAGCCCCGGCGGCGGATCGACCGAGCGGAACTCGAGCCCCCAGATCATCTTGGTGGCGCCGACGAACAGCAGCATCACCGCGTAGGTGGCGATCAGCATGAAATGCTCGTCGACATCCTCGAGTTTGCGCAGGACGAAGTGCTGGACCAGCAGGCCCAGCACCCCGACCACCAGCCCGGACAGCAGCGACGCGCCGATCAGGACCCAGATCGACCCCGGCATGTCGCCCACCAGCGAGCTTGTCAGATAGGCGCCCAGCATGAAGAAGGCACCATGCGCAAAGTTGAGGATGCGCATGATGCCGAAGATCAGCGTCAATCCGGCCGCAACCAGAAAGACAGCCATGCCGAGCGTCAGGCTATTGATGAACGTGAACAGCATGGCCGATCGCCCCTATTCCAGTTCGCGGCCGGGGGTGGCCGGTTCGAGGAAATCGATGCCCGCCATCTGGACGCTCTCGAACACTTCCCAGCCGGTTTCGCTGCTCTCGGAATTGCCGAAACGGATGTAGGTCAGGTCGCCCGCGAACGAGTGGTCCTCGGTGCGGAAGGCGACGGTGCCGGTCGCGCCCTGGAAGCTCAGCGCCTCGATCGCCGGGATCAGGTCGGCGGCGGCGGTCGATCCGGTCACCCCGATCGCCTCGGCCAGCGTTGCGATACAGTCATGCGCAACCCCGACATACCAGTTCGGATAGGGGTCATCGCGCTTTTCGATGAAGGCTGCCAGCAGCGCGTCCGACGCCGGGTTGTCCTTGGCCGCTTGCGGATACCAGGCCGTCCAGCTCCACAGCGAGTCGAGCATCTTGTCGCCCAGCGCCTTGGCGACGGTCAGCTCGTTGGCGCTGTCGCACAGCAGCTTGAACTGCTTGTCGAGCTGGAAGCTGCGAGCCTGCTTGTAGTAGGTGATCGCATCCGCGCCCTGAAGCACGTTGAACAGCCCGTCCGCCTCGAGGTTGGTGACCTGCGAGATCTGGGTGCGGAAGTCGGCACCGTTATAAGGCACGAGGATCGGCTCGAGGATGTTGACCTCGCCTCCGTCGGCGGCGACCTTCCTGCGCATCCCGGCCTCGAAGGCGTCGGTGATGTCCTTCAGCGACTGCACGTCCGAGCGCAGCATCGCCCAGTCTTTGACCTCCGGGAAGCGTTCGGCCATCAGGTGGCCATAGCCGCCGAAACACATCGGCGAGGAATAGCCCAGCCGGAACATGTTGCGGGTGTAGTTCTGGTGGGTGATCGCCAGCGACGAGGTGCCGACCACCATCATCGTCACGTCATTCTGTTCCAGCAGCGGCAGCGTCGCCAGCACGTTGGCGGTGAAGGTGCCCTGGGCGAACAGCTTGATGCCGTCGCCGGTCAGCTCGCGGAACGCGACCAGCGCGCCGTCGGGCGAGTTGCGGTCGTCCCGGACCACAAGCTCGATCTGCTTGCCCTGAACGCCGCCCTTGGCGTTGATCTCGGCGACCGCCAGTTCACAGCCGTCCTGGATATACTGGCCGTAGATCTGGCCCGGTCCGCTCAGCGTGGTGATCAGGCCGATCCGGATCGGTCCGGCCTGTGCGCGCAGGATATTCGGCGCGGCCATGGTTCCCAGAACGGCGGTGGTGCCGAGCATGAAATGGCGTCTGTCCAACATGGTTTTCTCCTCCCAAGGATTGATGTCGCTCGTCGTGGTGTGCCGCCTCTTTTTCTGGCGGGCTTACGTGTCAGGTCATGTCGGCCTGCACGATCTCTTTGATGCGCGAGCGCATGATCTGCCCGGTTGCCGGCGTCCTCGGCAATTCGGTCAGGTGGATGATGCGGCGCGGATGCTTGTAGGGGGCGATGCGCCCCTCGAGATATGAGCGGATCGCCGCGACCGGCGGGCAGGGCACGCCGTCCTCGAGTTCCGTCACGGCGCAGACGATCTCACCCCATGTGCTGTCTGCCAGCCCGACGATGGCGACGCCGCGGATGCCGGGAAACCCCTGCAAGGCCAGTTCGACCTCGGCGGGCGCAATCGCCTCGCCGCCCGAGCGGATCAGTTCGCGCGCCCGCCCGGTGATGGTGATGAAGCCGTCGGCGTCGCGCTCAGCCAGATCGCCGGTGCGATACCAGCCGTCGCTCAGAACCTCGGCGGTCTGGTCGGGCAATTCGAAATAACCCGACATCACGGTCGGTCCGCGCAACTGCAACTCGCCGTCATGGATGCGCGCCTCGATCCCCGCGCCGGGCAGGCCGACCGAGCCGGGGCGGCGGGCGATCTCGTCCTCGATCAGCGAACAGGCCCCGCCGAATTCGGTCGACCCGTAAAAGACGCCACGGCTGGCATTGGGAAAGCGCGCGGCGAGCCGGTCCATCAGCACCGGATCGAACTTCGACGTCCCCGACCCGATGGCGCGCAGCCGGCTGCCGTCGAAGGGAAGCGGGCTGGCCAGAATACGCTCCCACACCGCCGGGATCGCGTAGAGAAATGCCGGATCGTGGCGCGCGATCGCCTTGGCGATGCCGTCGCCGCTGGCCTCGGACACGAAGTGGATCGGGCGCTTGTGCGCCCAGTTCTCCAGCAGGTAGTTCCAGCCGGCCCAGTGAAACATCGGAAAGGTCAAAAGCTCGCCGCGCCCGCCAGCGGACACGAAACGCGACGCGCCAAGATGCGAACGCAGCCAGCTTGCCCGATGCGACAGCACCACGCCCTTGGGCCGCCCGGTCGAGCCGGAGGTGAGGAAGATCGCGTGGGCGTCGTCCTCCTGCGTCGGTGAGGCGAAATCCACCTTGTCCGGCGCGGCGTCCAACAGCCGGTCGAGCGTGTTTGACCCTGCGGGCGACGAGCCGCCGAATGTCGCGTGCCGGGTGGCCCCGCTCGGGAGATCGGGCACCATCGCCGCGGCGCGGGTCGCGTCCTGCACCAGGATCGCGGGGCGCAGGTAGGCGGCGATCTCGCTGACTTCGGAGAGGTTGCAGGCGGGATTGACCGGGGTGAAGGCCGCGCCAAGATACTGGCTGGCGAAGAACAACGCGATCTGTTCCAGCGTGAAATCCGCCTGCACGACGATGCGCTCGCCATGCCCCAGCCCGAGGTCGCGCAGCACATTCGTGTAGCGCGCCGTCAGGGCGGTGACGTCGGCGAAACTCATGCCCTCGTCGCCCAGCGTGGCGGCCAGTGCATTGGGCGCGGTGTTGGCCGCGACGGTCAGGATGGAGTGGACAAGCTGGGTCATGGGTGGCTGCCTTCGGTGTGCCGTTCAGCCGTCACTGTCTTTGTCGGCGGTCGCGAGGACATCCTTCATCTCGCCTAGGCCATAGACCTGACCGAGCGATTCCATCATGTATTCCGCGCCTTCGCCGGGCGGGACGAACCAGCCGGTCGGGCACATCGTCAGGATTTCCATCAGCGCGAGGCCATGTCCCTCCATCGGGCGCTGAAACGCCTTGCGGATCATCTTACGCGTGGCGTTGATCGAGGCCGCGTTGTGCACGGAGCCGCGCGCGACATAGGCGGTGCCCTGCATCCGCGACAGGATCTCGGCCAGCTGGATCGGGTTGCCGTGATAGCCGGCGTCGCGCCCCTCGATGGTGTTCTTGGTGCGTTGGCCGATCACCGAGGAGGCCGTCATCTGCCCGCCGGTATCGCCGAACACGCCGTTGTTGAGCATGAAGCAGGTGACATTCTCGCCCCGCGCGGCGGTCTGGATGATCTCGGCCAGACCCTCGCTGGTCATGTCGCCATCGCCCTGCAGCGTCCAGATCGCCACGCCGGGCCGCATCCGCTTCATCCCGGTGGCAACCGCAGGGGCGCGTCCGTGCAGGCACAGTGTCGAGTCCACGTCCATCAGCATGATGAACGAGCCGTAGCAGCCATGCCCGAGGATGCAGACGTTGTTCTGCGTCAGTTCAAGCTCCTCGATCACCTCGAGGATCAGCCGGATCGCCACGGGTTCGCCGCAACCGGCGCAGAGGTGATGGTCCTCGCTCAGCAACAAGGACGGCTTGAACTCGGCGGTTCTGGTCGCGGGGCGTTGGGGCGGCAGGCTGGTGTCGATGACTTTCACAGGTATGCTCCCATTCCGGTGTAGGGCAGTTCGGTCAGCGGCTTTCCGGCCAGCTGGTCGAGGATGCGGGTGCGGATCACGCGGGCATCCATCATCGGGCCGATGTTGAGGCCGGAATCGTCAAAGCTGATGCCGCCGATCGGCTTGATCCGGTCGCGGCCCTCGACGGCGAGGCGCACGTCGTCGATCATCTGCCCGGCGTTCAGTTCAAAAACGAAGATGTTGCGCGCGTTCTGCGTTGCGGCCTCGAGCGCGGCGGCAGGAAAGGGCCAGAGCGTGATCGGACGGAAAAACCCGATCTTGTGACCCTCGGCGCGCAGCTCGCGCACCACATGTTCGACGAATTTGCCGCCGCTGCCGAAGGCCACGACCACGGTTTCGGCATCCTCGCAATAGCCCTGTTCGTGACGCATCTCGGCCTTTGCGATCCGGTCGAACTTCTCGGCGATCTGGCGCCAATAGCCGTCCGGGCCGACGCCGGGCCGGTTCGCCTTTCCGCCGCCAAAGGTCCAGATCCAGCGCGACGCGCCGGTGCCGCCCATGGTTCCGTCAAGCGCCCAGTCCTTCGCCGGCAGAGGCTCAAGCTCGGGAACCGGCAGGGCGGTGCCCATCTGCGTGCGCGCGATCAGGTTGTCGGCCATGAAGATCACCGGCACGCGGTATTTGTCGGCAACGTGAAAGGCGAGGTGGGTGTGCTCGACCGCCTCGTGCAGATCCTTGGGCGCGAAGGTCACGGTGCGGTAATCGCCCCATCCGCCGCCCCGCGTGGCCTGAAAGTAGTCCTGCTGGTTGCGGGCGATGTTGAAGATCACCAGCGGTGTTTCGTTCAGCGCGGCCTCGGCGATGGCCTCCTGCATCAGGGCCAGCCCCTGACCGCAGGAGCCGGTCGCCGCCCGCGCCCCGACCTGCGCCGCGCCAAGCGCCATGTTGACCGACTGAAGCTCGGAATCGGCGTTGATGCAGACCCCGCCCGCAACCGGCAGCTTCGCCGCCATGTGCTCCAGCAACTCGGTCGCCGGGGCCATGGGATAGCCGGCATAGAACCGGGCGCCGGCCATGATCGCGGCCTCTACTATGGCCTCGGAGCCGTCCAGAAGGCGCATGTTGGTCATCGGATCGTCTCCTCGGTCGACGCGGTCTCGTCGATTGGCTGATCGTAGCGGTAGATTTCGAACACGAAGTCGGGGCAGACCTGCAGGCAGGCAGTGCAGCCGGTGCAACCCGGCGCAAGCTCCGGGTAGAGATAGCCCAGACGGTTGCCCTCGGTTGACATGGTCAGCACCTGCGGCGGGCAGGCGGGGATGCAAAGCTCGCAGCCCTTGCAGCGGTCGATGTCGATGACCACGGTGCCGCGCGTGACCGTCCGCATCGGGGCTTTCTCGGGTGAGGACGCCGTCATGCCGGAACACCCTTGGCCAGATATGGCGCGGGGTGGCGCCGCGATGCGCCCGCCGCCCGCACGAACTCGGCGCCAAGGGAAATGGCGCTGGCGTTGGTGCCTGCGTGCTGGCGCCGGTAGGGCGGCAATTGCTCGGTCATCGCCTCCTCGAGCGAGGCAAGTCCGATCGCGCCCGTCAGTTCCGAGAACGCGCCCATCATCGCCATCGAGGCCGACAGCCGGTTCCCTGCCTTGGTGCCCAGCGCGATGGCGGGAATACGCACGACTTTGTGGCCTTCGGTGTTCGGCAACTCATCGGCGATTGTATCCTCGGCCAGGATCAGGCTGCCGGGGCGAAGCCTCGGGCCGACCTTTTCCCAATAGGAGTGCGACATGGCGATGGCGGTCCCCGCCGAGGGCAGGTTGGGCAGCGCCCGCACGGGATCAGGCCCGATCACCACCGTGACGACGGAACTGCCGCCGCGCATGTGCCCGCCATACTCGCCCGCGAGCATGACATGCCGGTCCTCCCGCAGCGCGGCCAGCGCGATGGTCTTGCCGATCAGCTGCACGCCCTGCCCGCCGATTCCGGACACGAATAAATCGAGCTCCACTGTCCCGCTCCCTGTCGTTTCGACGACGTTACCGCAGCGGGTTTTCGCAATTCAATGCTTTTTTTCATCTTGACGATGAAATTTCGTGTTGAAAATGAAAAAGACCTGTCCCTGTAGCGCCGATGCCGGGATTCGATGGCATCCGCACCGCCCGAATACGGGCGTTGCGGCAAGAACGATCAGGTCTCGATTGGGTGCCGGTCGCGCGCCTCAGGCGTCCTGCGGCTCTGTCCGGACCCCGGTCATCAGGCCGCCGAACAGCATTTCGGTCATTTCCTCGGCAATCCTGTCAGGCGTTCCGACCTCGGGCCGATACCACTCGCGCGACCAGATCACGCTGCCCAGAATCACCTGTGTCGCGATGGAGGGGCTCAGCCCCGGACGCAATTCGCTACGCGCCGCGGCCTCGCTGACCAGATCGCGCCAGATGTCGAGGAACTCGCGCAGCAAGACGTAATGCTCGTCTTTCGCCGCGGCGGGAAGCTGGTTGACGATGTTGCCGTGCGCCGAGATGCCGGCCAGGTTCCCCGATGAAACCCGCATGTAGGTGCGGATCGCCCCCGCGATCTTGTCGCGGCTGCCCGCGTCGGGGCCAAGCGCGTCCAGGGTCAGGCGCAACTGGTCGAGGTTGGTGCGGATCACCCGGTTCACGATCTCGGCGGCGATCACGTCCTTGGTGGTGAAGTGATAGCGCAGCGCCGTGACGTGCATCCCCAGATCGTCGGAAATGTCCGACAGCTTGGTGAGGTGGTAGCCCTTGCGCGCAAAGATCCGCGCGGCGGTTTCCAGAATGGCGGTCTGAACACCCTCGGTCTTGCGGCTGATCCGGCGGTTGGTGGCCAGCGGCGAGGCGCGATTGACCCGCTTTGCGCCGGTTTTCTTCGGCGGGGCTGCTTCGGTGCGCGGCGATCTTGCCATGGCGTCTCTCTGCGTAAAGGGCGTCAGGTGCGAAGACTAGCGACCTGCGGCGGGTTCTGCACTATGGGACGAAACTTTTCTGTTGCAACATGAAAAAAGTGCGGTTTATGGTCGGCCCGAACCGAACCAGGAAGTTTTCGTGACTCAATCCACCGATCTGTCCTTCGCTGGCAAACGCGTGTTGATCGCTGGCGCCAGCCGTGGTCTGGGCCGCGCAGCGGCGCTGGCGATGGCAAAAGCCGGGGCGCGAATCGCGCTTGGCGGGCGGGACGAAGCCGCGCTTGCGTCGGTCCTGGCCGATCTGCCCGGAGCCGGGCATGCCGCCTTCGCCGCTGACCTTTCGACGACCGAGGGCGTCGCGCGCTGGGCAGAACAGGCGCAGGCCGCGCTTGATGGCGTGGACGTGCTGCTGGTGACGCTGACCGCCGGGGCCAGCGGCAGGTCCGACCGCGAGTTTCGCGCCAGTTTCGAGACCGACCTGATGGCGCCGATCCGGCTTCTGGAGGCCTGCCGCGACAGCCTCATGACCTCACGCGGTGCGGCCCTGTTCTGCTCGTCGCGCACGGCGCGCGGGCATCTGCCGCAGACCATGGCCTATGGCGCGGCCAAGGTCGGCCTGGAATACGCCGTCACCTGCCTGGCCGCCGATCTGGTGGACAAGGGCGTGCGGGTGAACGCGATCGCGCCTGGCTCGACGCGCTTTGACGGCGGGTTCTGGGACCGCGCCGAAACCGAAATGCCGGAGCTTTACCAGCGCACGCTCGCCGCCTTGCCCGCCGGGCGACTGGGAGCCGCCGACGACATCCTGCCGCCGCTGATGTTCCTCTGTTCGGACGCCGCGCGCTGGATCACCGGGCAGACGTTTCTGGTCGATGGCGGCCAGACGCTCGCCGCCGACCGACCGACCTGAAAACCGGAGACCCCATGACCGCAAGCGACATCCAGACCGTGACCGAGGTCACGCATTGGGACGACAACCTGTTCTCGTTCCGCATCACCCGGCCCAACACCCTGCGGTTTCGCTCGGGCGAGTTCGTGATGATCGGCCTGCCCGACGACAATGGCAAACCGCTGCTGCGGGCCTATTCCATCGCCGCGCCGTTCTGGGCGGAGGAGCTGGAGTTCTATTCCATCAAGGTGGCGAACGGCCCGTTGACCTCGCGGTTGCGCAATATCCGGCCGGGCGACGAGATCATCCTGCGCCCCAAGCCGGTCGGAACGCTGGTGCATGACGCGCTCTTGCCCGGCGAGCGGCTGTGGCTTCTGGCGACCGGGACCGGCTTCGCGCCCTTCGCCTCGATCCTGCGCGATGTCGAGACCTACGACCGTTTCGATCAGATCGTCGTCATGCACACCTGCCGCCACCAGAGCGAGCTTGCCTATGGCGCCAGCGTGATCGCCGCCTTGCCCGAGACAGCACTGGTCGATGAGGTCTGCGCCGGACGGGTTCTGTATTACCCCACCACGACGCGCGAGCCCTCGGCGCATATGGGCCGGATCACCGAGACCATCGCCTCGGGGCAGGTGTTTCGCGATCTGGACCTTCCCGCCCTCGATCCGGCGCGCGACCGCGCCATGGTCTGCGGCGGCTACGACTTCAACATCGACGTGAAGCGCCTGCTGGAAGCTCACGGGCTGCGCGAAGGCGCCAATTCCGAACCGCGCGAGTTCGTGGTCGAAAAAGCCTTCGTCGGCGATGGGGTCTGATCGGTTTCCGCCAAGGGTCCGCCAAGAAAAAAGGGCCGCCGGAACGCTCGGTTCCGACGGCCCTGTTGTTGAAGGCGGGCCGGTCAGCCCTTTTTCAGAACCTCGCGGCCAAGCAATTCGGCAATTTGAACCGCATTGAGCGCTGCGCCCTTGCGCAGGTTGTCCGAGACGCACCACAGGTTCAACCCGTTCTCAACGGTCGAGTCCTGCCGGATGCGGCTGATGAAGGTGGCATAATCGCCGGCACATTCAACCGGGGTGACGTAGCCACCGTCCTCGCGCTTGTCGACGACCAGGATGCCCGGCGCCTCGCGCAGGATGTCGCGGGCCTCGTCCTCGTCGAGGAAATCCTCGAACTCGATGTTGATCGCCTCGGAATGGCCGACGAAAACCGGCACCCGCACGCAGGTTGCCGTGACCTTGATCGCCGGATCGACGATCTTCTTGGTCTCGGCGACCATCTTCCATTCCTCCTTGGTCGAGCCGTCTTCGAGAAAGACGTCGATATGGGGAATGACGTTGAAGGCGATCTGCTTGGTGAACTTCGACGGCTCGCGTTCCTGACCCGGCACATACATGCCCTTGGTCTGGTCCCAGAGCTCGTCCATGCCTTCCTTGCCCGCGCCCGACACCGATTGATAGGTCGAAACCACGACGCGCTTGATCCGGGCGCGGTCATGCAGCGGCTTTAGCGCCACCACCATCTGCGCGGTCGAGCAGTTGGGGTTGGCGATGATGTTCTTCTTTGAATAGCCGTGGATCGCCTCGGGGTTAACCTCGGGCACGATCAGCGGCACCTGCGGGTCGTAGCGGTAGAGCGACGAGTTGTCGATCACCACGCAGCCCGCCTTGGCGGCGATGGGCGCATACTTCTTCGTCGCGTCCGAACCGATGGCGAACAGCGCCATGTCCCAGCCGGTGAAGTCGAAGGTGTCGAGATCCTTGGTCTTGAGGGTCTTGTCGCCAAAGCTCACTTCGGTGCCGAGCGAGCGGCGCGAGGCGAGAACGGCGATCTCGTCGACGGGGAACTGGCGTTCGGCCAGAATGTTCAGCATTTCACGACCCACGTTGCCCGTGGCGCCGCAGACGACGACCTTGTAGCCCATCTGGCTCTGCTCCTTCATACACGTCTTCGAGGCAAAGACGCAGGCGCTGATACCTGAAACCCCCGGCAGGTTAAAGGGGCATGCGTCGCGATTTGCGTTGACTTCATCCCGAGATGATGGGATGACGCCGCAACTTTCTTGCGGCCGCGTGAGCCGCCCGCCGAGCCGACCATTGTGTCGCCGGCACGGAAAGACAGGCGCGACGGACCTTCTCGGGTCGGCGTCAGACAGGTTCCCACATCACGCAGGGGGGTCAACGGACCGGACGGTGGCAGGGCAGGGGCCTCGCCGCGAGGCTGGTGCCGAACCTTTTGCACTGACCGGGCGCAATCGTGCGCCTCGGACCCGTTGATGCGGCCGCATTGCGCCGCGGAAAGATATACATGACTACATTTGAATCGCTCGGGCTTGACCCGAAGCTGCTCGCCGCCATCACTGCCGCGGGCTATGACAAACCGACCCCGATCCAGATCGAGGCCATCCCGGCCGTGCTGGGCGGGCGCGACGTGATGGGGCTGGCCCAGACCGGCACCGGCAAGACGGCGGCCTTCGGCCTGCCCTTGATCCACAAGCTGATGAGCTCGCACGACAAGCGCGAGCCGAAGACCACCCGCGCCCTCATCCTTGCGCCGACGCGCGAACTGGTCAGCCAGATCGCCGACCACCTCAGGGTCTATATCAAGGGCACGCACATGAAGGTCGTCACCGTCGTCGGCGGTGTCTCGATCGGCCGTCAGGCCGAGAACCTTCTGCGCGGCACCGATATCCTGGTGGCGACGCCGGGCCGGTTGATCGACCTGATGGACCGGGGCGCGATCCGGCTGGATGCGGCGACGTTCCTCGTGCTCGACGAGGCCGACCACATGCTCGACATGGGCTTCATCCACGCGCTGCGCCGGATCGCACCGAAGCTTGGCACGCCGCGCCAGACCATGCTGTTTTCAGCCACGATGCCCAAGCAGATGGAAGAAATCGCAGGCTCGTATCTGAACAGCCCGCTCCGGGTGCAGGTCTCGACCCTCGGCAAGGCTGCCGACAAGGTCACCCAGGGCGTCCATTGGGCGCAGGGCAAGGACGACAAGGTCGTGCTCTTGAAGGACTACCTGAACGCCTCGCCGGACGGGCTGGCGCTGGTGTTCTCGCGCACCAAGCACGGTGCCGAGAAGCTGATGAAACACCTTGTCAGCGAAGGCTACGACGCGGTGTCGATCCACGGCAACAAGTCGCAAGGCCAGCGCGACCGGGCGTTGAAAGCCTTCCGCGACGGCGTGGCGCGCATCCTCGTTGCCACCGACGTTGCGGCGCGCGGCATCGACATTCCCGGCGTCAGCCATGTCTACAACTTCGATCTGCCGGACGTGCCGGAGAGCTACGTTCACCGGATCGGCCGCACCGCGCGGGCTGGCGCAGGCGGCGAAGCGATCGCCTTTGTCGCCGGTGACGAGATCGCGCTTCTGCGCCAGATCGAAAAGCAGATGAAGGCCGAAATCCCGGTGCTGGGCGGCCGCCAGCCGGTCGAGGTCGCGCCGGTCAAGCGCGGCGGGCGCGGTAGTGGCGGCGGCGGTGGTGGTGGCGGTGGCAGACGGGTGCAACCGCATGCTGCCAAGGCGAAACCGCAGGGCGCCAAGCGTCGGCGTCCGCGCCACACCCGCGCCGCCTGACCCCGGCCAGGACCTGACACGCCGGAGCGGGGGCCAACCCCGCTCCGCCTTGCGTCAATCGACGCGGTCTTCGGAAAACAGATAGATCGCCAGCCCGATCAGGACCGGGATGCCGAAGAACAGAAACAGCGTCCGGTAGGCGGCAACCGGGTCGCCCCCGGCGCTTGCCGCGGAGAAGACCGAGCCGGAGGCGAACTGGAACACCCCGACGCCGCCAATCCCGAACAGGTTCAGAAGCGTGACACCCCGCCCGGTCAGATGTGGCGGGAAGAAGCTGCGCGCATGCGCCATGATCGCCGGAAACGACGCGCCGAACAGCCCGGCGGTGGCCAGCAGGATCGTCGCGCTCACGACACCGCTCTGCGGCCAGAGCGCCAGCCCGAAGATGCACAGCGCCGATATCAGGTTGCCGATCAGAACCACCCATTTGCGGGTGCCGAACACCCGGTCCATCGGGCCGTAGAGGAAATTGCCGACGATCATCGCAATGCCCATCGTCAGCGTCACAACCCCGATCCCGCCTGCATCCAGCCCGAAGATGTCGCTCATGTAGGGCCCCGCCCATAGACCGCGCATCCCGGCTGAAGGTGTATAGCCGACGAACTGGATCGGGATGATCAGCCACAGGGCCGGCATTTTCAGCAGCGTCAGCAGCGATCCCTTGTGTTCGCCCTCGGCGGCCCTGACCTGCTTCGGATCCTTGACCAGCAGCCAGACGGCCAGCGCAACCGCGACGGTGATCGCCGCCAATCCCCACAGGGATTCACGCCAGCCGAACGTCTCCACCGCCCAGGCCATCGGCAGGCTGCCCGCGAGATTTCCGAACGCCCCCATCCCCATCGTCGCGCCGGCCAGCGTTCCGAACACCTTGGCCGGGAATTCCCGCGCAATGGTGAAATAGGCGGCCATCAGCACCGGAGAGCAGGCGATCCCCAGAAGCACCATCGAAGCCTGGATGTGCCAGGGCGCAGCCGCCATGGCGAATAGCGCGGCACCACCGCCGCCGCCAAGCCCCAGCAGAACCGTCGTCGTCCGGCGTGGCCCGATCGTGTCGAGCGCCCAGCCCACCGGGATCTGCATCGCCGCGAAGGTCAGGAACCACAGGCCGGACGCCCGCGAGAGCTCCTCGGCACTGGCGCCAAGGTCGGCCGACAGAACCGGCGCCATGACCGGCAGGAACGCCCGGTAAAACTGGCTCAGCACATAGGCCACGACCAGTGCGGCAAGACCTGCGCGCATGTTTCTCTCCGTGTTCGTTCGGGTGGCATTCTTGGGCCGGGCCAACTGACACCGCTTTGGGACCGGAGGCAAGGTCTTTGCGGGCCGGACATCACGCGCCGGTGAAGCTCGATTTCAGCGGTTCCGAACCGAAAGCACCGCGCCGGCGTGTCGCTCAGCCCTGACTTGCCCGCTCGATATAGGCCCGCAATTCCTCGGCTTCCTGACGCGCCTCGCGCAGACCGTCCATGGCGGCGCGCAATTCGGCTTCGGTCTGGTGCAACTGGTTGGCCATCTCGGCCTCGCGCTGCTGCAGATAGATGATCGCCTGATCGCGGGTTTCCTCGGCCTCGTGCAGCGACTGGGCAAGCCGGTCGATCTCGCCCATGTCGGCGCCTGCGACCTGGGTGAAACGATGGATCAGCCAATGCGCGAACCATCCGAGCGCGAAGGCAACGAACAGAATGATCGCCGTCACGATGATGAACTCGGTTCTGTTCATATCCCTCTTCCTTCTCCCGATCGCCGCCCCGGATCGTTGGGTCGGGGGCGATGATCTGTCTTGTTGTTTTTTTGCGCGATCTTGTTCCGCAGGCGGGTCTTGCCCAGCGGATCGCGTTCTAGCCGTCGTTACCGGTGTCCGGGCGCGGTTTTGGTCGTTTATCGGCAAGTTCCGGGTCTACCACCACCGGCGCATCGGTCGTCGCCGCATCGCCCGCCTCGTCGCCATCCTCCGCAGGCTCCGGCGTCTCCTCGCCGCCTTCGTCCTGCCCCTCAGCGCCTTCTTCGGGCGTGTTTGCCGGGGTCGTGACTGCTGCCACGGCGCTGCTTGCGCCGATCAGCCGGAATTCGATCCTGCGGTTGGCCTCGCGGCCCTCCTCGGTCTCGTTGTCGGCAATCGGGTTTTCCTCGCCATAGCCGTGCGCGGTGAGGTTCGAGGTCAGCACACGGCGCGCCAGAAGCGCGCTGACCACCGAGTCGGCACGGCGCTGCGACAGCGCCTTGTTCATTTCTTCGCGGCCCTGACTGTCGGTATAACCACCGATTTCCATCGCCACGTCGGGGCAGGATCTCAGGATTCCGGCGATCTCGTCGATTGTCGCGGCCGATGACGCCTCGATATCGGCCGAGCCCGGCGGGAAGGTGATCTTGCCCCTGGCCATCACCTTGTTGACGCTGCTGACGCACTCCTCGGGCGTGGGCAGGGCGGCAATCGGATCGAAGCGTTCCTCGTAGGTCACGTTCACGCGGAAATCCTCGGCCTCGCCCAGCTTTTCCGACAGGATGCGCGAGATGTCGGCGCTGGCGTTCTTTGCGCCGGTCACGCCGGTCACGTCGACCACCTCGGGCTGAACCACCGCGACACCGTTCGCCAGATGCGACAGGGCCTCGACCGCCGCCAATGTGCGCACCGACCAGCCGCGCGGCAGGGTCGGGTCGATGCGCATCGCGGCATAGACCTTCTCGACCCCGAAATGCGCCCGCGCAAAGCTCTCGGTGATCGCGCGTTCCTGTTCGTCGGCCACCCGGCCGCGCAGTTGCACCTGTCCCTCGGGGCTGAGGGTTGCGACGAACTCGGGCGGGCCGTTGCTTTCGCCGGTGCCCGAGATCGACACCGGATCGGGCAGCACGGCATGCAGCGAGAACACATCCGGCAGGTCGGCCTCAAGCTCGCCGATAACCCGGTCGAACAGGGATTGCGGGGTATCCGGGGCCGCGATCAGGGTCACGTCGGCGTCGGAAAAGGTCAGCGATCCGCCGCCAAGCTCGGACAGCGCCCGGATGCCGCGCGCCACGGCGTCGGGCCATTGCGGCGAGGGAACACCAAGCCCGATGGTGCAATCGGGCCGACCCGACACGCCGGCCGCGACGCCCGCCGACACGATCTTGCCCCGGCCCTGCTCGGTGTGGGCGGTGCAGGCATCGAAACGCGCCCCGGCGCTGTCGAGGGTGAAGCGCAGGATGAACGGGGTGACAACCGGGCGCGGCGCCGAGATGTCCAGCGCCACGCGCAGCCCGCCCGGTGCCCGGCGTGCGAGCGTCAGCTCCCATTCCTTTTTCTGCTCGGGCGAATCCGCCACGGCCTCGATCTCGACCCGGTCGGCATCAACCGAGATTTTCGCGCGCGGCAGCAGCGCCAGGGCCGAAAGCGCATAGTCCACGGCTTCGCTCCAGCGCTCGGGCACCGGATAGTCGGCGGTTTCCAGAAGGTCGACGACGTCGGTCTGGGCGGCGATCCCCGCCATCTTTTCCATCAGCGCGTCGCGGTCCACCTGCGCCGGGATCAGGCCGATCATCGACACGCCGCTGTCGTTGCGCAGGATCTCGATGGAAAAGCGCGGCGGCGTGATCGCTTTTGCCGCCGGCACATCCATCTCGTCGATCACGCGTCCGGAATCGACGATGCCGCCAGCCACCGACAGCGCCTTGAAGCGGGTCGTTTCATTCGGCGCGGTGCCTGACAGGATCACCTGCAATCCGGTGGTTTCGACATGCGCCCAGTCCTGACCCTCAAGCATCAACGCCCGCTCGACCCCTGATTTCGACAGCGATTCGATGGCGTTTACGGCGGTGAGGGCGGCGAGCATTGAAACCGCGAAAGCCACGACGAAGATCACCGGCGTCAGTACGAACTTGGACTTGCGCATCTTTGGCTATGGTCCCGGTCTGCCCCTAAACCCCGCTTCCTTACGGCGGTTGCCGGACGGTGGCAATCACAGGAGGGTGGCGACGGCAAGAAACAGCACAGGGATCAACCCGGCGTCGCGGTTGGAGCGGAACAGGCGCAGGCAGGTCTCGGGATCATCGGTGTCGAGCTGGCGCAACTGCCAGGCCATGTGCCAACCCATGAACCACGCCCCGCCCAGTGCCACCACCAGCGCCAGGATCGACCGGCCCGGTATGAAGGCGAGGATGATCGCCAGCATCATCAGAAGGACCGTCGCGGCCAGAAAACCCCGCAGCCACGGCAGGGTGCGTTCGCCAAAGAGCCGCGCGGTGGACTTCACGCCGATCAGCGCGTCGTCCTCCTTGTCCTGATGCGCATAGATCGTGTCGTAAAACAGCGTCCAGGCCATCCCGGCGGCATAGAGCGCCACGGCGGGCCAGCCCAGCGCGCCGGTATGGGCGGTATAGGCCAGCAGCGCCCCCCAGTTGAACGCGATGCCGAGGAAGACCTGCGGCCACCAGGTGAACCGCTTGGCGAAGGGATAGATCGCGACCGGCACCAGTGCGATCAGCCCCAGGACGATCGCGTTGGGGTGGAAGGTGATGAGGATCAGGAAGGCGACGAGCGCCTGCAGCACCAGATAGCCCAGCGACTGCCGCACGCTGACCTGCCCCGAGGGGATCGGACGCGAGCGGGTGCGCTCGACCGCGCCGTCGATGTCGCGGTCGGTGATGTCGTTCCAGGTGCAGCCCGCGCCGCGCATCAGCCAGGCACCGACGCCGCAGCCCGCGAAGATCCACAGATCGTGCCAGCCCGCGGAATTGGTCTGGCCGATGCCCAGCAGCAACCCCCACCAGCATGGCAGCAGCAACAGCCAGGTGCCGATCGGCCGGTCGGCGCGCGACAGCCGCAGATAGGGCCGCGCCCATGGCGGCGCCAGCCGGTCGACCCAGTTGCCCCGCACCGCGTCGGCGACCTGACCTTTCGCCTCTGGCGTCCCGTTTCGTGTCGCCATAGTTTGTCCCCATGATGGACCGAGCCAAAATCCGCCTCTTTGTAGACGCGCCCTTGGGGCAGGGGCAATCCGTCGATCTGTCCCGCGATCAGGCGCATTATCTCTTTGGCGTGATGCGGCTGAAGCCGGGTGCGCGTGTGGCGCTGTTCAACGGGCAGGCGGGCGAGTGGACCGCCGAAGTGGTCGATGCCGGCAAACGCGACGGCAGGCTGGTCTGCCTCGGGCAGGCGGCACCGCAGGTCGACCCGCCCGACCTCTGGCTGATGTTCGCCCCGATCAAGAAGGCGCGCACCGATTTCATCGTCGAGAAGGCCGCCGAGATGGGCGCGGCCCGGATCGTGCCGGTCCTGACCGCCTTCACCAATTCCGAACGCGTCCGCGTCGACCGCCTGCAAGCCCACGCCGTCGAGGCGGCCGAGCAATGCGGCGGCACCTTCGTGGCCGAGGTGGCCGAACCGGTCGCGCTTGAGCGTTTGCTCGCGGACTGGCCCGAGGACCGGCAGATCATGTTCTGCGACGAGGCGCTGGCGGGCGCGGCGCAACCGCTTGCGGCGAAAGGCGGCAAATGGGCGATCCTGATCGGCCCCGAGGGCGGGTTCTCCGACCGCGAGCGCGCCGCCATACATGCTATGCCCGGCGCCCATGCCGTCAGCCTCGGCCCGCGCATCCTGCGCGCCGATACGGCGGCGGTGGCGGCGCTGACGCTGTGGCAGAGCACGCTGGGGGATTGGTGATGCTGCAAGAACGCACCTTCATGGATGCACGAGCGGCATGAGCTTCGTGCGCCCTGAAGCCCTTGCCGGGCTGAAACGCTGGCGTGGCGTGATCGTCGCCGCGTTCGTTCTGGCGCTGGGCCTGTGGTGGGGGCTGACCTCGCTTGGCCTGATTCGCTGGACCGGCTGGGCGCTGGTCCTCGTCAGTGGCGCGGCGGTCTGGACCGGCATCCAGCGGGCGCGGTTTCAGGGCGGGCACGGTGGCGTCGGTGTCGTCGTGGTCAATGAACGCCAGATCACCTACCTGGCCCCGGTCGGCGGCGGGTTCGCCTCGATCGAGGCGCTGACCGAAGTTGCCATCGCCCCCGACCGATCCGGCCTGCCGGTCTGGCGCTTTCGCTCAGGCATGGAGCTTTTGACTATCCCGGCGGCGGCCGAGGGGACCGATGCCCTGTTCGATGCGCTGACCGCCTTGCCCGGCGTCGACATCGAGGCCGCGATCAGGGCCAGCCGCACACGCCCGGATCGCCCGGTCGTGATCTGGGCGGAACCGGTCCGAAGGCTGCATTGACACGCCCGGCGCATTGGCCCACCACTCTGATTCCAGACGCAGCGAAGGAAAAGCGATGTCCATCCCACAATCCGGCGGCGGCCCTATCGAGCGGCCCGAACAACTGGCCGAGTATCTCGAAAGCGGGTGCAAGCCCAAGGAAGACTGGCGCATCGGCACCGAGCACGAGAAGTTCGGCTATTGCAAGGACACGCTCAAGCCCCTGCCCTATGACGGGCCGCGCTCGATCAAGGCGATGCTCGAGGGGCTGCGCGACACCTATGGCTGGAACCCGATCTACGAGGCCGGCAACATCATCGGGCTCGAGATGAAGGGCGCCAACATCAGCCTCGAGCCGGGCGGACAGCTCGAATTGTCGGGCTCGCCGCTGGCCTCGATCCACCAGACCTGCGACGAGGTGAACGAGCATCTGCGCGAAGTGCAGACGGTCGCCGACCGGATCGGCGCGCGCTTCATCGGGCTGGGGGCCGCACCCGAGTGGAGCCAGGACGAGATGCCGATGATGCCCAAGGGCCGCTACCGGCTGATGACCGACTACATGGACAAGGTCGGAACCCTCGGCAAACAGATGATGTATCGCACCTGCACGGTCCAGGTGAACCTCGACTTTTCGTCCGAGGCCGACATGGTGCAGAAGTTCCGCGTGGCGCTGGCGTTGCAGCCGGTCGCGACCGCGCTGTTCGCCAACTCGCCCTTCCTCGATGGCAAGCCCACCGGCCACAAGTCCTGGCGCTCGCGCATCTGGCGCGATCTAGATCCGGCGCGCACCGGGATGCTGCCCTTCGTGTTCGAGGACGGCATGGGGTTCCAGCGCTATGTCGACTACGCGCTCGATGTGCCGATGTATTTCGTCTACCGCGACGGCAAGTATATCAATGCGTTGGGCCAGTCATTCCGCGACTTCATGGCGGGCAAACTGCCGGCGCTGCCCGGCGAGGTGCCGACGCTGTCGGACTGGGCCGATCACCTGACCACGATCTTCCCCGAGGCCCGGATCAAGACCTTCATGGAAATGCGCGGCGCCGATGGCGGGCCATGGCGGCGGATCTGTGCGCTGCCGGCGTTCTGGGTTGGCCTGATGTATGATCAGGAAGCGCTGGATGCCGGCTGGGATCTGGTCAAGGACTGGGACGAGGAAACCCGCGAGGCGCTGCGCGTGGCCGCCAGCGTCGATGCGCTGGAGGCGCAGGTCGGCAAGATCAACATGCGCGCGCTGGCCGAGAACGTGCTCGACATCTCGCGCGCCGGGCTCAGGCGCCGGGCCAAGCCCGGTTTCGGCGGCATGGTCCCGGACGAGCGCCACTTCCTGAACACGCTCGAGGACAGTGTCGAGGATGGCAAGACGCCCGCCGACGAGTTGCTGGAGCGGTATCACGGCGACTGGAACGGCGACCTCAGCCGGATCTACGCCGAATACAGCTATTGAAGGAGTGGCAAGGCGGCCCGCGCCGCCTTGCCGCGTATCTCAGGCGGTTCAGCCGCCCCGCACCGGAGGCACGCGCGACCGGCTGTAGTCGTCGCCATCGCCGCCCGGCCCGACATTGCCCAGCGGATCGGGGCCAAACCGGTTCGCTCCGCGTGTGCCGGTGGTCGCGAAGAAGACGATCAGCACGATGAAGCCGATCAGCGGGATCAGCCCGATCAGCAGCCACCAGCCCGAGCGGTTGGTGTCATGCAACCGCCGCGCGCCGACCGCGAGGTTCGGAAGCAGCATCGCCAGCGAGAATATGCCGCTGAAGATCGGCGTGTTGGTCGAGGCCGAGAAGCCACCTTCCGTCACGACGGTGGTGCCGAATAGCGTCGAATCGACAATCGACAGCGCGATGCTGACCAGCCAGACGAAGAGGATGAACCACCAGAACTCCGAGCGCTGCGCCCGGCCGGAAAAGGTGGCGTATTTCGAGAAACAGGTTCTAATGGATTGTCCGAATGTCATTGCCGCATATCCTTCCCTTGTTGGGTATCCCTGACCGGATCGTGCGCCGTTTTCGGCTCTGAATCAATGGTTTCCAGCCAGAGGGGTGCCGTCGTGAGTCATTTCTTCCCGATTTTCGGCTCCTTGCCCTGCATCAACCGGGCGATGTTCTGGTGGTGGCGGATGAAGATCAGAACCGCCAGCGCGATTGTGAGGACATAGACCGAGGGAATGCCCAGCGCGAAGGCCCAGACCGGCGTCAGCGCGGCTGCGATCAGCCCGGCCAGCGACGAGATCCGGAACAGCGCGGCGGCAGCCAGCCAGGTCGCGGCGGCGGCCAGCCCCAGCGGCCAGGCGATGGCCAGAACGGTCCCCAGCCAGGTCGCCACCCCCTTGCCGCCCTTGAAGCCGATATAGACCGGGAAGCAATGCCCGAGATAGGCCGCGAACCCCGCCAGTTGCGCCGCGTCATCGCCCAACAGCGCGCGCGCGACCAGAACGGCGAAGGCCCCCTTGCCGACATCAGCGATCAGGGTCAGCAGTGCCGCCGGTTTGTTGCCGGTACGCAGCACGTTGGTCGCGCCGATATTGCCTGAGCCGATCTTGCGCAGATCGCCCAACCCGAACACCCGCGCAAAGACTATGCCGAACGGCACCGCGCCCAGCAGATAGCCCAGCACCGCCGTGAGGGCGAGGAGCGGCAGGGAGGTGACGATTTCGGGCATGGTCTTGGCTCTCCGTGTGTCAGGTCGGTGGTGTGGCGGGTTGGTCTATCGTGCAGGACAGAAGTGGCAGCATCCGTCCCGGAATCGACCCCGAGGGCACTTCGCCCACAAGGACCGCGCCCATCGCGCGGTAGAAGCCTTCGGCAAAGGGATCGCTGTCGATCGATATCCGCCGCGCGCCCTCAGCCCGCGCCTGTGCGAGTGCCCAGCGAAACATCCGCCGCCCCAGCCCCCGCCGCATCGCGTCGGGTGCTACGAACAGGTGTTCAAGGTGCGCCTCGTCGCCGCTTACGCTGACCTGCACCATTGCCAGCGCCGTGCCGTCCTCGTCCCACAGCGCCAGACCGGGGCCAAGCTGCGCCTCGGTCATGGTCAGTTCGTCCGCGACAGCCGCCATGAACGCGGCGTCATAACCCCAGTGCGCCTTGGACGCGAGGCAAAGCGCGCTCAGCGCCGGCAGATCGGCACGTTGCGCCAGCCGGATCACGCCGCGAACACCCGCGCGCCGCCGACCCATGTGCCCAGAACCTTGCCCTCCATCCGGGCTTCGTCGAACGGCGTGTTCTTGGATTTCGAGCGCAGCTTGAAGCGGTTCAGAACGAACGGTGCGTCGGGGTCGAACAGCACGAGGTCGGCGGGTGCGCCCTCGGCCAGCGATCCGCCGGGCAGGCCGAACCGCCGCGCCGGGTTGGTCGACAGCGCCCGCCACAGCGTCGGCAGATCGACCGCACCCGCGTGAACCAGCCGCATCGCGGCGGGCAGCAGGGTTTCCAGCGCCACCGCGCCCGAGGCGGCCTCTTCGAACGGCAGGCGCTTGGTCTCTTCGTCCTGCGGTGTGTGCATCGAACTGATGATGTCGATCAGGCCCGATGCCACCGCCTCGACCATCGCGACACGGTCATCCTCGGACCTGAGCGGTGGCTTGAGCTTGAAGAAGGTGCGGTAGTCGCCCACGTCCAGCTCGTTCAGTGTCAGGTGGTGGATGTTCACGCCGGCGGTCACGTCAAGCCCGGCTGCCTTGGCGCGCTCCAGCGGCCCAAGCGCGACGGCGCTGGACAGGTTGTCGGCGTGGTAGCGCGCGCCGGTCATCTCGACCAGCGCAAGGTCACGCTCAAGCCCCATGCGCTCGGCCATCGGCGACACGGCGGGCAACCCGCGCAGCGTGGCGAACTTGCCCGAGGTCACGGCGGTACCATTGCTCAGCCCCGGTTCCTGCGGATGCGCGATGACCAGCGCGCCAAGGCCACGGGCATAGGTCAGCGCGCGCGAAAACACCTTGGTGTCGGCGATCACCCGGTCGCAATCGGTAAAGGCTACCGCGCCCGCGTCCATCAGAAAGCCGATCTCGACCATCTCGTGCCCGGCGCGGCCCTTGGTCAGCGCCGCCATGGTGTGGATACGAACCGGCGTCAGTTCGCGCGCCCGGCGGGTGACGAATTGCAGCGTCTCGGGCGTGTCGATGGCGGGCGTGGTGTCGGGCCGGGTGACCATCGTGGTCACACCGCCCGCCGCCGCCGCCGCCCCGGCGGTGCGAAAGCTCTCCTTGTGGCGCTCGCCCGGCTCGCCGATCTTCACGCCGATGTCGACGATCCCCGGCGCAAGGCACTTGCCGGCGCAGTCGATGACCTCGCCCTCGGGTGCCAGATCGCGCCCGGTGATGACACCATCCGCCATGGTCAGGCTGCCGCGTGTGTCCTGCCCGGATTCCGGGTCGATCAGGCGGGCGTTGATGAAGGTGGTCGTGCTCATGCCGCCGTTCCCTCCTGAACCTTGCGAAACACCTTGTAGACGGCTTCGCCATCCTCGATCCGCTCGAACCCGACCGGCACGCTGTAGCGGCTGCCCTTGCTGCCGCGCCGCACTTCCTCGGCGAAACGGATCGTGGCGAGCGGCCCGTCGATGTAGTCGAGCGGCGTCATGCCAGTGATCGGGTAGCTTTTCAGCTTCTTGCCCTTGATCGGCAGGTCTGTCGCGATGAAGGCGCGACGGGTGGTCAGGGTATACCATGTGCCGCGTCGCCGGATCGTCTCACCGAAGACCGCGTTGAAAACCATGGCGGCACCGATCGAGAAATGGATCAGTCCGAACATCCAGAACCCGCCGCCCGCCTGTGATGCCATCACCATCCAGAACAGCGCGAACCCGGCAAAGACCAGCCCGAAGAGGGCGATGAACAGATGGCCGAACCCGACGTGAAACGCCGGGTCGGGTCTGCCTTGCCAGACGATGGTCTCGCCCTCGTCAAGGATGCCGTCCCACCCCGCCGGCGCCGCGCTCATGCCGCCATCCCTTCGATCACCGCCTTGGTTGCGGCGGGGTCGGCCTGATATTTCAGCATGTATTTGTCGCCCTTTCGCGTCACCACCTGCGTTGCCGAAAAGATGGTCCGCACCCTGGCAATGTCGCCGCGCGCCACGCTGATGCCTGCGGGCGAGATCAGCCGCCGGTCGGTCAGGTGCCAGGTCATGCCGATCTGTTCGGACGCGACGTAGAAGCCGCGCGCCGCAATCGCCGCGACCGCGCCGACGACACCGGTCCAGGGATGCGCGTTGCCCATCGCGATCAGGATCGCCACCGCCCCGACCGAACCGATCGCCGCCAGCATGATGTGTTCGCGCACATAGGTCGCGCGGCTGCCGGTGAAACTGGCGACCGGGGTTTCGCCCTCGGCCAGCGGCGGCAAGGGCGCGGGCGCGGTCATGCAAACCCCCAGACGAGGACGGCCAGCAGCACCAGTGCAAGGATGGTGAGCACAAGCGTGCGCCGCATTTTCGGTGTGTCGGATGAAGGCCCCGACGGCCCGGTCAAAATGCCGCTTGCGCTTACGAACTCCGGCAGCGGCATGGACGGGCTCAGGGAATAGGGCGCCTCATAGCGCCCGACGAAGGACAATGGCGGTTTCGGATCGAACCGGCCCTTCTGGCCGGACAACGCCTGCGAATAGACCAGCACGACCGGCTTGGTCAGCGCACCGAGTTTGGCGGCGTCGGCACCGACCTGATCGGGGTCCATGCCGTTCGCCTCGGTCAGATAGCGCACGAGGCCATACTCGGCGATGTCCTTGGGGGGAAAAGTCTCGATGAATTCGGGGTCGAGCGTCGGAACGCCCAGCGCCTCGCCCAACAGCCAGCCAGCGTCGGTGCGGGCGGTGAAATCGTCCAGCGCGGGCTCGGGCAGGTCGGCGGTGAACACCCAGACCACCCGCGCGTCGGCGCGTTCGGGAAATTCAAGCGGATCGGTCATACCATGACTCCCTTGTCCGGTTGTGCCTCGCGCAGGTTGCGCGCAAGCAGGTCCATCGCCGCCATGCGCACGGCCACGCCCATCTCGACCTGCTCCTGAATGACCGAGCGGTTGATGTCGTCGGCCAGCGTGCCGTCGATCTCGACGCCGCGATTCATCGGGCCGGGATGCATGACGATGGCGTCGTCCTTGGCGTAGGACAGTTTTTCCGCGTCCAGCCCGAAGCGGTGGTAATACTCGCGCTCCGACGGGATGAAGCCGCCGTCCATGCGTTCCTTTTGAAGCCTGAGCATCATCACCACGTCAGCGCCTTCAAGCCCGGCGCGCATGTCGTCGAACACCTCGACGCCGAACTGGTCGATCTGCGAAGGCATCAGCGTCGGCGGGCCGACCAGACGAACGCGGTTTTCCATCTTGCCCAGCAGGATCAGGTTCGAGCGCGCCACCCGGCTGTGCGCAATGTCGCCGCAGATCGCGATGGTCAGGCGGTGCAGCCGGCCTTTCTTGCGCCGGATCGTCAGCGCGTCGAGCAAGGCCTGCGTCGGGTGTTCGTGGCGGCCGTCGCCGGCGTTCAGCACCGCACAATTCACCTTTTCCGCCAACAGGTTGACCGCGCCGGACTGCGGGTGGCGCACGACCAGCAGATCGGGGTGCATCGCGTTCAGCGTCAGCGCCGTGTCGATCAGGGTTTCGCCCTTTTTGATCGAGGATGCCTGCATCGCCATGTTCATCACGTCCGCGCCAAGGCGCTTGCCCGCGATCTCGAAGCTCGCCTGTGTGCGGGTCGAGGCCTCGAAGAACATGTTTATCTGCGTCAGCCCGTCCAGCACCCTGGCACGTTTGCGCGCCGACCGGTTCAGGTCGGCATAGCGGTCGGCCAGATCGAGGATCGTGGTGATCTCCTCAGGGTGAAGCGGCTCGATCCCGAGAAGGTGGCGATGGCGGAAGGTCATGTGCGTGCCCTCGTTTTCCCGGTGTATAGGTAGCCCGGACGCGTCGGGCAAGGTGTGTGGCGCGCGCCATTGCCCCGCCTTGCGCGCGGCCCTAGCTTGGGGCCATGGAATCGGCGCTTGACTGGCATGGGGCGAAGGCGCTCCTCGAATGGTATATCGAACTCGGCGCGGTGGACGCGATCGGGGATGAACCTGTCAACCGTTACGATCTGGCAGATACCGCGCCGAAGCCGAAACGGGCCGAGGCGCTGCCCAACACGGTGGCGATGCCCGAGGCGCGCGTCGATCATGTCGCGGACGCAAAGCAACGCGCGGCGTCGGCGCGTGATCTGGACGAACTGGCCGAGACCATGGCCGCCTTCGACGGCTGCGAGTTGAAGAAGGGCGCGCGCAGTTTCGTCTTTTCCGACGGCAACCCGGCGGCGCGGGTGATGATCGTCGGCGAAGCGCCGGGGCGCGACGAGGACATTCAGGGCAAGCCCTTCGTCGGCCGCGCCGGGCAGTTGCTTGACCGGATGCTGGCGGCGATCGGGCTGTCGCGGACCAGCCCGGACGCGATGTCGGCGGTCTATATCACCAACCTGCTGCCCTGGCGCCCGCCGCAGAACCGCGAACCGACGCCGGGCGAGCTGGCGATGCTGACGCCGTTTCTGGAGCGCCACATCCAGCTTGCCGACCCCGATGTGCTGATCCTGATGGGCAACACGCCCTGCGACGCACTTCTGGGCAAGCGTGGCATCCTGAGGATGCGGGGCGCCTGGGCCGAGGCGCTGGGCAAGCCCGCGATGCCGATGACGCACCCGGCCTATCTCTTGCGTAACCCGGCGGCGAAACGCGAGGCCTGGGCGGACCTTCTGGAAATTCGCGCCAGACTGCGAGGGAATACATGAAGATACTGGCTTTCTCCGACCTTCACCTGTCGCGCAGTCACGCCGCCGATCTGGTCGCAGCCAGCGCCAGCGCCGATCTGGTGATCGGGGCGGGCGATTTCTGCACCATGCGCAAGGGGCTTGACGAGGCCATGGCGATGCTCGCCGGCATCGCCGCGCCCTTCGTGATGGTGCCGGGCAACAGCGAGAGCCTTGACGAATTGCGCGCCGCCGCGCCCGCCTCCGCGCATGTGCTGCATGGCGCGGGTGTCGAGATAGACGGGGTGCGGCTGTTCGGCCTGGGCTACGGCGTGCCGCCGACGCCGTTCGGCGACTGGTCGTGCGATCTGACCGAAGCCGAAGCGGCGGCGATGCTGGCGGGCTGCGATGTGGCCGACATCCTGATCACCCATTCGCCGCCCAAGGGCGTGGCCGACCGGGTTTCCGGCGGTGTCTCGTTGGGATCGACCACGATCCGCAAGGTGGTGGAGCGGGTTCAGCCACGCTACAACCTCTGCGGCCATATCCACGATTGCTGGGGCGAGCGTGGGTGGATCGGCGCGACCGAGGTCTGGAACCTCGGGCCGAATGTGAACTGGATCGAACTGGACTGAAGGCAGGGCGCGACATGGGCAAGATCGACGAAACCAAGGACTTCATCCCGGTCCGCATCGCGGTGCTGACCGTCTCGGATAGCCGCGGGCTGGCCGACGACCGCTCTGGCGACACGCTGGTCGGGCGGATCGAGGCGGCGGGGCATGTGCTGGCCGACCGGATGATCCTGCCGGATGAGCGCGGCCAGATCGCCGACCAGTTGCGGGCCTGGAGCCTTGATCCCGAGGTCGACGTCATCATCTCGACCGGCGGCACCGGGTTGACCGGGCGCGACGTGACGGTCGAGGCGCACCGCGATGTCTATGAAAAGGAAATCGAGGCCTTCGCCACGGTTTTCACCATCGTCAGCATGCAGAAGATCGGCACCAGCGCGGTGCAGTCGCGCGCCACCGGCGGCGTCGCCAACGGAACCTACCTGTTCGCGCTGCCGGGGTCGACCGGGGCCTGCAAGGACGCCTGGGACGAGATCCTGCAACACCAGCTCGACTATCGCCACATGCCCTGCAACTTCGTCGAGATTTTTCCGCGTCTGGACGAACACAAGCGACGGAAGTGATCGTCTCGCCCGTTTGACACCGTAAGGGCTTTGCCGATTGCGCCGGTTGCTGCGGGGCGGCAAGGTTGGAGAACGAAACAGACGGGACACCAAAGATGCGTTTTTTCCGCCGCAGCCTGACCGGGCTTTTCATGCTGGCCGTCACCGTTGCCGTGCTGGCGTTTGCCGGGCAGATGTTGCGCAGCGCGATCGAGGAGCGGATGGCGCGCGAAACCCGCGCGATGCCGGGGCGCGAGCGGGTGTTTGCGGTCAATACCGTCACCGTCACGCCCGAGAACGTGGTGCCGGTGCTCGAGGCATTTGGCGAAGTGCGCTCGCGCCGCACCCTCGAGATCCGGGTGCAGACCGGCGGGCAGGTCACGGAACTTGCCGACGGGTTTGAGGAAGGCGGGCGCGTCGAGGCCGGGCAGATGCTGCTGCGCGTCGATCCGTCCAACCTCGAGGATGCTCTGGCGCTGGCGCGCACCGACCTGGCCGAGGCCGAGGCCGAACGCGCCGATGCCGAAGCGGCGCTGGAGATTGCCGGCGACGATCTGGCAAGTGCGCGCAAGCAGGCGGCGTTGCAGGAACAGGCGCTGGCGCGACAGCAGGATCTGGCGGCGCGCGGTGTCGTGACCGAAGCGGCGGTCGAATCGGCGGCGCTTCAGGCGGCGGGGGCCGAGCAGTCGGTGCTGTCGCGCCGAACCGCGCTGGCCAATGCGGGCGCGCGGGTGGCGCAGGCGGAAAACACGCTGGCGCGGCGGCGCATCGCGCTTGACGAGGCCGAGCGGCGGCTGGCGGAAACCGAAATAACCGCCGCGTTTTCGGGAGTCCTGTCGGGGGTCAGCGTGGCCGAGGGCCGGGTGGTCACGGCAAACGAACAGATCGCGGCGCTGATCGACCCCGACGCGCTCGAGGTGTCGTTTCGCGTCTCGACCGCGCAATATGCGCGGCTGATCGACGATGGCGGCAGCTTGCTCAATGCCCCTGTGACCGTGCTGCTCGATGTCTCGGGGGTCGACCTGATCGCCGAGGGCCGGATCGACCGTGAAAGCGCCGAGGTCGGCGCGGGCCTGACCGGCCGGCTTCTGTTCGCGCGGCTGGACGGCGCGCGCGGTTTCAGGCCGGGCGATTTCGTCACCGTCGAGGTGCGCGAGCCGGAGCTTGTCGGCGTCGCGGTGCTGCCCGCTTCGGCGGTGGACGCGGCGGGAACGGTCCTGGTGATCGGTGAAGGCGAGCGGCTGGAGGTCGCGCCGGTCAAGCTATTGCGCCGTCAGGGCGACAACGTGCTGGTGCGCGCACCGGCGCTGCATGGCCGCGCGGTGGTGGCGGAACGCTCGCCGGTTCTGGGCGCTGGCATCCGCGTGCGGGTGCTGACGCCTGCGCCCGAGGGAGCCGACGCCGGGCCAGTGGCACCGCCAGCGCCCGAGATGATCGCGCTTGACGACGAACGCCGCGCGCGGCTGATCGCTTTTGTCGAGGGCAACCCCTCGATGCCCGCCGACGCCAAGGAACGCATCCTGACCCAGTTGCGCGAACCCGAGGTGTCGGCGGCGACGGTCGAGCGGCTTGAAGGCCGGATGGGGGGCTGAGATGGCGCAACGGCCCTCTGAAATCGCCACTGGCATCCTGAGCTACTTCACCCGCCACGGAACGGCGGCCAACCTGCTTCTGGTGGTGCTGCTGGCGGTCGGGGTGATCACCTTGCCGAAGATGCGCGCGCAGTTCTTTCCCGATATTGTGGTCGACAGCGTGACAGTCTCGGTGGGCTGGCAGGGCGCGGGCGCCGAGGACGTGGACCGCGCCATCGTGCAGGTGCTGGAACCGGCATTGCTGGCGGTCGAAGGCGTCGAGTCGACCAGCGCGCGATCATCGGAAGGCTCGGCCCGGATCAGGATGGAGTTCGACCCCGGCTGGGACATGGCGCGCGCTGCCGATGATGTGCAGGCGGCGGTCGATGCGGTCGGCAGCCTGCCTGCGGACGCCGACGATCCGACTGTGCGCCGGGGCAACTGGCGCGATCCGGTGACCGATGTTGTCATCACCGGCCCGGTCGGGATCGACCAGCTGGCCCGGTTCGGCGACGAGATGATCGCGCGGCTCTATGCCTCCGGGGTGACACGGACCGCGATACAGGGCGTGGTCGCGCCGCAGACGATTGTCGAAGTCACCTCGGCCTCGCTGGTGCGCAACGATATCGGCCTGTCCGACATCGCCGCCGCGATTGCAAAAGAGGCCGCCACCGCGCCCGCGGGCGACGTGTCTTCGGGGGCTGCACGGGTGCGCACCGGGGTCGAGAAGCGCAGCGTCGAGGAGATTGCCTCTGTCGTGCTGCGCTCGAACCCCGACGGCTCCAAGCTGACCGTGGGCGATGTTGCCGAAGTGCGCGTCGAGGGCGTCGACCGCAACGCCGCCTACTACGTTGGCGCCAACCCGGCGGTGACGATCTCGGTCAGCCGCTCGGCGCAGGGCGATGCGATCCGGATGCAGGGCGTTGTCGAGGACGTCGCCGCCGCGATGTTGCCGACCCTGCCCGAGGGCGTGGCCATCGACCTGATCCGCACCAGTGCCGAGGTTATCAGCGGGCGGCTGCAAATCCTCCTGCAAAACGGCTTGGTGGGGCTGGGTCTGGTGCTGCTCCTGCTGTTTCTGTTCCTCAACAGCCGCACCGCGTTCTGGGTCGCGGTGGGTATTCCGGTGTCGATGCTGTCGGCGATCGCGCTGATGTACATGGCCGGGCTCACGTTCAACATGATCTCGATCTTCGCGCTGATCATCACGCTGGGGATCGTGGTGGACGATGCTATCGTCGTCGGCGAACACGCCGATTTCCGTGCCCGGCGGCGCGGCGAAGATCCGACCACCGCCGCCGAGACCGCCGCGCGCAAGATGTTCGCGCCGGTGTTTTCGGCCACCCTGACCACGGTCATCGCCTTCTTTGGCCTGACCGCGATCAGCGGCCGGTTTGGCGAGATGATCGCCGACATTCCCTTCACCGTGATCGCGGTGCTGGGGGCCTCGTTGGTGGAGTGTTTCCTGATCCTGCCCAACCACATGCGTCACGCGCTGGTGCATACCGCCAAGGAGCATTGGTACGACTGGCCGTCACGGCAGGTGAACAAGGGCTTTCGCGTCGTGCGCGACCGGTTGTTCCGCCCGCTGATCGCCGGGGTGATCGCGCTGCGCTATCCGGTTCTGGCCGGGGCGGTGCTGCTGCTGGTCAGCCAGGTTGCGCTGTTCATCAAGGGCGACGTGCAGTTTCGCTTTTTCGATGCGCCCGAGCAGGGCACCGTCACGGCGAATTTCTCGATGGCGCCCGGTGCGACGCGGGCGGACACGATGGAGATGATGCGTCTGTTGCAGATCGCGGTGGATGACTATGGCGCGGCGCTGGAAGCCGAGCAGGGCGTCGATCCGATTGACTACGTGCTGGCGCAGATCGGGGGATCGGCGGGGCGCGGGCTGGCATCCGCCGAGGGCAAGGACGCCGAATTGCTGGGCGCGATCAGCATCGAGCTGATCGACGCCGATGCGCGCGCGATGTCGTCCTTTGCCTTCGTGTCCGGCTTGCAGGACCGGATGCCGCAACACCCGCTGCTGGAGGAGTTGAGTTTTCGCGGCGGGCGGTTCGGCCCCGGTGGCGATGCGCTCGACGTCGAGTTGAGCGGCGCTTCCGCCGAGGTGCTGAAGGCGGCGGCGGAGGATCTGAAGACGGCGATCGGCCGCTACCCCGAGGTTTCGGCGGTCGAGGACAGTCTGGCCTATGACAAGGAAGAGCTTGTGCTCGACCTGACGCCGCAGGGGCAGGCGCTGGGCTTTACCATCGACGCGCTGGGCCGGGTGCTGCGCGACCGGCTGAACGGGATCGAGGCGGCGAGCTTCCCCGACGGGATGCGCTCATCCACGATCCGGGTCGAACTGCCCGCGGGCGAATTGACCGCCGATTTCCTCGACCGCACCCGGATGCGCACCAATGCCGGGCAATATGTCAGCCTTGCCGATATCGTCACCGTCACCTCGCGCACCGGCTTCTCGACCGTGGTGCGCGAGAACGGCCAGCGGCTGGTATCCGTGACCGGCGATATCGACGAGAGCAACCCCGACCGCGCCGCCGAAATCCAGCGCGCGCTCGAGACCGACATCCTGCCGGCGATTGCCGAGGAGCACGGCATCGCCTTCCGCATCTCGGGCCTTGCCGAACAGCAGGACACCTTCCTGTCGGACGCGCTGCTGGGCCTGATCCTGACCCTGATCGGGATATTCCTGACGCTGGCCTGGATCTTCGCAAGCTGGACGCGGCCAATCGTGGTGATGGCGATCATCCCGTTCGGGCTGATTGGCGCGATCTGGGGGCATTCGGTCTGGCAGGTGCCGATGTCGATGTTCTCGATCGTCGGGCTGATCGGGATGGTCGGGATCATCATCAACGATTCGATCGTGCTGGTCACGACCATCGACGAATACCGCCGCGACCGGGGGGTGATCCCGGCGATCATCGACGCGGTTGCCGACCGGTTGCGCCCGGTGTTCCTGACCACCGCGACGACGGTGCTGGGGCTTGCGCCGCTGCTTTATGAACCGTCGAGCCAGGCGCAGTTCCTGAAACCCACCGTCGTCACGCTGGTGTTCGGGCTTGGCTTCGGTTTCGTGCTGGTCCTGTTGATCGTGCCGGCCATCGTCGCGGTGCAGGAAGACGTGGGCCGACAGATCAGGGCGCTCCGGCGCCTCATGCGCGCCAGCCACCGGCGTGCGCGCGGAGCGGCGGTTGCGGTTGGCGGCATGGCGGTGGCGATTGCGGCGCTGTTCGTGGTGACGATGGGCTGGGTGCTGGCGTTCGGCGCGCTTCCGGGCGGGCTGATGGCGGATATTGCGGCCCCGATCGTGACGGCGACCGGGCTGTTCCTGGCGGGCAGCGCGCTGATCCTCGTGCTGGGCTGGCTGGCGGCGGCGTTGGGGCATGTGATCACCCGGCGCCGCCTCGCCTGAGTCACGGCGCCGGGTCGCAGCCCCGGATGTCGACGGCGCGCCCCGAGGCAACCACGGTCAGGCGCAACGCGCTGGTGTCGAGGTCGAACGGCTGCGCCTCGAACGGCACCAGATCGACCGTCGCGGTCAGGATCGCGCCGGCGCGGCGGGTCATCGCCTCGGAGGCCCAGATGTCCAGACTGGCGGGTTCGATGACGACGTGTTCATCCGCGCCGACAGGCGGAAGGTCGAGACGTGCGATCACCCGCATCCCGTCCTTTATCGGCTCGACCGCGCATCGGGCGCTGACCAGTCCGGCCTCACCCGCGGTGTCGGGCCGCTGGTCGAGCGCATCGGCGATGCGGCCGTCTTCGTCCCCGCCCACGGGCAGGTGCCCGGAGAAAGCGGCCTCGACCGGCACGCAGATGTCCTGACAGACACCCATCCGCACCTCGGCCACCAGACCAATCGAGGCATCGGGGTCCACCGCGATCACCTCCATCGGCAGGATGACCTCGCGGCTGTAGACCAGCGTCGTCATGCCGTTGGCGTGCATCACCTCGGGCACCGGCCAGTGAAACCGCACCTCGGCAATGTTGTCGGACCCGGCCCAGTCGAACGCCGGTGGAATTCCGGCGTCGCCCGGCGCGCGCCAATAGGTCTTCCAGCCCTCGGCCAGCGTGATGCGAAGCCCGGCCATGTGATGCCCGTCCTGCATGCGCCAACCCGGCAGAAGCTCGAGCGTCGCGGGCCTGCCGACGGGATCGTCGGCAAACACCGGCGTCGCTGACAACACGACAGCGAGCAATGAGGGCAGAACGCGGATCATGGTGCCGGGTATAGTCCGGGGTCGCGCAAGCGGAAGTCACATTCGCGACAGTCGGGGGGCGGAAGGGCGACATACGGGCAACGCTGCGCCGAGTGCTTCGTGTCGCACTTGCAAATCGGGCGCGTAACAACACATCCTTGGATCATGACACGCACCGACACGCCCGAAGACCTGAGCGGCAAGCTCCTGATCGCCATGCCCGGCATGGGCGATCCGCGTTTCTCAAACGCCGTGGTATTCCTGTGCGCCCATTCCGGCGACGGCGCGATGGGCATCATCGTCAACAAGCCGGTGCCGGACCTGTCGCTGGACGATCTGCTCGAACAGCTCGAAATCGACCGTGGCAAGGGCAGCGCCGGGGTCGGCGTCTTCTTCGGCGGGCCGGTCGAGGGCGGCCGCGGCTTCGTGCTTCATTCCTCGGATTACGAGGGCAACCCCGGCTCGCTCAAGGTGACCGAGGGCTTCGCGATGACCGCGACCAAGGACATCCTGGTCGACATCGCGCAAGGCAACGGGCCCGAGGCGGTGCTGGCGGCGCTTGGCTATGCCGGCTGGGGGCCGGGGCAGCTTGAGAACGAGGTGCGGCGCAATGCCTGGCTGATGGTGGATGCCGACGCCGCCATCGTGTTCGGCCCCGACATAGGCGGCAAATGGGCCAAGGCCCTGCGCAAGCTGGGGATCGACCCGTCGATGCTGTCCTCCGGGGGCGGACGGGCCTAGCGGGTTTCGTCGCCGCTGGCCCAACGCAATTGCGCGTCATTCTCGATGGCACAGGGACGCGCGGCGCGCAGGCGGTCAAGTGCCGCCTCAGGGCGCTCACCCGCCTCGACCATGAGTTTCAGCGCGGCGGCACCGGACCGGCCGCAGCCGGCGAGACATTGCAGCAGCACCCGCCCGCCCTGCCCAAGCGCGCGATGGATCCGGGCGGAAACGCCGGGCCAGTGCGCAAGGGCTTCGCCAGACGGCGTGCCCATGTCGGGAATCGGCAGGTGTTCGCCGCCGACCCCGGCCCGGGCAAGGTCGGCCATGTAGGGGCCGCGAATTTCCTCGGCCTCGGACAACACCAGAACGATGTCCGGGCGCCAGTCCAGCACCACCCCCAGATCGCCGGCGTAAACCCGGCCGCCGCCGGGGATCGGGCACAACCCGACGATGCCCGCGCCGAGCGTCAATTGTCCGATCCGAAATCCGGCCATGCTTCCTCCGGTGCTGCGCCGACACCGCGATGTTGTGCCACATCAGGTCCTGCCGCGCTTCAGGTGTTAGAATGAGGACAGTTGCAGATCATGCAAGGCCAAGGAGTATTCCCATGCAATACCGTCGTTTTCTGCCGCGCCTTGCAAGCGCCGTCGTCCTGTCCATCGTCGCCTTCACCGGCGTCAGCGCGCAAACGGCCGACGAGGCCGCAGCGCGTCTGGCCGAGCTTGAGGTCAAGGTCAGGAATGAGCTGATCACGGTCGAGACCCTGGGCGAGGTTCAGTCGCTGAACTTCGGCGCGAAGATCGCGGCCCAGATCACCGACGCCGATATCGCGCTGTTCCGGTTCCTGCCGAACCTGGGGTATGTCGGGCTCGACAACGTGCGCGGCATCACGCCCGAAGGCCTGGCGCACCTGGCCGACCTGCCGGAACTATGGAAGCTGAGCCTGCGCGGCAGCGAGATGACCGACGCCCACATGGCCGTGGTGGCCGGGCTGTCGCGGGTGCGCGGCCTCGAGCTGACGACGAACCCCGGTGTCACCGATGCCGCGATGCCGGGGCTGGCGGCGATGCCGTTGCTGACGCAACTGATGCTGGACGCGACCAGCGTCACCGACGCGGGCATTGCGGCGCTCAAGGACCACCCCGGCATGCAGACCCTCTATTTCGCGCGGACCGGCGTCACCGATGCGGCCTTCGTGACGCTCGGAACCATCGGGACGTTGCAAACTCTGGGGTTCAACGACACGACGATAAACGGGTCGGGTTTCGAGCATCTGGCGGGCCTGACGGGCCTGCAGGAAATGGGCATGATGAACACCGAAGTGGACGACGTGGCGGTGGCGCACCTGACGAAGGTCCCCTCGTTGAAGCGGTTGTTCCTCTGGAACACCAGGATCGGCGATGACGCGCTGGCTTCGCTCGGGCAGCTTGCGGCGCTCGAGATTGTCTATCTTGACAGCACCGCGATCACCGATGCCGGACTTGCGTCGCTGTCGGCACTGCCGAAGCTCAGGACGCTCTGGCTGAACAGAACGGCCGTTACGGACGCCGGAATGGCGCATATGGTCAATCTGCCGCTCACGTCGATCCAGGTCAGCCATACGGCGGTGGGCGATGCCGGGTTGCTGCTGCTGGCGACGATCCCGACGCTGACCTGGGTGAACGGCACCAAGAGCCAGATCACCGATGCGGGCGTCGAGGCGGCAATGGCCGTCGAGGGCCACAATCCGTCCCTGCGCGTCTCGAAGTGAGGGCGCCTTCCGGGTAGACCCTGACACCGCGCGCGCGTAGTCTCGTGCGGTGTCACAACACCCGGGAACGACGATGACCGACACCAACCCTCGCCCCTATCAGGTGCTTGCGCGCAAGTACCGGCCCGAGACCTTTGCCGATCTGGTCGGTCAGGATGCGATGGTGCGCACCCTGAAGAACGCCTTCGAGGCGGACCGGATCGCGCAGGCCTTCATCATGACGGGGATTCGCGGTGTCGGCAAAACCACCACCGCGCGGATCATTGCCAAGGGGATGAACTGCATCGGCGCCGATGGCACCGGCGGGTCGACGATCCACCCTTGCGGCGTCTGCGAGCATTGCGTTGCAATCACCGAGGGCCGGCATGTCGACGTGATGGAGATGGACGCGGCCTCGCGCACCGGGGTCGGCGACATCCGCGAGCTGATCGACAGCGTGCATTACCGGGCCGCCAGTGCCCGCTACAAGATCTACATCATCGACGAGGTTCACATGCTGTCGAAAAGCGCCTTCAACGCGCTTTTGAAGACGCTCGAGGAACCGCCGGCGCATGTGAAGTTCATCTTCGCCACCACCGAGATCCGGCAGGTTCCGGTGACGGTGCTGTCGCGCTGCCAGCGCTTCGATCTGCGCCGGATCGAGCCCGAGGACATGATCGCGCTGCTGCGCCGGATCGCCGTGGCCGAAGGCGCAGGGATCACCGACGAGGCCTTGGCGCTGATCACCCGCGCCGCCGAAGGCTCGGCCCGCGATGCGCAGAGCCTGCTGGATCAGGCGATTTCCCATGGCGCGGGCGAGACGACCGCCGATCAGGTGCGCGCGATGCTGGGGCTGGCCGACCGGGGCCGGGTGATGGACCTGTTCGACATGATCCTCAAGGGCGACGCTGCCGGGGCGCTGTCGGAACTGTCGGCGCAATATGCCGATGGCGCCGACCCGATGGTGGTCCTGCGCGATCTGGCCGAGGTCAGCCACTGGATCAGCGTTGTCAAGATCACCCCCGAGGCGGTCGAGGACCCGACCGTCAGCCCGGACGAACGCGCACGCGGGCAGGCGCTGGCGACGGCGGTGCCACTCCGCGTGCTCAGCCGGATGTGGCAGATGCTGCTCAAGGCGATCGAGGAGGTGGCGCAGGCGCCCAATGCGATGATGGCGGCGGAAATGGCGGTCATCCGGCTGACTCACGTTGCCGACCTGCCCTCGCCCGAAGAGCTTGTGCGCCGGTTGCAGGACAGCCCGCCGCCGCCCGCGCCACCGACCGGCGGGGCGAGCGCGCCCGGCGGCAATGGCTCTGGCGGAACGCCGGCGCGGGGCGGCAATGGCGGCGGGGCGTCCGGTGGCGGCGCGACCGCGCTGGCGGTGCAGGAGGAAACCGCGCTGGCCCGGTTCATGCAGTTCGACGACGTGGTCGGGCTGATCCGCGCCAACCGCGATGTGCAATTGCTGGTCGAGGTCGAAACCGGCCTGCGGCTGGCCGCCTATCAGCCCGGCCGGATCGAGTTCACCCCGGCCGCGAATGCCGCGAATGACCTTGCCACGCGGCTGGCCCAGCGCCTGCAGGGCTGGACCGGCGTGCGCTGGGGCGTGACGCTGGTGAACGGCTGCACCGCGCCCACCATCGCCGAGAGCCGCGACGCCGACCTTCTGGACCTCGAGCGCGAGGCGATGCAGCATCCGATGGTGCAGGCGGTGTTCGCGGCCTTCCCCAAAGCGAAGATCACCGGCATCCGCACGCAGGACGACATCACCGCCAAGGCCGCTGAGGAGGCGCTGCCCGAGGTCGAGGGCGAATGGGACCCGTTCGAGGAAGAGTGACCTTCGCGGCTGCCCGCCCTTGTGGCGTTGCGCGGGCGCCCGTATCTAGAAACCGAACGCAGCCTGACAGGAGACACCGATGATCAAGGGACTGGGCAATCTCGGCGACATGGCCAAGATGATGAAGGCCGCGCAGGAGATGCAGACGAAGATGACCGAGGCGCAGGCGGCGCTGGATACGATCATCGTGACCGGCGAGTCCGGCGCGGGGCTGGTCAAGGCGACCGCCACCGCCAAGGGTGAGTTGACCGGGCTCGACATCGACCCGTCGATCTTTGACCCGAACGAAAAGGAAGTGGTCGAGGACCTGATCCTTGCCGCGATCAAGGACGCGCAGGCCAAGGCCAGCGAGCGGATGGAGCGCGAGATGGGCAAGATCACCGAGGGGCTGGGACTGCCCGCCGGCATGAAGAACCCGTTCGGCTGACCCCGGCATGACGACCGCCCCGCGCGAGATCGAGGAGCTGATCGAGCTGATGGCCAAGCTGCCGGGCCTCGGCCCGCGCTCGGCCCGGCGCGCGGTGCTCTACCTCATCCGCAAGCGCGGCATCCTGCTGCATCCGCTGGCCGACGCGATGCACGCGGTTGCGATCAGCGCGCGCGAATGTGTCACCTGCGGCAATGTCACCACCACCGAGGTCTGCGACATCTGCACCTCGAACAAGCGCGCGACCGGCGAGATCTGCGTGGTCGAGGACGTGGCCGACCTCTGGGCGATGGAGCGCACGGGCGTGTTCAAGGGCCGCTACCATGTGCTCGGCGGCACGCTGTCGGCGCTTGACGCCATCGGCCCCGACGATCTGCGCATCCCGCGTCTGGCGCAGCGCGTGGCGGATGAGGGCATCACCGAGGTGATCCTCGCGCTCAACGCCACCATCGACGGCCAGACCACGGCGCATTACATCGCCGAGGAACTCGAAGGCCGCTGCACCGTCACCTCGCTGGCGCAGGGCGTGCCGATCGGGGGTGAGCTGGACTATCTCGACGACGGCACGATCAGCGCCGCGCTTAGGGCGCGCAAGGCTCTGTGATCGCCCGGCACTGGTAGCGCTCGCGCAATTCCAATAGTCTCACCCGACGAACAGGGAGAATGACGTGGCATCCATGATATCGGTGCAGGGTCTGACCAAGACCTATCAGGGCGGATTCACCGCGCTGAACAATGTCGACCTCGAGATCGAGGAAGGCGAGGTGCTGGCGCTGCTGGGTCCGAACGGGGCGGGCAAGACTACGCTCATCTCGACGATCTGCGGTATCTCGATGGCGACAAGTGGTACCGTCACGGTCGACGGGCACGACAACCGGCGCGACTTTCGCACCGCGCGCAGCCTGATCGGCCTCGTCCCGCAGGAACTGACCATCGAGGGTTTCGAGACCGTGATGAACACGGTCCGTTTCACCCGTGGCCTGTTCGGCAAGCCGCGCGACGATGCGTATCTGGAAAAGCTCTTGAAACAGCTGACTCTCTGGGACAAGCGCGACCAGAAGATGCTGACGCTTTCGGGTGGCATGAAACGCCGGGTGATGATCGCCAAGGCGCTGAGCCACCAGCCGCGCGTGCTGTTTCTGGACGAACCGACCGCCGGCGTCGATGTCGAGTTGCGCAAGGAGATGTGGGCGGTGATGCGCGAGCTGAAGGGCTCGGGCGTGACCATCATCCTGACCACGCATTACATCGAAGAGGCCGAGGCGATGGCCGACCGGGTGGCGGTGATCAACCGGGGTGAAATCCTGCTGGTGCAGGACAAGGCCACGCTGATGCGCCAGATGGGCAAGAAGACCCTGACCGTCGATCTCGCAGCGCCGATCGACAGCCTGCCAGACAGCCTTGCCGAACGCGGTGTCGAACTGGCCGGGGGTGGGGCCAGCCTGGTCTATACCTATGACACCGCCGCCGCGCGCACCGGCATCACCGACCTTCTGGCCGACATCCGCCATGCCGGGCTGCATCTGGTCGATGTGCACACGAAACAAAGCTCGCTCGAGGATATCTTCGTCGGGCTGGTGAACGAGGACGCGGCATGAACCTGCAGGCAATCCGCGCGATCTACATCTTCGAGATGAGCCGCACCTTCCGCACGATCTGGCAATCGGTGGTGTCGCCGGTGGTGTCGACCTCGCTCTACTTCGTGGTGTTCGGCGCCGCCATCGGCAGCCGGATCGAGGAGGTCGAGGGCGTGAGCTATGGCGCCTTCATCGTGCCCGGACTGATGATGCTGACACTCCTGATGCAATCGGTGTCGAACGCGGGGTTCGGGATATTCTTCCCGAAGTTCACCGGCACGATCTATGAACTCCTGTCGGCGCCGGTCGGCGTGTTCGAGATCATCATCGGCTATGTCGGCGCGGCCGCGACCAAGGCGATGATGATCGGGCTGATCATCCTGGCGACCGCGACCTTCTTTGTCGATCTGCACATCGAGCATCCTGTCTGGATGGTCGCCTTTCTGGTCATCACCTGTTTCAGCTTCGCGATGCTCGGCTTCATCCTGGGCATCTGGGCGAAGAACTTCGAGCAGCTCAACCTGGTCCCGATGCTTCTGATCACGCCGATGGTGTTCCTTGGCGGTGCGTTCTATTCGGTCAGCATGCTGCCCGAAGCCTGGCAGAAGGTGGCGATGTTCAACCCGGTGCTCTACCTGATTTCGGGCTTTCGCTGGGCGTTCTTCGGGATGGCCGATGTGCCGGTCGGCTGGTCGCTTGCCGCCATCGGGATGTTCAGCCTGGTCTGCATCGCGGCGATCTGGGCGATCTTCCGGACCGGCTGGCGGCTTCGGACGTGACACCGCGCAACAGGCGCTGACGAAAGCGCGCGCGCACCTTGTGGTCATCCGGAACGGGCTCTACATCAGGCGATATGAAACGCTGGATTCCTTTCGTGCCGTCCGACCCGGTGGTCGCGGTCATCCGCCTGCACGGCACCATCGCGACGGGCGCGCGGGGCCAACTCAACGACATCGTGTTGGCGCCGCAGATCGAACGGGCGTTCCGGCGCGGCAAGCCAAAGGCGGTCGCCCTGTCGATCAACTCGCCGGGGGGGTCGCCCGTGCAATCCTCGCTGATCGCCGCGCGTATCCGCCGGCTGGCGGTGGAAAAGGAACTGCCGGTCTTTGCCTTCATCGAGGATGCGGCCGCCTCGGGCGGCTATTGGCTGGCCTGTGCCGGCGACAAGATCTTCGCCGACCGAAGCTCGCTGGTCGGCTCGATCGGGGTCATCATGGCAAGCTTCGGGCTTGACCAGTTCATCGCCAAATACGGTGTCGAGCGCCGGGTCTATACCTCGGGTGAGAGCAAATCGCAGCTTGACCCGTTTCGCCCGGAAAACCCCGAGGACGTGGCGCGGATCAAGGCGATCGGCGGCGACATCCACAAGAGCTTCATCGAGCATGTGAAAATCGCCCGCGGCGACCGCTTGTCCGATGACCCGCGATTGTTCACCGGCGAATTCTGGACCGCCGATGCGGCGCTCGGGCTTGGCCTGATCGACGGCATCGGCCATCTGGTGCCGACGATGAAAGAGCTCTACGGCGACAAGGTGCAGTTCGTCGTCTACGGCCCGAAGAAATCGCTGTTCCAGCGGTTCGGCGCGCGCCTCGCGCTGGGCGCGCTTGATGCAGTCGAGGAGCGTGCGCATTGGGCGCGGCTCGGTCTTTGACATGATGTTCAAGATCATCACCGGGTTCCTGGTCTTTCTGGCCGTGCTGGCACTGTTCGGGCGCTTTCGCTTTCCGGGGCAGGATCGGCTGGCCAATGCCACCTGCCCGAAATGCGGCCGCTACCGGATCGGCAAGGGCCCCTGCGCCTGCGAGAAGAAGAAAGGCTGATCTTGGATTTCTTCTTCGCGACCCTCGGCCTCGTGATTCTTCTGCTTGCCGGCGACAGCCTCGTGCGCGGCGCGGTCAACCTGTCGCTGCGCCTGGGCGTGCCGGCGCTGATCGTGTCGCTGACGGTGGTGGCGTTCGGCACCTCGGCGCCGGAATTGCTGATCTCGGTGAATGCGGTGATCAGGAACGTGCCGGGGCTGGCGCTGGGCAATGTCGTCGGCTCGAACACCGCCAACATCCTCATGGTGCTGGGGGTTCCGGCGCTGATCACCGGACTGCACACCGCCGATTGCGACACCCGGCGCAACTACCTCAGCATGCTGGCGGCAACGGTGCTGTTCATGATCCTGGCGACCGGCGGCGTGTTCGGCTTCTGGCAGGGGCTGGCGCTGCTTGCCGGGCTCGGGCTGATGCTGACCTCGGCGTTTCAGGAGGCGATGAGCCATCGTCGCAAGGTCGCCGCAGAGCGCCTTGCCGCGCTTGCGGCGACAGGTGCGGCCGACGACCCCGAAACGCTTGAAGCCGAGGCTGACGCCGAGATCGAAGCAGAAGCGGAAGTCGACGTCGAAGGCGCCGACCCGGACATGCCCTGGGCCAAGGTGATCCTGTTCCTTGTGCTTGGACTGATCGGGCTGCCGCTGGGCGCGAATATCCTCGTCGGTGCCGCGACCAACATCGCGCGCGACTTCGGCATGTCGGAAACCGTCATCGGGCTGACCTTGGTGGCGCTGGGCACGTCGCTGCCGGAACTGGCCACCACGGTCATGGCGGCGATGCGCAGACAGGCCGACGTGGCGCTGGGCAACGTGATCGGCTCGAACATGTTCAACCTGCTGGCGATCATCGGCGTCGCCGGGCTGGTCGGACCGATTCCGGTCGACCCCGAGATACTGCGCTTCGACCTCTGGGTGATGCTGGCATCCTCGCTTCTGCTGGCGCCGTTCGTGTTCCGGGGCTGGCACCTCGGGCGGCTCTGGGGCATCCTGTTTTGCGGGTTGTATCTGATCTATGTGATTGTGCTTTTGGGGAGCTGAGCATGGGCAAGCGGGCCTTGGTGACGGGCGCAGGCGCGCGGCTGGGCCGTTCCATGGCGGTCTGCCTTGCCGGGCGCGGCTATGACGTGGCGGTGCATTTCGCCAGCTCCGAGGATGGCGCGGACGAGACCGTGCGGCTGTGTCAGGCCCAAGGCGTGCGCGCCGTGGCGCTTCAGGCCGACCTGCTCGACATCGCGGCGACCGAGGCACTGGTGCCGCGTGCCGTCGAGGCGTTGGGCGGGCAATTGACGGTGCTGGTGAACAACGCCTCGATCTTCGAATACGACACCCTCGCCACCGCCACGCCCGAAAGCTGGGACCGTCACCTGAACTCGAACCTGCGCGCGCCGCTGTTTCTGACGCAGGCTTTCGCGGCGCAGGCACCCGAGGCGGGAACCGACGCGAATGGCGAGCCGGTCGCGCGCGCGCTGGTGGTGAACATGGTCGATCAGCGGGTGCAGAAGCTGACGCCGGAATTCATGACCTACACGCTGGCCAAGATGGGCCTATGGGCCTTCACCCGCACTGCCGCGCAGGCGCTGGCCCCGGCGATCCGGGTCAATGCCATCGGCCCCGGCCCGACCCTGATCGGCGCGCGCCAGTCCGAGGCGCATTTCGCCCGCCAGCGCGCGTCAACGGTGCTCGGACGCGGTGCAAATCCCGAGGACGTATCGGGTGCGCTGGCCTATTTTCTGGATGCGGACGCGGTCACCGGACAGATGCTGGCGGTTGACGGCGGGCAGCATCTGGGATGGCAAACGCCCGACATATTGGGTCTGGAATAGCCGCCCCTGCGGCAACTTGTGCACCTCGGCGGCAACTTGCCTGTTTCCCACCAAGTTCTTGCAATGAATTCATAAGTTTACCAATTGGCAGTCTTTTTTTGGTGAAAAAACAACAACTTGAAATGCTGCTCAAAAATTGGGCAGGCCAGTGAAGCCCGCCGACTCCAAGGGGAAATTCCTGTTCCCGATAACCTGTCCCCGGACTTATCCACAGATTCTGTGGGCATGTTCCCTCTTGTATCGCGCGCGTTAAGATTGCAGCCATGACGGGAATCAGCGGACAAGCGGCATGATGGACGGCAACAACAGCAATGGGGCGGAATCGGGGCTGCGCGGCCATGCGCTGGTCGCCGACTACGTCAAGCGGCTGGACAACTCGCCGGGTGTCTACCGGATGCTCGACGACAAGGGGCGGGTGCTCTACGTCGGCAAGGCCCGAAGCCTGAAAAAGCGGGTGACGAACTACGCCAAGCCAACCGGCCATTCCGCCCGGATCGCGCGGATGATCTCGCAGACCGCCAGCATGATGTTCCTGACCACGAAGTCGGAAACCGAGGCGCTGCTGCTGGAACAGAACCTGATCAAGCAGCTCAAGCCGCATTTCAACGTGCTGTTGCGCGACGACAAGTCGTTTCCCAACATCCTAGTCACCGACCACGCCTTTCCGCAGATCGGCAAGCACCGGGGCGCGAAAAAGGCCAAAGGGGCCTATTACGGCCCCTTCGCCAGCGCCGATGCGGTGAACCGGACGCTGAACCAGTTGCAGAAGGTATTTTTGCTGCGCAACTGCTCGGACGCGATGTTCGACAGCCGGACGCGGCCCTGCCTGCTCTACCAGATCAAGCGCTGCTCGGCCCCCTGCACCGGCAAGATCAGCGAGGCCGATTATGCCGGGCTGGTGCGCGATGCCGAACGCTTCCTGTCCGGGCGCACCACCAAGGTGCAGGAGGATCTGGCCAAACAGATGCAGGCGGCCAGCGAGGCGATGGAGTTCGAGCGCGCGGCGGCGCTGCGCGACCGCATCCGCGCGCTGACGCAGGTGCAATCGAGCCAGGGCATCAACCCGCGCGGCGTCACCGAGGCGGATGTGATCGCGCTTCATATGGAAGGCGGGCAGGCCTGCGTTCAGGTCTTCTTCATCCGCGCCAACCAGAACTGGGGCAACCGCGACTTCTTCCCGCGCACCGGCGCAGGGGCGGACGAGGCCGAGGTTCTGCAGGCCTTCATCGGCCAGTTCTATGACCAGAAGGAACCGCCGCGTCTGCTGCTCCTGAGCCACCAGATCGAAGACCCCGACCTGATGGCAGAGGCGCTGTCCGGCAAGGCTGGTCACAAGGTCGAGATCGCGGCGCCTCTGCGCGGCGAAAAGGCGGAACTGGTGTCGAACGCGGCGCGCAATGCCCGCGAAAGCCTCGGCCGCAGGATGGCCGAAACCGCAACGCAGGCAAGGCTGCTGGAGGGGCTGGCCGAGGCCTTCGGGCTGGATCAGCCGCCGGGGCGGATCGAGGTCTATGACAACTCGCATATCCAGGGCGCATACGCGGTCGGCGCGATGATCGTGGCGGGGCCGGACGGCTACATGAAAAGCCAGTATCGCAAGTTCAACATCAAGGACGAGACGCTGACACCCGGCGACGATTTCGCGATGATGGCCGAGGTTCTGACCCGGCGCTTCAAGCGGCTCTTGAAAGAAGACCCGGACCGCGAGACCGACGCCTGGCCCGACCTCCTGCTGATCGACGGCGGCGCCGGGCAGGTCAGCGCCGTCAACCGCATCTTGGAGGATCTGGGGGTCGAGGACATCGCGATGATCGGCGTTGCCAAGGGCATCGACCGCGATGCCGGCAAGGAGGAATTTCACCGCATCGGCCAGCGGCCGAGCGCCCTGAAACGCAACGACCCGGTGCTCTACTTCATCCAGCGCCTACGCGACGAGGCGCACCGCTTTGCCATCGGCACGCACCGCGCCAAGCGCGCCAAGGCAGTGGGGGCAACGCCGCTTGACGACATCCCCGGCGTCGGCGCAACGCGCAAGCGTGCGCTGCTGTCGCATTTCGGATCGGCCAAGGCTGTCGGGCGCGCGTCGCTCGACGACCTTCAGGCGGTGCCGGGCATCTCGGCGGCTATGGCCGAGACGATCCACGGCTACCTGAACGAAAAGGGCTGAGGCGCGCTTTCCAATGGCCTTGCGACGGAAACACCGGGCCGATGCGTAGAACCCCGAGCCGACAAGATGGAACGCCGATGTCGCAGGCCGCGCGCCTGCCCAGTCTTCCCCCGACCGGCAAGACCGGGTAAGGAAATCCAATGAAGTGGACGCTGCCGAATATCCTGACAGTCGCCCGGCTGGTCGCCGTTCCGATCCTGCCGGTCATGTTCCTGTTCTTCGCCCGTCCCTGGGCGGACTGGTATGCGATAACGCTGTTCATCATCGCGGCGACCACCGACTATATCGACGGTTATCTGGCGCGGGCCTGGAAACAGGAAACCCTGTTCGGCGCGGCGATGGACCCGATTGCCGACAAGGCGCTGGTGGTCATCGCGCTGCTGGTCATCAATGGCTATTCCGGGCTGACGCCGTGGATCCTGCTGCCCTCCGCCCTGATCATCTTTCGCGAGATCTTCGTGTCCGGCCTGCGCGAGACGCTGGGCGACAAGGCGCGGGCCCTGAAAGTCACCAACCTCGCCAAGTGGAAGACCATGTCGCAGATGGTTGCGATCACCCTGATCTTTGCCAAGGGCGTGCTCGAACACCACGCCAAGCTCACGACCGGCGGCGAGCGCGCCGGGTTGCTCGACTGGTCGGCAATAGCGGGAAACACCGGGATCGTGCTGCTGTGGCTGGCCGGAGTCCTTACAATCGTGACCGGATGGGACTACTTTAGAAAGGCCATGCCGTTTCTGAAGGAGGGTCCGGATGCTTGATGTTCTCTACTTTGCCTGGGTGCGTGAACGTATCGGCGAGCCGCGCGAAACGGTCGACACCGGGGCGGCCACGGTCGCCGGGCTGGTCGACGAGCTCAGGGCGCGCGAGGAGCGCTATGCGCTGGCCTTCTCGGACCTGACCGCGCTGCGCGTGGCGGTCGATCAGGAGCTTGCCGATTTCGACGCGCCGCTGGCCGGCGTGCGCGAAGTGGCGTTCTTTCCGCCGATGACGGGCGGCTGATGCGCGTTCGGGTGCAAGAGGAACCGTTCGATCCGGGGGTTGAACTGGACGGGTTCGGCACCGGCGCCGATGTCGGCGCCGTGGTCAGCTTTACCGGCGTGGTGCGTGGCGATGGCGGCATGAGCCGGATGCAGATCGAGCACTACCCCGGCATGACCGAGAAGGCGATCGCGGCGATTGCCGCTCAGGCGGTCGAGCGTTGGGCGCTGGCCGATTGCCTTGTCATCCACCGTCATGGCCCGATGCGGCCCGGCGAGCGGATCATGATGGTCGCCACCGCCAGCCGCCACCGGGTTGCGGCCTTCGAAGCGGCGGAGTTCCTGATGGACTACCTGAAATCCCGCGCGCCGTTCTGGAAGAAGGAATTCGGCCCGGACGGTGCCGAATGGGTCGCGGCGAAAGACGAGGATGAGGACGCGCTGAGCCGCTGGTAGTCGCGCGGGCAATCGCCCCGCATCACTCCTGATAGCGCGGCTTTGCGTTCTTGGCCTCTTTCACCATCTTGCCGAACCGCCGCCCGCGCTTGCGCGCCAGCGCCAGGCTCTCGGCATGGCGGGCGTCTTCGAGGCTGAGCTTTTGCCAGCGCGCCAGCCGGTCCGGATCAAGCGAACCTTCGTCAATCGCCGCGCGCACGGCACAGCCCGGCTCGGTCTCATGCTGGCAGTCGGAAAAGCGGCACCCGGCGGCCAGTTCGGCGATGTCGTCGAACACCGCGTCGATGCCCTCCTCCACGCCCGCCAGCCGAACCGCCCGCATTCCCGGCGTGTCGATCAGCCAGCCGCCTTGCTTGAGCCGGTGAAAGCTGCGCGCGGTGGTAGTGTGGCGCCCCTTGGAATCGTCCTCGCGGACCCCCTGCGTGACGATGTCATCGCCGGTAAGCGTCGCCGCCAGCGTCGATTTTCCGACCCCCGATGAGCCAAGCAGCGCCACGGTCTGCCCCGGCCCGCACCACTCTGCCAACAGCGCGAGCGCATCATCGCTGCGGGCATCGAGCGCCACGACCGGCACCGCCGGGGCGAATTCGCGCAGGGCGTCGAGATAGGGGGTGGAATCGTCGCAGAGATCGGGTTTTGTCAGGATGAAGACCGGCGTGATCCCGGCAGCCAGCGCCAGCGCCAGAAAGCGTTCCAGCCGCGCCGGGTTGAAATCGTCGTTGAAAGACGAGGTGATGAACAGGGTGTCGACATTGGCGGCGATCAACTGATCGCGCACATCGGTTCCGGCGGCACGGCGATGCAGGAGCGATTTGCGCTCGAGCAGGCGGGCGATGCGGCCGATCTCTGGCTCGGCTGTCACGTCGGTGAGAACCCAGTCGCCAATCGCGACCTCGCCAGTCGTCAGCCCGGGCGGCAGCAACAGGCTGCGCGGGCCTTCCTCGCCCAGCGCATCCACCCGGTCGCGGTGAACCGCGCTGATGCGCAGCGGCGTCATCTGGCCGATTTCGTCAACCTCGAGCTGGCGCAGGAATTCTGCCGACCAACCGAGATCCTTGAGGTTCGGATGCGTCAAGTACATGCCCTCGCGAGAACCACGCAGCGCCCTCGGCGCTTGATCGAACGGACCCAAGAGGCCCCGGTTCTATGCAACAGGCATTGACCCTCCAAGCTGGGTGAGAGGCTGGACAACGACCCAAGCGGGGCTCGTTACGGCTGCTTCCTTCCGGACCTGACCGGGTTGGCGAGGCGCTTGCCCGCGCCAACCTCTCGCCCGGCGATATAATGCGGCACAGGCACCGATGCAAGCTCAGAGCGTCACGCGAAAGCGCCGGAACCCGTCCGGGCCAACCGGGCCGGGCGTGATGCCGGACACGGCGATTTCGGCCATGACCTCGGTTGCCTCCGGCGCGGACAACACATCGAGCCGCGCGCCTTCGGGTGCCGTGAGGCGCCATGTGGCCCATGGGCCAAGATCATGCGGCCCGCTCGCCTGCAGCCATGCCGCGATGACCTCGCGCATCGGGGTTTCGGGCGCGATCACGACCTGCGCCGGGTCAAACCCCGGATAGAGCCCGCCGCGCGTCAGCCGGAACGAGTTCGTGACCAGCACCGCCATGTCGTCGTTCGCCAGTGACAGCCCGCCGATCCGCCGTGCCGAAGGGTCGCGCAGGCTGCCGTCGGGGGCGAAGCGTGCCGGCTGGCCAAGGTCGATCCGGTAGTCGATACCCGCGACCCCCTCGGCGGCATAGGCTGGCTGGTCCGGGCGCATCAGCAGCGACGCCGCGCCGGGAAACGCCCGGTTGAACACCGACGCCGCGCGTTCGAGCCAGTCGGCCAGCTCCGCACCATTCAGGCGTATGGCGCAGAGGGTGTTGGGATAGGCATAAAGCTCGACCAGCCCGGCGCGGGTGATGGGGCCGGGGCCGAGGTCGGTATAGTGCCCCGGCCCGGTCAGACCGCCGCATTTGAACGGCGCCGCCGAGGCGAGGATCGGCAACCGGGCATCGGGCGTTCCGGCCAGCGCGCGGGCCGCGAACCACGCCGAGGCGCGGTGCACGATATCAACCGCAGGCGACGGCGCCAGGGTGGCGAAATAGCTGTGCAGGCGGCGGTGCGTCTGTCCGACCGGCTGGCGCAATGTGTCGCGGGTCTGCGCGTGGGCGCGCCTCAGCGTTCGCGCTATCGCCGGGGCGGGCTGCGGCGGAGCGCCGCCCTCGCGCTTGACCGACCGGACATGCGCGCCGGTGCGCGTGACCTGCCAGCGCCCTTGCCCAAGCGGCATGAGGCGCAGGTCGATCACCCCGAGATGCGAACCCCAGAAACCCGGCGCGACCACCGGTATGCCGTTGATCGTGCCACGATGGGTATCCGCACCAGGCGGCAGGGCATCGGCGCGCGGAAAGACGCCGTGGTCATGCCCGGCGACGATGGCGTCGATGCCCCTGATCCCTGCCAGCGGCACGACGGCGTTCTCCATTCCGGGCCGGTGGGTGGCCTCGCCGATCCCCGAATGTGCCAGCACGACCACCAGATTGGCCCCCATCGCGCGCAATTGCGGCACCATCTGGCGCGCGGTCTCGACGATGTCGCGCACCTCGTGGCCGGTGTCCTTCAGACCGGTCAGCAGGCCGGGCGGCAAGAACCCGAGCACCCCGATACAGAGCGCATGGCTCCCCCCATCCCGGTCGGTGACACGGCGGCGAAGAAGGGCAAAGGGAGCCGCGAAGGGCAGGGGCGGCTGGTCACTGGCGGCCCTGAGCGTCAGGTTCGAACACACCACCGCGAACGGCGCCTTGCGCAGCACTTGCCCGAGATAATCGGCCCCATGGTCGAAATCGTGGTTTCCCAGCGTCACCGCGGCATAGCCCAGCGTCCGCATCGCCGCCACGATCGGGTGCAGCCTGCGCCCGCCCTTGTCGCCTTCGCGCGCCAGCACGTCCCCGACCGGCGATCCGTGCAGGAAATCGCCGTTGTCGAGCAGAAGCGTGTTCGCCGCTTCGGCGCGAGCCTGGTGAATCAGCCGCGCGGTATGGGCGAGTCCGGGCCGGCTGGACGGCGTGTCGGCGACATAGTCATAGGGCAGGATGTTCATGTGCAGATCGGTCGTGGCCAGGATGCGTAACTCGACCTCGGCCGTGATCGGCTGATGCGTGCCGGTGGGAGGCGAGCGGAAGGGGCGGCTCATCAAAGCGCGGAAATCCTGTTCTGCAACACGAAAATCGTAGCCCCGGCCTTGCCTGTCCGCCAGTTAAGCGGTTGTTTGCCGAAAGATTATCATCTTAAAGATGTATATCCGCCACGCCTCTTCGCATGCCCGTCGCATCCGGCTAGGCTGCGGCAAAACGGTGCATGAGACATCCATGGATATTGCGGACAACGTGACATTCGGCGGCGGCGGGCTGGACCGGCAGTCGCATCGGCGCGGCGACAGCGGGCTGATGCTGGCCGACCCCGCCACGCGGATGCTGGGGTTCTGGCGTGGACGGCCGCTGATCACCGGCGATCGCGCCTCGGGCCGGGCAGCACCGGTGCTCCTGCCCGCCGATCACGCGCTGTTCGCCCATGCGTCGGAGCTGCGGGTCTTTCTGGGCGCGGCCTCCGGGCGGGCGATCTTTGGCGCCGATCTGTCCGGGTGGAACCCGGAAAGCACGACGGCTTTTGATGCAGGCCCGGGCCGCGCCGGCGACGATATGCTGGCTCCGCCGCTGCCTGACCTGCCCGGCGATGCGCGCTTTGCCGACATGCGCGGCCTGCTGGCGGTGCTCGACCCACTGGGCGCCGAGATCGCCGCGACCGCCAAGGGCATCCTCGAATGGCACCGCGCGCACCGCTTCTGCGCCAATTGCGGTGCGCCGACCGCGCCGATTGCCGGCGGCTGGCAGCGCGGCTGCCCCGAATGCGGCAAGCCGCATTTTCCGCGCACCGATCCGGTGGTGATCATGCTGGTGACGCACGGCAATTCGCTGCTGCTTGGCCGCTCGCCGGGCTGGCCCGAGGGAATGTATTCGCTGCTGGCCGGGTTCATGGAGCCGGGCGAGACGATTTCGATGGCGGTGCGGCGCGAAGTGGCCGAGGAAACCGGGGTCCCGGTCGCGGCGGTGCGCGCCCTGGCCAGCCAGCCCTGGCCCTGGCCGACGACGCTGATGATCGGCTGCACGGCGCAGGCGATGGCGCGCGACATCACGCTTGACCGGACCGAGCTTGACGATGCGATCTGGGTCACGCGCGAGGATCTGGCCGATATCTTCGCGGCGCGCCATCCGACGATCCGGCCCGCCCGAAAGGGCGCGATCGCGCATTTCCTGATGCAGTTGTGGCTTGCAGACCGGCTTGAATGAGGCAAGAGTCGCGCCCGATGGCAAAGAGCAGGCACAGGGAATACTCCGCATGAAGATCGCGACGCGCGAGGATATTGCAGCGCCGATAGAGATGGTCTTTGCGCAATTGGCCGATTTCGACGGGTTCGAGCGCGCGGCACTCAGGCGCGGCGCCGAGGTTGCGCGCACCGATGACCTTTCAGCGCCCGGCGCCGGCATGTCATGGCGTGCCGCGTTCGATTATCGCGGCAAGGAGCGCAAGGCGACGATCGAGCTGACCGATTATGACCCGCCCAACGGCATGATGCTGACGACGCACAGTTCCGGCGCCGACTTCGTGGTGGTGATCGACCTGGTGGCGATGTCGAAGTCCCGCACCCGGATGAACCTTTCGGTCGATGCCCGCCCCCGCTCGCTGCCGGCGCGGCTGATGGTGCAGTCGATGAAGCTGGCGCGTAACACCGTGCTGAAACGGTTCCGCAAGCGGGTCGGTGATTTCGCCGCCGGGATCGAGGAACGCTGCAAGCGCAAGCTGGCCTGACGCCGGAGCCTTCGCTCAGACCGCGTGCCGGCGCGGATCGGCGGGATAGACGCCAAGGATATCGAGGTTGTTGGTGAAATAGCCCAGCTCCTCAAGCGCGCGCTGGACGGGCGCGTCGTCGGGATGGCCTTCGATATCGGCATAGAACTGCGTCGCGGTGAACGAGCCGTCGACCATGTAGCTTTCGAGCTTGGTCATGTTGACGCCGTTGGTGGCAAAGCCCCCCATCGCCTTGTAGAGCGCGGCGGGGATGTTGCGGACCTGAAAGACGAAGGTGGTCATCATCCCGTCGGTGCCGCGCCGGGTCAGGTCAAGCTCGCGCCCCATGATGACGAAACGGGTGGTGTTGTGGCCGTGGTCCTCGATGTCGCGGGCGAGAACGTCGAGCCCGTAGATATCCGCCGCCAGCGACGAGGCCAGCACGCCTTCGCCCGGCGTCCGGTTCTGGGCCAGCTCAGCCGCCGCACCGGCGCTGTCGGCGGCGGCATGGCCGGTGATGCCGTGCAGGCGCAGGAATTGCGAGGATTGCGGCAGCAGCACGAGATGCGCGCGCACATGCTTGATGTCGGCGATCTTGGCGCCGGGCAGACCCAGAAGACAGATTCGCACCCGCACGAAGGCCTCGTCGAGGATATGCAGCCCGCTGGCGGGCAAAAGCCGGTGAATGTCGGCAACCCGGCCATAGGTGGAATTCTCCACCGGCAGCATTGCCTGCTCGGCCTCGCCGTCTCTCACCGCCGCGATCACGTCCTCGAAAGTGGCGCAGGGCAGCGCCTCCATGTCCGGGCGGGCCTCGCGGCAGGCTTCGTGGGAATAGGCTCCGGGCTCTCCCTGAAAGGCAATTCGACCGGTCATCATGGGCAACTTTCGGTGTTATGGGCGGCTTGCGCGTTTCGTCGCGCCTCATATCGCTTGAAAACCGCCAAGGGAAGCGGATAGAAGGCGTCTGACTCAGGGATAGACGGAACGCGACATGTTCAACACAATGACGATGACCAAAGTGCTTGCGAGCCTCGCGGGTGCGCTTCTCATTTTTCTGTTCGCCAATTGGGCGGCGCAATCGCTCTACCACGTCGGCGCCGAAGCGCATGGCGAGGATGAAGCGCCGGTGCGAGGCTATGTGATCGCCCAGCCGGAAGATGAAGCCGCAGACGAAGAAGTCGCGGAAGATGACGGCGGCGACGCGGAAGACGCCACGGGCGAGGCCGCGGGCGAGGAAGTTGCCGACAGCGGCGAACCCACGTTCGAGGAACTCTATGCCGAGGCCGATCTGGCCAAGGGCGAGAAGGCCTTCAGCAAATGCAAGGCCTGCCACTCGCTCGAAGAGGGCAAGAACGGCACCGGTCCGTCGCTCTACGGCGTCGTCGGTGCGGCGGTCGCGCATCTGGACGATTTCAAATACTCCGACGCGGTTGCCGGTCTCGGCGGCGAATGGACCCCGGAGCGGCTGAACGACTGGCTTGCCGACCCGCGTGGCTATGCGCCGGGCACCAAGATGACGCTCGCCACCAAGAAGCTCGAGGATCGCGTCAACGTGATCGCCTATCTCGAATCGCTTGGTAACTGATCCGGTCCGAGCTGACACAGGGGCCGCCCGGGCAACCGGCGCGGCCCTTTTCTTTTGTGCCATCGCGCTGCCTTCACGAACTCTCGCCTTGAACAAGAGGACCGGCGCGCATTAGCTTGGCGGGCACGATCCCAAGGCAAGGCGCCGATCCGACGGAGGACATCCCATGCGACCAAGGACCGAAAACGCGCGCGCGCAAATCACGGCCCGCGCGGCAGATCCCGGTGCCGCCCGGCTCTGGCTCTTGCCTCTGGCCGCGCTGGTTCTGGTCCTGTCCACGCTCGCGGCAGCGGCGCAGGAAACCACGACCTCGCACGCGTTTTCCTATTTTGGCACGCCGAAATATGCCGACGGTTTCGCACATCTCGACTACGTCAACCCGGACGCCCCCAAGGGCGGCGAGATCGCGATCTGGACGATGGGCACCTTCGACAGCTTCAACCCCTATTCGCGCAAGGGCGTGGCGGGTGCGCTGGCCTCGATCAACATCGAACGCATCATGACCGAGACCGCAGACGAGATCGGTGCCTCCTACTGCCTGATCTGCGAAACGCTGGAATATCCCGAGGATCAGTCCTGGGTGATCTTCACGCTCCGCCCGGAGGCGAAGTTCGCGGACGGAACACCGGTCACCGCCGAGGACGTCGCCTTTACCCATGATCTGTTCATGGAACAGGGCTTGCCGAGTTTTCGCGAAGGCGTTGCCCGGATCATCGCGGGCATCGAGGTTCTGGACGAACGGCGGGTCAAGTTCACCTTCATCGACGGCAGCCCGAAACGCGACCGCATCAGCCAGGCGGGCTCGTCGCCGGTGATGTCGAAGGCGTGGTTCGAGCAAAACGGCGCGCGGCTGGACGAAAGCCGGCTGGAAATGTCGATGGGCACCGGCGCCTACATGCTCGACCGCTACGACATCAACGAGCGCATCGTCTATCGCCGCAACCCGGATTACTGGGCGAATGACCTGCCGATCATGCGCGGGCGCAACAATTTCGACACCATCCGCGTCGAGTATTTCGCCGACAGCGATGCTGCCTTCGAGGCGTTCAAGGCCGGTGCCTATACCTTCCGGATCGAGAACAGCTCAAAGCAATGGGCGACGGGCTATGACTTCGATGCGGTGAAGAACGGCTATGTGATCAAGGCCGAATTGCCTGACGGCTCGCAGGCCTCGGGGCAGGCCTTTGTCTTCAACCTGCGCCGCGACAAGTTCCAGGACGTGCGCGTGCGCGATGCCATCGGCCGGATGTTCAACTTCGAATGGTCGAACGAAACGCTGTTCTACGGGCTCTACGAGCGGATCACCGGTTTCGCGACCAACAGCTATAACGAGGCCACCGGGGTGCCGTCGCCCGAGGAACTGGCCGTGCTCGAGCCGATTGCGGACCTGTTGCCCGAAGGCGTGCTGACCGACGAGGTCTACACGCCGCCGGTGTCCGGCAACCGCCAGCTTGACCGCGGCCAGTTGCGCGAAGCCTCGGCGCTGCTGGACGCGGCCGGCTGGGAGGTCGGCGACGACGGCATCCGCCGCAACGCCAAGGGCGAAACCCTGACGGTCGAATTCCTCGAGTATTCCGCCGCATTCGACCGGGTGGTGCAGCCCTTCGTCGCCAACCTCAAGGCACTGGGTATCGATGCCACGCTCAACCGCGTCGACAGCGCGCAATATGTCGAGCGCACCCGCAGCATGGATTTCGACATCATCACCGATCATCTCGCCTTCGGCTATGAGCCGGGGTCGGGGCTGGCGCAGAAATTCGGCTCGGAGGATGCCAACAACAGCGTCTTCAACACCCCCGGCCTGGCCGATCCGGCGGTCGATGCGCTGATCGACGTGATCCGCAATGCCCAGACCCGCGAGGAAATGGTGCCTGCGGTGCGCGCGCTCGACCGGGTGATGCGGGCGATGAGGATCACGGTGCCGCAGTGGTACAAGAACGTGCATACCGTCGCCTATTTCAACATGTTCGAACACCCCGAGACGATGCCGCCCTATGACCTGGGCTATCTCGATTTCTGGTGGTTCGACGCCGACAAACACGCGGCACTGAAGGCCGCTGGCGTGCTGCGCTAACCGAAGGACATCGCAACCGGCATGGGTGCCTATATCCTCCGGCGACTGCTGCTGATCATTCCGACGCTGTTCGGGATCATGGTCATCAACTTCGCCCTGACCCAGTTCGTGCCCGGTGGGCCGATCGAGCAGATCATCGCCCAGATGCAGGGCGAGGGCGACGTGTTCGAGGCGATCTCGGGCGGCGGCGAGGAGACGGCTGCAAATACCGGCGGTGGCGGCGACGAGAGATACCTTGGCGCGCGCGGTCTGCCGCAGGACTTCCTCGACCAGCTTGAAATCGAGATGGGGTTTGCCCGCGTCGTCTGCACGCCGGGCCATGTCGGCGAGCCGGACATCAAGTCGCCCGACTGCGTGAAAGAGGACATTCCGGCGCTGGAACGCTTCCTCAACATGATGTGGCGCTACCTGCGGCTCGATTTCGGCGAGAGCTATTTCCGCTCGATCGGCGTGTTCGAGCTGATCGCCGAGAAACTCCCGGTCTCGGTCACGCTGGGGCTGTGGTCGACGGTGATCGCCTATATCGTCTCGATCCCGCTGGGCATCCGCAAGGCGGTGCGCGACGGCAGCCGGTTCGATACCTGGACCTCGGCGCTGATCATCGTCGCCTATGCGATTCCCGGTTTCCTGTTCGCGATCCTGCTTCTGGTGCTGTTCGCGGGTGGCTCATACTGGCAGATATTCCCGCTGCGCGGACTGACCTCGGACAACTGGAACGACCTCAGCATCGTCGGCAAGGTGCTGGACTATTTCTGGCACATCACCCTGCCGGTGCTGGCCTCGACCATCGCCAGTTTCGCGACGCTGACGCTTCTGACCAAGAACAGCTTTCTTGACGAGATCAAGAAACAATACGTCATCACCGCCCGCGCCAAGGGGTTGTCGGAGGGACGGGTGCTCTATGGCCACGTTTTCCGCAATGCCATGCTGATCGTGATCTCGGGCTTCCCGGCACTGTTCATCGGCGTCTTTTTCGGCGGCTCGCTGATCATCGAGACGATCTTTTCGCTCGACGGGCTGGGCCGGCTGGGGTTCGAGGCGGCGGTGGCGCGCGACTATCCGATCATCTTCGGCACGCTCTTTGTCTTCGGGCTGGTCGGGCTGCTCGTCGGCATCCTGTCCGATCTGATGTATGTCTTCGTCGATCCGCGGATCGACTTCGAGCGGCGCGAGGCATGATGGCCGCTATCACGCCATGTCCTGATGACGGCCGGGAGGCCCGTGTCGGGGTCGCGCCGCGCGCGCGGCGCCAGTGCCCCGGCGCGCGCCGGGGTGTCCCGTCGCGTCAGGCGGCACGCCGATGACGCTCTCGCCGCTCAACCAGCGCCGCTGGCGCAATTTCCGCCGCAACCAGCGCGCCTTCTACTCGCTGATCGTCTTTCTCGTGCTGTTCGGCGTGACCCTCATTGCCGAGTTCGTCGCCAACGACAAACCGATCCTCGTCAGCTACCACGGCGAGCTCTACACGCCGATCTTCACCTTCTACCCCGAAACCGCCTTCGGCGGCGATTTCCGCACCGAGGCGGTCTATGGCGATATCGAGGTGCAATGCCTGATCATCTCGGGCGGGCTGGCGGAGTGTTTCGACGACCCCGAAACCATTCTTGCCGATGCCGAGGATGGCGTGGTCGCAGGCGAGGTGATCGACAAGGGCTGGATGCTCTGGCCGCCGATTCCCTACAGCTACAACACCATCAACGATATCGGTGGCGCGGCCCCGTCGGCCCCTGATCGCGATCATTGGCTGGGCACCGACGACACCGCGCGCGACGTGCTGGCGCGGGTGATCTACGGCTTCCGGTTGTCGGTCATCTTCACCCTGATCGTCACCGTGCTGACCTCGCTGATCGGCATTGCCGCCGGGGCAGTGCAGGGCTATTTCGGCGGCTGGGTCGACCTCATCTTTCAGCGGATGCTGGAGATCTGGGGCTCGACGCCCTCGCTCTACGTCATCATCATCCTGTTCGCGATCCTCGGGCGAAGTTTCTGGCTTCTGGTCTTCGTCACGGTCCTGTTCGGCTGGCCCGCCCTTGTCGGCGTGGTGCGCGCCGAGTTCCTGCGGGCGCGCAATTTCGAATACGTGCGCGCCGCCAAGGCGCTCGGCGTGACCAACCGCACCATCATGTTCCGCCACATGCTGCCCAACGCGATGGTGGCAACGCTGACCATGCTGCCTTTCATCATCACCGGCACCATCGGCACGCTGGCCGCGCTCGATTTCCTCGGCTACGGGTTGCCGTCCTCGTCGCCATCGCTGGGCGAGCTGACGCGGCAGGCGAAACAGAACCTGCAAGCGCCGTGGCTGGCCTTCACCGCCTTCGTGACCTTCACCATCCTTCTGTCGCTGCTTGTCTTCATCTTCGAGGGCGTGCGCGATGCCTTCGATCCGCGAAAGACCTTCCAATGAAAGTGCTCGAGGTCAACGGCCTGAACGTCAGCTTCCGGCAGGACGGGCGCGACATCCCGGCGGTGAAGGGTGTGTCGTTTCATATCGAGAAGGGCGAGACCGTCGCGCTGGTCGGCGAATCGGGCTCGGGCAAGTCGGTGACGGCGCTCTCGACCGTGTCGCTGCTGCCCGACAGCGCGACGATTTCCGGCAGCGTCCGCTATGAGGGCCGCGAGATGGTCGGCGCGTCGAAGGCCGAACTTCGCCGGGCGCGCGGCAACGACATCAGCTTCATCTTTCAGGAGCCGATGACCTCGCTCAACCCTCTGCACACCATCGAAAAGCAGTTGGCCGAGACGATCGTTCTGCATCAGGGCCTCAGCGGCCCGGCGGTGCGCGCCAAGATCATCGAGCTTCTCACCAAGGTCGGCATCCGCGACCCCGAGACGCGGCTGGACGCCTATCCGCACCAGCTGTCAGGCGGTCAGCGCCAGCGGGTGATGATCGCGATGGCGCTGTCCAATGGCCCCGACCTGCTGATCGCGGATGAGCCGACGACGGCGCTCGATGTGACCATCCAGGCGCAGATCCTTGATCTGCTGGCGAGCCTCAAGGCCGAGGAGGGCATGAGCCTTCTGTTCATCACCCACGACCTTGGCATCGTGCGCCGGATCGCGGATCGGGTCTGCGTGATGAAGGATGGCCAGATCGTCGAGACCGGCCCGACCGACGAGATTTTCGCCAACCCGCAGCATCCCTATACGCAAACGCTGCTGTCGGCGGCGGCGACCGGTCGTCCCGATCCGGTGCCGGAAGATGCCGAGGAAATCGCCAGCGCCGAGAACCTGCGCATCTGGTTCCCGATCACGCGCGGGCTGATGCGCCGCACCGTCGGCCACATCAAGGCGGTCAACGCGGCGACGTTTTCGGTGCGCGCGGGCGAGACGCTGGGCATCGTCGGTGAAAGCGGGTCGGGCAAGACCACGCTGGCGCTGGCGGTGATGCGGCTGATTTCCTCGCAAGGCCCGGTGCTGTTTCTGGGCGAGAACATCCAGGGCCGCCCGGCGCGCGCGCTGCGCGGGCTCAGGCGTGACATGCAGATCGTGTTCCAGGACCCCTACGGCTCGCTCTCGCCGCGCATGACGGCCGAGGAGATCATCGCCGAGGGCTTGACCGTGCACGGGCTTGAGCCGGGCCGCGACCGGCGCGAGATGGTGGCCGAGATCATGGCCGAGGTCGGGCTCGACCCCGCCACGATGCACCGCTATCCGCACGAGTTTTCCGGCGGCCAGCGCCAGCGCATCGCAATCGCCCGCGCGATGATCCTGCGCCCGCGCCTGCTGGTGCTGGACGAGCCGACATCGGCGCTCGACATGACGGTGCAGGTCCAGATCATCGACCTGCTTCGCGATCTGCAGCGGCGGCACGGACTGGCCTATCTGTTCATCTCGCACGACCTTCGCGTGGTGCGGGCGGTGGCGCACAAGGTGCTGGTGATGAAGGCTGGCGACATCGTCGAGGCGGGCACTGCGGACGCGATTTTTGATGCGCCCCGGACGGACTACACCCGCGCCCTGATGGCGGCGGCGTTCGATCTGAAGGTCGAGAAAGGCGCCTCGCAGTAGCGGTGCGCCTCAGACCCATTTCGCCAGCGGCGGCAGGCTCATCAACACGGCGTCGGGGTCGTGCCCGGTGGCCAGCCCGAACTTGGTGCCCCGATCATAAACCAGGTTGTATTCGGCATAGAGCCCGCGATGAACCAGTTGCGCATCCTTGTCGGCCTCGCTCCAGGGCATGTCGCGCCGCCGCTCGGTGACGGGCAGGAAGGCCGGCAGGAAGGCGCGGCCGACATCCTGGGTGAAGGCGAAATCTGCCTCCCAGTCGCCGGTGTTGAGGTCGTCATAGAAGATGCCGCCGACACCGCGCGCCCGGCCCCGGTGCGGGATGAAGAAATACTCGTCGGCCCAGGCCTTGAAGCGGTCGTAGGTATCGGCTGAGCGCCGGTCGCAGGCCACTTTCAGCGCCGCGTGAAAGCTGGCCGTGTCCTCGTCATACTCGATGCAGGGGTTCAGATCGGCCCCACCGCCGAACCACCACGCGCCCGGCGTCCAGAACATCCGGGTGTTCATGTGCACCGCCGGGCTGTGCGGGTTCTGCATGTGGGCGACCAGCGAAATGCCCGAGGCCCAGAAGCGCGGATCGGCCTCGATCCCCGGAACACCGCGCGCCGCCATCGCCTTTTGCGCCTCTGCGCCCAAGGTGCCGTGGACGGTCGAGATGTTGACGCCGACCTTCTCGAACACCCGCCCGCCGCGCATCACCGACATCAGCCCGCCGCCCGCATCAGACCCGTCATCCGAGGCGCGCCTGGTCTCGGAGAACGCGAATCGGCCTGCTGGCTGGCTGGCGAGGGGGCCGGTGGTCTGGCTGTCTTCCAGTGCCTCGAAGGCTGTCACGATTTCGTCGCGCAGGTCATGGAACCAGATGGCGGCGCGGTTTTTCTGGTCTTTCATCATGTCGGTCATCGCGGTCTCCGTAGGTGGTGTCGCCCGGTTTTGCCGGAAAGCCCCCGTGGCGGAAAGGGGTGATTTCCCCGAGAGGCGTCTTGCGCTAGGTTTGTCGTGACAACCGGAGGAACCCATATGCGCCCGATACTTGCCGCCGCCCTTGCCCTGCCGATCCTGCTGGCCGCCTGCGAGGTGACGCCGCGCCAGCAATGCGAAGCGCCATACCGGGCCGAGCTGCGCGTCGTGCGCGCCGAGATCGACACTACCGAGAGCAATATCCGGCGCGGTTACACCCTTGTGCCCGCCAGTTTCGATTTCGGGATCCGCTATTGCCTCGACCCGTTCGGCGAACCCGAGCTTTGCACCGCCGACGAGGGCCGCCCGATGTATGACAAGCGCCCGATCAACCGGGCCGCCGAGCGCGCCAAACTGGCGGCGCTGTATTCCGAGCGCGAACGGCTGGGCCGGGCGCTGGCGCAATGCGCGGTGCAGTTCCCCGGGTGATCAGTGCGCGGGCGCGCCCACGGCATCGACCAGCGTGCGCCCGCCATCGACCGTCAGGATCTGGCCGGTCATGAAGCCCGATCCTTCCGAGGTCAGGAACCGCGCCGTCTCGGCCACTTCGGTGGCCTTGGCGATCCGACCCAGCGGCGTGCCCTCGACGATCATGCCGCGCAGCGACTTATCCTCGCGCAGGTTCTCCATCAGGCTGGCACTCATCACGCTGCCGAAGCTGATCGCGTTGACGCGGATGCGGTGCGGCGCCAGTGCCACCGCCAGCGAGCGTGTCATCTGTTCCAGTGCCGCTGCGGCGATGGAAAAGGCCATCAGGCCGGGCTGGGTGCGGGTGGCGGCGATCGACGACAGGTTCACGATCGACCCCAAGGGCGTATCGTTGTCGTCGGGCATATCCTCGCCCTGCTGGATCATCCGCCGGGCGATCAGTTGCGACAGTTTCAGCGCGGTCAGAAAGTTCTGCTCAAGCAGGCACATGACCGTCTTGTCGTCCACGTCGAGCGGATCGGAGGTCATCACCTGCCGCGAGGCGTTCACCAGAATGTCCACCCGGTCGAACGCGTCGATCGTTGCCGACAAGAGGTTGGCCAGCGTCAGCTTTTCGCGCAGGTCGCCCGAGAAGATGCGGGTGGGCTTTTCCTCGCTGTCGTCGCAGGCCTCGGGATTGTCGCCGAACTCCTCGATCAGCTTGGCCTCGTCCATGTCGGCGCAGACGACGTTGGCGCCCTGATCGACGAAATGCCGGGCGATGGCCAGACCGACACCGTTGGCCGCCCCGGTCACGATGGCGGTCTTGCCGGCGATGGAAAAGGACATGGATGTTCCTCCTGATTCCCCTTGGGCGAGCCTAGCGGCTCCTAGCGGCCACGGCGACGGGGGCGTGCGGCGCGGATCACCTTGAACCCCGGCGTGCCGCCTGCCTCGTCGATGTCGTGGAAATGCTGCGAAAGCTCGGTCTCATAAGGCAGATGGCGGTTGGCGACCAGCCAGAACTGCCCCGACGGTGTCAGCATCCCGGCGGCGGCGCCGATGAAGGCGCGGCCAAGGTCGGGATTGCCGGCGCGGCTGATGTGAAACGGCGGGTTCGAGACGACCACATCATAGGGCGCACCGGGCGTGAAGGTGGTCACGTCCGCCCAGTGGAACACGGCGCGCGGGTCGGTGACGTTGCGCCGCGCGCAGTCGAGCGCGGTTGCGTCGGCCTCGATCAGGTCGAGCCGCGTCACGGTATCCGCGCGCAGGACATGGCGCGCGAGATAGCCCCAACCGGCCCCCAGATCGGCCACCCGCCCCTTGAGCGGCGGCAGCGCCGCGACCAGCGCGACCGAACCCTTGTCCGGCCCATCCGCCGAGAACACGCCGGGGCTGGTGATGAAACCATCGACCTCGGTTTCCCGCGCGGCCCAGTCGGAGAAGTCTCCGCCCGCGATCCAGAACAGTTTGCCATGCGCCTTCGATATCACCCCCAAGGGCGCGCTGCGGGCCTTTGCCGCCTTCAGGATGGAATCGATGCCGTCATGCTTTTGCCCGTCGACGATGACCAGCGGAGCGCACTCCGCAGCCTCTGCGATCAGCGCGCGGGCCGCAGCCTTGGCGCGGGGGACCACCACCAGCGCGGCAGCAAATCGGTCAGTCACGGCCTGCACCACGACATAGCCCGCATTCTCCCACGCCTCGGCGTCCGGAAAGAACCGCGATACCACCGTCACCTTCTCGCGCGGCAGGGCCGACAGGTCGAACCCGGCGGGCGGGCCGAACACGGCCAACGGCCCGTCGGGCAGGACAAGCGCGCCATCATCGAGCGCGAGGGACAGGCGGGATGTTTTCATGGGGTCAGGGGGCGTGGGCAGGTCGGGCCGGGCGCGTCCCTATTCCTTTTCCATCGTGCATTGCAACGGGTGTTGGTGCTGGCGGGCTGCGTCCATCACCTGGTTCACCTTGGTCTCGGCGATCTCGTAGGCGAAGACGCCAACCACGGCCAGCCCTTTCTTGTGCACCGTCAGCATCAGCTCGAACGCCTGGGCATGGTTCATGCCGAAGAAACGTTCGAGGACCATCACCACGAATTCCATCGGCGTATAGTCGTCGTTCAGCAGCAGAACCTTGTACATCGGCGGTTTGCGGGTGCGAATCTTGGTCTGGACCGCGACATCGCTGTCGCCGCCGAAAGGCTTGTCATCCTTGTCTGCCATCTTGATCGGGTCGTGCCGCACCCTTGCACTCTCCACTCTGGTCTGTTCTGACGCATTCAGAAGCGACTATATAGCCTCAAACCCGCCGGTGAAAAAGGGGCGGTGAAGCGGCTGTGATGCGGAACGGCGAACTTGTCAGAAAAACTCACCACAATCGGTTTCGATGCCGACGATACGCTCTGGCAGAACGAACAGTTCTTCCAGATGACGCAGGAGCGATTCGTTGCGTTGCTGGCCGATTATGCCGAGCGTGACCACCTGTCGGAACGGCTGCTGGCGGCCGAGCAGCGCAATCTCGGGCGCTACGGTTTCGGCATCAAGGGCTTCGTGCTGTCGATGATCGAAACCGCCGTCGAGGTCACGGATGAACGGGTGCCGGCAGGCGTGATCCGGCAGATCGTCGAGGCCGGGCAGGAGATGCTGAGCCACCCGATCGAGCTTCTGCCGCATGTCGAGGCGACGATCGCGGCGCTCGCGCCCGGTTTCACGCTGGTCCTGATCACCAAGGGTGATCTGCTGGATCAGGAGCGCAAGCTCGCCCAGTCCGGCCTCGGCGAGATGTTCGATGCGGTCGAGATCGTGTCGGACAAGACCCCTGCCACCTATGCCCAGGTCTTCGCCCGGCACGGAACCGGCGCGGGTGAGGCGATGATGGTCGGCAATTCGCTGAAGTCCGACGTTATTCCGGCCATCGATTCGGGGGCCTGGGGCGTCTACGTTCCGCACGATCTGACCTGGGTGATCGAACATGCCGCGCCGCCGGCCACCGCCGCGCGGTTTCGCACCCTGACCGACCTTGGTGCGCTTTCCGACCTGATTGACGCGCTGATCGCCAAACACCGCTGATCTGCCCTTCGGGTCAGCATCTGGTGGGGCAGCGGCGCGGCAGCCACTACATCTGGCAGCGACATGTGAGCGCAGACCGGAAACTCCTTGATTATTAGGTGTTTTCTGCCCGGCCCCCATTTGCTATGCTGAACGGACAAGCCGGGCGCAAAGACACCGGCAACATGAGGCAGTGATAGGTGATGGCGTGAAACCACGTCTTGGGCAAATGGTCCGCTTTGGGCTATTCATGGCAGTCATGCTGTTGTTCGCGGTGCGCGCTGTCGCCGCGCCCTATGCCGCGTTGGTGATGGACATGCGCACCGGCGAGGTGCTGCACTCAGCCAACGCCGACACCCAGCTTCACCCCGCCTCGCTCACCAAGATGATGACGCTCTACATCGCCTTCGAGGCGATCGAGCATGGCGAGATATCGCTCGATACGATGGTGACGATCTCGGCCAACGCCGCAGCCGAGCCGCCGTCGAAACTGGGCCTGCGCGCCGGTCAGAAGATCGCCCTGCGCCACCTGATCCGCGCGGCGGCGGTGAAATCCGCCAATGACGCCGCCACCGCCATCGGCGAGGCGATCTCAGGGTCCGAGGCCGCCTTTGCCCGGCGGATGAACCGCACCGCGCAGGCGATGGGGATGACCCGCACGCATTTCAAGAACGCCCACGGCCTGACCGAGTCCGGTCACATGTCGACGGCGCGCGACATGACGATCCTCGGGCGGCACGTGTTCTTTGACTATCCGGGCTATTACAACCTGTTCTCGCGCCGCTCCACCGATGTCAGCGGGCAGACGGTTTACAACACCAACCGGCGCTTTCTCGACAGCTATACCGGCGCGGACGGGATCAAGACCGGCTATACCAACGCCGCCGGCTTCAACCTCGTCGCCTCGGCCGAGCGCGGCAGCGAGCGGATCATCGCGGCGGTGTTCGGTGGCCAGTCGACCGCATCGCGCAACGCCAAGATGGCCGAGCTTCTGGATCTCGGGTTCCGCAACGCGCCAACCACAGCCGCGCTGCGCAAACCGGCCAAACCGCCCTATCTGGGCAACCCCGAAGGCGCGGCAGGCCCGCTGATCGCGTCCAGCGGCGACCCGGCCGGGCCGGGCGCCTCAGGCAAGACCATCCGCATCGTCGTGGCCCCGACCCGCTCGATCCGGCCAAGGCCGCGTCCGGGGCCGGAAGCGCCGCCGGTGGAGCTGGTGCTGGCAATCGAAAATGGCATCAACGAGGTTGTCGCGGACGTTCTGACCGCCGAAGCCGAGGTTGTGGAGGCGATACCGGCCGTCACGCCGCCGCCCCGGCCGGAAACGCTGGAAACCGCCGCCGTCGTCGTCGCCGCAGCGCCGGTCGTCACGCCAGAGCCGCGCCCTGAACCCGAGCCGCAGGCCGAGATCATCCTCGCCGAATTGCAGCCGGAGATCGCCGCACCTCCCGCGAGGCCGGAGGTGGTCACGCGCCTGTCAACTTCGGGCGGGCGGCATTGGGGCATCACCATCGGCCGCTACAACAGCGAATACGAGGCCGAGCGCGTGCTTCTGAAAACCGCGCTGACCGAGCTTGGGACGCTGGGCGAGGCATTGCGCAAGGTCGTTCGCGGCTCGCGCGGCTATGAGGCGAATTTCGTCGGGCTCACCCAGGAAGGCGCGGACCTGGCCTGCCGCCGCCTTGCGGCCCGCAGCGCCAGCTGCACCGTGATCGGCCCGGCAAGCTGACGCGCGTCAGCCGCCCCGGACGGTATCGACCATCAGTTTCACGTTCTCAGGGTGCGCGTCGGGCGTGATCCCGTGGCCGAGGTTGAAGATGTGCGGTCCGCCCTTGAATGCCTCGACGATCCGGCGGGTTTCATCCACCAGCGCCTGACCGCCCGTCACCATGTGCCCCGGTGCAAGGTTGCCCTGCACACAGCCATCTTTCTGGACATGCCTGGCGGCCCATTCCGCATCGACCGAATTGTCGAGCGCCACGCAATCCGCACCGGTCGCCTTGGCAAAACCGACGTAACGCTCGCCCGCCTCGCGCGGGAAGGCGATGATCGGCAGGTCCGGGTGACGCGTCTTCAGGGTAGCGATGATCCTTTTCGTCGGTTCCAGCGCGTAACGGTCGAAATCCGCGCCCTTCAGCGAGCCGGCCCAGCTGTCGAACAGCTTGACCACCTCGGCCCCGGCCTCGACCTGCATCGACAGGTAATCAATCGTCGCCTCGGTGATCCGGTCGATCAGTTTTGCGAACACTTCCGGGTTTTCGTCCTTCAGCTTGTGCGCCGGCGCCTGATCCGGCGTGCCGCGCCCGGCAACCATGTAGGTCGCCACCGTCCACGGCGCCCCGGCAAAGCCGATCAGCGTCGTCTCGGCAGGCAGTTCGCGAGCGAGGATGCGCACGGTCTCGTAGACCGGTGACAAGGTGTCGTGGATCGCGTCCGCGGGTTTCAGCGCGTCGAACTCGGCACCCGTCGTGATGGTCGACAGCCGCGGCCCTTCGCCGGTGACGAACCACAGGTCCGCCCCCAGCGCCTGCGGCACCAGAAGGATGTCGGCAAACAGGATCGCCGCGTCGAAACCGAAACGGCGGATCGGTTGCAGCGTGACTTCGGCGGCAAGGTCGGGGTTGTAGCAGAGTTTCAGGAAATCGCCCGCCTCGGCGCGCGTCGCGCGGTATTCCGGCAGATAGCGCCCGGCCTGACGCATCATCCAGATCGGCGGGGTGGGCAGGGTTTCGCCCGCGAGCGTGCGCAGAAGTGTCTTGGTCATCCGGAGATCCTTTCGCTTTGCCCCGCTGGTTCGGCAATGCGCGTCACGATGTCAAGCGAACGGGCGTTGTCACGTCACTTTGCCGCGATTAAAGGGGGGGTATGACACAGGATTTCCCCTCCCCCGCCAAGACGCTCAAGATCGGCACCCGCGGCTCGCCGCTGGCGCTGGCCCAGGCGCATGAAACCCGCGCGCGCCTGATGGCGGCCTTCGGTCTGCCTGAAAACGCCTTCGAGGTCGTGGTGATCAAGACCTCGGGCGATGACGCGGCGCTGATTGCCGCCGACCGGCCCTTGAAGGAGATCGGCAACAAGGGGTTGTTCACCAAGGAAATCGAAGAGGCGCTGCTGTCGGGCAAGATTGACATCGCGGTGCATTCGATGAAGGACATGCCGGTGGCGCAGCCCGAGGGGCTTGTGCTCGATTGCCACCTGCCGCGCGAAGACCCGGCGGATGCCTTCGTGTCGCTGAAACATGCCTCCATCGCCGATCTGCCCGAAGGCGCGACGGTCGGCACCTCATCGCTGCGCCGCAAGGCCCAGCTTCTGAACCGTCGCCCCGACCTCAACGTGGTCGAATTTCGCGGCAACGTGCAGACAAGGCTGAGAAAGCTGGCCGATGGCGTTGCCGAGGCGACCTTTCTGGCGATGGCCGGGCTGAACCGTCTGGCGATGAGTGACGTGCCGCGCGTGCCGATCGCGGCGGAGGACATGCTGTCGGCGGTCGCGCAGGGCGCCATCGGGATCGAGCGGCGGGTGGACGACGCAGCCACCGCGCGCCTGCTGGCGGCGATCCACGACCGGCAGACCGGCAAACGGCTGGCGGCGGAACGCGCCTTCCTCGCCGCGCTGGACGGGTCGTGCGAGACGCCGATTGCGGCGCTGGCCGAGATCGGCGGCACCACCCTGCGTCTGCGCGGCGAGATCCTGCGCACCGACGGGTCGGAGGCGCTGGCCGACGACGTCACCGGCCCGGTCGAGGACGGCCCCGAGATTGGCCGCGCCATGGCCGCGCGCCTGCTGGCGCGTGCCGGCGACGGGTTTTTCGACTGGAAATAGGCGTCTACTGGCCGTTCTGGCAGATGACGACGGCGAGCGTCGCGAGGATGAGCCTGAGGTCGCCGGCAAAGCTCAGGTTGCGGACATAGGCCAGGTCTATCGCCACCCGCCGCGAGTAGTGCACTGCGTTTCGCCCGCCGACCTGCCACGGCCCGGTCACGCCGGGGCGAACGCTGAGGAGTTCCGGCCTGTTCTTGCCGTAGAACCTGAGTTCCGGCCGGGTGATCGGGCGGGGTCCGACCACCGACATCTCACCGGCCAGCACGTTGAAGAATTGCGGCAACTCGTCAAGGCTGGTCTTGCGCAGGAAACTCCCCAGCCGCGTGATCCGGGGGTCGTCGGCGAGTTTGAAATCCCGCTCCCAGATCTCTTTCAGGTCCGGGTTGGCGGCGAGGTGGTCCCTCAGCCTCGCCTCTGCGTCGGGAACCATGGTCCGGATTTTCCAGCAGGCGAAAGCCTTGCCGTTCCTGCCGATGCGAATATGGGAGTAGAGCGCCGGTCCGCCATCGCGGCGCACGAGAAGCGCGAGCAGACCTATGACCGGAAGCAGCACCGGGGCGAAAGCCAGCACGAAGGCGACGTCAAAGGCGCGTTTTCCGATTGAGCGGTAGAACCCGTGGCCAGACTGGCTACCATAGGTTGTATCATACTCACTTGTCTTCGATGACTGCGCGGTCGAGTTCGACACCAGACTGCCTCTCAAGAAAACTGCGTCCAAAATCCCGTTTGCGAGTTTCTCACGCCAATCGATGCGCGGACTTGCCTAACGATATCAGGTGCAACCGCTACTCTGGTCAAAGCAACCGATGCTAGCGGAAGTGTTGCCGCATCCCGACGGGAAACGCAAAACAATAAAAACATGGTCGAAGCAATGCGGCGAATCGCTGCTCCTTGTCCGCATAATGTTGACCTTACGGCAAGGTCTTTCCGGGGTTCATGATCCCGTTCGGGTCGAGCGCGTCCTTGATCGCCCGCATCATCCGCAGCGCGGCCGGGTTCTTCTGCCGGCGCATCGACGGCAGCTTTGACAGTCCGATCCCGTGTTCCGCCGAGAACGATCCGCCCAGTTCCGCCACGACGTCCTCGATCCGGTGCATCACCCGGTCCAGATGATCGGGATCACCGGACGAAGGGTAGACGTTGTAATGGATGTTGCCGTCGCCCAGATGCGCGACGCAACTGTCGGTGGCGCCGGGGTCGATCTGGGGCAGGATCTGCTCCATCCGCGCAAGAAAGGTTGCAACCTTGTCCAGTGGCACGGCAATATCGTTGGCGATCAAAGGCTTGCGCGACAGCGAGACTTCGGCGGCGGCCTCGCGCCTGGCCCACATCTCGGCGCGCTGGGTATCGTTCTGCGCGATCACCGCATCGAGCACCCTGCCGCTGTCCAGTTCTTCCGCCAGCACCGCTTCCAGCATCCCCACGACGGGGACGCTGCCATCCGGCCCCGGCGTGGCGTCGCGTGGTGCTGTCGCGCCGATTTCCACCATCAGGTTGATGTCATGGCGCGATGCAAACGGCGGGCGGGCGCCGGGGAAATGCGCCAGGTGCGCGTCGACATAGACGCCCGGCATGAACTCGAAGGCTTCGACCGCGCCGCCGGATACTTCCTGCATCCGGTTGAGCAGCTTCAGCGCGTCGCCCAGCGACGGGACCGCCACCATTGCCGTGGCATAGGCGCGGGGCAGGGGGACGAGCTTGAGGACCGCAGCGGTGATGACCCCCAGCGTGCCCTCGGCGCCGATCACCAGATCGCGCAGGTCATAGCCGGAATTGTCCTTCTGCAACGCCGACATCAGATCGACGACCTCGCCGGATGCCAGCACGACCTCGAGCCCGAGGCACAGCGCGCGGGTATTGCCGTAGCGCAACACGTTCGACCCACCCGCGTTGGTCGCGAGCACGCCCCCGATCATTGCCGATCCGCGCGCGCCGAAGGTCAGCGGAAAGTTCAGCCCCCTTGCCTGCGCGGCTTCGTGCAGCGACGACAGCACCACGCCGGCATCGACAATCGCGATGCGCGCGTCTTCGCGGATCTCTCGAATGCGGTTCATCCGCTCCAGCGACAGCATCGCCGCGCCCTCGGCGAAGGTGCCGCCCGACAGCCCGGTGTTGCCGGACACCGGCACGATCGGGGTGCGGCTGTCGTTCGCCGCCGCCAGCAGAGCCGAAACCTCGGCGGTGGACGCGGGACGCAGCACGCAAAGCGGCTGGGCCACGTATTTCCCGATGAAGTCGCGGCCATAGCGCGCGGCGTCCTGCCCGGTCAGAACCTGCGCCTCGCCCAGAATGTCCCGCGCGGTATCTATGAAGCTCATGTGCCGGTCAAACCGCCTGGCTATGCCCGGCGGCAGACATCTCGTAGGCATCGAAATGCCGCGCGATGAGCCGGGCGAGGATGTGCGAATCCTTGTTGATGGTCAGGACTCCATCGGTCAGTGTCGTTGTCCCCGGCAATGTGGCCTCAAGCCCGTCGACAAGCGCAACGGCCTCGCTGACCGGGACACCCTGTTCCTCGGCGATGGCATTGAGGTCGGCGCGAAAATCGCACAGCAGCTTTTCGATGATCCGACCACGCAGCAGGTCCTGGCCCGAGAAGGCGTGGCCCTTGGCAATCGCCATCTCGCCCGCGCGCACCCGGCCCTGGTATTTCGACGTCGCCGGTTCGTTCTGCGCGAAGCCCTGCGGATAGCGCGAGATCGATGAGGCGCCGAAGCCGATCAGCACCTTGGACTTGTCCTCGGTATAGCCCTGAAAGTTGCGCTGCATCGTCCCCGCCTGATGCGCGATTTCAAGCCCGTCCTCGGGTTTGGCAAAATGGTCGATGCCGATCACCGCATAGCCGGCGTCGGTGAACAGGTCGGTGGCGGTGTTGAACAGGTCGAGCCGCGCCTCGGACGAGGGCAGCGCGTCGGTCGGGATCAGCTTTTGGCGGCGCGACACCCAGGGCACGTGGGCATAGCCGAACAGCGCGATCCGGTCGGGGCCAAGCGAGATGACCTTGTTCACCGAATCGGTGATCCGCGCATTGGTCTGGTGCGGCAGGCCATAAAGCAGATCGACGTTCAGCGACCGGATGCCGCGCGCGCGCAATGCCTCGACGGCGTCGCGGGTGATCTCGTAGCTTTGCGGCCGGCCGATGGTTTCCTGAATCATCGGGTCGAAATCCTGCACCCCGATCGAGGCGCGGGTCAGCCCGGCATCGGCAAAGGCGGCGATGCGCGCCTCGTCAACCTCGGTCGGGTCGATCTCGACGGAGAACTGCGCGCCCTCGGCCAGCGGCGCCATCTCGAAGATCGCCGCCGTCAGGTCCGAAATCATGTCGGGTTGCAGCAGCGTTGGCGTTCCCCCGCCGAAATGCAGATGCTCGATCGCCACGCCGGGGGCGAGCAGCGGCTTAACCAGCGCAAGCTCCTGTTTCAGCGTCTCGACATAGGCCGCGACCGGCTCGGCGGTGGCGGTGCCCTGGGTGCGGCAGGCGCAGAACCAGCACAACCGGCGGCAGAACGGCACATGGACGTAGACCGACACCGTGCCGCCCGCGGGAATCGCCTGCAACCACGGGGTCACGACATCATTGCCAACCTCGGTCTTGAAGTGCGGCGCGGTCGGATAGCTGGTATAGCGTGGCACCCGTGCGTCAAAGAGGCCGAGTTCGCGAAGTTGCGCCAGTGTTTTCATTAGACTACCCTCTAGCGGTAAAGACGCGCTTAACATTGATCAGGATCAAAGAAAATCCGACACAGTATGGATATGCCCCTCGACACCAAGACGTGTTGGAACTGCCCGATCAAGCATCAGGCGGTTTGCTCGCGTTGTGAACCCGACGAACTGACGCAGCTTGAGGAAATCAAGTATTACCGCAGTTATGAGGCCGGTCAGCCGGTCATCTGGGCGGGCGATCACATGGAATTCGTCGCGTCGGTGGTGACGGGAATTGCCTCGCTCAGCCAGACGATGGAGGACGGGCGCACCCAGATGGTGGGGCTGTTGCTGCCGGCCGATTTCATCGGGCGGCCGGGTCGTGATTCGGCGCCTTTCGACGTTGTGGCGGTCTCGGACCTCACGATCTGCTGTTTTCGCAAGCGGCCGTTCGAGGCCATGATGGTCACGACGCCGCGCATTGCCGCGCGACTTCTGGAGATGACGCTGGACGAGCTTGACTCGGCGCGGGAGTGGATGCTGGTGCTTGGCCGCAAGACCGCGCGCGAAAAGATCGCGAGCCTGCTGGCGATCATCGCGCGGCGCGATGCGGCGCTGAAACAGCTCCTGACCAAGGACGGCATGGTGTTCGACCTGCCGCTGACGCGCGAGTCGATGGCCGATTACCTTGGCCTGACCCTCGAGACGGTCAGCCGGCAGATCTCGGCGCTCAGAAAAAGCGGCGTCATCGAACTTGACGGCAAGCGCCGGGTCATCGTGCCCTCGCTCGAGGCGCTACTGGCCGAGACCGGCGACGACGTCGACGAGGCTGCAATGAACTGACGGTCTGGCCGGAGCGTGACGCCCCGGCCTGACCGCAAATGCTGCCGGTTCGGCGTCAATGCGCCATGAAGACCGGAATTTCCGCCAATTCCAGCATGTTGCGCGTGGCCCCGCCCAGGATCGACTCGCGAAACCGCGAGTGTCCATAGGCGCCCATCACCATCAGGTCGGCGTCGATATCGCGGGCGTGGCGGGTCAGGATATCGCAAATCCGCGGCATGGTCTTTGCCAGCACCGAAACCTCGGCCCGCACCCCATGCCGGCTGAGCATCTGGCTGAGGCCGCCGCCGGGATCGGAGCGTTCCGGGCCGTGCTGCGGTGGGTCGATGATGGTGATGTTCACGTTTTCGGCGCGCCTGAGCATCGGCAGCGCCGCCTTGACCGCGCGCAACGCCTCGGCGCTCTCGTTCCAGGCGACAAGCACGTTGCGAACCGCCTCGGGGAACTCGGTGTCGTCGGGCTGGATCAGAACCGGGACGTCGGCATTGAACATCGCCGCCTCGACGATCGCCTCGGTGTCATGTCCGCGCCCCGGGCCATAGGGCCGGGGCAGCACGACCAGATCGGAAAACCGGGTGCGGTGGCCGATCAACCCGTTCAGGGCCACCATCTGCGCCGCCAGACCCGTCGCGGACCAGTTGAAATCGGCACCCGCGAGCATCTTGCGGGCGCTGGCTTCGAGTGTCTCGGAATCCGTGCGCGCCTGCGTCAAATTGTCCTGTACGACCATCGCGTTCGCGCCGGCGTAGTAGAATCCGGGCTGGGTTCGATCGAGCCCGAGACACAGCACCTCGAGATGCGCCCCTTCGCGCCGGGCGATCTCGATCGCCGCGGCCATCGAGGCGGCATTGATTTTCGGATCCGTCAGGACTGTTGTGATCGTCCTAAAAGCCATCGCGATTCCTCATCTTTTCCGTCTCGCCCGCAACATGGGCTGAATGGAGCGAGATTGACGGTTCGCCGGCGGTGTCGCTTTGATTTGTGTCAATCGGGCCAGCATGATCGCACCCGTCGCGGTCAATTGACATGGATCAAGGTATTCCGGTTGCCAACGGGTCATTTCCCGTCCAGTCAAAGCGTGTCACCGTGCCAAAATGACGTTCGTCATGTGTTGGGCGCCGGACATGACTGACCAAGACGAAGGGACGCAAAATGTGGGATTACCTCAAACTGGTCATATACGGCCTGATCGCAGTGCTGGCCGCATATGCCGCAAGCGAAGCGCGCGATCTCGCCTATCTCGTGCACGCAATTCTCGTGTCGCTGATCGCGATCGGAATGTTCATCTTCACGCTTCGGCAGATGGGTGGTGAACCGGCTCCGAAAACCGGCTATCTCGACGGCCCGATCCGCGCCGGCGTCATCCTGACGGTCGTCTGGGGCGTCACCGGGTTTCTGGTCGGAACCTGGATCGCCTTCGTGCTGGCCTTTCCCGAGCTCAACTACGACTGGGCCCAGGGCTACATGAACTTCGGTCGTCTGCGTCCGCTGCACACCTCGGCGGTGATCTTCGCCTTCGGCGGCACCGCGCTGATCACAACGTCGTTCTACGTGGTTCAGCGCACCTCGGGCGCGCGCCTCTGGAGCGACAAGCTGGCGTGGTTCGTGTTCTGGGGCTATCAGATCTTCATCCTGCTGGCCGCGACCGGCTATGTCCTGGGGCAGACCCAGAGCAAGGAATACGCCGAACCCGAGTGGTATGTTGATATCTGGCTCACCATCGTCTGGGTCGGCTATCTGGTGCTCTACATGGGCACGCTGATGAAGCGCAAAGAGCCGCACATCTACGTCGCCAACTGGTTCTACCTGTCCTTCATCGTCACCATCGCGATGCTCCATGTCGTCAACAACCTCTCGGTCCCGGTGTCGATCTTCGGCGGCAAGTCGGTTCAGGTCTTCGCCGGCGTTCAGGATGCGATGACGCAATGGTGGTATGGCCACAACGCAGTGGGCTTCTTCCTGACCGCGGGCTTTCTGGGCATGATGTATTACTTCGTGCCGAAACAGGCCGAACGTCCCGTGTTCAGCTACAAGCTGTCGATCATCCACTTCTGGGCGCTGATCTTCCTCTACATCTGGGCCGGTCCGCACCACCTGCACTACACCGCGCTGCCCGACTGGGCCGGCACGCTGGGCATGGTGTTCTCGGTCATCCTGTGGATGCCGTCCTGGGGTGGCATGATCAACGGGCTGATGACGCTGTCGGGCGCCTGGGACAAGCTGCGCACCGATCCGGTGATCCGCATGATGGTGGTCTCGATCGGCTTTTACGGCATGTCGACCTTCGAGGGCCCGATGATGTCGATCCGCGCGGTCAACTCGCTCAGCCACTACACCGACTGGACGATCGGACACGTCCACTCGGGCGCGCTGGGCTGGAACGGCATGATCACCTTCGGGGCGCTTTACTTCCTGTTCCCCAAGCTCTGGGGCAAGGCCGGTCTCTACTCGCTCCGGCTGGTCAGCTGGCACTTCTGGCTCGCGACCATCGGCATCGTGCTCTACGCCGCCTCGATGTGGGTGACGGGGATCATGGAAGGGCTGATGTGGCGTGAAGTCGACGCGCAGGGCTTCCTGGTGAACTCCTTCGCCGACACCGTCGCCGCCAAGTTCCCGATGTATGTGGTTCGCGGCACGGGGGGGCTTCTGTTCCTGACCGGATCGCTGATCATGGCCTACAACCTCTGGATGACCGTGAAGCGGGCGCCCCTGGCGCAACCCACCGCTGTCGCGGCTCCGGCTGAATAGGGAGGGCCGGACCAATGGCACTCATTGAAAAACACGCCATCCTCGAGCGGAACGCGACGCTTCTTCTGATCTTTTCGCTTCTGGTCGTGTCCATCGGCGGCATCGTCGAGATCGCGCCGCTGTTCTATCTCGAGAACACGATCGAGGAAGTCGACGGCATGCGCCCCTACTCGCCGCTGGAGCTTGAGGGTCGCAACATCTATGTCCGCGAGGGCTGCTATACCTGCCACTCTCAGATGATCCGGCCGATGCGCGACGAGGTGGAACGATACGGTCACTACTCGCTGGCGGCCGAGTCGATGTACGACCACCCGTTCCAGTGGGGGTCCAAACGGACCGGGCCGGACCTTGCCCGCGTCGGCGGCCGCTACTCGGACGAATGGCACGTCGACCACTTCATCGACCCGCAAAGCGTGGTGCCGGAATCGGTGATGCCGAAATACGCCTTCCTGATGAACAACGTGATGGACGGCAAATACATCGAGGACCTCGTGCGCACCAACCGCTTCGTGGGTGTGCCCTACACCGACGAGCAGGTTGAACTGGCGGTGCAGGACTTCCGCTCGCAGGCTGATCCGGATGGCAACGTCTATGCCGACTCGGACGCCGATGGCGTGGTCGAGCGTTATCCGGGGGCGCAGATCCGTAACTTCGACGGCCAGCCCGAGCTGACCGAGATGGACGCGCTGATCGCCTATATGCAGATGCTCGGAACGCTGGTCGATTTCTCGACCTTCACGCCCGACGCAAGCCGGTAAGGGAGGCGAAGATGACGGACACCTATTCGATCTTTCGCGAAATCGCGGATAGCTGGGTGCTCCTGGCGATGTTCCTGTTCTTCCTCGCGGTCGTGGCCTGGGTGTTCCGCCCAGGCAGCCGCCAGATCCACAAGGACACGGCCGACATCCCCTTCCGCCACGAAGACAAACCTGCCGGTGACGGGGACATCCCCGGCGCTCATCCGAAGGAGGCCCGGCAATGAGCAAAGATAACGAAAAGGACGAGGTGCAGACCACCGGTCACGAGTGGGACGGCATCCAGGAATTCAACAATCCGCTGCCGCGCTGGTGGCTCTGGGTGTTCTACGCCACGATCATCTGGGGCATCGGCTATTTCATCGCCTACCCGGCCTGGCCGATGATCACACGGGCGACGCCCGGTCTGATCGGGTTCTCGACCCGCGCCGACGTTCAGGACGAGATCGACCGCTTCGCCGCGATGAACGCCGAGGTGCGCGCCAAGCTTGCCTCTGCCGACATGACGACGCTGGCGGAAGACAGCGATGTCTACAACTTTGCCATCCAGTCCGGCCGCGCCACCTTCGCGACCTTCTGCTCGCAGTGCCACGGCTCGGGCGCGGCGGGGGCCAAGGGTTATCCCAACCTCCTGGACAACGACTGGCTCTGGGGCGGCGATATCGAGGCGATCGCCTATTCGATCCGCCACGGCATCCGCAACCTCGACGATCCCGACGCCCATTATGCGGAAATGCCGGCCTTCGGTGACGACTACCTGAGCGACGAGGAGATCGCGCAGGTTGTTGCCTATGTGATGTCGCTGTCGCCCGTGACCAAGGCCGATGCCGACATGGCCCTTGCAGTCGACGGCGAAACGGTGTTCGCTGACAACTGCGCCTCGTGCCACATGGAAGACGGGACCGGCGACCGCACACAGGGCGCACCGAACCTGACCGACGCCATCTGGCTCTATGGCTCGGACCAGGCGGAGATCGAGACAAGCGTCCGCAACGGACCCTTCGGCGTGATGCCGGCCTGGGGCCTGAGATTGGACGAAGCCGAAGTCAAGGCCGTGGCGGCCTATGTTCACCAGCTGGGCGGCGGCGAATAAGCCGGCCAGCACACCCAGGTTCCGGGGCCTCACTCCCCGGACAAGGCACCGATCCCAGATCCTGTTCGCGCGTTTCTCCGGGGTCGGTGCCACCTTACAAAGGCCGGGGGAAACCCCGGTCTTTTCCGCATCAGGGACTCGGAATAAGAACCGCCCGCCAGGAAGGTGGCGGGCGGTGAAACACAGGACTATCTGGGGACCTGCCGACCACCAGTCCTGTTCGCGCGTTTCTACGGGGTCGGTAACACACTGTCGGGTCAGAATGTCGCAGACGCAAGAGGGACAAGAAAAGTTGATCGAGAGGCCCGTCCAGGGCGATGCGCAAAACCCAGGAAAACAAGGTAAAACCCGCATATGAGATATGGCAAATAATTTTCGCAACCGCGCCCGATCTCCGGGGTGCGACCCATTGATCCATGTCAATGTTGTGCCAAAAGCCGAATCTTAAAACGAAGTTCAACGAGAAGCCCAGAATCGGATTCCGTCATGCCAGCCCAAACTCCCCGAGCGCCCGACAAACTCTACGCGGCGCGCGAACCCGTCTTTCCCAAGGGGACGAAGGGTCTGTTCCGATCGCTCAAGTGGTGGATCATGGGGTTCGCGCTGGGCGTCTACTATCTGACGCCATGGATCCGCTGGGACCGGGGGCCGAATCTGCCCGATCAGGCGGTTCTGGTCGACCTCGCCAACCGCCGATTCTTTTTCTTCTGGATCGAAATCTGGCCGCATGAGTTCTATTTTGTCGCCGGTCTTCTGATCATGGCCGGGCTGGGGCTGTTTCTTTTCACCTCGGCGCTGGGCCGGGTCTGGTGCGGCTATGCCTGTCCGCAGACGGTCTGGACCGACCTGTTCGTGCTGGTCGAACGCTGGATCGAGGGCGACCGCAACGCCCGTGTCCGTCTATGGAAACAGAAGTGGGACGCGCGCAAGCTGCGGCTCAGGCTGACCAAGTGGGCGATCTGGCTGTTCATCGCGCTGGCCACCGGCGGCGCCTGGGTGTTCTATTTCACCGATGCGCCGGCGCTGCTGGCCGATCTGGTGCGCTTCCAGGCCCATCCGATCGCCTATACCACCATCGCGCTCCTGACCTTCACCACCTTCTTCTTCGGCGGCTTCGCGCGCGAGCAGATCTGTATCTATGCCTGCCCATGGCCGCGCATTCAGGCCGCGATGATGGACGAGGACACCATCACCATCGGCTATCGCGAATGGCGCGGCGAACCGCGCGGCAAGCACCGCAAGGGCCCCGAGGCCGAAAAGCTGGGCGACTGCATCGACTGCATGGCCTGCGTGAACGTCTGCCCGATGGGCATCGACATCCGCGACGGTCAGCAGATGGCCTGCATCACCTGCGGGCTGTGCATCGACGCCTGCAACGACATCATGGACAAGGTCGGCAAGCCGCGCGGGCTGATCGACTACATGGCGCTGAAGGACGAGGCGAGCGAGCGCGCGGGCCAGCCCGTGACCCATGTCGCCCGGCATATCCTGCGCCCGCGCACCATCCTCTACACCGTGCTCTGGGCCGCGGTCGGCGTCGGCCTGACCGTGGCGCTGTTCGTGCGCCCGGACATGCAGGTCACGCTGCACCCGGTGCGCAACCCCACCTTCGTCACGCTGTCGGATGGCGCGATCCGCAACACCTACGAGGTCGGCGTGCGCAACATGCACGGCGATGACCGCGCGTTCACGTTCTCGTTGGCAGAGGACAGCCCGCTGTCGATCGCGCTGGAAGGCCGTGACGACCTTGTGCTACTAGCTCCGGCAGACGCCGAGGCCAAGGTCCGCGTCTATGTGACGGCACCCGCCGGATCGGAGGCCGCAACCGCGGATCGCACCGAGATCCGCATCTGGGTCACCGACGATGCATCCGGAGACCGCGCCGAGCGCGACACGGTCTTCAACGGCAGAGGGCAATGAACATGACCGAGAGCACCGCAACCGGCAAGGAACTGACCGGCCGCAAGGTTCTGATCATCGTGGTGTCGGCGTTTTCCATCATCATCGGCGTCAACCTGTTCATGGCCTGGTCCGCCATCAGCACCTTTCCGGGGCTGGAGGTCGCCAATTCCTACGTCGCCAGCCAGACCTTCGACGACGACCGCGCGGCGCAGCAGGCGCTGGGCTGGGAGGCTGTGGCTTCGGTCACTGGCACCCAGCTTCGGGTCGACATCACCGATGACGCCGGGCTGCCTGCGCCAGTCGCCGAGATCGGCGGCATGCTGGGCCGCGCCACCGAACGCCAGCACGATCAGGAACTGACCTTCACCCGCGCCCCGAGCGGTGCCCATGTCGCCGAGATCGACGCATTGGCACCGGGAAAATGGGAATTCCGGCTTGAGGCCAAGGCCGCCGATGGCACCATGTTCCGGCAACGCCTGATCCTGCGCCTGCCCGAGGGATGAGCCATGGTCACCTCGATGTCCGCCTGCCCGGCCTGCGCCGCCGCACCGCTCGCTGAACTTCAGTCCACCGCGAGCTACCGCGGCAACGGGCAGGAGGCGCGCAAGATCATGCTGTCGCTGCCCACCGCGCATTGCGCCGCCTGCATCGTCGCGGTCGAGCACGGCCTGGCAAGCTTGCCCGGCGTGCGTTCGGCAAGGGTCAACCTGACCCTGAAACGCGCCACGATCGAGGCTGATGCAGATATCGAGCCGAAGACGCTGGCGGAGTATCTCGGCAGTATCGGCTTTGAGGCCTACGAGCTTGACGCCGGCACGCTGTCCTCGTCGACCACACAGAAACACTCGCGCGACCTCATGATGCGGATGGGCGTGGCGGGGTTCGGCATGATGAACGTCATGCTGCTGTCGGTCGCGGTCTGGTCGGGCGCCAACGACGCGACGCGCGATCTGTTCCATTGGGTTTCGGCGGGCATCGCGCTGCCGATCATCGCGTTCTCGGCGCAGCCGTTCTTCAAGAGCGCCTGGGCCGCGCTGCGCGTCGGGCGGCTCAACATGGACGTGCCGATTTCGCTGGCGATCCTGCTCGCGGCGGGGATGTCGGTCTATGAAACCGCCCATTCCGGGGAACACGCTTATTTCGACGCGGCGCTGTCGCTCACCTTCTTCCTGCTCGCGGGCCGGTTCCTCGATCACCGCACCCGCGCCGTAGCGCGCTCTGCCGCCGAGGAGCTGACCGCGCTCGAGGTGCCGCGGGCGCATCGTCTGCGCGAGGACGGGACCGAGGAAGTCGTCGCCGTCAACAAGATCGCCGTGGGCGATCTTGTCCGCGTCGTGCCCGGCGCACGGGTGCCGGTCGACGGCATGGTCGAGGATGGCGAGAGCGAGATCGACCGCTCGCTTCTGACCGGCGAAAGCCTGCCGGTCTTTGCCGGCCCGGGCGCGATGGTCAGCGCGGGTGAGATCAACCTGACCGGCCCCCTGACCCTGCGGGTGGCGGCGGCTGGGCAGGATACGGCGCTGCACCGCATGGCCGATCTGGTCGCCATCGCCGAAACCTCGCGCAACCGATATACCTCGCTGGCCGACCGGGCCGCGCGGATCTATGCCCCCGCCGTGCACCTGCTGGCGGCTGGCGCGTTCCTTGTGTGGCTCTGGATTTCCGGCGGCGACGTGCGTCTTTCGATCAACATTGCCGTGGCGGTCCTGATCATCACCTGCCCCTGCGCGCTGGGTCTGGCCGTGCCCGCCGTGACCACCGCCGCCTCGGGCCGGATGTTCCGGCAGGGGATGCTGCTCAAGTCCGCCACCGCGATGGAGCGGCTGGCCGAGGTCGATCACGTCGTCTTCGACAAGACCGGCACGCTGACCCAGGGCCAGCCCGAGGTCGAGAACCTGGCCGATTTCAGCCGCCGCGAGCTTGAGGTGGTGCAGGCGCTGGCGCAGGGCTCGTCGCATCCGCTCGCACAGGCCATCGCGCAGGCCGGGCATGCGGCCGGTATCCGCGGCGCGCGCGTCGGCAAGGTCACGGAGGTGCCGGGCCACGGGATCGAGGCCGAATGGCAAGGCCAGCCGGTTCGTCTGGGCCGCGCCGCCTGGCTGGGGGCGGAGGCGATCGACAAGACCGCGACATGGCTTCGGATCGGTTACAGCCCGGCGCGCGCCTTCACCTTCCACGACGCGCTGCGTGACGGTGCCGCCGAAGTGGTGGCGGCGTTCAAGGCGCAGGGGCTGCCGGTAACGCTGATCTCGGGCGACGTTCCCGCTGCGGTCGCGGACATTGCCGGCCGGCTGGGCATCGAGGACGCCCGCGCCGGGATGCTGCCCGAGGACAAGGTGGCGGTGATCGAGGGGCTGCGCGACGCGGGCCGCAAGGTCCTGATGGTCGGCGACGGCCTCAACGACACCGCAGCCCTTGCTGCAGCCCACGTCTCGATCTCGCCCGCCTCGGCGCTTGAGGCGACGCGGGTGGTGTCCGACATCGTGCTCCTGGGCAAATCGCTCGCGCCGCTCGGTGGGTCGATCAAGCTGGCGCGTTCGGCCACGAGGCGGATCAAGGAAAACTTCGGCATCGCCGCCGCCTACAACGCCGTCGCGATTCCGGTCGCGCTGCTGGGCTTTGCCACGCCGCTGGCAGCCGCACTGGCGATGTCGTTCTCGTCGATCACGGTTTCGCTCAACGCGCTGCGTCTGAGGGGGCGGACATGAACGTTCTGGTCTATCTCATCCCGGTATCGCTGCTCTTGGGCGGCTTGGGGCTGGCGTTCTTCTTCTGGACGCTGAAATCCAGCCAGTATGACGACCCCGAAGGCGATTCCCGCCGCATCCTGACCGACCGTTACGACGACGCGCCGCCCGAGGATTGAGCGTCAGAGAAACGTCCGCTCGACAAACCACCACACCCCCATCACCGCGATTCCCGCCGAGGCGGGCACCGCGATACGCGCGCGATACCACGGCTTCTGCCCGAACCACACGCCGACCGACAGGAAGGCAACGAGGATGATGGTGAGCTGCCCCAGTTCCACGCCGATGTTGAAGGCAATCAGGCTGGCGAGGAAATGACCGGGGCTTAGACCGATGTCGCCCAGCACCGAGGCAAAGCCCAGCCCGTGCAGCAACCCGAACCCGAACACCACCGCCACCCGCAAGCGACTGATTCTTCGGTGAAAGATGTTCTCGATCGCGACATAGGCGATCGACAGCGCGATCAGCGGCTCGACGATGCTGGCGGGCACCGAGACGATGCCCAGCGTCGCCAGCGCCAGCGTCAGCGTATGCGCGGCGGTGAAGGCGGTGACCTGATAGAGCAGCGGGCGCAGGTTGAGCGAAAAGAAGAACAGCCCCAGCACGAACAGGATATGGTCGAGCCCCTTGGGCAGGATGTGCTGAAACCCGGTCCAGACATACTTCGCGAAACTCGCCAGCGCGGTTTCCTGCGCCGCACCTGTCCGGGGCATCGGCGCCGAAACCGCGCCGCCGTCGAGAAAGGCCGAATAGGGGTCTTCCCCCTCGACCAGATCTGCCCCCTGCTGGCGCAGGATCAGCGGGCCGTAATGCGCCACCCAACCGACCGTGACCGGCGTGTCGTCGGGCGGCGGGTCGGCCGCCACGACAATCCGGGTCTGGCGCGGCAGGCTGGCGTCTTCTGCTTTGGCCACGCTTACCGTGACGAGCGCCGGGGCAAGCGCTGTGCCGCCCGCCGCGATGCGAAACCCCTCCGCGAGCCGGTCCCACTCCGCCTCAACCAGCGCCTCAAGCTCACCCGGCGGCAGCGCCCGAAGCCGGTCGTATTCATCGGCACGGGGGGAGGCATTGGTGTCGGTGACAGACGCCAGATCGACCCCGGCCAACCATGCCTCGACCGGCACCGTCGCGATGATCTCGACCCGCTCCGGCGTCACCGTCACATCGGCGATCGAGGGGTTGACCTCATGCGCCCGCGCGCCGCCCGTGGCGAGCAAGAGCGCCATCACAAAGGCGGCAACCCTCCGGGCCAGCCTTGACAGGCGGCGCACCTGTGACAGGCTCGCGCCGCCCGCACCCTCAGGATGGCCCATGCGTTTTCTCCTTGCCCTCGCCGCCTGCCTTGGCCTTGCCGCACCCGCCGCCGCGCATGAATTCTGGATCGCGCCGAGGGCATTTCAGGTCGCGCCCGGCGATCCCGTCTTCGCCGATCTGCGCGTCGGGTCGGAGTTCATTGGCACATCCCAGAGCTACTTTCCCCAACGATTTGAACGCTTCGAGGTCAGGATGGGGGAAACCACGATCCCTGTCGAGGGCCGGTTGGGTGACATTCCTGCGATGAACATGGCGCTGCCCGCTGCTGGGTTGGCGGTGATCGTGCACCAGACTGTCGGGCAGACCCTGCAATACAAAACCCGCGATCTGTTCGAGGGCTTTGTTGCGCACAAGGATCTGGGCGACGTGCTGGCGCGTCATGCCGCGCGGGACTTGCCGGAGCTTGAATTCCGCGAAGTCTTCACCCGCTACGCCAAGGCGCTGGTGGCGGTGGGCGAGGGGCAGGGGGCTGATGGCGAGGTTGGGTTGCTGACCGAGATCGTGGCGCTGGCCAATCCCTATACTGATGATCTGTCAGGCGGCTTTCCGGTGCGTGTGCTCTATCACGGTGCGCCGCGCGCCGATGCGCAGGTCGAGTTGTTCGCGCGCGATGCTTCGGGGGCGGTCACGATCACCTACCACCGCTCCGACGCGGCTGGCGAGGTGGTTCTGCCCGTCACCCCGGCGACGGAATACCTCGTCGATGCGGTGGTGATGGAAGACACCGGCAACGACGACCCCAGTGCCGGGCCGGTCTGGCATTCGGCCTGGGCCTCGCTCACATTCCGGACGCCCGGTTGATGAGGACCAGCACCGCCGGCCCCATCCGCGCGACGATCAGCGCAACGCCCTCGGCGTTCGGATGAATCCCGTCGTCTTGCAGATAATCGCGCAGCGCCTGCGCCCGGTCGTCCAGCTCGACCAGCCCTTGCAGGAATTGCGGGAAATAGCTGACGTCATGCGCCTCGGCCAGTTCGGGATAAAGCCGGTCGAAGTCTTCCTTGTAGGCGGTTCCGAAATTCCCCGTCGCCTCCATCCCGACCAACAACGCCGGAAGCCCCGCCGCGTCGATCACCGTCAGGATCGTGTCGAGGTTGGCACGCGTCTCGGCCGGGTCGATGCCCCGCAACAAATCATTGCCGCCAAGCGCCACGATCACCGCGTCGATGTCGACGGTCAAGGACCACGCGATCCGCGCCGCACCGCCCGCCGTGGTGTCGCCCGAGACGCCGCCGTTGATCACCTCGACCTCCGCCCCTTGCGCCACCAGCCAGCTTTGCAGTTGCGAAACAAATCCATCCTCGGGGTCCAGTCCGTAGCCTTGGGTGAGGCTGTCACCGAAGGCCAGCAGCGTCACCGGCTCGGCCGCCACCGGCAGCGCCAGCAAACTGATTGCCGCAGCCGCCTTGGATAGACGCCCAAACCGCCTAGATGCTGATGACACAATGGAAAAGAAAGCCCCGCCCATGACCGATACGATCCTCGCGCTTGACGATGTCCGCCTGTCGCTGATGGGCAATGCCGGGCCGGTCGAGATTCTGCGCGGCATCACGTTGGGCGTCGCGCGCGGCGAGACGCTGGGGCTTACGGGGCCGTCGGGGTCTGGCAAATCAAGCCTCCTGATGCTCATGGGCGGGCTTGAGCGCGCCACGGGTGGCAGCGTCACCGCGCTGGGCCGCGATCTGGGTGCGATGGGCGAGGACGATCTTGCCCGCTTCCGCCGCGATCATATGGGGATCGTGTTCCAGTCTTTCCACCTCATCCCCACGATGACGGCGCTGGAGAATGTTGCAACCCCGCTTGAACTGGCCGGTGCGCCCGATGCGTTTGAGCGCGCGGCGGATGAGCTTGACGCGATGGGGCTGGGCACCCGCAAGGATCACTACCCGGCGCAATTGTCCGGCGGCGAACAGCAGCGCGTCGCGCTGGCGCGCGCCGCCGTGACGCGGCCCGAGATCCTGCTGGCGGATGAGCCCACCGGCAACCTCGACGGCACAACCGGGCAGGCGATCATGGAGCTTCTGTTCGACCTGCGCGACCGACACGGATCGACGCTGGTGCTGGTCACCCACGCGCCGGAGCTGGCCGAACGCTGCGACCGCATCCTGCACCTGACCGACGGGCGGCTGGACGCATGAGCCTGTCTGTCGCCAGCCGCATCGCCCGGCGCGAATTGCGCGGCGGCCTCAAGGGCTTTCGCATCTTCCTTGCCTGCCTTGCGCTGGGGGTTGCAGCAATCGCGGCGGTCGGCAGCGTGCGCACCGCGATCGAGGCCGGGCTGGCCGCGCAGGGAGCCGAGCTTCTGGGCGGTGATGCGGCGGTCGAACTGACCTATCGGCGCGCCAGCGATGACGAGCGCGCGTTCTTTGACGGGTTGGCCGATGCGGTGTCCGAAGTGATCGACTTTCGCTCGATGGCGCAACTGCCGGACGGCTCCGACCGGGCGCTGACGCAGGTCAAGGCGGTGGATGACAACTGGCCGCTCTACGGCGCGCCGGTGCTGTCGCCCGACATGCCGCTGGATCAGGCGCTGGACGGGCAGGGCGGCACGCCCGGCGCGGTGATGGACCCGCTGCTGATCGCGCGGCTGGACCTGACCATCGGCGACCGTTTCACCCTTGGCGATCAGGACTTCATCCTGACCGCTGCGCTTGAGCACGAACCCGACAACGCCACCGCCGGTTTCGGCTTCGGCCCGCGCACGCTGGTGCGCACCGATGCGCTGGCGGCCTCGGGACTGATCCGCGAAGGCACCTTGTTTGACGCCGAATACCGTCTGCGTCTGCCGCCCGGCACCGATCTGGATGCGACCGAACAGGCGGTGAAGTCCCGGCTGGAAGGCTCTGGCCCGCGCTGGCGCGATTCGCGCAAAGGTGCTCCGGGGATCAGTCAGGCGGTTGAGCGGTTGGGCAGCTTTCTGGTGCTGGTCGGGCTTGCCGGGCTGGCGGTCGGCGGCGTCGGTATTTCGGCGGCGGTTCGTGCCTATCTTGACGAAAAGACCGCCACCATCGCCACGCTCAAGACCCTCGGCGCGACCTCGCGCATCATATTACTCAGCTATGCGATGCAGATCGGCGCGCTGACGCTTCTGGGCATCATCCTTGGCCTCGCGCTGGGCGCGGCGCTGCCCATTGCATTTGGCCCGCTGATCTCGGACGCGCTGCCGGTCCCGGCCGAGATCGGGCTGTATCCCGCACCGCTGGCCCAAGCGGCGCTCTATGGTCTGATCGCCGCCGCACTCTTTACTCTCTGGCCGCTGGCGCGCACCGAAGACGTGCGCGCGGCGGCCTTGTTTCGCGATGGTGTCAGCGCTTCGCGCCACTGGCCCGCGCCGCGCTACCTGATCGCCACCGCCGTCTTGCTGGCCGCGCTGGTCGGTCTTGCGGCGTGGTTTGCGGCGGTCGCTGCGCTGGCGCTCTGGGCGGCGGCGGGCATTTTCGCGGCCTTCCTGCTGCTGGTCTTGGCCGGCATCGTCGTGCGCCGCCTGTCGCGCCGCCTTGCCCGGGCGAAGGCGCTGCGCGGACGGCCAACGCTGCGCATGGCGCTGGCTTCGGTCGGCGGGCCGGGGAACGAGGCGGCCTCGGTGGTGCTGTCGCTGGGCCTTGGCCTGTCGGTCCTGGCCGCTGTCGGGCAGATCGACACCAACCTGCGCGGTGCCATCGCGCGTGAATTGCCCGCCATCGCGCCGAGCTTTTTCGTGCTCGACATCCAGTCCGACCAGATCGATGCGGTGCGCGAACGCGTCACCACCGACCCCGGCGTGACCAGAATGGACGCCGCCCCGATGCTGCGCGGCGTCATCACCAAGATCAACGGCCGCCCGGCATCCGAGATCGGCGGCAATCACTGGGCGCTGCGCGGCGACCGGGGCGTGACCTATTCCGACAGCCTGCCGGAGCGCACCAAACTGAGCGAAGGCGAATGGTGGCCCGAGGGCTATACTGGCGATCCGCTCATCAGCTTTTCCGCCAACGAGGCACATGAGATCGGCTTGAAGCTCGGCGACACGATGGCGGTCAACATCCTCGGGCGCGAGATCACCGGCACGATTGCCAGTTTTCGCGAGGTCGATTTCACCACCGCCGGCATGGGCTTCACCATCGCGATGGACCCCGCCGCACTGGCGGGTGCGCCGCATAGCTGGATCGCCACAGTTTACGCAGAACCCGATGCCGAACCGGCGCTGCTGCGCGACCTGTCGCGCGCCAATCCCAACATCACGGTCATCTCGGTGCGCGACGCCATCGGGCAGGTGACCGACCTGATGGGCCAGGTCGTCGCCGCCATCACCTACGGCGCGCTGGTGACGCTGGTGACGGGCGGAGTCGTCCTGATCGGGGCGGCGGCGGCTGGTGAACGCGCGCGCACCTATGAAGCGGCGGTGCTGAAAACGCTTGGCGCGGCGCGGGTCACGGTGCTGGCAAACTTCGCCCTGCGCTCGGCCATCCTTGGCGCGGCGGCGGGGGTCGTCGCGGTCTTTGCCGGCGGTCTGGCCGGCTGGGCGGTGTCGCATTTCGTGATGGAGACTGATTTCGTCTTCAACCTGCCCTCGGCCCTGATGATCGTCACCGGCGGCGTGCTGGCGACGCTGATCGCCGGGCTGGCATTCGCGTGGCGACCACTGGCGGCACGTCCGGCGCAGGTGCTGCGGGCGCGGGAATAGCCCCGCCTCAACTCACCGCCAGATCGCCCGCGAACCCGAGCAGGAAGCCCGCGACCGCGCCCAGGGGTGGCCCCCAATGGCGTTCGAGCGGAACCTGCGGGGCGATGTCCTCGAAGATCAGGTAGAGGATGCCCCCGGCGGCAAACAGCATGATGCCGCCCAGGACGCCCTGCCCATCCTGCAGCGCGATCAGCCCGACAAACGCCATGACCGGCCCGAGCAACGCGGTCAGCACGAACAGCACCAGAATGCGGCGTTTGCTCATCGCGCCGCTCTCGGAAATCTCGCGATAGGCGTTGAAGCCCTCGGGCAGGTTTTGCAGCCCGATCAGCAGCGCCAGCAGCACTGCGACATGCGGCGCACCGGCCAGAAGCGCCCCGAGGGCGAGGCTTTCGGGCAGGAAATCCAGCATCATCGCCATGAATTGCGCGCCGTGCCCGCCCCTCTGTGCGATCGCGCGGTCGATCAGCAGAAAGACGATGCCGCCCGCCCCGAAAAGGCCCAATGCGACAGCCGGGTGCACGCGCGCGGCCCCCTCCGGGATCAGAACCAGCGCCACGGCGGCCAGCAGCGCGCCGCCGCCGAAGGCGATCACGCTGTGGCGAAACTCCGCCTCGATCCAGCGCGGGACGAGCCGGGGAAAGCTCGCGAGCCATCCGCCCAGCGGGATTGTTGCCCCGGCGATCGTGGCCAGCAGCAGGGCAAAGCCGAGACTTTCCCCTGCCATCGGATCAGAACGTCCGCTCGACCATCATCTTCTTGATCTCGGCAATCGCGCGCGCCGGGTTCAGACCCTTCGGGCAGGTCTGGGTGCAGTTCATGATCGTGTGGCAGCGGTAGAGCTTGAACGGGTCTTCAAGATCATCGAGCCGGGCACCGGTCGCCTCGTCGCGCGAATCGCTGAGCCAGCGATTGGCGTGAAGCAAGGCCGCCGGCCCAAGATAGCGCTCGGGGTTCCACCAGTAACTCGGGCAGGCGGCCGAGCAACAGGCACACATCACACATTCATAAAGCCCGTCGAGCTTCTTGCGGTCATCGATCGACTGCCGCCATTCCTTCGCCGGAGCGTTGGTCTCGGTCTGAAGCCAGGGCTTGATCGAGGCGTGCTGGGCATAGAAATGCGTCAGATCCGGCACCAGGTCCTTGACCACCGGCATGTGCGGCAGCGGATAGATCTTCACGTCGCCCCTGATCTCGTCCATGCCGTAGATGCAGGCGAGGTGGTTCTGCCCGTCGATGTTCATCGAGCACGAGCCGCAGATGCCCTCGCGGCAGGAGCGGCGGAAGGTCAGGGTCGGGTCGATCTCGGTCTTGATCTTGATCAGCGCGTCCAGAACCATCGGCCCGCAGGTGTCCATGTCGACGAAATAGGTGTCGACCCGCGGGTTCTCACCGTCATCGGGGCTGTAGCGATAGATCAGGAACTTGCGCAGATTGGTCGCGCCCGCTGGCTTCGGCCAGGTCTTGCCGGTGCGGATGCGCGAGTTCTTGGGGAGTGTCAGTTGAACCATTTCAATCTCCTCAGAACGTCCGCGCCTTGGGCGCGATTGTCTTGATGTTGATGCCGCCTTCGGCTTCGGTCGTCAGCGGGTCGACGATCACCGGGCGATAGTCGAGCTTGACCTTGGTGCCGTCGATCCGCGCAATCGTGTGTTTGCGCCAGTTCTTGTCGTCGCGCTCGGTAAAGTCCTCGTGGGCATGCGCCCCGCGGCTTTCCTTGCGCGCCTCGGCGCCGACGATGGTGGCCAGCGCGTTGGGCATCAGGTTGGTCAGCTCGAGCGTCTCCATCAGGTCGGTGTTCCAGATCATCGACCGGTCGGTGACGCGCAGATCATCGAGCTTGGCGGCGATCTTGCCCATCTTCTCGACGCCCTCGGCCAGCGTCTTGGACGTGCGGAAGACGGCGGCGTCGGCCTGCATCGTCTTCTGCATCTCGAGCCGCAATTCGGCAGTCGGGATATTGCCCTTGGCGTGGCGCAACCCGTCGAAGCGGTCGAGCGCCTTGTCGATGGACGGCTGGTTCAGCACCGGGTTGGCCGCTTCGGGGTCGACAACCTTGCCGGCGCGGATTGCGGCCGCGCGGCCGAACACCACAAGATCGATCAGGCTGTTGGAGCCCAGTCGGTTGGCCCCGTGGACCGACGCACAGCCGGCCTCGCCCACCGCCATCAGGCCCGGAATCACCGCGTTGGGGTCGTCCTTGGTCGGGTTCAGCGCCTCGCCCCAGTAGTTCGTCGGGATGCCGCCCATGTTGTAATGCACCGTCGGCAGAACCGGGATCGGCTCCTTGGTGACATCGACGCCCGCGAAGATCTTGGCGCTTTCGGAGATCCCCGGAAGGCGTTCGGCCAGCGCTTCGGGGGGCAGGTGGCTGAGGTTGAGGTAGATATGATCGGCCTCGGCCCCGACGCCGCGGCCTTCGCGGATTTCCATCGTCATCGAGCGGCTGACATAGTCGCGCGGTGCCAGATCCTTGTAGGTCGGCGCATAGCGTTCCATGAACCGCTCGCCTTCCGAGTTGGTCAGATAGCCGCCCTCGCCGCGCGCGCCCTCGGTGATCAGGCAGCCGGCGCCATAGATGCCGGTGGGGTGGAACTGCACGAATTCCATGTCCTGCAGCGGCAACCCGGCGCGCGCCACCATGCCGCCGCCATCGCCGGTGCAGGTATGCGCCGAAGTGGCCGAGAAATAGGCCCGGCCATAGCCGCCGGTCGCCAGCACCACCATCTTGGCGGAAAAGACGTGGATCGTGCCGTCGTCAAGCTTCCAGCACACCACGCCCTGACAGATGCCATCGTCGGACATGATCAGGTCGATGGCGAAATACTCGATGTAGAATTCCGCGTTATGCTTGAGCGACTGACCGTAAAGCGTGTGCAGGATCGCGTGGCCGGTGCGGTCGGCGGCGGCGCAGGTGCGCTGCACCGGCGGGCCTTCACCGAACTCGGTGGTGTGGCCGCCGAACGGACGCTGATAGATCTTGCCGTCTTCGGTGCGCGAGAATGGCACGCCGTAATGCTCAAGCTCGTAGACCGCCTTGGGGGCTTCGCGCGCCAGGTATTCCATGGCGTCGGTATCGCCCAGCCAGTCCGACCCCTTGACGGTGTCGAACATGTGCCACTGCCAGTTGTCGGGGCCCATGTTGCCAAGGCTCGCGGCGATGCCGCCCTGTGCGGCGACGGTGTGCGAGCGGGTCGGGAACACCTTGGTGACACAGGCGGTCTTCAACCCCTGTTCGGCCATTCCCAGCGTGGCGCGCAGCCCGGCACCGCCGGCGCCCACCACAACCACGTCGTATTCATGCGTTTCGTATTTGTATGCAGCCATGTTTCTTGTCCTCAGGCGCCAAGCGCGATCTTCAGGATGGCGAAGACGCCGGTCAGGGCGAAAAGCGATGCCAGAAGCCGCATCGCGATGACCAGCACCAGTTTCATCCGGCCATGCAGATAATCCTCGATCACGACCTGGATGCCCTGAAAGAAGTGCAGCCACGCGGTTGCCAGAAACGCGATGGCGACGACCGCGTTCACCGGATGCGCATAGGCTGCGCGCAGCTCTTCATAGCTGCCGCCCAGGTAACGGGCGAAGGGAAAGACGAACATCGGCACGAGAAACAAGAGCGCGATCGCGGTGATGCGCTGATGCCAGAAATGATGGGTGCCGGCTTTGGCCGAGCCCAGACCTTCGACGCGCTTGCGGTTGGTGATGTAACCCATGACGCCCTCCTTCACGCGACGATGATGGTGATGACGACCAGGATCGCCGCGGCGATCAGCCCGCCGATGCCCGAGCGCCACACCCGACGCTTGCCGAACCACGACCCGGTGTCCCAGATCAGGTGGCGGATGCCGTTGACGAAGTGGAACCACAGCGCGACCAGCGACAGAAGCAGCACCAGATAGCCGAACCACGACGTCATCACCGCATTCGCGGTGGCGAAATACTCGGGCGAGACTGCCAGCGCCAGAAACCACCATGTGACCAGAACGCCGGTCACGCCAAGCCCCGCGCCGGTGATGCGGTGGAGGATCGACATCGCCATGTTCAGCGGCCACTTGTAGATCTGCAAATGCGGTGAAAGCGGGCGGTTGCCCTGGTTCACGTCAGCCATGGAGTGTCCTTTCGAACCGTTGGCGATTTGCCCATACCAATATCCCATATTGCCGCCGAGTCACGCCCCAACAGGCGGAAAAGGCCGCAATTCCCTGCGATCCATCGAAGTTTTTCCAGATTCGTGATCACATAAATCTGGCTGTGATCACGTTGTCCCAGAATGCAAATATTCGCACGCCATTTGCATATTTTTATCGCGCACGGGCATGCGTCAGCGCACCAGACCTGCCAGGTGGCCGCCCATTTCGGTGCAGATGATGATCTGCGACTCGCTCGGGTCATAGAAGGCATTGACCTGCCCGCAGTCTTCGACCGTCACCCGCAGCCGCGCCGGAAGCGACAGCTTGGCATTGATCCGCGCGACCTCGGCGGCAACGAACACTTCAAGGTGGCTGCGGCCCGTGACGGTGGCATCGAGCACCAGCGACCGCCCCGGCCCGTTCGCCATCATCCGGTCGAGGACATTGCCCCAGGCCCGGCTGGTCAGCGCGTATTCCTCCTGGCAGGTCTCGGCGCGGGCGTCGGGCAGGCCCAGCTGGTCGGCGATGCGGTCGCGGGCATAGGGATTGGCGCCATACATGTGACAGGCAAGGTTGAAATAGCGCTGCCGGTCCGACCCGTGCACGTCCCACATCGCCGGACCCCGGCCAGCGGTGCTTTCCTTCATCGCACCCGCGTCATAGGCGGCGGCGATGTCAAAGGCCATCTGCACCGCGGTATCCTCGTCGTGCATCCGGTTGATCATCACGATGGCGAACAGGTCGACGGCGAACTCCTCGGGGCCGAACACCGGCAGGTCGAGCACGTCGATCAGGGCGTGCCCAAGCTCGTGATAGATTGTCTCGGTCAGGTTGGATTCGACAAAGCGTTCCACCGGATCTTGTCGCCGCCCGGTGCCGGTCGACCGGCCCGGCCCGCCAAAGCTGCCGCCGTCGCGCGTGGTGACGTAATCGTTCTTCGTTCCCCCCGCGTAAGCGGGAGAAATCATCGCGACGCAAAGCAGGGCTGCCAGAATTCGCATGATCAAATGAGCCGATATCCGCTTCAAATAGTCAAGTGGGAATGGCCGTTCCCCGCGCGTTTTCGGCGCTGTTACAGTGGCATCAACGCCCAGTAATCGAGGTCGAGCAGCACCTCGGGGAAATACTTGCCGTCGTCGCCTTTCAGGGCGAACGGCGCCGCGCCGTGCTTGAGCGCCACCAGCCGCAACCGGATTGCGCCGACGCCGGGATGCGTAGTCTCGGCCTTGTCCAGCACCTCGGACCAGGCCCGCACCGTGTCGCCGGCAAAGCAGGGGTTGGCGTGGGCGCCGGCGTTCAGCCCGACGATCATCTGGGCGTTCGCCAGCCCGTTGAAACTCAGCGCGCGGGCAAGGCTGATGACATGGCCGCCATAGATCAGCCGCTTGCCGTCGTCGCGGTTGGTGGCGTCGAAATGCACCTTGGCGGTGTTCTGCCACAGCCGCGTCGCCATCATGTGTTCGGCCTCGGAGATCGTCACGCCATCGACATGGTCGATCTTCTCGCCAATCTCGTAGTCGCCCCAGCGATGAGGCTCGCCCGCCAGCGTGAAATCGTAGCGCCCGAAATCAAGCCCTTCGGGGATCGCCAGATCGCCCGCCGCCAGCGCCGGTTTCAGCTCCGGCACCAGCGTATCGGGGGCAGGGGCGTCAAGCTCGCGCTTTCGCACCATCACCCAGCGGACATAGTCCAGAACCTCGTCGTCCCACTGGTTCACACCCTTGGTGCGAACCCAGACCACCCCGGTCTTGCCGTTCGAGTTCTGCTTGAGCCCGATCACCTGGCTGGTGGAGGTCAGCGTATCGCCCGGCCAGACCGGCCGCAGCCACCGGCCCTCGGCATAGCCAAGATTGGCGACCGCGTTCAGCGAGATGTCCGGCACAGTCTTGCCGAAAACGATGTGAAACGCCACCAGATCGTCAATCGGCGCGCGGTCAAGCCCGCAGTCGCGCGCGAATTCGTCCGAGGAATAGAGCGCATGACGCGCCGGATAGAGCGCCTGATACAGCGCCCGCTCGCCGCCCGAAACGGTGCGCGGCACGGCGTGGCGGATCACCTCGCCGATGCGGTAGTCCTCGAAGAACCGGCCCGGATTGGTCTTGGCCATCGTCGCCTCCCGCCTCAGGAATAGGTGCCGAGGAACGGGTTATGCCCCAGCCACCAGTGGATCGCCGCGATCACGGCATAGAGCACCACCGCCGCCGCCACCGCCTTCATGTCGTTTTTCAATGGCCCCGGCGCAGGCCGGTCCCACGGCACCGACCGGCTGATCAGATACATCGACGCGACGGCATAGAGCGCGAGCCCGCCGAACAGCACGATCGAGGCCAGATCGCCGTTCACCAGCAGATGCGACAGCGCCCAGATCAACAGACCCGTCAGCATGTTGTGACGCACCTTAGAGGCGACGACGCCCTTGACGCTGCCCGCCGCAAAGAAAAACAGCGCGATCAGCATCAGCAGGTTGTTGAGATGCCCCATCCCCGGCATCGGCGCATAGACCGGCACCACCGCCGCCCCCCGATAGCCGATCACCATCAGCACGATCCCGGCCAGCGCCATCAGCGCGACGACCCCCTTGCCGGCATTGTCGCCCATCGCCGCCCGCAGTCCGGGTGCCACGCGTTTCAGGGTATGCGAAACCACCCAGAGAAGCAGACCGATGATCAGAAGTGTCATGTGCTATCCTTCGCGCTTGGCAATGGCTTCGGCCTTGGCAATCAAAGCCTTCGCCGTGACGATATGCAGATTTTCGACGATCTTGCCACCCACGACCGCAACGCCCTCACCGCGCGCCGTGACCTCGTCGAAGGCTGTGATCTGTCGCCGCGCAAGGTCAAGGTCGGCGTCGGACGGGGCGAAAACCTCGTTCGCGATGGCGATCTGGTCGGGGTGGATCAGGGTCTTGCCATCAAACCCAAGGTCGCGCCCCTGCTCACATTCGGCGCGCAGACCGGCCTCGTCCTTGAAGGCGTTATAGACGCCATCGACGATGGGAATTCCATCGGCCCGCGCGGCGATCAGGCTGAATTGCAGCGCGGTCTGGATCTCCGCCCGGTCCGGTCCGGGGCGGCAGCCGAGTTCCTTGACCAGATCGTTGGTGCCCATCACGATGCCCGCCAGACGCGGATGCGCCGCGATGGTGCGCGCGTTCAGAACGCCCGAGGCGGTCTCCATCATCGCCCAGATCGGCACGTCCGCGATCATCTCGGCCAGCGTCTCGATATCCAGCGCCGAATTGACCTTGGGCAGGAGCAGACCGTCAATATCGGCACCGCGAAAGGCGTGGATATCGGCGTTGCTCCATTGCGTCTCAAACCCGTTGATCCGCACCAGCTTGACCCGGTCGCCATAGCCGCCCTTGTCGATCTCGGCGCGCAGGGTCGCGCGGGCCGCATCCTTGGCGTCGGGCGCCACCGCGTCCTCGAGATCGAAGATGATCGCGTCCGCCGGCAGCCCCCGTGCCTTGTCGAGCGCGCGTTCCTTCGAGCCGGGAATATAGAGCACCGAACGATAGGGGCGCATCGATTGGGTCATGATTCTGTCACTCCGCAATTTTGTTGCGGAACCGACCACAGGTGCGCACGAAGCCGCAAGAGCGAATTTGCCGCGATGCAGAGAAACCGCGCCCTCGTCCACCGCGCGCTTGGTTAACCGGGTTTTACCGCCCGTCTGTCAGCCTCGCCCCGATCCGCATACTCAGAAGGGACACGCCATGAACCGCGACCGCCTCACCCTCACCCTCGGCCTTGGTGTCGGCCTGATCCTTCTGACGACGCAGACCCTGCACGCCGAAGGCGCGACCTGTGGCATCCGCGCGAGGGTGCTCGAGCATCTGCAAGCCAGCTACGGCGAACGGCGGCAGGCGGCGGGGTTGGCGGGCCAGACGCAAATGGTCGAGGTCTACGCCTCGGACGAGACCGGCAGTTGGACCATCCTCGTCACCTCGGCCAGCGGCATCAGTTGCATCGTCGCCGCTGGCAGCGATTTCGAAACCGTGCCGCCACCGATAGCGGGTGACCCGGCTTAGGCGGACGTCCATCTTCCAGCAGCGCCCGTCCCGAGAATCAATGCGATGTGCGGCGTCGGAGTGAAGGCACTCGTGATCCCCGCCCGGACAATTTCGCGCGCCGCGTTGGCAAACAAAGTCAGGCCCGGTCGCAATACGGACGCGCCGCGAAGCCCCGCGAATGCAGCGGTATTAGCGCTATCACCCATCACGGGACGGTCCGGCCGGCGCATCTCGCCGCAGCGCGGCACCCTTGCGCGACGCGCGCAACGGGGCTAGGCATCGCGCCGAACCAAATCTGATCGGAGATCGAAATCATGGCTCGACCCAAGATTGCCCTCATCGGCGCAGGCCAGATCGGCGGCACCCTGGCCCACCTCGTCGCGCTCAAGGAGCTTGGCGACGTCGTTCTGTTCGACATCGCGGACGGCGTGCCTCAGGGCAAGGCGCTGGACATCGCCGAATCCGGCCCGGTCGAGGGCTTTGACGCGGCGCTGAAAGGCACGAATGATTATGCAGACATCGCCGGAGCCGATGTCTGCATCGTCACCGCCGGCGTGCCGCGCAAACCCGGCATGAGCCGCGACGACCTTCTTGGCATCAACCTCAAGGTGATGAAGTCGGTCGGCGAAGGCATCCGTGACAACGCGCCCGACGCCTTCGTGATCTGCATCACCAACCCGCTCGATGCTATGGTCTGGGCGCTGCAGCAATATTCCGGCCTGCCCGCCAAGAAGGTCGTCGGCATGGCCGGCGTGCTCGACGCCGCGCGCTTCCGCCACTTCCTGTCGCTCGAGTTCGACGTGTCGATGAAGGACGTCACCGCCTTCGTGCTGGGTGGCCATGGCGACACGATGGTGCCGCTGACGCGCTACTCCACCGTTGGCGGCATCCCGCTGCCGGATCTGGTCGAGATGGGCTGGACCACGCAGGACAACCTCGACGCCATCGTGCAGCGCACCCGCGACGGCGGCGCCGAGATCGTCGGGCTGCTCAAGACCGGATCGGCCTTCTACGCGCCCGCGTCCTCGGCAATCGAAATGGCCGAAGCCTACCTCAAGGACCAGAAACGCCTGCTGCCCTGCGCCGCCTGGGTCGACGGCGCGCTGGGACTGAACGGGATGTATGTCGGCGTGCCCACGATCATAGGCGCCGGTGGCATCGAGCGCGTGGTCGATATCAAGCTGAACAAGGATGAACAGGCCATGTTCGACAAGTCGGTCGACGCCGTGAAGGGCCTGGTGAAAGCCTGCAAGGCGATTGACGAAGCCCTCGGGTGAAGTGAGCGAAAATGACAACAGGGGCCGGGGTTTCCCCGGCCCTTTTTGTGTGCGGGTCAGGAAAACGTGGTGGTGCGCCGTGCAACGCGCAGGTCGGCCAGCGCCGCTTCGATCCGGTCGGAAAGCTGCGCGTCAATGGCGCGCACGCTGAACTCAAGCGGCACGCCGGGCAACATGCGCGCGGCGGTTGCGGCGATCTCCGGATCAATCTCGAGAAGATTGCCCGCTGCCCGCAAGCGGGCCAGTGTGGCCGGGTCCAGCCGATAAATCCGATCATACCACTCGAAAGCGCGTGATAGCGGATCATCGGCATTTAGAATATCAATCGTGATCGCACGACGCGCATCGCGATAGGTGGTCTCGCCGATCAACAACCGCGTCACCTGCCGTAGATGCTTGAGCGCCCAGTGGGACTTCGACAAACCGTCAAAATGCAGTAGCGTGATGTGCCGTGCGCCGCGAAATGGCAGTTTCACGCCGGTCACCGGGTGCTGGATCGTGTGGATCTTCGCGGCAATCGGCTGGTCGGTGCGGAACAGTGGCTTGCCGCTTGGATGCCCCGATGTGCCCGAAGGGTAGAGGTGTGCGTGGCCCGTGCCATACAAGCGGTCAACATCCGCCTGTCTGCGCGGCAAGGGGCGGCGAAACACCCCGCCGAACAGGTCATCCTCGTCGATCGGTCCGTCCCAGATCCGTTCGGCCGGATACACCCGCAGCCATCGCGTCCGTCGCCCGATGCGGGCCAGATCCAACAGGACTCCCTCCGGCATGTGCAGAAATTCGTCGGCATCGATGTGAAAGAGCCAGTCTGTTTCGGCGGCCGCCGCCACATCCTGCACATTGAGGACCTGTCGCTGGAAATGGGTAATTGGCCGGTCGCCCCCGAGCCGCCGCCAATGGGCCGCGTCGCAGCGCACCGCGTGGACGCGGTCAAGCTGGCTGACGATGTCGATCGCGGGGTCGTCGGGGTCGTCAAAACAGATCGTGACCCGATCCGCGCCCGCGGCGACGTGGTGACAGGCGAACGCCACGACCAGTTCGACCGGTTCACGCACCGTCGCCACAATGCCCCAGCTTGGCCGCTTGTCCGGTGTGTTTGCCCATTCCTTCAGGCGGAGACTACGGCGCACGCTATCAAGAAGATGTAGGCTGGGCATTATGCTCGCTTTTGCAGGAATCCTGTGAGGCTGATACAGGCTGGCTTGTGCCGGTTGTTTCACTGCCGATTGGGACCATACCCAACGGGGTATTGGCGCTATCGCCGGCTCTTGACCTCTTGTAGCGTTTCCTGCAGTTCCTGTTCAATCCGGTCGTCAATCGCCATATGGGTCAGTGACAGCTCGTTTGCTGACGGGTGCAAGCGAAGCGCGGCTGTGAGGTCCAATTCTGTCCGGTCGAGATACCCTCGGCTAGCCAGTTTGCCCGCAGCCTCCGGCTCAACCACATAGTATTTCTCGAACCATTCGCGAGATTTCTCAATCGGATCAGCGGCCTCCAGAAGAGAGATTGCGATCCGGGTGCGGCTGTTCATCTGGGGTGTTTGGCCGTCAAGGATCTGCACGGCACTGATCAAATGCTTCAATGCGAAGTGGCGCATCGTAAGACCCGAGAAATGCAGCAACTGCACCTCCGTCGCGCGCACTGATGGTGCCCGCCACCGCGTGCCTTTGAAGAACGGGTCGTTGATAAATGAAAAATGGATACCAGGCTCAAGATCACTGTGAGTTGGCGTGAGCGGTTTTCCATGCTGGTGCCCTGCCATTCCTACTGGATACAATAACTCGGAAGCGGGACCATAAACCTCGTCGGTCTCGACCTCTCCGCCGGGCAATGGCGCGCGAAATATGCCGGAGAAAAGCCCGGACTCGTCGACCTCGCGCTCCCAAACGCGCTCGTGCGGCATGATCCGCATCCAGAATGCCCGGCTGCGTCCGAACGCCTGAAATGCGGCTTCCAGCCCGGAGGGCGCGCGCAAGAATTCGTCGGCGTCGATATGCGCGATCCAGTCGAGCGACGACGTCGCATAGGCATGGCGTATGTTGCGGAACTGCCTTGTAACCTTGAATTTTGGTCGCGCGCCCCCAATCCGACGCCAGTATTCGGTGTCACATCGGACTACGGTAACGCCGGCGATCGCCTCAACGATGTCTGCTGCCGGGTCGTCCGGTTCGTCAAAATACAGGGCGACATCGGCCGCGCCCATGGCGAGGTGGTGAAGCGTGAACGGGAGCAGAAGCTCGATAGGCTCACGGACTTGCGACACAACGCCCCAACGCTGCGGCGCGCGCGACTTTTGCTGCCGCCAAAGCCGGTTTTCGCGGCGCCTGGCGGTGGCATAGAACCGAATTGTGGCAAGAAATTGCGACCTGACTGTTCGGATCGTCCCGCGCCCCGGCAAACTTTTCTCTGAAACCAGATCTCATACTAGGGGCGGGGGAGTGCCTGTCAACCGCCACGAATGGCAGGCAGGATGCGTTCCTCGACCCTCGAAAAATACCTGACACCGTCCGATGCCGCCGATTCCTGCTCGTCACAAGCTGACGCGACTCAAGCGATGTGATCACATTTTTCAGGCGTGTGATCACAAACCCGGACATTTCGCGCTGAAAACCCCGCCAGACCCAAATAGCCATTTATTCCCCAGCGCAACAAGTGCATGGTCCCGCCAAATGCAAGCAGATGGGACGAGTTCATGAACATCCATGAATACCAGGCGAAGGCGCTTCTTCGCAGCTACGGCGCACCGGTTTCCGATGGCCGGGTCGTGACCAAGGCAGACGAGGCCAAGACCAAGGCCAGTGAAATGGACGGACCGCTCTGGGTGGTCAAGGCGCAGATCCACGCGGGTGGCCGTGGCAAGGGTCATTTCAAGGAGGCCGAGGCCGGCGAGAAGGGCGGCGTTCGGCTGGCCAGGTCGGTCGAGGAAGCCGCCGAGGAGGCCAGGAAGATGCTGGGCCGCACGCTGGTGACGCACCAGACCGGCCCGGCGGGCAAGCAGGTCAACCGCATCTACATCGAGGCCGGATCGGGCATCCAGCGCGAGCTTTACCTCGCCCTTCTGGTCGACCGCGTGACCAGCCGGATCTCCTTTGTCTGTTCGACCGAAGGCGGCATGGACATCGAAGAGGTCGCCGCCAACACGCCCGAAAAGATCCTGTCGTTCTCGGTCGATCCGGCCACCGGCTATCAGGGCTTCCACGGCCGCCGCATCGCCTTCAACCTCGGCCTCGAAGGCGCGCAGGTGAAGCAATGCGTGACGCTGATGGGTACACTCTACAAGCTCTTCACCGAAAAAGACATGGAGATGCTCGAGATCAACCCGCTGATCGTGTCCGATACCGGCGATCTGAAGGTGCTCGACGCCAAGTTCAGCTTTGACAGCAACGCGATGTATCGCCACCCCGACATCGCCGAACTGCGCGACACCTCCGAGGAAGACCCGAAGGAGCTTGAGGCGTCGAAATACGACCTCAACTACATCGCGCTCGACGGTGAGATCGGCTGCATGGTGAACGGCGCGGGCCTCGCCATGGCGACGATGGACATCATCAAGCTCTATGGCGCGGAACCGGCCAACTTCCTCGACGTGGGCGGCGGCGCGACCAAGGAGAAGGTGACCGAAGCCTTCAAGATCATCACCTCCGATCCGCAGGTCAAAGGCATCCTCGTCAACATCTTCGGCGGCATCATGCGCTGCGACGTGATCGCCGAGGGCGTGATCGCCGCGGTCAAGGAGGTTGGCCTGCAAGTGCCGCTGGTCGTGCGGCTCGAGGGCACCAATGTCGAGAAGGGCAAGGAGATCATCGCAAACTCCGGCCTCAACGTGATCGCCGCCGACAACCTGTCGGACGGCGCCGAGAAGATCGTGAAAGCGGTGAAGGGGTAAGACAATGGCCATTCTCGTTAACGAAAACACCAAGGTGATCTGTCAGGGCTTCACCGGCTCGCAGGGCACTTTCCACTCCGAGCAGGCGATTGCCTATGGCACGAAAATGGTCGGCGGCGTGACCCCCGGCAAAGGTGGTCAGACCCATCTGAACCTGCCCGTGTTCAACTCGGTGCACGAGGCCAAGGCCATGACCGAGGCCAACGCCAGCGTCATCTACGTGCCGCCGCCGTTCGCCGCGGACTCGATCCTCGAGGCGATCGACGCCGAGATGGAATTGATCGTCTGCATCACCGAGGGCATTCCGGTGCTCGACATGATGAAGGTCAAGCGCGCGCTGGACGGGTCCAAATCGCGGCTGATCGGCCCGAACTGCCCCGGCGTCATCACGCCCGACGCCTGCAAGATCGGCATCATGCCCGGCCACATCCACAAGCGCGGATCGGTCGGCGTCGTGTCGCGCTCGGGCACGCTGACCTATGAGGCGGTCAAGCAGACCTCCGACATCGGCCTTGGCCAGTCGACCGCCGTCGGCATCGGTGGCGATCCGATCAAGGGCACCGAGCATATCGACGTGCTCGACATGTTCCTCGACGACGACGAAACGCACTCGATCATCATGATCGGTGAAATCGGCGGCTCCGCCGAGGAAGAAGCGGCCGCGTTCATCACCGAACAGAAGAAGAAAGGCCGCTGGAAACCGATCGCCGGTTTCATCGCCGGCCGCACCGCGCCTCCGGGGCGGCGCATGGGCCATGCCGGCGCCATCGTCGCCGGCGGCAAGGGCGGTGCCGAGGACAAGATCGAAGCCATGCGCGCGGCCGGGATCATCGTCGCCGAAAGCCCCGCTTCGCTGGGCGAAGCGGTGCTGGAAGCGATCGGGAAGTAGGCGTGTGTCGAGGCGACCGCATCACAGACGTCGGCGCTTTTCCCCCGATTGGCGGGTCGGGTGTCGGCGTGATGCGGGCGGTCGCCGGCAATCGGGGGGGAGATGTCACATGACACTGGTCAGCTTCGCCCACGATTTCATCTATTTGCGCACCTCGAAAACCGCCAGCACCTCGACCGAGATGTATCTGCAACCGTTCTGCACCGCACCGGATCGGCCTGTCACCGAGCGAAATCCGAACCCGATCATCAGCAGCTATGGCATCGTCGGACATCGTCGGGTCTCTCAACCGATCGGGCTTCTCAACTGGCCTACGGCTCTGCTTCATCGGGTCCGCGGCACCGATGTCTGGCGGCCGCATATGCAGGCGAGCGAGGTGAAGGGTCTGCTCGACCCGGCGTTCTGGGGGCGTGCGACCAAGATCACGTCGGTACGCAATCCGTTCACGCGGCTGGTGTCGTCCTTCTACTGGGGCCGGCGGGCGGAGCAGGCCATTGACGACCGCGACGAGCTGATCGAGGCATTCCGCGCCACTGTCCGCAACGGCGATTTCACGGTCAATCGCGACGTCGTCATGATCGATGACGTCTTCGTGCCCGAAATCCTGATCCGGCAGGAGCATCTTGCCGCAGACCTTGAAAATGCGGCTGGACGCCTTGGTCTCGACATCAGCCGGACCCATCTACCCATGACAAAGAAAACCCGCGCGTCTGATCCCGAAAGCCGCCCTTCGATCCGCGACTTCTACGACGACGAGACCACCGACATCGTGCGCCGACGCTTTGCTTGGGTGTTTGACCACGCGGGCTACTCACAGGAATTGCCGGACGATGACCGGCAGCCGCTTCAACATCCGAGGTTGGAATCATGACGGACCAATCCCCCAACGACCAGTTCAAGGCCTCGAGCTTCATGCAGGGCCACAACGCCGAGTATCTGGAGCAGCTCCAGGCGCGCTATGCCGGCGATCCGGACGCGGTCGACGCGTCCTGGCAGGCGTTCTTTCGCGCGCTTGGCGACTCCGATCAGGACGCCCTGGCCGAGGCCGCAGGGCCGAGCTGGGCGCGCGCCGACTGGCCGCCGGTTCCGGGCGGCGATCTGATCCATGCGCTGGACGGGCAATGGCCGGATGAGCCCAAGCCCGAGAAGGTCGCCGAGAAGGTCCGGGCCAAGGCCGAGGATGTCGGCGTCAAGGTCTCCGATGACGAGATCAAGCGCGCCGTGCTCGACTCCGTGCGCGCCCTGATGCTGATCCGCGCCTACCGGATCCGCGGTCACCTGGCCGCCGATCTCGATCCGCTGGGGATGCGCGACGAGACCAACCACCCCGAGCTTGAACCGGCCTCCTACGGGTTCACCGAAGCCGACATGGACCGGCCGATCTTTCTCGATCAGGTGCTGGGCATGGAAATGGCCACGATGCGCCAGATCGTCGATCTGGTCCGCCGCACCTATTGCGGCACCTTCGCGCTGCAATACATGCACATCTCGGACCCGGAACAGGCGGGCTGGCTCAAGGAGCGGATCGAGGGCCTGGGCAAGGAGGTCCACTTCTCGCGCCGGGGTCGCCGGGCGATCCTGGACAGCCTGGTCGAGGCCGAGGGCTTTGAGAAGTTCCTGCATGTCAAATACATGGGCACCAAGCGTTTCGGCCTTGATGGCGGCGAGGCGCTGGTGCCGGCGATGGAGCAGATCATCAAGCGCGGTGGTCAGTTGGGGCTGAAGGAAGTCGTCATCGGGATGCCGCACCGCGGCCGCTTGACGGTCCTGGCCAACGTGATGAACAAGCCCTACCGCGCGATCTTCAACGAGTTCCAGGGCGGCAGCTTCAAGCCCGAGGACGTCGACGGCTCGGGCGACGTGAAATACCACCTCGGCGCGTCCGAGGACCGCGAGTTCGACGGCAACGTCGTCCACCTGTCGCTGACCGCCAACCCCTCGCATCTCGAGGCGGTGAACCCGGTCGTGCTGGGCAAGGTGCGCGCCAAGCAGGCGCAACTGCACGACACCACACGCACCCAGGTGCTGCCGGTGCTGCTGCACGGCGACGCGGCCTTTGCCGGGCAGGGTGTCGTGGCCGAGGGTTTCGGGCTGTCGGGCCTTGTCGGGCATCGCACCGGCGGCACGATCCATATCATCGTGAACAACCAGATCGGCTTTACCACCGCGCCCAGCTTTTCGCGCTCGTCGCCCTATCCGACCGACATCGCGCTGATGGTCGAGGCGCCGATCTTCCACGTCAACGGCGACGATCCCGAAGCGGTGGTGCATGCCGCCCGCGTGGCGATCGAGTTCCGGCAGAAGTTCCACAAGGACGTGGTCATCGACATGTTCTGCTACCGTCGCTTCGGCCACAACGAGGGGGATGAACCGATGTTCACCAACCCCCTGATGTACAAGAACATCAAGACCCACAAGACGACGCTGCAGCTCTATACCGAACGGCTGATCCGCGACGGGCTGATGCCCGAGGGCGAGATCGAGGACATGAAGACCGCCTTCCAGGCGCATCTGAACGAGGAATTCGAAGCCTCGCACGACTACAAGCCGAACAAGGCCGACTGGCTGGATGGGCGCTGGTCGCATCTGGACCGTCAGGGCGAGGAATATCAGCGCGGCCAGACCGCCATTCCCGAGGCGACCTTCGACGAGATCGGTGCTGCGCTGACCCGCGTGCCCGAGGGGTTCGACCTGCACAAGACCGTGGGCCGCCTGCTCGAAGCCAAGAACCAGATGTTCGAGACCGGCACCGGCTTTGACTGGGCGACCGCCGAGGCGTTGGCCTTCGGCTCGCTCCAGCTCGAGGGCTATCCGGTGCGCCTGTCGGGGCAGGACGTGACCCGCGGCACCTTCTCGCAGCGCCATTCCGCCTTCGTCGATCAGACCACCGAGGAGCGCCACTACCCGCTCAACCACATCCGCGAGGGGCAGGCGCATTACGAAGTCATTGACTCGATGCTGTCGGAATACGCGGTGCTGGGGTTCGAATACGGCTATTCGCTGGCCGAACCCAACGCCCTGACCCTGTGGGAAGCGCAGTTCGGCGACTTCGCCAACGGCGCGCAGATCATGTTCGATCAGTTCATTTCGTCGGGCGAGTCGAAATGGCTGCGGATGTCGGGGCTGGTCTGCCTGTTGCCGCATGGCTACGAAGGGCAGGGGCCGGAGCACTCCTCGGCGCGGCTGGAGCGTTTCCTGCAGATGTGCGGTGCCGACAACTGGATCGTGGCGAACTGCACGACGCCGGCCAACTACTTCCACATCCTGCGCCGGCAATTGCACCGCACCTACCGCAAGCCGCTGATCCTGATGACGCCGAAATCGCTGCTCCGCCACAAGCTCGCGGTGTCAGATACCAAGGATTTCGTCGAAGGTTCGTCCTTCCACCGCGTGCTCTGGGACGATGCCGACCGCGACAACGGCACTGGCCGCTCCGATGCCAAGCTCGTCCCCGACGCCAAGATCAAGCGTGTCGTGCTGTGCTCTGGCAAGGTCTACTACGACCTGCTGGCCGAGCGTGACGAGCGCGGGATCGAGGATATCTATATCCTCAGGGTCGAGCAGTTCTATCCCTTCCCGGCGCTGTCGCTGGTCAAGGAGTTGGAACGCTTCCCCGGCGCCGATATCGTCTGGTGCCAGGAAGAACCGAAGAACCAGGGCGGCTGGAGCTTCATGGAGCCCAATATCGAATGGGTTCTGGGGCGCATCCGCGGCGACAACTCGCGCGCAACCTATGTCGGACGCCCGGCCTCGGCCTCGCCGGCGACGGGGCTCGCCAGCCAGCATAAAGCTCAACAAGAAGCGCTCGTGAACGATGCGCTGACGATCGAAGGAAACTGACCATGAGCATCGAAGTTCGGGTTCCGACCCTGGGCGAAAGCGTGACCGAGGCGACCGTCGCGACCTGGTTCAAGAAACCCGGCGACAAGGTCGCCGCCGATGAAATGCTCTGCGAGCTTGAAACCGACAAGGTGACGGTCGAGGTTCCGGCCCCCGCCGCCGGTGTGCTGGGCGACATCGTCGCCGCCGAGGGCGAAACCGTCGGCGTAGACGCGCTGCTGGCGACCATCCTCGAGGGCGAAGGCAAGGCCGCCGCCCCCGCGCCGAAGACCGAGGCGAAAGCGTCGGGCGACAAGCCGAAGGCCGACAAGGTCGAGGATGCGGGCGTGGCCGAAGACATCGACGTCATGGTGCCGGCGCTGGGCGAAAGCGTGACCGAGGCGACGGTCTCGACCTGGTTCAAGAAACCCGGCGACAAGGTCGCACTGGACGAGATGCTGTGCGAGCTTGAAACCGACAAGGTCTCGGTCGAAGTGCCCGCCCCCGCCGCCGGTGTGCTGTCGAAAGTGCTGGCCGAAGAGGGCGAAACCGTCGCTGCCGGTGGCAAGCTCGCGGTGATCTCGGCCTCAGCCGGCGCTGCCGCCGCGCCGAAGGCCGATACCGGCGACAAACCGGCGACGCCCGCATCGGGCAAGGACATCGAGCACGCGCCATCGGCGAAGAAGGCGATGGCCGAGGCCAGCCTGTCGCCCGATCAGGTCACAGGCACCGGTCGCGACGGGCGGATCATGAAAGAGGACGTGCAGAAGGCCGTCGCCGCTGCAAGCGCCGCCCCCGCCGCGCCGAAAGCCGAGGCCCCCGCCGTCCCCCGCCAGGCGGTGCCCGTCGAGGATGCGGCGCGCGAGGAGCGGGTGAAGATGACCCGGCTGCGCCAGACCATCGCCCGCCGCCTCAAGGACGCGCAGAACACCGCCGCGATGCTGACCACCTACAACGAGGCGGACATGTCCGAGGTGATGGCGATCCGCGACCTCTACAAGGACCAGTTCCTGAAGAAGCACGGCGTCAAGATGGGCTTCATGTCGTTCTTCGTGAAAGCCTGCGTCCACGCGCTGAACGAGGTGCCCGAGGTCAACGCCGAGATCGACGGAACCGACGTGGTCTACAAGAACTACGTCCACATGGGCGTCGCCGTCGGCACGCCCTCGGGCCTTGTCGTGCCGGTGGTGCGCGATGCCGACAGCATGAGCTTTCAGGCCATCGAGCAGAAGATCGCCGAGCTTGGCATCAAGGCGCGCGACGGCAAGCTGACGATGGCCGAGATGCAGGGCGGCAGCTTCACCATCTCGAACGGCGGCGTCTATGGCTCGCTGATGTCATCGCCGATCCTGAACCCGCCGCAGTCGGGCATCCTCGGGATGCACAAGATCCAGGACCGCCCGGTGGTGGTGAACGGCGAGATCGTGGTCCGCCCGATGATGTATCTGGCGCTGAGCTACGACCACCGCGTCGTCGACGGCAAGGGCGCGGTGACGTTCCTTGTCAGGGTGAAAGAGGCGCTGGAGGATCCGCGGCGGTTGCTGATGGATCTGTAACGGGGCGGGGTGACTCCCCGCACCTTGAAATCACGATGGACGCGGGGCGCGCGGACCTGCCGCAGGGCGGGGCCGCCCCCGTCCGCGATACGGCGGCGATGGGCCACCGGGAAAAATCAAAAAAATACAAGGGATAGACCCATGACGATTGCGAAAGCCGTTTCTTTCACCGCCCTTCTTGCGCTTGCCGCCTGTGCCGGGGTCGAGATCAACCAGCCGCCGGTGCAATACATCGCCACCAAGTCGTTGAACGAGCTCAGCACCACCACCTTCACCGCCCGCACCTTCGCCCGGGTCGACGGCAAGCGTGCCGAGGTTTCGGGTGTTTCCTGCAGCTTCCAGGGTGACGGGTTCAGGTCGTCCTTCACCACGCCCGCGGTGGTGATCGCGCCCAACATGCACATGCGCACGCCGGCGGCGTCCGTCACCTGCATCTATAACGGCCAGACCATGACCCGGGTGCAGATGCCGTTCAACAAGACGCTGGCGGAAATCAATTCGGGCGCGATGTCGCTCGGCGCCGGGGCGGGGATCGTCGGTGTGCTGGTCGGCGGCGCGGTCGCGGCGGCGCAGGCATCCGGTCGTGACGCCACACAGGATATTTACGCATACCCGGATGTAGTGATCGAATTTCCCGGCTAGAGTGATGCCAGGATGAGCGCGATGGCAAAGCACCACGGCACGACACGGCGGCACACATGCGGCGCCGCGCGCGGCTGGTCGTGCCGGTCGGGGGTGGGCCGGTGCCCATGACCCCCGAACTCACCGTCCTCGCCCTCGCCGGCCTGTTGCAGGGCGTCCAGTTCGCGCTGATGAGCATTGCCGCCAACCTCGACGTCGGCCCGGCCAAGACCACCTCGCCGCGCGATCTAGACCGGCTGGGCAGGCCGCTGGCGGATCAGCTGTCGCGCGGCCCGGCGCGGCTCTACCGCGCCTTCAACAACCACTTCGAGGGGCTGATCCTGTTCACGCTCGCGGTGGTCGTCGTCACGCTGTCCAGCCAGTCGACCCCCTTTACCGCCACCTGCGCCTGGGTCTATCTCGGAGCACGTCTGGTCTATGTCCCGGCCTACTATTTCGGCTGGTCGCCGTGGCGCTCGCTGATCTGGATCGTCGGCTTTCTGGCGACGATGTTGATGATCCTGACGGCGCTGCTATGACCGGGGTGGAGAGGCGTTGAATTCATGTGCAGGGGGTGGATTACCACCTGCATCCCGAAAATCGGCCGAAGGAGGCACCAATGGCAGAGTATGATGTGATCGTGATCGGTGGCGGACCGGGGGGCTATGTCTGCGCCATCCGCTGCGCCCAACTGGGGCTGAAAACCGCCTGTGTCGAAGGCCGCGAGACGCTGGGCGGCACCTGCCTCAACGTCGGCTGCATCCCGTCCAAGGCGCTGCTTCACGCCAGCCACATGCTGCACGAGGCCGAGCACAATTTCGCCACCATGGGGCTCAAGGGCAAATCGCCCTCGGTCGATTTCAAGCAGATGCTGGCCTACAAGGACGACGTCATCGGCCAGAACACCAAGGGCATCGAGTTCCTGTTCAAGAAGAACAAGATCGACTGGATCAAGGGCTGGGCGACAATCCCCGCCAAGGGCGAGGTCAAGGTCGGTGACGACACCCACAAGGCCAGGCATATCGTGATCGCCTCGGGGTCGGAGGCGTCGAGCCTGCCGGGGGTCGATGTCGATGAGAAGGTCGTCGTCACCTCGACCGGCGCGCTGGCGCTGCCGAAGATCCCGAAAAAGCTGGTGGTGATCGGGGCAGGGGTGATCGGGCTTGAAATGGGTTCGGTCTATGCGCGGCTGGGCAGCGAGGTGACGGTGGTCGAATACCTCGACGCGGTCACACCGGGCATGGACGCCGAGATCCAGAAGACGTTTCAGCGAACGCTGAAAAAGCAGGGGCTGACCTTTGTCATGGGTGCCGCCGTGCAATCGGTGGACACGAGCAAATCCAAGGCCGTGGTGCACTACAAGTTGCGCAAGGACGACAGCGAGAAAAGCCTTGAGGCCGATGTCGTGCTGCTGGCCACCGGCCGCAAACCCTATACCGAGGGGTTGGGACTCGACGCGCTGGGCGTCAGGATGACCGAGCGCGGCCAGATCGCCACGGATCACTGGAAAACCTCGGTCGAGGGCCTCTGGGCGCTTGGCGACGTGACCGAAGGTCCGATGCTGGCCCACAAGGCCGAGGACGAGGGCATGGCAGTGGCCGAAACGATTGCCGGTCAGGCGGGGCATGTGAACTACGATGTGATCCCCAGCGTGATCTACACCACGCCCGAAGTCGCCGCCGTCGGCAAGACCGAGGACCAGTTGAAGGCCGAAGGCCGCGCCTACAAGGTCGGCAAGTTCAGCTTCATGGGCAACGCCCGCGCCAAGGCGGCGTTTCAGGGCGACGGTTTCGTGAAGATCCTCGCTGACAAGGAAACCGACCGCATCCTTGGCGTGCATATCATGGGGCCGTCGGCGGGCGAGTTGATCCACGAGGCCTGCGTGGCGATGGAATTCGGCGCATCGGCCGAGGATCTGGCGCGCACCTGCCACGCGCACCCGACCTTCTCGGAAGCGGTGCGCGAAGCCGCATTGGCCTGCGGCGACGGCGCGATCCATAGCTGACATTGTGCCAGAGGCAGGGGCAACCCTGCCTCGTCACATCCCGACCAGCATCCGCAGCCCCTGGGTGACATCGGCGCGCACCGCCAGGCGCAGCGCCGGCTCGTCCCCCGCTGCAAGGGCCGCCAGGATCATGCGGTGGTGCCGATGCAGGTCCGAACGGTGCCGCGTCAGGTAAAGCGCGCGCAGCGTCGGCCCGAGCTGCAGCCAGACGGTTTCCGCCATCGCGAGCATCGCCGGCGCCTGGGCGCGCAGATAGAGCGTGCGGTGAAACTCGAGATTCGAGCGGATGTAACCGACCACGTCATGCTTGGCGACCTGCTCGGCCACCCGCGCGTTGATGGTGCGCAACCGCTCGATCAACGCCATATGCGCACGCGGCAGGGCGCGCGCCGCCAATTCCGGCTCCAGCATCGCGCGAATGGCGGCAAGTTCCTCGATCCGCTCCGGGCCGAGATCGGGGGTGGTGACGCGGCCCGAGCTTGACAGCATCAGCGCGCCCTCGGCGGCCAGCCGGCGCACCGCCTCGCGCGCCGGGGTCATCGACACGTCGTAGTCGCGCCCGATCCCGCGCAGGGTCAGCGCTACCCCCGGATCAAGCTCGCCATACATGATCCGGCTGCGCAGCGACCGATAGACGCGTTCATGCGCGGCAAGCCCGGTGTCTGCGGTCGGTGATTGCGGGGGCGGTGGCGTCAACATGGATGATATGTGATCACAAACGCGCCGCGCGTCAATCGCGAAACCGGTAGCGGTGAAGGTCCGCACCATTGAGCCGCAGCCAGCGCCGGGGCGCAGCGTAGTTCGGCGTCAGGGTCTCGACCACGCGCCAGAACGCGGCGGAATGGTTCATCTCGGCCAGATGCGCCACTTCATGCGCCGCGACATAGTCGAGCACCTCGGGCGGCGCCATGACCAGCCGCCACGAGAACATCAGCTTGCCCTGGCTGCTGCACGACCCCCAGCGCGACCGGGTGTCACGCAGCGTGATCAGCCCGTGAGGCCGCCCCAGCGCCTCTGCATGCCGCGCCGAGGCTTCGGCCAGCGCGTCACGCGCCCGCAGCTTCAGGAAGGCGGCAAGCCGGGCAGGCGTGGTCTCCGGGCGGGTTGCGGGCACATGGATCACGCCGTCACCCGGCCGGACGGCCCGCCCCGGTCCGGCAACGATGCGGTGGCTCGCCCCGAGGAACGGCAGCTCGCTTCCGGGCATCGGCCGCAAGACCTCGGGCCGGGCACCCAGATGGCCGCGGATCCAGTCCGCCTTCTCCTCTGCGAAGGCCAGCGCCTCGCGCCGCCTTGTGCCGCGCGGCAACGTCAACGTGACCCGGCCGTCGAGCGCCGAGACCCGCAGCGACAGCCGCCGCGCCCGCGACGAGGCGCGCAGCGTCAGTTCGATCGGCGGATCGCCGGGAAGCATTATCTGCTCGGTCAACCGTATCCTCCTGCCAGCGCGTCGGCATGGTTTCACCATCAGGCGCAAAAGGCTTTGACACCCTTTCGCACATGTGGCACGTCCGCCAAATCTCTCAGAACCATCTGATGACGGAAAGGGGTATTCGATGCCCAAGAAAGAATGGGGCACCAAGCGCGTATGCCCGGAAACCGGCAAGCGCTTCTATGACCTGAACGCCAGCCCGGTTGTCAGCCCGTATACCGGAAAGGTCGTGGAAATCGACACCGGCAAGACCTCGCGGACCATGGTTGCCGACAAGGCCGACAAGGCGACGAAGGCCAAGATCAAGGCCGACGAGGACGATGATCTGGTCGACGACGACGACATCGTCGAGGACGATCCCGATGTCGATCTCGACGACGATGTTCTCGAGGACGACGAGGACGACGATGTCTCGCTCGACGACATCGCGGACGTTGCGGCGCCAGACGACGACTGACCCGCGCAGGATACACATGGACCGGGCCGGACCGCATCGCGGGCTCCGGCCCGATTTGTCTGGGCACGGGCCTGCCGGATGCAGACAGCTTGCCGCGGATGCGGTTTTTTCACTTGAACTGCCTGTGCGGCTCGCCTAGATACCGCGCACGGACGGCGGCAGCCGCTTCGGGAATGGGGCCTTAGCTCAGTTGGGAGAGCGCTTGCATGGCATGCAAGAGGTCAGGGGTTCGACCCCCCTAGGCTCCACCAAACCCTTACAGTTGAACATGTTAGCTGAATACCAGAGCGGTGTGGCACACAGGTGTGACACAAGATGACGCTGCATGCGTATCTTGGCACGTCCCGACAGGGCATCTTCTACTTCCGCTGGCCGCGACCACAGCACAGCCTGCAGGCCCGTCGTAGAACTCTCGCATCACTGTCGCCGCGCTTGTGGCACGGCTCGTTCGCGCCAAGCCTGCCTGATGCTCTTCCAAAATGCCGATGATCTGTTCTTCAGTGAATCTTGATCGCTACGTCGTCTGTCTCCCCTGCAAGGAACAGACCAACCCCAAAGCGCGGGCGTTTCAGGGGAGAAGGTCATCAGGTCGCGGGCGCACGCCCGATACCCAGCAATTGACGGAGGGCGACCGGAGAGATAAGCGCCAGGCCGATCAGTGTGGTGATCAGGTTCGGCGCCACCAGGAGGATCGCCGCCACTGCCAGCAAGGCCCGCTCGAAGGCGAAGACCGGAGCAAATAGCCAGCCGGCAAATGCGGCGGAAAGCGCCCAGATGCCCAGCATGGCTCCGCCGGCAGCCAGGAAGAATGCCTCCCAGGTGAAGCCCTCGGTGACCAGCAGCAGCGAGGGCGAGAAGGCAAAGACGAAGGGCACCAGCGCCTTGCCCATGCCCAGCCGGAAGGCGGTGTTGCCGGTCTTGAAGGCGTTGCTGTTGGCGATTCCCGCCGCAGCATAGGCCGCAAGTGCCACGGGTGGCGTGATGTCCGCCAGCACGCCGTAGTAGAAGACGAAGAAATGCGCCACCAGCGGCTCCACGCCCAAAAGCCCGAGGATCGGCGCGGCGACGGCGATCATGATGAGATAGTTCGCCGTCGTCGGAATGCCGGCGCCCATCAGGACGCAGACAACGGCGGTGAGGATCAGGGTGAACAGAAGCGTCATGTCGGCCTGCGCCATGATCTCGAACGGCAGCACCGACAACCAGCCCGAGACGGTTCCGGCCCAATCGGCCGCGATGCCGGTGACCATGTAGGCGACCTTGAAGCCGACGCCGGTCAGGGTGACGACGCCGATGATGACGCCGACCAGCGCGGCAGCGGCGGTGACCGACAGCGAGTATTTCGCACCGAGCACGAAGCCGTCGAAGATGCCTTTCATGACGGTCGTCGCCGCCTCGCGAAGCGGCAGCTTGGTGACGCTCTGGATCACCAGCACGCCGATGCACGAGGTGATGCCCCAGAACGCCGCCGCATAGGGCGTCATTCCCGACAGAAGCACCGACACCAGGACGATCAGCGGCATGATCGTCAGCCAGCCCTCTTTCAGCACCTTCCTGATATCGGGCAGTTCCTCCTTGGTCAGCCCGCGCAACCCGCGACGGCGCGCCTCCAGATGCACCTGTGTCAGCACGCCGAAGAAATGCATGAAGGCCGGCACGAGTGCGGCGGTCAGAATGGTGGTCAGCGGCAGGCCGAGATACTCGATCATCAGGAAGGCCACCGCACCCATCACCGGCGGGGTGATCTGGCCACCGGTCGAGGAGGCCGCCTCGACCGCCGCCGCGAAATGCCGCGGATAGCCGATGCGGATCATGGAAGGGATCGTCAGCGAGCCGGTGGTGACCGTATTGGCGATCGATGAGCCGGAAATCGAGCCAAGGAGTGCCGAGGACAGCACCGACACCTTCGCCGGCCCGCCGGCATAACGCCCGGCAACCGCCGAGGCGAGGTCGATGAACAGCTGCCCGAGTCCGATCCGCGTTGCCAGCACGCCGAAGAGCACGAAGTGGAAGACATAGGTCGAGATCACCCTGAGAGCGGTCCCGTAGATGCCTTGGCTGGTGAGGTAGAGGTGGTTGACGATGCCACTCCAACTGGCGCCGGGATGCACCAGGATCCCCGGCATCGAGCGGCCCCAGTAGGCATAGGCGATGAAGAGTAGAGCGATCACCGGCAGCGGCCAACCCATCGAACGGCGGACCGCCTCGAGCAACACGACGATCAGTATCGTGCCCATGATCAGGTCTGTTGGCAGCGGGTTGCCGACACGAAACGCCAGATCGCTGTAGATCCAGGGCACATAGAGCGCCGAGACGAGACCGGCGATCGCCAGCAGCCAGTCCCAGATTGGCAGACCCAACGGGCTCCAGATCCGGTTGACGGGTGCGGTCCCCTGGCCCCAGACCCCGAAGGCCATGAAGATCAGCGCCAGCGTGAAACCCATATGCACGCCGGTATGCGTGGTCATCGGCGGGATGCCGAAGCCCGAGGTGTAGTAATGATAGCATGAGAGGCCGAACAGGATTGCGCCCGACAGGATCAGCACCGGCCGCGATTGCGGACGGAAACGGACCTCGCTGTCGAAACTCTCTTCCAGCTTGCGCAGTTCTTCCGCGGTCAGAACGGCTGGTTGAGTTTCGACGGCTTCTTCAGTCATCCACTGGCCCCCTGACGGTCATGATCGGATTGCGGTCGGGAAAGCGTTTGGGGCTGATCCGGAAAGACCGGCCCCAAATCGTTTATTTCACGAGGCCCGCTTCTTTGTAGAACTTCTCGGCGCCCGCGTGCAGTGGAATACCGACGCCGTCGAGCGCCGTTTCCCGCGTGATCGTCTTGCCCTTGGCATGACCGGCATCGAGAAACTTGCGGGTGTTGTCGTTCCACATCGCCTTGGTGATCTCGTAGATCAGTTCCTCCGACAGGTCAGCCGAAGTGACCCAGAGCGCCATGACCGAGATCGTTTCGACATCGGTATCGACGCCCTTGTAGGTGCCCGCCGGCACCAGATCCTTGGCGAAGAACGGATAGTCTGCGATGGTCTTTTCCGCCTCGGCGCCGTTGATCGGGACCAATGTGATGTCCTGCTGGCTGGCCAGTTCGGCGATCGCACCAGCCGGGAACCCGCCGACGAAGAAGAACGCATCCATCGCGCCGTCGCGCATGCGGTCGCCCGCTTGGTCCGGCTTGAGGTATTCCGCGTTGATGTCGTCTTCGGTCAGGCCATAGGCGCCAAGGATGATCCGCGCGTCCACGATGGTGCCCGATCCCGGCTCATCCATCGAGACCCGCTTGCCCTTGAGATCGGCAACCGAAGTGATGCCCGAAGCCTTCGAGGCGACGAGGTGGATCGATTCCGGATAGAGCGACGCGATGGCGCGCAGTTTGTCGACTGCCGGCTTGCCCTCCCAGACGCCGGTACCGGTCTGGGCCCAACTGGCGACGTCCGACTGCACGAAGCCCGATTCGAGCGAGCCCCCCATGATGCCGTTGATGTTGGCGACCGAGCCGTTTGACGACACGGCGGTGGCGATCACGCCGGGGGCGCCGCACGAGCCGCCCTCGTCGCAGGGCCGGCTGCCCGGCGGGTTCGAGATGGCGTTGGCGATCAGTCCGCCGATCGGATAATAGGTGCCGGCGGTGCCGCCGGTGCCGATCCGGAAGAACTGCATGTCCTGCGCGAAGGCGCTAGTCGAGTTCAGCAGGCCGGATCCGAACAACCCGGTGGCACCAAGGCCGAGGAGCAGGTTTCTGCGGGTGGTCATGGTCGATCTCCCTTTTTTTGATCTTATGGTAGAAGACCACCTTGGCGACTTTGGTTCAACTGTAATGTGCGAAACCGGCGTGAAGCCTGACCGTGATGATCCACGGGCGGTTCCCTTTCGTCGCTCCCACGCGTTGAGGATCTGTTGCACGGGCGCGGCATAGAGGTGGGCCACCCGTCTGTTCGCACTCGGTGGGACCGCCGCACCATCCTGTCACCTGTTACGATGACACCTGGTTGTGAAACGTCCGACGAACCGCATCGGACGCGCCGGGCGTCGGAACATGGCCAAGGCCGCTCGCGCGGCAGCGGGTCATGGCGGACCCTCTGATGCCATCGACCTTGAGGCTGCGTCAAATCCGAACCATGTTGGCGAACAGCCGGGCATGAATGGGCCACGGGTCATAGGCTGCCGGGGAGAGTGGAAAGAGCATGCGGAACGCGACATACGGAACCGCGCTGACCCTGATGATCGGGTGGATCCTGTGGATCGGCAAGCCGGTGCTGCTGCCGGTCCTTGCAGCCGTGATTTCCGTCTACATTCTCCTGACCGCTGCGGCGAGCATGGAGAGATTGCCGGTCCTGGGTCGCCTGCCGCCATGGGCCAGGCGCGCCATGATCCTGATCGTCTTCGCCTTTGTCGCGATCCTGTTGTTCATTCTTGTCATCAACAACCTGGCACAGGTGGCGGCGGCCCTGCCGCGCTACGAATCCAAGCTCGAACTGCTCGTCACGCGAAATGCCAGCCTACTGGGCATCGAAGACGAGCCGACGTGGGAAAACCTCAGGAAAGTGACGCTGGATCAGCTGGATTTCCGCTCCTGGATCGCACCGGCGCTCCTGTCCCTGCGCAGTTTCGGCATCACGCTTTTCCTCGTGGTTCTCTATGCCAGCTTCTTCATTGCCGAGCGTGGCGCGATGGCGCGCAAGGTGGTGCTGGCCATGGGTGGCGAGGAGGAGGGGGCAAGAGCGATTTCCTTGCTGTCGCGGATCAACGAGCGGATCGGGCAATACCTTTTCGTCAAGACCGTGCTCAACGTGCTCCTCGGGGCGATTTCCTTTGCGATCATGCTGCTTCTGGGGATCGAATTCGCCCTGTTCTGGGCGGTCCTGATCGCGTTCCTGAACTACATCCCCTACATCGGCTCGCTCATTGGCGTGATCCTTCCGGTCCTGCTCAGCCTCGCGCAGTTCGGCACATTGGGCATGGCGGGGGCGGTGATGGTGTCTTTGACCGCGGCGCAGGTCTTCGTTGGCGCCTTTCTCGAGCCGCGCATGATGGGGCGCGCGTTCAACCTCAGCCCCTTCGTCGTGCTTCTGGCGCTGGCGTTCTGGAGCACCCTCTGGGGCGTGCCCGGCGCGCTGTTGTCCGTGCCGCTGACGGCAAGCCTCGTGCTCGTGCTGGCCGAGATAAAGACGGTGCGCCCGATCGCCATACTGCTCTCGGCGAATGGCAAGGTGTGACTCTGGCCACGCATGGCCGGATGTTGCGGGGCTTGCCGTCAGCGGCCAGATCATCCGGTTTTTCCGTAGCCAAGAGTGGCTACGGAATTAATACCTTGGCGATAGCCGCCGATAGTCGGGCGGCTCCAAGTTAGCCCTCGGCTCGTGCCACCTCGGGTGTCCTGCCACCCGCGCGAAACGCTGCTATGGCTGAAATTTCAGAGCGCTGATCTGGCGAACGGTGCTGGCTTGCGGGCCGATCTCGCTATCATCATGGCGTGCCACCAGTTCGACGGTATCCCCGACCTTCAGATTGTCGAAACTGCCGTCAATGACGGAATTGCGATGGAAGTAGATCAGCCTGCGATCGGTGGCCTGAATCTGGCCGAAGTCCCTGTCATGCCTGATCTCGGCAATCGTGCCTTGCAGCATCCCTTCAAGCGTCTTGACCTCGCCGCGCATCTTTTGCCTGTAGATCTTCAGATCCCGCTCGATGATCGCAAAGGCATCGCGCACTGCGATGCGCAGATGCTGGCGCTCGGGCCGGTTGCCCTTGCGATTGCTCACCACCAGTTCCGTGCCGGGAACCCTGACCTCGATCGTGATGTCGTAGGTGTGGCCGGTCTGCTTGCTGTGCTGCGGCAACGCAATATAGACCCGGCAGCTTGTGATGCCGTCGTATAGCTGGCCGAGGTAATCAACCCTTTCGCGAACGTAGTCCTTGATCTCGTCTTCGGGTTCAAGGTGTTGAAATGAGAGTTCAAGGGGGATTTGCATCTGATGCTCCTTATCGTTCGTCGCTGAAATGCCGATCATGCAGAACCGGCTTGAAAATTGGGCCGCCGTCGGTCGTCAAGTATTGGCTGAAACCGGCGGCTTTGCCCGTCCGGCACTTACGACTGGCGTTTTCTTCCCGATCGCACGTATCTCGGCCGGTTTTTCAGGCCGCGTTCACAACCGCTTCGATATCAGGGATCGTGAGATTCGTCAGGTCCTTCGGGATTTCGCCGACCAGAAGCTCCTTGAGCTGCCCGCTATATGTCGGCCGCATTTCGCCGAGGGTTTCGGGGTCCGCGATGATCACGATATCCTTGAACCGTTTCTGCTGCGCCCGTTCATTCAGCTTGGCAACCAAGGCCTTGGCGAACGCCGTTTCCCTTGCCTCGTGCTCATCGACCTGCTTGAACCCGCTGACCCCATGACGAAACTTCTCCGCCTGGCGCCCTGCGCGGTCGCGGGCGAGGTCCTGGGTCTGCGGCACGTCGATCTCGTCATGTTTCATCACGCGCAAATCCAGATGATCGGGCCAGCCAAGATTATGGAGGATAAGGTATTTGTTGCCATTGGCCACGACGACCCAGGTGTCAGTCTTCAGTTTCATCAGGCAGTTCCTTTGCAGCAGTGAAATCTGTCGTTTGCACAATCCACGGTCAAATTGCGCCTGAACATGGATCAACTCATACTTGATAAATGGGTCTTGGCCGAGGCGCTTGCAACAGGCGTTGTTGTCGCGTCAGGCAGTGGCGATGTCGTTGTGCGTGATGGTCATGGAACGCCACGCCCGGCGGCAATGCCCGTTGTCGCACGCCGCTCAGGCAGGCCCAGGCCGCATGTCACGCTGCCCGTCACGGACCCAGCCACTCCTGCCCGTGGGGCGCGATCTTTGTCGATCGCCCGTCGCCTCGACGGTGTATCAATCCGACCGCCGATGTGGGATGTTCAGGGGATTGCGGTGAGCACGGAAACGAATGCGAGATCCAGGCCGCCCTGGCCGGAAAATGAAGGAGTAATTGATATGGAAGGCAAGGAAGCCTTTGAAAATGAACTGCGGGCGCAGCTTGACGAATGGATCGCCGTTGTCGGCAGATTGCGCGCAAAAGTGGAGAACGAGCATGGCGATGTTCGGATGAATCTCATGGCCGAAGTTGAAAGACTGGCCGCGTATCAGAAAAGGGCCGAGACCTATTGGCGAGAGCTGCACGATGCCCAGGGCGATGCGTGGAAGGACATGAAGACCGACATCGAAATGGCGCGGGGCGAGATGCGGCAGGCTCTGGATCGCGCCTGGAAACGCATCGAGATCGCGCCATCGACTGGCGCGCGCTTGCCGGGTGAGGAGGCTGCCGACCCCGAAGCCTTGCCGCACAAGTCTTCGAAGCCGTCGTGATGCTTCTGTCCGGGTCCTTGACGGACCCAAGGCAAGCCCTGAGCAATCACGAGCGTGGATGAGCAGCCCCCTGCAACGTCACCTCTGACCGCACCCGGCATATCAAAGTGCCGGATACGGCGGATGCTGTTCGCTCACGCGCGAAGCCGTTCCTTCTTCTTGTCGTAGAACGGCAGATCCTCGACAGTGACGTCCTGCGCGCCGGCGGCATTGCCAACCGTCAGCTTCGCCCCTTCGGTCACGTCCGGGTCGAGATAGGCGATCGCGAGCGACCGTTTCATGCGGTGCGAATAGGCGGGGCTGATGATCGTTCCGACCTTCTTGCCATTCCGGTAAAGCTCGTCGTTGCCTTCGAAAACCAGCTTGTCCGACGGGCACGAGACACCGCGTGTCAGGAAACGCTCCTTGCCTTCCTTTGCCAGAACGGCATCGCGGCCGACGAAGTCATCCTTCGTCTTGTCGATGGTGAAGCCAAGGCCGACCTCCCAAGGCGTCGTGTCCTCGTTGACGTCAAACGGGTGGAACAACAGCCCCGCCTCGACACGCACCGGCGTAAGGCTGGCGAACGAGCAAGGCTGGATGCCGTGGTCCTTGCCGGCCTCAAGAATGCTGCGCCAGACATGCGGCGCATCTTCCGCCGATGCATAGATCTCATAGCCGCGCTCGCCGGAATATCCGACGCGGGCAATCATCACGTCGCGGTCGAACAGCCTGGACTCGAGGTGCTGAAAGAACCGCAACCCGGCGACATCGCCACTGGCATTCGGCGCGAGGATATCGACCGCCTTCGGGCCCTGAAGCGACATGAGTTGCAGCGAGTTATCCCATTCCAGTTCGACATCCTTGCCCTTGGCAATGTTCTCGATGACCTCGCCACTGTTGCCGGTGCCGATGACATAGAGGAACGCGTCGTCGGCCGTGCAGAAGACGACGCTGTCATCGACCACCCCGCCGTCGTCGGTCAGCACACAGGTATAGGTCGCTCTGTTCTTCTTGAGCTTGGTGATGTCGCGGGTGCAGGCCTGATCCAGAACCGCACGCGCATCGGGGCCCCTGAGCCAGAGCTTGCGGAACGCGGTGAGGTCGTACATCCCGGCTGCATCACGCACCGCGTCGTGCTCTTGTTCAACCGTGATCCCGGAATAGCTCGCAGCCAGCTTCAAGCCGTTCCAGTCCATGAATTCAGCGCCCAGGGCGCGATGTTCATCTTCCAGCGCGAAAACACGTTTCGTCATTTTCTCTAGTCCTTCCTTGAATAAACCCGAGGCGGGGCCGCAAGGATTTGCGCCCCGTCGGTCAGGGTAGAAGCCCAAAATCTCGTGCCACCATGCTCAGTCCGCCGACTGCACAAGACGCTGATGCGGTTTCAGTCTTTACGGGTTTCCTGTTTGTCGTCCGTGGCGGTGTTCGGGTCTTTTTCAGAGGGGGTAGCGGCGTCTGCCTCAGCCTCGTCCGTCGGTAGCTGTCCGATGGAATAATCCACTCCACGCGGATCTTTCTCTGCGGCCTCGCTCTTGCCCATGATGCGCTTGTTGCGCTCGGCCTCTTGCGGGGTGACCTTGACTACGGAATCGTAACTGGCGTGATTGCGGTGTGACATCGTGTCCTCCAAAATAATGCGTCATCCCTGCGATCTGACATGCCCAGAATTTCTTCTGACGCCTTTTGCAGGGTAAACCGAACTGTCGGGAGCAAAGGCTAGGCGAATAATAGATCCTTGATCCTGAATTCGCCTAAATGCCGTTTATTATCAGTAACATGCCAGATTTATTGGCGTTTGTCAACTGCAGAGGGCCATGATGCGGCATTCTGACCGCGGATGAGCACATGCGCGGCCTTGATGAATTCGGCGTCGGGTTGCAGGATTGGGCGATTTCGTCGCCCATACTGGCAATGGTGAAATATCCGAAACCCTGTGCCTCGCTGAGACGGGCCAGGACGACGGCGGCTGCTTTCGGAAAAGAGATAACCGCCCGAACCACGGCGAAATCGCATCGAAATGTGTGTCAGGTCATTCGGCCATGCATACGATCAACGGGCGCAGCCAGTGCAGGATTTCCACCGTGCCTTCGTGTGCTTCCAGCACTTCCCGCAGATCCTTGTAGACCTCCGGGGCCTCATCCGCGCTCGCGCCTCGCAGGACAATTCCCTTTCGGGCGATCTTTTCCTTCACATTCTGAAAGTCCACCGCGCCGCCCATCTGCACCCATTCGTCAAAATCATATGTGGTTCCGTCCGCCCGTTTTCTCTGGGTCGTGATCTTGCGTCGTCTTCCCGCAGCCTCGGTGCGTGACATGACGCGCCCCGCCCCGTGGACGGTCGAGTAGAACAGCGCGCGCGATTCCTCGCTGTCCACACCTTGCAGGATCACGGAATCGTCGCCCATCGAGGCGCCGACGAACCCGCGTTGCCCCGGAAATGCGGGTGTCGCGCCCTTGCGCACAACCCAGTATTTCTTGCCGCCGTGTTCTTCATGCCAGGCGTAGTTGTGATGGTTGTGGACCTCGTCGAGGATCTCGCCGCCAAGGATATCCACCACGGTATCACAGACCCAGTCCCGACCGGCATAGGCGTATCTTCCCGCCAGTTTCATGCAGGCGATATAATCCTGGCCCGTTGGCGAATTCACATCCAGCGTCTTGGGCGTTGAATCCATGATGTTCAGATTGTCGCCGGCCTCTTTCATGAAATGCGACGCGATCGAATGGCCCAGATGACGCGAACCGAAATGAACGCCGACCCAGATCCGGTCATCCTCGTCCGCGAACACGTCGACATAGTGATTGCCAGCCCCGATCGAGCCCAGTTGCGCGCGCGCGGTCGCCTTCAGATTGCCTGAACTCCTGAGGAAATCGGACTCCTGCCAGACCGGATCGTCGAACAGCTCGTGTTCGACCCTGATCTTGTTGCCTTGCCCCACCCCGAACGCCAGGGTGTCGAAGATCCTGTCGGCCAAGGGCTCCAGCCGCGCCTCGATATCCTTCAGTTTCAGATTGGTCCTGACCGCCTTGTTGCCGCAGCCGATGTCGAATCCGACCCCGGCTGGCGGTATCCTGTCCTTGTAGACCGCCACGCCGCCCACCGGCATGCCGTATCCCTTATGGTTGTCCGCCATGAGCAGCATGGCTTCCGCCTCGACAAGACAATTCTTTGCCTGCCTGATCGCGCCCTCTTCGGCGTCGCCTATTACCACTATCTTTTTCATGACGGCTTTCTTTTCTATCTGCATCCCGCGCGTATTGTTCTGGAACATGATACAATGATGTGGATGCGCACCGCGCTATTCAAGCGCACACATCCGCACACCCGGCAGCACCCGCGTCGCGCTTCTTCCCGGCATCGGCGCTGGATAGCCCATTGGTTCATCGGCCTTGCGGAAACGGCAGAAAAGCTTGAGGCTTGGACGTGACGACAACGAATGACCACCGCAAAGCGCCATCGGAAATACAGTCGCGGCGAAATTGATGAAATCGGCAGACGCTTCCAGCCCGTCCGCCTGATCAAATCGCGCAGAACCCGGCCCAGACTGGGGATGGTTCGAATGGCGGATCACGACGTGTTTTCAGCAGCAACAGAAAAGGAGAATATCATGACCCAGACCGGTTTGGACACATTCGACAAGACGCTGCAACAGACCCACCTCTGGCTGAATGACGTGGGCAAGAGCGATGCTGTCGGCCCCGACACGCAGCGTCAGTATCATGCGCTTCGTTCGGTGCTTTGGGCGCTGCGCGACCGTCTGACCGTAGAAGAAGCGTTTGACCTCAGCGCAAACCTGCCGCTTCTCATACGCGGCATCTATTGGGAGAATTACCGTCCCAGCGGCAAACCCGAAGGCTACCGCACCCGCGCCGAATTCCTGAAAAGGGTGGAAAACGGGCTTGAGGGCGCAATTCTCATGAACCCCGAAGGCGCGGCGCGGGCGGTGCTCGGCATGATCGCGGCACGGGTGCCAAAAGGTCAGGTGCAGGATATCAAACGGATGGTGCCCGACGAGATGCGCGCGCTGTTCCCACAGGACTGAAGTGGCCCTGATTTTGTGGAAAGGTCCGCCGCTGGCATTGTCGGCACGATGGCGCTTGGGCCGGATATCGAGCAGAAATTTGTGCCGAACACGCCGAATGATCGTCCGAAACATGCAAGACACCGGTATGATGCGAACATGATTACTCTGAACGAGCCATTGCCGACCGACCCGATGAACGCCGGGTTTCGCATTTCCGCTGACCGCCCGCTGGCGCTGCTCGGGGCCTGTCCGGTCCATAAGCCGACACCGCTCCTGCCGATGCCCGCACTGGCTGCCGGACTTGGTGTCGCGGGGCTTTGGATCAAGGACGAGACCGCGCGCATGGGTCTTGGCAGTTTCAAGGCGCTTGGCGGGGCCTTCGCGGTGTTGCAGATGATCCTCGATCGGGCGGGCGTGGCCGATCCGCGCGACCCGAAGGCGCTGGCGCTGGCGGGCGAACTTACCTTCGTCACCGCCAGCGCGGGCAATCACGGATTGTCGGTCGCCGCCGGGGCAAAGGTGTTTGGCGCGCGCGCCGCGATCGTGCTGGCATCGGCGGTGCCGGAAGCGTTTGCCGACCGCATCCGCGCCAAGGGCGCCGAGGTCATCCGCGTTGACGGCACCTATGAGGACAGCGTGGCCGAGGCGGCCCGGTTGGCCGAGGTGAACGGCTGGCTTCACCTCGCGGACGGATCATGGCCGGGCTACACCGCGCCGCCCGCGCTGGTGATGGAGGGCTATGCGGTTCTGGCCGAGGAATGTCGCCAGAGCTTCGCCGCCGAGGGCGTCTGGCCAAGTCATGTGCTGGTGCAGGCCGGGGTTGGCGGTCTGGCGGCGGCGCTTGCGGCGCATATCCGCGCCTTCTGGCCGCATCAGCCCGAAATCATAATCGTGGAACCTGAGGCCGCCCCCTGTCTGCAGCGCAGTCTCAAGGCCGGGACGCTCAGCCATGCCGGCGGGCCGCCGTCGAACATGGGGCGGCTCGACTGCAAGGATGCCTCGCTGCTGGCGTTCGAGGCGCTTCGGGCGACGGCGAACACATTCGTCACGGTGAGCGACCTTCAGGCGACGGAGGCTGTCGCGGATCTGGCTAAGGCTGGCATCGCCACCACACCCAGCGGCGCGGCGGGTCTGGCGGCGATCCGGGTGCTCGATCTGCCGGCAGAGGCCAGATGCCTGATCGTCGTCTCGGAGGGGTTGGAGGCGGACTGACGCCGCCCCGCCACCCTGCGCCGATGCCTCTCTAGCTCGACGGTGCCGCGTCGCCGCGTTGCGTCGCCGCTTCGCCGATGTTGTCGGTGCCGCGCTCTTCCAGCAGGTCGGTCAGCCAGTTCGGGTCCATCTCCGGCACCGACGACAGCAGGAGGTCGGTATAGGGGTGGTGCGGCGGCCTGAACATCTCGTCCTTCGGTCCCTGTTCCACCACCTTGCCATTCTGCATCACCACCACCTCGTCGGCGATCGAGCGCACGGTGGCAAGGTCGTGGGTGATGAACATGTAGGCAAGGCCGAACTCTCTCTGGAGCCGGCCGAGCAGTTTCAGGATGCCCTCGGCGACCAGTTGATCCAGCGCGCTTGTCACCTCGTCGCAGATGATGAAATCGGGTTTCGCCGCCAGCGCGCGCGCGATGCCGACGCGCTGTTTCTGCCCGCCTGACAGCTCCGGCGGATAGCGGTTGTAATATTGCGACGGCTCCAGCTCGATCAGGTCGAGCAACTCATCCACCCGCTGTTTCAGCGCGGCGCCCTTGAGGCCGGAATAGAACTGCGCCGGGCGGCCGATGATCTCGTGGATCTTGACCTTCGGGTTCAACGCGGTGTCGGCCATCTGATAGATCATCTGCGCCTGACGCAGCTGATCGCGGGTCCGGTCGGTGTATTTCGGCGGCAGCACTTCACCCTTGAACAGCACCTGGCCTTCCATCGGCGGCAGCAGCCCGGTGATGACCCGTGCCGTGGTCGACTTGCCCGAGCCGGATTCGCCGACGACCGCCACCGTCATGCCCGGATAGATGTCGAAGGACACGTCATCGAGAACCTTGATCCCGTCGGTATAGGCCGCGTGCACGTTCTGAACCGAGATCACCGGCAAGGTGCCGTCGGTCGGGCGCGATTTCTGCGGTTGCTTGAAACTGCGCACCGCCCAGAGGCTCTTGGTGTAATCCTCCTGCGGATTGTCCATCATATCCTCGGTCGAGGCCTGTTCGACCTCTTCGCCCTTCAGCAGCACCTTGATCGTGTCGGCCATCTGCGCCACCACCGCGAGGTCGTGGGTGATGTAGATCGCGGCGGTGTCGAACTGGTCTACGATGTCGCGGATCGCCGCCAGCACCTCGATCTGGGTGGTCACGTCAAGCGCGGTGGTCGGTTCGTCGAAGATGATCAGGTCCGGACGGCACGACATCGCCATCGCCGTCATCGCCCGTTGCAACTGCCCGCCCGAGACTTGGTGGGGATAGCGAAAGCCGATCTCCTGCGGGTTGGGCAGGCGCAGGCGCTCGTAAAGCTCCATCGCGTCTTCCTGCGCCTCGAGCCGGGATTTCATCCGGTAGTGCACCGGCGCCTCGGTATACTGGTCGATCAGCTTGTGCGCCGGGTTGAACGACGCCGCCGCGGACTGCGCGACATAGGCGATGCGCGAGCCGCGCAACGCGCGGCGCTCGGATGTCGAGGCGGTGGTCAGTTCCATCCCGTCGAACTCGATCGTGCCCTGCGAGATCCGGGTGCCGTCGCGCGCGTAACCCATCGCGGCCGCGCCGATGGTGGATTTGCCGGCGCCGGATTCGCCGATCAGCCCCATCACCTCGCCGCGGTGAAGCGTCAGGTTGACCCCCTTGATGATGTCGACCCATTCCTCGTCCGAGTATCCCTGGATCCAGAGATCCTTGATCTCCAGCAGGACTTGCTTGTCGGCGAACTTGTCCATCTTATTGCTCCTTCAGGCCGGAGGACCGGAACAGCATCCAGTCGACGACGAAGTTGACCGAGACCGTCAGCAGCGCGATTGCCGCGGCGGGGATCAGCGGGGTGATGTCGCCGAACGAGATCAGCGTCGCGTTCTCGCGCACCATAGACCCCCAGTCGGCAGTTGGTGGCTGGATGCCGAGGCCCAGAAAGCTGAGCCCGGCGATCAGCAGGAACACGAAACAGAACTCAAGCCCGAATTCGGCGATCAGCGGTGACATGGAATTCGGCAGGATTTCGCGCCGGATCAGATACCAGTCGCCTTCGCCGCGCAGCTTTGCCGCCTCGACATAATCCATCACCACGATATTCCCCGCCACCGCCCGCGTGAGGCGGAACACCCGCGGCGAGTAGATCACCGCCACGACGATCACGATCACGGTCAGGTTGGTGCCGAAGATCGACAGCATCAGAAGCGCGAAGATCAGCGACGGGACCGACATGATGACGTCCGCCAGCCTTCCCATGATCTGGTCGAACCAGCCGCCCTTTACCGCGGCCAGCAGGCCCGCGATCGCCCCCATCAGGAACGCCAGAATGGTCGCGCTCAGCGCCAGCCCGACGGTGTTGCGCGCGCCGAATATGATGCGGCTGAACAGGTCGCGGCCAAGCTGGTCGGCCCCCAGCAGCATGTTGGCGTCCGCCGGCGCGAAGGCCGAGGCGATGATCTCGGATTCGCCGTGCGGCGCGATCACCGGCGCGAAGATGCCGGCGATGGCATAGGTGAAGATCACGAACATCCCGAACGACGCGGTCAGGGGTGCGGTGCGCAACTCCTTGGCCATGTTCGGCCTTGCGATCTGGACCAGGAATTCCTTGAACGCGTAGGAGGTGCCGACGGCCAGTGCCAGCGCACCGGCGAAGATCGTGACCGCGCGCAGCGCCGGGGTGCCGCCGATGATGCCCAGCACGAAGGATATCAGCGTCAGCGAGAACAGGAGCATGAACACCCGGCGGTAGTTGAAATAGGCCGCAAGGCTCGATGCGGCGATCAGTGCTGCGTAATATCCAATGACGAATACACTCATTTTCCCGCCCTCACTTCGGATGCCGCAGACGCGGGTTGGTCACGATCGCGCCGACATCGGCGGCGAGGTTCAGCAGGATGAAGGTGGCCGCGAAGATCAGACAGCAGGCCTGAACGACGGGGAAATCCCGTTTCGACACTGCATCCACAAGCGCCTGACCGATGCCCGGATAGACGAACACCACCTCGACCAGCACGACACCGGTGACGAGATAGGCCAGGTTCAGCGCGACCACGTTGATGATCGGCGCCCAGGCGTTCGGCAGGGCGTGCTTGACGATCACCTTCCACGGCGGCGTGCCCTTGAGCCGCGCCATTTCGATATAGGGCGAGGCCAGCAGGCTGATGATCGTCGCCCGCGTCATCCGCATCATGTGCGCGGTCACGACAAGCACCAGCGTCAGCGCCGGCAGGAAGGTGCGGTTGAGCAATTCGCCCAGGCTCATGTCATTCGACAGGCTGGCGATGGCCGGGAACATGTTGGTCTTGACCGCGAAGAACAGGATCAGGATGTAGCCGAGGAAGAACTCTGGCGACGAGATTGCCGTCAGCGTCAGCACGTTGGTGACCCGATCGAACAGCGAGTTGCGCAGAAGTGCGACGACCACGCCAAGAAAGATCGAAACCGGCACCGCGATGACAGCGGCATAGGCTGCAAGGAACAGGGTGTTGACGAACCGGTCGCCGATCGCCTCGGTCACGGGTTCGCCCGAGACCAGCGAGACCCCGAAATCGCCCCGGACCGCGCCGCCCAGCCATTGCAGGTAGCGCCAGACCGCGGGCTGATCGAGCCCAAGCTGCCTTCGCATCTCGGCCACGGTTTCCTCCGTAGCGCCCTGACCCAGAACCGCCTCGGCGATATCGCCGGGCAGAAGCTCGACTGCGAAGAAGATCAGAACCGACACGACCAGCAAGGTCAGCAATCCAAATCCAAGCCGTTTGAGAACGAGCTGTGTCAAGTCGCCCATCGTTCACTCCCCGTTATGGCCGGCGGTTTTGCCGGTCGTTTTTGCCGTCGCCTTGTCCCCGTGCCGTCGCAATCGGGCTGGGCATGCACAACCGGACTCGTGGTGCCGGTTCTTCGGGGTGCGACCGGAATCGGCCCGGCACGAAAAACGCGCCGGGCCGTGATTTGTGGCGTGGCTCAGGAGTTGAACCACCAGCGGCTTGCCGCGCGGCCGCCATCGCTTTCCCAGCTTGCCGCCAGGTTGTCGGGCGTGCCGATATTGGCGCGGGCCGCGTAGACGAAGTTGTTGAAGAACGGGATGACGGTGCCGCCATCGTCGCGCGCCAGCATCGCCATTTCGCGATACATCTCGGCGCGCAGCGAGTCGTCGAGCTCCGCCTTCGCCTGCAGCAGCACTTCGTTGAAGCGCTCGTTCTGCCAGCGGCTCTCGTTCCAGGCCGCGTCCGACTTGTAGGCCAGCGTATACATCACGTCCGGCGTCGGGCGCGCGCCCCAGGACACGAGGCACCAGGGCTTCTTCAGCCAGACATCGGTGTAGTAGCCATCGTTGGGTTCTCGCACGACGTTGATGTTGATGCCCGCGGCCTTGGCCTGTTCGGCATAGAGCACGGCCATGTCGACAGCACCGGCATAGACGCTGTCGGCGGTCGAGATGCTGACCGAAAGCCCTTCGGCACCGGCCTTCTTCAGGAGCGACTTGGCCTGATCCGGATCATACTCGCGCTGCGGAATGTCGTCGGGCCAATAGGGCTGGGCCGGCGAGTGGTGGAAGTCGTTGGCCTTGGTCGCCGCACCGAACGCGATCTTCTCGATGATCTCGTCGCGGTTCATCGACAGCTTCAGCGCGTTGCGCACGTCGACATTGTCGAACGGCGCGGTGTCGCACAGCATCGGCAGCGTGATCGCGCCAGCCGAGGGGATGTTGAAGATGTTGATGTTCGGATCGCGCTGGAGCAGCGCCATCGTCTTCAGCTCGATCAGCGAGACCGAGTCGACATCGCCCGTCACCAGCGCGGTCTGACGCGCGTTCGGGTCGTTCAGGGTGATGATATCCACCTTGTCGAACCATGCGCCTTCGCCATGCCAGCCGTCGTGCCGGCTGAGGCTGAACTGCACGCCGAACTCGCCCGAGTCGATCTTGTAGGGGCCGGTGCCGTCGCCCGACTTCCAGTCGATCGTGCCGTCGTCATTGGCCGGGCAGATCGCGAAATGGTAGTCGGTCATCAGCCACGGCAGGTCGGCATTGCCGCCCGTCAGCTTCACCTTGACGATGAAATCGCCGTCCTTGGTGATGTCGACCACATCCGTCAGCAGCGCCTTGGCTGCCGAGGTGGTGTTGTCGCCCCGGTGGTGGTTGAGCGAGGCGATCACGTCGTCCGAGGTGAGTTTCCTGCCGCTGTGGAAGCTTGCGTTCTGGTTCAGGTGGAAGGTCCACTCCGAAGCGTCGGCGCTGGCTTCCCAGCTGTCCGCGAGGTCGGGGCCGAGCGAGCCGTCGCCGTTGATCATCGTCAGATAGCTGCGATGGGTATGGCCCATGAAGATCATCGTCCGGGTGACATAGGTGCCCGGATCGTGGGTGTCGCCGGTGTTGCCGTCATGCAGACCCCAGCGGAAGGTGCCGCCGCGCTGCGGGGCGGCCGATGCGCTCTTGGTCCAGAGCCCGGTTGCCGTGGTCGCGGTCAGGCCCGCGGCCGTCGAATAATACATGAAATCCCGGCGCGAGATGCGACCCTTGCGGGCGCCCTCGGCGATCCGGTTGATAAGCTCCTGGTCGTCTTTTGACATGTCATCTCCCTATAGGTTTGGGCCGCCCGCTTTCGCGACAGCCATGCTGGAACCTCTCGAGCTTCACTTGCTCAAGAACGCTCAAATGCGACATCACGTAAGCAAAACACAGAATGACCCTGCTTATCCACCCCATAAATCAGCATTTTCTGGGCATGTCGCGAATAGGTGATGTCGTAAACGGGCTATGTCGTCTATGCTTCCCCTGCGGCAACGGCCGGTGCCTTCCGGGTTGAGGTTTATCCCCCGCGCGAATAGACCGCGACGGAACCCCCTGATTTCGGCGCAGAAATGCTGCGCGTCGGGCGGTTGGCGCGGCTCAACACCTAACACTACATCAACCGGGCGTGAAAATCAATTTTTCACGCTCGCGCCGGGATGTTACCGGCCGGCTCGCCCATGCCGCCGGGATCATTGGAAATGCGGGAACCGCGATCTGCACGTGAGGGGCCAAGTGGGGCCGTCTACCGGTCCAAAGCGCCTCATTTGCGCCGCGGCATGGAAGAATGAGCGAAGATCATATAGGTCCGGGGAAAATAGGTCTGACCGGGAAAGGGACGCGGCATGCTGAAGAACGACCAACTGGAGGCCTGGGACCGCGAGAATTTCTTCCACCCCTCGACCCATCTGGCCGAGTTCGCACGCGGCGACGCGCCTCAGCGCGTCATCACCGGCGGCGAGGGCTGCTATATCGAGGACCGCGACGGCAACCGGTTTCTGGATGCCTTCGCCGGGCTTTACTGCGTCAATGTCGGCTATGGCCGCAGCGAGATCGCCGAGGCGATTGCCGAACAGGCGCGCGAGTTGGCCTATTACCACGCCTATGTCGGCCACGGCACCGAGGCCTCGATCACGCTGGCCAAGATGATCCTCGACCGCGCGCCGGATCATATGTCCAAGGTCTATTTCGGCCTGTCCGGCTCGGACGCGAACGAGACCAACATCAAGCTGATCTGGTATTACAACAACATCCTTGGCCGCCCCGAGAAAAAGAAGATCATCTCGCGCTGGCGTGGCTATCACGGCTCCGGCCTGATGACCGGATCGCTGACCGGGCTGGAGCTGTTTCACAACAAGTTCGACCTGCCGCTTAGCCAGGTCATCCACACCGAAGCGCCGTATTTCTTCCGCCGCGACGACCTGTCGATGAGCGAGGACGCCTTCACGGCCCACTGCGCCGATGAGCTTGAGGCGCTGATTGCGCGTGAGGGCGCCGACACCATCGCCGCGATGATCGGCGAGCCGGTTCTGGGTACCGGCGGCATCGTGCCGTCGCCTGCGGGATATTGGGACGCAATTCAGGCGGTGCTGGAGAAGCACGACATCCTGTTGATCGCTGACGAGGTGGTGACGGGCTTTGGCCGGCTGGGCACGATGTTCGGGTCCGAGCACTACGGATTGCGGCCCGATCTGATCACCATCGCCAAAGGGCTGACCTCGGCCTATGCGCCGCTGTCGGGCTCGATCGTGTCCGAGAAGATGTGGGCGGTGCTGGAAAAGGGCACCGACGAGAACGGCCCGATCGGCCACGGCTGGACCTATTCCGCCCATCCGATCGGGGCGGCGGCGGGGGTCGCCAACCTGCGGCTGATCGACGAGTTGGGGCTGGTGAAGAACGCCGCCGAAATCGGCGAGTATTTCCGCGACGCGATGGCGGACGCCTTGGGCGATCATGCCCATGTCGGGGATATTCGCGGCGAGGGGATGCTCTGCGCCGTCGAGTTCGTGAGGGACCGGGGCAACCGGACGTTCTTTGATGCGGACGAGAAGATCGGCTACCGCCTCGCGGCGGCGCTGGCCGCCGAGGGCGTGATCGGGCGGGCGATGCCGCAGGGCGATATCCTGGGCTTCGCGCCGCCGATGTGCCTAACGCGGGACGAGGCCGATATCATCGTCGCGGCCACGAAAAAGGCAGTCACTGCTGTGTTCGGCTAGAACGCCGCGCCATCGACACGCGCGGGGCGAACAGGCCCCGCGCGCCGTCAGGTCAGGCGAAGGACCAACGCTCCATCCAGCGCTCGCCGTCCATGTCCCAATGCGACGAGAACTCGTCGCCGGTGACGACCTCCGGGCCGGTCGCGAAGACGTAGTTGGCGAACATCGGGATGATCGCGCCGCCGTCGTCGTTCAGGATCGCCTGCATCTCGTAATACATCTCGCGCCGCTTGGGCTCGTCCAGTTCGGCGCGCGCGGCCACGAGAAGTTCGTTGAAGCGGGCGTTGTCCCAGTGGGTGTCGTTCCACGCCGCGCCCGAGGCATAGGCCGTCGACAGCATCGCGTCCTCGACCGGGCGACCGCCCCAATAGACCGCCGAGAACGGATGCTTCATCCAGACATCCGACCAGTAGCCATCGTTGGGCACGCGGTTGACCTCAATGTCGATCCCCGCCGACTTGGCCGAGTTCTGGAACAGGACCGCCGCGTTCACCGCACCGGCATAGGCCGCGTCGGCCGAGGACAGCTTGACCGAAAGGCTGTCGAGCCCGGCCTCCTTGAGGTAGAATTTCGCCTTGTCGGGGTCATAGGTCGTCTGCGCCAGTTCGTCGTTGAAGAACCGCTGGCCGCGCCCGATCGGGTGGTCGTTGCCGACCGAGCCGTAGCCGAACAGGATCTTCTCGACCAGTTCCTCGCGGTTGATCGCGTGTTTCAGCGCACGGCGCACGTTGACGTCGGTAAAGGGCGACTTGTCGCACATCATCGCGAAGGTGTAGTGCTGGTTGCCCGCGACCGAACTGACCGTCAGGCCGGGGTTGCGGCCAAGCAGGCCGACCGTCTTGAGGTCGAGCTTGTCGATGGCGTGGACGTCGCCCGAGACAAGCGCCGTCGTGCGGGCGTTGAGATCGACCACCGCCAGCATCTCGACCTCGTCGAAGAAGCCGCGGGTGCTGTCCCAGTCGTCCGCGAAACGTGCAAACCGGGCGATCACGCCGGGGTCGAACTCGACCAGCTTGTAAGGCCCGCAGCCGACACCCGAGCGCCAGTCGACACCCCGCTCATCCCCCGCCGGCAGGATCGCGAGGTGGTAGTCGGTGAAGGTCGCCGGGAAGTCGGCATTGCCGGCCTCGAGGGTGAAAACCACCGTCTCGCCGTCTGTCGTGATGTCGGTGATGGCGTCGACCAGCGGCTTGGCGGCCGAGGTCGATTCTTCGCCGCGGTGATAGTCGATCGAGGTCGCCACGTCTTGCGCCGTCACCGATTTCCCGTTGTGGAACGTCACACCGGACCGGATCTTGAACCGCCACGTCGCGGCATCGGCAGAGGCTTCCCAGCTTTCGGCCACCTGCGGCTCGATCGAGCCGTCGCGGGCGAACCCGGTCAGAAAGCCGTGATAGCCGTAGGACGCGGCGATCATGAAGCCGTTTTCATAGGTCGCCGGGTTCAGCGTGTCGGTGGTCTGACCGTGCCCCTTGGCCACCCGGAACCTGCCGCCGCGCGTCTGGGCGCGGGCAGGGCGAAGACCGGCGCCGGTTGCGGCCAGCCCGGTAAGGGCGGCACCCGCGGCCAGCAAGGTCCGGCGGTTGAGGTTCGGTTGCGTGGTCGTCAGTGGTCGTCTGGTCATGGGAATCCCTGAAACTTGCGTTGCGGTCGGGGCATCGCGCTGCCCGCGTGACCGCGACATGAATGGTGATACGCGACGTTGTATATGTCGCTTTTAGACGATCCCGCGGCGTTTTGGAACGGTTGGCGCGAAATGACGCGGCCAGATCAGCCGGTTCGGGCAGCGCAGATGCGCGGCCGCACGGCGCGAACGGCACCGACGCCGTGACCCAAGGGAACACGCCAGACCGCTGTTTCCTGCGATGCCGGGCCGTTCAGCCCGCGTAGATGTTCATGTATTTCATGCAGATGACGCGCAGGCAGGACGAGATGTTCTTGTCGTTGGCGACAAGGCACTGGTCGTGGATCTGCCCGACAAGCTGCGGCAGGGTGATGCCCATCCGGTCCGACATGTCCTCGAGCACCGTCCAGAACACCCGTTCGAGGCGAATCGTCGTGCTGTGGCCATGAATCCGGAAGCCGCGCTTCTCGGGAATGAACTCGTTTGCCTGGTCAATCGTGCAGGATTTGAACATGTGGCCCAGGAAGTCGTCGGGCTCGATCTCTACATAAATGGACATCTCGGTTTCGTTTCCCGCTGGGATTCCACTGTATTCCATGGCCGGCCCGGCATGTCGGCAAGGCCCGAAACGCCAAATCGACGCGCGTTTCGCATGTTTCCAATAATTACTACCACCTCACGCTTCTCTGCTCCTAGGCTAATCTCAAGGCTGCGACACTAAACGACAGTGCGGGGAGGATACTTTGCCTGAATTCTTCAAGAAAACCCTTGACCCGGTGATTGCGCTTTCGGCGATCGCCATCCTGGACATCTTCATGTTCCTGCTGATCGGCGCATGGACCGTCGGGGGCGGGGAAACCATGATGACCGGGCTGATCGCCCAGATGTTCATGGGCGACGAGCTTGACCGCCTGCCGTTCTGGACGCTCGTGTTCGATCCCGATCCGACCTACTGGAAGATCTACATCAGCCTCGGAATGCTGTTCGGCGCCTTCGTCAGCGCGGTGTTGGCCAAGGAATTCTACATCCGCGTTCCGCGCCGGTTGTCGGAGTGGGTGATGATCACCATCGGCGGGTTGTTGATGGGCATCGGCATCCGGCTGGCCTTCGTCTGCAACGTCTCGACGTTCTTCGGCATGGGCCCGGAGATGAACATGGGCGGCTACCTCGCGATCTCCGGCATCCTGGCCGGCGCATGGGTCGGGTCGATGATCTACAAGAAAATCCTGGAGGGCTGAGACATGAGCGCCATTGGACAATGCCTTGTCGCCTTCGTGTTCGGGTCGGTCGTCGGCCTGCTGGTGCAGCGCTCGCGGTTCTGCAATACCGCCGCCCTGCGTGACGCGATCCTGTTCAAGACCTATCGCAACACCAAGGCGCTCTTGGTCGCGATGATCATCCTGACGCTCGGGTTCACGCTGTTTCTGACCTTCGGCGAAGGCAACCCGATGAACTTCGACGTCGGGCTCAACACCTTCGCGGGACTGTTCATCTTCGGCGTCGGCATGGTGCTGGCGGGTGCCTGCACCGTGTCGACCTGGGTCAAGACCGGCGAGGGCAATGTCGGCACGCTCTGGGCGCTGCTGTTCACCTTCGTCGGCATGTTCCTGTTCTCGCTGGTCTGGTCGGCGAACTACTGGCCACCCGCGCCGGCCTCGATGACCGGCGAGCCGAACCTCGAGGCGCTCCAGCTCGGCTATGCCAACGCCGCGACCCTTCAGGAGAAGCTGGGCATCCCGGCGATCTTCTTCGGCATGATCCAGGCCGGCGTGCTTTTCTGGATCTACCGCGCGATCCGCCGCAAGGAAAACGCGCAGGCCGAACGTCATCGCGAGTCACAAGCCGCCGCCGCCATGGCGCAGCCCGCGGAATGACGCGACCAACGCAACGCTGAAATAAAGGGAGGACAGCATGGGACTGTTCGGAGGAAAGAAGAAAGTACAAGACGTCGCGACCGGCACCGCCACGCTGAGCGATGGCACAATCATCACGCTGGCGCGCAGCATCGACTGCATCGGCGACAGCTGCCCACGCCCGCAACTGATGACCAAGAAGGCGATGGGCGAGGTCGGATCCGGTGATGTGATCGAGGTGCTGATCGACAACCCGTCCTCGGTCGAGGCGCTGCCACCGATGTGCAACGAACTGGGCGCCGTCCACCTTGAAACCATCCAGGCGCCGCGCTGCTGGAAAGTCTATATCCGCAAGGACTGAGGCCATGACCCCCGCAAGACTCTTCATGAATTTCTATGGCTGGGGCGCACTGGCGATCACCATCGTCGGCATCGGCTGGACGCTGATCTCGCCGCCGCAGTCGCTGCGGGTTGACCGGGACGGGGTGCCGCATTTCACGCCGCAGGTCATCCACCCGATCACCGACGAGCCGGTCAGCATCAACGCGCTCATCCGCCATTATCGCGGCGACTAGGAGGCCCAGATGGATTTCGAAACCACCGCCCAGATCATCCTCGGCGTCATCGCCTTCGGGGTCATGTATGTGGCGTTTCTGAGAGACTCGCTCTGAGGAGGGCAGGATGGACCGAACCAGTATCATATTCTGCGTCTCGAGCCTGGTCGCTTCGCTTGCCGTGGCATGGGTCGCATTTCCCTTCGCCGCGCTCGACCAAGAGGTGATCATCCGGGCGCAGACGCCGCAGCCGGCCGAATTGCTCGATGACGTCGACGTCGGCAAGGGCTTCGGCACGCTGCCGGTGATCGAGTTGATGGGCTATTATGTCGAGAACCCGCCGGTCGTCACCGCAGGTGCGGCGGCCCCGGAAATCAAGTTCGGAGGCTGCTGAGGTGGATCTGGGCCGGATCATACGAACGGGCGCGCTGGCGCTGACGTTTGCTCCGGCCCTGTCGGCCCACGCAGCGCCGGTGGCTTCGGTCAACGTCCTACCCACCGACGCGCGCGTGGTCGACATCCGGGCCGAGGCCGACTGCACCAAGGCATCGCTGCAAGGCGCGCGCTGCGTGCCGGCCGGGGTGCTGTTCGGCGCAGATGGCGGCGCTCCGGTCAGCTTTCACGCCCTGCGCTGGCTGCTCGGCACGGTCGGGCTGTCAGGTGCCGAAACCGTGGCGGTATTTCCCGGCGACGAGACGCAGGCAAGCGCGGTTGCGGCCCTGTTCCTCCTCGCCGGACAGCACGAAGTCGTGCTCTACACCGGCACCGCCGACATGACCGGGCGCGGCGAGGCGCGCAGTTTCAGCCGCGAGGTCATCTTCACCGCGCCCATGCGCACCGAAAACATGCGCCTCGCCGCCACGGCTGACGCCCCGCTTGAACACCGCCTTGCCGCCTTCGCGCGCGGGGCGACCGACACCGTCGGCTTCGCGCCGGATACCTGACGACACGAAAGGACCGATCCGCCATGGACGTGCTCTTGCATATCACCACCGCCGAGGCCGCCCCGCTCGCCGCCGGACTAGGCCGCGCGCTTGGCGCCGAGGGCGCAAGCTGGGGCTGTTTTCTGACCAATGACGGCGTCAAGGCGCTGGATGACGCGGGCTTTGCCGCCGCGAGCGAGGGCGCCGCGCGTGTCGCGGTCTGCGAACATTCCTGGGACCTGCACATGGCCGGCAAGGACTGCCCGGTCGAGCGTGGCAGCCAGACGGTGAACTCTGCCCTGATGGCCGAGGCGGTGCGGGTCGTGAGCCTTTAGGAGGTCGAGATGAACGAGAAGAAGATCCTTGTGCTCGGACGGCGCGACCATACCGAAGCGATGCGGGTGGCGGCCGGACTGACCATCTTCGGCCACGAAGTGCGGCTGGTCTTGATGACCGAGCCGGTCGCCGAGTCCGAGGAAAATGCGGCGATGGCCGAGTTGCTCGAACTGAGCGATATTGAACCCGAAACCACGGTCGAGGCGATGGCCGATGACCTTCCGTTTCTGGACGGCGCAGCACTCGGCAAGGCAATCGCCAGCGCCGAGCGTGTCGTGAGCATCTGAGGGGGCAGGGGCATGACGATACTTGAACTCAGGACCGGGCTGTTTCCCGACGCCACGCGCGTCGAGGCCGCGGTCGAGACGCTGCAGGGCACGCTGTCCGTCGAGCGTGCCGACACGACCGGACTTCAACCGGACGATGCAGACGGCTGGGCGGCGGTGGCGCGGGCAATCCTGTCCGCCGATCTTATCGTGACGCTGTAAGGGGCCGCTTGCCCCTATCCAACACCAAGGGAGGACCAACAATGAAACGAATTCAATACTCAATCAGGGCGCTTGTGGCATCGCTGGCCATGATCGTCGCATTCATCGCGTCGCCGGCTCTGGCCGCCGACCCGCTGGTCGATGTCGAGTGGGTCAAGGCGAATACCGGCGCCGAGGGCGTCGTCTACCTCGATATCCGCGGCTCGACCGACTACCTGCGCGGGCATATCCCCGGCGCGGTGAACACCGACTACGGCAAATCCGGCTGGCGCGTCGTGCGCAACGGCGTGCCGGGCATGTTCCCCGAAGACCCGACCGAACTTGCCGCCCATATCGGCTCGCTCGGCATCGGCAACGACACCCATGTCGTGGTTGTCGCGGCAGGCGAAAGCTCGTCCGAGATGGGCGGGGCCACCCGTGTCTACTGGACCTTCAAGGTTCTGGGGCATGACAACGTCTCGATCCTCAATGGCGGCATGGGCGCCTATCTGGCCGAAGTCGATGCCGACAAGAACCCGGTGAACCCGCTCGACAAGGGTGCCGTCGAGGCCGCTGGCGCGACCTTCACCGTCGCGCTGCGCGAGGACATGCTGATCGACGAGGCCGGAGTGCAAGCGGCAATCGACGCGGGCGCTGTGGCGGTCGACTACCGCACCGCCGACCAGTATCTCGGCGTCAACAAGGCTGGCCCCGCGAAGGCTCCGGGCACGATCCCCAACGCCATAAGCCTGCCGCAAAGCTGGACGACCGTGAACGGTGGCGGCATGTTCCGCGACGCCGACACGCTTGCCAAGCTCTATGCCGCCGCCGGCGTGCCGACGACCGGCGAGCAGGTCGCCTTCTGCAACACCGGCCATTGGGCCTCGATCGGCTGGTTCGCGTCGTCCGAGATCCTCGGCATGGAAGATGTCCTGATGTATGACGGCTCGATGGCGGCATGGACTGCTGCCGGGCTGCCGCTCGAAGTCAAGATCGCCGCCCAGTGATGAAAGGGAGGTGACGTATGACGCGCAAGCGTCAGAGCACCGCAAGAACCTTCGTGGCCGCAGCGCTTCACCGCGTTGCGGCCACGATCCTGTTGTGCGGGCTGGGTTTACTGCCAGCCGCAGCGGACGGCCTTGACTGGTCCGCCGCTCAGATCCTGCCCGCGGAGTTGCGCGTGGCGCTTGGCGATGTGGAGCGGCTGGACGCGGCCGACATTCCGCCGCGTCATGCCGAAGGGCTGATCGACCGCATCGCGGGCGCGCTGGGCCTGTTGCCCTGGTTGCTGCTGAAGGCCGGGGATGATTCCGGGGCGGAGGCACTTGGCGCCTGGTCCGGGCGTCCGCTCGACACCGCAGCGGACCGCGCCGCGCTGGCCGACCTGCTGCGCGCGCTGGCCGAGGCTCACCCTCTCACCCTCGCCGAACGCACCGTTCTAACCCCGCCCGCCGCTGCGATCGCAGAGGCGCAGGCGATTCATGAGGCCTATTGCATGGGGTGCCACGATGGTTTCGCCGATGGCGACCCGGAGGAGCGTCTGCCCAGTCGTGACCTTCGCCTGATGGCGCAATCGGAACCCGGCGACGTTTTTCTCTCGCGGCTGATCAACGGCGTGAAGGGAGACGAGACCATCGCCTTCATCAACCCCCTGACCGACCGTCAGGTGCTGGCGCTCTGGGCGTTCTACACGACGTCGCGGTTGGGCGGCGCGGATGACTGACGCCAGGCTCGGTTTCGCACTTTCGATACCGTCGGGTGTGCACTAGAAGCAGAACCATGACCCGGCGTGTCCTTTTCGTCTGCCTTGGCAACATCTGCCGTTCGCCCGCCGCCGAGGGGGTGGTGCGTGCGCTGGCCGGTGACAGGCTGCGGCTCGACAGCGCCGGCACCTCGGACTGGCACCGCGGCGCGCCACCCTATGGCCCGATGATCGAAGCGGCGGCCAGTCGCGGGATCGACCTGCGGTCCCTGCGCGCGCGCCAGTTCACCCGGCGCGATTTTCTCGACTTTGACCTGATCGTCGTGATGGACGCCGACAACCGCGCCGACGTCGAGCGCCTGCGCCCGGAAGGCGCCGAGACGCCGGTCGGTTTGTTGACCGATTACGCGCCCGAGGCCGGGATGAACCACGTCCCCGACCCCTATTACACCCGCGATTTCGAGGCCACGCTCGACCTGATCGAGCTTTGCGCAGCGGGGCTGGTCCGGGATCTGCTCTGAACCCTACTGGCAGTATTTTTCGGCCGTCGCGCCGAACAAGCGCCATTTCTGCCAGAACTCGGAGTCGGAACTGCTCGCCGACATCCTCACCACCTGCGCTTCATGCGGGTCCTTGAAGAACTTCGCGCCGCGCCGCTGCTCGCTGTTGGACAGCACGGAATCGGCTACCTTCTGGATGCAGTCGCACAACGCCCGCGACCGGCCGGGCCGGTCCGAAGAATTGCAGGCACTCTCGATGGCGCCGCCAGCTTGCACCGGGGCCGCGTTCAACAGACTCAAGCCCAAGGCAAGGGCCACAATGGTTCGTTTCATGTTCTGCCTCGTGTCGCCGGGTATTCCCGGTGTTGTTTCCGACTCGGATAGCAGAAATTGCCGGGCCGGGCAAATTCCATGAGCGCGCAGGTGTCAGATCCGGCTGAGCGTCGCCGCGCTGGCCAGCGTCTCCACATCGGCGGCGACACAAAGCTTGGTGGCATCGCTCATCACGGCTGCCGAGGCGGCGGCAACGCCCTGCACCAGCGCCTCCTCCCAGGCCGCCCCGCCCTCGACCGAAAGCGCGAACGCGCCGACGAAACTGTCGCCCGCGCCGACCTTGGATTTCACCGGCACCGGCGGCGTCGTGGCATGCCAGCGCCCGTCATGGCTGGCAAGGATCGAGCCATCCGGCCCGAGCGCCAGCACGACCACATCGGCCACGTCGCGCGCGACCAGCCCTTCGGCGAAATCGGCCACCTCGGCGCGGCTCGAAAACGACCGCCCGGCCAGATCCTCGCTTTCGGCCTGATCGAGCCGCAAGACGTGGTGCCGCGCCGAGCCGACGTTGAGCAGCGCGCGCAGCGGCGCACCGGATGTGTCGAGGATCAGCCGCGCACCGGCCTCGTCCACCCGCGCGGCAAGCTGGGTCGGGAAGTGCAACGGCACCCCCGGCGGCTGGCTGCCGGACAGGACCACATAGCCGCCAGCAGGCACCACGGCGGCGATCGCGTCCAGCGCGCCGCCGGCTTCGTCCGCAGTCCAGCGCGGGCCGGGCATGACAAAGCGGTATTGCTGCCCGTCCGACCGGTCGATCACCGCCAGCGATTGCCGGGTTTCGCCGTGGATCTGGAACACCTCGGGGATCAGCGGCTCGTGCTTGAGGATCTCGAGGAACTGCTGCCCCTGAAACCCCGACAGCGCGACGAAGGCAGTGGCCATGCCGCCAAGCTCGCCAATCGCGCGGGCCACGTTGATGCCGCCGCCGCCAGCGTCGAGCACAGGCTGCGCACAGCGCAGCTTGTCCTCGGGGCGCACGCGGTCCACCGTCGTCGAGATGTCAAGCGCGGGGTTCAGGGTGACGGTCAGGATGGCGGACATGGCGGCACTCGGGATCAGGGACGTTTGCGCTATCATTACGCCTTGGGGCCGCCAGCCACAATACGTGCGGGGCTAACGGATGGTGAACCCGGTCAACCCCGGCTCGGCCGCCGCGTCCTCGGCCTGCACGTCCTGAACCCGCGCCGCGCCCGGCCCCTGCCACATCAGGGTCAGCATCGTCTCGACCGCCTCGCGCCCGCCCTCGAGATGCGCCAGCACCGAGCCGTCGCCCCGGTTCATCACCCAGCCGCGCAAACCCAGTCGCGCCGCCTCGGCCCGCGTCCAGGCGCGAAACGCCACGCCCTGCACCCGACCGGTCACGCGAACCTGTTTGATCGCTGTCTGGGTCATGATCGGTCCTTTCCGGCTTGCGTCGATCATAGCGCAAATTCGCAGGGGTGGGACAAGCCTGACCGGCTCAATCGCCCTTTCCCCCACCTCGGTTGTTGAAAGCAGCCCAGAACGCGGCCCCGATGCCGGCGCCGAGCGCGATTCCCACGCCCGTGTTGTCCAGCGCAATGCCGAAACCCACGCCGACGGCCATCCCGAGGGCCATTGCCACACCGATGTTCATGGCAGACCTCCTTTCGCCGCGCATGTAGGTAGCGCGCCAGCAAGTGACAAAGCGCCCGGCGTGATTTTGCCATCTTCCACGCCCATCAGAGACCTGCTATTTGCCGGCGCATGACAGACCTCGCCCATATCCGCAATTTCTCCATCGTCGCCCATATCGACCACGGCAAGTCCACGCTTGCCGACCGGCTGATCCAGTCGACCAACACCGTGTCCGAACGTGAGATGAAGGCCCAGATGCTCGACTCGATGGATATCGAGCGTGAGCGTGGCATCACCATCAAGGCCAACACGGTTCGCCTCGACTACATCGCCGACAACGGCGAGGCCTATGTGCTGAACCTGATCGACACGCCCGGCCATGTCGACTTCGCCTATGAGGTCAGCCGCTCGATGCGCGCGGTCGAAGGCTCGCTGCTGGTGGTCGATTCGACGCAAGGCGTCGAGGCGCAGACGCTGGCCAACGTCTATCAGGCGATCGACGCGGGCCACGAAGTCGTGCCGGTGCTGAACAAGATCGACCTGCCCGCTGCCGATTGCGACCGGGTGGCCGAACAGATCGAGGACGTGATCGGCATCGACGCCTCGGGCGCGATCCGGGTTTCGGCGAAAACCGGCATCGGCATCCACGAGGTGCTGGAGGCCATCGTGCACCAATTGCCGGCCCCCAAGGGCACGCGCGACGCGCCGCTCAAGGCGATGCTGGTGGACAGCTGGTATGATGCCTATCTCGGCGTGGTCGTGCTGGTCAGGATCATGGACGGGGTTCTGAAAAAGAACGACCGGGTCCGGATGATGCAGAACGGCTCGATCCACCAGGTCGACCGGATCGGCGTGTTCCGCCCCGGCATGATGCCGGTGGACGAGCTTGGGCCGGGCGAGATCGGCTTCATCACCGCCTCGATCAAGCAGGTTCGCGACACGCGGGTCGGCGACACGATCACGCACGAGAAAAAGGGCTGCGACACCGCGCTACCGGGCTTCAAGCCGTCGATTCCGGTCGTGTTCTGCGGGTTGTTCCCGGTCGATTCAGCCGAATTCGAGGACCTGCGCGACGCGATCGAGAAACTGGCGCTGAACGATGCGAGCTTCAGCTACGAGATGGAAACCTCCGCCGCCCTCGGCTTCGGTTTCCGCTGCGGTTTCCTCGGGCTGCTGCACCTCGAGGTGATCCGCGACCGGCTGGAGCGCGAATACAACATCGACCTGATCACCACCGCGCCCAGCGTGGTCTATCGCATCCACATGAAGGACGGGACGATGCGTGAATTGCACAACCCCGCCGACATGCCCGACCTAACCTATGTCGACCACATCGAGGAACCGCGCATCAAGGCGACGATCCTGGTGCCCGACGAATACCTCGGCGACGTGCTGAAACTCTGCCAGGACCGGCGCGGCATCCAGATGGACCTGACCTATGCCGGATCGCGCGCGATGGTGGTCTATGACCTGCCGCTGAACGAGGTGGTGTTCGACTTCTACGACCGGCTGAAATCGGTCACCAAGGGCTATGCCAGCTTCGACTACCAGATGACCGGCTACCGCGAGGATTTCCTCGTGAAGATGCAGATCCTGGTGAACGATGAGCCGGTGGACGCGCTGTCGACCATGGTCCACCGCGACCGCGCCGAGGCGCGGGGCAGGGCGATGGTCGAGAAACTCAAGGACCTGATCCCCCGCCACATGTTCAAGATCCCGATCCAGGCGGCCATCGGCGGCAAGGTGATCGCGCGCGAGACTTTGTCGGCGCTGCGCAAGGACGTGACGGCCAAGTGCTATGGCGGCGACGCGACGCGCAAGAAGAAGCTGCTCGAGAAGCAGAAGGCCGGCAAGAAGAAGATGCGTCAGTTCGGCAAGGTGGATATTCCGCAGGAGGCGTTTATTTCGGCGCTGAAGATGGACTCCTGACCTAACTCCGCGCCTTGTCACCGACGCAAGCGGGCTAAGGTTGGGGAATTCCGGCACCACGATCGGCCCGCATCGCGTGCGGGAAATGGTCCAGCCTATCGGAAACCGCAGGATGGACTTGCCCACCGGAACCATCCCCCTCCGCAATCGTTCTCCTTCCAGACCGAAAGGAGATCCGTCATGAAATACGGCTGGAGATTGCTGTTCATCCCGATCTGGGCGCTCTGCATCGCAGGCGGTGTGCTCGTAGCGTTTTTCTCGTTCGGCTGGTATACTTGGGCCGCTTTCGTCGTGGCGGGCGTCATCGGTCTCGTCACGGGCATCCCGGCGGGTATCTGGAACACCCGCAAGGTGCGGCGGGAAGACCCCGACTGGTCTGCCGGTCGGCACTTGCCTGCCCGCGAGACACCGCGTCACCTCTGAACGCCTCACCAACTGGGGCGATTTGTCGTAACCCATGGGACTTGTCTTTGTTGCCTCGCGGTCCGACATCCTTCACAAATCAGTGAACGGAGCCAGGTGGCGTGTGCAACCGGCTTGCCGCGTCCGTATCGGAGACCATCCCATGACCCAAGGCTATTCCCGCACCCAGATCGCCCTTCACTGGGGCATCCTCGTGCTGCTCGCAGCGCAGTTTCTGTTCAACGAAACCATTTCCGACGCCTGGGAGAAGATCGGCGAAGGGGGCGAGGCCGGGTTCAGCCCGATGATCGCCCAGCATGTCGTGACCGGCGTTCTGATCCTGGTCCTGCTGATCTGGCGGGTCGCGCTGCGGATGCGCCGGGGCGTGCCCGAGGGCCCCGCCGAAGAACCGGCGATCCTCAAGTTCGTGGCGCGCGCGACGCATGGCCTGTTGTATCTGCTGCTATTGCTCATGCCGGTGTCGGGCCTCGTTGCATGGTTCGGCCGCGTTGAGCAGGCAGCCGCTGGACATGAGGTGATGAAGGTGCTGCTGCTGGTGATCGTCGGGCTGCACATCCTCGGCGCGCTCTATCAGCAATACGTGCTGAAATCCGACGTCCTCGGCCGGATGACCAGACCCGAGGCATGACCGGGCCGGTCTTCGTTCTCGGCGCGATGATCGGCTCCACGCAGGCTGCGGTCGGCGTGGTGGTCGGGATGTTCATCGCACCTGTGATGCGTTAAACGGCAGGGGCGCGCAAAGGTCGCGCCCCGCAGGCCGAAAGCTCTGATCTGGATCAATTACGTAGCCGCCCTGCGGTCTCAGGGTTCGGGAGAGCTCGCGCAGTTTGAAAGGAATACGCTCATGTTTCTGGTTCTGGCTCTCTACTTCGTCGCCGGCACGACCCTGGCCGGTTCGCTGATCATCGTCGCGCTGACGATGGGGTTCGCCACCACGATGCCGATCATCTATGCCGCCGTCGCGGGGTTCATCATCGCGGCCCCGGTGACCTGGGTCGTCGCGCGCAAACTGCGCGGCTGAGCGCCGTTTCGAGTTGCAAGCGACGCGGTCGCGAGGTTATCCCTGCGGCCAGCGGTCCCGTAGCTCAACTGGATAGAGCACCTGACTTCTAATCAGGATGTTGGGGGTTCGAGTCCTCCCGGGATCGCCATTCCTCGCTCGCGAGTACACCGAAGGCGCTCGCATAGCGGCACCCCCTGTGGTCGGTGGCCCGTTCATCCCGTCGCGACGATCCGGTCGAGCAGCGCCGCCAGCCCCTCGGGGTCGGCGAGGAACGGGCAGTGGCCGGTATTGATCTCGTGCACACGGCCTTCGGCGAACCCGGCGCTCATCTGGCGCTGATGTTCCGGCTCGATGGTCCGGTCGCCGGTGCAGAGCACATAGTCGCGCGGCAGGTTCGCGCCCTTGCCGGTGAAGGCGACCGGCGTCGTCTGCGACGCCATCGCCTGCCAGCCGACATGGGCGAGGGCGAAATCCACGGCCTCTGGCGGGCAGTCGTGATAGACCAGCCTGCGCGCCGTGTCCTCCTTGAAGCGGAACGCGGCACCGTCGTGCCCGACCTCAAGCCCACCCTTGAGCGGCTGGCTCGGGGCTTCGCGCAGCATGTCCACCAGGCTCTTGCCCGGCGCGGGGACATAGGCGCAGACGAAGACCAGCGCGGCGATGTTGCTCGGGTCGATCTCTGCGGCCTGGGTGATCGCGAAACCACCGGCGGAATGGCCGACCAGCACCGTCGGCCCGTCCAGCGCATCGAGGATCGCCTGCGCGTAGCGGTCCAGCGTGACCTCGGCCATCGGCGTTGCATCCTCGCCATGCGACGGCAAGTCGATGGCGCGGGCATCGTGGCCCAGTGCCGTCAGCGCCGGGATCAGGTCGCGCCAGCACCATGCGCCGTGGTTGGAGCCGTGAACCAGAAGGAATTTCGCCATTCAGATATGTCCGATCTCATGCAGGAAACTTGTCAGCGCCGCGGCATAGTCCGCCGGTTTCTCGACGCAGGGCAGGTGGCCCGCGCCGCGGATCAGGTGAAACTTCGACCCCGCCACCAGATCGGTCGTCTCGCGCACGAGGTCCGGCGGGGTCGAGCCGTCTTCGCTGCCCGCGATGCCCAGCGTCGGCAGTTTCAGCCGCGCGGTCGACTCGTAAAGGTCGGTCTCGGCAATCGCCTCCATGCAGCCGACAAAACCGTCCAGCGGCGTGCGCGTCAGCATGTTGCGGAAGGCCTCGACAAGGCCGGGGAGGTCCTTGCGGGTGGCCTTGGCAAACCAGCGCTCCATCGTGGCATCGGCCAGCGCCTCGACCCCGCCCGCGCGCGCCGAAGCGATGCGCTGGTCCCACATCGCGCTGGTGCCGATCTTGGCGGCGGTGTTCGAAATCACCATCGCTCGCACCAGATCGAGCCGCTCGGCGGCCAGCCCCTGCGCGACGATGCCGCCGATGGAAAGACCGACGAATACGCAGTCCCTGGCCCCGAGAAAGTCGAGAAGCCGCGCCGCATCTCCGACAAGATCGCCCATGAAATAGGGCGGCTCGGGCGCGGTGGTCAGGCCGTGGCCGCGCATGTCGTAGCGGATCAGCCGCAAGCCTTCCGGCAGGTGCGGCAGGAGCGCATCCCAAAGCCGGAAATCGGTGCCGAGCGAATTGGCAAAGACCACGGCCGGGCCATCCGCCGGCCCCCGGTCGTCGTAATGCACCCGGATATCGCCGAGATCTGCCATCAGCATGTTGAGGCCTCCGTTGGAATACGCCTGAACCTAGGGACAATCGCGCCCTTACCGCAACCTGAGATGCGCCTTGATCTGCCCGTGATCGGAGGCAAGCTTGTTGTAGGGCGCTTCCGGGTGCGAGCCGTCGGTGATGTGGTCGTTCAGGACCGAGAAATACTCCATGTCAGCGATCCGCCCGTCATGTTCGGGGTGAAAATGGCGGCTCAGCAGGATCTGATCGATCGACTCGTAGACCCCGCCGAACGCAGAAGTATAGACCATGTCGCGCAGCGATTTGCCGATGAACAGGCTTTCCGCCGAATGCAGCCGCGTGGCTTCGACGGCGGCGGTGATGGCGATGTGTTCCTCGGGTGAATAGCGGTCATTGTAGCTTTCCGCATCGTGGCGCAGCATCCAGCTATAGTTGCGAAACGGCTTTTCCCCCGCGATGATCTCGGAACTGACGGCATATTCGCCATCGTTGAAATCCCCGACTGCGACCACCGGGTTGCCGAGGGAAAGCTCGCGCACGATCTCGCGCCGCAGCACCCAGGCCTCGGCCATCCGGCGCACGGCGGCGCGCAGGCTGCCCATGGCGCGGCCAACCGGGTCGTAGCGCGTCAGGTCTTCCTCGGGGGCGAAGGCCGCGCCGGGCGGAACGATATGTTCGCCCAGTTTCGATTTCAGGTGGCAGTTGAACAGCGTGATCACATGATCGCCCACGGGAATGCGCACCTTGAGGATCGGGCGCGACAAGCGGCGCAGCACGTAGTGGCCGGCATCAAGGTCGGGGTCGGTGCCGCGCAACGGCTGGAACGGGATCGTCAGGGGCGTCGCGAGGTCCTGGATCACCTCCGGCGGCCCGGCGAACCCCAGCCGCGACAGCACCGCGATGCCCGGCCTGCGCTTGCCCGCCACACCCTTGTCGGCGGCATTGGGTGCGAAGGCGAGCGCGGCGTCGTCATAGGGGGCGACGCCCAGCTTGTCGAAGATTACCTTGCGTGCATAGGCCTTGCCCCAGTCGGGGATCACCGCGCCGTTCAGCTCGCGCGCCCGCGCGCTGGCCTCGCCGATCACGTCGATCAGGGCGTCTTCCTCGAAAATCTCCTGAAACCCGATGATGTCGGCGTCGATATCGACCAGTTGATTGGCGGTCCAGTTGCGTTTCCAGGCGTATTCCTCGGGCGTGTAGCTCTGGAATTTGTAGTATTCCTGGTCCGGCCCGATCAGGTTCTTGACGTTGAAGGAGGCGATGGAAAACTTCATGGGCGGGCCTTTCGTTCACGACTGCGCCCCCTGTCTAGGCCGGATCGGCGCGCAGCGACAGGGTGGGGACGATCAGGCGAACCGCTCCAATGCGGCACTAAACAGCGCCGCGTCGACATTGCCGCCCGAGGCCACGACGATGACGGTGTCGCCCTCAAGCTGGTCGCCATGCCAGAGCGCTGCGGCCAGCGCGACCGCCCCGCCCGGCTCGATCACGATTTTCAGCCGGGTGAAGGCCATGGCCATCGCGCGCAGGCAGTCGTCGTCGCTGACGGCGATGCCCGGACCGCACAGCCGGTGCATGATCGGGAAGGTCAGCTTGCCCGGCGCGGGCGTGATGATCGCGTCGCAGATCGAACCGGTCAGCCGGTGGTTGGCCCGGATCTCGCCCGCCGCGAGCGAGCGTTTCACGTCGTCGAATCCCTCCGGCTCGCAGGTCCGGACCTGCAAGCCCGGTGCCTCCGCCGCAAGCGCCAGCGCGATGCCTGAGGTCAGCCCGCCGCCGCCGCAGGGCACCAGCACCTCGGCCCGCGCAACCCCCATTGCTGCGGCCTGTTCTGCAATCTCCAGCCCCACCGTGCCTTGCCCGGCGATCACCTCTGGCTCGTCGAACGGTTTGACCAGCGTCAGCCCGCGCTCTGCCGCCAGCCGCGCGCCGATGGCGTCGCGGTCCTCAGTGGCGCGGTCGTAGAGCACCACCTCGGCCCCCAAAGCCTTGGTGTTGGCGATTTTCAACGCGGGCGCGTCCGACGGCATCACGATCACCGCCGCCACGCCAAATTCACGCGCCGCCAGTGCCACGCCCTGCGCGTGGTTGCCCGAGGAAAAGGCGATCACGCCCTTGGCCCTTGTGGCATAATCCAGCGCCGACAACGCCGCCCGCGCGCCGCGATATTTGAAGCTGCCGGTGTGTTGCAGACATTCCGGCTTGACGATCACCCGCCGCCCCGCGAGCTCGTCAAGAAACGGCGAGGTCAGGAGCGGCGTGCGGCGGGCATGGCCGTCAAGGCGCCTGGCCGCAGCGCGGATCATCTCGATGTTCATCGGCAAGCCTCCAGCCACGTCGTGATCGCCGCCAGCGCCTCGGGTTCATCGAGCCAAGGAACATGGCCGCGCCCCGGCACCGGGGCATAGAGCATGTCCGGCCGCCGCTTGCGCATCCCGGTCACGGTCGCATCGCTTAGCAGGTCAGACCCCACGCCGTGAATCAGCGCCAGCGGCAGGCCCTCCAAAGCATCGAACAGCGGCCAGACTTCGACCGGCTCGCCCGGCACATAGCCAGCGACGAAGGCATCGCGCAGGGCTGGGTCATAGTTCACCGCCAGCCCGTCGCCCGACGCGCGAAACAGGTTCTTCACATCGGCCAGCCACCGCCCCTCGGGCACGTCCGAAAACCCCACCGCCATGCGCGCCCGCGCCGCCGCTGCCGCCTCGAAGGTCCTGGCCGACGGGTTGCGTCCGATGAAGGCCTCGATCCCGGCAAGCCCCGCCGCATCGAGCACCGGACCGACATCGTTGAGGCAGACGCCGATCACCCTGTCCTTGACACTCGCCGCCAGCGCCATCGCCACTAACCCGCCGCGCGAGGTGCCCAGAAACGCCGCGCGCTCGATCCCGAGGTGGTCCATCAGCGCCAGAACGTCCGCAGCCTCCTGCGCGACCGTATAGGTCTGCCAGTCGGCATTGCCCGAAGCGCCCCGGCCGCGATAATCGGGGCGGATCAGGCGGACACCCTCCAGATGCGGCGCGACGAAGTCGAAATCACCGCCGTGGCGCGTGAGGCCCGCGAGCGCGATCAGCGCCATCCCCGCGCCCTCGTCGCGATAGACCAGCCGGGTGCCGTCGGCGGCGGTGAAAAACAAGGGATCGCCCATCAGATCGCCTGTGCGATGTCGGGAATGGCCGTCAGGTCCGGCAGGATTTCATTGGGCGGATGGCCCAGCCGGTCCTGCGGCAGCCCGGCGCGGTTCACCCATGCGGTGAAGAACCCGAAACCAGCCGCCGCCGCCACGTCCCAGCCGTTCGACGACACGAACAATACGGCACTTCGCGGGCAGTCAAACCGCGTCGTCACCAGTTCATAGACCCGCGCGGACGGTTTGAAGATGCCGACGCTCTCGACTGACAGCACGGCGTCGAGCGAGCCGCCGATCCCGGCCGATTTCACCGCACCCTCCAGCATGTCGGGCGAGCCGTTGGACAGGATCGCGGTCTGCAGCCCGGCGGCCTTCAGCCGGGCCAGAACCTCGGGCACTTCGGGGAAGGCCGCAAGCTCCCAGTAGAGCGCCAGCAACCGCTCGCGCAGGTCGGCGTCGCCCGCCAGCGCATGCGCCTCAAGCGCCCAGTCGAGCCCGTCCTTGGTGACTGCCCAGAAGTTCGTGTGCTCGCCGGTAACGGCGCGTAGCCAGGTGTATTCAAGCTGCTTTCGCCGCCAGTCCTCGGCCAGTTTCGGCCAGACCTCGGCCAGCGCCTCTCGGCCGGGTTCGTTGGCGGCCTCGCGGGCTGCGGCGGTTACGTCGAACAGCGTCCCGTAGGCGTCAAAAACGCAGGTGGTGATCGGCATGGCTCCTCCCGGTTCTGGCGTGAGACTGACACGCGACGCGCGGTGAGGAAAGGGGGGTCACAGGGGGCCGCGCGGAGAGATGATCGAAGGGAGGATCGACGCGCGGCCCGTGTTTCAGATGTGCCGAATTCGGGGAAGCGGGACAAGGAATACGGCGGAAACAGTCTGTTTCCGGGCGGAAATTCCGTGATTATGTCGCTACTTTGGTGGCGGGCCAGCGACTTGCGCCCGTGCGCCGGCCGGCTTTAGATGGCGGGCGAGCCAAGGAGTGCGGAGGCGACATGCGGATGAGAGTGGTGGCCGGTGCCGGAATCGGCGTGCTCTTGCTGGTTGTCGGAGTGATCGCGCTGATCGGGGCCATCGAGGTGCTGGAATACCGGGCCGGCGCGGAAGCCATCGCGCAGGCGTTTCTGGTGCCGGCGACGCTGTTCGTCCTCGCGGCGCTCGCCTTCGTTGTCGCCTACGCCGCGTGGCGCGGTCCGGACTGACGAAACCGGCTCAGAGGTATTCCGGCTGCGGCATCCCCAGCACGTGAAAGCCCGAATCGACTGTGACGATCTCGCCGGTGGTACAGTTGCCGTAGTCGGAGGCAAGGTAGACCGCCGTGCCGCCGATCGCCTCGAGTGTCGCGTTGTGGCGCAGCGGGGCGTTGGCCTCGGTGTGGCGGAAGGTCTTGCGCGCGCCGCCGATGGCCGCACCGGCCAGCGTCTTCATCGGGCCGGGCGAGATCGCGTTCACCCGGATGCCGTCGGGGCCGAGGTCGTTGGCCAGATAGCGCACCGAGGCTTCCAGCGCCGCCTTGGCCACGCCCATCACATTGTAATAGGGCGTCACCCGGTTCGAGCCGCCATAGGTCATCGTCAGCATGGTGCCGCCTTCGGTCATCTTCGGCGCGGTGCGCCGCGCGACCTCGATGAAGGAATAGCACGAGATGTCGAGCGAGGTCTTGAAGTTCGCCCGCGACGTGTTGATGAAACGCCCGGTCAGTTCGGTCTTGTCCGAAAAGGCGATGGCGTGAACCAGGAAATCGATCCGGTCCCACCGCTCCCAAAGCGCGGCAAAGCCCTTGTCGAGCGCGTCATCGTCGGTCACATCCATGTCGACGAGGATGTCGCAGCCGATGCTGGCCGCCAGCGGCTCGACCCGCTTGCCGAACGCATCGCCCTGATATGAAAACGCCAGCTCCGCACCCTCGCGGGCCATCGCCTGCGCAATGCCCCAGGCGATCGAACGCTCGTTCGCGACGCCCATGATAAGCCCACGCTTGCCCTGCATCAGTTCCGCCATGGCGCTATTCCCTGAACTTGCTCAGAAGCATCGAGCCGTTGGTGCCGCCGAACCCGAACGAGTTCGTCATCACGGTGTCGAGCCCTGCGTTCGCGACCATCTCGGTCGCGATCTCGCCGGGGTGGATCGCCGGGTCGAGGGTCTCGACGTTGATCGAGGGCGCGATGAAATCGTCGCGCAGCATCAAGAGGCAATAGATCGCCTCCTGTGCGCCGGTTGCGCCCTGGCTGTGGCCGGTCATCGACTTGGTCGAGCTGATCGGCGGTGTCGAACCCTCGCCAAAGACGCGCCGCACCGCTTCCACTTCTCCGACATCTCCGACCGGGGTCGAGGTGCCGTGGGCGTTGATGTATGACACTTTGCGACCTGCGGGCAGGGTGGCCAGCGCCAGCCGCATCGCCCGTTCGCCGCCTTCGCCCGAGGGCGCGACCATGTCGTGACCGTCCGAGGTGGCGGCAAAGCCGGTGACTTCGGCGTAGATCGTGGCACCCCGCGCCTGGGCGTGCTCAAGGCTTTCGAGCACCACCATGCCGCCGCCGCCGCCGATGACAAAACCGTCGCGGTCGGCGTCAAAGGCGCGGCTGGCCTTTTCGGGCGTGTCGTTGAACTTCGACGACATCGCGCCCATCGCGTCGAACAGGCACGACAGGGTCCAGTCAAGCTCTTCGCCGCCGCCGGCGAACATCACGTCCTGCTTGCCCATCATGATCTGTTCGCTGGCCGCGCCGATGCAATGCAGCGAGGTCGAGCAGGCCGAGGTGATCGAGTAGTTGATGCCCTTGATCTGGAACGCGGTCGAAAGGTTGGCCGAGATCGTCGAGCCCATGCATTTCGGCACCGCGAAGGGGCCGATCCGCTTGGTCGCCCCGGTCGCCAGCACCGACTGGTGGGCCGCGAACATCGCGCTGGTCGATGGCCCGCCCGAGCCAGCGATCAGCCCGGTGCGCGGGTTCGAGATTATCGCCTCGTCAAGCCCGGCATCGGCGATGGCCTGTTGCATCGCGATATGGGCATAGGCCGCCCCCGGACCCATGAAACGGAGCGTGCGCTTGTCGACATGCTCCTTGATGTCGATATCCGGCGCCCCCGCGATCTGCGAGCGAAAGCCATGCTCGGCCATGTCGGCGTTGGCGGTGATGCCGGACTTGCCGGCCTTGAGGCTGGCAAGAACTTCTTCGGAATTGTTCCCGATGGCCGAGACGATCCCCAACCCGGTAACGACGACACGCCGCATCGTGTTCTCCCCTTTTTACTCCCGCTCGTGTGTAGGACAGAGGGGCAGGGCTGGGCAAGCGGATAGGGGGGCACTTTGGCGGAAGAGACTGCCGTATGCTGTGCAGAGCAACACTTAGAACGTCTGGCAGTGTCCAAGAATGATGTGATCACCAAAGAGGCCTATCTCATCTTCTCTCTCCGTCCCTTCCGAAAGCCATCCACCCGGAGAAAGCATCGCCAAAAGGAAATTGCCTGTCTCGGTATTGTAGTTGAATTGCATCATTGCGACCTTTGCGTTGAAGCAAGTGAGAACCTCAGGTGCCTTGTTTGGGAATGCACTGTGGCAAAAAAACGGGGTCGTTGTGCCGTCGACCCCACTCAACACACTGAAGTTTTCATTTATTCGGATCGTGTGTCTTTTGGCTGTTGCTTCGTCACCGTAGCTGGGGTGCCAATTTCCATCAGTTGACACCATCCCGACCGCATGTTTTTCGACGCAGTACAGAACCGTCTCCGCGAGCGATACGGAAGGTAAGATGAGTCCGAACGCAAGGCTGACTGATACGGCCATGGTGAACAAATTCACGAAAGGCTCTCCGTTCGCTACGCTACGAAAATGACTGCATCGCCTAATAGGGGTATTCGGATTCACCCGCGCGCTCCCCTCCATGAAGGTGCGATTTCGACAATGCGTGCCCCTCAACTCTCGGAGAGCGCGACCTTCATGTCCTTGACCTGATAGATCACCTCACCATCGGCCTCGACGATACCATCCGCCACGCCCATTGTCAGGCGGCGGCTTTGAATGGCCTTGGTGAAATCGACGTAATAGGTAAGCATCTTGCGGTCGGGCCGGACCATGCCGGTCAGCTTGACCTCACCGACCCCCAGCGCATAGCCGCGCCCCTGCCAGCCGCGCCAGCCGAGGTTGAAGCCGGTCAACTGCCACAGCCCGTCAAGGCCGAGGCAGCCGGGCATGATCGGGTTGCCGGGAAAATGACAGTCGAAGAACCACAGGTCCGGGGTGATGTCGAATTCGGCGACGACGTGCCCCTTGCCGTGCTTGCCGCCGTCACCGGAAATCTCGGTGATGCGGTCCATCATCAGCATCGGCGGGGCCGGAAGCTGCGCGTTGCCGGGGCCGAAAAGATCGCCGGCCGCGCATTTCAAAAGGTCTTCCTTCGTGAAGCTCGTCGGAAAATCCGCCATTCAGACCTGCCCATATCCTGTGCCAATTCATTCTTTTCCGTCTAGCACCCGGCCGTCGGCGCTGGCAAGGGCGGCCCGGTTTGCCGGGGCCGGTCCGGGCGAAAAAGCGAAAAAGATTGAAAAACGGGCGCAAAAACCCCATTATTCTTATTCCAGACCGCGCGAATGGAGAACCGCATGACCACAGCGACCGCAAAACGGGTCGGGGCCGAATGGCTGGCCAAGGCGCAATTGCGCCCGACGCGCCAGCGCGTGACGCTGGCGGCGCTGCTCGTGGGCGATGGCAAGAACCGGCATGTGACCGCCGAAAGCCTGTTCGACGCGAGCCGCAAGGCGGGCGAAAAGGTATCGCTCGCAACGGTTTACAACACGCTGCGCAGCTTTTCCGAAGTCGGCCTGCTGCGCGAGATCACGGTGAACGGGGCAAAAAGCTACTTCGATACCGACGTCACCAATCACGCCCACTTCTACTGGGAAGACAACGGCGAACTGGCTGATGCGCCGGCCACCGATGTCACGCTCTGCGAGCTGCCCGAGCCGCCCGAAGGCACCGAAATCGCCAAGGTCGACGTGGTGATCCGGCTGCGTCGCTGCTGATTCTTCCAACCATTCATGCGAAAACACCCCGCATTCCGTGCGGATTCCGTTGGTGCGCTGTTCCGCCGCACATACCGTCCGGCGCATCGCAGGCTCAGCCGATCGACACCAGTTCGATGTCGAATGTCAGATCCTCGCCCGCCAGCCGGTGATTGGCGTCAAGCGTGACGGCGGCGTCATTCACCTCTGTGATCTGAACCGGGACGGCACGCCCGTCTGGGCTGCGCATCTCGAGCATGGTTCCGACCTCGAGCGGGATGTCGTCGGGAAGCTCGGCGCGCGGCACTTCCATCACAGCCTCGTCATTGCGCGCGCCATAGGCTTCGGCGGCGGGCACCGGAACGGATTTCGCGTCGCCGACTTGCATGCCGGGCAGCGCCTTGTCGAGGCCGGGGATGATCTGGCCGGAGCCGACGGTGAATTCCAACGGGTCGCGGCCTTGCGAGCTGTCGAACATGGTGCCGTCGTTGAGGGTGCCGGTGTAGTGAATACGGACGGTATCGCCCGGTTTGACCTGGGTCATGAGGTTCTTTCTGCTTGGGGAGGGTGAGTTTGGCAAGGCTGCTTCGGTTGCAGGTGCTTGCGGGGTTTTCCCCAAAATAGGGATGCGTATCCGGATGTAAAGGCGGGCGATGTCGGTTGTTCCAAGTGGGCCACGGGGCGCTGGCTGCACCGACCGGTCTACCCTGAATGGTCCCAAACGCCGGGCGCGCTTGAAACATCGGCCCGCAGTGATACCTTGCGGCGCAAGCGAGGACGACCTCCCCAATTCTGGACCGCTTGTTCGGGACGACCCGACGAAACCCCGTTCGGGATGGCCCGACAATGCCAGGCAAGTCATGCGCAATGTGAAAGACCGTATCCGCCACGCGATCTCGTTCGAGATCATCGGGCTGGCGCTGGTCACGCCGCTGGGCGCCTGGGCGTTCGACACGCCGATCGGCGATATCGGCGTCGTTGCTATCGTCGGGGCAACCATCGCGACGGTCTGGAACTACCTCTACAATCTGGCGTTCGATCACGCGTTGCTTCGCCTGACCGGCAGGGTGCGCAAATCGCTGCTGCAGCGCATCGCGCACGCTTTACTGTTCGAGATCGGCCTGCTGCTGGTCCTGCTGCCGTTCATCGCCTGGTATCTGGGGATTTCGGTGACCGAGGCGTTTCTCATGGATGTCTCATTCGCGGTGTTCTACCTGGTTTACGCCTTCGTCTTCAACCTGGCCTACGACCACGTGTTTCCAATTCCGGCGGATCGGTTGATACCCGTGAAAGACCGCTAGAACCACTGCCCCGGCTCCATCAGCCCCAGATCCAGCAATTGCTGCGAGTTCCATTCGAACGGCACCGAGTTGTGCCATTTGAAGGTGGGAATGTCGAAGGCCGACCCGGCGTTGGTCTTGAGCGCCTTGGCGGTGCGAAAGCTGATGATGGCGGCGGTCAGATTGTTGTGCCATGGGCAGGCATAGGTGTTGTATTCCTCGTCGTTGAAGGTGTGATCGGGGCGCAGGCGCAGCCCCGGCTTGGCCAGGAACATGGCGATCCGGTCAATCTTGCGGCGGTCGCGCGGGATGTGCTCCTCGAACCGCCAGCGCAGGCCCCCGAAGAAATCAAGCTGCCGCTCTCTCGGGTGGCCGGTGGCCGGGTCCGACCGGCTGAGCGCGTAATAGCCGGACTTGTCCATCCAGGTCGCATCGAGCGACACCGCATCGGGAAACCGGCCCAGATCGTCGGCATAGACATCGACGACATAGGCCAGCATCGCCTCGCGCCGCTCCTCGGCGTGGAAGGTCAGCATCTCGCCGATCTTTCGCGTTTCGCAGAACGGATAGAACAGGTATTCGGCGTTATAGCAGTAGTAGAACCACAGGCCCGGTGCCGCCTCGATCAGCGTATTGACCGCCGTTTCCAGCGCGCCTTCGGCCGCCATGGCGTAGTCGATCCGGTGCACCTCGTCCTCGAGCGCGGGCGGCAGGTCAAGCTCGGCCGGGGCAAGGACGATCAGCGCCTTGAACCCGGCCAGCAGGTGATAGCGGATCGTGCTTTCGACCTCGATCAGATCCTCGACCAGGATCAGGCAGACCGGCCCCTTCGCGAGCGCCGATTTGCCTTTTGCCAGAAAGTCCCGAAGTGAGCCGTAGCGCATGCCTGCCTCTTGCCCGAACCGGGCCTTTGGCGTCATCTTCCCGAATTGACCGGCCAATGCAACCGTTGCGGGGCGTGCGCGCATGCGATAGGAACCCGGCCTGATCCGTCAGGGAGTGCACGACATGGCAGACCCGAAAAAGCTCTTCATCCGCACCTATGGGTGCCAGATGAACGTCTATGACAGCGAGCGCATGGCCGAGGCGCTGGGCGGGGTGGGCTATGTCGGCACCGACAGCGCCGACGACGCCGACATGATCCTGCTCAACACCTGCCACATCCGCGAGAAGGCGGCGGAAAAGGTCTATTCCGAGCTTGGGCGGATCAAGGAACTGAAACTGGCGAAACCCGATCTGAAGATCGGCGTGGCCGGTTGCGTGGCGCAGGCCGAGGGCGCCGAGATCATCCGCCGCCAGCCTGCGGTCGATCTGGTGTTCGGGCCGCAGACCTATCACCGCCTGCCCGAGATGGTGACGCGCACCGGCGAGGGCGAGAAGGTGGTCGATACCGATTTCCCCGCCGAGGACAAGTTCGAGGCGCTGAAGGACCGGCCAAAGGCCCGGCGTGCGCCCGCCGCGTTTCTGACCGTGCAGGAGGGCTGCGACAAGTTCTGCGCCTTCTGCGTCGTGCCCTATACCCGTGGCGTCGAGATCAGCCGCCCGCCCGACCGCATCCTTGCCGAAGCGCGCGATCTGGTCGAGCGCGGGGTGCGCGAGATCACGCTTCTGGGCCAGAACGTCAACGCCTATCACGGGCCGGGCGAGGGCGGCGACTGGTCGCTGGCGCGGCTGATCCGGGCGCTCGCGGAGGTTGACGGGCTGGCGCGGATCCGCTTCACCACGTCGCACCCCAACGACATGGGCGACGACCTGATCGCGGCGCATGGTGAGGTCGACAAGCTGATGCCCTATCTGCACCTGCCGGTGCAATCGGGCTCGGACCGCATCCTGAAACGGATGAACCGCCAGCACACCGCCGACGACTATCTGCGCCTGATCGAGCGCATCCGCGCCGCGCGGCCCGACATCGTGCTCTCGGGCGACTTCATCGTCGGGTTTCCCGAGGAGACGGCGGAGGACTTCGAGGCGACGATGGAGCTGATCCGCGCGGTTCACTACGGACAGGCGTTCAGCTTCAAATACTCGCCCCGCCCCGGCACCCCGGCGGCGGAGCGTCCGCAGGTCGATGACGACGAAGCGTCGGACCGGCTGCAGCGGTTGCAGGCGCTGATCAATCAGCAGGCCGCCGAGGTCATGGCGGGCATGGTCGGGCGCGAGGTCGGGGTATTGTTCGAGAAACCCGGCCGGTTCGAAGGGCAGATGGTGGGCAAGTCCGACTATCTGCACGCGGTCCATGTGACCGGCGCAGACGTCGCGGCGGGCGACCTGAAACGGGTCAGAATCACCGAGGCGGTGCGCAACTCGCTGGCCGGAATCCTGGCCTGATCGAACCACCCAAGCGTGTGGGCTGACAGGGCTTTTCGCAGAATCGGGCACAATCCAACTTGGAATGTGGGAATGTTGCCGTTTCGTCCACAGATTAGCGGTTTGCGACCATTTACAGCTTGGCGCTGTTCGGTCTAACCTCCTAACCACAATGCACTTTGTCGCGCGGTGCGCGGCTATGTTGGGGGATATAGCGTGCTAATTCGGTTCATTTCCGGGCTCCGGGCGGTCGCATGGTCGACTGTCCTGGGCTTCGCACTCGTGTCCGGTCTCGGAACTGCCGCGCAAGCGCAGCAGCAGGTGACGGTCACGGGCAAGATCAACTGGGGTCTCTGGGTCGACCCTGACGGCTGCATGCACTGGTGGGCCGATGGCGGCTTCGAAGGCTACATGGTCGCGCGGCGCGACCCGGCGACCGGGCGGCACATGTGTCTGGAGCGCAATACCTGCGCGGTGCAGAACACCGACGTGCTGTTCGCCACCGACAGCTATCAGCTGACCGCCGCGGGCCGGCAATGGCTGCAGCAATTCTTCACCTCGGCCGGGGCCTTCGCCTATGCCGTCTATGGCCACACCGACAGCCGCGCCTCGGACGAATACAACATGCGCCTGTCGCAGAACCGCGCCAACTCCGTCGCCGGCGTGGCGCAGTCCACCGGAGCTGTGGTCGAGCGCGTGATAGGCTTTGGCGAACGCAGGCCGGTCGCGAGCAATGCCACCGCCGAGGGAATGGCGCAAAACCGCCGTGTTGAAATCGTCTGCTACAGGTATCCGCAATGAGCAAACATCTTATCCTGGCCGCACTGGTCGCACCGCTCGCGATTGCGGGATGCCAGTCCACCGAATACACCGGGGGCGACCCCAAGCTGATCGCCCGCAACTACGACACCGGCTTTGGCGACCGGGCCGGCCCGCGTGACGGCAGAGCCGCGGTCGCGGTGCTGCCCGACGGCTGTCAGGCCTGGATCGTGGACGAGGGTGTCGAAGGCTACGGCAGTGACCGGTCCGACCCGAAATCGGGCCTGCCGGTCTGCACCTCGGAAATCCCGCCCGGCTCGGTCATCGGCGACCACACGGTCGGCAACGACTTCCCGGACTACCTGCCCTGACGGGCGGCCACGAGCTGGGATTGCACCTGCACCTGGCGCGAAACGCGACCACGGGAGGCAACTTCCGTGGTCATTTTTGTCTCACATCGGTGAAATCCGGCCACCAAGGGTTGCGCGGCGGCACCGGCCTTGCCACCTTGATCGCCAAGGCCCCTCGCAACGGAGACACTTTTGGGCATTGAAGCTCTGACCCCCCCGCCGACCCTGCAAGACAGCCATGAAACCCTGCTGGAGTTTCCAGACAACCGCCTGTTGATCGACCTGTGCGGACAGTTCGACCGGAACCTTGCCCAGATCGAGCATCAGATGGGGGTGCAGATCCTGCGTCGTGGCAACCAGGTGGCGATCCACGGCGAGCCCGAAGCGCGCGGCCAGGCGGCGCATGTGCTCTATGCGCTCTATGCCCGGCTCGAAAGCGGCCGCGCGGTCGAGGCCGGCGACATCGACGGCGAGATCCGTCTGGGCGGGCTGGACGATGCTTCACCCGATGGCGGCCAGTTGGAGATGTTCCACGGCGGCCGGGTCGAGATCAAGACCCGCAAGAAGCTGGTCGAGCCCCGCACCGAGGCGCAGAAAGCCTATGTCCGAAGCCTGTTCGCGCACGAACTGGCCTTCGGCATCGGCCCGGCGGGCACCGGCAAGACCTATCTGGCGGTAGCGGTCGGCGTGAACCTGTTCATCGGCGGCCATGTCGACCGGATCGTTCTAAGCCGCCCCGCGGTCGAGGCGGGCGAGAAGCTGGGCTTTCTGCCCGGCGACATGAAGGACAAGGTCGATCCCTACATGCAGCCGCTCTATGACGCGCTGAACGATTTCCTGCCGGGCAAGCAGGTCGCCAAGCTGATCGAGGAAAAACGCATCGAGATCGCGCCCCTGGCCTTCATGCGCGGGCGCACGCTGTCTAACGCCTTCGTGGTCCTGGACGAGGCGCAGAACGCGACCACAATGCAGATGAAGATGTTCCTCACCCGCCTGGGCGAGGGCAGCCGGATGGTGGTGACAGGCGACCGCACGCAGGTCGATCTGCCGCGCGGGGTGAATTCCGGGCTGCGCGACGCCGAAACGCTGTTGGGCGGGATCGAGGGCATCAGCTTCAACTATTTCACCTCGAAGGACGTGGTGCGTCATCCGCTTGTCGCCCGGATCATCGAGGCCTATGACAAGGCCGAAAGTCAGGCATAGTCAAAATGTGCGCCTGCGGCGCGCAGGATTTTTAGGGGGCGCTGCCCCATGTCCGGTTTGCAGGCAAACCGGACATTCCCCGGAGTATTTTCGCCAAGATGAAGTCGCATGGGCGTTGATCTGATCGTCGAGGACACGCGCTGGGAGGCCGTTGGTCTGGCGGCGCTGGCCGGGCGGGCCTGTAGTGCGACGCTGGCGCATCTGGGGGTCGTGGGGGCGGAGATTTCGCTTTTGGCGTGCGACGACCGGCGGATCGCGGAGCTGAACGGCGCGTTCCGTGGCAAGTCTTCGCCGACCAATGTCCTGTCCTGGCCGAGCGAGGAGCGCGGTGCGGCGTTTCCGGGTGGTGTGCCAGCGCCGCCCGAGGACCTCGAACTTGGCGACATCGCGATTGCCTACGACACCTGCGCTCGCGAAGCGGCGGATGCGGGTAAGGATTTCGAAAGCCATTTGTGCCATCTTCTGGTGCACGCAACCCTGCATCTGTTGGGTTATGATCACATTGACGACAAAGATGCGGCCCTTATGGAGCGGATTGAGGTGGAAATACTTGGCAAACTGGGCTTGCCGGACCCATATGGAGATTCGGGCACCTAGCCCGGGCAGACGGAAGGAACCATGGGCGACAGCAACGACGGCTCTTCTATCGCAGCGCAAGGCGCGCGAGAGGAAGATACAAACGAACAACGCGGCACGCTTCTGAGCCGCATTATGGGGGCGCTCAGCCCCGGCGATGCGAATGCAGAGGAGCCGGTTTCATCGGCAATGAATGGCGGGTATGCGGCGGGTATGACGGTTCCGGGCATGATGAACCTGCGTCGGATGCGGGTCGAGGATGTGATGATCCCCAAGGCCGAGATCGTCGCGGTGCCGGTCGAGATCTCCAAGGACGATCTCGTCGAGGTGTTTCGCGACAACGGTCTGAGCCGCCTGCCGGTGTTCGACGGCACGCTCGACGTGCCGATCGGATTGGTTCACCTGAAGGACGTGGCCCTGACCCATGGGTTCAACGGCCAGAATGCCCGCTATGAGTTGCGCAACCTTCTGCGCCCGCTGCTGTTCGCGCCGCCGTCGATGCCGATCGGGGTCCTGCTGCAGAAGATGCAGTCCGACCGCACCCATATGGCGCTGGTGATCGACGAATATGGCGGCGTCGACGGGCTGGTGACGATCGAGGACCTGATCGAGCAGGTGATCGGCGAGATCGAGGATGAACACGATCTGGCCGAGGGCACGCTCTGGGTCAAGGAGCAGCCGGGCTGTTACCTGGCCGAGGCGCGCGCGCCGCTCGATGAGTTCGAGGCCGAGGCCGGCGTTCACCTGCGCGGGTTCGACGAGGATGACGAAGAGGTCGACACGCTGGGCGGGCTGGTGTTTCTGATCGCCGGTCACGTGCCGGCGCGCGGCGAGGTGATCGTGCATCCGGCCGGGCCGGAATTCGAGATCGTCGATGCTGATCCGCGCCGGATCAAGCGGCTGCGGGTTCGCCTGAAACCTTCAAAAACGAATGCCTGAAACGGCTTTGCGCGCTGAGCGGCTGGCACGATGGCTGATGGCGCGCCGTTGGAGTCTGGGCTTGGCCGGGTTCGCGGCCGGCATGGCGGCGGCGCTGGGTCAGGCACCGTTCGGGCTTTGGCCGATGACGCTGGCGGGGCTGGCGTTGGGCTTCGGCCTGCTGTGGCAGGCGCCGACGGCCCGGCGCGCGGCTTTGACCGGATGGGTGTTCGGCAGTGGCTATTTCGGGCTGACGCTGGTCTGGATCGTGCAGCCCTTTCTGGTCGATATCGCGCGTCACGGCTGGATGGCACCGTTTGCGCTGGCCTTCATGGCGGGCGGCATGGCGCTGTTCTGGGCGGCGGGCTTTGCCGCAACGCGCTGGCTTGCGCCGGATGGTCGCCGCGGCTGGCTGGCCTTCGCGGTGGTCATGGGGGCGGCCGAAATGGCGCGCGGCACCGTGTTCACGGGGTTTCCATGGGGCGGTCCGGGGCTTGCCTGGATCGACACCGCACCGGCGCATTTGGCCAGCGTCATCGGCGCGTTCGGCCTGTCGGTTCTGACCTTCGCCGCAGGTGCCGCGCTCTGGATCGCGGCGGTGCGGCGGCAGCCGGTTCCAATTGCCGCGGTGGTGGCGGGGTTCGCTCTGGCCTTCGGGGCGGGGCTGGTGCTGGCGCGCGGCGAGGTGCCTGAGCGCGGCACGGAGGTGACCCTGCGGCTGATCCAGCCCAATGCGGCCCAGCACCTGAAATGGGATCCCGACTGGGTCGGCGTGTTCTTTGACCGGACCCTGGCCCTTACGGCAGAACCAGCCGTCGGCCCCGCGCCCGATCTGGTGATCTGGCCCGAAACGGCTGTGCCCTCCGTTCTGGGGCAATACCCGGAGCTTCAGGCCCGGATCGCCGGAACCGCAGCGCCGGCGCGACTGGTCGCGGGCATCCGGCGCTATGACGGCACGCGCGTCTTCAACTCGCTGGTCCTGTTCGCCGCCGACGGCGAGGCCGAGGCGATCTATGACAAGCATCACGTGGTGCCGTTCGGCGAATATGTCCCGCTGGGCGACCTTCTGGGCCGGTTCGGTATTCAGGGCCTCGCCACACGCGAGGGCTATGGCTATTCCGCCGGGCCGGGAGCAGCGGTGATGGCGCTGCCGGGAGACCTGGGCAAGGCTTTGCCGCTGATCTGTTACGAGGCGATCTTTCCGCGCGATCTGCGCGCCGCGCCAGAGCGGGCGGACTGGATCCTGCAGGTCACCAACGACGCCTGGTTCGGCACGTTCTCGGGGCCGCAGCAGCACCTGGTGCAGGCACGGTTCCGGGCGATCGAACTGGGCCTTCCGTTCGTGCGCGCCGCCAATACCGGGATCAGCGCGGTGATCGACGCGCGTGGCCGTGTGTTGGACAGCCTGCCGCTGGGCACTGCCGGGCATCTGGACGCAGCGCTGCCGGGCGCGCTGGCGCCGACGATCTATGCCAGGTGGGGCGATGCGCCGGTCGTCCTGTTGCTGATCCTCAGCGCCGCGGGCCTGATCATGACCCGCCGGGCGAAAGCCATTGACCCTTCCGGGGCAGCACAGTAACGCAAGGAACATAGCAACCGCCACAACGGCTTCCTGACGTGGCGGGGTTTACATAACGGAGCACTTCCCATGGCCAGGCAGAACTACATCTTCACCTCGGAATCGGTTTCCGAGGGTCACCCCGACAAGGTTTGCGACCGGATTTCCGATGCGGTTCTCGATGCCTTTCTGGCCGAGGACCCGCAGTCGCGCGTCGCCTGCGAGACCTTCGCCACCACCGACCGGGTGGTGATCGGCGGCGAGGTTCGTGGCCCGGCCAGCGTGATCGGGCGGGTCGAGGAGATCGCGCGCGAATGCGTTCGCGACATCGGCTATGAGCAGGAGGGCTTTCACTGGGCAAACCTGAAGGTGGACAGCTACCTGCACGCCCAGTCCGCCGATATTGCCAGGGGTGTAGACGCTGCCGAAAACAAGGATGAAGGCGCGGGCGATCAGGGCATCATGTTCGGCTTTGCCGTGAACGAGACGCCGGTTCTGATGCCGGCGCCGGTCCACTATGCCCATGCGATCCTGCGCCGGCTGGCCGAGGTGCGCAAGAACGGCACCGAGGGCTGGATGGGGCCGGATGCGAAAAGCCAGTTGTCGCTGCGCTACGAGGGTGGCGTGCCGGTCGAGGTGATGCAGGTCGTTCTGTCGACCCAGCACCTTGACGAGAACATGACCCCCGATGACGTGCGTGAGAAGGTCGCCCCCTATATCCATGAGGTTCTGCCCGAAGGCTGGTTGACCGGTGAAACCGTCTGGCACGTGAACCCGACCGGCAAATTCGTGATCGGCGGCCCGGACGGCGACGCCGGTCTGACCGGGCGCAAGATCATCGTCGACACCTATGGCGGTGCTGCGCCGCATGGCGGCGGGGCGTTCTCGGGCAAGGACCCGAGCAAGGTGGATCGTTCGGCCGCCTATGCCGCGCGCTACCTTGCCAAGAACGTGGTTGCCGCCGGGCTGGCGCAGAAATGCACGCTGCAATTGTCCTATGCGATCGGCGTGGCCGAACCGCTGTCGATCTATGTCGATACCCACGGCACCGGTGAAGCCGACGACACCGTGATCGAAAAGGCCGTGCGCGGGATCATGGACCTGACGCCGCGCGGCATCCGCACGCATCTGGCCCTGAACAAGCCGATCTACCAGCGCACCGCCGCCTATGGCCATTTCGGGCGCGAACCGGACGCCGATGGCGGGTTCTCGTGGGAGAAGACGGATCTGGTCGAGGCGCTGAAGGCGGCGCTGTAGGGGCTTGCCGGGATGACCGAGGACAAACACCCGACCGGTGCCCCGTGGCGCAATCTGTATGGCCGGATCCGCGGCAAGGACCTGCGCGACATGCAGCGGACCTATCTGGACGAAGACCTCGCAGGTCTCAGTCCGGGCAAGGTCGGCTGGGAGGAAAACCCCGACCGCGTGCCGCTGGACCTTGACGCGCTGTTTGGCCGGCGGCCGGTCTGGCTCGAGGTCGGGTTTGGCGGTGGCGAGCATATGGTGCATCAGGCGGCGCGGAATCCCGGCGTCGGCATCATCGGCTGCGAACCCTTCGTCAAGGGCGTCGCGATGCTGCTGGGCAAGATCCGCGCGGCGGGGGTAGACAACCTCGCGGTGCATCCCGGCGATGTGCGTGATCTGTTCGATGTGCTGCCGGACGGGTCGATCGACAAGGCGTTCGTGCTCTACCCTGATCCCTGGCCGAAGAAGCGCCACCACCGGCGCCGTTTCGTGACGCCCGAGTTTCTCGACCCGCTGGCACGGGTGCTGAAACCTGGTGCAGAGGTGCGGGTGGCGACCGACATCACCGACTATGTCCGCCAGACGCTGGAGGAGATGCCCAAGGCCGGATTCGACTGGCTGGCCGAGCGGCCCGACGACTGGCGCACTCCCTGGGACGACTGGATTTCGACACGCTATGAGCAAAAGGCACTGCGCGAAGGCCGGGCGCCGCATTATCTGACGTTTCGCCGGCGGTGACGTGGCGATTTGAGTATTTTGACCAAGATGAACAGGCGATGGACCGGGGTGCGGCCTTGGGCTATCAGCCGGTGAGATGACGGAGGTGCCCATGTCAGGCCACGGCGATCCCATACCGATGACGTCGCGCAAGGCCGGACCGCTCCGGGGCGTGGCCGACGTGCCGGGCGACAAGTCGATCAGCCACCGGGCGCTGATCCTGGGCGCATTGGCCGTTGGCGAGACGCGGATCAGCGGCTTGCTGGAGGGCGAGGACGTGCTGGGCACCGCCAGCGCAATGCGTGCCTTTGGTGCCGAGGTCGAGCGGTTGGGCACCGGTGAATGGCGGGTGCATGGCGTTGGCGTCGGCGGTTTCGCCGAACCCGAGAACGTGATCGACTGCGGCAACGCCGGCACCGGCGTGAGGCTGATCATCGGCGCGATGGCGACCAGCCCGATCAGCGCGACCTTCACCGGCGATGCGAGCCTTCGGTCGCGCCCGATGGCGCGGATCACCGATCCGATGGCGCTGTTCGGCGCGCGGGCCCATGGGCGCGCGGGTGGGCGGTTGCCGATGACGATTGTCGGCGCGGCGGACCCGGTGCCGGTGCGCTATGCGCTGCCGATGCCTTCGGCGCAGGTGAAGTCGGCGGTGCTGCTGGCCGGGCTGAACGCGCCGGGTGAGACCGTGGTGATCGAGGCAGAGCCGACGCGTGACCATACCGAACGGATGTTGGCGGGGTTTGGCGCGGAGCTGCGTGTCGAGGACAGCGCTGAGGGCCGGGTGATCACGCTGACCGGGCAGCCGGAACTCAGGCCGCAGGACATCGCCGTGCCGCGTGACCCGTCATCGGCGGCGTTTGCGGTCTGTGCGGCGCTGATCGTCGAGGGCTCGGACGTGCTGGTGCCCAATATCGGCCTCAACCCGACGCGCGCAGGGCTGTTCGAGACGCTGCGCGAGATGGGGGCGGATCTGACCTACGAGAACCCGCGCGAGGAGGGTGGCGAGCCGGCCGCCGACCTGCGCGCGCGGTTCTCGCCGTCGATGCGTGGCATCCGGGTGCCGCCCGAGCGCGCCGCCAGCATGATCGACGAATACCCGGTTCTGTCGGTCGTCGCCGCCTTTGCCGAGGGCCGGACCGAGATGGTCGGGGTCAAGGAATTGCGCGTCAAGGAAAGCGACCGGATCGACGCGATGGCGCGCGGGCTCGAGGCCAACGGCGTCACCGTCGAGGAGGGCGCTGATTTCATGGTGGTGCATGGCATGGGACCGGGCGGCGTGCCGGGCGGCGGCACGGCGGCGGCGCGGCTCGACCACCGGATCGCGATGAGCTTCATGGTGCTGGGAATGGCCGCGCAGAAGGCGGTGTCAGTGGACGATGGCGGCCCGATTGCCACGAGCTTCCCGGCGTTCGAGGCGCTTATGGCCGGCTTGGGCGCACGGATCGAGCGGGTGGATCGTTAGGCGAAGTGGCATGGTTCTTTGCCGCCACTCAGGCGGAACTTGGAAACCTTCGCCGGCCGCAACGTTCTCGACCTCAAGACGTATTGCTTTGATGGCGGGATGAAGCTGCTGGTGATCCGGGACACGGCGACCGGGTGACTGGCTTGCCGATGGGCAAAACCGCACGCTGAAACCTTGTCGTGTCCCTCTGGAGCGGTTAGGCCAAGGAAAACGGAGACTGGAATGAGTTTCACCGTGGCCATCGACGGCCCCGCAGCCTCGGGCAAGGGCACGATTTCCAAGGCGCTCGCGGCGCATTTCGGGTTCGGGCATCTGGATACCGGCCTGCTCTATCGCGCGGTCGGGGCGAAGGTGATGGAGGGGGCCGATCCGATCGCGGCGGCCCGCGCGCTGGTTGCGGCCGACCTTGCCACCGAGGGTCTGCGCCGGCCCGAAGTGGCGCAGGCGGCAAGCCGGGCGGCGGCGATCCCCGAGGTGCGCGCGGCGCTGGTCGACTTTCAGCGCGCCTTTGCGACGCGCGCCGGCGGCGCGGTGCTCGACGGGCGCGACATCGGCACGGTGATCTGCCCCGAGGCGCAGGTCAAACTGTTCGTCACGGCGACCCCCGAAGTGCGGGCCGAACGACGCTATCTCGAACTGGTCGGGGCAGGCCATGCGGTCAGCCGCGACGAGGTTTTGGCCGACGTGAAACTGCGCGACGAGCGCGACAGCGTCCGGACGGCGGCTCCGCTGAAGCCCGCCGCGGATGCGATCCTGCTCGATACCTCGGCGCTGTCGATCGACGCGGCACTCGCGGCCGCGATCGCCATTGTCGAGGAGCGGCGCTCCGGCGCCGGCTGAGGCCCGGTTCCGGACGCGGCAAACGCCGGCACCCCTTGCAGAGCGGCGCCGAAGCCTTTATACGCCCGCGCAAGACAAGGCGGTAACCGCCGCGAGACATGAGCGAGCAGGGTCGGCAAGCCGACCCTCTTTGTTTTCGCGATCGCCCTGTCGAAACCCGAGAGAAAGACCGGCGGAGACAACCGCATGGCCCGAAAAAACGACTGAAAAAGGAACTCATATACGCATGTGCGCTAAAGCATCCATGGAGGAATTCGAAGCCCTCCTGAACGAAAGCTTCGAGATCGACACGCCGGAAGAAGGCAGTGTCGTCAAAGGCAAGGTCATCGCGGTCGAAGCGGGACAAGCCATCATCGACGTCGGCTACAAGATGGAAGGCCGTGTCGATCTGAAAGAATTCGCGAACCCCGGCGAAGCGCCCAACATCTCGGTTGGCGACGTGGTCGAGGTTTTCCTGCGCGCGGCGGAAAACGCCCGCGGAGAAGCCGTCATCTCGCGCGAAATGGCGCGGCGTGAAGAATCCTGGGATCACCTGGAAAAGGCCTATGCCGACGATGCCCGCGTCGAGGGCGCGATCTTCGGCCGGGTCAAGGGTGGCTTCACCGTCGATCTCGGCGGCGCCGTGGCGTTCCTGCCCGGCAGCCAGGTCGACGTGCGCCCGGTGCGCGACGCCGGCCCGCTGATGGGCCTCAAGCAGCCGTTCCAGATCCTCAAGATGGACCGTCGCCGCGGCAACATCGTGGTGTCGCGCCGTGCGATCCTCGAGGAAAGCCGTGCCGAACAGCGTGCCGAAGTCATCGGCAACCTGACCGAAGGCCAGGCCGTCGATGGTGTCGTGAAGAACATCACCGAATACGGTGCCTTCGTCGACCTCGGCGGTGTCGATGGTCTGCTGCACGTCACCGACATGGCCTGGCGCCGGGTGAACCACCCCTCCGAGATCGTGAGCATCGGCGAGACCATCAAAGTCCAGGTGATCAAGATCAACAAGGAAACCCATCGTATCAGCCTGGGCATGAAGCAGCTTCAGGAAGATCCGTGGGATCTGGTGGGCGCCAAGTTCCCGCTGGGCTCGGTCCACAAGGGCCGCGTGACCAACATCACCGACTACGGCGCATTCGTCGAGCTGGAGCCGGGTGTCGAAGGTCTGGTGCACGTCTCGGAAATGTCCTGGACCAAGAAGAACGTCCATCCCGGCAAGATCGTGTCGACCTCGCAGGAAGTCGACGTCATGGTGCTGGAAATCGACGCCGCCAAGCGCCGGGTTTCGCTCGGTCTCAAGCAGACCATGCGCAACCCGTGGGAAGTCTTCTCCGAGACCCACCCCGAGGGCACGCAGGTCGAGGGCGAGGTCAAGAACATCACCGAATTCGGTCTGTTCATCGGCCTCGAGGGCGACATCGACGGCATGGTTCACCTGTCCGACCTGAGCTGGGATCAGCGCGGCGAGGAAGCCATCCAGAACTACCGCAAGGGCGATGTGGTTCAGGCCGTGGTGTCCGAAGTCGATACCGAGAAAGAGCGCATTTCGCTGTCGATCAAGGCGCTTGACGGCGACCCGTTCGCCGATGCCGTCGGCGGCGTGAAGCGCGGCTCGATCATCACCGTCACCGTGACGGCGATCGAGGATGGCGGCATCGAGGTGGAATACGAAGGCATGAAATCCTTCATCCGCCGCTCGGACCTGAGCCGCGACCGGGCCGAACAGCGCCCCGAGCGTTTCCAGATCGGCAACAAGGTCGACGTGCGCGTCACCAACGTCGATGCGAAAACGCGCCGTCTGGGTCTGTCGATCAAGGCCCGCGAGATCGCCGAAGAGAAAGAGGCCGTGCAGCAGTATGGTTCTTCGGACTCGGGTGCCTCGCTGGGGGATATTCTCGGCGCCGCGCTCAAGGGCGACGACTGAGGATCGCGCCTGACGCGAAACGATTGGTCCCGCTGCCGCAAGGTGGCGGGACTTTTCATGTCGGCTGCTGCCAGCTCGGGGCAGTCCTCATGCCGGCGTTGCTTCGGGCGAGGGCGCCCGAATCAGTGGCGCCATGACCGGAGCGGCCCGCCACCGCCGGTGGATTTCTGCACCTGCATGGCGTAACAGACGGGATTTGCGAAGAAATAATCGGCAGTTTGTCGCGGATTCCGCAGCGTGCCCCCATTCGAGAGTATTTCGCGGACGGCACTTTCCCCCTATAGTCGGGTTTGCGACCGGCGCGCTGCCCACCATTCGCCGGATGCCAAATCGGGGGGACGAAGGGATGATCCGGTCGGAACTGATCCAGAAGATCGCGGACGAGAACCCGCACCTCTACCAGCGCGATGTCGAACGGATCGTGAATACGATCTTCGAGGAGATCATCGAGGCCATGGCTCGGGGCGACCGGGTCGAACTGCGCGGTTTCGGCGCGTTTTCAGTCAAGCAGCGGGATGCTCGTATCGGGCGCAATCCCCGCACCGGCGATTCGGTCGAGGTCGAGGAAAAGCATGTGCCGTTCTTCAAGACCGGCAAGCTGCTGCGGGATCGTCTGAACAGCAAGTAAGAGGCCCATGTGATACGCTACATCCGCTATGCCTTTCTGGGCACGCTTGCCGTGGTCCTGATCACCGTCGCGCTGGCCAACCGCGCCATGGTGACGCTGCACCTCTTGCCCGAAGGCCTGTCGGGGTTTCTCGGTTTTTCGTGGCAGGTCAGCCTGCCGCTGTTCATCGTCATCTTTCTGGGCGTCATCGGCGGCATCCTGATCGGATTCCTCTGGGAATGGATGCGTGAATATCGTCTGCGCGCCGAGGGCAAGCGGGCGAAAAGGGCGGCGGTGGAGCTGAGCCGCGAGGTTCAGACCCTCAAGGCAAAGGATGCCAAGCCCGGCGACGATGTGCTGGCGCTGCTGGAGAAGGGGCGCTAGACCAGCGCCATGAAGGGTATTTCCGTCAAGATCTGCGGGCTGAGCCAGCCCGAGCATGTCGCCGTCGCCGTCGAGGCCGGCGCGCGCTATCTCGGGTTCGTGTTCTTTCCCAAATCGCCGCGCAACGTCAGCATCGAAACCGCCACGGCGCTCGCGCTCGAGGTGCCGCCGGGGGTGGCCAAGGTCGCGCTGGTGGTGAACGCGGGCAACGATCTGCTCGACGACATCGCCGCGCGGGTGCCGCTCGACATGTGGCAGCTTCACGGGCAGGAAACCCCGGCGCGGGTGGCCGAGGTTCGCGCGCGCTATGGCCTGCCGGTGATGAAGGCGGTCGGGATCGCCAGCGCCGACGATCTGGCCGGACTGGCCGCGCAGGCCGAGGTTGCCGACCAGATCCTCGTCGACGCCAAGCCCCCCAGGGACGCCGAAGTGCCGGGCGGGCAGGGTGTTGCCTTCGACTGGCGGCTGATCGCCGGGCGCAACTGGGCGAAACCCTGGATGCTGGCGGGCGGGCTGACGGCGCAGAACGTGAAACTCGCCATCGGGCTGACCGGCGCGCGCCAGGTCGATGTGTCGTCGGGCGTCGAGGTTGCGCCGGGCCAGAAGGATTCCGACCTGATCCGGGCGTTCATCGCGGCGGCGCAGGCCCGTTAACCATGGATTCATCCGGCTCGGGCAAGATCGGGCCATGCGAACCGTGCCCGAGACAATCGACCCCGAATACTGGATGCGCAGCGTGCTCTCATCGCGCGATGCCTGCCGTGGCGGTGTCATCAAGCGCCAGATCAGTGATGTCGAGCGGATTGTCGGGCGCGAGGCGTTTCTGGTCGAGATGGACAGGCGGGGTTTCCAGACGCTCGAGAACGGCCGCCATTTCATCGTGTGCTGCAACGCACAGCCGATCCGGCGCGTCAGGGCGGGGGGTTCGCCCGCGCGGGCGGGCGAATGACGCGGGCGCGCGCCCGCGTCCCTCTCTTCTTGCCCTGCGTCGCGCCAGCCATTAGGACGATCCTGACCACGGGAGCACGGAACATGGCCGACGATCTTTTCAACTCCTTCATGAACGGTCCCGACGAAAAGGGCCGGTTCGGCGATTTCGGCGGACGCTTCGTATCGGAAACGCTGATGCCCCTGATCCTCGACTTGCAGGCGGAATACGAGAACGCCAAGACCGACCCGACCTTCTGGGCCGAGATGGACGATCTCTGGACCAATTACGTCGGCCGCCCCAGCCCGCTCTATTTCGCCGAACGGCTGACCGACCACCTTGGCGGGGCGAAGATCTATCTCAAGCGCGACGAGCTCAACCACACCGGCGCGCACAAGATCAACAACGTGCTGGGCCAGATCATCCTCGCGCGCCGGATGGGCAAGACCCGCATCATCGCCGAGACCGGCGCCGGCCAGCACGGCGTTGCCACCGCCACGGTCTGTGCCAAGTTCGGGCTCAAATGCATCGTCTACATGGGCGCGCATGACGTCGAGCGGCAGGCGCCCAACGTCTTTCGCATGAAGCTTCTGGGCGCGGATGTCGTGCCGGTGACGTCCGGGCGCGGCACGCTCAAGGATGCGATGAACGACGCGCTGCGCGACTGGGTGACCAACGTGCGCGACACCTTCTATTGCATCGGCACGGTCGCGGGGCCGCATCCCTATCCGGCGATGGTGCGCGATTTCCAGGCGATCATCGGCAAGGAAGCCAAGGAGCAGATCCTCAAGGCCGAGGGCCGCCTGCCCGACACGATCATCGCCGCGATCGGTGGTGGGTCGAATGCGATGGGGCTGTTCCATCCGTTCCTCGATGACAAATCGGTGCGCATCATCGGGGTCGAGGCCGGCGGCAAGGGCGTGAACGCGAAGATGGAGCATTGCGCCTCGCTGACCGGCGGGCGGCCCGGCGTCCTGCACGGCAACCGGACCTATCTGCTTCAGGACGACGACGGCCAGATCCTCGAGGGCTATTCGATCTCGGCCGGGCTGGACTATCCGGGGATCGGGCCGGAGCATAGCTGGCTGCACGATGTCGGCCGCGCCGAATACGTTGCGATCACCGATGCCGAGGCGCTTGGCGCGTTCCAGCTGTTGTGCGAGCTCGAGGGCATCATCCCGGCGCTCGAACCCAGCCACGCGCTGGCGCATGTGCTGAAGATCGCGCCCGACCTGCCCAGGGACCACCTGATCGTGATGAACCTCTGCGGGCGCGGCGACAAGGATATCTTCACCGTCGCCAAGGCGCTTGGCACCGACATGTCGGGGCTGATCGCCTGAGGGCGGAGGCGACGGCGTTTCGCAACCGACACGGCCGGATCGCACCGCGATCCATTGCCCGACCTCTTGGCCGGTTCGGATTCCATTCATAAACCGTGGTTCATCGGCCTCTACCAAAGGTTTATTCCGGCCAGAATAAACCGAGGGTCAATGGTCCGCATGCTCAGGATATGCCCGGATGCCGGTGCCAACCGCGCCGCCCCCGGCGCCTGACACTATCTTGGAAAGGACCTGACATGAGACCCAAATCGCTTGTATCCACGATCGCCATGGCCGCCGCGACCGCGTCGTTCGTCTCCGGCGCCGCCCTGGCCGCCGACCAGAGCGTGCTCGACGCGATCATCGCCGATCTGTCCACCCAGAACTTCGTGAAGATCGAGATCGAACATTCCGCGACGCGGATCGAGGTCGAGGCCTATGGCGACGGCCTCAAGGTCGAGCGCGTCTATGACGCCGACGGCACGCTGCGCGAGGAGGAGATCACGACCGCCGAAGGCAAGACCGAAACCGAGTTCGACAAGGACGGCAACATCGTCAAGCAGGAGGTGAGCGGACCCGATGACGACGACGATGACGAGTTCGACGACGATGATGACGACGATGATGATGATGATGACGACGACGATGATGACGACGACGATGATGACGATGACGACGATGACGATGATGACGACGACGATGATGACGACGACTGATCGCACCTGAGGCTGTCCCGCCTCATCCCCGGTGTGACGCCCGGCCCGGTTGCCTGCCGGGCCGGGCTGTCGCACACTGACCCGATGATGGATCACCGATGCTGAGACGCAGGTTCATAAGCTCAATGTTCGCGGCGGTCATTCTGGCCGGCCCGGCCCTTGCTGAGTCCTTTCAGGACAAGATCATCGCCCAGCTTGGCCAGCAGGGCTTTTCCCGCGTGGTGATTTCCAAGACGCTTCTCGGTCGGGTCCGAATCACGGCGACATCGCTCACCCATCGGCGCGAGATCATCTTCAACCCGCGCACCGGCGAGATTCTGCGCGACTACTGGGAAGTGATCGGCGGTGCGCCCGACCTGCCGCGGATCTCCGACCCGAACCCGCAACCCGAGGGAGCGGGTGGCGGCGGCTCCCATGGCGGCGATGACGATGACGACGATGACGATGACGACGATGACGAAGAGGATGATGAGGATGGGGACGATGACGGAGACGATGACGGAGACGACGACTAGCCATGTCCGATAGGCCGAAACCCATGTTCAGGCCCGGACGACACCGCGGAATGCGGGTTCTTGGCTGATCGGTACTTCATCATGGTCGCCCTGGCGATCCAGGCCGTTTGCGGCGTCTTTTTCGTATCCGACATCCTGTCGTCGTTCTTCGGGCTCTGGACCCAGCCGATTCCCTGGCGCTATCGCGAACTGATCGAGATCGGCGCCGCCTTGGGTCTGGTGTTGGGTATCGTCATGGGGGCGATCGCGCTGCGCCGGTCGCACAGCCACCGCAAGCGGGCAGAGGCGAAACTGCGCGTCGCCTCGGACGCCTTCATGGACGTGCTCGACGACCAGTTCACCGACTGGGGCCTGACCCCGGCCGAGCGCGACGTGGCGCTTTTCGCCATCAAGGGCATGTCGACCGCCGAGATCGCGGCGCTGCGCGCGACCTCCGAGGGCACCGTCAAGGCGCAGACGAATGCGATCTACCGCAAGGCCGGGGTGAACGGGCGCGCGCAGCTTCTCAGCCATTTCATCGAGGATCTGTTGCAGGTCGAACCGGAGCCGGAGGCGCCCCGGCTGGACAAACCGGCCTGACCGACGCGCGATCAGCGCGGGCGAACCTCGCGAAGAACCGCACAGACCTCGCGGAACGCCGGTGTCGCGGCGATCTGATCGAGCGTGACCGGCGAGCGTCTCTGCCAGTTTGGATACTGATCGGTCGTGCCGGGCACGTTCGTCGCGGCCTCGGGGCCGACAAGATCGGCAAGCCGCACCCCGACCAGACGGCAGGGCGTCTGGCCGATGAACCGATAAGCGGCATTGCGCACCCGCGCGGGCAGGGTTTCGGCGCGGCCGTCGGGGCTGTCGGGGGGTAGTTGGCCGCCGTCGATCAGGGCAGCGACCAGTGCCGTGCGTTCTTCGGCGCGGCGGTGGATATCCGCCTCGGCGGTGGCCGCGTCGATCAGGCCGAAGTCGCGCCGATACCCGATATCCTCGCCGCGCCACCAGCCCGTGAGCGTCGGCAGATCGTGGGTCGAGATGCAGGCCAACGCCATCTCCGGATAGGTCGAGGCGCGACGGAACAGCCCCCATTCCTGCTCGAAATAGAGGATGCGATAGGCCAGCATGTTGGCGGCCCGCATCGTCTCGCGAAACCCTTCGGGCACGTATCCGAGGTCCTCGCCGATCACCATCGCCCGATGCGCGCGGCTCTCGGCGGCGACGGCGGCGAGCATGTCGGCGAACGGATAGGCGACGTGAGCGCCTGCCGAGGGCGGAGCGCCGTTCGGCACGAGGAAAAGCTGTTTCAGCCCCATCGCATGATCAATCCGAAGCGCGCCCGCATGGCGCATCTGCGCTGCGATCAGGCTGCGCAGATGCGCGAAATCCGCCGCCGTCAATGCGGTCGGGGACAGCGCCGCCAGATCCCAGTATTGCCCCTCCTGCGCGAAGACGTCAGGCGGCGCGCCGACTGAAAGCCCGCTCAGAACCTGACCCGGCGCGCTCCAGGTCGCCGATCCGTCCGGCGCTTCACCGACCGCGAAATCGAGGTAGAGCCCGATCCGCATTCCCGCCGCAAGTGCCGCATCCTGTGCTGCGGCAAGCTGGCGCGTGGCCAGCCATTGCAGCCAGATGTGGAAGGTGACCTGCTCGGGGTGGGCGCGGGCGAAGGCGGTGACTTCGGGCGCATCGTGCCTGTGGTAGTCGGGCGGCCATGCGGTCCAGCCCGCGCCAAAGCCTGCTTCGGCCATGTGCTGCGACAGCGCCTCGAACAGCGCGTGGCGCTCAAGGCCGCTGCCGCCTTCGGTGCGGAAAGCCGCGAAATCGGCTTCGGGGAAGGCATCGTTGAAGGGTGTTGCGGTGAAGACCGCGCGCAAGGCCTGACGCTTCAGCGCCGCCACCGTATCGTAGTCGATCAGATCAACCCCTCGCAGTTCCGCCAATGCGCCGACATCACCCGGCGCGGCGCCCGGCAGATCGTCCATCGCGATGTAGAGCGGGTTCAGGAACCGCCGGTTCGACGGCATGAACGGGCTGCGCCGCATCGGGGCTGCCAGAAACAGCGCGTGAAGCGGGTTCACCCCGAGGAAGTCGGCACCCGCATCCGCCGCGATCCCCGCCAGCGCCGCGAGGTCGGCAAAGTCGCCGATCCCCCAGTTGCGCGCCGAGCGAAGCTCGTAAAGCTGGCAGAAAAGTCCCCAGGCCGGGCGATCCGCCAGCGTCTCGGGCATGTAGCAGGTGCCGGCCCGCGCCGGATCGTCGTGGATGCCGGGCGCGTCTGTAGTGGTCGCCAAGTCATGGCCAAGCGCGTGCAGGATCGCGATCAGGCTGGCATCGGGCACCGCCCGGTCGCCATACCTTGTGGTGATCCCGACACGCCCCGCGAGGGCTTCCAGCTCGGCACGGTCCAAGATGCGCACTCCGTTCGCGGTTCTTCGCCCCGCCTCTAGCCGCGATTCGCGCCGGGCGACAGCCCCCTTGGCTCAGGCGCGGTTCTGTTGGAGGATTTCCAGCGGCACGACTTCGAGCGCGCGGAGATGCGTCGCTTCAAGCCGAACCTTCGGCGGGCAGCCTTCGTCATGCGCCTGAAGAAAGCGTGTGGCGCACAGGCACCATTGGTCGCCCGGTTTGAGACCGGAGAATTCAAACTCGGGCCGGGGTGTCGTCAGGTCGTTGCCGACATATTTCGAGTAGGCCAGAAACTCGGCGGTCATGATCGCGCAGACGCTATGGCGCCCAGTGTCGGCGTCGCAGGTGTTGCAATAGCCGTCGCGGAAAAAGCCCGTCAGCGGCTCGTCCGAACAGGTCAGAAGCCTGCCGCCGAGCACATTCACCGGTTGGTCGGGGATCGGCATCATTGAACGGCCTCTACCAGTTTGCGAAACATCTCGATATTGTCCCCAAAGACGCCGGGCTCCTCGAAACCCCGGTCGGCGGATGTCATCACGATCACGACGCCACGGTCGCGGTCGATCCAGATATACTGGCCATAGACGCCGATGGCAAAGACCTCGCCCGACCGCGCGTCGTTGGGCAGCCACCACTGATAGCCATAGCGCGCCATCTGCCCCTGCTGCCATGGCGCGCTTTCGGCGGTCATCGCATCGACCCAGCTTGCCGGCACCACCTGCCGCCCCTGCCACATGCCGCCCTGCAGGATCATCTGGCCGAACCGCGCATAGTCGCGCGTGGTCATGTTGAGCCCGCCCAGCACGAAGGCCGTGCCCTCGCCGTCGGTGACATAATAGGGCGCGATCTCCAGCCCGAGCGGGCCGAGCAGCTGTTTCTCCATCAACTCGGGCACCGACTGCCCGGTCGCGCCGCGCAGAACCATGCCCAGAACATGCGTGTCGATCGAGACATAGTGCCATTCGGCCCCCGGCACGGCGCGCTTGTCGCCCAGCCGGGCGGCGAAATCGTCGAGCGATCCGCCCAGCGCCACGACCCGGCCCATCCGGTTGATGTCGGACCAGAAGTCCAGATAATCCTCGTTGAAGGCCACGCCAGACGCCATGTTCAGCACATTGCGGATCGTCGCCCCGTCATAGGCCGAACCGATCAGGTCGGGCGCGTATGTCGTCACCGGATCGTTGATCGAGGCAATCGCGCCCTCGTCCAGCGCGATCCCGATCAGGGCGGCGAGAAAGCTCTTGGCAACGGACCAACTGATGCGCAAGTCCTCGGGCTCGGTGCCAAGGCGATAGTCCTCATGCACGATCTCGCCGCGGCGCAGGATCAGGAGCGAGGTGGCGGTCCGGTCCGACAGCCACGCCTCGCTCCCGTCGGGCAGGCTGGCGGGGGTGACGGCGCGCGGCAACGCGCTGGGCGGGCCGCGCCGGACCTGCATCGGGCGGACGTGAAACAGCGCGTCCATGTGGATGAAGTTCGCGACGATCCTGTCTTCGTCAAACAGCGTGTTGACGGCATAAAGCCGCGCGATCTCGTCGCGTTTCCACAGACCGACCCCGGCCAGCACCACAACGACGATCAGAAGGCCGCGAAGGATGAAGCGCCGCATCACGTCACAGGCTGTTGTGGCGACCGTCACAAAGCGGCTGTTTGCCGGTCTGTTTGCAGCCGCAGAAGAACACCTTTTTCGTGGCCTCGGCGGTGTATTTCACCGGCCGAAGGTCGGTCACCTCGTGCGAGCCATCGCAGAACGGCTGCTTTTGGGAGCGCCCGCAGGCACACCAGAAATAGCGTTTGCCTTCCTCGACCTCGACGGCATAGGGGCCTTTCTGTGCGATGACGGGTTCGGTTGTCATGTCTGCTCCTCGTGGTGACATATTCAAATCCGTCGCACTATTGCCTCAAGGCGGCGTCCAGTCCACCCAGCGCGCGTGGAAATCGACCCGGCCCAGTGAAATCGTCTTGCTCCCCGGCCAGAGGGTCAGCGTGATCGCGGCACCCGGCTTGCCCGAACTGTCCGCTTCCATCGACAGCCGCGCCAGCGGTGCAGTGCGGGTGGCGCGCGCACCGGCCGCCTCGAAGGCGGCAAGGCAGCGGGTGCGGGTGGCGGCGGGAAAATACTGCCAGGCGACGGTATGGGTCACCAGATGAAGCGCGCCCGGATGGGTCTCGGCCAGCCGGGCTTCGAGCCAGCCAGCCGCGTCGCCCTTGTCGACCGGGGCCGCGGCCATGGCGATCGCGGCGCGGGTGCGGTCGATCCGCTGCGGCTGGTCGGCCCAGAGGAACGAGATCAGGCGCAGCGCGTCTTCGGCGTCATGCGGGTCCATCGGGCGCAGATCGACGCCGCGCCGGTCGAGCACCTTGACCTCGGCCGCAGGCGGGCAGGGGCCGCGCCAGTCGGGATCGAGCCAGACCGGCGAGCGTTTCGGCCCGAAGGTGCCGCAGGCCAGCGCCAGGCAGAACTTGTCCCACATCAGGTTGAGCCCGGCCGACGCGCCAAGCTCGGACAGCACGAAGGGCAGCCCGAACCGATCCGCCAGCCATTGCCCCGCCGCGATCATAACCGAGGCGCGGCGCACCTCGTTGGTTTGCGGCGGGTTGTCGATCCAGCGCATCAGCACATCCTGATGCCCGGCAAGTGCTGCGTCGATGGCCGCCCCCAGCGTCTTGTCGTCAGGCGCCGGGTTCGGCGGAAAGGCGGCGGTGAGCGCCGGGCTGGCGCCGGTCAGAACCAGTGCGTGCAAGCCCGACAGAAACCTGAGCGGCAGCGAGGCGCCGAGCGGGCCGATATCGCCTCTCCACGCCAGCATCCGGTCCATCACCGGATTGCCCGGCACCGCGCGTTCCGCCGCCAGGCGCAGCACCCGCGCGGTGAAGGGCGAGCCGAGCGAGCGGTTGTGCGTGGCTTGTTCGCGAAAGGCACCTTCAAGGCTCATCTGAACTTGTCCGCCAGTTTCTGAAAAGGGGAGCGCGCGTCCGGCTGTTCGATTGGCTCGGGGTCGGTCGGTGCGTCCTGTTTCGGTTTCGGTGTGGGCTTTGGCGGGGCCATACGCAACCCGATCGCATTGGTAAAACTCGCGCCGTCGCCCTCGGCCAGATGCGCTGCCCCGTCCGAGATCCCGCGCATCAGGTCGTCGAGCCACTCGGCATCGGCCTTGGCGAAATCCGACAGCACGAAACCCGATACCCGGTCCTTGTGGCCGGGATGGCCTATTCCAAGGCGCACCCGGTCGTAGCCCTCGCCGATATGGGCGTGCAGCGAGCGCAAGCCGTTATGCCCGGCATGGCCGCCACCCTGTTTCAGCCGCACCTTGCCGGGGGCGAGGTCTAGCTCGTCGTGAAACACCGTGACGTCGCCGGGTTCGAGCCGGTAGAACCGCATCGCCTCGCCGACCGACTGGCCCGAGAGGTTCATGAAGGTCTCGGGCTTCAGCAGCACGACCTTCTCGCTGCCCAGCCGCCCCTCGCAGGTCGCGCCCTGGAACTTCGCCCGCCACGGCGAAAAGCCGTGATCGGCAGCGATCCGCTCCACGGCCATGAAGCCGATATTATGCCGGTTGCCTGCATATTTCGGGCCAGGATTTCCTAGCCCCACGAATAGTTTCATGCCGCCTCTGCTGGACTTTTAACATCCGCCCCATAGGATCGGTCAACGACAAATTATGCGAGACCGCCGGGAATGCCAAGGCGGGGCGGAGGCAGGCGGCAAGTGGCGAGTTTCATCATCGACGGAATCAAGCTGAGGGTTCCGGGTCATGCGTTGAATGACGAATTGCGGCGGGCGCTGGAAACCGGACATTATGAATGGAACGAAAGCGCTGCGATCCGCCAGCACGCGCGGGCGGGTGACACGGTGCTCGATATCGGCGCGGGGGCGGGCTATGTCTCGGCGCTGGCCGCGCGTGCGGTGGGGGGCGAGAACGTGGTTGCGGTCGAAGCCTCGCCGGTAATGCTCGACGTGCTGCGCCAGAACCTCGATACCAACGGCGCCAGGGATACGAGGCTGATCCACGGCGCGGTGGTGGCCGACAACCATGCCGGCGACACGGTGTCGTTCTTCGTGCGCGCGGCCTTCTGGGCCTCGACCATCGCAGATGAAAACGCGCCCCGCGACAAGCTGACCGAGGTTCCGGCGCTCAGGCTCACGGCGCTGCTCGATGAGCTTCGGCCCAGCGTGGTGATCATGGATGTCGAGGGCGGCGAACTGGAGTTGTGCCAGCAGGACTGGCCCGATTGCGTGCGGCTGGTGGTGATGGAAATCCACACCAAGCTCTATCCGCCGTCGGGCGTGAAGGCGATCTTCGACGGTATGGCCAGGAACAACATGACCTACATGCCATGGGGCACGCGCGGCGAGGTCGTGGTGTTTCAGCGGGTGGACGAATAGCGCGCGCTTGTCGAAATCTCGCATTGCGGACATGAAAACGGGGCCGAAACCGGCCCCGTTTTGCAGTATTCCGATATCGGAACGCTTATTCCTTGTCGTCTTCGTCCGACTTGGCCACGCCGATCACTTCGGTCTCGATCTCTTCCTCGACCTCGTCCTCGTCATCGGCGCCGCGCAGGGCCGACGGAGCCGAGACGTTGGCGATCACGAAGTCGCGCTCGATGGTGGGCTTCGCGCCTTGCGGCAACACGATGTCGGAGATGTGGATGACATCGCCGATATCGCGCCCGGTCAGGTCGACCACGAGCTTTTCCGGGATGTCGCCGGCGACCACGTTCAACTCGACCTCGGGCCGGACCACGACCAGGACGCCGCCCTTCTTGATGCCGGGGGCCTTGTCCTCGTTCTCGAACTCGACGTTGATGAACAGGCTGATGCGGGTGTTGCGGTGCAGACGCATGAAGTCGACATGGGTCGGCAGGTCCTTCACCACGTCGCGCTGGACGTTGCGGCAGATCACGCGCACGTCGTCGTGACCGTCAACCTTGAGGTTGAGCAGCGTCGACAGGAAGCGGCCCTTCCGGAGCCGCGTCAACAGGATGTTGAAGGGGATATTGATCGGAAGCGGATCGGTTCCGCCGCCGTAAACGATGCCAGGTACGTTGCCTTCGCGGCGAGCTTGACGGGCGGCCCCCTTGCCTGTCCCCGTCCGTACCGTGGCGTGGAAATCAGGGATTTCACGTGCCATGGGTAGTCTCCAGATTGAAAATGCGGCGTTCCTCCAAGGGTGCAACGTCCGCGTGAAGCCGCGCATATAGACCGGAATCGGGGCGGAGGAAAGATGTAATCTGCCTTTGCCGGACCGGTTCGCGCGGATGGAAAGCCGGCGCGAAATGCCCTAGGAGGTCGGCGACTCCCATCGGGTCAACAATGAGGAAGGATGGGCCGGAATGTCGGTTCTGGACGGAATTCGGGTGTCGCGCGCGCCGCTGATGACGCTGGCGGCGGTCGGGGTGTTCTGGGGCTCGATCGCGGCGTTGATGCCGGACATCAAGCACGCGGTCGGCGCGTCCGATGCCGTGATGGGCGCGGTGCTGGTGGCGCCCGCCGTCGGCTCGATCATCGCGATGGCGCTGGCGCCGCGTCTCGGGCGGGCGCTGGGCGGCAACGCCCTGCCGGTGGCCGGGCTGGCGATCGTGCTGGCGTTCTTCCTGCCGGCGATGGCGGGCAGTGTCGTCACGCTTGCCGTCGCGCTGTTTTTTGCCGGCGCTGCGGTGGCCTTTGCCGACATGACGGCCAATGTCCGCATCGCCACGCTCGAGGCGCGCCGGGGGTTGCATCTGATGAACCTCAACCATGCCGGGTTTTCGCTTGCCTTCGGGCTGACCGCCTTCGCGATCGCCTTCGCGCGCAAGGCGGGCGCCGATTATTCTGCGGTCTTGCCGGTGATGGCGCTTGTCGCCCTTGGTCTCGTGCTGATCGGCTGGGACAGACGCCTGCCCGCGCCGCCGGAAGACGACGACGGCGACATGCGCACCACCCCGCCCTGGGCGCCGGTGCTGTTCACCGCGCTGATCCTGTTCGCCGCCTTCATCGGCGAGAACGCGACCGAGGCCTGGTCGGCCCTGCATATCGAGCGCACGTTCGGCGGCGCGGTGGGTGAGGGCAGTTTCGGCCCCGCGACGCTGGGCTTCGTGATGGCGTTCGGCCGGATGATGGGCCAGCTTGTGGCGCAGCGTCTTGGCGAGGCGCGGCTGATCCTCGGGTCGGCGGTTCTGGCCAGTTTCGGCGCGCTGGTGATCGCGGCGGCGCCGACACAGGGCGTGGTCCTGGTCGGAGTCGCGGTGCTGGGGCTTGGCGTGGCGACGATCGTGCCCTCGGTCAACTCGATCCTTGGCCGTCAGGTCAACGAACGCGCACGCCCGGTGGCGATCTCGCGCGCCTGGATGGCGGGGATGATCGGCTTTTTCATCGGCCCCTCGATGATGGGCGGGCTGGCGGCCTTGTGGAACCTGCGCGTGTCCTTCGCGGTGGTGGCGGTGATCCTGGCGCTGATCGTGCCGGCGATCCTGGCGCTGTCGCGGCGGAAGGGCTGAGGCTCTTTGCAGGGGCTTGCCGCGCCGGCGTTGTCCGTGGCGTCAGAGAAACGCCTTGTCGCGGATCCGCGCCACCGCCCGCTCGGCGAAGGTCTCTTTCACCGGCTCATGCAGGTTGCGGCCGAGGAACCAGTAGAAGAACTGCTCATAGGCGAAGCCCTCCATCGCGCCGGGTCCGTATTCCAGCGCCTCGCGCAGATCGCCGGCGGTGCGCGCGGTCAGCGTCGCGGCTTGGTAGTCGGACTTGGCGCAGGTCACGACCGGCTTTTTCTGCATCAATGCCTCGAACCCGGCGGCTGAGTTCTGCGTGATGGTGATGTCGGACATCTCGATCAGGTCATGCACCGAGGCTTCGGACACCCGGACGTTCTGATAATCGCGCGTCACCGCCAGAATGTCGCGCAGCGCGGCCTTTGACTGGTGCGGGTGCGGTTTCACATAGATCAGACGGCGGCGGTCATGCTCTGCCGCGGTGCGGATCATCTGTTCATTGGTCAGGTAATGCGCGCGGTTGCGCTGAAACTCGATCTCCTGCGTGAACACGACCGCGCGGGCCGGTTCGAGCAGGTCGGGCCGCCGTTCGGCCTGCGGGCTGTTGGACACGTTGTTGCGCAGCATCCAGCCCGACACGCCGTTGAAGAAGTATTCCGAATGGCCCCGGTTCACCCGGTCGGCGCAGAACTGCGTGAAGCGAAGCGAGCTGTTCCAGTGGGTGCCAAGCTCGTCAAGATACCAGAACCCCTGGATATAGCCCTGGTTCACATGCATCAGGTTCGGCCCATAGCCCGGCATGGTGCCGATCATCAGATGGATGTGCCCGGCCTCGGGGTCCGAGAGGATATCCGCCGGGTGGCTGCGGGCGCGCACCAGCCGGGTCTCGACGCCGTGGCCTTCCAGCTCTGCCGCCAGCTTGGGAAAGAAGCCGTTGTCACCGCTGGCGACCGCCGGATGCCAGTCGGCGGTGGCGTGGATGACGACGAAACGCCGCCCGGACCTGTTCAGGGTGCGGGCTGCGGCCTGCGTGTCGACGGTGTCGATCCCTAGTCGAAGATCTCGTCCCGCCGCACGCCCCAGAGCGCGGTCTTCTCCATCCATCCCTTGGTTCCCTCCACCTGAACCTTGCACCAGTCGGCCGCGCAACTGTTGATTGCGACGATCACCCCCGCCTCGAGATAGGCCTTGACCGGGCTGTCGGGGCTCGGCGCCGACATCACCGCGGTCAGGTCGGCCTCGATCAGCCCGGTGCGCACCCCCGACAACAGCGAATAATGTATCCAGCCGCCGACCCCGTCGCGGTCCTGGACCCTCCGCCAGTGCCCGAATTCGCCGACGATCTCGAGCGGCATCCCCCGGCGCACGAAGATCCAGTCGATCCGGTGCGACAGCGATGGCCCGCGACGGACGTTGCCTTCATCGGTTTTCAGCGAGACATAGCGCGGCAAGGGCAGATTGGTGACCGGCCCGCGATCCTGCGCAAGCGCCGACTGGACGAGAAGCACGCCTCCCGCCACACAGGCCAAAGCCCAGCGCATATAACCGTATACGGTCATCCGACTGCCCAACGACGCGGTTGTTTTCATTTGTTGCGCCAACGGCGCTTGTGCCTCTCCGCGTTCCTTGTCACCATGCCAGCGAAACGCGCGAAAGAAAAGCGAGCGGAGGGGTTTCATGGGTTCTCAACGGCTGAGTGTTGTCGTGACGCGACGGTTGCCGGAGGTGGTCGAAACCCGAATGAAGGAGCTTTTCGACGTCGACCTGCGCGACGACGACACGCCGATGTCGCGTGAGGCGCTGGCCGAGGCGATGCAGCGGGCGGATGTTCTGGTGCCGACGCTGACCGATCAGATCGACCAGAAGATGCTGGCCACGGCGGGCGACAAGCTCAAGCTGATCGCGAATTACGGCGCCGGGGTCGACCATATCGACGTCGCCACCGCGCGCCAGCGCGGCATCCTCGTCGCCAATACCCCCGGTGTCAGCGCCGACGACACCGCCGACATGACGATGGCGCTGATCCTCGCCGTCACCCGGCGCATCCCGGAGGGGCTTGCCGTGATGCATGCGGGCACCTGGCAGGGCTGGTCGCCGACCGCGCTGCTGGGCGGGCGGATTTCAGGGCGGCGGCTGGGCATCCTCGGCATGGGCCGGATCGGGCAGGCAGTAGCCAAGCGCGCACGCTGCTTCGGGATGCAGGTGCATTACCACAACCGCCGCCGGCTTCACGCCGATATCGAGGCGGCGCACGAGGCGACCTATTGGGAAAGCCTTGACCAGATGGTCAGCCGGATGGACATCATCTCGATCAACTGCCCGCACACGCCGTCGACCTTCCACCTGATGAATGCGCGCCGCCTCAAGCTGATGAAGCAGGACGCGGTGATCGTGAACACCTCGCGCGGCGAGGTGATCGACGAAAACGCCCTGACCCGGATGCTGCGCGCGGGCGAGATTGCCGGCGCCGGCCTCGACGTGTTCGAGCGCGGCCCCGACATCAACCCGCGCCTGCGCGACCTCAACAACGTGGTGCTGCTGCCGCACATGGGCTCGGCCACCCGCGAAGGGCGGATCGAGATGGGCGAGAAGGTGATCATCAACATCAAGACCTTCGCCGACGGCCACCGCCCGCCCGATCTGGTGGTGCCGGGGATGTTGTAGGTTCGGCAATCCGCGACATTTCGCCCCGCGTTATATTCGTATAACGTTTTCTCTTGCCGGGAGTTATATCGGTATTACACTGCCCCCGGTATTGCGGCGGCCTGAGCATGGGGCGCGGGCCGTGCGGATCACCGACAAGGACCGGGCAAATGACTTACGGAAAACTCAATATCGCTGGCGGGCTTCTGTTTCTCGCCGCCTTCATGGCTTATGGATTCCTGCTGATCTACCTGCGCGATTTCGCGCCGGGCAAGGAACAGTGGATCGCGGATTACGGCATTGGCACGCATTTCGAGGCGCGGCTGGCACATGTTCACGGCAACCTCTTTGCGCTTCTGAACGTGCTGATCGGCTATCTCGTGTGGAAAATGCCGATCGACCAGATGTCGGCCAAGTGGGTCTCGTATCTGGCTTTTGCCGGGATGCTGATGCCGATCGGCATCCTCGCGGAAATCGTGCTGGGTGTGCCGCCCTATCTGGTGCTGTTGGGCGCGATCCTGATCGTGGTGGCGATGGCATGGCTGGGCATCGCGGTCTGGCGCGCCAAGCTGACGCCCGCCTGACCTCGGCCCGAACCAAACCGGCGCGCGAGGCTTGACAAGATGCCGCGCGCGCCCGCATCCCTTGGGTCTGATCCGGGGGATTGCACTTGGCCGAAACCAGACCGAACCGCGCCGCCAGAACCATCGCCGCAATCGCGGCGCTGGTGCTTCTGTCGGCCTGCGCGCGCGGCCTGACCCCGGCCGAGCGCGACTTTGCCGATGCGTTCTTCGGCGACACGCTCGACGCCGATGCGGTGCAGGTGACGGCGGGAATCGGCGTGCTGCCACTGCCGCGCCCGCGCACGCCCGATCCGGCTGTCACCACTGAAGGTCCGCGCAAGCCGCCCGAGGGGATCTGCGAACGCAAACGTTCGACCCAGCGCACCTGGACCTGGCCCGCCGCCTTCGTGCTGTATGACAAGGTCTATTTCAGCTTCGACTACTACCTCCCCGACACATTCGAAGGCTGGCCCGACGCGGTGCCCTATCCCACCGCGCTGATCATGGCGCATGAGTTGATGCATGTCTGGCAATGGCAGAACCGCAACCTGACCAACTACACCATCGCCGAGAGCGCATCGGAAACCACGGCCTCGGTCGATCCCTACTGGTGGACCACCGAGGCCGGGCGTGAGTTCCTGAGCTACGGCTATGAGCAGCAGGGCGCCATCGTGCAGGATTACGTCTGCTACAGCCTGTTCGACCCGGACGATCCGAAACGCGCCGAATTGCGCGCGATCCTGTCGCCCGTGCTGCCGATCCACAAGTTCGATGCGGCCTTGCGGCGCTAGCCAACCCGGCCCCGGCTGTCGGTTTCAGGCGTTTTTCGGTCGGACACACCTTTCGCCAAATCCGCGTTTTCGGCAATCTGTGCGCAACCATCCGCGCTGAGGAGTCGCCTGATGAAAACCCATGTGAAAGCCCTTGTGGTCGGCGGCGGCGCGGTCGGCACCGGCATCGCCTATCACCTTGCCCGCGCCGGATGGTCCGACGTGATGCTGCTTGAGCGTGATGAGTTGACGTCTGGCTCGACATGGCACGCCGCCGGGCTGCTGCCCCTGTTCAACATGGGATATGCCACCAGCCATATCCACGACTACTCGGTGAAGTTTTACAAGACGCTGGAAGAGGAAACCGGGCTCAACGCCGGTTTCAGCGTCGTCGGCAACCTGCGCATGGCCCAGACAAGCGCGCGGATGGACGAGTATCAGCTTTACGCCTCGATCGCCGAGTCGGTGGGCATCCCTTACGAGTTTCTGACGCCAGCGCAGATCAGGGAGCGTTGGCCGCTGGTGCGCAGTGAAGACCTTGTGGGGGCGCTGTTTCACCCGACCGACGGCTATATCAACCCCGCCGATGTCACCATGGCGATGGCCAAGGGCGCGCGCCAGCGCGGGGTCGAGATTGTTCGAAAGCGTCAAGTCGACAGCTATGAATGGACCGGGTCCGAGTGGATCGTGCGCGGATTCGTGATGGTCGAGAAGGGCGGAAACCTTGTGCCCTCGGACGAGAGTTTCGAGATCCGCGCCGAGCATGTCGTCACCGCCACCGGCAACCACGCGCAACGCACGGCGCAGCTTCTCGGCATCAGAATTCCCGCGATCCCGGTCGAGCATCAGTATATCGTGACCGAACCCGACCCGGCGCTGGTCGAGTATCGCAAGACCCACGGCGAGCACCCGGTGCTGCGCGACGCCGACGCGAAATGGTATGTGCGCGAGGAACGCGGCGGCTGGATCCTCGGCCCCTATGAACAGGGCGCGCCCGCCCGGTTCGAATACGCCGTGCCCGACAGCTTCCGCGCCGACCTGTTCGCCCTCGATCTCGAGCGGATCGAGCAGGAATACCTGTCGATGATCCACCGCATCCCGACCTCGGAAACGGTCGGGCTGAAGGACGATTTCAACGGCCCGATCTGCTACACCCCGGACGGAAACCCGCTGGTCGGCCCGGCACCGGGCCTGCGCAACATGTGGCTGGCGGAGGGGTTTTCCTTCGGCATCACGGCGGCGGGCGGCACCGGCTATTACCTCGCGCAGATGATGGTCGAGGGCGAGGCCGAGATCGACATGGCCAGCCTCGACCCCAAGCGCTACGGCGACTGGATCACCACCGAATACGCCGCGCGCAAGAACGAGGAATGTTACTCCCACGTCTTCATCCTGCACCACCCCGACGAGGAACGCGAAGCCTGCCGCCCGCTGCGCACCGCGCCCGCCTATGACCGGCAAAAGGCGCTGGGCGCGCAGTTCGGGCAGGTGAACGGGTGGGAGCGGCCGAACTACTACGGCCCGCTGGACGCGCCCGACAATTTCGACCACGAGGCGCGCAGTTTCCGGCGCGGCGGCTGGTGGCAATACGCCGAGGCCGAAGCACGCGCGATCCGCGAGGCCGCCGGGCTGATCGACGCCACCGCCTTTGCCAAGCATCTGGTGAAAGGCCCCGGCGCGGCGGCGTTCCTTGACTGGTTCACCACCAACAAACTGCCCAAGGTCGGCCGCATCAACCTGACCTATGCGCTGACGGCGACGGGCACGACGCGCACCGAATACACCATCATCCGCGAGGCCGAGGACCGCTTCATGCTGATCTCGGCCGGGGGCTGGCACGCCTATGACCGCGACTATCTGCTCAAGGCCGTGGAGGACAAGGAGGCCGAGTTCGGCCGCATCGAGGTCGAGGACCATACCACCCGCACCGGCGTCTTCGCCCTCGCCGGGCCGAACGCGCGCGCCATTCTGGCGGAGGTGATCAAGGACGCCGAGCCGGAAACAGCGCTGTCCAACAAGCGCTTCCCTTGGCTGTCGGCGCGGCGGATCGAGCTTGGCATGTGCCCGCTGACGGCGGTGCGCGTGGCCTATACCGGTGAGTTGGGGTGGGAGTTGCATCACCCGATCGAGATGCAGAACTACCTGTGGGATCTGCTGATGCAGGCAGGCGCGAAACACGGGTTGAAGCCGGTCGGGGCGCGGGCGCAGAACTGGCTCAGGCAGGAGAAAAGCTACCGGGCCTTCGGCACCGAACTGGGCCGCGACGCCACACCGCTCGAGGCCGGGCTGGATCGGTTCGTGGACCTTGCGAAGGACTTTCACGGCAAGGCGGCGATGCAGGCGACGGGTATCCGGTCGCTCTGCGTGACGCTGCTGATCGGCGGGCCGGAGGATGCCGACCCCTGGGGCCGCGAGGCGCTGTTTTCCGGCGGCGAAAAGGTCGGGCGGCTGACCTCGGGCGGCTACTCGGTCGCGTTCGGCAAGTCGATCGGGATGGGCTATGTCCGCCCCGATCTGGCGGCGCCGGGCACGAAGTTGAAGGTGATGATGCAGAACCGGATGTGGGACGCGGAGATCACCCAGGACAGCCCGCACGACCCGACGAACGCGCGCATCCGGGCGGACGGGTAGGGAACACCTATCCCACGCGGCATGATCGCCGGTTCTTGCCATTTCGGCCCCGCACTGGCTAGCTGGCGCGGAAATACCTGAGAGGCAGATCATGGTGGCCGGTGCCGGGCAGGTCCCTCCCGTGACGGGAAGGGGACGCTAGTGTTTTCGCAAGGGCGGTTCGGCCGGGCGCTGGCCTCGGCACTGGCGACTCTGCGCGCGCGCTTTGGGTTGCTCTGGCTGGTGTTCGCCGGGCTTCTGGTCTTCGGCGTCACCGGCGCCGCCAAGGTCACGTTCGACGATGCGCTCCTGCGGTTTTTCCGCAGCGATTTTCCCGCCTACGAGGAATTTCTCGACGTCGCGCGCGCGTTCGAGAGCGATTCCAACGACGTGATCGTGCTGATCGAGGCCGACGATCTGGCCGATCCGGTACTGCTGACGGCGGTGTCGGATTTCCTGCTCGACGCCCAGTTCGTCGATGGCGTGCGCGCGGCGGTATCGCCCCTGTCGCTGCAGGTCACGGGTGAGGCTGGCGCTGTCGAGCCGCTGGTGCCCTTCCCGCTACCCGACCGCGCCACGATGGCCAAGAGGTTCGAGGCCGAGCGCGAAGGCAACGCAGCACTGCGCCGCCTGATGGGACCGGACCGCAAGGCTATGGTGGCGATCCTGCCGATCCGCGATCTCGGCTCGGGGTTGCAGGATGGCCGGGCCGGCCAGATCGACGCCCTGGCGCAACTGGCCGCGCGGGCCGAAGCGGCCTCGGGGGCAAAGCTGCGCCTGTCGGGCTATCCGGTGCTGCGCGACCGGGTCGTGCGCGGACTGGTGCATGATGTGCTGCTGTTGAACCTGATCGGGGCCGCTGTCGGCTTTACCGTCGCGGTGATCGCGTTGCGCAGCGTCACGCTTGGACTGCTCACGCTGGCGGGGCCATTGGTCTCGCTCGTCATCACGCTGGGGGTGTTCGGCCACCTTGGCGTCACCGTGAACACGGTGTCGGTGACGCTGCCGGTGCTGGTCCTGATCCTTGCGACGTCGGATTCGATTCACATCAGCTTTGAGCGCGCGCGTCAGGCCGGGCGCGACAGCAAGCGCGCCACGCTGCGCGCGGTGCGGCGGGTGGCGATCGCCTGCATCTTCGCGGGTGTAACCACCGCCATAGCCTTCGGCGCGCTGACCCTGTCGCGCGCCGAGATCATCGCCGAGCTTGGCCGCATGGGCGCGCTCGTGATCCTGTTTTCGACCGCCACGGTGCTCTTGACCCAGACGCTGATCCTGGCCACCGCCGGGCGCTACGCATGGTTCGACGAGACCTTCGCGCGGCTGATGAAACGCCCGCCCAGCGGGCTGTTCTTCGCCTACCTGCCACGGCTCGCGCTCGCCCGCCCGCGCAGCGTTGCCGCCGTCGCGCTGATCGTGCTGGCGGTGGCGACGGTCTTTTACAGTCAGGCCGGCCCGCGCTACTCGATCCTCGACAGCCTCAGCCCCAAGGAACCGGTGATCGCCGCCTTCCGCGACATCGAGGCAAAGGTGACGCCGGTGTCGGTGCTTCAGGTCGCGGTGCGCTCGACCGACCCCGAGGTGATCTCGGAGGTGCACGACACGGTCGCGCGCGCTGCAAACAGCGACAAGGTGCAATCGCTGGTGCGGCTGTCGCGCGACATGGGCGGCAGCGAGGAAATCCCCGAGGCGCTGACACGCCGCCTGCTGTCCGAGGATGGCAGCCGGGCGCTGGTGACGCTGTCGTTCCAGTATGAGAGCGGCGAGCAGACCGATGCGCTGGCGGCGCGGATCGATGATGCCATCGCCGCCAATCCGGCGCTGGCGGGCGTCGACATCAGCGCTGTCACCGGCCTGCCGGTGATGACGGCGCGGGTGGCGGCCATGATCCTGACCGAGCTGAACCGGAGCCTGCTGGTCGCGCTTGTCGCGGTCGGGGTGTTGATCGCCATCTGGCTGCGCTCGATCCGGGTGGCGCTGATTTCTCTGGTCCCGAACATCCTGCCGGTATCGCTGATCGGCGCGTGGCTGGCGCTGTCGGGCCATGGCATCGAGTTCGCCAACGGTCTGGCGCTGACGGTCGCCTTCGGGGTGGCGGTCGACGACACGCTGCATGTTCTCAACCGGCTGCGCCTGACCGGCAGTTTCAGGCGGATCGAGCGCGCCCGCCTGCGCGAGGCGCTGGACGAGGCCACGCCGGCCTTGGTAACAACGTCTACCGTGCTGGTCCTCGCCATGGGCGGCTCGATCTTCGCCACCACCAAGGGCGTCGCCGATTTCGGCGCCATCGCGATGAGCGTCTATATCCTCGCACTGATCGCCGATCTTCTGGTCCTGCCCGCCGTGCTCGCGGTGTTCGGGCCGCATGCGCAACCGGGACGGAGGCCCCGATGATCCGACCGATATTCGCCGCCACCCTTGTCGGGTTTCTCGCCACGCCGGGTCTGGCCGCCGACCTGTTTGGCGTCACCGGGAACTGGGTCGGCGAGGGCAGCCTCTCGACCGGCGCCGACAAGCCGATGGAGCGGGCTCGCTGCAAGGTCGGCGTCGAGCATGCCGAGGCGGGCGACGATGTGGCGGTGAAGGGCAAATGCGTGATCGCCGCCGGGGCGTCCGACATCTCGCTCCGGCTGGTGCGTGGCGAGGATGGTCAGGTCCGCGCCGGCTTCTGGTCGGCGGCGACCGATCAGACCGTGCAGCTTGCCGGGACCGAGGCGGCGGACGGGATCGACCTTTATTCCACCTCGCCGCTGATGGTGAATGACGCCGCCTATCAGACCTGGGTGAAGATCACCGCGCCCGACGACGCCAGCTTTGCCATCCAGCAGATGCTGCGCGTCGAGGGGGCCGAGGCCTGGCGGATGGTGGTCGACATGACCTATACGCGCGCCGAGGGCTGACCCCGGCGCGCGCCGTTCTCACACCGGAACGCGCCTCGCCGCCTCCGGATGCGCCTTGGCCGAGGCCGAGTTGCAGCCGACGATCGCCGGAGCCTCGTGGATCAGCCGGTCGTCGGTCAGCGCATGCACCATGAACAGCGCGAAATCCGTGCGCCGGGTCAGGTTCGAGGCCAGCACCGGGTCGCCGACATGGCGCGCCCAGACCGGCAACCCCTCGCTCACGCCCTCCTCGAGGTCCGAGCCGCGCACAACGGTCCAGGCGGTATCGGAGGCGAAGATCATGTCGGTCGCCCGCACCTGGTCGGAGATGTCGGCCAACCGGGTGGCCCAGGCGATGAAGGTCAAAAACCCATAGATGAACCTCTGCCCCAGGCTGTAGCGGTCCATGCCCTCCTTGGTGATGTGCCAGCCGCAGGAGAAGATCAGCCGTGCGCCCGGTTCGGCGTTTTCCAGAACGGCGCGGGCGGTGCCGCTGGCGTAGTTGGTGAACCCCCAGGGGGCGAGCACCGTGAGCACGCCGTCACAGCCCTTGACCGCCTGAGCGACCACGTCGGCGTCGTCGGTCCGCGCCGGGAAAACGGTGATCCGTCCCTTGAAGCGGTCGAGCTTGCCGACGCTTTCGGGGCGGCAGACGCCGACCACCTCATAGCCGTGGGCGAGTGCGTGTTCGGTCATGTATTGGCCCAGTTTGCCGGAGATGCCGATGATGCAGATGCGTGTCATGTCTTGGTCCTTTCTTGAATTGAATGAGGCGCGGGCAGGAGGCCGCCCGCGCCGGGAGTGGGTCAGGCCGCGGCCCGGGCCATCGCGGTTGCGGCGGGGCGCGGTCCGCGGATCACCAGCCACAGGGCAAAGCCGACTTCGGCCAGCGTGACGATGCCGAGGAACACGGCGGTGACGGTGCCCAGCCCCGCGGCCTCCGGCAGCGCGAACTTGTGCAGGCTGTCGAGCAGGTAGCCGACCGAACCCAGCGTCATCGCGTGACCCAGAAGGCGGGGGAAACGGCCCGACCGCGCGACGAGCTGGCCGAGAATGGCAAGGTGCACGGTGAAGAACACCTGCCAGATCCAGACGCCGGCATCGTGCATCCCGAGAAACAGGTTGCCGAGGTCGAGCCGCTGGGCCTCGGAAAAGCTCGCCAGCGCACCGCCCGGTTCGGCCAGCGCCAGGGCACTGGCGGAAAAGAACAGCATCGCCGCCATCACGCCCACCATGCTCAGCCGTGCAAGGGCTGCGGCAAAGGACAGAGCGGCGCTGACCGGCTTGAACATGAAGTAAAGCAGCGCGGTGGCCATGATCTCGGCGATCAGGATCGCCACTTCGCCACCGATGCCCGCCAGGAACAGCCCGCGCCGGGCCAGGATGTTGTCGAAGGTCGCCGCCGCGTCGCCCGGCACCAGCAGTTGCGCCGGCACCCAGAGGATCGAGAAAAAGCCGAACACGGCGATGGAGAGGTAAAAGGCACCGGTCAGACGGGCATAGCCACGCGACCGGGGATCGTTGAAGAGGTGCATGTCGTCGTCCTTTTCTTGGGCAAACCGGGGCCGGTCCTGCACCGGGGGTGCGGGTCGACGGGCTTGCCGTCTTGGGTCTGTCTGTTGGTTCGCGCGTCGCGTTTTGCGCCGCTGAGACAGGGATAGCGCACCGGCGATCCAAATGAAATTGACTGGATATGCCGATCTGGTATGCGTATTGGCATGGATTGGAGATCGGTCAAATTCGACTGGAACCGCGCCCGCGCGTTCCTTGTGACCGCCGAGGAAGGCTCGCTGTCGGCGGCGGCGCGGGCGCTGGGGCTGGCCCAGCCGACGCTGGGGCGGCAGGTCGATGCGCTGGAGCAGGAGTTGGGCGTGGTGCTGTTCGAACGGGTCGGGCGCGGGCTGCGCCTGACCCCCGCCGGGCACGAGTTGATCGACCATGTCCGCGCCATGGGCGAGGCGGCGGGGCGGCTTTCGATGACGGCCTACGGCCAGAACGAGGCGATGGAGGGGATGGTCACGATCTCGGCCTCGGACGCCTATGCCGCGATGCTGTTGCCCCCGATCCTGAAGGACCTGCACGAAGCCGAACCCCGGATCGTGATCGAGGTGATCGCGTCGAACGACGCCTCGGACCTTTTGCGCCGCGAGGCCGACATCGCCATCCGCAACTTCCGCCCGAAAGAACCCGACCTTGTCGCGCGAAAGATTCGCGATGCCACCGGCCGCTTTTTCGGCACGCCCGCCTATCTTGATCGCCTCGGGCCGATCGCGACCGCATCTGACCTGTCGCGCGCCAGCATCATCGGACTGGATGACACCGCCTTGATGATCGAGGGACTTCGGTCAATGGGCCTCGATCTGACCGAGGCGAATTTCCCCCTGCGCTCGGCCAGTTTCCTGGTGATGTGGGCGCTGGTGAAACAGGATCTGGGGCTGGGGTTGATCGACGACCGGATCGGTGACGCCGACCCCGATGTGCGGCGCGCGCATGCGGACCTCGCGCCGTTTCCCTTCCCGGTCTGGCTGACCGCACACCGAGAAATCCACCGCAACCGCCGCCTGCGGTTCGTGTTCGACTTCCTCGCGCAGGCGCTGAAATAGGTTCAGCCGGGCTTGTCTTGGGGTGGAACCATTTCGGCCGCATTGCTAGGCTAAAGTCGCGAGGACGGCGAAAGCCATCTCGGGCGCGCAAGTGAAACTGCGGGGTTTGCCACCTTCCCTATTGAACGGCAGGGAAATACTCCGCAGGGGAAATCCGGACCGCACCGAGACTTGCGTCGTCACGGGTCAGAAGCACAACCTTCGGCGCGAGGCGTTGATCCGCGTCGTGGCGCACCGCTGCGACCTGCCGGATCGCCATTTGCGCCTGCAGGATCGGATCGTCGAAGGAGGCCGCGAGGACGCTGCCGTTCATCAGGCCGCGTATGATCGTGTGGCTCACATAGGTGGCGAGCAGCGTCGGCTTGTCTGCATCGGTGCGCGAAGCAAGCAGGCCGATCGCCGCTTCGATCGCCGGGGCGCTGCCGATCAGGTAATCCGCATCCGGATGGCGCTCCAACGCAAGCTCGGCCAGCGCAAGCTGCGGTCTGATGCCGGTATCCGCTTCGAACACCTCGAGGATACTGACCGAGCTGCTGTCAAGACCGTCACGAAGCCCCGCCTCGAGCGGTCCGGTCCAGCCGGCCTCGGCGGGGCCGGTCAGGAAAACGGCAGTCTTCGGGGGTGACCCTTTTGGGTGCAACTCGCGCAGATATTCGCCGATAGCATGGCCCATGTCTTGCCAGTCGACGCCGATGCGCCCGCTCAGGGCGTCTGCGTGCAACTCGTTGACCAGCCCGAACACCGGAACCGTCTCCGCCACCCGTGCAACCGCCGTCATCAGGTCGGGGTGGTCCGAGGTCACGGCTCCGATCAGGATCGCTTCGGCGCCGCTCGCAACGCAGGCATCGAGCTGGCCGACCTGTGCCGCGCGCGCCTCGTAGCCGCCGGCCTCGAAGAACAGCAGATCGACGCCCTGCCGCTCGGCCTCCTGTTCAAGGCCGAAGCCGACGCTGAGCCAGTAATCATCCTTGAAATGCGGCACGAGCACGCAATAGAGCGGGCTGGCGGCGGCGGCGAACGAGGCCGCGAAAACCATGCCGATCGCTGCGATTGTGCCGGCACAGGCGGCCACGTAATGTCTGGAAATGCGACGGACGAGATTTGACACGAGGCTGATCCAGATACTCTCCGCCATGGCGGCGTTGGCCATCATGGTGGGTGTGGCGGCAATCGGCGTCAACCGCTATCTGGTGCGCGCGCAGGGCGAGCTTGTCCAGACCAGCCTGCCGGCAATCGAACTGGCCAGCAGGATCGGCGTGGCGGTCGAGGTGGTCGACTCGCTGGAGGAAGCGCTGGCCGAGGCTGACACGCGCGAGGGCCTCGATCAGGTCACCGAGGCGCTGATGCGGACCGTGACGAGCATCGAGGAGGGCACGCTGCGGCTGGAGCGGATGAGCCCGACCCTGGCGCCATCCGAGCCACCCCCACAAGCGGCCGACATTGTTGCACGAATGAGCGCGAACGCGCGCGAGGAACTGCGACTGGCCCAGCAGGTTCGCGCCGAGGCGCTCGAGATGTCGCAAAACGGCGCGCGGCTGGACTCTCTGATCGAGGCCGAGACCGATCTGGCCCGTCTCAGGATCACCGCCAGCATCGCCGATCTCTACACCAAACCGGACGCCGACCCGCGGCAGACGCTGGACGCGCTGGCCGATCGCCACTTCTTTGCGTTCGAGCGGTTAACCGAACTGGCCCGCATGGTCGATGCCACGCGCCTGCAATTCCAGCAGGTTCCCCTGCTGGCGGCGCCGGACGAATTGCAGACGGTGCGCGACGCGCTGGCGGCGCGGCTGACATTGGCGGTGCGGCGCGTGGCCTACCTTCCGTCACCGATGGCCCGGCGCGAGGCGGCGACGCTTCTGGCGCGGCAACAGCAGGCTCTGGCGCAAGGCGGCGTGATCGCGTTGCAGCAGGACCGGATCGCCCTGCAGCGCGCCATCGCACAGGATCGCGCGCTTCTGGACACCACCATCGCAGCACTTTCAGAGCGGGGCCGCACCGCGCGCGATACCGTTCAGGCGGCCAGTCTTGTGCAGATTGCGGCGGTCAAGCAACGCTCCGAGCGGATGATCGTCGCGCTGTTCGTCATCGTCATGGGCGCGGTGATCGTGGGGGCCACGCTCTGGCTCTATGCGCGCCGGCAACTGGTCGAGCGGCTTGGCAATATATCTCGCCGCATCGTTGCGGTGGCGCGGGGCGATTATGGCGCCCCCTTGCCGATCAGCGGCAATGACGAGATCGGGCGGATGGAAAAGTCGCTCAACATCCTGCGCCGCCGCGCCAGGGACGCCGCGCGGCTGCGAGACAGCCTCGAAGAAGCGGTGATCGCGCGGACCGGCGACGTTGTTGCCGAGATGCAGGCCTCGGACGCGGCGCGTGCGCAGGCGGAGGCCGCCGACCAGAGCAAGACCGAGTTTCTTGCCCGAATGAGCCACGAAATCCGCACGCCGCTGAACGGCATCATCGGCATGCTCGACCTGCTGGTGGTCGAGGAGCAGGACGCGGACCGCCAGAGCCGGGCGCGCACCGCCCTTGCCTCGGCGCGCGAACTGCTGGAGATCACCAACGATATCCTCGCCTATGCCGGGGGCGAGGACAGGGGCAATCGTGGCAATCCAGTGCATTTCCGGCTGCGCGAACTTGTCGGGCAGATGGGGCATCAGTTGCAGTCCCTTGCCGCACCAAAGGGGCTTGAGACAATCATCGACATGGCCGAGCCCGCGCCGCAGGCCCTGTTCGGGGACGTGGTGAAGATCCGCCAGATCGTCGGCAACCTGATTTCGAACGCGGTGAAATACACAAGGCGCGGGACGGTGACGCTCCGGGTGGATCACGCCATCGACCCGGAGAGCGGCGAGCCCGTCCTCAGCTTCACGGTCGCGGACACCGGCATCGGCATGACGCGAGAGGCGATCTCACACGCCTTCGAAGCCTATACCCGGGCCGATTCAGCCAAGCGCGCGGGGATCGAGGGGATTGGCCTTGGCCTGGCGATTTCGCGCAACCTGACCGAGGCGCTGGGCGGTGCGCTCAGCGTCGAGAGCGAGCCTGGGGTCGGCAGCCGTTTCACGCTGACCGTGCCGCTGCAAAAGGGCGATCTGGCCGAAGCGGCCGAGGACGATGCGGGCATGCCGCAGGACCGGCTGGGCCACCGCGTGCTGGTGATAGACGACCACGCCGTGAACCTGATGGTCGCGCGCGGCTATCTCGAGCGGCTGGGATGCCAGGTCAGCGAAGCCGCGACGGGCAGTGCCGGTCTGCAGGCCTGCCGGACGCAGGAGTTCGATCTGGTTCTGATCGACCTCGATCTGCCGGACATGCGCGGTGAGGCGGTGGCGGCGGAGCTTGGACAGCCGGAAGATGGGCCCCTGCTGGTCGCGTTGACCGCGCATCTGATCGACGACACGCACGAGAACCGCGCGCGGCATGGTGTGTCGCGGATCCTGTCCAAGCCGGTCTCGCCCCGCGCCCTTGCCGAGGTTCTGAAAAGCGTACCCTCGCTCGCGCTGCCGCACGATCTGCGCCAGGTTCTGGACAGCCTGACCCAAGACCTGCGCGACCTGGGGCGGGACACCACGGCGCAGATCGTGCGGGAGTTTCTCGACGACCTTCCCCGCGCCGTGAACACCATCCTGACCGCCGCGCCCGAGGCGCAACGCAAGGCGGCGCACAAGTTGAAGGGTGCGGCCTCGAACTTCCGGCTGGACGCGCTCTGTTCTGTGTTGGCCGACGTGGAAGACCCCGGGAACGGCGCGGATGAGGATATGCTGCGCCTTGTCCAAAGCCGCGCAGACGATGCCGAAACGATGCTGAAAGCCGCCGCCGCCGAGGCCGGGATTCAGACGGTCGAAGGGTCCACGAACTGATAGCCCTGCCCGTGCACCGTCAGGATCCACTCGGGGTTGGCGGGGTCGCGCTCCAGTTTCTTGCGCAACCGCCCGACCACCACGTCGATCATCCGGTCGTTCGAGCGCAAGGCATCGCGCCCCATCAACTCGGCCAGCCGCGCCCGGCTGAGCGTCTGGCCGGGATGGTCGGCAAGGGCTGACATCACGTCGAACTCCTGCTTGGTGAGGGGTTCGATGCGCGCGGCGGACGCCAGCCTGCGACGGATGCGATCAAAGCACCAGGGGCCGAAATCCACCACCGGCGGAGGGCCTTGCGGAGGCTTTCCGATGTCGGAAATGCGCGCCAGCAGGTTCTTGACCCGCGCCGCCAGCTCGCGCTTGTCGAAGGGTTTCGTGACGTAATCGTCGGCGCCCATTTCCAGCCCCACGATCTTGTCGACCTGATCGTTGCGCGCGGTGAGAAGGATGATCCCGACCCGCGAGGCGGCGCGCTGCTCGCGCGTGATGGTCAGCCCGTCCTTGCCTTCGAGGTTGATGTCGACAAGCAACACCTCGGGCGGATCGGTCTGGATGATGAACTCCATTTCCTCGGCGTTCTCGGCCTCGCTGACGCGGTGCCCCTGCTGGCGCAGATAGGCCGCCAGGCGCATGCGCGTGGTACGGTCGTCTTCCACGATGAGGATGTGATGGGCCATGCGCCAAATTACATTTCCTTACATTTTCGAACAACTCATTTTGCGCGGCATCAACAAATGCCGACTACCACAAGAATAATGTGAAGCCGGAAAATCAGCCACAGGAGGCATCAGATGTCATTCAACCACCCGTCCCGACGCGCATTTCTGCAAGGCGGCGCTGCCCTTCTGGGCACAACCAGCCTGATGGGCACAACGGCCATGGCCGCGCTCGACCCGAACTCGTTCAAGGGACGCGCCTTCCACGCGACCCATTATGGCCCGTTCGAGGCCGTGGTGCGTGACGGCAAGCTGGTCGGCATCAACAGCATCATGGAAATCGACGCGCGCCCGACCGAGATGCTGAGCCACGGCATCCTGGACCGCACCTATGACAAATCGCGGATCAACTATCCGATGGTGCGAAAATCCTATCTTGAGGGCTGGGAGACCGGCGACACCAAGCCCGAGTTGCGCGGCAAGGAACCCTATGTCCAGGTCGATTGGGACACGGTCTGGAGCCTGTCGGCCAAGGCGCTGCTCGACACCGCTGCCAACCACGGCAACGAAGCGATCTTCAGCTCGTCCTACGGCGGCTGGTCGAACGCGGGCAACTTCCGGCCCAACGTGCTTCAGGGCCGTCTGATCAACCTCATCGGCGGCTGCACCAACACCGCCGGCGACTGGTCGGCCGGCGCCAGCCAGGTGTCGCTGCCGCATATCATCGGCGACATGGAGGTCTATTCGGCGCAATCCGCCTGGGAGACGATCCGCGACCACACCGAGGTGTTCGTGCTGGTCGGGTGCGACCCGATCAAGAACAACCGCATCGAGTTCACCGTGGCCGACCACGGCATGTATGCCCATTGGGAATCGATCCGCGACGCGGGCGTCAAGTTCGTGTCGATCAACCCGCAGCGCACCGCGTCTGACGAATACCTCAACGCCGACTGGGTCCGGATCGTGCCGAACACCGACGTCGCCCTGTTCTGCGCCATGGCCAACCATGTGCTTGCGCAAGGCCTCGAAGACCGCGCCTACATGGACACCTATACCGTCGGCGCCGACAAGTGGATCGCCTATCTCAATGGCGACGACGATGGCGTTGCCAAGACCCCGGACTGGGCCGCCGGGATCACCGGCATCGAGGCGGACAAGATCCGCGAGATGGCCGAGCTGTTCGCCACGTCCAACACCTCGATTGCCGGCGCATGGTCGCTGCAACGCGCCCAGCACGGCGAGATGACGCATTGGGCGATCATCAACTTCGCCGCCCTCACCGGCAAGATCGGCAAGCCGGGCTGCGGCGTCGGCTTCAGCTGGCACTACGGCAACGGCGGCATGCCGGTGTCGGGCAAGGCGACCCCCACGGGCATGTCCCAGGGCCGAAACTTCGTCAAAGGCGTCTGCCCGGCCAGCCGGATCACCGACATGCTGGAAAACCCCGGCAAGGAGGTCTTCTACAACGGCAATACCCACACCTACCCGGACGTGAAGGTCATCTTCAACGCCGGCAACAACTTCATGAGCCACCAGCAGGACACCAACCGCCTGATCCGCGCGCTTGAAACCGTCGAAACCGTCATCAGCGTCGATGTCTGGTGGACCGCGGCGACGCGCTGGGCCGACATCGTGATGCCCGCGGCGTCGACATTGGAGCAGGACGACATCAGCGTCGGCGGCACCTATTCCAACGACAAGGTCTACGCCATGAAGAAGGTGATCGAGCCGGTCGGCGACAGCCTGCCCGACTACGAGATCTTCGAAGGTCTGGCCGACAAGCTGGGCCTGTGGATGCAGTTCACCGAAGGCGAGGACAAGATGTATCACATCCGGCTCGCCTACGAGAAATCCGGGGCGGCCGAGCACACGCCGTTCGAGGAGTTCTGGGAAAAGGGCTATGCCCGCATGGAGGTGCCCGAGGAAGCCCGCGCCTGGACCCGCCACAGCGAGTTCTACAACGACCCCGAAGGCAAGCCGCTGCACACCGCCTCGGGCAAGATCGAGATGTTCTGCGAGGACTTCGCCAAGCTCGGGATCGACGACATGCCCGGCATGCCGATGTGGATGGAAAAGCACGAATACCTCGGCAACGCCAAGGAAGGCCAGTTGCACGTCGTGTCGCCGCACCCGTGGTTCCGCCTGCACAGCCAGATGGACCAGTCGGAAAACCTGCGCGCGCTCTACAAGGTGCAGGGGCGCGAGCCGGTCCGGATCAACACCCAGGACGCCGCGGATCGCGGCATCGAGGATGGCGATCTGGTCGAGCTCTACAACGACCGTGGCACGGTGATCGCCGGTGCGGTTGTCAGCGACGACATCATGCCGGGCGTGGTCTCGATCTACGAAGGGGCCTGGCCGTCGCTTGACAGCAAGGGCCGGTGCAACTCGGGTCTGGTGAACTTCCTGACCTCGACGCAACCCTCCTCGGGCCTTGCCCAGGCGACGACGGCCAACACCGTGCTGTGCTCGATGCGCAAGTGTGAAGACCCGGAAGGGCCGAACCTGGCCTACGAGAAACCGGCCATCATCGAGGACATGGAGATCGCCGCGATCGACGAGGACGTTCTCGGGCTTGATCGTCTGGAAGCGCTGACCGAGGAGCTCTACGCCGACATGGGGCCGGGTGAGCGGATCTACTTCGAGCGCTGCACCGTCTGCCACGCGCCGCGCGAAGTCACCCACTTCACGCGGCAACAATGGAACGGCATCACGCCATCGATGTTCCCGCGTGCGGGCCTTGAAGGCGAGGAGGCCGAGCTGGTGATGGACTACCTGATGAAGAACGCCTCCGACGCGATGTAGGCGTTCGCAATAACACGCCGGGGGCCGGATCATCCGGCCCCCTGACCTCATTCACCCAAGGAATTCGCGGAGAGGACGATGCACCCAGCTCGCGTAACCGCCGGTTGCAGCTGCGACAGCCTCGCGGACGCCGCCGAAATGATGAGCGTCCCCGACGCGCTGGTCCGCGCCCTGGCGCTGGTCGCCCCGATCACCGATACGGGGTCCGTCCCGCTCGCCGCTGCGCTTGGCCGAACCACCGCCAAGCCCGTCCGCGCCGCCGAGGCGATGCCGTTTTTCGACAACTCTGCCATGGACGGCTTTGCACTGCGCCGCGCCGATCTGGATGGGCGCTGCTGCCTGCCGGTCGCGGGCACGATCGCCGCTGGCGACGCGCCGCGCGAGCTGCCGACCGGCACCGCCATGCGCATCTTCACCGGTGCGCCGCTACCTGCGGGCGCGGACACGGTCGTGATGGTCGAGGCCTGCATCGACAAGGTCACGAAGGTTCATATCGAACGCGCACCTGCCGTGGGTGACAATATCCGCCGTGCGGGCAGCGATCAGGCGGTCGGGCAGAAGCTGCTCGATGCCAACACGCGGATCGCGGCGCATCACATCGGCCTGCTGGCCGCCAATGGCATCGACGCGGTCGAGGTGGTCCGCAAGCCGCGGCTGGCGGTGTTCTCCACCGGCGACGAATTGCGCAGCGGCCCGCGCGCGCCCGGCCAGATCCCCGATGCCAACCGCCCGATGCTGCTAGCGCTGGCGCGCGAGGCCGGTGCGGATGTCACCGATCTGGGCATCCTGCCCGACGATGCTGCGGCCACCGCCAAAGCCTTGCGCGGGATCGGAGGCAGCTTTGACCTGATCCTGTCCTCGGGTGCGGTCTCGATGGGCGGCAAGGATCACATCCGCGCGGCGCTCATCGCCGCTGGAGGCACGGTTCACGGCTGGCGCGTGGCGCTGAAGCCGGGCAAGCCGGTGATGTTCGGCACGCTGGGCGGGGCCGCGTTCACCGGCCTGCCGGGCAACCCGTTTGCCGTGCATGTCGGCTTTCACCTGTTCGTGCTGCCGCAACTCGCCCGCCTGCTGGGCGCGCGGATCGCGCCGTTTGCCCCCGTGCCGGCGGTTGCGGGCTTCGAGTGGTCGCGCAAGGCCGGCCGGGCCGAGGTTTTCCCGGTGCGTCTTGCCAACCGGACCGACGCGGGCCTGCCCGTTCTGGAGCGTCTAGGGCAAGGCGTGTCGGCCACGCTGCTGCCGCTTGCCGGCGCTGACGGCCTGGCCATCGTGCCCGCCGATTGCCGCGAAATATCACCCGGCACGCCGCTGTTCTGGCGTCCGTTCTGCCCCGCTGGAGACGTATCATGAGCCTCTATCCCCTTGCCGCCGTGCGCTTTGAGCACGGAGATATCGACGGATTTCTGGGTGGCATCGCCCGGACGCTGACAATGAGCGGCCTTTCTGTGCGCGGTGCGTTGCAGACGCGCGGAGCCGAGGGTGGAGAGTGTCACTGCGCCGACATGGACCTCACGACCCTTGGCTCGGGCCGCGTGTTTCGCATCTCGCAACCTCTGGGCAACGGCTCGCGCGGGTGCCGCCTGCATCCGGGCGCGCTGGCCGAATGTGCGTCGTTCATCGAGCGCGAGCTTGAAGACGGCGCGGATCTTTTGATCCTCAACCGGTTTGGCCGGGGCGAAAGCGAAGGCCGAGGGTTTCGCGACCTGATCGGCAAGGCCATTGCGCTGGATGTGCCGGTGCTGCTTGCCGTGCGCCCGACCTACCAGGAGGCATGGGCCGCCTTCGGGTCCGGGCTGTCCTGCGATCTGCCGATGTCGCAAGCCGCCGTTCTGGCATGGTTCGACCAGACCCGGACGATGCGGGATGCCGCTTGATGCCACCCCTGCGGCGTTGGTCGACAGCTTCGGGCGCAGCGTCACCCAGCTGCGCCCGGCGATAGTCTGAGTTACGGTCGATCGGCGGCCAGCGTGCGGCTCAATGCGTGTCGATCAGATCCAGCGCGCAAGCGCCATGGTCTCGGACGACACCGGCAAATTCCGCAACGATCCGGCACCTGTCGAGGGATTTCCTGGGAAAGCCACCGGTCAGGTTCTGAATCGTCTTGATATATCGAGATATTGTCGGGAAGTTTGGTGGAGCCGAGGGGGATCGAACCCCTGACCTCGTCGTTGCGAACGACGCGCTCTCCCAACTGAGCTACGACCCCAACGCGGTGCTATCTGGCGTTTCTGGCACGCGGTGTCAAGCGGTTATGACGTGTCGCGCGCTTGCGACGATCACGCGCCGACGCTGACCTTGGTGCGCACGAAGTCCTCGATCGCGCGGGCCGGAACGGCGCCCGACTGGCGGGCAACCTCGCGGCCGTTCTGGTACAGGATCATCGTCGGAATACCGCGGATGTTGTTCTTCATCGACACCTTGGGATGATCCTCGGTGTTGATCTTGACCAGCCGCGCGTTCGGGCCAAGCGCCTGTGCCGCCTTGGAAAACTCCGGCGCCATCATCCGGCAGGGTCCGCACCACGGCGCCCAGAAATCGACCAGCAGCGGCAGGTCGTCGGATTTGGACGCCTTGGCAAGCACGCCCGCGTCGATCTCGTGCACCTTGGCGTCGTTCAGCTTCACGCCGCAGGTGCCGCATTTCGGACCCGCGCCCAGCTTGTCTGAGGGCACCCGGTTGACCGCGCCGCAGTCGAGGCAGGTGAGTTTCATCGGTTTGGACATCGGGCGTCTCCCGCTAAACATTCAGGTTACGCGATATGTGCGCCCGCGCGGCGCCGTTTTCAACCCCGCGCGGACACTGATCGTCAAACCGCCGTCGCCCTACTCCGCCGCGTCCTGATAGCTCTCGAGCGGCGGGCAGACGCACACCAGATTGCGGTCGCCATAGACGTTGTCGACCCGGTTGACCGGCGGCCAGTATTTGTCGACCCGGAACGCCCCCGGAGGAAAGCAACCCTGTTCGCGGCTATAGGGCCGGTCCCAATCGCCCACCAGATCCTCGACGGTGTGCGGCGCGTGTTTCAAGGGGTTGTTCTCGGCGTCCATCTTGCCGTTCTCGATCGCGCGGATCTCCTCGCGGATCGCCAGCATCGCGTCGCAGAAGCGGTCGATCTCGGCCTTGGTCTCGGACTCGGTCGGTTCGATCATCAGGGTGCCCGCCACCGGCCAGCTCATCGTCGGCGCGTGAAAGCCCGCGTCCATCAGCCGCTTGGCGATATCCTCGACGGTGACGCCGGCGCTTTCGTCGAACGGGCGCACGTCGATGATGCATTCATGCGCAACCCGCCCGGTCGGCCCCTCATAGAGCACCTCGTAGGCCCCCTTCAGCCGCGTCGCGATGTAGTTGGCATTGAGGATCGCCACCCGCGTCGCCTGCGTCAGGCCCGCGCCGCCCAGCATCAGCACATAGGCCCATGAAATCGGCAGGATCGAGGCAGAGCCATAGGGCGCGGCGCTGACCGCGCCTTCCTTGCCCTTGTATGGGTCGGAGGGCAGGTATGGCGCCAGATGCGCCTTGACCCCGATCGGCCCCATGCCCGGCCCGCCGCCGCCATGCGGGATCGCGAAGGTCTTGTGCAGGTTCAGGTGGCTGACGTCGCCGCCCAGCTCGCCCAGCTTCACGAGGCCGACCAGCGCGTTGAGGTTGGCGCCGTCGATATAGACCTGCCCGCCGTGGTCATGGGTGATCTGGCAGACCTCGCGCACGGTTTCCTCGAACACGCCGTGGGTCGAGGGATAGGTGATCATGCAGGCGGCAAGGTTGTCACCAGCCGCCTCGGCCTTGGCGCGGAAATCGGCGACATCGACGTCGCCGTTCTCGGCCGATTTCACCACCACCACCTTCATCCCCGCCATCTGCGCCGAAGCCGGGTTGGTGCCATGCGCCGACATCGGAATGAGGCAGACGTCGCGATGCGTCTCGCCGCGCGCGGCGTGATAGGCGCGGATCGTCATCAGCCCGGCATACTCGCCCTGCGCTCCGGAGTTCGGCTGCATAGACATCGCGTCATAGCCGGTGATGGTGCAGAGCTTGGCCTTGAGGTCGTCGATCAGGATGCGATAGCCCTCGGCCTGACCCGGCGGGCAGAGCGGGTGCAGCATCGAGAATTCGCGCCAGCTGATCGGCATCATCTCGGCGGCGGAATTCAGCTTCATCGTGCAGGACCCAAGCGGGATCATCGCCCGGTCAAGCGCCAGATCGCGGTCCGCGAGCTTGCGCATGTAGCGCATCATCTCGGTCTCGGCCCGGTTCATGTGAAACACCGGATGGGTCAGATAGTCGGAGACGCGCAGGATGTCGCCCGGCAGGCGGTAGTCGTCGGTGAAGTCATCGTCCTTGGCGTCGATCCCGAAGGCACGCCAGACGCCCTCGATGGTTTCCGCGCGGGTCGGCTCGTCCAGCGTGATGCCGACCTTGGTCTTGCCCACGGGCCGCAGGTTGATGCCCTCGCGCACCGCCGCGCGCAGAACGCCCTTCTGCAAGAGGCCGACCTCGACGGTGATGGTGTCAAAGAACGCCTCGGGCTCGACCTTGAAGCCGGCAGCTTCCAGCCGCTTGGCCATCCGCAGCGTCTTGCGGTGGATGCGCTGGGCGATGGCCTTCAGCCCTTCGGGGCCGTGGAACACCGCGTAAAAGCCGGCCATGACCGCCAGCAGCGCCTGCGCGGTGCAGACGTTGGACGTGGCCTTCTCGCGCCGGATATGCTGTTCGCGGGTTTGCAGCGCGAGGCGATAGGCCTTGTTGCCACGCGCGTCGATCGACACGCCGACAAGACGGCCGGGCAGGGCGCGTTTATGCGCGTCCGTGCAGGCCATGTAGGCCGCGTGCGGCCCGCCATAGCCCATCGGAACGCCGAAGCGCTGGGTCGAGCCGACGGCAATGTCGGCCCCCATCGCGCCGGGTTCCTTCAGCACCGTCAGGGCCAGCGGATCGGCGGCGACGATGCCGATTGCCTTGGCATCGTGCAGCGCGGTAATGGCGTCGGTGAAGTCGCGCACATGGCCATGCGTGCCGGGATACTGGAATATCGCCCCGAACACCTTGGCGGGGTTGAGCGTCTCTGGTGCGCCCACGATCACCTTGATGCCAAGCGGCGCGGCGCGGGTCTTCATCACCGCGATGTTCTGCGGGTGGCAGTTCTCATCCACAAAAAAGGCGGTGGCCTTCGACTTCGCCACCCGCTGTGCCATGGTCATCGCCTCGGCGCAGGCGGTGGCCTCGTCCAGCAGCGAGGCATTGGCGATGGCAAGCCCGGTCAGGTCCGACACCATCGTCTGGAAGTTCAACAGCGCCTCGAGCCGGCCTTGCGAGATCTCCGGCTGATACGGCGTGTAGGCAGTATACCAGGCGGGGTTCTCAAGGATGTTGCGCTGGATCACCGGCGGCGTCACCGTGCCGTGATAGCCTTGGCCAAGCAGCGAGCGCAGCACCCTGTTCTTGGACGCGACGATCCGCATCTGGTGCAGCATTTCGCGCTCGGACAGGGCCTTGCCGAAATCGAGCGGTTCGGTCTGGCGGATCGACTTCGGCACGGTCTGGTCGATCAGCTCGTCCAGGCTGGCAACGCCCAGCGTCGCGAACATCTCGTCCATCTCGGCGAGCGAGGGGCCGATATGGCGGCGGTTGGCGAAGTCATAGGGCCGGTAGTCGGTGGGCTTGAAGGACATGGTATTCTCCGCAGGGGGCGCAGGTCTGTTGCACGCGATTTGCCGGGGCCCTGGCACAAGCCCCGGCGCGATGTCAGCCGATGAAGGCCTTGTAGGCGGCTTCGTCCATCAACTCGTCGAGCACCGAGGCATCCTCGATCTTGAGCTTGAAGAACCACCCGTCGCCCTCGGCGTCCTCGTTGATCTTGCCGGGGTCTTCCGCGACCTGCTCGTTCACCTCGACGATCTCGCCGTCGAGCGGCGCGAGGATGTCGGAGGCGGCCTTGACGCTTTCGATCACCACGACCTCGTCGTCTTTCGAGACGATGGTGCCGACCTCGGGCAGTTCGACAAAGACGATATCGCCCAGTTGCTCGGCGGCATGGATGGTGATGCCGACGGTCACGATGCCGTCGGCTTCTTCGAGCCATTCATGTTCTTCGGTATATTTCATCGGGAAAAAACTCCTGTCGGTTCAACGTTTGTAGGCGTGGGGGTGGAACGGCAGTTCGACAACGGTGACGGGCAGGCGCTTGCCGCGCACGTCACCAAACAGCCTTGTGCCGGGTTGGGTCATGTCGGCGGGGACATAGCCCATCGACATCGGCCGTTCAATCGACGGGCCGAAGGCGCCGGAGGTTATGGTGCCAATGGCTTCGGCGCTGTCCTCATCGGCGAAAAGCTCGGTGCCCGCGCGCATCGGGGCGCGGCCTTCGGGTTGCAGTCCGACACGCCGGCGGGCAGGGCCATTCGCAAGCTCGCCAAGGATCTTGTCCGCGCCGGGAAAGCCGCCCGCGCGCGCGCCGCCGGGGCGGCGGACCTTCTGGATCGCCCAGCCAAGGTCGGCCTCGGCGGGCGTGGTGGTTTCGCCGATATCGGAGCCATAAAGACAGAGCCCTGCCTCGAGCCGGAGCGAATCGCGCGCTCCAAGGCCGATCGGCTGCACGTCGGGATTTTCCAGCAGCGCCCGCGCGAGGCGGGGCGCCATCGTGTTGGGCACCGAGATCTCGAAGCCGTCCTCGCCGGTATAGCCCGAGCGGCTGACCCAGCAGGTTGCGCCCGCAAGGTCCATGTCGGCGATATCCATGAAGCGCATGTCGCGGACAGAAGGATTGAGCGCGGCAAGCGCGTCCTCGGCCTTGGGACCCTGCAGCGCGATCAGCGCGCGACCGGTGATCTCCTCGATCTCATGTGCGGGCAGCTTGGCGTGAAGATAGGCAAGGTCAACATCGCGCCGGCCCGCGTTCACCACCAGATACAGGTGGTCGCCCCTGTTGGCGATCATCAGATCGTCGATCAGCCCGCCATCGGGCGTGGTGAACATGGCGTAGCGTTGCCGGCCTGGTTTCAGCCCGACCACATCGACCGGCACCAGCGCCTCGAGCGCCGCCGCCGCGTTGTCGCCGCGCAGGATGATCTGGCCCATGTGGCTGACGTCGAACAGCCCCGCGCCGCTGCGGGTGTGAAGATGTTCCTTCATCACGCCGGGTGCGAATTGCACCGGCATTTCCCAGCCCGCGAAGGGCACCATCTTGGCCCCGTATTCCTTGTGAAGATCGAAAAAGACCGTGCGCTTCAAATCACTCATCAGGTTTCCCCTGCCGGCGTGGCGCGCCGGGCATCGCCGGGCCTCTGGCCCGTCTGATGCCCCCTCTGTCCCTTCGCCTGAGATCGTTATCCCTTCGGCGCCCCGGCATGCCGGGATCTCTCCAGAGTCTGTCCCCGCGCGGTCCGTTTGCCTGAGAGTTTACCGGGGCGGTTGCTCCTTCGGCACCGGCCAGACCGCAAGCGGCCCTCCGGATTCTCCCTGCGCAGGGTTGCAAGACGGTAGCCGCCTTGCCCTGCCCGCGCAAGCCCCCGCCTTCGGCCCGGACGCAGGATCGGGTGGGGGAAACTGGCGCGTGTGACCGGTTGAGGTCGGCGATTGCCGAGCGGTCGGGTTGAAACTTTCATGCCTCCGGCGGGAGTATTTCAGCCAAGATGAAGCTGTGCGGTCAGCGCCGGACCTTCTGCAGGAGCGGCATCAGCGACGACATGTCCGGGCCATGTTCCATGCCGGTCAGCGCCTTTCGAAGCGGCATGAACAGGCCCCGGCCCTTGCGCCCGGTCGCGGCCTTGACCGCATTGCTCCACTCACCCCAGCTTTCGGTGGAATAGGGCGGTTCGGGCAACAGTTCGAAGGCGGCCGCGATCATCTCGCGGTCGTCGGCGTCGACCAGCGGTTCGGCACCGTCGCGGCAGAGCGCCCACCAGCCCTCGAGGTCGGCCATCGTGGTGATGTTCTCGCGCGCCACGGTCCAGAACGCCTCGGCGATGCTGTCAGGCACGCCCAGCGCGCGGACCTGATCGGCGACGGCAGGGTAGGGCAGGCTGGCGAGGTAATGCGCGGTCAGCGGAAACAGGTCGGCGACATCGAATTTCGTCGGCGCGGAGCCGAAGGCCGACAGATCGAAGCCTTCGATGATCTCGTCAAGCGAGTGGCGCAACTCGATCGGCTGCGACGAGCCCAGCCGCGCCATGTGGCTGAGCAGTGCCATCGGCTGGATGCCCTGGGCGCGCAGGTCGCGCAGGCTGAGGGTTCCAAGGCGCTTCGACAGCGCCTCGCCCTGCGGGCCGGTCAGCAGCGAGTGGTGCGCGAAACTGGGCACCGCGCCGCCAAGGGCTTCGATGATCTGGATCTGGGTCGCGGTGTTGGTGACGTGGTCCGAGCCGCGCACCACGTGGGTGATGGTGAAATCGACGTCGTCGCAGACCGAGGCCAGCGTGTAGAGGAACTGCCCGTCGGCGCGGATCAGCACCGGGTCGGACACGCTGGCGGCGTCGATCGATAGCGCACCGAGGATGCCGTCGGTCCATTCGATCCGCGTCTGGTCGAGCTTGAAGCGCCAGTGGCCCGCGCCGCGCTCGGCCCGCAGGGCGGCCTTGTCGGCCTCTGACAGCTCCAGCGCCGCACGGTCATAGACCGGCGGTTTGCCCATGTTGAGCTGTTTCTTGCGCTTGAGGTCAAGCTCGGTGGGGGTTTCAAAGCACTCGTAGAACCGGCCCTTGGCGCGCAATTCGTCGGCGGCTTCCTCGTAGCGGTCGAGCCGTGACGACTGGGTTTCCACCCGGTCCCAGGTCAGCCCCAGCCATTCGAGGTCTTCCTTGATCGCATCGGCATATTCGACCTTCGAGCGTTCCGGGTCGGTGTCGTCGAGCCGCAGGATGAAGGTGCCGCCCGACTTGCGGGCGATCAGGAAATTGAACAGCGCGGTGCGCAGGTTGCCGACATGCAGATAGCCGGTGGGCGAGGGCGCGAAACGGGTGGTGGTCATGGCGGTCTCCTTGCCGGCTGCTCTTTCATATGCGCCGGGTTTTGTCCATATCTGGGCGGTCCGAGTCGGGAAAGGAAACGCGATGTTCTACTGGGTGCTTTCCGCGCATCTGCTTGGCGCGGCGATCTGGACCGGGGGGCATCTGGTGCTCGCGCTCAGCGTGTTGCCGCGTGCGTTGAAGGCCCGCTCACCCGGCATCCTGACGGATTTCGAGGGTGGTTTCGAGCGGATCGGTATTCCCGCGCTGCTGGTGCAGGTGGCGAGCGGGCTGTGGCTGGCGCTTGAGGTCGCGCCGGACTGGCGCGGCTGGTTTGCCTTCGACGATCCGACCTCGGGCGCGGTCGCGGTCAAGCTGATCCTGCTGGCGATGACGGCCGGGCTTGCGCTGAATGCGCGGTTCCGGGTGATCCCGCATCTGACGGCTCAAACGCTGCCGCTGATGGGCTGGCACATCCGCGCGGTGACGCTGTTTTCGGTGCTGTTCGTGATGGCGGGGGCCTTCATCAACACGGGTGGCTGGTGATGTTGCCGCCGGGGCTGGACGAGATCGAGCAGATGGCGCTGGCCGCGGTCGAGGCGCTACCCGAGGCGTTTCGTGTCCCGGCGCGGGCGGTTCTGCTGCGGGTCGACGATCTGGCGTCCGATACGCTGCTGGATGAGATGGAGATTGACGATCCCTTCGAATTGACCGGGCTCTACGAGGGCATCCCGCTGACGCAGAAGTCGGTGATGGACTCGGGGCATGGGCCGGACACGATCTGGCTGTTCCGCCGGGCGATCCTTGATGAGTGGATCGCGCGCGGCGACGTGGAACTGGCCGATCTGGTGGCGCATGTGATGGTGCACGAATTGGCGCATCATTTCGGCTGGTCCGACGACGACATCGCGGCGATCGACCGCTGGTGGGAATAGGCCGCGAGTTGTCGGCGGTCGGCCCGTGCCGACCACGCGGCCTATTCCAGATTTGGCACGGTAACGACAACGGTTCCGCTGAACGCCACCGGGGTGGCGTCGGGCGCGATGGCGGGAGCGGACATGTAGTTTTCCATCCGCAGGAATTCGCCCGTGAAACTGGCCTTGATCTCGTTCGCCTCGGTGATCGAGAACGCGCTGAAGGCGACCGTGCCGCCGGTGCTTCCGGCGGAAAGCGGGGTGTTCGACCCCCCGTCGAAGAAATTGGCCACCTCCAAGGCGCCGGCGCCGTCATCGACCCAGAAGCTCATTTGCAGTCGTGGGTTATCTGTCAGATCGGCATCGGTCCTGAAATCGAACATCAGATTGCCCGTATCCCCCACGGTGTAGCCCGCAAGGATGAACCAGCGCCTGCCCTTGACGATGCGTTCCGAGGCAAAGGCGGAGCCGGCGGTTTCGAGGGGGATGACGAGGTGATGCTCGGTGCCGTCGACCGTCACGTCGAGGGTGCCCATGACGGTGTATTGGGCAGGTTCAAGGACAAACACCTGGCCGAGGACCGGCATGGCGAACATCGCGGCGCTGACGGCGGCGGCAAGACGGAGCATGGGGCGCCTCGTGAAGGCTGTGACTGCGGCAAATGTAGCAGGACGGCGGTCGCCGCTCAACTCCCATCGCGCCAGCGGTTGACCAGCGGATAGCGACGGTCGAGCCAGAAGCTGCGCGGTGTCCGGCGGGTGCCGGGGGCGGACTGGAAACGCTTCTATTCCGAGATGAAGATCAGGTGCTCGCGCTCAGCCCGTACCGGCCACGCGGCCTATTCCGGCTTTGGCACGGTAACGACAACGGTTCCGCTGAACGCCACCGGGGTGGCGTCCGGCGCGATGGCGGGAGCGGACATGTAGTTTTCCATCCGCAGGAATTCGCCCGCGAAACTGGCCTCGATCTCGTTCGCCTCGGTGATCGAGAACGCGCTGAAGGCGACCGTGCCTTCATCGCTCTCGACGGCGAGCGGGGCGTCGTAACCCTGATCGAAGAACTCGGCCGACAGGATGTCGCCGGCGCCGTCCGTGACCCAGAAGGTCAGTTGCAGCATCGGGCTGGCGGGCTCGCCGTCGTCGCCAACGCTGTAGGCCACAAAGTTGACGCTGCGCCTGCCCATGAAGTTGTTCTCCTCGGCGGAGGCGCTGTCATTGTCGGTGTCGAAGGGGATGACGAGGTCGTGTTCGGTGCCGTCCACCGTCACCGTGACGGTGCCCATGACGCTATAGCGCGGCAGAAGCTCCTGACCCACGGCGGGCAGGGTCAGCATGGTGGCGGCGATGGCAGGGGCAAATCGGAACATGGGATACCTCGCAAGGGTTTGGGTTCGCGCGACGGTAGCAAGACGGCGACCGCCGCTCAACTCCCATCGCGCCAGCGGTTCACCAGCGGATAGCGACGGTCGAGCCAGAAGCTGCGCGGCGTCAGGCGGGTGCCGGGGGCGGACTGGAAGCGTTTGTATTCCGAGATGAAGATCAGGTGTTCGACCTTCTTCACGGTTTCACGCGCAAACCCCTCGGCGACCAGATCGGCCACGCTTGCCTCGCGGTCGATCAGCCCGTCGAGGATCGCGTCGAGCACCGGGTAGGGCGGCAGGCTGTCCTCGTCCTTCTGATCGGCGCGCAGCTCGGCGCTGGGCGGCTTGTCGATCACGCGCGGCGGGATCACTTCGCCCGCCGGGGCCATCATCCACGGCCTGTGATTGGCGTTGCGCCAGCGGCAGGTTTCGAACACGCGGGTCTTGTAGAGGTCCTTGATCGGGTTGTAGCCGCCTGCCATGTCGCCGTAGATCGTGGCATAGCCGACCGCGACTTCGGATTTGTTGCCGGTGGTCAGCAGCATTTCGCCGAACTTGTTGGACAGCGCCATCAGCAGCACACCGCGCAGGCGCGACTGGATGTTTTCCTCGGTCACGTCGGGTTTGGTGCCGGCGAACAGCGGCGCCAGCGCCTCGGTCACGGCGGCGCGCGGCCCCGAGATCGGGATGAAATCATAGCGACAGCCCAGAGCTTCGGCCACCGCCCTGGCATCGTCCAGCGAGGCGTCGCTGGTGAATTCCGAAGGCAGCATCACGCAGCGGACATTCTCTGGCCCCAGCGCATCGGCGGCGATGGTCGCGACAATTGCCGAGTCGAGCCCGCCCGACAGCCCCAGCAGCACCTTGGAAAACCCGGTCTTGCGCATGTAGTCGGCCAAGGACAGCACCAACGCGTGATAATCGGCCTCCCAGGCATCGGGCATGGGGGTGATCGCGGCCGGCTCGATCCGCCAGCCCGCGCCGGTCTCGGTCAGGTCGATATGGGCGAGGGTTTCCTCGAACTGCGGCAGTTGAAACGCTATGTCGCCGCCGGGGTTGAGGCCGAAGCTGGCACCGTCGAACACCTGATCGTCCTGCCCGCCGACAAGGTTGAGGTAGATCAGCGCGCGCCCGGTCTCGGCCACCCGGTCGCGCATATGGGCGTGCCGGATCGGCATCTTGTCGCGGTAATAGGGCGAGCCGTTGGGCACCAGCAGAACCTCGGCCCCAGCATCAACCATCGTGGCGCAGACCTCGGGCCACCATGCGTCCTCGCAGATCGGAGTGCCGATCATGAGCGGGCCGACACGGAACGGGCCTTGGTCCGGGCCGGGGGTGAAGACGCGCATTTCGTCGAAAACGGTCTCGTTTGGCAGCACCTGCTTTGTCACCCGCAGCCGCACCGCGCCGCCTTCGAGGATGTAATAGGCGTTGAACAGATCGTGCCCGTCGTGGAACGGCGCGCCGATGCCAATCACCGGCCCATCGGCGCATTCACGCGCAAGCTGGTTGGCAGCATCCATCGCATCGCGCCAGAACGCCGGGCGCATCACCAGGTCCTGCGCCTGATAGCCGGTCAGGAACGCTTCGGGAAAGGCGATCATGTCGGCGCCGGCGGCTTTCGCCTCGGCCCATGCGGCGCGGGCCGTGGCGGCGTTGTCGCCGATCGCGCCAAGGGTCGGGTTGAGCTGGGCCAGGGTCAGGCGGAAACGATGGGTCATGCGCGCTCCGTTGCGAACACTTTGACATTTAACAGGTTCGCGCGCGAGGAAAAGCCGCCAGCGGCGCGAAGGCGGGCGAAAACATTTGTCTCTGCACGGGTGCTCGCATAGGTTTCAGGCATAGTGGGAACGGCAGGCGCGGAAAGAGGAGTGACATGGGTCAACTGGTTCGGAAGAGACATGCGCCGGCCCGGCTGGGTCTGGCGCTTGGGTTCATGCTGGCCGCAGGCGGTGCCGTGGCGCAGGATGGCGGCGTCGAGGTCAAGCAATATGACGATGGCGGCGTCTACGAGGGCACCTTCAAGGAAGGCGAGCCGCATGGCGAGGGCACCTACCGGATGCCGTCGGGCTATGAATATACCGGCCAGTTCGTCGATGGCGAGATCCGCGGCCCAGGCACCGCGCGGTTTCCCAACGGCTCGGTCTACGAGGGCAGTTTCGCCAAGGGCAAGCCGCACGGCTTCGGCAAGATCACCTTCGCCGACGGGTCGAGCTATGAGGGCGACTGGGTCGAGGGCAAGATCAATGGCTCCGGGGTGGCGATCTACGCCAACGGGGTGAAATACGAGGGCGGCTTTCGCACCGCGCTGCATCACGGCCAGGGCCGGATGGAAAGCCCCTCGGGCTATGTCTACGAGGGCGACTGGGTGATGGGCGTGAAGGACGGAACCGGCCGCTCCACCTATGCCGACGGCTCGGTCTATGACGGCGGCATGAAGGACGACCAGCGCAGCGGGCAGGGCACCTTCACCGGTGCCGACGGGATGATCTATTTCGGCAGCTGGGCCGATGGCCAGATGCAGGGCGAGGGCAAGCTGACCCAGCCCAACGGCGACGTCTACGAAGGCAGCTTTGTGGCCGGAGTGCGCGCGGGCGAGGGCAAGGTGACCTATGCCAACGGCGACGTCTACGAAGGCGCCTTCGTCAACGACAAGCGCCACGGTCAGGGCAGCTTCACCGGCGCGGACGGCTTTCGCTATACCGGCAACTGGATCGAGGGCCAGATCGAGGGCACGGGCACGATCACCTATCCCGACAATTCCGTCTATGCCGGCGAATTCCGCGCCGGGTTGCCGGACGGTCAGGGCAAGATCACCTATCCCGACGGCTCGACCTACGAGGGCGGCTGGCAGGACGGCGTGTTCGACGGCGAGGGCGTGGCGACCTATGCCAACGGTGCGATCTACGACGGTAATTTCGCGGCCGGACTCTACGAGGGTGAAGGCACGCTGACCTATCCGGATGGCTACAGCTATTTCGGCAGCTGGAAGGCCGGGTTGCGCCACGGCCAGGGCACGACGATCTTTGCCGATGGCACGGTCTATGTCGGCGAATTCTCGGCCGACAAGCGCGCCGGGCAGGGCAAGCTGACCAAGCCGGACGGCAGCGGCTACGAGGGCACCTGGGCCAAGGGGCTGGCGAACGGCGTCGGGGTCGAGACCTATACCGACGGATCGGTCTATGAGGGCGAGTTCGTCGACGGCGTGCGCGAGGGGCAGGGGACCGTGTCCTATTCCGACGGCACCCGCGCGTCCGGCCAGTGGATCGACGGCGTTCTGAGCACGATGCTCGAGAGCGGCGAGACCGCGACCGAGGAAGAAGCCCCGGCTGACGCAGCCCCCGCAGATGCGGCCCCGGCAGACGCGGCCCCGGCAGACGCAGCCCCGGCAGGCGCGAACTGACGCGCCGGGTCTTGCGAAATGCCAGCCCGGGGTGACCTGAAAACCCGGGGCTGGCGCCTTCGCTCGGTCCTGGCATCGCGGCGCGGGCGCGTCGTTGCCCGGCCATGGAGGAGGGTTTGCGATGATCGACCACACCGGAATTGTCGTGACCGATCTTGCCCGCGCGCGCCGCTTCTATGACGCGGTCGCCGGGGCGCTGGGCCTTGCGACCGCCGACAATTGCGAACACTCCTTTGTCTTCGGCAAGAGCGCCGAGGAGCCTATCCCCTATCTCTGGATCGGAACCCTCCGGCCCTCCTACTGGGTCGAAGGCTCGCGCGCCGGCATCAATCAGGCCCATATCGCCTTCATCGCCCCATGCAAGTCTGCCGTGGACGCCTTCCACCGCGCCGCACTCGATGCTGGCGGAACCGACAACGGCAAACCCGGTCCGCGCGAGGGGGCGGGCGACTACTACGGCGCCTTCGTTCTCGACCCGGATGGCAACAACATCGAGGCCTGCGTGCGTGGCGCTGCGGCGCTTTGAGTTTGCCCCCCGGACATGAAAAGGGCCGCCCAGAAGGACGGCCCCTGTCGCGATCGAACGACCCTCAGCGGATCTTGTTGATCTTCATCAGGTTCATCGCGAATTTCTCATACCAGGGCTCGGACACGCCCTTTCTGATCTTGCGGATGAAATACCATTCGAAGGCCAGCTTGGCCCAGTGCACCCACTTGCCTTCCGCCGCCCAGTTCACGTTGCGCGGCGGATTCTGCGGCATCGCAAGGAAGGCCGCACCCCGGTCGCCGAAATCGGCAAGGCACAACGCGTTCCAGCTTGGCAACTCGTTGGGCTCTTCGCCGCGGATGATCCGGGGCAGGTTGCGCGCGGTGGCGGTCACCATCGATTCGATCATGAAGCCGGTTTTCGGAACACCCGTCGGCACCGGGGTGGCGACCGGCGGCGCGATGGCGATAGCGACGCCGATGCCGAAGATGTTGCGGTATTTCGGGTTGCGCTGATACTCGTCGACGATGACGAAGCCGCGCGGGTTCACCAGCCCTTCGATCCCCATCAGTGCGGGAATGCCGCGAAACCCCGGCAGCATCATGGTGTATTTCGAAGGCACCTCGTGGGTCTTCTTCTCGGTGCCGTCCTCGTTGACCTCGATGCAATGCACCGCGTCCTCGGTGAACTTCGTGGTCTTGGCGTTGGTGATCCACTTGATATCGCGGTCGCGCAGGGCGGATTCCAGCAACCCCTTGGTGTCACCGACGCCGCCAAGGCCGAGATGGCCGATATAGGGCTCGGAGGTGACGTAGGTCATCGGCACCTTGTGCTTGATCTTGCGCCGACGCAGGTCGGTGTCGATGGTCAAGAGGTATTCATAGGCCGGGCCGAAGCAGCTTGCCCCCTGCACCGCGCCGACCACGATCGGGCCGGGATTGGCGCAAAACTGCTCCCATGTGCCACCGGCGCCGCCGGATTTCTCGGCGTGTTCGATCTGGCAGACCGAGTTGGTATGCGCATCCGGGCCAAAGCCCTCGATCTCGTCAAAGGCCAGTTCCGGGCCGGTCGCGATGATCAGGTAGTCGTAGGTGACCTCCCGACCCGAGGCGAGCACGATCTTGTTCTCGTCGGCCAGAAGCTTTTCGGCCGCGTCGCAGATGAAGTCGATGCCGCGCCGCTTCATCACCGGCGCGAGGTCGACGGTGACATCGTCCTTGGACCGCCAGCCTACGCCCGCCCAGGGATTGGACGGGGTGAACTGGAAATACGGCTTGTTGGAAATCACCGTGATCTTGTCGCTGCGCGTCAGCGTGTCCTTCAGCTCAAACGCCTGAATGGTCCCGCCAAGACCGGCCCCGAGAACGACGACATGTGCCATGATTTCTCCCTTGCTTCCCGCGCGAGACAGGTCCGACCTGCCGGTTACGGGAACTCTTGCCTGCGACCTCGCCACGAGTCCGATTCTTTCCGGCCAACGCAGGATTGCGCAACATTCTACAACACAAGCCGGGCGGAAAGAACCCGGTTATCTGCGACAATTTGAATGCGTAAAGCGCGCCGCCGCAAGGGGCCGCGCGGCGCCGTCGGCTGGCGGTGTCAGGCCCGGAACGACTCGAGCAGCGCGCCGACCATGCGCGTGCCTTCGGCGGGTAGATCGAAGGCCCGGTCCTCGAGACTCCAGCGCATCGACATCCCCTGGACCGCCGCCATCACCAGATGCGCCGCATCCTCGGCGACAATCTCGGTGCGGTGCAGGCCGGCGGCCTGGGCGTCGCGGATCAGCTCGGCAATCGTCGCGCGGCGCTCGGCCATGACCTCGGCGAAGGTTTCGCGCAGGGTGGCGACGTCGATGTGCAGCTCGCGCGAGAACAGGATGGTGGTGACCGCCGGGTTCTTCGCGATATGGACGAAATGATTCCCGATGACGTTGACCAGCGCGCCGTGCGGATCGGCGGCGTCGTCATCGCGCAACCGGGCGTGGACCTCCCTGCACCCCGCGGCGATATGGTCGCCGACCGCGCGCCAGATGTCGGACTTGCTGGCAAAGTGCCGGAAGATCGCCGGCTGGGTCACGCCGACCTCGTCGGCAAGCTGTTGTGTCGTGACCCGATCCGGCCCGATCGCGGCGGACAGCCGGATCGCTGTCTCGACGATCTCGGCGCGTCGGTCCGCGGCGCTCTTTCGTTTCCGAGGCTGGCTCATGGGCCGGTCAACTCCTGCTACTGGCACAATAGGTTTGATGAGGGAAATGATTGGTCGATCTGCTGCGCGTTCCGTTCCGTCCGGTTCCGGGCCAGATGTGCTTTGGCCCCAAGGTCGGGCCAAGTCTGATTCGGACACGGCCTATCCCTTTTATCCAGTTTCTTCCGTTTGTTAAGCCGCGACAGGCTCGTATCCGCGTTCTTCTCTCAATCACCCGCCCGCAATCCCCGATTATCCTTCACGGCCCCCACTCGCCTTTACGGATAGCGGTCGAGGCATGGATCAAAAAGACCTTTTCATTCGATCTGCCCCGGCTATAGTGCCGCACATGAAAACGGCAGCCCATATTCCGAGCAGGCCCGGCGCATCCTTGCGTCCGCTTGCCGCTGCGCTGCTGCTTCTTAGCCGCCTCTGAGCGTGCCCTTTGGCGCGACCGCTCAGGGGACATCGTGCGCGCCGAAGTGCCGACGGCTAAGAAACAACAGAAAGATACCGACATGACCAACCCGACAGAACAGGACCGCGTCCTGATTTTCGACACGACGCTGCGTGACGGCGAGCAAAGTCCCGGCGCGACGATGACCCACGAGGAAAAGCTCGAGATTGCCGAGATGCTCGACGAGATGGGCGTCGACATCATCGAGGCCGGTTTCCCGATCGCCTCCGAGGGCGATTTCGCGGCGGTCAGCGAGATTTCCAGGCGAGCCAAGGATGCCGTGATCTGCGGGCTTTCCCGCGCCAACTTCAAGGATATCGACCGCTGCTGGGAGGCGGTGAAACACGCGCGCCAGCCGCGCATCCACACCTTCATCGGCACCTCGCCCCTGCACCGCGAGATCCCCGGCCTGTCGATGGACGCGATGGCCGACCTGATCCACGACAGCGTAAGCCACGCCCGCAACCTCTGCGACAACGTGCAATGGTCGCCGATGGACGCAACGCGGACGGAGCATGACTATCTCTGCCGGGTGATCGAGATCGCGATCAAGGCGGGCGCGACCACGATCAACATTCCCGACACGGTGGGCTATACCGCGCCGCGCGAAAGCGCTGCCCTGATCCGCATGCTGATCGAACGGGTGCCCGGCGCCGACGAGGTGGTGTTCGCCACCCATTGCCACAACGACCTTGGCATGGCGACGGCGAACGCGCTGGCCGCCGTCGAGGCGGGCGCGCGCCAGATCGAATCGACGATCAACGGGCTGGGCGAGCGTGCCGGCAACACCGCGCTGGAAGAAGTGGTGATGGCGATCAAGGTGCGCAACGACATCCTGCCCTACCGCACCAATGTCGACACTACCCGGATCATGGCGATCAGCCGCCGGGTGGCGCAGGTCTCGGGCTTTCCGGTGCAGTTCAACAAGGCGATTGTCGGCAAGAACGCCTTTGCCCATGAAAGCGGCATCCATCAGGACGGGATGCTGAAGAACCCGCAGAACTTCGAGATCATGCGCCCCGAGGATGTCGGGCTGGCGGCCTCGACCCTGCCGCTGGGCAAACATTCCGGCCGCGCCGCGCTCAAGGCCAAGATGCGCGACCTCGGCTACGATCTGGCCGACAACCAGTTCGGTGACATCTTCGTGAGGTTCAAGGAACTGGCCGACCGCAAGAAAGAGGTCTTCGACGAGGACCTGATCGCGCTGGTGGCCGATGGCACCGACAGCGCCAATGACCGCATCAAGGTCAAGTTCCTGCGGGTGATCTGCGGCACCGAGGCGCCGCAATCGGCTGACCTCACGCTGACGGTGGACGGCACCGATCATCAGGTGACGGCGAACGGCGATGGCCCGGTCGATGCGACCTTCAACGCCATCAAGGCCTTGTTTGCGCACGAGGCCAAGCTTAACCTCTATCAGGTCCACGCCGTGACCGAGGGCACCGATGCCCAGGCCACCGTGACCGTGCGGATGGAGGAGGACGGCAAGATCGTCACCGGCCAGTCGTCGGACACCGATACGGTGGTGGCCAGTGCCAAGGCTTATGTGAACGCGCTCAACAACCTCATCGTGCGACGCGAAAGAACCAAGCCCGCGGCGGTCTGAAGATCGCCTTGGCGCAAGCAGAAACTTGCCGGATGGTGCGGCGCGAGGTCTTTCCACGCGCCGCGCCTCTGCCTATAACCCCCCCGGGATGCGGGCCAGCCTGGCGCGCAAGGGTATTGCCAACGAAAGTCCGACCATCATGCTAGGCTTTTCCGCCATTTTCTCATACGACATGGCGATCGACCTCGGCACGGCCAACACGCTGGTCTATGTCAAGGGCCGCGGCATCGTCATGAACGAACCCTCGGTGGTTGCCTATCACGTCAAGGACGGCGTGAAGAAGGTGCTGGCGGTTGGCGAGGATGCCAAGCTGATGCTGGGCCGCACGCCGGGCTCGATCGAAGCGATCCGGCCGATGCGCGAAGGCGTGATCGCCGACTTCGACACCGCCGAAGAGATGATCAAGTATTTCATCCGCAAGGTCCACAAGCGCACCACCTTCTCCAAGCCCAAGATCATCGTCTGCGTGCCGCATGGCGCGACGCCGGTGGAAAAGCGGGCGATCCGCCAGTCGGTGCTGTCGGCAGGCGCGCGCCGGGCCGGGCTGATCGCGGAACCGATTGCGGCAGCGATCGGGGCCGGGATGCCGATCACCGATCCGACCGGCAACATGGTCGTGGACATCGGCGGCGGCACCACCGAGGTCGCGGTGCTGTCGCTTGGTGACATCGTCTATGCCCGCTCGGTGCGGGTTGGCGGCGACCGGATGGACGACGCGATCATCAATTACCTGCGCCGACAGCATAACCTCCTGATCGGCGAGGCGACGGCCGAGCGGGTCAAGACCTCGATCGGCACCGCCCGGATGCCCGACGACGGGCGCGGCGTGTCGATGCAGATCCGTGGCCGCGACCTTCTGAACGGCGTGCCGAAGGAAATCGAGCTGACCCAGGCCCAGGTGGCCGAGGCCCTGTCCGAGCCGGTGCAGCAGATCTGCGAGGCGGTGATGGCGGCGCTCGAAACCACGCCGCCCGACCTTGCGGCTGATATCGTCGACCGGGGCGTGATGCTGACCGGAGGCGGCGCGCTGTTGGGCGAGCTTGACCTGGCACTGCGCGAGCAGACCGGGCTTTCGATCTCGGTCGCGGATGAGCCACTGAATTGTGTTGCACTCGGCACCGGGCGGGCACTGGAATACGAAAAGCAACTGCGCCACGTTATCGACTACGATAGCTGACGCCGGGGGCGGCCCCGGCAAACGGAGGCCAATTGGCGACGAACCGACGCACCAGTGAGGATTATGTCGGCCCGGTCAGGCGGATCCTGATCGGGGTGCTGGTCGTAGCGCTGTTCGGCCTGTTCCTCGTATGGCGGATCGACAGCCCGCGGGTCGAGCGGTTCCGCGCCCAGATCGTCGATGCGGTGATCCCGAACATGGAATGGGCGCTGTTGCCGGTGACCAAGGCCGCCAACATGGTCGAGGGCTTTCAGTCCTATGCCCGGATCTATGAGCAGAACCAGGAATTGCGCCGCGAGCTTCAGCAGATGAAGGCGTGGCGAGAGGCGGCGTTGCAGCTTGAACAGCAGAACGCCGAGCTGATGTCCCTCAACAACGTCCGGCTGGATGCGCGGCTGTCCTTTGTCACCGGCGTGGTGCTGACGGATTCAGGCTCGCCGTTCCGCCAGTCGGTGCTCCTGAACGTCGGCGCGCGCGATGGCGTGGTGGACGGCTGGGCGGTGATGGACGGGCTGGGGCTGGTCGGGCGGATTTCGGGGGTGGGCGAGCAGACCAGCCGGGTGATCCTGCTCAGCGATTCCAACAGCCGTATCCCCGTGACGGTGCTGCCCTCGGGGCAGAACGCGCTCTTGTCCGGCGACAACAGCGCGGCACCGCCGCTTGAGTTCATCGAGAAGGTCGACGGCGTGCGCCCCGGCGACCGGGTGGTGTCCTCGGGCGACGGCGGGGTTTTCCCCTCGGGGCTACTGGTCGGTGAAGTGGTCAAGGGGCCGAACGGGCGGCTGCGCGTGCGGCTGGCGGCGGATTATCAGCGGCTCGACTTCCTGCGGGTGCTACGCAGCCATCCCGGCCAGGTGGTCGAGGATGTCGGCGCATTGGTGGTGATGAACCCGGTGCTGGCGCCGGTCGCCGAAGGCGTGCCGGCGGACGAGTTGACCGCACCCGACGACGCGGAGGTGGGCCAGTGATCGACCGGCTGACGCTGCGCCGCATCGGCTTTGGCCTGCTGTTCCTGATCCTGTCCGGGGTGGTGATTTTTGTCCGCCTCCTGCCCCTGGGCAGCGTGAACGGCGGGTTCATTCCGCCCGACCTGATCGTCTGCCTTGGCTTTGCCTGGGTCATCCGGCGGCCCGATTTCATGCCGGTCCTGCTGTTCGCCGCGGTTCTGCTGCTGACCGACCTGTTGTTCCTGCGCCCGCCCGGCGTCTGGACGGCGCTCGCGGTCATCGGGCTCGAGGTTCTGCGCTCGCGTGTCGGGCTGTTGCGCGATCAGCCGTTTCTCGTGGAATGGGCGACGGTCGCCGCCGTGCTGGCGGGGATGATGCTGGCCGAGCGGCTGCTCCTGACGGTGTTCTTCGTCGGGCAGGGCGGGCTTGGCCTGTCGGTGATGAGCCTTATTGTCAACGCGCTGGCCTATCCGCTGGCGGCGGCGTTCTCGGTCTGGGCGCTCCGGGTGCGCCGGTTGCTTCCGGGCGAACTGGCGTCGGAGGCGCGGCTGGCATGAAGCGTTCCCCCGCCGATACCGAAAAGAGCGCCCGCACGATCACCCGGCGCGGGCTTTTTCTGGGCGCCGCGCAACTGGCCTTTGCCGGGGTGCTGGTCGGTCGGCTGCGCTACATGCAGGTGCGCGACGCCGATGCCTACCGGATGCTGTCGGACCAGAACCGGATCAACATCCGGCTGCTGCCGCCGACGCGCGGGCAGATCTTCGACCGCAAGGGCGTGCTGCTGGCGGGCAATGAGCAGAACTATTCCATCGTCATCGTGCGCGAAGATGCCGACGACCCCGAGGAGGTGCTGCGCCGGCTGGGCAAGCTGATCTGGCTCGCCCCCGAAGACACAGCCCGCGTGCTGGGCGAGATGAAGCGGCTCAGCCCGTTCGTGCCGGTCACCGTCGCCGAACGGGTCAGCTGGAAGGATGTCTCGGCGGTCGCGGTCAATTCCCCGGCGCTGCCCGGTGTCTCGCCCGAGATGGGCCTGTCGCGGCATTATCCGCTGGGTTCGGATTTCGCGCATGTTGTCGGCTATGTCGGCCCGGTGTCGGATTATGACCTCAGCCGGATCGACGACAAGGACCCGGTGCTTCAGATCCCGCGCTTCCAGATCGGCAAGACCGGTGTGGAGGCCAAACTCGAACAGGTGCTGCGCGGCTCGGCCGGAACCAAGCATGTCGAGGTCAACGCCGTCGGCCGCGTGATGCGCGAGCTTGACCGGCAGGAGGGCATACCGGGCGGCGATGTGCAGCTTACCGTGAACCACGCCTTGCAGAACTTCTGCGAGGCGCGGATGCTCGGTGAAAGCGCCGCCGCGGTGGTGATGGACACCCGCAACGGCGATCTGCTGGCGCTGGCCTCGGCGCCCAGCTTCGACCCCAACAAGTTCGTGCGCGGCATCTCCGGCCCGGACTACCGCGCGCTGCTGGACGATCCCTATCGGCCGCTCGCCAACAAGACCGCGCAGGGCACCTATCCGCCCGGCTCGACCTACAAGATGGTCACGGCACTGGCAGCGCTCGAGGCCGGGGTCCTCACCCTGAACGATACCGTCACCTGCCGCGGCTTCGTCGAGCTTGGCCAGCGCCGCTTCCATTGCTGGAGCCGTGGCGGGCATGGCCGCGTCGACCTGATCCGGTCGCTGCGAGAAAGCTGCGACGTGTTCTATTACGAGATCGCGCAACTGGTCGGGATCGACAAGATCGCCAACATGGCGCGCAGGCTCGGGCTTGGCGAACGCTACGACCTGCCGCTGTCGGGCGTGGCCGAAGGGCTGGTGCCGGACAAGGAGTGGAAGCGCCGGACGCGCGAAGCCGAATGGGTGATCGGCGACACGCTGAACGCGACCATCGGGCAGGGCTTCGTGCTGGCGTCACCCCTGCAACTGGCGGTGATGACCGCCCGGATCGCCTCGGGCAACGCGATCATGCCGCGCCTGGTGCGCGCCATCGACGGGGTCGAGCAGCCGGTGGAGGCGCGCGCACCGCTCGACATCGACCCGGCGCATCTGGTGGCTGTCCGGCAAGGCATGTACGAGGTGATGAACGGCCCGCGCGGCACCGGTGGATCGTCGCGGGTGGTGGCCGAGGGGCTGCGCATGTCGGGCAAGACCGGCACCAGCCAGGTGCGCAACATCAGCGCCGCCGAACGCGCCGCCGGCGTGACCTCGAACGAAGACCTGCCATGGGAGCGGCGCGACCACGCGCTGTTCGTCGGCTACGCGCCGCATGACGCGCCCGAGATCGCGGGATCGGTGGTGGTCGAGCATGGCGGCGGCGGCTCGGCCGCGGCCGCGCCGGAGGCCCGTGGCGGGGTGGTGGCGGCGAGCTACGACGGGGTGCCGCCGCTCGAGGCCTATCCGCCGGCGCAACGCGGAACGATCCGCTCGCGTCTGGACGCGCTGGTGCTGCGCCCGCCGCAGGCGCCGTCACAGGGACGCGAACGCGCATGACCTTTCTCGAATACAACGTGAAATGGACGCCGACCGGCATCCGCAAGCTGTTTTATCTCAACTGGTATCTGATCTTTCTGCTGATCGCGGTGGCGGGGATCGGGGTTCTGATGCTCTATTCCGTCGCCGGCGGCTCGATGACGCCCTGGGCCGAGCCGCAGATGAAGCGCTTTGCCGTCGGCCTCGGCCTGATGTTCTTCATCGCGATGGTGCCGATCTGGTTCTGGCGCAACATGGCGGCGCTGGCTTTCGCGGTGTCGCTGGCGCTGCTTGTCGCGGTCGAGTTCTTCGGCGACGTGGGCATGGGCGCGCAACGCTGGATCGACCTTGGCTTCATGCGCCTGCAACCCTCCGAAGTGACCAAGATCACCCTGGTGATGGTGCTGGCGGCCTATTACGACTGGCTCGATGTCGGCAAGGTGTCGCGGCCCTTGTGGGTGCTGCTTCCGGTGGTCATCATCCTCACGCCGACCGCGCTCGTGCTGACCCAGCCCGACCTTGGCACCGCGATCCTGCTCCTGGCCGGCGGGGCCTTGATGATGTTCATCGCCGGGGTGCACTGGCTTTACTTCGTCGCGGTCATCGTGATCGGGGTTGGCGCGGTGACGGCGGTGTTCGTCAGCCGGGGAACCGAGTGGCAGTTGCTGGCCGATTACCAGTATCGCCGCATCGACACCTTTCTTGACCCGTCGATGGACCCGCTGGGGGCGGGTTATCACATCACCCAGTCCAAGATCGCGCTGGGCTCGGGCGGCTGGACCGGGCGGGGGTTCATGCAGGGCACCCAGTCGCGGCTGAACTTCCTGCCGGAAAAACACACCGATTTCATCTTCACCACGCTGGCCGAGGAATTCGGCTTCATCGGCGCAAGCTCGCTGCTGGCGCTCTATATCGCGATCATCTTCTTCTGTGTCGTCTCGGGGATGCGCAACACCGACCGGTTCGGTGCGCTGGTGACCTTCGGCGTGGCCGCCACGTTCTTTCTGTTCTTCGCGGTCAACATGTCGATGGTGATGGGACTGATGCCCGTGGTTGGCGTGCCGCTGCCGCTGGTCAGCTATGGCGGCTCGGCGATGCTGATCCTGATGATCGGATTCGGACTGGTGCAATCGGCGCATGTGCACAGGATGAGGCCGAAATGAGCGTGAATGTGCAAGTCATCGCGAAACCGGGCGTGTTCGACACCTATCGGCCGCATCTGGAAAAGGCGCTGGCGGAGGTCGGAGTCGAGGCGGTTCTGGGCACCGATCTGGACCCGGCCGGGGTGGATTATATCGTCTACGCGCCGGTCAAGGGGCGGACCGATCTGAGCGCCTATGGCAATGCCAAGGCGGCACTGGGCCTCTGGGCCGGGGTCGAGACGATCATCAACAACCCGACCCTGACGATGCCCTACGCGCGGATGGTCGACGAGGGCCTGACCGAAGGCATGGTCGAATGGGTGACGGGCCATGTTCTGCGCCATCACCTCGGGCTCGACCGCGACGTGATTCGCGCGCCGGGCGACTGGACGCAGGTGACGCCGCCGCTGGCGCGCGACCGGAGGGTCGGAGTGCTGGGGCTGGGGGTGCTGGGCAGCGCCTGTGGCCGGGCGCTGGCGGGGCTTCGTTTCGACGTGACGGGCTGGAGCCGGAGCGAGAAGGCGATCGAGGGCGTCGCCTGTTTTCATGGTGACGACGGGCTGGCCGAGGTGCTGCGCCGGTCAGAAATCCTGGTGCTGCTTTTGCCGCACACCGATGCGACCGAGAACATTCTGAACGCGGAGAGGCTGGCGCTGATGCCCGAGGGCGCGGTGGTGCTGAACCCCGGACGCGGCGCGCTGATCGACGATGACGCGCTGCTGGCGGCGCTGGATGCCGGGCGTATCGGGCACGCGACGCTCGACACCTTCCGGGTGGAGCCGCTGCCCGCCGATCATCCCTATTGGGCGCATCCCAGGGTGACGGTGACGCCGCACGTGGCCTCGGAAACCCGGCCAGCCTCCTCGTCGCGGGTGATCGCCGAGAACATCCGCCGGGGCGAGGCGGGCGAGGCGTTTCTGCATCTCGTGGACCGCGACGCCGGGTATTGAGGGCGGCGCAAAGTGGGGGACGCTGTCCCCCACGTTCAATTCGCAGGGCGAATTGACCGCTCCCCCTGGAGTATTTTGGCCAAGATGAAGACGCAGGTGCGTCAGAGGATGCCGATGTCCGCCAGCGCGCCGGCGAGGGCGGGCGGCAGGGTGTCGTCGGTGGCGCGTGCTTTCGAGAGGTCGGCGGGGGCGTCGGCAGCGGCGAGGTAGCGCCAGCCCTGAAACGGGCGGCGCGGTGCTGCGGTGGTGCGCGTGATCTCGCGCTCCATCACGATGCCGCAGCGGCGGATGCCGTCGTCGCCGATCACCTCGTCAAGCCGCAGGATGCGCTGGCGGGCGAGGATTGCCCCCTTGAACACCCAATAGAGCGAGCCGCCGTCGACAAGCTCGGCCTCGCGTTTGGGCCACATCCGGGTGACGTGGCGCGGCAGATACGCCGGATCGCCCTTGGCGCGGGTTTTCTGCCAGCGCTCAAGCTCGTCCGGGCTGTCGCAGCCGACGCAGAGTTTGACCAGATTGACGTGTTGTGACATGGCACCCCCGGACACAAGATACTGCGTCTGACGGGCTTGGCAAGTTGACCTGTTGGGGTCGGGCGCGTATCGTCAAAGCCTTCCACCATGAGCAGGGGTCTTTTCATGAGCCGTTTCACCGCCCCGATTGCGGAACAGATCTGGGACATGAAATACCGGCTGAAACAGGCCGATGGCACCCCGGTGGACAAGTCGGTCGAAGACAGCTGGCGGCGAATCGCGCGCGCGCTGTCGCAGGGCGAGCCGGAGCACGAGGCGGAGTTTTTCGCGGCCCTCGAGGATTTCAAGTTCCTGCCGGCGGGGCGAATCACGGCAGGCGCGGGCACCGGGCGCAGCGTGACGCTGTTCAACTGTTTCGTCATGGGCACCATTCCCGACAGCATGGCCGGGATCTTCGACATGCTGAAAGAGGCCGCGCTGACGATGCAGCAGGGCGGCGGCATCGGCTATGACTTCTCGACCATCCGGCCGCGTGGCGCGGATGTGAAGGGCGTGGCAGCGGACGCCTCGGGGCCGCTTTCGTTCATGGACGTGTGGGACGCGATGTGCCGCACCATCATGTCGGCAGGTTCGCGCCGTGGCGCTATGATGGCGACGATGCGCTGCGACCACCCCGATATCGAGGATTTCATCGCCGCCAAGGCCGATCCGGCGCGGCTACGGATGTTCAACATGTCGGTGCTGGTGACGGATGCCTTCATGGACGCGGTGAAGGCCGGGGGAAGCTGGGATCTGGTGTTTGACGGCACCATCTATCACACCATCGAGGCGCGCGATCTGTTCAACCGGATCATGCGCGCGACCTATGATTATGCCGAACCCGGCGTGATCTTCATCGACCGCATCAACCAGATGAACAACCTTGCCTATTGCGAGACCATCGCCGCGACCAACCCCTGCGGCGAGCAACCGCTGCCGCCCTATGGCGCCTGCCTGCTGGGGTCGATCAACCTCGCGCGGCTGGTGACGGACCCGTTCGAAGAGGGCGCGGCGCTGGATGGCGCGGCGATGGACGAGATCGTCGCCACCGCCGTGCGGATGATGGACAACGTGGTGGATGCCAGCCGCTTCCCGCTTGAGGCACAGCGGCAGGAGGCGCTGGCGAAACGGCGGATCGGGTTGGGGGTCACGGGGCTGGCCGATGCGCTGATCATGCTGGGGCTGACCTATGGCTCTGACGAGGCGGCGGCGCAGACCGAGGCCTGGATGAAGCGCATCGCGCGCGCCGCCTATCTGGCGAGCGTGGACCTGGCCAAGGAAAAGGGCGCGTTCCCGCTGTTCGACGCCGAGCGCTATCTGGAAAGCGGATCGCTCGCCTACATGGACGAGGATGTGCGCGACGCGATCCGTGAGCACGGGATCCGCAATGCGCTTCTGACCTCGATCGCTCCGACCGGGACGATCAGCCTTTATGCCGGCAACGTGTCCTCGGGGATCGAGCCGGTGTTCGCCTATGCCTACACCCGCAAGGTGCTGCAAAAGGACGGCTCGCGCACCGAGGAGGAGGTGGTCGACTACGCCGTGCAGATGTGGCGCGAGAAATTCGGCGACCGGGAATTGCCCGAGTATTTCGTCAACGCCCAGACCCTGCCGCCGATGGCGCATGTGAAGATGCAGGCGGCGGCGCAGAAATGGGTGGATTCGTCGATCTCGAAAACCATCAACGTGCCCGAGGACATCTCGTTCGAGGACTTCAAGGATGTCTACCTTGCCGCTTACGAATCCGGCTGCAAGGGCTGCACGACGTATCGGCCGAATGCGGTGACAGGGAGCGTGCTGTCGGTGAGCGAAGCCTCGGACAAGACCCCGGAAACCGAGACCGGCGGCGATGTCGTCTATATTTCCGAGCCGCTCGACCGGCCGCAAGCGCTTGAGGGGGCGACCTACAAGCTGAAATGGCCCGACAGCGAACATGCGATCTACATCACCATCAACGACCTGGTGGTCGCCGGTCATCGGCGGCCGTTCGAGGTGTTCATCAACTCCAAGAACATGGAGCATTTCGCCTGGACCGTGGCGCTGACGCGGATGATCTCGGCGGTGTTCCGGCGCGGCGGCGATGTGAGCTTCGTCGTCGAGGAGATGAAAGCGGTGTTCGACCCGCGCGGCGGCGCCTGGCTGGGGGGCAAATACGTGCCGTCGATCCTGGCCGCCATCGGCGGGGTAATCGAGAAGCACATGGTTGCGATCGGGTTTCTCGCGGGCGAGGGCCTTGGCCTGAAAAGCGACCCGCGCGCCGAGGTGGTCAACCTCGGCATCAAGCGCCCCGGCCCGTCCTGCCCGAGCTGCGGCCAATACGAGATGCGCATGGTCGAGGGCTGCATGACCTGCACCGCCTGCGGCCACTCCAAGTGCGGGTGAGGCTGGCCGCGCCACTTGTTCTGTTCTGACTGCCAATTAGTGGCCACCGGCGGGCGTCGGAGGTCCATTCCGCAAGCAAATAAGGTCAATTGGGCGTAAGCGCCCGATTTTCCGCCATTTCTGGCATTTCTCGCATGAACGCGAGTTTGGCACTGTCCCAAGGGATATGGGAACCGGAAACAGGGGATAGAAACTCTTTCCGGAATTTTTTCCTGGGCTTCTTGGGCTGATGGCGCACCGCCGCTGCCGTTCACCGTCGAACAGGTCGCCAGGATGAGCACATCAGCGACCGTACCGAGGTCTTGCCGAGAAGTAGACGCGCAATATTCGCAGGTATTGGACCAAGGATCGAAAGGCATGAAAAAAAGGGCGGCTTTCGCCGCCCTTTTCCGAGATGCTTACGAATTTCCTATGATGATCGCCAGCATCGTAGCGCGCCCTCAATGCGCGCGTAGGCCTGGATGGCCTCATGCCTCGAGTGATGGCCGTCGCAGAACGGGTGGCCGTAAGTTTCTGCGCGGGTGTCTTCGATCGTGTAGCCGAGGGCGAAAGGCGCCGCGCGCGCCGCCTCGGTCAAACGCGCGGGGTGCCTTGGCGAGGTCATGACGGTGACGCCGGCGATTTCCCGGCCGATCTGCGTGTAGTGCCGGTCCACCCAGACGTGGACACGAGACAGGCTGTGCTTCTCGATGAGCCACAGCGTCACGTCGCAGATATCCTGCTCCATCCCGAACTCGTCCGGGTAGACGCTCAGGCGGCAAGCCCGCGCCGCCGGAAGGGCACAGCGTGCCCCGGTCTTAGTCGGCACGACGGCACCGCGCCCCATGCCAGAGGGTCATGTCGGAGGCTGGCAAGCCCCGCTCATGCCCGATCCGGTCGAGCGACGACGGTGTCTGGTCGGCCAGGATGCGTGTGATGTCGCGCAGCGCGGCCTCAGCGGCATCAGCGTCCGGGATCGGCGGCCCGAAGGCACCGTACAGGTCGCAGAGGCTGGCACCGTGGCGGAGGAGGTGCTGCTCCGTCGCGTAGGCGGTGCCGAGACCGGCCCCGGCTGTGTCGGGGGGATGTTGTGTTGAGCAGATGTTCCCCCTTTCATGCGCTGGCGGAAACAGTGCTGGTGTGCCTGATTCTTTGGCGTCATGTTCCGTCGCGGGGAGAAGTCGGGCGTTGGCAGGTTCCTTCCGGTTGGTCTCAAAGCCTGGTCGTCGGTGCTGGTAAGGAGAATATTGTCCGTTATTTTCGAACAGGAAGAGAAAACCTGCCGATCGCGTGATTTTTTTATCGGCCCCCGCACCGCCGCAGTCGTTCTGCAGCGGTGCGGGATAGGTCTTCAGGCTGCGCTCTTGTCCGAGACGGCGTCGTTTCCGGCGACCCCCAGGCGAGCCATCTGGCAGCCCGCATCGACCCGGGCCGCCAGAAGATCACGCATGGCCAAGATCTTTCGGAAACGCTGTTGCAGAGCGTCGAGAGCGGCGCCGTTCTTCGACAGAATAGGGACCTCCAGGACACGCCCGATGGCACCGTGGTCCGGGTCATCCGTTCCGTCGAAGACGTTCCGGAAGCCGAGGGTCTCTCGCGCGACGGCTTCGTAAAGAAGATCCTCGATGCGACCGATCTCGCCAGCCACCTGGTCCGAAAGCGGCCCGTCGTTGCGCAGGTCGCGGAGCGCTTTCGACAGAATGTTGAGGTCTGGTGCAGACATCTCCGCATCATTGCGTTGGGCTTCATCGTGCAGGAAATCGATTTCCTGCAACGTCCGGGCCCAGAGATGGTCGAGACTCAGTTGAGCGAAATATTTCATGGCAGTGTCCTCTTGTCGCTTCGTGGGAAGTGCAGGACGCCAGCCGTGCAGTCCGCGCACGACCGGCCGTCCGTTTCAGGCCGCGTCTTGCGCCCGGAGAGCGAGCGCCAGTGCATCCTGGTCCTCATCCAGTTCTCCGATTTCGACCAGAAGGTCATAGAGACGGTCGGTGAGCAGGCAAAGCTCCTCCACTTCGGGGCTGGCGGGGTCGATAGGACTCCAGAAGGACAAGTCCGGTTCGAACTCGTCGACAACGGGATCGAGGGATAGGAGCCGGTGCAGATCGACCAGCCTGCGCCGCGTCGCCCGGTCGAGGCGCGACGCTTCACGCAGAGTGGACATGAGACGCAGAACGCGGGCAGTTCCTGCGTCGGCGTCGATCAGCCCGGCGGCATTGCACAGGGCCGTTCCGTGCTCGGCGAAATGCGCGCGGACGCTGGCGAGTCGCGGATCTGCGGACAGCGTCTTCGTGGGTAGGCTGCGCAGCATGTTGGTGCTCCTTTTGTTGCGCGTCTGCCATTCATGGCAGCCTCAAGCCCTGTCCGCGTGCCGTTTCCTGTGGGTAGGTGGCCCCTTGTTCTGCCCGGGATGGATGCGAGTTGTTTCCCTCCTTTGATATGGAGATTGGCCAACAGTCAGTGGCACGAAGAAAAAACTTCGGCTCTGTTCACCCCGCGATGGAATTTCAGGGCCATAGCCGTCAATCGGTCCCATGTAGCCGACTGACGGCTATGGCCTTGAAGCCGTGGCGTCCCTCACCCGGAGGGCCTTGTTCTCGTCGTCATCGGGGGCACGGGCAGAAATCATGCAAGCCGTAAGGGCGAAGGCCACCCACCGGCGACATTCTCGGACGCGCAAGGACTATTAACGCCTATGCCGGTTTGCGCGCCAGCATGGTTGCAAACTGTAGCTGTGCCCCGTTGTGCATGGTGCCGAGATCTTCGTTGTACTTGAGCATTTCCCAGCCCTGATAGATGGTGCTGAGCTGGCCTTCATGCAGGGTGAACGGAAACCCGACCGGGCAGGGATGGGCGGCTGTGTCCATGGCACAAACGATCAGATTGTAGCCGCCGGGCGCGGTATGTGCCTGCATGTCGGCGAGAACGGCCTCGACCCGCCCGGAGTCGAGAAACATCAGGGTCACGGTACAGGCGATGAACCCATAGTCGGCATCCAATCCGGCCCGGTTGATGTCATAGACGCGCGCATCGATATTGCCGATGCCTTCCTGCGCGACAATGGATTGCAGCATGCCAATGGCATTGGCGTTGCTGTCCACTGCGGTGACGTTGAAACCCTGCTGGCTGAGGTAAAGGGCATTGCGGCCATTCGAGCATCCCATGTCGAGTGCGTCGCAAGGCTTGATCTGCTGGCAAGCGTTGACCACTTCGCTGTGGGGCGGGTTCAGGCCGTGACGGCTGTTCAGATCTGTCATTTCCATCTCCGGTAGGGGGCAAGACCTGTTCAAGATGCCTGGCAATGCAGGCATCCGACCGGCCTGCAGCGTGGGTTCATGGACAGAAATTCAATCAGAATATCGCGTACCAATTCACGATGATAACGGCAACCTGCGATCAACTCCTGAAACGCTCGCTTGGGGGAATGACAGGCAGATTGCCCGATTTCCGGGGCCACAAACCCCAGACAGGCCCCGAGCAGTCATTGAAAATATTTTGCCCGCCGGCGCTACCCGGCATGCGTGCGTCCCGCGGCACTCGGCAAATTGGGCTCGGAGCGGCCACCTGGGGTTCATCAGGATGCTGTGATCGGCCCATCGGCACGATGTCGAGGACGAGGTGGGCAGGGCGGATGGGAGGAACTGATATGTCCACCGTCAACGTGCCAGCCGTCCGCGCCTGCCGTCCCGCCTGGAACAAGGGCAGAAGCGTCCACTACTGCCTAAGCACGTCTGGGTGATCCGGGTCCGTCTCGAGATTGCCGGACACACCAGAGATCTCGCGCTATTCAACCTCGCTATCGATAGCAAGCTTCGAGGGTGTGACCTCGTGAAGCTCTTGGTCGCCGATGTTTATGCGGCTGGCCAAGTAAAGGAACGCGCCTCAATTTTTCAGAGCAAGACCGGAAAGTCGGTCCGCTTTGAGATCAGCGAGGGAATGCGTAAATCTCTGGTGGCTTGGCTGTCTGATCCGATGATGCTCGGCTCGCAGCATCTGTGGCCCGATCGCGTTCACGACCGGCTTCACGTCTCTACCCCGTAGTATGCTCGGCTGGTGAGTGTGTGGGTGACTTCGATCGGCCTTGAGTCGAGCGCCTACGGCACTCATTCGATGCGCCGGACAAAGGTCGCCTAGATCTATCGGAAGACCGACAATCTGCGGGCGGTTCAGCGTCTTCTCGGTCACACGAAGATGGACAGCACGGTGCGCTACCTGGGTGTCGAACTCGAGGAAGCCCTTGCTATCGCGCAGGCAGTTGAAATATAAATGAAGGGGCTGACCGATCACGGTTGGTCAAACCTGCCATTCTTACGACCAGCGTTATGCTGCGCTGCGGCCCGCCAGGCCGGACGTTCGCCCGAAGGACGCTATCCTCGCCGCATTTGCGAGTGCCCCTGCGGAAAGGGTGGTTAGCTGCCCGTCCTTAGATCTTTAGCTTGTGTCCGATATGGGTCTGTTGAAAACCCAGACGGTCACTAAAGCGATGTGCGTCTGGTCGGGCCTTGTCCGTGGTGAGCTGAACCAACGAACACCCGTGTGCCCGGCCTTCGCTGATCGCCCAGGCAAACATCGCTTCACAAAGTCTGCCGCCCCGACGCTCGCTCGCGATCCGTACCGCCTCAATCTGTCCATGCTTGGTGCCATTGCGAGAGAGACCCGGGATGAAGGTGAGTTGCAAGGTTCCGACAATCTGCTGCCCATCCTCGACCACACAAAGAAACTGGGTTGGGTCGGCATCAATCTCCGCAAATGCAGCCCGGTAGCAATCGTCTACGGCTGGTGAAGCGTTTTCCCGCGAAGCACCAAGCACGTCATCAGCCAGCATCGCGACAATCGCCCCCAGGTTCGCTGCTGTTGCTCGGCGGTAGCGAGTTTCACGCATGAGTATTTCCACTTTCTTCATTACCGACCGTTTCCATAGCAGCTCTGGCTCGTGAACGAACGCGCCGGCGGACAGGGGCCACTCCGTTTCGTTGCGCAACTCGACGCCCTGATGCGGCTCGGTTTTTCAAGCTGCCTGCGCCTGAGACTGCGCCGCCCAGACGAGCGAGAACAGCAGCAGGGCTGCAGACGGTCCGCAGGCGACGGTGCGGACGGTATTCCAGAAGCTCCAACGGGGCAGATAGGTGCGGGTCCAATAGTCCAGCGTCGCATCCGCTGAGGGCTCCATGCCCGCCAGAGTTTCGTTCATCGGCACGTTGAAGAACACTGTTACCCCGAAGTACCGACGAAATACGTCAGACAAGCCAGCATGATCGCGGTTCCTGGTCCGTGCCCGACGACTATTGCGCCATAAGCCGCGATCAGCAGGGATACTGGTGTGCTGCTTTTTGCGGTGTCGGGTGCGCGCAGTCCCTCCGCAACAAAAACCCGCGCCTATAAGGCGCGGGCTCCATGCGATACCTGTGAACTCCTACGCAGCGACGCGTTCGGCGGTCTGGACAGCGGCTCTGGCCTTGGTGGCCTTGGGCACACGCAAGAGGCGCATGCCGTTGAGGATGACGACCAGCACTGACAACTGGTGGACCAGCATCCCGCCCGCCATGTGGATCGTGCCGGTATAGACCCCGATCAGCAGGCCGATGACCGTAAGCACGGCAATGACAAGGTTCTGGCGCATATTGGTCAGCGTCGCGCGCGAGATTTCCATCGCCTCGGCGATCTTGCCCAGATCGTCGGTCATCAGCGCGATATCCGCCGTTTCGATGGCGATGTCGCTGCCGCTCGCCCCCATCGCGATGCTGATGTCGGCCGCCGCCAGGGCGGGCGCGTCGTTGATACCGTCGCCGACCATCGCCACGCGAAAGCCCTCGGCGCGCATGGCCCGGATACGGTCCAGCTTGTCGTCCGGCATCATCCCGGCATGCACCTCGTCCACGCCGACCGCCTTGGCAATCGCCTCGGCTGCCGGGCGCTGGTCGCCGGTCAGCATCACCACACGGCGCACCCCCAGGGCGTGCAGCCGGTCGATCATCGGCTTGGCGCTGGCGCGCGCCATGTCGGCCAGACCCAGCAGACCCACGACTTCGCCATTGCGCGCCACGATCACCACCGTGTGGCCCAGCCCGTGCAGGCGGGCGATGCCGTCATTGGCCTCGTCGCCGAAGTCGATCTTGAGATGATCGAACAACCGGTGGCTGCCGACGGCGATGTCGTGACCGTCATGGCGGGCGATCAGACCCATGCCGGCGATCTCCTCAAGCGACTCGGCGGTGGGCAGGTGGCCCTGCGCACGCGCCGCCTCGATGATCGGGCGACCCAGCGGGTGGTTCGACCCGGTCTCGGCAATCGCGGCCCAGAGCAGCACGTCTTCCTTGCTCTGACCCGCCAGCGCCACGACCTCGGCCAGACGCGGCTGGCCCTCGGTCAGCGTGCCGGTCTTGTCGAGCGCCAGTGCGGTGATGCGCCCGGCGTTCTCCAGATGCTCGCCGCCCTTGATCAGGATACCGGCGCGGGCGGCACGTCCGATCCCGGCCACGACCGAAACCGGCGTCGAGATGACCAGCGCGCCGGGGCAACTGACCACCAGCAGCGTCAGCGCCAGTTCGACGTTGCGCGTGACGATGTAGCTGACGATCGCCATCACGAACACGCCCGGCGTATACCAGCGCCCGAAACTCTCGATCATCCGCTGCGCCGGGGCCTTGGCCTCTTGTGCCTCTTCAACGCGGGTGATGATCCGCGCCAGCGTGGTGTCGGCGCCGACGCCGGTGGCGCGCAGATGCAGCAGGCCGTTCTCGGCCAGGGTTCCGGCAAAGACGCGCGAGCCGGGGGATTTCTCGGCCGGGATCGGCTCGCCGGTGATGGAGGCCTCGTTGACCGCAGCGGTGCCCTCGATCACCTCACCGTCGACCGGCAGGCGCTCTCCGGCCTTGACCAGGACGGTTTCGCCAAGCAGCACCTCATGCGCGGCGACCTGGATCGTCTCGCCACCCCGCAGCACCGTCGCGGTGACAGGGGCGGCGTCGATCAGCGCCTTGAGCGCGCCACGGGTGCGGCTCATCGTGCGGGTTTCCAGCCAGGCCCCCAGCATGAACAGGAAGGTGACGGCGGCGGATTCCCAGTGGTTGTTGATGAACAGCGCACCGGTAGCGGCGACGATGACCAGCAGTTCGATGCTGAGAATACGCAGGCGCAGCGAAGCCCAGGCCCGCAGCGCAATGTCATATCCGGCAAGCACCGCGGCAATTGTCATCAGCGGCGCCCAGGGGGCGGCCAGCCCGAACCCATACCAGGCGAGCAGTGCAACGGCGATGAAAAACCCACTGCCAATCGTCAGCCATTTGCGCCGACTGGCCGGGTGTCTGTAGATATCCATGATCGCGGAAAACATGTGCTCTCTCCTTTCAGGGCAAACCCCACCGCTGGAGGCGGTGGGGCGGGGGCGGAGTGGTCAGAATGCCGAGGGTTTGGCGGTATAGCCCGTCTTGGCGATGGAATTCACCAGGGCGGCCACGTCGGTCAGCGCCGGGTCATGTTCGACCTCGATCCGCCCGCTGGCGAATTTCACCTCGGCCTTTTCCACGCCGGGAAGCGCCAGCAGCGCCTTTTCGATCTTCGGCACGCAGGAGGGGCAGGAAAGCTCGTCGCTGCGCAGGATGGTGCGGGTTGCTGTATTGGTCATGGCGGGGATCCTTTCATGTGATCTTTGTTGCGTCTGACACCAATATGGCCCCACACTCAGCGCACAGGGAGTGGCGAAAACAGAAAGGTGCCCTTGCATGAATGCACAGCTTGCGAATTGGGACGATCTGCGGGTGTTTCTTGCCGTGGCGCGGGCGGGCAGCCTGTCGGGGGCGGCGCGCAGCCTTGGCGTCAACCATTCGACGGTGTTCCGCCGGATCGCCGGGTTCGAGGAAACGCTTGGGGTGCGGCTGTTCGAGCGGCTGCCGACCGGCTATGCGCTGACCCCGGCGGGCGAGGAAACGTTGCGCATCGTCGAGTCCATCGAGGCCGATGTCGCCACGCTTGACCGAACCGTCACCGGGCAGGATCTGCGGCTGAGCGGCACCGTACGGATCACGGCGACCGACATGCTGGCGTTCTGGCTGCTGCCGGAGCATCTGGGGCGGTTCCGCGCCGCCTATCCGGGGATCGAGGTGGAAATTGTCGTCGGCAACGAGGCGCTGAACCTGTCGCGCCGCGAAACCGACATCGCCCTGCGGATCGGCAACACGCCGCCCGAAACTCTGGTGGGGCGGCAGGTCGGGCGGCTGGATTTCGCGATCTACGGCGGGCCGGACTACTGCGCCGCCCACCCCGGCACCGACCTGGCGCAGCATGACTGGATCGGGCTTGATAACGCCCACGCGCCCCTGACCCGAAGGTTCGAGCAATTCCTGCCTGGCGTGCGCCCGGCGGTGCGCTCGAACTCGGTGGCCTGCACCGTGCGGCTGGCCAAGGCCGGGCTTGGCCTTGCGGTGCTGCCCTGCGCCATCGCCGATCTGAAACCGGACCTGATCCGCGTCGCCGAGGTGCCTGATACCTTCAGCCTCAATCTGTGGTTGCTGACCCACGAAGACCTGCGCCACACCGCCCGCATCCGCGCTGTCATGGATTTCTTGACACCCGCGTTGGCCGAAAGCCTGAAGGGGGACCGCAAGCGCTCCGACATATGACCGGGCCTTGCAGTCCCAACGGCAGGCACAGGCTTCCACGCCACGGATTGTCCGCCCGCGGCGAGCCCAGTCAAGCGCCTGACCAGACCCGAAAACCGCCCCGCACCAGCACGAAGAACGACCTGACGAACCCCTCCGATATCCGCCAATTTCCCTCTGGACACCATCGCCGGCCCCGACTAGAAAGCCGCGACCCGAACGGCCCGCCCGTTCACCCGTGCCCGGGTAGCTCAGGGGTAGAGCAGTGGATTGAAAATCCTCGTGTCGGTGGTTCGATTCCGCCCCCGGGCACCAAAGCACCTCCTGGTGTGAATGATATCAATAGGTTATGGGGCAAAATCGTCCCACCGTTTTCGTGCCTGGGCAAAAGTGGGACTTTTTTTGTTCGTGGTTCGTGCATGCCCGCTCTGCCCTCACTCGAAGGCAGCTAGTACTTTTCGTGCGTTGGGTCTTCGTTTGGGAAGGGTTCGACATGCCCGAAGTTGACTGTATCCGTCCGGCTACGCAGCACTTGACGCCTATTGCGGCGTCCAATTCCAAGGGGCGAGTTCGTCGATATGGTTGATCTTGTGATCGGCGATGCGCTCGAAGACCCAGGTGAGCCAGG
>JBLWUQ010000002.1:0-412964 GCA_048268845.1 Maritimibacter sp. | reverse complement strand
GGCCAGGGATAGAGGTCGGAATGACCGGCGAAGGCGACATAGATCGTGTCCTTGCCGTCGAAGTCGATGCCGATCGTGCTGCCTGCCGCACCGCCGGTGGCCTCGGTGAGCGAACCGATCTCGGTGACGCTGCCGTCACCGGCGATGCGCAGCACGCGCCCCGAGGCGAACAGGCTGGCGAATAGGCCGCCCTGACCATCGGCCACCAGCCCCTCGGGGCGGTCATCGAATTGTGCCAGCACCCGCCAGCCCTCGTCGGCGTGGATCGGCGCGGCCAGCGCGCCGAGCGTGGCGGCGGCGAAGCCCAACACCGTGGTGTTGAGCGAACGGGATATCAATGGCACGATCGGCTATCGCAACGTGTATCCGGCGGTGATGGAGTTGATGACGCGCGGCTTTTTCCAGGCCGACAAGCTGGTGACCAAGCGGATCGGGCTCGACGATATTGTCGCCGAGGGCTTTGATGCGCTGACCGCCGAGAAATCGCAGGTCAAAATCCTTGTGAAGGCCCCCAGCTGACGCCTCCTGAACAAGACTATGAAACACTCGGGGGGCTTGACCATCACGTCAGACTCTCTGATTCTGGGTGACGATTGGAGAGGTGATATGAACGAACTTGAACATGACTATGAAGCGATCCTGCTGGCCGATCACGATAGCCCCTGTATTTCGCTCTACCAACCGACTCACCGCACATTCCCAGACCGCAAGCAGGATCCGATCCGCTTTGGGAACCTTCTGAAAGAGGTCGAGGCGTCGCTGGCCCGTCAATTTGCCGATCGTGACATAGACGCTCTGTTGCGTCCCTTCCGCGCGCTGGAAGAGAACGCGTCGTTCTGGAGCCACACGCTCGACGGGATCGTCGTGTTCGGCGCGTCGGGGCTGTTCAAGGTCTACAACCTGCAACGCACGGTGCGCGAGAAGGTCATCGTGGCTGACAGTTTCCACACCAAACCGCTGGTGCGCATTCTGCAATCGGCGGACCGGTTCCATGTGCTCGGGGTGAACCGCGAGGAAGCGATACTGTTCGAGGGCAACCGTTACGCGCTCGACCCCGTCGCCTTGCCCGAGGATTTCCCGGACACTCAGGAAGCCGCGCTTGGCGACCGGGACGATCCGCAACGCTTAGAACGGGCGCATGGGCCGGAGCGGGCCGAGTTGACCAGTCATCACGGCATGAACGTGCGGCAGGATTTCCGCGAGAAGAACACCAAGCATTTCTTCCGCGCGGTGGACAAGGCCATGATCGAAACCTATTCGCGGCCCTCCGGGATGCCGCTGGTGCTCGCGGCGCTGCCGGAGCATCACAACATGTTCCGAAAGGTCAGAGACAATCCGACGCTGATGGCTGACGCAATCCCGGTCGATCCCAGCGGCGTCAGCGCCGACGATCTGCGCGCCCGCGCCTAGGATATCGTCCTGCCGCGGTATCTTGAACGGCTGGATATGCTGATCGACCAGTATGGCGCATCGAAATCGGCAGACCGCGCCAGCGCGAATCTGACCGAGATCGGCGAGGCCGCTGCCGCCGGGCGCATCGCCATCCTGCTGATCGACGCCGACCGCGTGGTGCCGGGCCGCTTTGACCCCGCAACCGGCCATGCCCAGTTCGCCCCGCTCGAAGACCCGGATGTCGATGACCTGCTTGACGATCTGGGCGAGCACACGCTCAGGACCGGTGGTGAGGTGGTCGTCGTCCCGTCCGAGCGGATGCCCTCAGACACCGGCATCGCCGCGATCTACAGGTTCTGAGACGGATCCCCGGCCGGCGCGGCCCCGCCAGTGGCGGGGTCGCAAGGCCGTATTACGGTTGCGCGGTCGCACCGATCCGGCCAATGTCGGCAAGGGCAGGTTGACAAGTGGGGTGCCGACCGGAACATGCCTTTGAAAAAACAAGGTGAGGGTTCGCAATGAAACCCATTTTTGCTGCCGTCGTATTGTCCATCGCCGCGACCCCGGCGCTTGCACATCTTGATCCCGGTCAACATGGTTCGTTCGCGGCCGGACTGTCACATCCCGTCTTTGGCCTTGACCACATCCTTGCCATGCTTGCGGTTGGTCTTTGGGCTGCTGTTCTTGGCGGGCGTGCGATCTGGGTGCTTCCCCTGTCCTTTGTCGGTGTGATGACGGTGGGGTTCACGGGTGCAGTTCTTGGCTATCCCCTTCTGTTCGTCGAGCCGATGGTTCTCTTCTCGGTCCTGGCACTCGGGCTTGCGCTGGCGCTTTCACTGCGGCTACCGGTTTCGGCGGCTGCGGGCATCGTCGGGGTCTCTGCGCTGTTCCATGGCCATGCCCATGGCGGTGAGCTTGGATCTGCCGGCGCGATCGCCTTCGGCGCGGGCCTTGCGGTCTCGACGTTCATTCTTCATAGTGTCGGTATCGGGATCGCAATGGCTGCAGGCCGCGCGATCGCAGGGTCGAGGATTCTTCAGGGCCTTGGCTGGGTCACCGCGCTCGGGGGTCTTTGGGTCATCGTTGGCAACTAGAAGAAGACACGCCCGAACCGGGTGGCGATCGACAAGACTGCCGCAAGGCGAATATTTTGAACTGTTTGAACTAGACCCCAGGCGTGAATGGCGGGGCTGATCCCGGGTCGACCGTCTGCGTGAAGAGGCTGGCTTGCTCTGCTTATTGGCCCCAGTTGAACGCAATCTCGACCAGGATCCGCCGGCCTGGCCCGTAGTTGTTGATCCGGCAATCGACGATCATGTCCTCACCGCGGGTATCGAACTCGACCGCCCCCCTCACACCCGGCAGGCCAATCGATCGAAGTTGGGGCATGTATTGCATCAGCCACTGGGCATGCCAATAGTCCCGGGCGTCGAGATGCATCCTGATCCGGTCTTTGAGATGCGTTTCGATGCGATCCGTGTGGCCGGTCTCAATTGCCTCGGCTGTCAGGAGCTCAGGGATGCCAAGTTTGCTTGCCACTCCGTGGAATATGTCGCGAAACCCAAAGTCGGATTTGATCCATACGGCCTGCGAACGATCGAAGAGGGAGGCGGATGTTTCCTCCAACCCTTCTGAGGCAATACCGAACAGCTCGAGGGACGGATAGCCGAACTCGTTGCGAAACTCCGACGTACAGTAGTCTTCGACGGTCTGAACGAGTGTTTTCATGTCGCAGTTCCTCGGCAGCGCGAAATCCGCTTCGTCGAGCAAAAGGGCCTTGTTCCTCAAGTCGTTGCCCATTTCATGTTCCTTGGCTGGTGTGTGTTTCGGATTGGCGGGCCCTGGTCGTTCCCGCGGCTGCTTCGTTCTATATGTCTGGTGTGAGCTTGAGCGGTGCAGCTTCTGCGCTGCGCGCAAGGTGCTCGATCCGCGGGAGTTTCAGGCCTTCGCAGGGCACGGACGCGGCATGTAGGTGATCGAGCCAGCGCCATACTGTTTTCTCGAATGGTCCATGGCGACGAACCAGATCCTCAGTGCGATGAATGTCACGTGTCACGAGGCACATCGTCGTTTTCACCGTCCGCAGATGGTCTTGTTTGCGATACGTGGCGCTGTTGCGGTGCAGGATACCGATTGCGTCTGGAAAATACACCACCTCGCAAGGACCGGTGGTATAGCTGGCCTGCCGCATGCTCCGGACCCGGGGCAGGACGACGGTCGGCAAGTAGCGGTCGTATGCGATGGCGCGGGCGAATGCCCAGGTTCTTTCAGCCTTGAAGGCCCCGGACATGTCGAGGGACCCCTTGTGCATGGACCTCCAGACTTCTGGGTCAATATACTGGCTGGCGATCGCATCGCTCGCCTGATCGAAGGGAACTCCACCGATCAGGCCTTCGATGACCGAGAGGGTGTCGTCGTCATAGAGGCGCCGGACGGTGTGGACGGGCATGAGAGTCATTGCACAAACCTTTTTCGCATAGGCAGACGCGGTTCCTTTCGGGGGACGCGTTCGTCCGCGTCGGGGGGTTCGGGCAGGCTGTGGGCGATCAGTTGGAACATGAGCGTCCAATCAGTTTCGAAGCGGCCAGCCTGGCGGCTGAAGAGGATGTGCGACCGTTCGCAGCCCTCCGGAAATCCGCTGGAGGATGACGTCGCGGCAATGCGGTTCGGGTTCACGGCCATTGCGCGCCACCGCGACGGGACAGAGGCAAGATAGCCCCGGAGACGCTGCAACAGACGCGACTTTCGCATCATGCGGATCGAAGGGCTCCGTTGCTGGCGTGACATCAGTTTGACCGGGACGGGTTTACCGGTCTGACCCGGTCGACCGGTTTTCTCGATCCACTCGGCGGTGTTGCCGGATGGGAGCCTGTCAGCGGAAGAGCGGACGGGCGGACGGTGGCGGAGCTGGCCGTCAGCGAGATGGTCATTGCGTGGTCCACTTTGTTGGGGTCGAAACGAGGAGGTTGAACCGTTGATCTCAGCCGGAAGCGATTTTCGGGCGATCGGGGAGTTTTTTCGCAGGGCCCGAAGATGGTGGTGACAGCGCCCATGCAGCGATCGGGGCGTCCTGTCGTGTGACAGTCCTTGATCGGGAACACCCTGCGCGACTAACTGAAACCGCGGTCATCGCGCCCCTTCTCTTCGCTTTTCGCCATATTGCCCCCCGGTTCCGGCTTCCGCCTCGATCCGGGCCCGGACGGCGTGCATGCGCACCAGGGGCGCGTCATCGAGATGGCCGATGATTTTCAGACCTTCGGTCGGACCATTGCGGCCGCTGTTGCGAATACGCTCGTTGGTCCGCCGGATCCCGATGACGCACGTCGGCTTCCGGCCCCATTGGCACTCCTTTTTCCGGGCTCGATTGCGACTCCCCCGGGGGCCGATCTCGGATCCCGGGGGCGCGCGGTTTTCAGGTTATGTGCCTTGTGTCGGGAATCGGCGCCGCATCAGGAAAGGCGTGCCCCGGGACGTGATGGTGACGACCATGATCTCGTCATCGAATACGAGGAACGGCAAGTCCGGCGACCCCGATACGATTTCGCACACGATACCGGCACCGACGAGGAACGCGTCCCGATGCGTAGGAAGCGGATGCGCGTCCGGGGTTCTGATCGTGTTTGCCTCGCCCGGCGCCACGTCGAATTCGATGTTCGCGATGTAGCCACCTTCCACCTGCTCGATGGTGAAGGCACGGAGGTCATTGCGGTCGAAGCCGGCCGGGAGAGCCGTTCGCGGGGCTTTGTCGGGAATGCGCCCCGTGGCCGCGAGGGCGGTCATGACGATCTCGAGGAGCGGCGTCACGTACGTGTTTTCGGGGCTTGCGAGGGTCTTGAGCATTTGGTTTCCTTGCCTTTGCTGTGTGACGGGACATTGGTCCCGGAGTGGAAGTTGGTCTCTTCGAACCGCGCCCAAAGAACTCTGTTGGGACGAGAGGCCCGTTCGCTTGGACCGGCCGTCCTGCCGGCAAAGCAGGCACCTGGCGATCTCGTCTGGAGAAAGTCGGTCTCTTCGCCGCGGTGCCAAAAAAATCGACGGCAGGTTTTCCGGATTGGCGATATGCGCTTGATCCAGGAAGGTTCCCGTCTCTGGTCTCGCTGGTGCGCCTCCTTCCCGATCGCCCGGATCAATGCCGGACAGGCAGGAGATGGCTGTCGGGCATCGCGAGCCGTCGAATCCCTGTCCAGGGTTCGATATCTCCGAGCCTGGGGCGGACCGGTGCCGCGACAAGCGGCCCCGGCGCTCAACTGCAACGGTATGGGAACCCGATGATCACACGAGTGAGCAGAGGTCAGCGCCGCGATGGAGGCTCACTGAGCTGGCCGAGAAGCGCGTCGAAATCCTGAACGGCTTTGCTCTCGTCGAATTCTGACCTGTAGACCTTTTGCATATGCCGGTCGGTATGCCCGAGCATCGCTTGCAGCGCCCAGAGCGCGTCGGGCTGGGTGCGGCGGATCAGATCGGCGATCAGTGTCCGCACCAGGTGGCCATGGATGTGAAAATCTGCCGCCAGGCGGCGATTGATGTAGCCTTTGCTGACGACGTGATCGGACAGGGTCAGCAGGTTCATCCCCTCGATCTCGGCAAGCCGACCGAGTAGCTGCCACTCCGGCCGATCCCCGAGGATATGGCGATCGATCAGCGCCGAGGTGCCCGGCCAGAGCGCGTCGAGATCCTTTTTGCGGCTTGTCTTGCCCTGCCGAATGCCATGGTACCAGGTGCCGTCATCATCGCGGACCAGCTCGATGCCGATGCGGTATGCGCGCAGATCGCCCTGGCGGTCGCCGGTATTGACCAGCAAGGCATAGATCATCGCCTTCTGCCGAAGTCTGAACGCCATGGCCGAGTTGCCGGCAAGGGTCTTCCCCAGCACCGAGGAGGCCAGGGCGGCCTTCAGGACATCGGCGAGCGAAAAGACCTTCCGAAACTCCCGGAGGCGCGCCCATTTCCCGGGATCGTTGTCCGCCGCTTCCGCGGCGAGCGCGCCGATCAGGTCCCCGATGGCCTGGTAGCTTGCCTCGTCGAACAGTCCCGCCCGCAGGAAAAACATCCGGGCGCTCTCGAGATAATCTCGCGCGGTGCCGAAGCTGACATCGCGTTCCTCTTCGAGATAGTGCAGGAATCCTGTGAACAGTTCCTCGGACGGGGCCGAAGGCAGCTCGACCCCGCGATCCGCGGCCCATTGGCGCGACCGGGCAAGCAACCCGACCGCGGAGATCACGGTCGCCCGGGTTCCTGGGGCCAGCTTGCGCAAGCGCTCACCATAGGGGCGGACGCTGCGATCGAGACCGGGAAGCGCCGTGTGCCACGCGTGTGGCCATGCCTCGGGCGGCAGCCCGACGCGCCGCGCCACGCGCTTCACCGGAGCCTTCTTGTTGTACCTTTCGTTGAGCCATCGGTCCCACTCCTGCCGGACCGGGATCGACCCGGCCAGCGGCACCTCGGGGGCAAATTTCCGGAGCGCCGCAACGAGGCACCGGAAACGCGACCGCGAGGTGCCGACGGCCCGGAAGATCTCCGGGCCCGCCTGTTCGGGCGCGAGACCTGTCGCCTCAAGGCGGACATAAAAATCCTCCAGAACGGCGGGCATGCCGCGCTGCGGGAACGCGCCTTGCCGCAGATGGGTCTGCATCCGGGCGACGACGACCGGGGGGACGTGGGGCATGCGCCTGGCGAGGTCGCCCGATCTGTGTTCGGGATCGCTTTCCATCGGTGTCACCTTCTCAGAAAAGACTCGAGCGTTGGATCGAGCGCCTCCAGCGCCTCGGCAAAAAGCTTTGCCGCGGCCGCGCCTTCCCCGCGCGCGTAGAATTTCTCGACCGTGGAGATCTTGTCGCAAAGAAATGCCGCGACCGTCGCGTAGTCACCCGGGTTCGCGGCAAGCCAGATCGTTGCCGCCACGTGGCGCATGAGATGCGGCTGCAGGCCCGGCACTCCGAGACGTCCGACGCAGCGGTTCCAGATCCGGTTGAACATCTGGCGTGACAGCACGCCGGCGGGTCCGGGAAGCAACAAGTCGTTGGTCTCATTGTCGATGCCGTGTTTCTCGCACCATTTCGGCAGGCCCTGATCGAGCCACGCGACGATGACGCTCCATTGACGCTCGGGGATTTCCCCTTCGATCGGCCGACGGTTTTTCACGCGCGAGCGGTGGATATCGAGCCACGGCCGGGCGTTGCGAAGCGGGCGGACCAACTCGGCATCGGGACCAGCAATGAGCAACAGGTTGAGGTTCTTGCTGCGCACCGCGCGGGCCAGTTGCAATGCCAGCAGGCAAGCACCGATGGACAGATGCAGGGCTTGCTCGCGCTCGCGCGTCTTGAAGCCGTCCCAATCATCGAAAACCATCTGCGCTTCCGCCGCCAGCCGCCGGGGGCCGGAAACGATGGCGCGGGCGACCGAGGGATCGCGCTGCACGAGCTTGACGAACTGCTCGCGCTGTTTCGACATCTCGCGGGTCTGGTAACTGTCGACCCGGTCGAACCGCGCATCCTCGAGTTCGAAACGCGCCTCTTCGCTCCAGTCATTGCAGTCCGCCAGAGCCTGCAGGCGCGACAGGATCGTGGAGGCCGAGGCCGTGGCGTTCGGATCGAGCAGCGTTTCCGAGGCCGTCGCGCGGGCGACATAGCCATCGACGGCGCGGGTGATGATCTCCGGCTGGAATACATCTTCGAGCCGCTCGAGCCTATAGGCCTCTTCCCGGTCCGGGAAGGCATGCCGGATCAGCCAGCTCAGCGCGTTGAGATACGCCTTGCGCGCGGCCTCGGCATTGCGGACTTTCCGTTTCCGCCCTTTTCGGTTGCCGGCCGTTCCGAGCCGGCTCGCGCCCAGGCGGCCCTGGAACCGGTCGCGGCGCTGCTCCCGGTCCGGGTGAATCGCCGTAGCGATCGCGCGGTCGCGCGAGGCGATGAAGCCATCGCAGAAGCGGGCCCAGTCGAGCGCGGCATCGCGCAGAAGCGGCAAGGGTCCGATCGGCACCATGGGCAGCAGATGGGCGATCGCGGCGTGACGGTTCTGTCCCCGGATGAGCTGGTTGAGCGCGGAAATCGCATTGCGGAAGGATGCCACCTTGTCGGCGCGGCAGGCCGCCAGCAGCCCGGCGGCGGCTTCGGTTGTCAACCGGGAGGGGTGGACCGACCCGCACTGCGCCCGCAGGTTTGCCATCGAAACCGAGAACATGTTCGGCAGGATCACCTCGCCATGTTCATCCCGCATGTTCTCGACCCGGGCTGCATAAGCAACGACCCGGTCCCAGGCCTGGCGCTCATCTGCAGGAACGACCGGTTGCGCGACCTGCTCTTGCGCGCGCCGGATCATGGCCGCGACCTTCTTCACCCAGGTCTCGAAGGCAGCCTGCTGATGTCCGGGCGTGGCCCCGCGGAACTCGCCGGCCCAGACCAGGCTTCGGGACAGCAGATACCAGGCGTTCTCGTCGGCCGGCATTTGCGACAGTTTCCGACCGGTCAGCCGCTCGGCCTTTCGCAGTGCGGCATCGAGAGTCCGCGCGGAGGCCTCGGAATAGATCGCCGGCAACACAAGCTGCACATCCTTCAGGGTCCTCAGACCGATCGATTGTTCGTTGCTCATATTTCATTACCTTCTGATGATGTTCATTCGACCGCCGGGCCGTTCATTCGCCCCAGATGAACGGAACAGGGGGCGAAGTTTGGCCCGTAAATCTCGCCCCCCGTTTCATTCATCGGCAGTTTTTCTGCGCTTTTTCAGGGATTTGCGGTTCACAAACCGGCGTTTCTGCCAGGCTTGGAGCTCGGCCGGGACAAAGCGGAATGCGCGCCCGATCCGGCGCACGGGAAGATCACCGGATCGCGCGGCCGACAGGATGTAGGACGGTTTGACCGAGCAGAACCGGGCGGCCTGGGTTTCGGTCAGCAGTTCGGACTTGTACTCTTCGATCTGATCGTCAGGCGGTTGGCCGCCCTCGAACGCGAAGACGTCGCTCAATCGGTAGCGCACCTTCGTCCCGTCGCTGACAGCCCGCAGCGCGCCGCTCTGTTCGTGACGCCAGAAGAAGGCGTCGCTGCCGTGCTGCCAGCGCCGGATCAGACGCGCGCGATCGATCAGTGCGGGCAAGGCCGCAGCCGTCCCTGTCTCGTGTCCGGGGGTCTCGTTCATTCGTCGGCATCCTCTTTTCCGCGTCGGGGCAAGAAGGACCAAGGGAAAATGAACGGGAATTCAAAACGGGGAGACGAAGACCGGCAAATGGTGGATGTGAGCGCCACCGCGCCCACATGAACTTGCCCCGCCGGTGGACGCGGCGGCGAACGGAAGTCGGCCAAGCCCGACCTCCTACAAGCGGGAAGCATCGTGGTCCGTCAGCCGTGAGGGGGGTGATCGGCCCCCGGCAGCGCGCTGCCTCGTTCACTTGCGATAGGGTCCGGCATTCATTCCCCTCCTTTCGCGGAATACCGGATGACCGGGCCCGGCTTCGAAACACCGATGCACTGCCGTCGCCGGGAACATATCGGTCGATCCGCTTCTGAACGGAAACCGCCGCCATCATTTTATTACCAAGATGCTGAAACAGAGGTCTTTTGTGTTTTTTTTGCCCGGCGGTGATACCGCCGGGCGGCAGACCCGGTCAGAGATACAAGGCGAGCTCCTCGAGGCTGAGATCGGCGTCAGACGGCCCCGAATGCGCAACGACGGCAGCGGTGACGATAAATATTCCGAGTGCCACCGCCATGCGCGGGGTCATCCCTGCGGCATCGCGCAAGGCTTCGAGCACCCGGATCGTCTGCGATGCGCCGCGCGCGATATGCCGCGGCGTTGCTTGCGGTGCGGTGGCGGTCTGAGCCAGAAACCGGTCCCAGTCATTCTCGCTGCGCGCCGTCTTCAGCAACCGCAGCGCCTCCGGCCAGACCGCCGGGAAATCCTCCGCAAGGCAGACCCCTTGCTCGCGTGCGAAGCTGCGAAGGCCGGTGAGCAGGGCGTCGATCAGATCGTTGGAATTGGCGAGACCAGCGCGGAAAAACTGGTGCGAGAGTTCCTGCGCGCAGGTCGGGGCGACGCGACGAAAGAGCAAGACCGCGGGGATTTGCGGGCCGCGAATTGTCGGGGATCGTGTCATGTCGAGAGCTTTCCTGAGGGAAGTGAGGGAGGGAGCCGGCACCCCGAGGGGAGGTGCCGGGAATTGCATTGCGCCGTGCGTGTGCGTTGCCCCGGAGGGTTTTCAGGTGTTGGTGCTGGGCGCCGCGGGATTCCGCAGCATCGGGATCGGCCGGCGCCGGCCTCGTCGCTCGACCGTGAAATCGTGGCCGCGCCGGGGTCCGCGCTGCTGCGGACGATGCGCCCGGGTGTGCTCGGCGAGGATGTCGCGCAGCGCATGAATGCGGCCACGTTCGGCATTCATGCGCTCGAACGCATCGCCGCCGAGCCGGCCGACGAGCGGTGTGCCGATCGTGTCCGACACGGCGAACCCGTCATGTTCGAGCGGCACGATCAGCCGCGACCGGATCGGAAATCGCGTCGGGCGATCCAGTCCCGCCGCGCGGTATTCGGCCCGGGCCCCGAGAACCACGGCGCGTCCCGATGATCCCCGATGGCGCGCCGGAAACGCCGGCACGAGCACGGCGCAGCGCCGGGTTCCGAGCGTCTCGACGTCGAGCACGAGGCACGGCCGAACCGCCGGGCGTGCTGCCGCAGACTGTCCTGCGCCGGGAAACCGGAACAATACGATGTCGCCGTATGACAGATCGTTTTGCCAGCCGGCGGAACGGGGGGAGAAAAGAAGTCGGGGGGCGTCGAGCATTGTCGCTCTCCTTTGCTGAGGTTTCGGCGCACCGTCCTGCCCGCTTCCCCGCTTTCCTTCGGGGGGCGTTTCGTCCGGTGCGTCCGCCCCAAGACGCACCGGGCCGAAACGGCCCCTTGGCCCCAGCCCGTTACCCGAATGTGTTGAAGAATACGGTTTGGCCGGTCACATAATGGCCAGCCTTTTCCTTGCTGCCTAAGCTCGAGGGAACTCCGGAATGCAACTGCCGGGTGAAATCCGTCTTGCAGAAATCTGCGGCAGAAGATCGCGCAGCGCGCCTCGCCTCCGACCCGCACCCGCTGTGCCGCCACAAACCGCGTCGGGCGGTCGGGGCCGCAGGCGGCGAAGTCGCGCTTGAGGCGGATCTCCAGACCCTGATTCGCGCGGCCGAGAGAGGTGGTGCCTAGGCGAGCAACAGCTCGGCAGTCGTTGCCTTGAGCACGAGGCAGGGGCGTGGATATCGGTTGGTTCCTTCGGCATAGGGAAGCCGGAACAGAGCGAGATCGCCAGACCGCAGGGGCCGCGCCGTGGTCGAGAAAGTCATAAAAATACTTTCTTGGACAGGGAAGCGCCAGCTGTGCCGGTCGCAGATCAGGTCGGCCGAACCTGCTCCGAGAACGGCCGGAAAATTGTCGTGCCAGTCCGGAGCGCCAACGTGCCCGTTACATGGTCAGCCACGGGTCTTTCAAGAAAGGTGAGGTCGCCGATATTTGTGCGCGGCACCTCGACGTGGACGGCGAGATGACCACACGGGAATTCGCCGAAAGGGTCATGGCCGAGCGAGGTCTCGACATTTCGGAAACGGCGCTTCGGAACTCGGTGGTGTTCAAGGTCGTTCAGGCACTCCGTCACGCCAAGCGGCGCGAGCTGGTACGGATGGTCGGGAAGCGAAAAGGCATGTGCGTCTGGGCAGCCGGCGATGCCGTCACGCTGCGCGTCGCTGCCAGTAGCCCTTCCAATCCCGACTGACCGGTGCGGCGAGCGCCCCACCGATCAACCGATTTGCCAGCCGACCGTTATTTTCCAGACAGGTGGCATGGGTCGCATAGGCACCGAGATGCCGGCCATCCACCTTCAGATGCTGCCCACCGATCATGCGCCTGAGCCGCGAGAAGTAGCTTTCTGCAAGATTGGTGTGAATCCCATCCAGGCTGTAGGCCTCTCAGCAGCCATCACTTCACGGAGCTTGTGCACCAGCACGAACGCCGTCTTGTGCTGCACGTTGAGATCGCGGGAGAGCTGGACCGCCGACAACCCCTTGGAGGCATTCACAACCAGGCAAATCGCCCCGAGCAGATCGACAAACGACAACTTGCGCGAGGCAAAGATGGTGCCGGAGGTTACGCTGAACTGGCCCCTCTCGGCAGATTGCTTCGCAATCGCCTGCCGGGCAGCGGATGACAAGCGGCGCACTTGTAACGACGTCGAGTGCTCAGATCATAGACGTCGATGTAGCCGCAGACCGGACAGATCGGCTTGCTCAAAATGGCGGCAGCGATCAACCCATGGCTCGATAGACCACGCCGATCTTGAAATAATAGCATCAACCAACGGTTGGGCTATGCCCCGGACCCCGAGGTATTTCGTCCAGAAAGAAGCCCGAAGTCACAGCCCCAGCCAGCCGCCCCAGAGCCGGGCGGCCTGGAACATCAGGCCGAGCGCGATGAGCAAGAGGCCGATGCCGCGCTTGTCGCGCAGCGCGAAGACGATCGGGTCGTAGTCCTGCTTGCCCAGCCAGCCCTGCCGGATCATCCGAAACAGCCACAACCCGATCGGGACAAGCGCCACCCAGAGCCACCAGCGCGTCGGGTAGAGGCTGATCGCCTGGTCGGTGAAGCTGTAGAGAAAGAAGGACAGGAGCGCGCCGACCATGCCGAGGGAGGCGACATTCAGCAGATCGCCCCGGTCGGGACGGCCATAGCCGCGCCCCGGCAGGCGTTCGTCCGATGTGGCGAGCGTGAGTTCGGTGATGCGTTTGACCGCGCCGAGGGTGATGAACACCGGGAAGATGAAGACGATCAGGTAGCCCGAGATGCCGACGCCCGAGGCCAGCGCGCCGGCGATCACCCGGATCGTGTAGAGCGCCGCCAGTGTCGCGATGTCGATCCAGCGCATCCGTTTGAGCTTGAGCGAATAGGCCAGAGACAGCGCCATGTAGAGCGCGATGATGCCCAGCACCGGCCAGCCCAGCAGCCCCGCGATGATCAGGGCGGCGATGCCCGAGGCCAGCCCCGCCGCCATGCCGACGCCGATCGGCACCGCGCCCGAGGCGAAGGGGCGGTGGCGTTTTTTCGGATGCAACCGGTCGGCCTCAAGGTCGAGCAGGTCGTTGACGACGTAGATCGACGAGGCCGCGAGCGAGAAGGCGACGAGGCCGAGAAGCGCGCCGACCCAGGGCAAGACCTCGAACACATGCCCGGCCAGCAGCGGCACGAACAGGAGCAGGTTCTTGACCCATTGGTGCGGGCGCAGCGCGCGGGCGAGATCGGCGGGCCGCCAGCCACCGTTGAGGCGGGTGACGGGCTTGTCCTGGGCTTCAAGCTGGCGGGCGGATGCAATGTCGCCGACGACGATGGCCCGGTCGGCATGGGCCCAGACCTTGCGGTCGACGGGGGCGTTGCCGGCGTAGTCGAAACCGCCCTCGCCGTAGGCCGCGACCAGCGCGGCGGCCTTACGCCCGCCCTTGAGGTTTTGCGTCTCGTCCGAGGCGAACACCCGGTCAGACAGCCCGTGATCAGCGGCGAGGCGTGTCACCAGCTTCGTGTCGGATGCCGAGGCCAGCACCACTTCGCGCCCCTCGGCGCGGGCAGTATCGGCCAGCGCCATGACGTCAGAATTGACCGGCAGAAGGTCGGTGCGCAGATCGGCGATGCGGGCGAGCTCCGCCTTCAAACGCTCGGGGCGCGAAAGGTGGCGGATGCTTGCGCGCAACGTGGCAACGGGATCGCGCCCGAGCCCGGCCCAGAAACATTCCAGCAGCATGTCGGTGCGCAAAAAAGTGCCATCGACATCAAGCACGAGGGGGTTTTTGGTCATGTCGTCAGCCCTGCCCGGCAAAGACGCAGCCATCGGTGATCAGCTCGGGCGGCGTCAGGCAGAGCCCGCGCGCGACGCGCCAGGCGTTCAGAACCTTGGGCACATAGGCGCGCGTCTCGGCGTAGGGCGGCACGCCTCCATGTTGCGTCACCGCGTTTTCGCCGGCGTTGTAGCCCGCCAGTGCCAGGATCGGGTCGCGGTCGAAATGCTCGAACAGCCAGGCGAGGTAGGCGACGCCGCCGGCGATGTTCTGGGCCGGGTCGGTGGCGTCCGTAACGCCGAAACGCGTGGCGGTATCTGGGATGAGCTGCATCAGACCCTGCGCCCCTGCCCCGCTGATCGCATCGGCGCGACCGCTCGATTCCACCGCGATCAGCGCCAGCACCAGCGCCGGTGAGACGTCGGTGCCGACCGTCGCCTTGAGGATGTCGATGCCATGCGCGGCGGCGATGTCGCGAAGCTGTTGCAGGCGCGGCGCGCTGGCGTTGCCCGTGTCGAGCGCCGCAAGCGCCCGCGCGACGTTGGCCGGCCCCGCGCCTTCGAGCGAGGCGGCGACATCGGTCCAGAACCATTCAAAGCCCGATGCGGGCAGTCCCGCGGCGATCGCGTCCGGCACCGCGGCAGGCGCGGGTTTGGCCACCGCCAGACGGCGGGCCTGTTCCTCGGGGTCGATCTGCACCGTGATCCGGACCTGCCCCGGCGGCGGCACGCCGATGCGCTTGAAGGTAAAGTCGGGGAACGCCGCCGAATCCTCGGCGCGCGCGGGTGCGGACACGGCCAGCACCGCGCCCAGAATCAGGAACGCCAAACGAGTCATATGCGAAAAGACCTGCTCTGCCTCTTCATTATAATTGCGCAGATTGTCGCAAATTCCCGGACAAAGAGCCAGTTTTTCCTTTACTACCAGACCGATTCGCGCCTCACCAATTCACGGTAAGGCACTTTCGTTAACATCAGATTAAAAACTGTTTCCTTACATATCAATTGGTTAGCTGCGTTTTTCGGTATCCGGATCATGCAGCCAAAAATTGTACGATCTATGTCCAACTCCTGCCCCAATCCGGGGTGAAATTCCAACCATGCCAAGCAGGGCAGCGGACCGGTTCACAGGCGGCTCGGGGGTTCTGCAGGGCGGACCTGAGACTGAACCTTAGAGCTGATGAACTTTCGGAGGGACCAGAGATGAACCTGTTCAAGCTTGCCAAGAACTTCCACCGCGACGAAGACGGCGCGGTTACCGTTGACTGGGTCGTGCTGACCGCCGCCATCGTCGGCCTCGGCATTGCCATCCTGACGACCGTGCAGGGCGGCACGCAGTCGCTCGCCAACAAGATCTCGTCGGAACTGTCGGGCATCACCGTCACCAACGGCCAGTAAAAAGACCGGCCTGATGACCAGGAACAGGGCCGTGCCTTCGGGTGCGGCCCTTTCCCATTTTACGGGGTGGCCTGCGCCGCTGTTTCCGGAATGGCAAAAGTCACGCGATTCACACGGATGGTTCACATTTTCGCCCTAATCCATCTGCAAGTTGTCAACGACTAAACTGCGATATGCCGGGGGTGACCGGCGAGTGAGGAAAGGGACGGGACATGCGCTCTGTTTTTGCATTGGTTCTTCTGATCGGCGTCGGGCTTGCCGGCTTCGCGGTCTACATGGCGCGCGGCTATATCGGCGACTACCAGGCCGCGCTCGAGCAGGAACGCGCGGCGCGGGTCGACGCCGTGCCCACGGTCGAGGTCTACGTGGCCGACGAGCCGATGACCTACGGCGCCCTGGTGACCGAGGAAAACATCCGCGTGGTGAAGTGGCCGCAGGACGCCATTCCGGCCGGTGCCTTCACGTCGCTCGATGCGCTGTTCCCGGCCGGCGAGAAACGCTTCCGCACCGTGCTGCGCACGATGGAGAAGGACGAGGCCCTGCTGGCGGTCAAACTGACCGAGCCCGGTGCCGATGCCGGCGTCAGCGCGCGGCTTGCCACCGGGATGCGCGCCTTCGCGATCAATGTCGACGTGACCTCGGGCGTGTCGGGCTTTCTGGCCCCCGGCGATCATGTCGACATCTATTGGTCGGGGCGCGCCGATACCGGCCAGGAGGGGCGGGCGCAGGATATCACCAAATTGATCGAATCGAACGTGAAGATCATCGCAATCGACCAGATGGCCGATATTGATCGCACATCTCCGACAATTGCCCGCACGATCACCGTCGAGACGACGCCGCAGCAGGTGGCCGCGCTGGCGCAGGCGCAGGCGACCGGGCGGATGTCGCTGTCGCTGGTCGGCCAGGGCGACACCACGATCTCCTCGGGCGTCGAGGTCGACCAGAACACGCTCCTGGGCATCACCAGAGACGTCGTGGCGGTCGAGCGCGCACCGGAGATCTGCACGATCCGCACCCGCAAGGGCGCCGAGATCATCGAAACCCCCATCCCCTGCCCGACGAACTGACGGGTGGGGCGACACTCGATACAGCCGCCCGCGCCGCCATTCCCCCTAAATCTGGGGTCGGGCGGCGCGGGTGTTGCCGCAGAGTCGCATGAAAACCACGGTGCAAGCCCTTGATTCTTGCAACGAAGGCAAATCTGGCGCATCCTGCGGCGCAAATGGGACGAAGATCCGCGTCAGAAGCGGGCGGCGAAACCCAGAGCAGTGCGGGCAAACGACCCGAAAACCGTGATCGGAGAGGCAGGGTCACATGAGAGCAGGATCAATTCTCAGGGCGGCCGGAATCGGTCTGTCGCTCGCTTTCGGGTTGGCGCCCGGCAGCGCTGTGGCCGAGACCCTGCGGGTGATGGAGGGCGGCGTTTCAAGCGCGCTCAACGTCCCGATGAACCGCGCGGTGGTGGTCGAAAGCGACGAGCCCTTCGCGGAGATCTCGGTCGCAAACCCCGGCATCGCAGATATTTCCACCCTGTCGGACCGCACCATCTATGTGCTGGGCAAGGCACCGGGGCGCACCACGCTGACGCTTCTGGGCGCCGATGGCCGGCTGATCACCAACGTCGAGGTGCAGGTCACTCCGGACGTGGCCGAGTTCAAGGAACGCCTGCGCCAGATCCTGCCCAACGAGCCGGTCGAGGTGCGCACCGCCAATGACGGCATCGTGCTGTCGGGGGTGGTCAGTTCCGCGGCGGCGCTTGACCGTGCGCTTGACCTTGCCCAACGCTATGCCCCCGAGCGGGTCTCGAACCTGATGAGCGTCGGCGGCACCCAGCAGGTCATGCTGAAAGTGCGTTTCGCCGAGATGCAGCGGTCCGTCACCAAGAGCCTGTCGACCTCTCTGGGCATCGGCGGCGCGCTGCTCGGTGGCGATCTCGGCACCGCGATCGGCACCGGCGTGCTGAGCGACGGCAACAATTTCGGCGCGGTCTTCGACGGTGATCTGGCGACCAGCCCAACCTCGCCCAACACCCGCACCGGCGCCATGACCTTCGGCTTTGACGTTGGCGCGCTGGAGTTCGCGGTGATGATCGAAGCGCTTGAGAACAAGGGCATGGTCCGCACCCTGGCCGAACCCAACCTGACCGCGCTGTCGGGCCAGGAAGCCAGTTTCCTCGCCGGCGGCGAATATCCGATCCCGATTACGGATGGCGCCGGCGGCATCTTGATCGACTACAAGCCCTTCGGCGTCGAACTGACCTTCACCCCGACGGTGGTCGAGGGCGATCTGATCAACATCCAGCTCGCCGCCGCCGTTTCGGCGCTCGACGCCTCGACATCGTTCGGAACCGACTCGTTCTCGGTGAACTCGTTCAAGCGGCGCGAGACCAAGACCACGGTCGAGATGCGCGACGGCCAGAGCTTCGCCATCGCCGGTCTGCTGCAGGACGATTTCCGCGACCTCAACGGCCAGGTGCCGTGGCTGGGCGACATCCCGATCCTTGGCGCGCTGTTCCGCTCGGCCGATTACGAACGGTCGCAGTCCGAACTGGTGATCATCATCACGGCGCACCTCGTGACCCCGACACGGGGCGAGGCGCTGGTGCTGCCGACCGACCGGATCAGGCCGCCGAGCGATGGCGATCTGTTCCTCTTCGGGCGCACCGAGGCACCGAACCTGCCCACCACCGGCGCTGCCGGCGAGGTTGCGATGCAGGATTTTGGCGGCTCCTACGGCTATGTGATGGAGAACTGATCATGGCGATGTCCCCGACGAAATCGCTTCTCACCGCCGGTTCGGTCATCGCGCTGGTGGCCGCCTGCGACCAGACCGACCTTGCCCGCGAGGCCGGCACCTATCCCGACCAGCTCGAGTTCGGCGCCGCCACGGCCAACAACATGGCGTTTCACACCGGCGAAAAGCAGTATGTGGTCGACCTGGCGCAGCGCTTCTCGCGCGAGGTGCCGGACATGGTGAATTTCGAGTTCAACTCGACCGCCCTCGACGCCGAGGCGCGCACGATCCTGCTCAAACAGGCCGGTTTCATCCGCCAGTTCCCTGAAGTCCGCTTCCGCGTCTACGGCCACACCGACCTTGTCGGCTCGTCGAGCTACAACCAGCGTCTGGGCTTGCGCCGCGCCGAGGCGGTGGTCGCGTTCCTCGTCGCCCAGGGTGTCAGCCGGTCGCGACTCGAGGCGGTCGCGTCCTTCGGCGAGACCCGCCCGCTGGTGAACACCACCGACCGCGAGCGGCGCAACCGGCGCACCGTGACCGAAGTGTCGGGCTTCGTCGCCGACGCGCCGCTGATCCTCAACGGCAAATACGCCGACGTGATCTTCCGCGAATACGTCGACAGCGCCACCCGGCCGCATGACGGCGGCGGCAGCGAGGGGCTTCTCGGGCTGGAGGGCAGCGGCTGATCCGGACGAAACGGACCTCACCGCCATAGAATTTCTACCAGGAACGCCCGGCCCTCGCGCCGGGCGTTCTCGGTCCCGAAGGGTGCCTCCCCCTGCCCCGGCCATCGCTGCGGTCGTTCCCTGAGCGGAAACAGCACCGCCCATTCCCCGGAACCGTCTCGAAAAGGCCGATCAATGGGCCGTTTTCGCCGTATTGTTGCCGACTTTAACTGCGACATTCCTCCCTGCGAAAAGACCGATTTCGAGTCGAAGCGCGGCAGCATAGGGGATTCACGAGAAAACTCGGGGTCGCGCACCCGAACCTGCCGAATTGTGAAGGATGAGGCGACATGAGTGGGACAACGGCACTCCAGCACGAACCGGCACCGATGATCGCGGTGACGATATCTCGCGACGTTCAGGAATTCGATCTGCTGATCGAGGACATGGAAACCGAACTTGGCGAAAGCTGGGGCGATCTGTCGATCGGCGATGCCATCGCCTTCTTCGCCCAGCCCGATGCCGCGGCGCTTGAATTCGTCGCCATCGCCATGGACGAGGAGGACGAGGCCAACCTCGCGCAGATCGCCGAAGTGATCCGCGCCGCCCGCGCCCGCCGGATCAAGGCGATCGTCGTGGCCGAGGATGTCAGCCCGACCGCGCTGCACCAGCTTCTGAAGATGGGGGCCGAGGAATTCGTCCCCTACCCCCTGCCCGAAGGCGCGCTGCATGACGCCATCGAGCGGCTTCGCACCCCGCCGCCCGCGCCCGAACCGGTGCCAACGGCCGCCGCGCCGGTAAAGGCGTCCTACGGCGACCATGACGGCGTGATCCTCGCCGTGCAGGGGCTGTCGGGCGGCGTCGGCGCTACCACGCTGGCGGTGAATCTCGCCTGGGAGCTGGCCAACATCGACAAGAAGGCGCCCAAGAAGGTCTGCCTGATCGACCTCGATCTGCAGATGGGGTCGATCTCGACCTTCCTCGACCTGCCCCGGCGCGAAGTCATCTACGAGCTTCTGTCCGACACCGAGGCGATGGACCACGAGGCCTTCCTGGCCGGGCTGGTCGGCTACGAGGACAAGCTCCAGGTCTTCACCGCGCCCTATGACATGCTGCCGCTCGACCTGATCGGCCCGCAGGACATCACCCGGCTGCTCGAGATCGCGACATCGCATTTCGACTATGTGGTCATCGACATGCCCTCGACCCTGGTTCAGTGGACCGAGACGGTGCTGACCGCCGCCCACGTCTATTTCGCGCCGCTCGAGATGGACATGCGCTCGGCCCAGAACGCGCTTCGGTTCATCCGGGCGCTGAAGGCCGAGGATCTGCCGGTCGACAAGGTCCGCTTCGTGCTGAACCGGGCGCCGAAATTCACCGACCTGTCAGGCAAGAGCCGGATCAAGCGGCTGGCCGAGAGCCTCGACATCAAGATCGAGGTGCAACTGTCCGATGGCGGCAAGCCGGTGGTGCAGGCTTGCGACCACGGCACGCCACTGGCGGTATCGGCGGCCAAATCGCCGCTGCGCAAAGAGATCCTCAAGCTGGCGAAGTCAGTGAACGACATAAACGAAGCGGCCGAGGCCGCAGGCTAGGAGACGCAAGGTGTTTTCGCGTTACAAGAAACCCGATGGAACCCGCCCCGGCGCGACTCCGGTCGCCCCGCAGCTTCATGCCGTCGCGGGCGGACGCGCCGCCGCGCCCGCGGCAGTGCCGGTTCCCGCCGCCAAACCGAAACCGCCCAGCCAGCGGCGCGAGGCGCAGCCTGCCCAGCCGGTTCAGGTGGACAGGGAGCGCAAGCGCAAGGAGCGCCTGAGCGACATCAAGGTCGAACTGCACAAGCAGCTGCTCGACAACCTGAACCTGTCGGCGCTGGAAACCGCGTCGGAAAAGGACCTGCGCGCCGAAATCAACGCGATCGCCACCGAGGCGCTTCAGGACATGAACGTGGTCCTGAACCGCGAGGAACGCCAGATTCTGACGCAGGACCTGTTCGATGAGGTGATGGGCCTCGGCCCGCTCGAGCCGCTTCTGAAGGACGAGAGCATAAACGATATCCTGGTCAATGGCCCGCACCAGATCTTCGTCGAGCGCAACGGCAAGCTGACGCTGACCGACATCACCTTCAAGGACGAACGCCACCTGCTGCGGATCATCGACAAGATCGTGTCCGCCGTGGGCCGGCGGGTCGACGAATCCAACCCCAGCGTCGACGCGCGGCTGTCGGACGGCTCGCGCTTCAACGCGATGGTGCCGCCGATCGCGGTCGACGGCTCGCTGGTGTCGATCCGGAAATTCAAGAAGGACAAGCTCGGCATCGACGAACTGGTGAATTTCGGTGCCTTTTCCGAGGAAATGGCTGCCTATCTGCAAGCCGCCGTCGCCACCCGGCTCAACGTGATCGTGTCGGGCGGCACCGGCTCGGGCAAGACGACGACGCTCAATGCGCTGTCGTCCTTCATCGACAACTCCGAACGCATCCTGACGATCGAGGACACGGCGGAGCTTCAGCTGCAACAGGTCCATGTCGGCCGGATGGAAAGCCGCCCGGCCAACGTCGAGGGCAAGGGCGCGGTCAGCCAGCGCGACTGTCTGCGCAACGCGCTGCGGATGCGCCCGGACCGGATCATCGTCGGGGAAACCCGTGGCGAGGAAGTCATCGACATGCTGCAGGCGATGAACACCGGCCACGACGGGTCGATGACCACGATCCACGCCAACTCGGCCCGCGACGCGGTTTCGCGTCTGGAAAACATGATCGCGATGGCCGGGATCGAGATGCCGATCAAGGCGGTGCGCAGCCAGATCGCCAGCGCCGTGAACCTTGTCGTGCAGGCCAGCCGGCTTCAGGATGGTTCGCGCCGGATGGTGTCGATCACCGAGATCACCGGCATGGAGGGCGACGTCATCTCGATGCAGGAGGTGTTCCGCTATCAGCGCACCGGCCTGCAACCGGACGGCAAGATCAACGGCCATTTCACCGCGACCGGGGTGCGCTCGCACTACTCGGACCGCTTCCGCCAATGGGGCTACGACCTGCCGCCGTCCCTGTTTGAACCCGTCGTCGCGGAGTAGAGACATGCAACTCAGCCCTGAACCGATCATCTATGGCCTGATCTTCATCGCCGTGCTGGTGCTGGTCGAAGGCCTCTACCTGACCGTCTTCGGCAAGTCGATCAGCCTCAACAGCCGGGTGAACCGGCGGCTCGACCTTCTGGAAAAGGGCGTCGGGCGCGAGCAGGTGCTGGAGCAGCTTCGCAAGGAGATGCACCAGCACATGAACGCGCGCGGCATCCCGATCTATTCGCTGCTGGCCGAAAAGGCGCAGAAGGCCAACATCGCCTTCTCGCCGCAGCAGTTGATCATGGTGATGGCCGGGGTATCGGTGGTGGCCTATGTCGGGCTGACCGTCGGTACCGGCACCGGCCCTGCGGTCCGCATCGCCGTGGCGATCGCGATGGGGGTCGGCGGGGTCTATGTCTGGGTCAACAACAAGGCCAAGAAGCGCCTCGCGATGATCGAGGAACAGCTTCCCGACGCGGTCGAACTGATGGTGCGCTCGCTTCGTGTCGGCCACCCGTTCAGCTCGGCGATCCAGATCGTCGCGAAAGAGGTCGCCGACCCGCTGGGGTCGGAGATGGGCGTGATCGCCGACGAATGTTCCTACGGGCGCGACGTTGCCGAAAGCCTCAAGCATCTGGCCGAACGCATGGACATGCAGGATCTGCGCTTCCTCGCCGTTGCGGTGTCGATCCAGCAGCAATCGGGTGGCAACCTGGCCGAGATCCTCGAGGGTCTGTCCAAGGTGATCCGGGCGCGCTTCAAGCTGTTTCGCCGCGTCAAGGCGATCACCGCCGAGGCGAAATGGTCCGGCACCTTCCTGTCGGGCTTCCCGCTGGCCGCGCTGGTGATGATCAACCTGATCCAGCCGAACTACTATGACGACGTGAAGGAGACTTCGGCCTTCATCCCGGCGGCGCTGGTGGCGGCGGCGTTTCTCGTGGCCAACGTCTTCGTGATGAAGTCGCTGGTCAACATCAAGGTCTGAGGGCAGCACATGGACGCGATCAATCAAATCCTCATCGACATGTTCGGCCCGCTCGGCCCGCTCTACGCGGTCGGCGGGCTGGGTCTCGTGCTGGTGGTGGCGACCCTGCCGATGTTTCTGAAAAAGCCGGACGACCCGCTCGACCGGCTCAACCGGTCGACGCAGGAGAAGGACGCGAACGACAAGAAGAAGACCCTGCGCAGCAAGAAGAATGCGCCCGACAAGATGAGCAAGCTCGAGAAATACAAGGGCTTTCTCGAACCCACCGACGAGGCGGAATATTCGGCCATCCAGCTCAAGCTGCTTCAGGCGGGCTATCCCGGCAAGAACGCGGTGCGCACCTTCCATTTCGCTCAATTCGCGCTGGGGATAGGGATGCTGGTGCTCGGCGTCGCCTATGCGGTGCTGAATTCGGCCACCGGCGAGCCCTCGACGCAATCGACGATCCTGTCGATCCTGATCCCCGGTGCGGTCGGCTACATGGCGCCGAAATACTGGGTCACGCGCCGCGCCGAGACCCGCAAGGAAGAAATCATCAGCGGCTTTCCCGACGCGCTCGACATGATGCTGGTCTGCGTCGAGGCCGGCCAGTCGCTCGACCAGTCGATCATGCGTGTCGGCAAGGAACTGCGCTCGGGCTTTCCGTCGCTGGCCGACGAGTTTGAAATCGTCGCCTGGGAACTCAAGGCCGGCAAGGAACGCATCCAGGTCTTGCGCGACATGGGCGAGCGCGCCGGCGTGCCGGACGTGGCCAGTTTCGTCACCGTCCTGATCCAGTCGGCCACCTTCGGCACCTCGATCGCCGACGCATTGCGCATCTACGCGTCCGAAATGCGCGATAAACGCGTGATGCGGGCCGAGGAGAAGGCAAATACCTTGCCGACCAAAATGACACTTGCCACAATGATGCTGACCGTGCCGCCGCTTCTGATCATCCTGATCGGTCCGTCGGTCTACGCGGTCGGGGAAACGCTGAAAAGCATATCATTCTAGGGGCAGGACATCAGACCACCGAAAGCAATCGCGATGACGGCGCTGGCGGCGACGCTGGCGCTGTCGGCATGTGACACCGGGCCGGGCGGTCGAGGCAACAGCCCCTATGCGCCAGAGACCCTGCCCTATGGCGAGGGCAGCGTGGATGGCCTGATCGTCGGGCACCGGCTGATGGCGGCGGGGGAATATGAACTGGCGCTGAAATCCTATCTGCGCTCGGCCGCCGATCAGGGCATCACCGTCGACGTGCTGTCGGCGCTGGGCTCGGCCAATCTGAAACTGGGGCGTCTGGGCCAGGCCGAGACGTTGCTGCGCCAGGCCACGCGCAAGGACCCCGACTTCGTTCCGGCCTGGAACAACCTTGGTGTCGTGCTGATGGAAACCGGCCAGGTCGCCGAGGCGGCGCGGGTGTTTCGCATCGCCTATGGGCTGGACAGTGGCAAAACTGACTCCATCAAGGAAAACCTTACCTTGGCGCTCGCAAAAGTCGAAAATATCACATATGGTGAGGATGATACCGCGACATTCGCACTGATGCGTCGGGGGCAAGGCGACTACCTGCTTCTGACCAATCAATAAAAAGCGAGGCGCGGCTCGAGCAGCAAAAGGACGCAGGCAACATGCGCCACACCATACTCGTTTCCCTCTGCCTCGGCGGCGCAGTGGCGCTGTCGGCATGCGAACAGATGACGGATGAAGAGGTCGAGCGCGCCGTGGCGGGCGTGAACGTGATCGACGAATCCAACCTCAACGACATCATGCTGACGGTCGGCGACCCGAACGAGGCGGTCGCCTATTTCAGCCGCTCCCTGCAGCAATACCCCGACCGGACCGACCTCAAGCGCGGGCTGGCCAAATCGCTGGTGCGGGCGCGCAAGCCCGGCGAGGCGGTCACGATCCTGTCGCAGATCGTCGCGTCGAGCGAAGTGACCAGCGAAGACCGCGTGGATCTGGCCGACGCGCTGATCCGCGCCGGCGACTGGACAAAGGCCAAGGACGTGCTCAACCAGATCCCGCCGACCCACGAGACCTTCGACCGCTACCGGCTCGAGGCGATGGTGGCGGACGCGAACGAGGAATGGTCGCGCGCCGACACCTTCTATGAAACCGCCGTGGGCCTGACCACCCAGCCTGCCGGCACCCTGAACAACTGGGGCTATTCCAAGCTGACGCGCGGCGATTATTCCGGTGCCGAAAAGCTGTTTCTCGAGGCGCTGACCTATGACGACAAGATGTTCACCGCCAAGAACAACCTGATGATGGCCCGTGGCGCCCAGCGCAAATACGACATGCCGGTGATGACCATGACCCAGATTGAGCGTGCGCGCCTGATGCACACGCTGGCGCTGGCGGCGATCAAGCAGGGCGACGTGACCATGGGCAAGACGCTGCTTCAGGAAGCGGTGGACACCCATCCGCAGCATTTCGACGAGGCGGTGCGGGCCCTGAGAGCACTGGAAGCGAACGTGACACGCGGCTGACATGACGCTCGCTCAATCCGCCGCAACCTCGCTCTGGTTTTTGCCCTTCGCGCTTCCCATCGCGATCTGGGTGGCGTGGAGCGACATGGCGCGGATGAAGATCCCGAACAAGGCCGTCGCGGCGCTGTTTCTGGTCTATGCGGTGGTCGGGTTGGTGGCGCTGCCCCTCGAGGAATATCTCTGGCGCTACACCCATCTGGTCGTGGTGCTGGTGGTCGGCTTCTTCGCCAACGCGGTGCGGGCGCTGGGCGCGGGCGACGCGAAATTCGCCGCCGCCATGGCGCCCTTCATCGCGCTGCCGGACGCGGTGACGTTTGTCTACCTGTTCGCCGTGGTCCTTCTGGCGGGTTTCGCCGTCCACCGTCTGGCCCGCGCCACCCCGGCGATCCGCCGCCGCACGCCGGATTGGGAAAGCTGGACGCGCAAGGATTTCCCCATGGGCCTCTGCCTTGGCAGCGCGCTGGCGATCTATCTGGCCGCCGGGGTGATCTGGGGCAGCTGACGCTACCTGATCGCGAACAGGATATAGGTCTCGGTCCGGCGCAGTTCTTCAAGCTCCGCCCCCTTCTCCTCGATCGCCTCGAGCGCCTGCTTGCGCACCTTCTGCGACATCGGGCAGAGCGGCACCAGCACGTAATCAGCGCTGTCGAACCCCGGAAGCCCGCCGTAATACCAGGGCGCGCCATGCTCGAGCGGAACGAACGCGCCATATAGCCAGAAACTCGACAACAGGTCGGCGACGAACGCGCTCTTGCCATGTGCCAGGCCCGACGCCTTCAGGTCGTCGCTGATCGCCCGGAACCACGACACCATGCCCATGTCCAACGAGCAATCGGGCAGAACCTCGCCGCGGAATTCGGCGCGGGCGTCCTCGCGCGCCTCGGGGTCGGTATAGGCCGCGTAGGGCGAGTCCGGCCCGTCGAGCGCGATCCTGCCGCTCACCCGCTGAACGCGAAGCGCGAATGTCTGAAGGTCTTCATGGACCCCCGAGCCGGGAATGATCGGCGTAAACTCGGTGACGTCGTTCTTGATGTGGCGAAACGGGCTGTAGATCAGGTTGAGCGCCGAGGGCGCGGCGAAGGCGAAACAGGCGACCGCCGCCAGACCGATGCCCCTGGTGACGTTCCACCCCATCGCATTGCGCACCTCGCGCGATGGCTCGAGCATCACCAGCATCAGCCCGACAAGCCCGATCCACTGCGGGTCGTTGCCGTAATTCTGATAGGTCACATAGACGAACCCCGGCACCAGAAGCAAAAGCACCAGCCCCTCGCGCATATGCCCGGCCTGCCGGAACAGGATCACCGACAGGATCAGCACGAGGTTTCCGCCAAGAAAGGCCGGCGCGCTCAGGATCGCGGACCAGCCAAGCCCCGGCTGCGGCCGCACGTCCGACCCCGCGACCGTCGCCAGATCGCGCAGGTAGGCCAGCCAGAACATCGGAGTGCCGACCGACAGCGTGACGACGGCCGCCAGCGCCAGCCCCGCCAGCGCGGCAACCCAGATCGTCCGCCACGCGCGGGCCACGACCAGCGCCACCAGGATCGGCGGCAGGAAGGCGACCGCGTATGTGACCTTGATCAGCACCATCGCCGCCAGCGCCAGACCGATCACCAGACCGTCGGCAACGGCACTGCTCGACCCGCGCGCGGGCAGCATCGCCAGGGCGATGGCAAGAAACGCCAGCGCCCAGGCCCAGCGGTTGTAGTGCATTGAAACGGATACGGAAAACTCGGTCTCGCCATGCACGAGCGCAAGAATCAGAACCAGCGCGAAGCCACCGAACACCGCGCCCCAAAGGGGCGTGAAGCGGCTGTGCGCCACCCACCAGATCGCCGGAAGCGCGAGCACCGCGACCAGCACCTGCGACAGGATGAAGGCATGGCCGATGCCCCAGCCGAGCTTGACGAACAGCGCGATCGGCATCATCGCCAGAACGCCGATCGGGGTCTGGAAGTCGAGATGCGGCCAGTCGCCCCCGGCCATGCGCAGCACCATCTGCGTCAGATGCAGCGTGTCGCCCTCGTGCTTGGCGATGTACAATCCGTCCTTGGCCAGCGTCACCCCCGCCAGCAGCACCACGACTGCCAGCAGGAACGCGCCAAGCGCCGCCCCGTTCGTTCTGCCCATTCTGCCCTCGGTCAGCCTTGTTAATTGTCCCGCAAGATGTCTGCTGCAGGGTGCGTTGGCAAACTATTCCGGGTTTTTGTTGTCGAAATGGCAACGGACGGGTAGAATCTTGAAAAAATCAGGCAGCGAGCAGTGGCATGAACATGCAGACCTCTCCCGGCGTTCAGGCGCCACCGCCGCTCCGGTCGATGACCGACACCGGACTTTCGCCGGTGATGATGCGCGACATCCTTCTGAAGACCATGTTCCGGATGAACATCGAGATGGTGTCCGATCTGGAGCGCGTGCTCTGCCTGCCCTCGCGGGTGGTGCAGGACCTGATCGACGAGGCGCGCGGCCAGGGGCTGCTCGAGGCGCTGGGCACGCTGCACGCCAACTCGAGCGGCGAGATGGGCTACCGGCTGTCGGATACCGGCAAGGCGCGGGCGCTGGATGCGCTCAGCCAGTCGGAATATTACGGCGCGATGCCGGTCCCGATGGAGCGCTACGGCGAACAGGTCAAGCGCCAGTCGGTCCGCGACATGCAGATCACCCGCGAACAACTGTCCAAGGCGATGGGCCACCTGATCCTGCCGCCGGCGCTTCTGGACCACCTCGGCCCGGCGGTCGGCTCCGGCCGTTCGATCCTGATGTATGGCCCGCCGGGCAACGGCAAATCCTCGATCTCGAACGGCATCCGTGACGCGCTGGGCGACAAGATCTATGTGCCGCGCGCGGTCGAGTATTCCGGGCAGGTCATCACCGTCTATGACCCGATCGTTCATTCCAAGGCGCAGGACATCGTCGAAGAACCCGGCGCGCTGCGCCGCACCGCCAACCGGTTCGACCGGCGCTATGTGCTCTGCGACCGGCCGACCGTCATCACTGGCGGCGAGCTGACGCTCGATATGCTCGATCTGGTCTACAACCCGGTCAGCCGCACCTATACCGCGCCCTTGCAGTTCAAATCGACCGGCGGCGTCTTCATCGTCGACGACCTCGGCCGCCAGTCCGAGCCGCCGCAGGCGCTGATCAACCGCTGGATCGTGCCGCTCGAGGAAGCCAAGGACATCCTCGCGCTGCAATCTGGCGAGAAGTTCGAGGTGCCGTTCGACACGCTGGTGATCTTCTCGACCAACTTCCACCCGAACAAGATCTTCGACAAGGCGGCGCTGCGCCGGATCTTCTTCAAGATCAAGATCGACGGGCCGAATCAGGAGGATTTTCTGAAAATCTTCGCGATGGTCGCGCGCAAGAAGGGGATGCCGCTGGACGAGGCGGCGCTGGTGCATCTGCTCAAGCAGAAATACCCGTTGATCGACAACATCTATGCCAATTATCAGCCGGTGTTCCTGATCGACCAGATGATGGCGATCTGCGATTTCGAGGGCATCCCCTACCAGATGAGCCCCGCGCTGATCGACCGCGCCTGGGCCAACATGTTCGTGGACGACGAGGACATCGCGCACTGAGGCGGCGCCGCTTTCCATCCGCCTTTCTGCACCCTATCTTCGGGCGATGACCGCCCTGCCCGCCCTTTTCGCCGACTGGTTCGCCCGCAAGGGCTGGCAGCCGCACCCGCATCAGACGGCCATGCTGGCGCGGGCCGAGGCGCCCGCGACGCTGTTGATCGCGCCCACCGGCGGCGGCAAGACGCTTGCAGGATTCCTGCCTTCGCTGGTCGAACTGGCGGAGAATCCGCGCTCCGGCTTGCACACTTTATACATTTCACCGCTCAAGGCGCTGGCGGCCGACATGCGCCGCAACCTCACCGGGCCGATTGCCGACCTCGGTCTTGGCATCCGCGTCGACGACCGCTCCGGCGACACCAGCCAGACCCGCAAGAAGGCGCAGCGCGCCGACCCGCCGCATATCCTGCTGACGACGCCAGAAAGCCTCGCGCTGCTGCTCAGCTACGACGATGCGCCGCGCGTCTTTGGCGGGCTCAGGCGCGTGGTGGTGGACGAGTTGCACGCGCTGGCCGAAAGCAAGCGCGGCGATCAGCTCATGCTGCTCCTGACCCGGCTCGAGGCGCTCGCCCCCGGCCTGCGCCGCGTCGGGCTGTCGGCGACGGTCGAAGATCCGCCGGCGCTGGCGCGCTATCTGCACCCCGAAGGTTGCGACGTGCTGACCGCCGAACCCGGCCCGCACCCCGACATCACCATGCTGACGACCGAAATGCCGCCACCGTGGTCGGGCGGTGGCGGGCGCTATGCCATTCCCGAGGTGCTGGCGGCGGTCAAACGTCACAAGACCACGCTGATCTTTCACAACACCCGCGCCCAGGCCGAGATCTTCTTTCACCACCTGTGGCTCGCCAATACCGAGAACCTGCCGGTCGCGATCCACCACGGATCGCTGTCACGCGAGTCGCGCGAGAGGGTCGAGGCGGCGATGCTGCGCGGCGATCTCAGGGCCATCGTCTGCACCGGCACGCTCGACCTTGGCCTTGACTGGGGCGATGTCGATCTGGTGATCCAGGTCGGGGCGCCCAAGAACGTCAAGCGGCTGGTGCAGCGGATCGGCCGCGCCAACCACCGCTACAACGCGCCGTCCAAGGCGCTGCTTCTGCCGGCGAACCGCTGGGAGGTGATCGAGTGTCAGGCGGCCATCGAGGCGGCCTTGGCGCATGACCTCGACGGCGAGCCGCGCGGGCCGGGGCCGCGCGATGTGCTCTGCCAGCACATCCTGATCCGCGCCTGTTCGGGGCCGTTTCATGCCGATGCGCTTTTCACCGAGGTCAGGCGCGCGGGACCTTACGCCACGCTGACGCGCGCTGATTTCGACGCCTGCCTCGATTTCGTGGCCACTGGCGGCTATGCCCTCAAGGCCTATGACCGCTGGCAGCGGTTGCAACTGCGCGCCGATAGGCTGTGGCACCTGCGCGATCCGCGCTCGGCGCAGATGGTGCGGATGAACATCGGCACCATACAGGACAGCGACACGTTGAAAGTGCGGCTGCGCGGCCAGCGGGCGACCCTGGGCGAGGTCGAGGAAGCCTTCGCCGCTTCGCTTGTCCCCGGCGATACCTTCCTGATCGGCGGCAAGATCGTGCGCTTTGAAAGCCTCAAGGAAATGCATGTCGAGGTCAGCCGCGACAAGGGGCGCAAGCCGAAAGTGGCGGTGTTCATGGGCACCAAGTTCTCGACCTCGACGCAGCTTTCCGCCCGCGTGCTCGACCTGTTGCACCGGCGCGACCTGAGCGCCCTGCCCGACCACACGCGGGACTGGATCAGGCTTCAGGCCGAGGTTTCGCGCCTGCCCGAAGCCGGGCGGGTGCTGGTCGAGAGCTTTCCCCATGAAGGCCGGGCGCATAGCTGTTTTTACGGCTTCGCCGGCAAGGGCGCGCAGCAGACGCTCGGGCTGTTGCTGACGCGGCGAATGGAGAGCGCCGGGCTTGGCCCGCTGGGCTTCGTTGCCACCGATTATGCCACGCTGATCTGGTCGCTTGAGGCGGTGGCCGACCCCGCCGCGCTGCTTGACCCAGAAGGGCTGCGCGACGGGCTGGAGGGCTGGCTGGCCGACAACACGCTGATGAAACGCAGCTTCAAGGTGGCGGCGACCATCGCCGGGCTGACGCCGCGCAACTTTCCCGGCAAGCGCACCAATGCAAGGCAGGCGACGTTTTCCTCGGACATCCTTTACGACACCCTGCGCAAATACGACCCCGGCCACCTGCTGCTGGACGTCACCCGCGAAGAGGCGATGCGCGGGCTGATCGGATTCGGGCGGATCGAGGAAATGCTGGCGCGCACCCATGCCCGCGTCGATCACGTCGTCACCGACCGGGTGACGCCGTTTGCCGCGCCGATGTTCCTCGAGGTCGGCAAGGTGCCAGTCGAGGGCGCAGGAGCCGAGGCGCTGATGGCCGCAGAAGCCGACCGGCTGATGGCCGAGGCGGGGCTGGCGTAGCGGCGCGCTACTCCGCCGCCAGTCCGCGCGCGCCTGCCGCCGTGCCCGGCCCGATGATGGCGTCGAGCGGGCCAGCATAAAGCCCGCGCGCGATCAGGATCTTCTGGAACTCCATCGCGGTGGCATTGTCCCATCCCGCCGGTGCGCCGATACGCAACTGCTCGAACGCGATATCGCCGCTTTCCATCGCCTTGGCGTAAAGCCCCGCCGCGATCGCCGGGTTGTAGTCGACGCCGCGCCCGGTTTCATAGAACACTCCCATCCGCGCGATGGCCGGGGCATAGCCGGTGCGCGACACGATCCGGGTCAGGCGCACCTGTTCCTCGGGGTCATCCGACAACCCGGAATTCGGGTCGGAATAGAGCGCCGACAGCGCCAGCGCCGCGTCGAGGTTGCCCGCATCCGCCGCCTTGGCGTAATAGGCCAGCGCCTTGCCCATGTCGGGCACGCCAAGCGCTGCATCGGCGCGACCCGGAATGCCCTCGCCCTTGTGATAGATCTGCGCCAGCCGGTACTGCGCGAAGTGATAGCCCTGATCGGCGGCGCGGGTCATCAGCTCGAGCATCCGGCCAGTGTCGCGCGGCACGCCCTGCTCGACCTGATAGAGCAGTGCCAGCGTCGTCGTTCCCGCCGCATCGCCCAGATCGGCGGCGGCCCGGTAGTGTTCGACGGCCTTGGCGATGTCCTGCCCGCCCGGTGCCACGGCGAACAGGAAGGCATCGCCCAGCCGGGTCTCGGCCGCGCCCAGCCCGCCCTCGGCGGCACGGGTCAGAAGGTCGAACATCGCCTGCGCATCGCCCTCCGCGCGCGCGATCGTGGCGGCATGAAACAGCACCTCGGGGTCGGCATCCTCGGCGGTTGCCGCCTCGTTGCAGAAAGGCGCCGCGCGCGCCAGCGTCGCCTTTTGCGAGGCGACATCGACCGCCGCCGCAGGCACGCCCGCGTCGGCTGGCCCGGCAATCGCAAGACATTCCGCCGCCGCCTGCGCCAGCGGATCGGGTTCGGCCTGCGCGGCAGCGTCGGCGGCAACCTCCGCCTCACCCGCGCCTGTGGCCGCAGCATCCGGCGCGGCCGGGCTGTCCGCGCCATCAGCGCCGACAAACGGCACCGCGTCAGCCGCATCGCCGGCCTGCGCCGGATCGCCGTCAGGGGGTGGCCCTGCCGGCGGGATCTGCACCGGCGTAGCCATCTCGGCGTCCGCGTTCTGGTCCATCCCGCCCTGCTCTGCCAGACTGGCCCCGAGTGCTGCATCCGTCGTTGTCCCGACGGTCTGCGCCAATCCGGCAGCGGGCAGACCCAGCGCCAGCACGAGCATTTTCCCAAACACGTTCACCGCAACCATCCCCTTCTTGAAACACACCCAATTGCTAGCCCGCGCGTGGCCATGAGTCTACAGCCCGCCGCAACCCAAGCCCTTGGCGCAAGAGCCGATTGTCATGCTGCCTCCGAGCGGGCAAGGTGCCCGGAACGCAACGATCAGGACCACCGGAGCCCCGCCTTGGACACTTCCCCGCGCAAGACCGCACCACCCCTGATCGTCGATCTCGACCGCGACCTCATGCGCGGCAACCTGCGGGCCGAGCGGTTCTGGGGCGCGGTCGGAGACGATTGGCGCGCGCTGTTTGGTCACAGCGGCACGGCCGGGCCCGATGCCGCCCGCCTGCCGCTCGACCCCGCCATCCGCGCGGCTTGCGAAACGGCCCGCGCCGAGGGCCGCGCCGTCATCCTCGCCGACAGCGGCGCGCCTGAGATCGCCGCCGCCATGGCGGCGCGGCTTGACTGCATCGACGACATCCAGCCGGGCCGCGCGCCCGCGCCGGATGCCGCCCCTGCCCCGCGCCCGCCGCTGATGCCGACGATCCTGCGTCAGTTACGGCCGCATCAGTGGGTCAAGAACGTGCTGGTGTTCCTGCCGCTGATCGCCGCCCATGCCTTCGATGCGACCTCACTGGGCTGGGCCACGCTGGCCTTTGTCGCCTTCGGCCTCATCGCCTCGGGCGTCTATGTGCTGAACGATCTGACCGACCTTGCCGCCGACCGCCGCCACCCGACCAAGCGCAATCGCCCTTTCGCCTCGGGCGCGCTGCCGATGCGCTTCGGGCTGCCGATGCTGGCGGTGCTGGTTGGCGCCGGGTTCGCGGTGGCCGCGCTGGTGTCGCCCGCACTGGTCGCGGCGCTTGGCATCTATTTCCTGCTGACCACCGCCTATTCGATGAAGCTCAAGGGGCTTCTGGCGGTCGACATCATCGTTCTGGCAATGCTCTATACCATGCGCATCGTCGCCGGGGCGGCCGCGACCGGCATCATGCCCTCGGTCTGGCTCCTGACCTTCTCGGTGTTCCTGTTCCTGTCGCTGGCGGCGATCAAGCGGCTGGCCGAACTGGTCGATCTCGACGCCCGCGCCGGGGTGAAGGCCGCCGCCGGACGCGCCTATATCGTCGAGGACCGCCCGATCGTCGCGATGATCGCGACCTCGGCGGGGTTCCTCGCAGTGCTGGTGCTGGCGCTCTATCTCGACAGTCCCGAGGTGCGCGCGCAATACGACCAGCCGATGGTTCTCTGGGGCATCTGCCTCGTGCTCCTGTTCTGGGTCAGCCGAATCGTGTTGTTGGCGCATCGGGGCCTCGTCGATCAGGACCCGGTGGTTTTCGCGCTGAGCGACCGGGTGAGTCGCATTTCCGGCGTCGCGATGGCCGTTCTCTTTGCCGTGGCCATTTTCGCCTGAGGGGCAAAACCACGCCGAAAACCGGCCTTGCGCGACCCCCTGCCGCAGTTCGATGCCCGATTTCGCCGGATTCGGCCCGGTTTGAGGCGGATATCCGCGCACCACGCAAAAACCTGCCCGTTGCGCGAAAGTGGCATTATTGTGTTCTTAAGAATGAGGGGATACGAGCGCGGACATGATCCGAAAAGCTCAGAAAACAGTGAAGACCGCATCCGCCCGCCCATGGCCCCTGCGCCGGATGGCGTTTGGCGCGACCGGTGCAATGGCGGTGCTCGCCGTCTCCGCCACCGCCAGCTATCTGGCGGTCGACAGGCTCTACCCCGGCTACCTCGCCACGTTCGAAGAGCCCGCCGCGCCCGTGCCGCAACCGGCCCCCGTGGTGATCGCCGAGGCCGAGCCGGAGTTCATCCTCTATACCAAGCGGACCTTCGGCGTGGACCCGAACGACCGGACCCCGGCGCTGGCCGCCGATCTGCCCTCGCCAAGCTGGTTCGGCGTGCCCGAGGAACTGGGCATCGTGCCCGACCTGCGCACCGCGACGCTGGACGCGGACGAGTGGGATGACACCCTGCCCGCCGCCGCCAGGCCCAACCGCAATCTCGGGGGTGACATCGTGTTCTTTTCCATGTCCTCGCCCACCTTGCCGCTCGATGAACGCGCCGAACCGCTTCCCGATACGGCGCTGGCCGAACTGGTCGGCCTGCCCGGCCGCCTGATCGAGGCCGCAACCCCCGCCGCGCTCGCCGCGCTGAGCACCGGCACCTCCGCGAGCCTTGCGCCCGCGACGCTGGCCTATGGCCGCGCCGACACGCCGGCGCCCGCCGCGCCGGATGCGACGATCGAGATGGCGGCGCTCACCACCGACATCGACCTGACCCCGGACCTGCGGCCCGAACCGCGGCCTGAAACGCTGCCGGCTGCCATCGCGACACCCGTCGATCCGCATGCGCCGACCGCGCTGGCGGTGCTGACATCGCTCCGGCCCGAGCCCCGGCCCGCCAATCTGCGCATCGCCGTTGCGGCACCCGCGCCCGCGCCTGCCCCGGCAGCCGCCGCGCCCGCCGCGCAGGTGATCCCCGCCGCCGCCGGCCGCGCCCTGCCGCGCATCGCAGGCGACAGTTGCGGGCGCAACCATGCCCGCGCGATGCCGGGGCGTTCATCCTCGGCGCTCGCCGGATCGGCCTTCTTCGCCGCCATCGCCAACACCTCGGGCGGCGACCGCGACAACCGCATCATCAACGAGCTGGCGCGCGGCAACATGCCGGGCTTCCTGCACCAGCTTGAGCCGGTGGTGTTCCAGGGCCAGGACGCGCGCGGCGCCCCGACCCAGATCGTCATCTGCGTGACGCCCGACTATCTCGCCCTCGGGTCGGACAACGATTTCGTCCGCGTGCCGCTGGGCCTGCCCGCCGCCGCCGCCATCGCCGGTCAGTTTGGCATGACCCTGCCGACACCGCGCATGGTCGACGCGATCTATGCCCAGGCACGGGTGCGCCTCAGCCCGTCGCCGATGCAACCCGGCCCGCAGATGTCATCGACCGCGTATTTCCTGCGCCACAACGCCACCATCGAAGGCCAGCGTCAGGGCCGCGGCGGCCTGATCTCGGGCCACAAGAAGGACGTGGTGATGGCCAGCCGCATGGCCTCGAACCCCGGACGCGTCGCGATCTACGGCTGGCACCGCGCTGCCGGCAACCCGATCCAGCCGGTTTCGACCGTGCACGGGGCCAGCTATGCCGATTACAGCCACGGCATCCGGCTGGTCAGCCGCACCGCCTATCTGAACGGCAAGGCGGTCGACATCGACGAACTGCTGGGCTCGGGCCGCTATGCCTATCTGCTCAACAGCGACGGCCCGCTGCCGGGCCCGGTGATCCGCATCGCCTCGCGCTGATCTGTCGACACATCGGACAAGAACAGGACCGCCCGGCGCTGCCGTGGCGGTCTTTTCCTTGGGTTGCGACGCGAGCCGCTTCGAATGCCCAGCGCGTTATCGCGCCCCCCGCCGCGCCTGACCGGAGTAAACGAAACGCGCCGGAGTTTCCCCCGGCGCGCAAGTCTACATCAGCCTTGGCTGGACCTACTTCACATCGGCAAAGCACCTGAACCCGAGGTGATAGTTGCGGTGGCTGCCGGCCGACATCACCGGGCTGCCGTGCCAGTAGGGCGCGCGCCAGCGGGCCCATTCCTCATGTGCGCGCACCGAATCCCAGATGAACCAGCTTCCCTTCATCTCGGTCACGCCCAGCTTGGTCGAGCCGCGGCTGGCCATCTGATCGGGCGCGAGCGGCAGGTTCATGTGCTCGGCGGCGTTGCCCTCGAGGTCGTAGGCGCCCAGCGCGGACTTGCAGTTCGGAAAACTCCCCACCGGATAGGTGTTCGAGCCGCAGCCGGTCCAGCTTCCGCCATTGCAGCTTGACGATTTGTGGCTGGCCTGGGCGCAGATGCCGCGCTGCCATTGCGGCCCGTAGGTCCAGTTCTTGGCCTGACCCCACTTGGCATTGTGCCAGGCCCGCATCGCCCCGTGCGATCCGAGGTCGAAGCGGTAGTCGGGTTCCAGCAGCGCGCCCGCGGCCGCCCCTTCCCATTCATGCGCATCGCCCATCCGCTTGCCTTCGGCGGCACAGACCAGTGCCGCCTCGCGGGCGCTGATCCAGGTCACCGGATAGGCCAGCGGCACGTTGGGGTATTCGAACATGTCGATGCAGACCTTGGCATCCTCGGGCCGCTGGGTCGCCGGATCGTAGAGCGGCGCCATGTATTTGCGCCCGCAGATCCGCTCGAACTGCGCGTTGCGGTAGAATTGATAGGCATCCTGCGGCAGTCGCGCCTGCGCCTCGGCGGGCGTCATCGGGTGGCGGGTGATCGCGGGATTGCCCTGCCCGGCCATGCCGGAGGCGTTGAAGATCGCCCGGATATTGGCAATCTGGGCGGCAGTCACGCCGCGCTTTTCCTGCATCAGCCGGAACATCGCCTCGTTGTTCTCGGCCAGGGTCTGTGCCTGGGCCGGGGCGGCCAGCGCCAACCCCAGTGCCAGCCCGAGGGCCGCTATCGCTCCACGCATCGCCTCACTCCTTTCGCAAGAGATAGAAGAAGTCCCGGTTGTCCGAAAACCCGACGAAACGCGGGATGCGCCCGTCGTTGTCCGAGGGATCGCTGTCGGCCATGTAGCGGCTGAGGTGCATCGGCTCGAGCCCGTCGCCCAAGGCGTTCTTGCGGTAGACCGCGAGATAGGTCAGCTCGGGCGAATTCATGTCGAGCAGCATCGCATGGTCGCAATCATAGGCCTGAAAGGTGCGCGCCATCGCCGAGGGCGTCACGGACGAAAAATAGGCGTAGATCAGGAACTTGCGCTCGCCCGAGGTTTTCAGGCAGGCGCCCGAACGCAGCGTGCGCAACTGCGCATCGGCCGAGCCCGACCAGTTGCCGCCGCCCCATGACGTGACCCGGTCGCCCGGCACCGACTTGCCGGTCTCGGGGTCGCGGCGCACCACCGACACGCCGTTCTGACGGGCATAGCGGATGCGCGGGATCATCTCGTTGTCGGCGTCGGTCCAGGTCTTCATCCCGATGGAGCCGTCGTCGAGCACATAGATCGTGACAAGGTTCTCGATCAGCCGGCTGAAAGTCACGCCGTTGGAAATGAAGCCGTAATGGTGGCCGCGGTTGAACCCGGCGTAATCCGAGAAGCGATAGGCGCCATGGTCGCGCTTGAAGCCGCCGGCAAAGGCGGCGACGACGCGGCTGGTCAGGGACGGGCTGAGCATCCCGTTGCGCACCAGCGGTGCGGCGGTCGAGAACCCGTCCGGCCCCGGCAGGTTCCAGTCGCCGCCCCCGCGCTGCGGCCGCGACGACCAGCCGACACCGGGGTGGTCGGTGCCCAGCTCATAGCCGAGCTCGAACCGGCCAAGATCGAAGGCCACGAGGTAGACATCGGCGTTCTGCTCGACCCCGTCGAGCCAGTTGGCGCCGTTGCGTTCCGCAAGGATGTCTTCGGCCACCATGCCCGGCTGCATGACGCTGGCGAACACGCCGTCCTGGCCCTCGACCGAATACCAGCTTCCGGCCTCCATGCCGCCCTCGCCACCGGTCACCGGCAGGCCCATCGCGGTGCGCATGATCGGCCGGCGCGACAGGTTGGCGGTGCCAAGGGCCGCGACGACCGCGCCGGTATCGCCGTCATCCACGGTGGTGGCGTTCTCGAGGAAGGCATCCTCGAAGAAGGTGCCCTTGATCAGGTTCACCAGCTTGTCGCCGAACACCACGTTGTTGCGCAGGAAATCCGACACCGCCTCGCGGTTGGTACGGCTGCCGGATACCTGGTTGCGCAAAAAGACCTTCTGGCCGCAAATCGGCGCATAGGGCAGCGCGCCCGAGGCCGCGCGGACCAGTTGCGAGGGCTCGCCCTCCCAGGGCCGGCAGGTTTCGCGCCCGCCATTGCCCTCGATCGCGATCGCCGGATTGGCTCCTGCTTCGAGCGACAGCCACCAGGTCTCGGCGTCGGCGTTCTCGAAATGAAAGCTCTGCACCCGGCCCTGGCCTTCGGGCGGGACGATCTCGAGCAGATACCAGCGGTTCACCATCGGCGCGAGCGAGGTCAGCCGCAGCGCGCCGCCATCCGCGGTCGGCACCTCCTGCACCGCGCGCATCGGCGCGAACTCGATCACCGAGGGCACGGTGTCGCCCGAGTAGACCTGCCACTGTGCTGCCAGCGTTTCGGCGGAGGGCGAGGGAATCCCCTGCCCCGTCGCCAGCGTTGCCGCCAGCGCCGCCGCGCCGCCCGCCGCCATCCCAACCAGATGCCGGGTCCAACCAGATTCCATCGTCAACTCCGCTCGTTCCCAGGCGTCCGGCTTCGGGTCGTATTGCGTGTCGGGGTGGCGGGATACCCGGGAAACCGACCTTCGCACCGAACCGAAAACACCAAGCGCCACCCCCTGCCGTCACCCTGTCAGTGAATCGGTCTTGTCCGCCCCATTCTACGTGCAGACGCGGCGCCGCCAACCCCACGCGGCAACACAATCTCAAACGTTGCAGTCGGGGCGCACCCCGGCGCGCGCTCAGTAGTAGTAGCCCGAGTATTTGTAGTCATGTTCCGAAGCCGCCTGGAAGGTCAGCACCGTCAGGATCGAGGTGGTCGGGGCGGCGTGGTCGGCCAGTTGGTCATGGGCGGTGCGCGCGTCGGTCTGCGAGGTCTCGCCGGCGCGCACGCAAAGCACCGCCGCGTCGGCCAGCGAAGCGACATAGCGCGCGTCGACCACCGGGATCAGCGGCGGCGTGTCGATCACGATCACGTCGAAGCTCTGGCGCGCGTCCTCGATCAGATGGCGGAAGGCTTCGGACTGGATCGGCTGGTCGGTCGGCGCGTCCGGGCGCTGACGCCCGAAGATCACCCCGACGCGCGAGCGCGGGTCGACATCATAGCAATCGGAGGCGTGGGGTTCATCGCCGGACTGGACCAGGTATTCGAACAACCCCGATGCCGGCGTCACTCCCAGAAGCTTGTTCTGACTGGGTTTTCGCATGTCGGCGTCGATCAGCAGCGTGCGTTTGCCCGCCGCCGCATAGGTCCGCGCCAGGGACAGCGCCGTCACCGATTTTCCCTCGGCCGGGATCGCCGACGTCACCATCACCACCCGCGAGCCTGCCGCACCGGGTGCCGCGAAGCGGTCGATATTGGCGCGAAGCCGGCGCAGGCTTTCGGCGAATTGCGACATCGGCGCGTCGATGATGATGTCGGCGACGCTGGTCTGGTCGGCGCTCTGGCTGGCCTTCGGGATCACCGAGCCGATCTTCGCCGGGATCACGTTGGCCAACTGGGTCGCCGAATGGATCCCGCCGACATAATATTCGCTGACGAAGGCCAGCCCGACACCGAGGCCAAGCGACACCACCAGTGCCAGCGCGAGGATCATCCTTGTATTCGGGAAGGATGGCCGCGACGGCGTGATCGCCTGCGACACCACGCGGGCGTCCGCCACCTGCACCAGCGCCTGCGCCTCGAGGTCGCGTATACGGGTCAGAAGCGTGTCATACTGGCGCTGGGTGATCGCCGCCTCCTGCTGCAGCCCATAGATCTCCGACAGCGTTTCCGCCGACAGATCGCCCGACAGAAGCTCGCGCCTGATGTCCTCGCGCAACTGGTCGCCCGCCGCGGACAGCCCGGACACCTCGTCGCGCAACGAGGCCAACGCCGCCGCGCCCTGTTGCGCCAGCTGCGCCTCGATCTGCTCAAGCCCGGCGCGCAGGTCGACCGCCGCATCGGTGCCGGCCTCGGTCTGCCCCAGCCGCGCCGCCAGCGCCGCGCGCTGGCCTTCCAGCGCCGCCAGCGCCTCGTTGCCCAGCCGGTCGGCCAGCGCGCCCCAGTCGCGCGCCGCCAACACGCCGGCCGCATCGTCCGCCGTCACCCTCGCCGCCAGACCGCTTGCGTTGGCCCGTTCCAGCCGGGCGCGCAACGCCGCCACCGCGTCCGAGCCGCTTTCACGCTCAAGCCGGGCGAGGTTCTCGTCGATGTAATTGGCCAGCGCCGCATCCGACCCGGCCAGCGCCCGCTGCGCCGCCGACAACTGCGCCTCGAGCACGTCGCGCGCGTCGAGGAAACTCTGCGACTTGGCCTCGACCTGAAGCCGGATATAGGTCGCCGCCAGCGTGTTGGCCAAGGCCGCCGCGCGCGCCGGGTCCTCGGCCGTCACCGACAGCGCAATCAGGTTGGTCAGGCCGCGCCGGCGCACGCTGACCGCATCCTGCAGCCGCGTCAGTGTCTGGTTCAACAGCGCCGCCCCATCCGCCGCCGCGCCGCGCGGCGCGATGCCGACCGCCTGTTTCAGCTTGCCGAACAGCGACAGGCCCGGCCCGAACTCGGGGTCGTTCGTCAGATCGGCGGCGTCGATCACCGCCAGCAGAACCGTGTCCGAACGGAGAATCTCGACCTCGCTCTCGATCAGCGAACTGGCCAGCGAGGCATTTATGCCCCCGTCACGCTCGGGCGACAGCAGGTTCTTCTGCGCCGGATCGACAAGGATCAGCGCGGTCGAGGTGAACAGCGGCGTGGTCTGCGCCAGATAGAGGAACGCAACCCCGAGCACGATGGCAATGGTCAGAACGATCAGGCGAAACCGGCGGCGCAAGATCGACACCACATCGCGCAGATCCAGCGCCGACCCGTCCGTTCCGCCCATCAACCAACCCCGGAATACAACCCTGCCTTGCATCTCTTTAGCCGGGTTCGCGGAATAGGCCAACAGCGGAAGCGCCGTGGCGCACATTTCGTCGCGCCCACCGGATCGCCACAACAAAAAGGGCCGCGCCAAAGCGCGGCCCAAGTATGGAATGTGCCCGCGTCAGTTCAGCGCGGCGTCGGTTATTTCGAGCGTATAGGCACCGACCGGTTCGGCGGTGATCACCGGGTCCGAACCGCCCGCAAGCAGCGTCGCCACCGTGCGCTCGTAGTCGGCCACGTCCAGAGCGCCGTTCGAACCCGCGGTCAGCTTGGCGACCTCGCTCATCATCCGGACCTGATGCTTTTCGGTCTGGGCACCGGTCTCGTCATACTCGAGCACGATCATCGCGGCCGCTTCCGGGTTCTCCTCGGCCCATTTCCAGCCCTTCATCGAGGCGCGCACGAAACGGATCATCCGGTCCTTGAACGCCGGATCGGCAAGGCTCGCCTCGAGCACGTAAAGCCCGTCCTCGAGCGTGGCGACCCCCTGATCCTCGTATTTGAAGGTGATCAGGTCATCCTCCGAGATGCCGGCGTCGATCACCTGCCAATACTCGTTGTAGGTCATGGTCGAGATGCAGGCCGCCTGCTTTTGCAGCAGCGGATCGACGTTGAAGCCCTGTTTCAGAACCTCGACACCGTCCGCGCCGCCCTCGGTCGGGTAGCCCAGATGCGCCATCCAGCTCAGGAACGGGTATTCGTTGCCGAAGAACCAGACACCCAGCGTGTTGCCGGGGAAGTCGGCCGGGGTTTCGATGCCGGATTCCTTGAGGCAGGTCAGCATCATCCCCGAGCTCTTGTAGGGCTGGGCGATGTTGACCACCGGGGCGCCCTGTTCACGCGCCGCCAGCGCCGAGGGCATCCAGTCGACCATCACGTCGGCGCCGCCGCCCATCAGCACCTGCACCGGGGCGACATCGGGGCCGCCGGGCAGGATCGTGACGTTCAGATCCTCGTCCGCGTAATAGCCGTTCTCGAGCGCGACGTAATAGCCGCCGAACTGCGCCTGCGTGACCCATTTCAGTTGCAGGCGAACATCGTCGGCCGCCATCGCCGCCGTGGTGCCCAGCGCCAGAACGCCAATGGCCAGTGACAGTTTCTTCATGCTTTTCTCTCCCTGTTGTTAAGTTGAAACGCGTTCAACCCCGTTGTGAGGGGTGCCAGAAGGTCACCCCCTTCTCGATCAGCGCAACCGCGCCGTAAAACGCGCTGCCCGCCAGCGCCGCGACCGCGATTTCGGCCCAGACCATATCCAGCCCGAGCCGACCGACCTCGGTCGAAATCCGAAACCCCATGCCCTTGACAGGACTGCCGAAGAATTCCGCCACGATAGCACCGATCAGGGCCAGCGTGGTCGAGATTTTCAAGCCGTTGAAGACGAACGGCATCGCCGCCGGCAGGCGCAGCTTGGTCAGCGTCTGGAGGTAGCTGGCCGAATAGGTCTTCATCAGATCGCGCTGCATCGAACCCGAGGCCGCCAGCCCCTCGACCGTGTTGACCAGCATCGGAAAGAACACCATCGCCACCACCACCGCCGATTTCGACTGCCAGTCGAAGCCGAACCACATCACCAGGATCGGCGCGGTGCCGACGATCGGCAGGGCGGCCACGAAATTGCCCACCGGCAGCAAGCCGCGTTGCAGGAAGGTCGACCGGTCGATGGCAATCGCCGTCAGGAACGCGGCGCCGCAGCCGATGGCATAGCCCGACAGCGCGCCCTTGACGATGGTCTGGACGAAATCGACCCAGAGGATCGGCGTGCTGGTGGCGAACCGCATGGCGATGGCACTGGGCGGCGGCAGGATCACGCTCGACACTTCAAGCCCGCGCACCAGCGCCTCCCAGACGACAAGGATGGTGATGCCGAAGATCGCGGGAACCAGCAGCTTGCCCAGCCGCCGCTCGCTGATCGGGTGGCGCGCAAGCCAGGCGTTGAGCGCGATGGCCCCGACCCAGAACGCAAAGGCGAAGACGACCCAGCCCATCACACCTCTCCCATCCGACGCAGCGTCAGCCGCTGGATCAACCCGATGATCCCGACCAGCCCCGCGGCGAGGATCGCGGCGGCGAACAGCGCCGACCAGATCTGGATGGTCTGGCCGTAATAGCTGCCCGTCAGCATCCGCGCGCCAAGCCCGCGGATCGCGCCGGTCGGAAGCTCGCCGACGATGGTGCCGACCAGGCTGGCCGCGACGGCGACCTTGAGCGAGGCGAAGAGATAGGGCAGCGACGCGGGAAACCGCAGCTTGAACAACGCCTGCAGCTTCGAGGCGCTATAGGTGCGCAACAGGTCGAGCTGCATCAGATCCGGGCTGCGCAACCCCTTCACCATGCCGACCACGACCGGGAAAAAGCTCAGATAGGCCGCGATGATCGCCTTGGGGATCAGCCCCTGAATCCCGACGGAATTCAGCACCACGATGATCATCGGCGCAATGGCGATGATCGGGATGGTCTGGCTGGCAATCGCCCAGGGCATCACGCCCATGTCCATCGACCGGCTATGCACGATCCCGACCGCCAGAAGGATGCCCGCGCCCGTGCCGATGACAAAGCCCAGCATGGTGGCCGACAGGGTGATCCAGCCGTGAAACACCAGGCTGCGCTTGGAGGTCGGTTTCATCATCACCGTCGTGTCCCAGAGCTCGGCGATGATCTGGTGCGGCGCCGGCAGCTTGGGACGCTCCTGGCTCCAGGTGTCGGCGATCAGCTCGGCGGTGGTCAGCGTCGTATCCGCCCGCGCCGCCTGATCGCGCGCCCATTGCGCGTTCATCCCGACGGCGGCGGCATACCAGATGACGACCAGCGCGGCGACAACCGTGAGGATCGGAACGATGGACCTCATGGCCGGGTCCCCGGTATCGCGGCCCGGCTAGTCATAGGCATGCCCCGCCCGCAGCCCTTCGCGCACCCGGTGCGCGACGGCAAGAAACTCCGGCGTGTCGCGGATGCCCAGCGGGCGCACCTTCGGCAACGGACTGTCGATCACGTCGGTGATCCGCCCCGGCCGCGGGCTCATCACCACGATCTTGGTGGACAGATACACCGCCTCGGGGATCGAGTGGGTGACGAAACCGATGGTCTTCTCGGTGCGCGCCCAAAGCTCGCGCAACTCCTCGTTCAGGTGGTCGCGCACGATCTCGTCGAGCGCCCCGAAGGGCTCGTCCATCAACAGGATGTCGGCATCGAACGCCAGTGCGCGCGCGATCGAGGCGCGCTGCTGCATCCCGCCCGACAATTGCCAGGGATACTTCTTGCCGAAGCCCTTGAGATCGACCAGCGCCATGACCTTCTCGACCCGCGCGGCACGCTCGGCGCGCGGATAGCCCATGATCTCGAGCGGCAGCTTGATGTTGCCGGCAATCGTGCGCCACGGATAGAGCCCGGCGGCCTGAAACACATAGCCATAGGCGCGCTCGCACCGGGCCTCGTCGGGCGTCATGCCGTTGACCGTGACGCTGCCGCCGGTGGCCTGCTCAAGCCCCGCGATCACGCGCAGGAACGTGGTCTTGCCGCAGCCCGAAGGCCCGATGAAACTGACGAATTCGCCCTTCTCGATGCTCAGGCTCACGCCCTTCAACGCCTCGATCGGCCCGTCGCTCGTCTTGAAAGTCAGGTCGAGCCCCTTGGCCTCGATCACCGGTTTTGTCGTCACTCAGCCTGTCCCCACAATTTTGCTTCGGCGAATTCTACACTGTTTCCCGAGGGATCACGCAGATAGATCGAACGCGCGCCGTTTGGCCAATGAAAATCCGCCTCGATCCCGATTCCCGCCTGCGTGAGCTTCTCGGCCCAGCCATCGAGCGCCTCGCCCGGCACGCGAAAGCAGATATGCCCCGCCCCCACCGCCCCGTGCGGCGGCACCGGCAGCTTGCCCGGCCCCGGCGGCACCCTTGTCTGCTCGGCCACGAAGGCCAGCACGATGGTCTCGCCGCAGCGAAAGAACACATGCCGCGGATCGTGCCGGGTCACCACCTCCAGCCCCAACAGCCCGCCATAGAACGCCTCGGCCGCATCGAGATCATCGACATAGACCGCAGCCTCAAGAACGCCCTCGGGCGGAGCGAGCGCGCCTCTCATCTCAAACCCCGGTGGCCGGAATACCCGTGCGCTTGACCGGCTGCGGCGCGGTCAGCGCCTTCCACTGCGACAGCGCCTTGTTCACCGTGCCGTTGGGCTCGCGCGCCACGAACTCGCCGTGGCCCTCGCGCTGGCGCATCTCGCCGTCATGTACCGCAACATGCCCGCGCGTAAGCGTGAAACGCGGCAGGCCCTTGACCTTCTTGCCTTCGAACACGTTGTAATCAATGGCGGATTGCTGCGTCTTGGCGGTGATGGTCTTTTCCTTCTCCGGGTCCCAGACCACGATATCGGCATCCGCTCCGACCAGGATCGCCCCCTTCTTCGGATAGCAGTTCAGGATCTTGGCGATATTGGTCGAGGTCACGGCAACGAACTCGTTCAGCGTCAGCCGCCCGGTCGCCACGCCATGCGTCCACAGCATCGGCATGCGGTCCTCAAGCCCGCCGGTGCCGTTCGGGATCTTGGTGAAATCGCCCACCCCGAACCGCTTCTGCTCGGTGGTGAAGGCGCAGTGATCGGTCGCCACCACCGACAGGCTGCCCGATTGCAGCCCGGCCCACAGGCTGTCCTGATGCATCTTGTTGCGGAACGGCGGGCTCATCACCCGGCGCGCGGCATGGTCCCAGTCCTTGTTGAAATACTCGCTCTCGTCCAGCGTCAGATGCTGGATGAGCGGCTCGCCCCAGACCCGCTTGCCCTGCATCCTGGCGCGGCGGATCGCCTCGTGGCTTTCCTCGCAGGACACATGCACGACATAAAGCGGCGCACCGGCCATGTCGGCGATCATTATCGCCCGGTTGGTGGCCTCGCCCTCGACCTGGCTGGGCCGCGAATAGGCATGCGCCTCCGGCCCGGTATTGCCCTGCGCCAAGAGCCGCGCCGACAATTCCGCCACCACGTCGCCGTTCTCGGCATGAACCATCGGCGTCGCGCCAAGCTCGGCCAGACGGCTGAAGCTCGCGAACAGCTCGTCATCGTTCACCATCAAGGCGCCCTTGTAGGCGAGGAAATGCTTGAACGTGTTGATGCCGCGCTCCTTGACCACGACCTCCATGTCGTTGAACACCTGCTCGCCCCACCAGGTCACCGCCATGTGGAACGAGTAGTCGCAGCTTGCCCGCGTCGACTTGTTGTCCCAGCGCTTGAGGGCATCGAGCAGGCTCTCGCCCTGATTGGGCAGCGCGAAATCCACCACCATCGTGGTCCCGCCCGACAAGGCCGCGCGCGTCCCGCTCTCGAAATCGTCCGAGGAATAGGTGCCCATGAACGGCATTTCCAGATGCGTATGCGGGTCGATCCCGCCCGGCATGACGTAACAGCCGGTCGCGTCAAGCTCCTCGTCGCCGCGCAGCCCCGCACCAATCTCGACGATCCTGCCGCCCTCGACCAGCACATCCGCCTTGTAGGTCAGATCGGCGGTGACGACTGTTCCGTTCCTGATGACTGTGGTGCTCATGATGCGTCTCCCTGCTGTTTCCTTGCGGACCGCATGTCCTTCTTTGCTCCCGAAATACCTCGGGGGGTCCGGGGGGCAGCGCCCCCCGCCGGGTCGCCCGCATCAGCGGGCGAGCCGCCTCACTCCACGATCTCCGCCGTCTCGACCACCGCGTGCATCAGCACATCCGCCCCCGCAACGGCCCAGTCCTTGGAAATCTCCTCGGCCTCGTTATGGCTCAGCCCGTCGACACACGGGCACATCACCATCGCGGTCGGCGCCACCCGGTTGATCCAGCAGGCATCGTGCCCGGCGCCCGAGATCAGGTTCATGTGGCTGTAGCCCAGCCGCTCCGCCGCCGCGCGCACCGCCGAAACACAGCCCGCGTCGAACTCGACCGGGTCGAAGCCGCCGACCTTCTCGAACTCCACGCCCAACCCCATCGCGTCGCAGATCGCCTGCGCCTCGCTGCGCAGCCGCGCCTCCATGTCCTCGATCACTGAAAGCTCGGGCGAGCGGAAATCGACCGTGAAGACCGCCGTGCCGGGAATCACGTTGCGCGAGTTGGGAAATACCTCGATATGCCCCGCCGCCCCCACCGCGGAGGGCGCGTGGCTCAGCGCGATGCGGTCGACCGCCTCCAGTATCCGCGCCATGCCGAGGCCCGCGTTCTTGCGCATCGGCATCGGGGTCGAGCCGGTGTGGCTTTCCTTGCCCGTCACCGTCACCTGGGTCCAGCTCAGCCCCTGGCCATGTGTCACAACTCCGATATCCTTGCCCTCGGCCTCCAGTATCGGCCCCTGTTCGATGTGCAATTCGAACATCGCATGCATTTTCCGCGCGCCGACTTCCTCGTCGCCGGCCCAGCCGATCCGCTTCAACTCGTCGCCGAACTTTTTGCCCTCATGGTCCTCGCGCGCATAGGCCCAGTCCTGATCGTGCACCCCCGCGAACACGCCCGAGGCCAGCATCGCCGGGGCAAAGCGCGTGCCTTCCTCGTTGGTCCAGTTGGTCACGACGATGGGATGCTTGGTCCTGATGCCAAGGTCATTGAGCGAGCGCACGATCTCGAGCCCGCCCAGAACCCCGAGCACGCCGTCATACTTGCCGCCCGTCGGCTGAGTGTCGAGGTGGCTTCCGACATAAACCGGCAGCGCGTTCGGGTCGGTGCCGGGGCGGGTGGCGAACATGTTGCCCATGCTGTCGACACCCATCGAACAGCCGGCCTCCTCGCACCATTTCTGGAACAGCGCCCGGCCCTCGCCATCGGCATCGGTCAGGGTCTGGCGGTTGTTGCCGCCGGCCACGCCGGGGCCGATCTTCGCCATCTCCATGAGAGAATCCCACAGACGGTCGCCATTGATTCGCAGGTTTTCACCGGGCGCGGCCATGTCAGTCTCCTGTTGTCTGGTATTTGCAGCACGGATACGGGGCGCGACCGCGCACGCGAACGGCGCAGCGCCGGGCCGGTCGCGATGCGCCGGTCTTGTCGCTCAGCATGGCCAGCAACGCCACGTCTCTCCCCGTCCTGCGGCGGCGGTCCGGCCCCCGCCAGGGGGTCGCCCGCGCCGATCCATTTGTTCTACGCCGGTGTTTTTATCAGCCGGTCAATTCAAGACTAACGCGCGCCCCTCGCCAGTCAAGCGCCGCGCGTCATTGTCCGCGCGAGATGCAGGCCAACGGGTCGCCCGTCGGGTTGTTGGGGTGCTGAAGCCAGGTGCGCTTGTCGTCCTTGGCCGGGATGATCATGCCGGTGCGCAGGTCGACCTCGCCGGGCTGCAGCTCGCGCATGGTGATGCAATCCTCGACCGGGCAGACGTTGACGCAGAGGTTGCAGGCGACACATTCGTCGTCCTTCACCGTGAACACCCGCCCCGGCCCCATCTCGATGGCCTGGTGCGAGGTGTCCTCGCAGGCGGCATAGCAGCGGCCGCACTTGATGCAGAGGTCCTGGTCGATCTCGGCCTTGGTGACGTAATCGAGGTTCAGGTGCTGCCAGTCGGTGACCTTGGGCGTGGCCTTGCCGATGAAGTCGGCGGTCGAGACATAGCCCTTTTCGTCCATCCACTGGCTCAGCCCCGAAATCATCTCCTGCACGATGTGGAAGCCGTAGGTCATCGCCGCGGTGCAGACCTGCACGTTGCCCGCCCCCAGCGCCATGAACTCGGCCGCGTCGCGCCATGTGGTGATGCCGCCGATGCCCGAGATCGGCAGGCCCGCGGTGTTCGGGTTGCGGGCGATCTGGGCGACCATGTTCAGCGCGATGGGTTTCACCGCCGGGCCGCAATAGCCGCCATGCGTGCCCATGCCGTCGATCATCGGCTCGGGGCACATCTCGTCAAGGTTGACGCTGGTGATCGAGGTGATGGTGTTGATCAGGCTGACCGCATCGGCCCCACCGCGCTTGGCGGCTTCGGCGGGCTTGCGGATGTCGGATATGTTCGGCGTCAGCTTGACGATGCAGGGCAGGTCCGAGTGTTTCTTGACCCAACCCGCGATCTGCTCGACATATTCCGGCACCTGCCCGACCGCCGAGCCCATGCCGCGTTCCGCCATGCCGTGCGGACAGCCGAAGTTCAGCTCGACCCCGTCCGCGCCGGTGGTCGACACCGCCTCGAGGATCCTGGCCCAGGCGTCTTCTTCCACCGGCACCATCAGGCTGACGACGATGGCATGGTCCGGGTAGTCCGCCTTGACCCGCTTGATTTCCTCGAGGTTGATCTCGAGCGAGCGATCCGTGATCAACTCGATGTTGTTCAGCCCCAGCAAGCGCCGGTCCGCGCCCCAGATCGCGCCGTAGCGCGGGCCCGAGACGTTGACGATCGGCGGCCCGGCCTCGCCCAGCGTCTTCCACACCACACCGCCCCATCCGGCCTCGAAGGCGCGGCGGACGTTGTATTCCTTGTCGGTCGGCGGTGCCGAGGCCAGCCAGAACGGGTTGGGGGATTTGATCCCGATGAAGTCCGTGGTCAGGTCTGCCATGTCTCAGCTCCCCATCAGGCTTGCGTGGATGTCTTCGGCGGCATCGCGCCCGTGCGCCACGGCGGTCACGGTCAGATCCTCGCCGCCGGTGGCGCAGTCACCCCCGGCCCAGACCCCGGCCATCGACGTGCGCCCGGTCTCGGTGATGGCGATCTTGCCGCCTTCGGTCGTCAGCCCCGCCGCGTCGCCAAGTTTCTGGCCGATGGCCTTCAGCACCTGATCGGCCACCAGGGTGAAGCCGTCGCCGGTGGGCTTGGCGTCGTCGTCGGTATAGTCGAATTCGATCGCCTCGACATGCGCGGCGCCGACGATGCGCTTGGGCGCGGCGTGGTCGATGATGCGCACGCCTTTCGAGGCAGCCAGGTTCTGTTCATACTCGGATGCCGGCATCGCCTCGCGGCCCCGGCGGTAGACCAGCGTGACCTCCTCGGCGCCCAAGAGTTTCGCCTGCACGGCGGCGTCGATGGCGGTCATGCCGCCCCCGATCACCACCACGCGCCGACCTACCGGCAGCTTGGCAAGGTCGTCCGACTGGCGCAGGTCTGCGATGAAATCGACCGCATCGCGCACCCCGTCCAGCCCGGCACCGTCACAGCCAAGCTCGTTGACCCCGGCCAGCCCGATCCCGAGGAACACCGCGTCGTGATCCTTCACCAGCGCGTCAAGGCTGAGCGTATTGCCCAGCGCCGCGCCGGTGGTCAGCTCGATCCCGCCGATGCCCATGAGCCAGTCAACCTCGCGCGCGGCGAAATCCTCGACCGTCTTGTAGGAGGCGATGCCGTATTCATTGAGGCCACCGGGCTTGGGCCGCGCGTCGTAGAGCTTGACGTCGTGGCCATGCATCGCCAGCCGATGCGCGCAGGCCAGCCCTGCCGGCCCCGCGCCCACCACGGCCACCGTCTTGCCGGTCGGCGCGGCGCGCTCGTAGGGCTGCGGCCCCTTCTCCATCAGCGTGTCGGTGGCAAAGCGCTGCAGCCGCCCGATCTGCACCGGGTCGCCCTCGGCATCCATCCGCACGCAGGCTTCCTCGCACAGCGTCTCGGTCGGGCAGACCCGCGCGCACATGCCGCCCAGGATGTTCATGTCCAGGATGGTCCTGGCCGAAGCTTCCGGCGTGCCGGTCGAGATCTGGCGGATGAACAGCGGGATGTCGATCGAGGTCGGGCAGGCGGTGATGCAGGGCGCATCATAGCAGAAATAGCACCGATCCGCGGCGACACGCGCCTCATGCGCGTCAAGCGGCGGGTTCAGGTCGGAAAAGTTGTCGGCCAGGACCGGGGGCGGCAAACGCCCCGCGACCACGCCGGGCGTTGTCGGCGAATGGGTCACATCGTTCTCCCTGTCATTGTCGTCGTGTCGTTTCTTTTGCGGGAGCGTGGCACGGGTTCTGGTTTTTATCAAATGGTATCTTTTATCGGATGGTAAATTTTGGTTTGACGCACCGGAACGCCAAAGCCCGCACCCCTTTTGGGGATGCGGGCCAGGGCGCGGTCAGTGTCGCGCGGTCAGTTTGTTATGATCTCCGGCCCCATCGCGCGGGTCGGCAACCACGTCGACAGCCAGGGAATATAGGTCACGATGATGAGGAAGACGAAGAGCACGCCGAGGAACGGCAGCGCCGCCTTGACCACCTTCATCATCGGCATCCCGGCCACGCCCGAGGTGACGAACAGGTTCAGCCCGACAGGTGGCGTGATCATTCCGATCTCCATGTTGACCACCATGATGATGCCCAGATGGATCGGATCGACACCAAGCTCGATGGCGATCGGGAACACCAGCGGTGCGACGATCACGATCAGGCCCGAGGGCTCCATGAACTGACCGCCGATCAAGAGGATCACGTTGACCACGATCAGGAACATGATCTTGCCGAACCCGGCCCCCAGCATCGCGTTGGCAATGCTCTGCGGGATCTGCTGGTCGGTCAGCACCTGCTTGAGGATCAGCGCGTTGGCGATGATGAACATCAGCGTGATGGTCAGCTTGCCCGCATCGAACAGCGTGGCGCGGGTGTCGCGGTGAAACAGCGCCGTGACGATGGCCTGCGGCCGCTGCAACAGGGACTTCTTGCCGCTGCCGTCCCTGTCGGCCAGCGGGCCCATGTCGCGATAGACGAAGCTCGCCACCAGAAACGCATAGATCGAGGCGACGGCGGCGGCTTCGGTGGGCGTGAAGATCGCGCCGGTGACGCCGGGGATGCCGTAGATCCCGACCATGATGATGACGATCAGCAAAAGCCCCCAGATCGCGTCGCGAAACGACGCCCAGACCTCGCGCCAGCCGGCCCAGTCGCCCTTGGGCATGCCCTTGATCGTGGCGATGACATAGATCGCGATCATCAGCATGGCCCCAGCCAGCAGCCCCGGAATGACGCCCGCGAGGAACATCCGCCCGACCGACACCTCGACCGACGAGGCATAGACCACCATCACGATGGATGGCGGGATCAGGATGCCCAGCGTGCCGGCGTTGGCGATCACGCCGGCGGCGAATTCCTTGGTATAGCCAACCTGCCGCATCGCCGCGATGACGATGGAGCCAATGGCGACGACCGTGGCGGGCGAGGAGCCTGACAGCGCCGCGAACATCATGCAGGCGAACACGCCGGCAATCGCCAGCCCGCCGCGAAAATGCCCGACCACGGCGATGGCAAAGCGGATGATCCGTTTTGCCACGCCGCCGGTCGACATGAAGCTTGAGGCGAGGATGAAGAACGGGATCGCGAGCAGCGTGTAATGCCCGGCCATCGCCTGATAGAAGCTCTGCGCCACCGAGGCCAGCGAGGTGTCCGAAAGCACCAGCAGAAAGACGATCGAGCTCAACCCCAGCGACACCGCAATCGGCACACCGATCAGCAAGAGCCCGATGATCATCAGAAACAGCAGCAAGACATCCATGTCAGGCGTCCTTGTGGGATTTGGCCAGGGCGTCGATTTCGTCCTCGACCTCGTGGCTGACGATCAGCGAGCCGGATTGGCCGCGCAGGATGCGGATGGTCGCCTGCACATAGCGCAGCAGCAGCAGCGCCGCGCCGATGGGAAGGATCGCATAGGGGATCACGCGCGGCAGCTTGTCGTATTCCTCGCCCTCGTTGATCAGACCCTCGAGGAACCGCAGAAAGTCCGGCATCGGCAGCTGCTCGGTGATGTAGAACGCCCGGTTGCGCGTGGTCTCGTCGAAGCCCAGCGGGAACCAGCGGCCCTCGGTGGTATGGAGGCCCGCGAAGGGCGCCCAGTAGTCCCAGGCGCCTTTCATCAGGAGCATCGCGTAGATCAGGCAGATCATCGCGGCAAAGATCGCCACCGCCCGCGCCATCCTGGGGGGCATGATCCCGGTCAGGGCATCGACGCCGAGATGCGCGGTGACCTTGACGGCATAGCTCACCCCGAACAGCACCAGCCAGGCGAACAGGATCAGCGTGACCTCGAGCCCCCAGATCAGCGATTGATTGAACAGATAGCGCAGGACCACGTTCACGAAGGTGACGATGGTCATCAGCCCCATGGTCAACGCGATCGCGTTTTCCTCGAAGCCCCCGAAACCCCGGCCGTCGCTCATGCCGGCCCCTCCCCTTGCCCGACAGGTAGGGCGGCCCGACGCTGCGGGCCGCCCGTGTTGTTGCGCCCGATTACATCGAGTCGTTGATCGCCTGCGCGGCGGCGATGTTGTCGGCGCCGACATCGGCCTCGAACTGCGCCCAGACCGGCTTCATCGCATCGACCCAGGCCTGACGCTGTTCGTCCGTCAACTCGCGGATCGTGCCACCGGCGTCCAGAACCGCCTGACGCGCGGCGTCGTCAACCTCGGCCACGGCGGCGTTGCGCTCGTCGGTGACTTCCGCGAGGATCGTCAGGATCTGGTCGCGAACCGCCGGATCGAGGCTGTCGAGCCAGTCGACCGAAGCCACCACCATGTAGTCGAGCAAGCCGTGGTTGGTTTCGGTGATGCCGTCCTGAACCTCGAAGAACTTCTGGCCGTAGATGTTGGACCACGAGTTCTCCTGCCCGTCGACAACCCCGGTCTGGAGCGCGCCGTAGACTTCCGAGAACGCCATCGGCTGCGGCGAGGCGTTCAGCGCCTCCATCTGCGCCACCAGCACGTCCGACGGCTGCACCCGGAACTTCAGCCCGGCCGCGTCCTCGGGCATGATCAGCGGCTTGTTGGCCGAGAACTGCTTCAACCCGTTGTGCCAGAATTCCAGCCCCTGAAGGCCGCGCCGCACCATCGAGCCCTTCATGGCTTCGCCGGTCGGCGAGTTCTGGAACGCCTCGACCGCGTCCATGTTCTTGAACATGAACGGCAGATCGAAAATGCGGAACACCTTGGTGAAGGCTTCGAACTTCGACAAGGACGGCGCGGCAAGCTGAACGTCGCCCTGCAACATCGCCTCGAGCACCTGATCGTCGTTGTAGAGCGTCGAGTTCGGATAGACCTCGACACAGGCGGTGCCGTCCATCTCGGCGTTGACACGCTCCATGAACAGGTTGGCGGCGATGCCTTTGGGGTGCTTGTCGGAGTTGGTGACGTGGCTGAACTTGATGACGATCTCGCCCGCGTCACAGGCGGCCGGATCGGCCATCGCGGTGCCGGCAAAGGCGGCGGTGGCAAGGGTCAGGGCCGAAACGGCCGTGGTCATGGTCTTCATGTTGTCTCCTCCCGAGGGATGACGAATTGGATAGGGACAGCGCCCTCACAGGCGCTTGCCCGCATTAGGAAGCAGCGCCGCAGACCGCTCAAGAAAATGTTATCGGGCCTGCCGGTGAGGGTGTTTTTCGGTTTTCTCCCAGACCCTTGCGCCGCCGTTTTCGGGAAGGCGGCGTGCTGAAGGCTGCGGATCTGGCGAGATTTCGCACAGGGTCCGGTGCCATATGTGCGGAATACCACACACTCAGCTGCGGTAATCCTCAGGTCGAATCCCGTGCCGGGCGAGCTTGTCGTAGAAGGTCTTGCGCGGCAGTTTCAGCGCCCGCGCGGTCTCGGTCGCGGCGCCGTGGTGGCGGGTCAGTGCCTCGATCAGCAGCGAGCGTTCGACCTGCGCCATGCGTTCGGCCAGCCCCATCTCGCCGGTCTCGTCGGTCTCGTTCAGCCCCAGCGAGAACCGCATCGCCGCGTTCATCAGCGAGCGCGAGTTTCCCGGCCAGTCCTGCGCCATCAGACGCGCGATCACCTCGGGGCCGATATCGGGAACCGGCAGCGCCGCCTGTTCGCAGGCCTGCGCGACAAAGTGGCGAAACAGTGCCGGAATATCCTCGCTGCGCTCGCGCAACGGCGGGATGCGCACCCGCATCACGTCGAGCTTGTAGAACAGGTCGGCGTTGAACCGCCCTTCGGCCACCGATGCCGCAAGGTCGGCGCTGCTGCCCGCGATCACCCGCGCGCGCCCGGTCTGGTCCAACTGCTCAACCAGCGTGAACTGCGCCGAGGGGGCAAGCGCGGTGATCTCGTCCAGAAACAGCGTGCCGGTCCCGGCATCGCTGACGGCGCGCATCACGTCGCCCGGCGACAGGGCCGAGGCCGGCAGCTTCACGAAGGGCCGCATCGCAGCGCCCGACAACAGGTGGATGACCTCGGCCACCTTCGATGTGCCAGTGCCGGCCTCGCCGACGATCAGCACTTCGGCCTGGGTGCGTGCGGCGGCGCGGGCCTGCGCGCGCAACTCGCCCGCCTGCCGCGACTGCCCGACCAGCAGCCGCTGGGCGGCGTCGCCCTGCTCGGCCTGCCGCTTCAAGCGCCGGTTTTCCAGCACCAGCGCCCGCGTGCGCAGCGCCTTTTCCACCACCGCCAGCAGGTCCTTCGGCCCGCAGGGTTTTTCCAGAAACTCGAACGCCCCCGCCGCCATGCCGCGCACCGCCATCGGGATGTCGCCCTCGCCGGTCAGGAAGATCACCGGCAGATCGGCATCGACCGCCAGCACATGCGCCAACAGGTCGAACCCGTCCTTGCCCGGCATCCGTATGTCGCTGACCACCACCCCATCAAACCCCGGCGTGACATGGTCCTTGGCCTCGATATAGCTGCCCGCCAGCACCGGGCGCAGCCCCGCCAGTTCCAGCGTCTGGCCCAGCGCCTCGCGCACCGCCTTGTCGTCATCGACCAGAAGCACCGAGGTCGTCATGCCGCCGCCGCCTGCCCTGCGGGCACCAGATCGACGGTGAAGACCGCGCCGCCCTCGGGGTGATTGTGCCCCCGGATCGCGCCGCCGAAGCTCTGCACCAACCCGTAGGAAATCGACAGCCCCAGCCCCATCCCCTCGGACGCGCCGACCGCCTTGGTGGAATAGAACGGGTCAAACATGCGCTCCGGCTCGGCGATGCCCGGTCCGGTGTCGCGCACCGACAGGCTGACATGCGGCCCCGTATGGTCAAGCGCGATCTCGATCTCGCGCCGCGCGCTGTCCACCATCGCGTCGGCGGCGTTCGAGACAAGGTTCATCACCACCTGTTGCAGCCGCACCTCGCCGCCGCGCACCATCACCGGCGCGGGCGGGGTCCAGTGCAGCGTGATGCCGTTGGCCTTCAGCTTCGGCCCGGCCAGATCGAGCGCCGCCTCGACCACCTGCACGATGTCGACATCCGCCATCGGTTCGCTTTCCTGCCGGGCGAAGGCGCGCAGGTTGCGGATGATCCGGCCCATCCGCCGGGCAAGTTCCGAAATCCGCGTCAGGTTCTCGCGCGCTTGCGCCTCGTTGCCGCGCTCAAGGAACATCTCGCCGTTCTCGGCAAACGACCTTATCGCCATCAGCGGCTGATTGAGCTCGTGGCTGATGCCCGCCGACATCTCGCCCAGCGCCGTCAGCTTGCCGGCCTGCACCAGCTCGTCCTGCGCGCGTTTCAGCGCCAGTTCCGCCTCCTTGCGCTCGGAGACCTCGCGGCGCAGGTCGGCGTTCACCCGCGACAGGTCGGTGGTGCGCGCGGCCACGCGGCGTTCAAGCTCGGCCGTCATCGCCTCCTCGACCTCAAGTCGCCCGGCCAGCGCGCGTTGGCGCTGTGCGGCCAGAAACAGCAGCACCCCGAACACCAGCCCCAGCGCCGCCGCCAGCGCCGCCTGCGTCTGCGCGATCCGCGTCGCCGAGGCGGTGTCGAGCATCAGCCCGGCGCGCAGCCCCAGCACCGGCACGTCGCGTTCAAGATAAAGCGCGCGGTCCGGCAGATAGGGCTGATCCGGCAGATGCCAGACCTCGTAGGGGCCGACATGGCTGACCCGGTGATCGGGAAAGCCGCCGCCCTCGCCCAACCGCGTCAGCACCAGTTCCGAGCGGTTCGAGATCAGGATGCGCCCGCCCGCGTCGTAGAAGAACACCGCCGGCGCGTTGCCCGGCCAGTTCGCCTCGAGCGTCTGCACATCCGCCTCGACCAGCACCGCGCCGACCGGCTTGCCATCCGCCCCGAACACCGGCGCGGCGAAGGCGAAGATGCGCAGCGTCGTGCCGTTTGGGCCGGTCTCGACCCGGTGTCGGGTGCCAAGTGCTCCGGTCAGGGCGCGCGACAGCGGCAGGTCGGTGGTCGCATAGACGCCGCCATCGGGCACCGAGGCCACGACCAGTCGCCCGGAGGCGTCAACCAATTCGATCGTCAACGCGCCGGTCATGTCGGCAAAGCCCAGAACCACTTCCCCGGCCGCCGCCGCGTCGCCCTCGCCCGCCAGCAGCGCCATCAGGTCGGGGTGGCGGGCCAGCACCACGGCCAATTCACGGTAGCGCAGCATCTGCGCCGAAACCCGGTCGGCGGCCAGCGCAAGGTCGGCCCGGCCCTTGCCTTCGATCTGCTCCAGCGCGTTGCGGTTGGCAAACCACCAGACCCCGCCCGCGAAGGCGGCGACAAGCAGGACGAAGGCGGCAAACCCGACGATCTGGCGCGAGCGGTTCATCCTGCGAAGTCTAGCGGGATGGATTGGCGCGCGCCAGCGCCAGCACGGCGTCAGATCGGCCCCGGCCGGCGCTCCTCGCTCAGAAGCACATTGGCCTCGATGTCGCCGACCCCCGGCAGGGTCATGATCCGGCGGCGCAGCAGGCGCTCGAAATCCGCAAGGTCACGCGCGACGATGCGCAGCCGGTAGTCATACAGCCCCAGCACATGCTGCACCACCTGCACCTCGGGAATCGCCGTCACCGCACGCTCGAAATCCTCAAGGCTGACGCGGCCCTTGGTTGCCAGCTTCACCCCCAGAAAAACCGTGACGCCAAAGCCCAGCGCCTCGCGGTCAAGCTCCAACCGCCGTGTCGCGATGATGCCGTCGTCGCGCAGCCGTTTCAGCCGCCGCCATGCCGCCGGCTGGCTCAGCCCGAACCGCCGCCCCAGCGCCCCCGCCGACAGGGTCGCGTCCTCGGTCAGCGCGCGCAGAAAGGCGCGGTCGGTGTCGTCGAGCCGCGCGCTCACAGCGGCAGCGCCCAGTTGCGATAGATCGTGGCCACCTGCATCAGGGGCTCGATATCGGCGATATGCGGCAGGGTCAGGATGCGCGTGCGGTAGATCTGCTGATAATGCTGCATGTCGCGCGCGATCACGTGCAGGCGGGCATCGACGCGGCCAAGGAAGGTCTGGATCTCGGTCACTTCCGGCACCTCGCGCGCCCCGGCAAGGAACTCGTCAAAGGCGCGCGGGTCGGTCTTGTCGAGCGTGATGCGCAGGCTGACCTCGACCTTGTAGCCCAGTTTCGCCCAGTCGATCACCGCCCGGCTGCCCCGGATGATGCCCGCGCGCGTCATCCGCTCCAGCCGACGCGAACAGGTGGCGGGCGTGACCCCGGCAAGCTCGGCCAACTCGCCCGCGCTCAGGTCGGGATCGGCCTGAAAGCGGCGCAGGATGCGGCGGTCGGTGTCGTCGATCTGCATGAGTTCTTCGCTTTATCCGATTTTGACGAATGATTTCCTCGCGAAATACGCCGAAACAGTCGTTTTTGCAAACCGTATTCCGCCCGGATCGCTAGGATACCGGCCAATGACATCATATATGGGAGCACGCCGATGCGCGTTTATTACGATCGCGATTGCGATATCAACCTGATCAAGGACAAGAAGGTCGCCATCCTCGGCTATGGCTCGCAGGGCCATGCCCATGCGCTGAACCTGCGCGACTCGGGCGCCAAGAACGTCGTCGTCGCGCTGCGCGAAGGCTCGCCCTCCGCGAAGAAAGCCGAGGGCGAGGGCCTCAAGGTCATGGGCATAGCCGAGGCCGCCGCCTGGTGCGACCTGATCATGTTCACCATGCCCGACGAATTGCAGGCCGCGACCTACAAGGAATACGTCCACGACAACCTGCGCGAAGGTGCGGCGATCGCCTTTGCCCACGGCCTCAACGTCCATTTCGGCCTGATCGAGCCGAAACCCGGCGTCGACGTGATCATGATGGCCCCCAAGGGTCCGGGCCACACGGTGCGCGGCGAATACGTCAAGGGCGGCGGCGTGCCCTGCCTCGTGGCGGTGAACAACGACGCCTCCGGCAAGGCGCTGGAAATCGGGTTGAGCTATTGCTCGGCCATCGGCGGCGGTCGCTCGGGCATCATCGAGACCAACTTCCGCGAGGAATGTGAAACCGACCTGTTCGGCGAACAGGCCGTGCTCTGCGGCGGGCTGGTCGAGCTGATCCGCATGGGCTTCGAGACGCTGGTCGAGGCCGGATACGAGCCGGAAATGGCCTATTTCGAGTGCCTGCACGAGGTCAAGCTGATCGTCGATCTGATCTATGAAGGCGGCATCGCCAACATGAACTACTCGATCTCCAACACCGCCGAATACGGCGAATACGTCTCGGGCCCGCGCATCCTGCCCTATGACGAGACCAAGGCGCGGATGAAAGAGGTTCTGCGCGACATCCAGACCGGCAAGTTCGTGCGCGACTTCATGACCGAAAACACCGTCGGCCAGCCGTTCTTCAAGGCGACAAGACGCCTGAACGACGAACACCAGATCGAACAGGTGGGCGAGAAGCTGCGCGCCATGATGCCGTGGATTTCCGCAGGCAAGATGGTCGACAAGGCGAAGAACTGAGCAGGGCGGCAAGGGCTTTCGATAAGCCTTGCACGAGCGGTTCCAGAGCCGCCTGACCCGCAGATCGGAAGGGCCCCCACGCGGGGCCCTTTTGCCGTTGCGGCCAAGGACCATGGCGCCACCTCCATTGATCCCGACGCCGGATCAAATGCGCCTGCCGCAGTCTCCGCATGAGGCTTTGCGGCGCACGTCGCCCTCGGGCCTTCTGCCGTCCGGTCAGCCCGCCGCGTGCCTGACCGCCGCGACGATGTCGGCCACGACCTCGGCCATCAACGCCTCGTCCTCACATTCCGCCATCACCCGCACCAGCGGCTCGGTGCCCGACTTGCGGATCAGGAGCCGCCCCTGCCCCTCCAGCCGCGCCGCGCCCGCCGCAATCGCGGCCTTCACCGCCGCATCCTCCAGCGGCGTCTGTCCGGCCGCAAAGCGCACGTTCTCCAGCACCTGCGGCACCGTCTGAAACAGCTGCGTCAGCGTCGAGGCCGGTTGCCCGGTGGCGATCATCTCGGCCAGGAAATGCAGCCCCGCCAGCAGCCCGTCGCCGGTGGTGGCATAGTCGGTCATCACGATATGGCCCGATTGCTCGCCGCCCAGGTTGAAGCCGCCCGCGCGCATCGCCTCGACCACCCGCCGGTCGCCGACCCCGGTGCGCGCCAGCGCGATGCCCAGCCCGTCAAGGTAACGCTCCATCCCGAGGTTCGACATTACCGTCGCCACCAGCGTGTTGCCGGCCAGCCGCCCGTCCTCGGCCCAGCGCCGGGCAAACAGCGCCATGATTTGATCGCCGTCCGCGACCCGGCCCCGCTCGTCGATGATCATCAGCCGGTCGGCGTCGCCATCAAGGCAGATGCCCACGTCCGCCCCGCTCTCGACCACCTTGCGCGCCGCCTCTGCCGTGTCGGTCGAGCCGCAGCCGTCGTTGATATTCAGCCCGTCTGGGCTGACCCCCACCGGCACCACGTCGGCGCCCAGTTCCCACAACGCCTCGGGCGCGGCGCGGTAGGCGGCACCGTTGGCGCAATCGATCACCACCTTCAGCCCGTGCAGCCGCTTGGCCGAGGGGAACGTGGTCTTGATGAACTCGACATAGCGCTGGCGGCCCTCGTCCACCCGCTTGGCCCGGCCGATCTTGGCCGGCTCGGCCAGCCGGACCTCGCCCGCCACCAGCGTCTCGATCGCCAGCTCGTCTGCGTCCGACAGCTTGAAGCCGTCGGGGCCGAAGAACTTGATGCCGTTGTCGTGATAGGGGTTGTGGCTGGCCGAGATCATGATCCCAAGATCGGCGCGCATCGAATGGGTCAGGTGGCCCACGGCGGGCGTCGGCACCGGACCCAGCAGCAGCACGTTCATGCCGGTCGAGGTCAGCCCGGCGGTCAGCGCGTTCTCGATCATGTAGCCCGACAGCCGCGTGTCCTTGCCGATCACCACCCGGTGATGGTTGCGCCCGTCGCGGCGGAAATGCCGCCCCGCCGCCGCGCCCAGCTTGAGCGCGATTTCCGCGGTCATCGGCGGGGTGTTGGCCAGCCCGCGCACACCGTCGGTGCCGAAAAGTTTGTCCGCCATGTCCTAACCCGTCCCGTTCAGTGCCGCCCACAGCTTCAGCGCCTGGCCGGTGTCCCGCGTATCATGCACCCGCAGGATGTGAACCCCCCGCGCCGCCGCATCAAGCGCCACGGCGAGCGACCCCGCCATCCGGTCCCTGGCCTCGGGCGCAGCGCCAATGACGCCGATGAAGCGCTTGCGCGATGCCCCCAGCAACACCGGCGCGCCGAGGTCGTGAAACGCCGCGAGGTTCCTGAGCAGCGTCAGGTTGTGCGCCTGGGTCTTGCCGAAACCGATGCCGGGGTCGGTGACGATATTGCCCCGCGCGATACCCGCAGCCTCGGCAAAGGCGATGCGTTCGGCAAGGAAATCCAGCACCTCGCCCAGCACATCGTCATAGTGCGGCGCGTCCTGCATCGTCGCCGGCGTGCCCTTGGCGTGCATCAGGCAGACCGGCACGCCGCGTTCGGCCACCAGACCGGCAAGCTCGGCGTCGAAGCTGAAGGCGGCAACGTCGTTGACCATGTCGGCACCGGCATCGAGCGCCGCCTCGGCCACCCCGGCCTTGCGCGTGTCGATCGAGATCGGCGTGGTGATGCCCGCCTCGCGGATCGCGCGGATCACCGGCGCGGTGCGGCGGATTTCCTCGGCGACCGTGATCGGCTCGGCCCCCGGCCGGGTGGATTCGCCGCCGATGTCGAGGATGTCGGCGTCACGCGCCATCGCCTCTGCCCGCGCCACCGCCGCCGCGACCGTGGCCAGGTCGCCGCCATCGGAAAAGCTGTCGGGCGTGACGTTGAGGATGCCCATCACCCGTGGCCGCTCGAGCGTCAGGCCGCAGAGGTCCGGGCGGCGGGCCGACAGCCGGGCGCGGTCGGCGTCAGCAAGGTCTTTTGCGCACAACCGCTCGCTCCCCCGGTGGATCGCGACCTCATCGAACCAGACGCTTGCGCTGCCCGCCAGCGGCACGGCATCCGCGCCGCCCGCTCCGGTCCGCGCTACCGGGACAAGCCGTCCTGTCATGGCGCCTCGTCCAGCGTCAGCGCGCGCACCGGCACGTCGGCCTTTGGCGCGGGAACGCCGATCACGATCAACTCGCCCGCCTGCATCAGCCCGGCAAACCACGCCGTCAGCGCCGCCGCGTCGCGCGGCGCGGCTTCCGGCCCGTCGACCGCGTCGAGCACGATCTTGGACGGTGCCCAGACCGAGATCTGCCCCTGTTTCATCGCCCAGTCGAGCTCGGTGCGCGTCGCCACCACGACGCAGCGATCATCCTTCGAGGCCAGCACCCAGGCGTTCTGTTCGATCGCGAGCAGGTCGATCCGGCGCTGGGTCATGGCATGGCCGGTCTGCGGTGCCTGCCCGTCCGCGGCACAAACACAGAGGATCGCCGGGCGCGGCCCTGCCGCCAGTCGGTCGATGAACGCGGCCAGCCCGGCCGACTGGATCGCGGCGTTGGACAGATGCACGACCAGCGGACGCGGCACCTCGCCAACCGAAGCGGCCAGCGGCGCGCCCTGCCCGCGCCGGCGCACGATCTCGACGCCCAGCGCGCCCGGCCCGCGGTCGAGCTTCTCGATCCTGACGAACACCCGCTCGGCCTGCGGCGCGTGAAGGATGCGGTCGGCGATACGCTCGGCAAGCGTTTCAAGCAGGTTCAGCCGTTCGGCGGCAAGCTCGTGCGCGATGGCCTCGGTGATGGTGTCATAGGACAGGATCTTGTCGACATCGTCGGCAACCGGCCCCTGCGGCGGCGTGACCTCGACGACGATGCTGAAACTGACCCGCTGGGTCTTGCCGCGCTCGGCCTGGAACGCGCCGATCTCGACCTCGACGACATGATCGCGCAGCGAAATCCGGTCAGGCGGCGCCAGGGGCTGACCGCTCGCCTCGGCGCGCGCCTGAGGGGGTTCGAAGGCAAGCTTCGTGTCGGACGTCATGGCGGTCTCCTCTGCGCCGGCAAGATGCCCGAGACGCCGGGCGCTGACCACCCCGAACGCGCCGTTTTTCGTCCGAAAACCGCCTAGCGATAGAACAGATGCACGCCGATCTCGGCGGTCCGCGCGAGGCTGGCGGCCCAGCGCGGCGACACCGAAGTGGCGTGGTAGAACACCGCGCCATCGGTCAGCGTGCGCGGCGCACCGTCAAGCATCGCGCGCGCCACCTTGCCGACCAGCGCATGCGCCGCCGGGTTGCGGATGTCTTCGGGGTGGTCGTCGCAGGTGAAACTGAACTGGCACTGATGCCGCGCTCCGGTGCCCTGGTTCACGACAGCGCAGACGTTGTCGGGATAGCGCGCGCTTTCGACCCGGTTCAGGATCACCTCGGCAACCGCGAACATCCCCGGCACCGTCTCGCCGCGCGCCTCGAAGTATAGCGCCTCGGTCAGACATTCCCATTGCGCGCCACCGGTCGCCTCGGGCTGGCTGGCCAGCCATGCGCGGCTGTGCATCGGCTGCACACCGCTTGCCGGGCGGTCACCGGTGACCGAGGCCAGACGCTGGATCGAGAAGCGCGACACCGCCGACAATCCGGCGCGCTCATTGCCAAGAACCCTCGACAACAACCCCTCGGGCGACCCCATGGCCTCGGCCTGTGCGATTGAAACAGCAGCAAAGAGGCCGAAAACGGCCATGAATACGGACCGGAGCATGATGCATCCCCTACCCAGGTAATCGGGCAAAATATTGCCGGTTTGGACACGGCAGCCCTTGTAATCTGGGATTGTCTCTTAGCGCAAAACTGCGCCCGGGTCTACGCCGCCATCATGTGATGGGTCAACTCACTGCCGCAAGATGTTGTGCCACAACGGCAATTTCCTGTGGACAGATTCGCGAAGCGGATGCGCAATCAATACATTAGCGGCGGACGTTCGGCGCCGCGCGCGGCAATCGCCAGATGCGCCGCCGCCAGCCGCGCCACCGGCACCCGGTAGGGCGAACAGGACACATAGGTGAAACCGGCATCGCGACAGAAGGCGATCGATTCGGGATTGCCGCCGTGCTCGCCGCAGATCGACAGGGTGATGCCGGGGTTGGCGGCCCGCGCACGCTGCGCGCCGATCGTCAGAAGCTCGCCGACGCCGTCGATGTCGAGCATGTGGAACGGGTCTTCGGCATAGACGCCCTGCTTGACATAGGTGCCCATGAACCGGCCCGCGTCGTCGCGCGACAGGCCATAGGTCATCTGGGTCAGGTCGTTGGTGCCATAGCTGAGGAAGGCGCAATGCGGCGCGATCTCGCCCGCGCGCAGCGCCGCGCGCGGGGTTTCGACCATCACGCCGAGGCGATAGGCGAACTCCACGCCCTGCTCGATCCTGACCGCCGCCGCCACCGCGTCGATCCTGCCCTTCACGATCTCGACCTCGCGGTTGGCCGAGACCATCGGGATCATGATTTCGGGCACCACCGCATCGCCGGTTTCCGACACCGCCACCAGCGCCTCGAAGATCGCGCGCGCCTGCATGTCGTAGATCTCGGGCACCGCCAGGCCCAGACGCACCCCGCGCATGCCCAGCATCGGGTTGAACTCGCGCATGGCCTCGGCGCGGCGGGTGACGTCCGACAGCGGCAGGTCAAGCCCCTCGGCCAGTTCGCGCAAGCCCTCGCGGCCCTGCGGCAGAAACTCGTGCAGCGGCAGGTCGAACAGCCGGATCGTCACCGGCTTGCCGCGCATGATCGAGAACAGCTCGATGAAATCGGCGCGCTGCATCGGCTGGACCCGTTCGAGCGCGGCGCGGCGGTCCTCGGGGCGGTCGGCAAAGATCATCTCGCGCATCGCCAAGAGCCGGTCGTCGCTGAAGAACATGTGTTCGGTGCGCGCCAGCCCGATGCCCTCGGCCTCGAACATCAAGGCCTTGCGGGCGTCGTCGGGCGTGTCGGCATTGGCGCGCACGCCGATGTCGCGCGCCGCGTCGGCCCAGGACAGAAGCGTCTGGAAGGTCTCGCCCAGGTCGGGTTCCAGCATCGGCGCGGCCCCCGCCAGCGCCTCGCCGGCGGTGCCGTCGAGCGTGATCATGTCGCCTTCGTGAAATACCCGCCCGTCAACGGTGGTGAGCGTGCGCGCCTTGGCATCAAGCCGGATCTCCGACGCTCCGACGACGCAGGGCAGACCCAGACCGCGCGCGATGACGGCGGCGTGGCTGGTGATGCCGCCGCGTTCGGTCAGCACCGCCCTTGCCGCGTGCATGCCTCGGATGTCCTCGGGCGTAGTCTCGCGGCGCACGAGGATCGAGGCCTCGTCCTGCGCCGCCATCGCCTGCGCCGCGCGCGAGGAGAAGACGATCCGCCCGGTGGCCGCCCCCGGACTGGCCGGGATGCCGCGCGCGATCACGTCACGCGCGCCCTCGGGGTCGACCTGGCTGTGCAGAAGCTCAGGCAGCGAGCGCGGCGGCACCCTGAGCACGGCCTCGTCCTGCGAAATGATGCCGTCACGCGCCAGCGCCACCGCGATATGCAGGTTGGCGCGCGAATTGCGCGCGACGCGCATCGCGTCGAGGATGAACAGCTTTTCGTTTTCGATAGTGAACTCGATCTGCATCTCCTCGCGCAGCCGCGAGCGGCACAGCTCGCCGAACCGCAGCAGGTCTTGCCAGTTGTTGGGCAGCACGTCCTCGATCGAGCGCCCGCGCGAATCGCGCTTGAGATACAGCACGCTGCGCTCGGCCGGTGCGGTCAGCGCATCGCGCCCCTGGCTCTTGCACAGGTAGCGGCCGCGAATTTCCTGCTGGCCGGTCGAGCCGTTGACGAACTGGATCACCCCCGAGCCCGACAGGCCCTTGCCGACGCCCAGCGCCATCTTCTGCACCACGAGGCCCAGCCCGGCCACCGCCGGCGCCCCCCGCGCCCCGCGCAGAAGCCGCGCGGTGGTGCCCTCCCAGGCCCGCGCCATCGAGCGCAGCACTTCGGTCAGTTGCACCTCTATGTCTTGCGGAAACCGCTCGTCGGTCTCGGCCTCGTAGGTCGCCAGCGCTGCCTGCACCGCCTCGGCGGTGGGCACCTGCACGGTCTCGAATTCGTCGGGGTCAAGGCGCGCGACGTGGATCGCATAGGCCTGGATGAACCGCAGATAAAGCGCGTTGGCGGCGTGGTCGCCGTGGCTTTCGGTCAGCATGGCGTGAAGCCGGTCGTTCATCCCGATGTTCAGGATCGCCCCCGGCCCGCCCCAGTCGGGGTCCTGCGACGACGGCCTGACCGAAACCAGCGGATCGGGTCCGAAGCGGGTCAGCATCGCGTCGAGGTCGGGCAGGTCGCCCGCCGCTATGGCGCGCACCGCCGCGAAGTCGAGCGCCATCGTCAGCGGCACCGGCATGTCGAGCCGGATCAGGCGTTGCAGGCATTTCGCCCGCCCGCCATGCCGATCCGCCGAAATCGCCGCCGTCGGCGTGACTTCGGTGAACCCGGTGATCTCGGACATCGACCGCATTTTCTGCACCGCAGCATTTCCTTTGTGCCGCAAGATAGCGTTCAAACCGGGGCTGGCAACCTTTTTCGCAGCGCATCATGCGTGCGGCACGCCGGTTCATTGTGCGCCTGCGGCGCGCAGGTCTGCCTCGGGCCCGTCTGCGACGGACCCTCAGGTGCCTCCGGCGGGAGTATTTCCGGCCAAGATGAAGGGGTCAGCCCTCGATCCGGGTGAGGTCGGCGACCCGGAGGCAGGTGTCGCGGATTCGCGCCAGCAGGTTCAGGCGATTGCGGCGCAGGACCTGGTTGTCGGCGTTGATCTGCACGCTTTCGAAAAAGGCGTCGATCGGGGCGCGCAGTGTGGCCATGGCGGCCATCGCTGCGGTGAAATCCTCGGCCTTCATCGCCGGGCCGATTGCCGCCTCGGCGCTGTCGAGCGCGGCGAACAGTGCTTTTTCGCTGGCGTCCTCGGCATATTTGATGTCGGCGCCGTAGGAGTATTCCACCCCATCGGCCTCTTCGGCCTGGGCAAGGATGTTGTTGGCGCGCTTGAAGCCCTGGATCAGGTTGGCGCCGTCATCCGTGGCCAGCACCCCCGCCAGCGCCTCGGCGCGTTTGACCAGCAGGGTGAGGTCGTCGTTGGCGGGCATGTTGAGGCAGGCGTCGATCACGTCGTGGCGCATGCCCTCGCCCTTGAGGTGGACCTTGAGCCGGTCGTGAAAGAAGGCGATGAGGTCGTCGGACAGGTCCGGCACCGTCTTGCCGATCCGCGCGAGGTAGGTGCCCTTGCCGGTGGCCGGCGGGGTGTCGGATTTGCGCATGAGGTCAAGCACCGCCTGGAAGGCCGCGCCGAAGACGCCCCGGTCGGCGATCGCATCGAGCGTTTGCTCAAGCGCCGAGATGTCCTGGTCATCGACCTTGCCCGAGCGGGCGCGGGCGATTTCGTGGCGGACAAGTTGGCCGTCGATGAACCGGTCGAGGCGCAACCTGAGCCCGTTCGCCAGCACGATGCGGATCACGCCAAGTGCGGCCCGGCGCAGCGCGAAGGGGTCTTTCGAGCCGGTCGGCTTCTCGTCGATCAGCCAGAAGCCGGTAAGCGTGTCGAGCTTGTCGGCCAGCGCCACCGCGACCGAGACCGGCGCGGTGGGCACGGCATCGGACGGGCCGAGCGGCGCGTAGTGGTGTTCGCAGGCCTCGGCGATATCGTCCGAGAACCCCGCGGCCTTGGCATAATAGCGCCCCATGATGCCCTGCAATTCGGGAAACTCGAAGACCATTTCCGAGGCAAGATCGGCCTTGGCCACCTTGGCGGCCTGTTTGGCCTCTTTCGCGTCGGCACCGACCAGCGGCGCGATTTCGGCGGCGAGGCGCGCGATGCGTTTGATGCGGGCGGCCTGCGAGCCGAGTTCGCGGTGGAAGGTCACGTTTTTCAGCGACGCCGCCATCGTGTCCATGCCCTCGCGCGAGACGCGGCGCAGGTCGTTTTCCCAGAAGAACTTGGCGTCCGACAGGCGCGCGGCCAGCACCTTGCGGTTGCCCGCGAGGATGGTGGCGCCGTGGTCGTCGGTTTCGCGGTTGGCCACCGTGATGAACTTCTCGATCCGCCCGTTGGCCGGGTTGCGCACGGAAAAGAACTTCTGATGCTCGCGCATCGAGGTTTGCAGCACTTCGGGGGGCAACCCGATGAAGTCGTCGGCAATGTCGCCAAGCAGCACCACCGGCCATTCCACCAGCCCCGCGACCTCGGCCAGCAGTGCCTTGTCCTCGACCACTTCAAAGCCCAGCGCAAAGGCCTTTTGCGTGGCGTCGTGCCAGATCGCCTCGGCGCGCTCGGCCGGGTCGAGCATGACGAAGGCGGCTTTCAGTTTTGCCGCGTAGTCCTCGAACGAGGTCACCCGGAACTTGCCCGGCGCCATGAAGCGGTGGCCTTCGGTGGTGTCGCCGGCCTTGATGCCGTCGATCGTGAGCGGCACCACCTGGGCGCCCTGTTCGTCCGACAGGATCGCGACGATCGCGTGCAAGGGGCGCACCCAGCGCAGATCGCCCGCGCCCCAGCGCATCGACTTGGGCCAGGGGAAATTGCGCACCGTGGCCTCGAGCACTTCGGCGACGATCCCGGCGGCGGGGCGGCCTTTCTTCTCGATCACCGCGAACCAGACCTCGCCCTTGCCGGTGTCGCGCGCCTCGAGCTTGTCACGGGTCAGCCCGGTCGAGCGCAGGAAGCCCTCGACCGCCTGTTCCGGCGCATCCACCTTCGGCCCCTTGCGTTCCTCGCGGCTGTCGGGCGACAGCGCCGGCAACCCCTCGAGCGCCAGCGTCAGCCGCCGGGGCGTGGCGAAGGCGGCGGCGCCGGCATAGGTCAGCCCGGCCTCGACCAGCCCGTCGGTCACCAGCTTCTTCAGGTTCTCGGCCGCCCGCGCCTGCAACCGCGCCGGGATTTCCTCCGAGAAGAGTTCGATCAAGAGGTTGGCCATGGGTTACTCGCTGTATTTTTCGTTCAACTGATGCCAGGCGAAGGCCCGGCCATCGGGAAAGACCGCGATCACCCGGTCGACGCCATCGTGGATCTCGCGCGCCGACAGGAACGCCAGCGCCTCGCCGCGTTCGAGCGCCTCGCCGATCAGGGCGGCGTCGAAACAGTCGAACCAGCCGGGCGCGGTGAGGGGGGTGGGCTTGGGGTAGATCTCGTAGGTTTCGGTCAGCGCGGGCGGCGACATCTGCGTGGTGAAGCAGGCGCGGAACCGAAGCGGCGAGGAGGTCGCGTCGATGCCCTCGAAATCCGAGATCAGCACCGGCTCGGGCTGGCCGGTGGCGATGCTGATCATCGTCATCGGGGCGGCGTCGGCGCTGACCTCGTCGTAATAGGCGTAGGTCTGCGTCCAGTACATGACGATGCCGGCGATGAGCGAGACGATCACGATGAAACCCCCTACCAGTTTGCCGTTCACGCCGCCGCCCCGCCCGCTTCGGTCATCACGAATGCGTCAGCACACATCTTCGCGAGCGCCCGCACCCTGCCGATATAGGCCTGCCGCTCGGTCACCGAGATCACGCCGCGCGCGTCGAGCAGGTTGAAGATGTGGCTGGCCTTGATGCACTGGTCATAGGCCGGGTGCGCCATGATGATGGTCTTGCCGGTCTTGGGGTCTTCGGCGGGGTGGTCGAGGATCGCCTTGCACTCGGCCTCGGCGTCGTCGAAGTGGCGCAAGAGCATGTCGGTGTTGGCGCCGTCGAAGTTGTGGCGGGAATATTCGCGTTCGGTCTGGCCGAACACATCGCCATAGCTCAGCGCGATCGGCGCGCCCGGGTCGTTGAAGGGCATGTCCATGACGTGGTCGATGCCCAGCACATACATCGCCAGCCGCTCCAGCCCATAAGTCAATTCACCCGAGACCGGGCGGCAATCGTGCCCGCCGACCTGCTGGAAATAGGTGAACTGGCTGACCTCCATGCCGTCGCACCAGACCTCCCAACCAAGGCCCCAGGCGCCCAGGGTGGGGCTTTCCCAGTCGTCCTCGACAAAGCGGATGTCGTGCAGCGCCATGTCGATGCCGATGGCCTCGAGCGACCCGAGATAGAGCGCCTGCAGGTCGGGCGGCGACGGTTTGATCAGGACCTGGAACTGGTAGTAGTGCTGCAGCCGGTTCGGGTTCTCGCCATAGCGCCCGTCGGTCGGGCGGCGCGAGGGCTGGACATAGGCGGCGGACCAGGGCTGGCTTCCCAGCGCGCGCAGGGTGGTGGCCGGGTGGAAGGTGCCGGCGCCGACTTCCATGTCGTAGGGCTGGAGCAATGCACAGCCCTTGCCCGCCCAGTAGGATTGCAGCCGCAGGATGATCTCCTGAAAGCTCTTGGGTCGGGTCGGTCGGGTCGGTCGGGTCTCGGCCATCGCGCGTGCCTCGGCTGGGGAAGTGCGCGCCTTGAATAGGCCCCTCATGGGCAGGGGTCAATCGGGCTTGCCCGGTTCTTGACCTCGGCCCCTGCGTGGTGTGTTACTGGCCGGAACGGTTTGCAACGGGTAACCCGAAGGGGTGTGAGGTAGTATGAGAAAGTTCTTTTCCGTATTGGTATTTTTCGTGTGGGCGCTTCCGGCAGGGGTCGCCTCGGCGCAGGAGGCATTCTGGGTTCAGGTCGAGGCCAACGCGACACTGCGTGAGGCCGAGGCGTCGGCCCGGCGCTATTCCGAACGGATCGACGACGTGAACGCATTCCGGATCGGCGCGAGCGGCTGGTATGCCACCGCCATCGGCCCCTTCACCGAAGCCGCCGCGACTGCCAGGCTGCTCGAATTGCGCGCGGCCGGGGCGATACCGGCGGATTCCTACGTCTCTGACAGCCGGCCCTATGCGCAACAGTTCTGGCCGGTCGGCGCCGATGCGCTGGCCGAGACCCCGGCAGGCTTGCCGGACGCCCCCGCCACCCGGCCCGCGCCGCGCCCGGAACAGCCGCAGGCCGCCGAGGCGGAGGCCGTGGCCGTGGCAGAGCCTGAACCGGCGCCCGAACCTGCCCCCGTGGTTGAGCCCGAACCCGCCCCGGAACCCGAGCCTGCGCCCGCACCCGAACCGGTCCGCGAGGAAACCCGGCAGGAGGCGCTGCAATCGGAGTATCTGCTTGACGGCGAACAGAAAAAGGCGCTGCAGGTCGCGCTGCAATGGCAGGGGTTCTACAAGTCGCTGATCGACGGCGATTTCGGCCCCGGTACCCGCGCCTCGATGTCGGCCTGGCAAGAGGCCAATGGCTATGAGGTCACCGGCATCCTGACCACGCGCCAGCGCGCCGAGGTGATGGGCGCCTATCAGGCGGTGTTCGACAGCATCGGGCTGGCACCCGTCACCGACCCGCGCGCCGGCATCGCGATCGACATCCCGACCGCGATGGTCAGCTTCGACCGCTACGAGGCGCCGTTCGCGCATTACACCGGCGACCACGGCGTGCGCGTGGTGCTGATCAGCCAGCACGGCGACAAGGCCACGCTCTACGGTCTTTACGACATCCTGCAATCGCTCGACGTGGTTCCGCCCGAGGGCGAGCGGCGGCGCGGCGATGCCGAGTTCACCATCGAGGGCGCGAACGACCGGCTGATCTCGTATACTCATGCTAGGCTGGTCGATGGCGCGATCAAGGGCTTCATGCTGATCTGGCCGCAGGACCCGATGGCGCTGAACGCCGAGACCGGCGCGATGGAACGCGCGCCCGACCGCCGTCGCGCGCTTGTGCTGGACGCGATGCGCCAGAGCTTCGCCTCGACCGGTGCGACGGCGCTGCCGGACAATGCCGGGCTGGATGAGGCGACACAGTCGATCGACCTGGTGTCGGGGCTCGAGATCCGGCGCGCCGAAAAGGCGCGGTCGGGCTTTTTCGTCTCTGACCGCGGCGCGGTGCTGACCACCACCGAAGCCGTTGCGGGTTGCGAGCGGATCACGCTGAACGAAAGCTATGACGCGACCGTCGCGGCCACGGACGACACGCTGGGCATCGCGCTCTTGCAGCCGGTGCAGGCGCTGGCGCCGATCGCGGTGGCCGAGCTTCTGACCTACGATCCGCGGCTCAAGTCCGAACTGGCGGTGGCCGGCTATTCCTATGGTGGACGTCTCAGCTCGCCCACCCTGACGTTCGGGGTGCTGGCCGATGTGCGCGGGCTGTCGGGCGAGGACGCCATCGCGCGGCTGACCCTGACGGCGCAGGACGGCGACACCGGCGGTCCGGTGCTCGATCAGGGCGGCGCGGTGATCGGGATGTTGCTGGCCCCGTCTTCGGCTGGCCGCCAACTGCCCGCCGAAGTCGCGCTCAGCGCCAAGTCGACCACCTTGGCCGCTTTCCTGACCGCAAACGGCATCCCCGCGCCGACCACCGAGGTGCAGGGGGTGATGACGCCCTATGACCTTCAGGCGCTTGCCGCGAACATGACCGTGCTGGTGAGCTGCTGGAAATAGCCGGCGGACCAGCCAAAAACCCAGCCGCCCGCCAGTTACACCTGGCGGGCGGCTTCTTCTTGCCCCGCCAGCGTCCTGCCATAGCGCCAGGACCGCCCACATCCAGCGCATCAATAGATATACCGGATCTGGTCGCTCCAGTAGCGTTCCACCCGTTTCAGCGCCGCGTTGATGTCCTCGAGCGCCTCGTGCGGCAGGATATCGCGGGCCCGCAGACCCTCGGCGTGGCGGTCGAACAGCCCGGCGACGACCTCACGGATGTCCCTGCCCTTTTCGGTCAGCCGCACCCGGACCGAGCGGCGGTCGATCTCGGACCTTTGGTGGTGCATGTAGCCAAGCTCGACCAGTTTCTTGAGGTTGTAGGAGACGTTCGAGCCCTGATAATAGCCCCGGCTTTTCAACTCGCCCGCCGTCACCTCGTTGTCGCCGATGTTGAACAGCAGGAGCGCCTGCACGGCGTTGATCTCGAACACGCCGACGCGTTCGAATTCGTCCTTGATCACGTCGAGCAACAGCCGGTGCAAGCGTTCCAGCAGCGCCAGCGCGTCCAGATAGCGCCCGACATAGTCGTGCCGGACACCCTGCCCGATAAGAGAATGCATGGACATTCATCACTCCGCCAATCCGTTGTCAGAGTGAGAATCAGCGCAAATACCGAACATTCGGTTAAACTGCGCGGAATAATCGCGACGCTTCCGGTGTCGTGGTTAACCGGGGGTGACGCCGGCCCCGGCATGGGCGGCGATGTTACCGATCAGGGCGGCAAAGCGCGCGGGGGCCGGAACCTGCCCGGTGACCCATTGATAGAGGTCCTGATCGTTCTCGGCCAGAAGCGCCTCATAGAGGTCGAGATCCGCCGCAGGCATCGCTGCCAGCCGCGCCGCGCCATAGGGGCCAAGGATCAGGTCCATCTCCTTGATGCCGCGCCGGGATGAGCGCATCGCCAGCCGTTTCAGGCGGTTTTCCGCGGTTTCGATCATCCCTCGAAGCTCTCCAGATGTTTGCGCAACTGTTTTTCCAGCCGCGCGAGACGGTCGGCGGCCTTGTCGATATCCCCGCGCAGCCCACGCATTTCAAGCAGGATCGAGCGTGCATCCTGCGCCAGCGTCGGATCGGCGCCGGGCGGATCCACGCCATCGCCCTCGCCGTTCAGAAGCCACATCAGGGACACATTGAGCAGCCCGGCGAGCATCTGGAGCCGGTTCGCGCGCGGTTCGGAAATGTCGTTTTCCCAGGCCACGATGGTCTTGAGCTTGACGCCCAGCCGCTTGGCCAGATCCTTCTGGCTCAGCCCGGCGCCATCGCGGGCCGCGGCCAGCCGGTCGCCGAAGGTCGCGCGCTCGTCCGAAAACCAGCCATCCGTCGCATCGTCGTTCATCTCAGCCCCCGTTGCCGCTTGATCGCCTGACACGGCGACCCTATGAGATGAGGCGGCAATATTCAAACCCCGGGACCGACCATGAGCATCCTTTCCGCGACGCTGGCGCGCGTCAAACCCTCGCCCACCATCGCCGTCTCGACACTGGCAGCCGAGTTGAAGGCCGCCGGGCGCGACGTGATCGGTCTGGGCGCGGGCGAACCAGACTTCGACACGCCTGACAACATCAAGGACGCGGCCAAGGCGGCGATCGACGCGGGCAAGACGAAATACACCGCACCCGACGGGATGCCCGAGTTGAAACAGGCGATCTGCGCCAAGTTCGCGCGCGAGAACGGGTTGTCCTACAGCCCGGCGCAAATCAGCGTCGGCACCGGCGGCAAGCAGATCCTCTACAACGCCCTGATGGCCACGCTGAACCCCGGCGACGAGGTGATCATTCCCGCGCCCTACTGGGTGAGTTATCCCGACATGGTGCTGCTGGCGGGTGGAACGCCCGTAGCGGTGGAGTGCGGCCTCGACACCGGGTTTCGCATGACGCCCGAGCAGCTTGAGGCGGCGATCACGCCGAAGACCAAGTGGTTCATCTTCAACTCGCCCTCGAACCCGACCGGCGCGGGATATTCGCGCGATCAGCTCAAGTCGCTGACCGATGTGCTGATGCGCCATCCGCATGTCTGGGTGATGTCCGACGACATGTATGAGCACCTCGTGTTCGACGATTTCGAGTTCGTGACCCCCGCGCAGGTCGAGCCAGGCCTGTACGACCGCACCCTCACCTGCAACGGCGTGTCCAAGGCCTATGCGATGACCGGCTGGCGCATCGGTTATGCCGGCGGGCCGGAGGAGCTGATCGGGGCGATGCGCAAGGTGCAGTCGCAATCGACCTCAAACCCCTGCACGATCTCGCAGTGGGCGGCGGTCGAGGCGTTGAACGGCCCGCAGGATTTTCTGGCGCAGAACGCGAAAACCTTTCAGCGCCGCCGCGATCTGGTGGTCGGAATGCTGAACGCCGCCGAGGGCATCACCTGCCCGGTGCCTGAGGGTGCCTTCTATGTCTATCCGTCGATTGCCGGGCTGATCGGCAAGACCACACCGTCCGGCGTGACGATCACCGATGACGAGACGTTCTCCAAGGCGCTTCTGGAGGACAAGGGCGTCGCGGTGGTGTTCGGCGCGGCCTTCGGCCTCTCGCCCAACTTCCGCGTCAGCTACGCCACCTCGGACGAAGCCCTGTCCGCCGCCTGCACCCGCATTCAGGAATTCTGCGCCGCGCTGTCCTGAAACAACCCCTCTCGCGTGCGTTACTGGCCGCGCGGCCAAGCGTCTGATAGTGACCCATTGAAGAACGAGTATGAGCAGCGCATGACCACCGAATTGCCCGAGTATTATTTCCGCGTCCGCGAGAACGGGGCGTTCGTGTTCCGCGTCGATACCGAGAACCGCCAGCGCCGGATCGACATGGACCAGATCGCCGTGGTCAACACGAAAAACGGCGAGATCCGCCCGCATGGCGACCGCACGCTGTCGCCCGAGGACATGGCCGAGATCGAGGCATGGCTGGCCGCGCGCCAGAGCCTGCTGGCCCAGCGCGACATCGACGACATCCTGCGCACCGTCGATCACCTGAACCTGACCGCGCATTGGGCGCAATCGCGCGCCACGGATGCCGACCTCGACCGGATCACCGACGCGCTGCTGCTGGCGATGCACGACCTGCGCACGGTGCTGGTGCGCAAGAAGGCCGAGCGATTGACCAGGGACAGCTAGGCCGGCGCGGTGGTGTCCACCCAAGGCCTCGAACACCGGCTCGGCGCACGGGTCCGCGCCCGCCTGCCCGGCCGTGCTGGCACCTTCACGCTTTTCGTTCTGAAACAGGGCTGGGCCGCGTTGTTCGGCGGGCTGATGCTGGCGGGTATCCTCGTGTCCAAGGCGATCTGGTCGCCCGACTGGCCGATGGCGCGCTATGACGCGCTGGTGCTCTACGCCGTGGGCTTGCAGGTGGCGTTTCTGGCGCTGAGACTCGAAACCTGGGCCGAGGCGCGCGTGATCGTGCTGTTTCACCTGACCGGCACCGCGATGGAATTGTTCAAGGTGCAGGCGGGCAGTTGGGCCTATCCCGAACCGGGGCTCTTGAAGATCATGAATGTGCCGCTGTTCTCGGGTTTCATGTATGCTGCGGTCGGCAGTTACATGGCACGGGTCATCCGCATCTTCGACATGCGTTTCGCCCCCTACCCGCCGCTCTGGGCAACCTTCGTGCTGGCCGCCGCGATCTATGTGAACTTCTTCGCGCATCATTTCCTGCCCGACATCCGCGTGGTGCTGTTTGCCGCAACACTGCTGCTTTTCGCGCGCACCCGCGTCTGGTACCGGATCGAGCGGCTGCACTGGATGCCGCTGCCGCTGGCGGCGCTGTTTTCTGCGCTGGCGCTCTGGGTCGCCGAGAACATCGGCACCAACACCGGCACATGGGTCTATGCCGGGGCGAGTGCGGTGGAACTGGTGAGCCTGGCCAAGATCGGCAGCTGGTATCTGCTGCTCTACGTCAGTTTCGTCACCGTGACGCTGGTGTCGCGCGAGGCGCTGGGCGGGCCTACACCTAGAGAAACCCCCGCCACGCCAACGCCAGCGCGACCAGCGCCGCGATGATCAGAAGGTTCAGCGCGTTGCCGCTCAGCCAGCCCAGCGCCAGCGCGCGCTTGCGGTCCCAGGCGTCGATGGTCTTGAGGTGACGCTCGACAAAGGCATGGCCCTTCTCGACCCTTGCCCAGTCGATCTGCGGCGCGAGCCTGGGGTTGGCCTGCATCCGCCGCGCCAGCGCGATATACTCGGCCTCGTCGCGCACCCGGCGCGGCAACAGCCGCCCGGCCCGAGCAAGCCTTGCCTCGAAGCCTTGCCCGCGGATGCCCAGCCTCTCCTCGAGCAAGGCCGCCAGCCGCTCGGCGCGCGCGTCCAGATCCATCTTCCCCCCGGAATTTTGCCAAACCCTACCTGCGCCCCCTTTCGGACACAACGCCCCGGCGCTATCTATGCGCCATGCTTGCCACACAGACATTCGGCTCCGATGACAGCCGCCCACCCGTCCTGATCGTCCACGGCCTGTTCGGCGCTGGGCGAAACTGGGGCGTGATCGCCAAGCGTCTGGCCGAGGAGCGCCGCGTCGTCACCGTCGACATGCGCAACCACGGCGCGAGCTTTCGCGCCGACAGCCAGAGCTATCCCGAGATGGCCGGCGATCTGGCGGAGGTGGTCGAAGGCATTGGCGGGCGCGCCGACCTGATCGGACATTCGATGGGTGGCAAGGCGGCGATGGTGCTGGCGCTTGACCGGCCCGCGCTGGTGAACCGGCTGGTCGTCGCCGACATCGCCCCGGTCGCCTATTCGCACAGCCAGTCGCACCTGATCGCGGCGATGCGGGCGCTCGATCCGGCGTCGGTCGAGACCCGTTCCGATGCCGACCGCGCATTGGCCGACAAGATCGAGACCGACGAGGTGCGCGCCTTTCTGCTGCAATCGCTCGATCTGAAGGCGAAACGCTGGCGGCTGAATCTCGACGTGCTCGACCGCGAGATGAGCCGGCTCACCGGCTTTCCCGAGGTCACCGGCAGCTTCGATGGTCCGGCGCTGTTTCTGGCCGGGGCCTTGTCGGACTACGTGACGCCCGAGGCGCGCCCGATCATCAAGTCGCTGTTCCCGAATGCGCGTCAGGCCAAGATCCCCGGCGCGGGGCATTGGCTCCACGCCGAGAAACCGCGCGAGTTCGAGGCGGCGGCGCGGTCCTTCCTCAACGCCTGACCGCCTTCAGCCCGACACGCTCATTCAGCCGGATGCCGGTCCCAGTCGGCCGGGCGCGGCAGGGTGTCGTAGGTGTGTTCCGGCACCGGCGTCGGCAGCGTCCATTCCAGCGTGTCGGCGTATTCGTTCCAGTAATTCGCCCGCGTTTCGCGTTTTCCCGCCAGAAGCGTGTAGACGATGATGCCGATGAACAGCAGGAACGACGCGAAGGACAGAAGCGCGCCCCAGCTTGATATCCCGTTCCAGAACGCGAAGGCTTCGGGATAGTCGATGTAGCGACGCGGCATGCCCTGACGACCAAGGAAGTGCTGCGGGAAGAACGTCAGGTTCGCGCCGATGAAGAACATCCAGAAGTGCAGCTTACCGGCCCATTCGGGGTATTGCCGCCCCGACATCTTGCCGATCCAGTAATAGATCCCCGCGGTCAGCGCGAAGACGGCCCCGACGCTCATCACATAGTGGAAATGCGCCACCACGTAATAGGTGTCGTGATACAGCCGGTCGATGCTCGCCTGCGCCACGACAACCCCGGTCACGCCGCCGATGGTGAACAGGAAGATGAAGCCGATGGCAAACAGCATCGGCGTCTTGAACTCGATCGTGCCGCCCCACATCGTCGCGAGCCACGAGAAGATCTTGATGCCGGTCGGCACCGCGATCGTGACCGAGGCGAACTGGAAGAAGGCAAGTTGCGTGACCGACATCCCGGCGGTGAACATGTGGTGCGCCCAGACCGCGAAGCCCAGCGAGCCGATGGCGATCAGCGCCCAGACCATCGGCAGATAGCCGAAGATCGGCTTTTTCGAGAAGGTCGCGACCACATGGCTCACGATGCCGAAACCGGGCAGGACGACGATATAGACCTCGGGGTGGCCGAAGAACCAGAACAGGTGCTGATAGAGCAACGGATCGCCCCCGCCTGACGGGTCGAAGAAGGTCGTGCCGAAGTTCCGGTCGGTCAGGAGCATGGTGATGCTGCCCGCCAGAACCGGCATCGCCATCAGCAGCATCCAGGCGGTGATGAAGATCGACCACGCGAACAGCGGCGTCTTGAACAGCGTCATGCCGGGGGCGCGCATGTTGAGGAAGGTGGTGATCATGTTGATCGCGCCGAGGATCGAGCTTGCACCCGAGACGTGCACGGCAAAGATGATCAGGTCCATCGACATGCCGCCGTCCCTGACCGAGAGCGGCGCATAGAGCGTCCAGCCGACCCCGGCGCCGTGGCTTCCGTCGCCGCCCGGCGCGAAGAACGAGGTGATCGCCAGCGCGGCGCCGGTGACGAACAGCCAGTAGCTGAGGTTGTTGAGGCGCGGGAACGCCATGTCCGGCGCGCCGATCATCAGCGGCATGAAATAGTTGCCGAACCCGCCAAACAGCGCCGGGATGACGACAAAGAACATCATCAGGTTGCCGTGATAGGTCACGAGGATGTTCCACAGATGCCCGTCCGGCGTGCACTCCGCCGCCGAGGGCCAGAGCCGCATGCCCTCGGTGCACAGGTATTGCACGCCCGGCTCCATCAATTCGAGCCGCATGAACACCGACAGGGTCGCCGCGACCAGCCCGATGGCGGCCGAGGTGAACAGATAGAGCGTTCCGATATCCTTGTGGTTGGTCGACATGAACCAGCGGGAAAAGAACCCGCGGCGGCCTTGGGTCTGGTGCTGTATCGCTTCGCTCATCGGGTGTCCTCCGGCGCTGGCGCTTCGGCCCGGATGTGCGAGGCGGGATCGGATCGCAGGAACCGAAGTTCGGTCTTGGTCTGGAAATGATGCCTGGGCGTGCCTGCGGTCAGCGCCGGTCGCGCGCGGTGACGGGCGCGGCTGCGGGACGGATCGGGAGCTTTGGGCATGGCGCGCTCCGCTGTCGCGTCAACCATGGGCGGAAACCGTTCGCCTCGGTCGGCGCAACTTCGAATTGGTGTTTGTAATACCTATTATGACGCGCTACCAATAGGTATTGTCAATACCAATTGCGAGGCCCACGATGCGCCCAGCGATTCCCGCCGCCCCGGATGGCGCAGCCCGACACCGCCCGCCAGACGCGAAGGAGACTGCCATGCCCGAGATCGAGATCGGCCCCGACCAGATCCGGATCGACGCCGAGATTGTCGCAAAAGCCCTGAGGCTCACGCCACAGGACCTGCAGCACAGGTTGCGCGAAGGCACCGTGACCAGCCGCTTCGAACAAGGCGAAGGCGCCGATGCCGGCCGCCTGCGCCTGACCTTCTACTCCGACATCCGCCGGGCCAGAATCATCGCCGACACTTCCGGCGTGGTGCTGTCCTGCACCGCCGCGGACTTTGGCCGCCAGCCGGCCAGCGCACCCGCCGAGCATGACCGCCTCGACGCGCTGCTCGATGCCGCACTCGAGGCGACCTTCCCGGCGAGCGACCCGATCGCCGTCAGTTTCGATGCGCCGCACAGGCTGCCGCGCGCGGGCGGCAAGGGTTGAGCGGAACCAAACCCCGGCGGCGACGTTGCGTTGATGGCGGGAAGATCGAAGGACAGGGAGCGCGCAGATGATCGCGAAATTCACCATCGCCGAACGGCAGTTGTCGCTGGTCCTGCTGGTGCTGACGACCCTCGCGGGGCTGGCCATGGCAGCACTTGGCGCGGGGGACGCGATGGGGGTGCACGGCTTCATCGTGCTTTTCGTCGGTCTCGGGCTGATCTTCGTCGTGGGCAGCGGGCTTTTCGCCCCCGCCCCGACCGAGGACCGCAAGCGCGCCTATTACGACGATCCGATCAAGCTGGGCATCATCCTGGCGATGATCTGGGCGGTGATCGGGATGGGCGTGGGCGACTGGGTGGCCTGGATGCTGGCCTATCCCGAAGCGCGTTTCGATGCGGCCTGGTCAAGCTTCGGGCGGATGCGTCCGGTCCACACCACCGGCGTCATCTTCGGCTTTGGCGGCAACGCGCTGATCGCCACCTCGATGCATGTGATGCAGCGCACATCGCGCGCGCGGATGGCGGGGCAGATCGCGCCGTGGTTCGTGATCATCGGCTACAACCTCTTCGTGGTGATGGCGGTGACCGGCTACATGATGGGCGTCACCCAGTCCAAGGAATACGCCGAGGCCGAATGGTATGCCGACATCTGGCTGGTGATCGTGTGGGTGACGTATTTCGTGCTCTACATCCGCACCCTGGCGCGGCGAAACGAGCCGCATATCTACGTCGCCAATTGGTACTACCTCGCTTTCATCCTGGTCGTGGCGGTGCTGCACATCGTCAACAACCTCGCCGTGCCCGCCTCGCTGACGGCGGCGAAAAGCTATTCGCTGTTCTCGGGCGTTCAGGATGCGATGACGCAATGGTGGTATGGCCACAACGCGGTCGCGTTTTTCCTGACCGCGGGCTTTCTCGGGATGCTCTATTACTACCTGCCGAAACGCGCCAACCGGCCAATCTATTCCTACCGGCTGTCGATCCTGTCGTTCTGGGGCATCACGTTCTTCTATATCTGGGTCGGCTCGCACCACCTGCATTACACCGCGCTGCCGCATTGGGTGCAGACGCTGGGCATGACGTTCTCGGTGATGCTGCTGGTGCCAAGCTGGGCCAGCGCGGGCAACGCGCTGATGACGCTGAACGGCGCGTGGCACAAGGTGCGCGACGACGCCACACTGCGCTTCATGTTCGTGGCCGCGGTGTTCTATGGCCTCTCGACCTTCGAGGGGTCGTTCATGGCGATCCGCCCGGTCAATTCGCTGTCGCACTACACCGACTGGACGGTGGCGCATGTCCATGCCGGGGCGATGGGCTGGGTCGCGCTGATCACCTTCGGGGCGATCTATGCCGCCGTGCCGATGATCTGGCGGCGCGAGACGATGTATTCCTGGAAGCTGGTCGAGTGGCACTTCTGGCTCGCCCTGGCCGGCACGCTGATCTACGTCTTCGCGATGTGGAACTCCGGCATCATTCAGGGGCTGATGTGGCGCACCTACAATGAGGTCGGCACGCTGCAGTATTCCTTCGTCGACACGGTCGTGGCGATGCATCCCTATTACATCGCGCGGGCGATCGGCGGGCTGTTGTTCCTGATCGGGGCTACGATCGGCTGCTACAATCTCTGGATGACGATCCGCGAGGTCGGCCGCGAGGTCAAGACGCGCGATGTTCCGACCGACAGCGAGGCGGGCGAGCCCGCGGTTCCGGTGGCGGAGTGATGCAATGATCCGTTGGCTTCAGAAACTCTACTATCCGATCCAGGCCGGGCATTACCGGCTCGAGAAACACTCGATGGGCCTGACGCTGGCGATCATCTTCGCCGCGATGATCGGCGGTTTCGTCGAGATCGCGCCGCTGTTCACCATCGACGAAACCGTCGAGGATGCGCCCGACATGCGCCTCTACACGCCGCTCGAGCAGGCCGGGCGCGACATCTACATCCGCGAGGGCTGCTATCTCTGCCACAGCCAGATGATCCGCACGCTGGCCGACGAGGTTGACCGCTACGGCCCCTATTCGCTGGCGGTGGAAAGCAAATACGACCACCCGATGCTCTGGGGCTCCAAGCGCACCGGCCCGGATCTGGCGCGCCTTGGCGGCAAGTATTCCGACGACTGGCACGTCGCGCACCTGATCGACCCGCGCGCGCTGGTGCCTGAATCGGTGATGCCGCAATACGCCTTCCTCGCCCGGAGGCCGCTTGAAACCGCCAGCCTTCCGGCGCGCCTGACCGCGCTGCGCCGCGTCGGCGTGCCCTACAGCGACGAGATGATCGTCAATGCCGAACGCGATGCGCTGGGGCAGGCAAACCCGGACGGCGACGGTGCCGAGGGCGTGGCGGAACGTTACGGCGAGGCCACGCAGGTGCGTCTGTTTGACGGCGAGGCGGGGCGGCTGACAGAGATGGATGCGCTGGTCGCCTATCTGCAGATCCTCGGCAAGCTGACCGATGCGGCCCAGCAGCTCGAGACGGCCGAGATCGCGGCGGGTCTGGAGGACGCGAAATGATGGGCCTGTCGCACGATACCATCGTCGCAATCGCCAAGTCCTTCGGGCTGTTCTATCTGATCGCGCTGTCCATCGGCATCTGCGTCTATGCCTTCTGGCCACGCAACCGCGCCCGCTTCACCCACGCCAAACGCTCGATCCTCGAGGACGAGGACGAGCCATTGACCGGGGAGGACCGGCAATGAGTGTCAAGGAACGCGACCCGCTGACCGGCCACCAGACCACCGGCCATGAATGGAACGGCATCACCGAACTGAATACCCGCGTGCCGCGCGCGATCTGGTGGTTCATCCTGGTCACGCATCTCTATGCGCTGATCGCCTGGGTGCTGCTTCCGGCATGGCCGGGCATCAACAGCTATACCAAGGGCATCCTCGGCATCGACCAGCGCGACCGGGTCGAGCGGCAGGTCGCGGACATGCGCGAGGCGCGCGCGGTCTGGCGCGACCAGTTGGTGGCGCTGCCGGTCGAGGAGATCCGCGCCGACCCCGCGCTGGCGGCGCTGGTCGCCGAAACCGGCCCGGCGCTGTTTGGCGACAATTGCGCCGCCTGCCACGGCGCGCGCGGACAGGGTGGGCCGGGCTACCCCAGCCTCGTGGATGACGCCTGGCTCTGGGGCGGCGACCCCGAGGCGGTGCTTGAGACCCTGCGCGTCGGCGTCAACGCCGACCACCCCGACACGCGGTTCGCGCAGATGCTGTCCTTCGACGGAATCCTGTCGCGCGACGAGATCAGGACGGTGGCCGCTTATGTCCAGTCACTATCGGGTATCGAAACCGGGGCCGACCCGGACCGGCTGGCCGAGGGGCAGGTGCTGTTCATGGACAACTGCGCCTCGTGCCACGGTGACGAGGCCACCGGCGACACTGACCTTGGCGCCCCGAACCTGACCGACGATCACTGGATCTATGGCGGCGACGACGCGGCGATCTTCACCACCATCCTCAGGGGGCGAGAGGGCTGGATGCCGTCATGGGAAAGCCGGCTCGAGCTTGCCGACCGCAAGCTCCTGACCGCCTATCTTGCAGACCTGAAGGAGGCCCCGCAATGACCGCCACGGCACGCGCCCCTTTCTGGACCCGCGGCCGCGCGCTGGGGGCGGTGCTGGCCTGCGCCATCCTGGGCGTCTTCGCGGTGGCGAACATCCACCTGATAACGGTGTCCCTCGCCAGCCAGCCCGACTGCGTGCCGCATCTGAAAACGCCACAGAAAGGCGCCGCCACCTACCGCGCGGCGAAACCGTCATGCTGAGCGACCGCCCGCCCCCGCCCGACCCGCTGCCCGACGCGCCCGGAGGCCTGCCCAGGGTCGTCCCGCCCCTGCCCCGCGACAAGCCGCATGCCCGCCAGCTTCCCAAGGCCACCGCCTTCGACTGGCTGCGCGCGGGCTGGCGCGACATGTGGACCAATCCGCTGCCCAGCCTGCTCTATGGCCTCGCGATCTTCGCCGTCGCGCTCTTGCTGGTGGCGGGGCTGTTCCGCACCGAGCTTGATCATTTCCTGATCCCCGGACTGGCCGGCTTCATGGTGATCGGGCCGGTGCTTGCCAACGGGCTCTATGTGAAAAGCAGCCGCCTCGCGCGCGGCAAGAAAACCCGGTTCTGGCAGATGATCTTCCTGCGCCCCAGGTCGCGCTATCAGGGGGTGTTTCTGGGGCTGGTGCTCCTGATGCTGTTCACCCTCTGGATCCGCGCGGCGGTGCTGATCTATGCGCTGTTCTTCGGGATCAAGCCGTTTCCGGGGGTGCAGGACCTGCTGCCGATGCTCTTGTTCACCCCGACCGGCTGGGCGATCCTGCTGGTGGGCAGCGCGGTCGGCGCGCTTTTCGCCGCCTTCGCCTTCGCGATCAGCGTCTTTTCCGTGCCGATGCTGTTGTCCGAGGACAAGGACGCGTTGTCGGCGATGGCGATCAGCATGGCGATGACCTGGAACAACCTGCCGGTGATGCTGACATGGGGCGCGATTGTCGTCGGCCTCTTTGCGCTGTCGGTGCTGACGGGGCTGATCGGCCTGATCGTGGTCTTCCCGCTGGTCGGCCACGGCACCTGGCACGCCTACCGCGCGATCAGGCAGGTTCCCGACGAGGTCGAGCGGGTGTTTCTCACCCCGGCCTAGCCTCGGTCGTCGGCCCGGCCACGCATGTCCGCGTCCCTCACCCTTTGGCGAGCGGGATCGGGATCGGGCGCTGTTCCTCGATCGCCTCCATCGCGAACAGCGAGGTGACGGTTTCCAGCTCGACCTTCGAGATCAGCCGCCGGTAGACCGAGTCATAGCTCGCCATGTCCTGCGTGATGATCTTGAGCAGATAGTCGTATTCCCCGCCGATCCGGTAGAAGTCGATGACCTCGGGGATACTGGACACATGGTTGCGAAACAGGGTGAGCCAGTCCGCCGAATGATGCCGCGTCTTGACCATGGCAAAGACCACCAGCCCCACCCCGACCAGTTCCCGGCGCAGGAGCAGCGTCCGGCCCTTGATGATGCCGGCGGCCTCGAGGTTTTGCAGCCGCCGCCAGCAGGCGTTCTGCGACAGGCCGACCTGTTCGCCCAGTTCGCGCTGCGACAGCGACGAGTCGCGCTGGAGCGCGTCAAGAATGGCTATGTCAAAACGATCAAGCTTTTTACCCATTGTTCGATCATATGACACAATATTTGGCGATACAAGGGTGATATATGGTGAATACTTGCCTGATCCGGGCGCTACAATAGGCGTTACCCCGAAGCGCGAACTGGACGGGTTGTGCGCCGCGCCGGCTGCCCGGATCGCGCGCCACGCGTCGCGTAATGTGCAATTCAAGAACGGAGACCTGCTTGTGAACCCTTTGGAACAGTATCGGCACGACCTCGACGGCAACGATCTGGTGGCGCGGCTGCGCGACGGGCTCATTGGCGAGGGCATCACCATTGACGGACCCTATGGTGAAAAGCCGCTGGTCTATGCCGACTACGTGGCCTCCGGGCGGGCGCTGCGGCAGGTCGAGGATTTCGTCGCCGAAAAGGTCCTGCCCTATTATGCCAACACCCACACCGAAGACTCGTTCACGGGCGGCTACAGCACCCGTCTGCGCGAGGAGGGCCGCAAGACCATCGCGCGCCTGACCGGCGCCGGCACCGACTGCGACGTGATCTTCACCGGCTCGGGCGCGACCGCCGGGCTCAACCGCATCGTGAACCTGCTCGACGTCGCCGGGCTGGTGCGCGCGGGCCGCAAGGTGCGCATCCTCGTCGGCCCCTACGAGCACCATTCCAACCTGCTGCCCTGGCGCGAAAGCGGCGCCGAGGTCATCGAGGTGCCGGAATCCGACGAGGGTGGCCCCGATCTGGCGATCCTTGAAGGCCATCTGGTCGCCGCCAAGGATTACGACCTGGTCGTCGGCGCATTCTCGGCGGCCTCGAACGTCACCGGGATAGTGACCGATACCGATACGGTGACGGCCCTGCTCAAGCGCCACGGCGCGCTGGCGGTCTGGGATTATGCCGGCGGTGCGCCCTACCTGCCGATGGCGATGGAGCCGCGCGCGGATTGCCGCAAGGATGCCATCGTGTTCTCCGGCCACAAGTTCCCCGGCGGCCCCGCCGCCTCGGGCGTCACCGTGCTGCGCGACACCGTGGTGCGGCGCAGCACGCCGACCCAGCCGGGTGGCGGTTCGGTCAGCTATGTGACACCCTGGACCCATGCCTACAGCACTTCTGTCAGCGAGCGTGAAGAAGCCGGAACACCGAACGTGGTCGGCGACATCCGCGCGGTTCTGGCCATGCTGACCAAGGACGCGATCGGTGACGAATTCATTACCAGCCGCGGCGAGGAGCTGCGCCAGCGCGCCCTGGCGGTGTGGAAAAACAACCCGGCGATCGAGATCCTCGGAAACCCGAAGGCCACCACGCGCCTGCCGATCTTCTCGTTCCGCATCCACGACGGCGAAGGCGCGATGGTGCATCACCAGCTTTTCACCCGGATGCTGAGCGACGTCTTCGGTATTCAGGCCCGCGGCGGCTGTGCCTGCGCCGGGCCTTACGGCCATACGCTTCTGGGTATCGGGCGGGCGCAATCGGACGCGATCCTCGCGCGGCTGCAAGACGCCCACGAGATCGAGAAACCGGGCTGGGTGCGGCTCAACTTCAGCTATCTGGTCAGCGACGAAAAAGCCGACTACATCATCCGTTCGGTCGATGAACTGGCACGCCGGGCGTCGGAATATGCCCGCGACTACGCCGCGGACGGCACGTCGTCACGGTTCGAGCCGATGGCCGGCCGCACCGGCGGCAAAGGGCCGCACAACAAGGAGCATGCCGCCGAATGAACGGAGCACTTGCGAATCGCGATTTTCGCCACCTGTTCGCATCGCAAGTGATGTCGCTGCTCGGCACCGGGCTGATGACCGTCGCGCTGGCGCTCTTGGCCTATGAGATCGGCGGCGCGGCGCAGGCCGGGCTGGTTCTGGCCGGGGTCTTCACGATCAAGATGATCGCCTATGTCGGCTTCGCGCCGGTCGCCAACTCGATGGTCGAGATGTTTCCGGTCCGGCCGCTGCTGGTCGGGCTGGACGTCACGCGGCTGGCGCTGGCGCTGCTGCTGCCCTTCGCCACGACGATCTGGCAGATCTATCTGCTCATGTTCCTGTTCCAGTTGTGCTCGGCGGCGTTCACGCCCGCCTTTCAAAGCACCATTCCCGAGATCCTCGAGGACGAAAAGCAATATACCGGCGCGCTGGCGTTGTCGCGCATTGCCTACAACTTCGAGTCGCTGCTCAGCCCGATCATGGCCGGGGTGCTGCTCCTGGTGGTCGCGCCGCCTACCCTGTTCCTGGGCACGGCGCTGGCATTCGCGCTGTCGGCGGTGTTTCTGTTCTCCGCCAGCCTGCCCGCACGGCCCGTCGGCATCGGGGCCGAGCCGTTCCTGCGGCGGCTGAGCAAGGGCTACAACATCTACCTGCGCACCGTCCGACTGCGCGGGCTCCTGGCGATCAACTTCGCGATGTCGCTGACGATGGCCTGGATTCTGGTCAACACCGTCGCCTATGCCGGGTTGCGGTTCGAGGGCAACGCCAACGCCTACACCAACCTGATGGCCGCCTACGGCGCCGGGTCGATCGCCGCCGCCTTCACGGTGCCGCGCCTTCTGAGCCGCATGACCGAGCGCCGCCTGATGATTGCCGGTGCCTTCGGCATGGGTCTGCTGGCCTTCACCATCCTGTTGCAACCGGGTTTCGTCGGGCTGCTGGCGCTCTGGGCCGGGTTTGGCGCGATGTCGTCGCTGGTGCTGACGCCGGGGGCCTTGTTGCTGGTGCGCTCGTCCGCCAAGGCGAACCGCCCGGCACTGTTCGCCGCGCAGTTTTCACTGTCGCATGCGGCCTGGCTGATCGCCTATCCGCTGTCGGGCTGGCTGGGAACCGTGCTGGGGCTGGAAACCGCGCTCGTGACGCTTGGCGCGCTGACGCTGGCAATCGCCGCCCTGACCACCCGGTTCTGGCCGGTCAACGATCCGCTCGAGATCGAGCACGCGCATACGGACCTTCCGGCGTCGCATCCGCACGTCGCGTCCGGGACATACCAGCCGGTCGCGGGCAGTAACGTTTTCGTGCACTCGCACCCGTTTCACATTGATGACCTGCATCCGCGCTGGCCAGACGGGGCGACGCATGTTTAGCATGAGGATCGGACAGGAACCCCCGTTCGGGACCGGAAAAACGACGTTTTCGACCCGGAGCGGACTGCTTCGACGGGACGCCACGTTTCGGCCGTCAAGTCGCGGGCACAGCAATCGTGGTCATGCGCAACGCCCCTATTCCGTTATTGCGGAAATGACGTTCGCTATGCTAGAAGTGGACAATTGAGGGCGCCATGACAATCGCGTTTGCAAGCCATATCGCAGCGAGTCTGGCCCGGATCGGAGCCATGGCCCTGCGTGGGCCTGAAACCAACCGCGGCAAGACCATCGGGATCGCGACAGCCGGGACCGAAGCAGGACGGCGTATCGGGAACGGGTGGGTGATATGAGCGACGACAACAACCTGAAGATCGGGATTGCCGGGGCTGGCTCGGTCGCATTCGCGACCGCGGCCAAGCTCTGCGACAGCGGTTTTGGCGTGATGCTGTGGTCGCCCTCGGGCGAGCGGACCAGGGCGCTGGCGAGCGGCGCGGGCCTTGTTGCGACGGGCGCGGTCGAAGGCACCTTCCAGCCGGAGGTTGCCGACAGTGCCAAGGCGCTGGCCGATCAATGCGACGTGCTGATGGTCGTGGTCCCCGGCTATGGCCACAAGGCGGTGATGGACGCGCTGGCGCCGCATGTCCGCTCGGGCCAGCCTGTCATCATCAGCTCGCACGCCTCGCTGGGCGCGCTCTACCTGTCCGACCTTCTGGCCGGGCGCGGCGTGGTCGCGCCGGTCGTGGCCTGGGGGACGACGATCGTCACCGGCCGCCAGCAGCCCGACCTGACGCATGTGAAGGTCAACACGATCCGCAAGAGGGTCGATATCTGCACGGTGCCGGAAAGCCTTTCGGCGGAAGGTCTGGCCATCTGCCAGAAGCTGTTCGGCGACCGTTTCGAGGTGCGCGACGGGTTGCTGGCGATTTCGCTGAGCAACCTCAACCCGCAGAACCACATGCCCATCGCGCTTGGCAACATGACCCGGATGGAGCACGGCGAGACCTGGGGCCAGGGCCGGAACGTCACCCCGAATGTCGGGCGCCTGATGGAGGCGCTGGACGAGGAGCGGCTTGAGATCGCCGCCGCGCTGGGCCTTCCGGTGCGCACGATCTTCGAGCATTTCCACTGGTCCTTTCACGTCCCGGTCGCAAGCATCTCGCAGATGAACCAGCAGATGCACGAAATGGGCAATGGTGGCACCGGACCGACCACCGCAGACACGCGCTACGTGACCGAAGACGTGCCTTACGGCTTGGTCGTGACCGCGAAACTGGGCGAGATGACCGGCCACCCGGCCAGGCTGCACGAGGCCGGAATCGACGTGTTTTCCGCCATGTATGGCCGCGATTTTCGCAGCGAAAACACGCTGCTCGGCGCCATCGGACTTGACGCCATGACGCTTGACCAATTGCAGGAGGCCATCCGTAGTGGTGTCCTGCCGGACGATCCAGCACGAACCGGCCATGGCGGTGGCCGGATTTCGGGGCCGTCCACCTAGCCCGCCGGAAACTACCTTTGTCAACTCAGGGAGAGAGACACATGACCAAACTGATCCAATCCAGACGCCGTTTTCTCGGCACCGCCATGGGCGCATCGGCGCTGCTGGCCTCGCCGGCCTATCTTCGGTCGTCGGCTGCACAAACCGGCGGCGTCGTGAACGTCTGGACCTATGACGAGTTCATTCCCGAAGACGTCAAGAAGGACTTCGAGAAGGAAACCGGCATCGAGGTTCGCATCCGCCTGGTCGACGACCAGGGCAAGCAGTTCAACCTGCTGGTTGCCGAACAGCCGACCCCGTCGGTCGACATCCTGACGATCGCCGGCCACCGCTTCCTGCAGTTCATCGAGGGCGGTCTGATCGCGCCGATGGACACCGACCGCCTGACCAACTGGGGCAACATCAACCCGGTCTATTCCGAAGGCGACTGGGCCACGATCAACGGCAACAAGTGGGGTGCCCCGATCCTGTCCGGCGCGGAAATCATGGCCTACAACACCGACTACGTGCCGGAAGACCGCCGCAACACCTGGGACACGCTGTTCTCGGAAGACTACAAGCAGCAGACCGCCTATATCCCGTCCGACCTGATGTCGATCGTGATGCTGTATCTCGGCTATGACGGCAACATGATCGAATACATGGACAACCCCGAAGAAGCTGCCCGGATCGTGACCGAGGCCCGCGACTTCCTGATCGAGCACAAGCCGCTGGTGCGCAAGTACTACGACTCGGGCGCCGAGATTCAGCAGATGCTGGTGAACCAGGACGTCGTGCTCTGCCACGCCTGGAACGGTCCGATCTCCAAGCTGATCATGGACGGGATGCCGATGGGGATGAGCATTCCCAAGGAAGGCTCCTACGGCTTCGTCTACACGCTGAACGTGGCGAACAACGCGCCCAACGCGGACAACGCCTACAAGTTCCTCGACGCGATGCTGGCCAGCTCCGAGATCGGTGCCGAGATGACCCGGACCACCGGCTTCATCTCGACCTACAAGGGCTCCGCCGAACATCTGTCGGACCTGGAAAAGGCAGCCTCCTCGTTCCCCGAGGAACAGCTCGAGAACCTCCAGTTCTTCCGCGCCGAAGCCAACGACATGAAATACTCTCTTGTCGATCCGGCCGTCGAAGAAATCAAAGCCGCCTGACCGGAAGGCGACCCCCGCGCAGTTTGCGGGGGTCGCCCCACTTCTTCCCGCCGCGGTCAGACATGCGTGTCGCCCTGGCCGTGGCCGACAAGGAATCGAGATGTCTACAACTCCAAGACCAGACACCGCCGAGAGCGTCGCCAGCCACCCGGCGCTGCGCGGTGGCGACAACCCGACCTTCTGGGGTCGGCTGTCGCATGCCGGGCCTTATCGCGCGGTCACCGATTACATCTTCGGTTCGACACGCAGGCAGTTCATCCTGCTGGCGGCGTTTCCGATCTTCTGGGTGCTGTTCGCGCACCTCGGTCCGATCCTGCAGATGATCCGGGTCAGTTTTCTCGACTCCTATCCGCCCGCCGTCGGCTACACGCCGCAATTCACGCTGGATAACTGGACGGGTTTCTTCAAGGAAAGCATCTATGTCAGGCCGTTCTTCCGCACCCTGATATTCTCGCTGTCGCTGACCTTCGCAACCCTGGTCCTGATCTATCCGGTCGCCTATTTCCTCGCGCGCCACGTCAAGCGCGAGAACCAGATGCTCCTGCTCCTGATGCTGCTGATCCCGTTCTGGGTCGGCGAGATCGTGCGCACCTATGCGATCATGATCCTTCTGGGCAACACCGGCGCGGTCAACCTGCTGCTGAAATCCCTCGGCCTGATCGAGCGGCCTATCCCCTTCATGTATACCGGCTTTTCGCTGAGCTTCGGGATCGTCTACCTGACGACGCTCTACATGCTGATGCCGCTCTATTCCGCGCTCGAGAAGATCCCGCCCAACTATACCGAAGCGGCGGCCGATCTGGGTGCCGGTGCCTGGACGCGGTTTCGCCGGGTGACGCTGCCGCTGTCTCTCGAAGGCATATCCTCGGGCTGCACGCTGGTGTTCCTGATCTCGACCGGGCTTTACGCCACGCCGATCCTGCTGGGCGGACCGAGCACGACCCTGTTCTCGCAGACCATCGCCGGCTTCTTCCACGTCGCGGGTGACACCTGGCCGACCGGGGCCGCGTTCTCGTCGATCATGCTGCTGACCGCGCTCGTGCTGGCCGGAACCTTCATGAAGCTGATCGGCTCGCTTACAAGGGGACCGCAGAAATGACCCGCCATACCCGCATCCTCATGTCGATCATCTACTGGGCGTTCGTGGTCTACCTGTTCGTGCCGCTGATCCTGATGATCGTGATGGGGTTCAAGGATTCGAACTTCATCGGCTTTCCGATCAAGTCCTGGACGCTCGACTGGTATACCGGCGTGTTCAAGGACTCCGAGGTGATGAGCGTCTTCCTCTACTCGACGATCATCGCGGTCTCGAGCACGCTGATCTCGCTGACCATCGGCACCTGGATCTCCGTGCTGCTTGCCGGTCGGTCGTTCTATGGCCGCATCATCATCTTCGGCCTCACCGTGCTGCCCGCGGTCATTCCCGGCATCATCTCGGCGATTTCATTCCGCATCTTCGCCAACCTTCTCGGCATCCCGACCGGAATGTTCGCGATCATCTGGGCGCACGCGGTGCACAACGTGCCGTTCGTGGCCCTGGTGGTCATCGCCCGTCTGGCGACGCTGCCCAAAAGCCATACCGAGGCGGCGATGGATCTGGGGGCGGACAGCTTCATCAGCTTTTTCCGCATCACCCTGCCCTATCTGAAACCCGCCCTGATCGGCGCCGGCATCTTCTGCATGTTGCTGAGCTTCGACGATTTCGTGCGCTCGTTCTTCCTGGGTGGCTATGAGCCGACACTGCCGGTGCTGATCTTCTCGAAGCTGCGCTCCGGGATGTCGCCCGAGATCAACGCCATCGCCACCGTCGTATTGCTGATGACCGCCGTGCTGGGCATCTGGGCCGAACGCTCGATGCGCCGCATGGGAAAAGGAACCTGAACCATGTCAAATACCGATAACACGATCGTCCATATCGACGGCATCTCCAAACGGTTCGGCAAGACCGTCGCGCTGGAAAACCTCGACATGAAGATCAAGGCGGGCGAGTTCGTCACCTTCCTTGGCCCCTCGGGCTGCGGCAAGTCGACGACGCTGCGCATCCTTGGCGGCTTCGAGCGTCCCGACTCCGGGCGGATCATGCTGGCGGGCAAGGATGTCACCCGGCAGCCGCCCAACAAGCGCAAGGTCAACATGGTCTTTCAGGACTACGCGCTGTTTCCGCACATGACGGTGAACCGCAACGTCTCGTTCGGGCTGGAACTCAAGGGGATGACCAAGACCGAGATCGCCGCGCGGGTCGAGGAATTGCTCTCGTTCCTCGAACTCAAGGCCCTGGGCGACCGCTTTCCCGACCAGCTTTCCGGCGGGCAGCGTCAGCGCGTGGCGCTGGCGCGCGCCCTGGCGCCCGATCCGGACCTTCTGCTGCTCGATGAACCGCTCGGCGCGCTGGACGCAAGGTTGCGCGCCCAGGTGCAGGTCGAGTTGAAGGACATCCAGCGGCGCACCGGCAAGACCTTCTTTTTCGTCACCCACGACCAGGACGAGGCCCTGACCATGTCCGACCGGATCGTGGTGATGAACCAGGGCCGGGTCGAACAGGACGGAACGCCCGAAGACCTCTACCTGCGCCCGAAAAGCCGCTTTGTCGCCGAATTCATCGGCGAGACCAACCTGCTCAGCGGCGAGGTCAAGAGCGCCAGCAACGGCAATGTCGAGATCGACTGGTATGGAATGCCGGTGCAGGGGCGGTCGTTCGACTACACGCCGCGCACGGGCGAGCTGGTGACAGCCGCGCTCCGTCTGGAAAAGGTCGGATTTTTCGACAAGAAGCCCGAGACCGGCAACGCGGTTCAGGGCAAGGTCGTCAACCGCGTGTTCAAGGGCAGCCGGACGGCGGTCGATGTGCGCGTCGGCGATGTGAACACGGCGATCCTCAAGGCCTATGTCGACCGGGATATTCCCGAGGACGTCTGGGTCGGGTGGGATTCGGCAAACATGGCGGTGCTTCAGGACTGATCCCGCCTGCCGCCGGGCCTGCCCCGGCGGCCTCTCAACCCTATCGGAGTAGTAGAAAATGAACAAACGCGAACGCTTTTACGCGGCCGTCGCGGGCAAGCCGGTCGACCGGCCGCCCCTGTCCGTCTGGATGCATTTCGTCACCCCCTACATGGACGGGCAAACCGCCGCCGAGCGGCATTGCGAGTTTTTCCGGGAGTATGACTGGGATCTCGCCAAGGCGGTCAGCGACTACCGCCACCCCATGCCGGACGGAATGGAAACGATCGAGACCGCCGCCGACATGGGCCGGATCACCGTGCAGTCGATGGATCATCCCACCTATGCCAACCAGATCGCGCTGCTCAACGGCATCCGCGCCGAGCTTGGCGAGGATTGGCCGGTGATCGACACCACCTTCGACCCGATCCAGCAGATCCTGCGCCATGCCGGGTTCTCGACCATGCAGATCATCCTCGACAACCCGCAAGCCGCCAAGCCGATGCTCGAGGCCGCGACCGAGACCGTCATCCGCTACATGGGTGAGCTGGAAAAGAACGGCGTCGACGGCGTGTTCTACTCGACGCGGGCGGCGGCACAGGAAGACTGCGTGCAGGGCTTCACCCGCGACGCCTACGAGGAGCTGATGCGGCCCTACGACCTTGCCATCCTCAACGAGACCAAGGGCGTCGTGCGGATGCTGCACGCCTGCAAGTCGCATCTCGATCTTGACCGGGTGGCGGACTATCCGCACGAGGTTTTGAGCTGGGCCGCGCATGACAAGACCTGCCCGACCATCGCCGAGATGCGCCCGCGCACCGACAAGTGCATCATGGCCGGCATCGACCAGGCCCGCGTGATCGAGCAGTCGCGCCCGCAGATCCGCCACGACATCGACGAGGCACTGGCCGTGACCGGGGGGCAGAACTTCATCCTCGCACCGGGCTGCACCTTCGGGTCGAACGCCCCGGCGCATGTTCTGGACACCATCGCGGAATATGGCCGCGACTGGGATGCGGCCCGGGCATAGGGACCGAGACACTGACGCAGACAGACGCGACAGGTTTCATCGGGTTGGGCGTCATGGGCGGCGCGATGGCGCGCCGCCTGCTTCACGCCGGGTTTGACGTCCATATCCATGCCCGCAACCGGGACCGTGCCGCGCCCTTCCTTCAGGCCGGTGCGGTCTGGTCAGACAGCGTCGCGGCGCTTGCCCAGCGCTGCACCCGGATCTTCACCATCGTCGGCGGGCCGGCCGATGTCGAGACGCTCTATCTTGGCGAGGACGGTCTGATCGCCCACGCCGTGCCCGGTTCCTGCCTTGTCGACATGACGACATCGACCCCTGACCTCGCGCGCCGGATCGCGTCCGAGGCGGCGCATCGCGGCATCATGGCGCTGGATGCGCCCGTCACCGGCGGCGCGCCGGGCGCCGAGGCGGGAACGCTGACCTTCATGGTCGGCGGCGAGGCCAGGGCGCTTGACGCGGTCCGGCCGATGCTGGCGGCCATGGGACAGCATGTCTTCGCGATGGGTCCGGCCGGCGCGGGGCAGATCACCAAGGCCAGCAATCAGCTTGCCGTGGCGGGTATACTTCTCGGCCTGGCCGAAGCGCTGCACTTTGCCGAAACCTCGGGGATATCACCTGACCATGTGCTCGACGTTCTGCGCACCGGCACCGCGGGTGGCCCGCTCATGCAGCGCCTTGGTCCGAAGATGATCGAAGGCGACCCCACCGCCAGCTTCGCCATAGACCATTTCATCAAGGATCTGGGCATCGCCCTCGACGCCCCCGACGACAAAGACGCAAGGCTCGCCGGAGCCGCGCTGTGCCGGGAGATCTATCGCGATGTCGCGGGTGAGGATGGCGGCCGGAAAGGCATACAGGCGATCATCGAGCATTACCGGCGGCCTCCGAAGGGCTAGCTGCTCCGCGGCGACCCGCGCGGGTGCTGGCCGCCAGACCCGGACCGGCTAGTTTCCGTCGATCCTGATGCCATCCTTGCCGATCTCGATCTCGATGCCGCTCCGGCTTTCCTGATAATAGAGGTAGCCCACGACGGCGACGCCTGCGACGAGCAGGAGGATGACCAGATAAAGAACATTGCGACTCATTGCGACCGACCTTTCAAACGCTCCGGAAACGGAGGGTGATGTTGAGATAGTCACGTGGCGGCGCAATGAAAGAGCCGGATCGCCCGCACGTCCCAGACACTCATACGCCCTCGCGACGGCTTTGGCGACCTTCCCTGTCAAGCCGTCGCTGGCCCGACCCTCGCCCATGGCGTGCAGCGCTCAGGCTGCCGAGCCTTCGGTGCGTATGCGCGCGGCACGCGGTATCCGTGCCGATCCGTATCAGCCTACTCGATGCCGACCCACGCGGCGGCGGGCGCGCACGAGGCTGGCAATTGCCTAGCGCGCGGCCTTGGTCCGGATCTGATCGAAGGCGACGGCGATGATCAGGACGCTGCCACGGGTGATGTCCTGCCAGAAGCTCGACACGTCGAGCAGCGTCAGCCCGTTGTTCAGCGTGCCCATGATCAGCACCGCCAGCACCGTCCCCCAGACCGAGCCACGCCCGCCGTTGAGGCTGGTGCCACCGAGGATGATCGCGGCAACCACGGTCAGAAGCTGCGCGCCCGCCGCGTTCGGCGCGGCAGCGCCCAGCATGGCGGCGAGGATGATCCCGGCGACCGCACCGATGGCGCCCGACGCGATGTAGAGGACAAGCTGGATGCGCTCGACATTGACGCCCATCAGGCGGCTGGCCTCGGGGTTGCCGCCGGCGGCGTAGATCTCGCGCCCGAAGCGGGTGCGCGACATGATCCACCACAGGATGATCGCAAACACCACCATCGCGATCAGCGGGAACGGCACGCCGAACAGCCGCCCTGCCCCGAGCCAGTTGAACGCCGGCTGCATCAGGGGCCGCGACAGCCCGCTGGTCATCACCAGCGCCGCGCCGGTGATGATGCTCATGGTGCCCAGCGTCACGATCAGCGGGTTGAGCTGCAGCTTGGTGACTAGCATCCCGTTGCCACCGCCGACGATGGCACAGATCGCGATGGCCATCGCGGAGGCGATCCAGATGTCGATCCCGGCGGCGTGCAGCAGCGCCACCAGCACCCCCGCCAGACCGGCGATGGCGGCAACCGACAGATCGAGCGCGCCCGCGACGATCACCGGCGTTCCGACGATTGCCATGAGGCCGATCACCGACATGTTGGTGCCGATCGACAACAGGTTGTTGACCTTGAGGAAATACGGGCTGAGGGAGGCGAAGATCACGATCAGCCCGAGAAACAGCAGGCCCAGCACCGCCACGCCCGCCCATTCCTTGCCAAGCAACTGACGCAGGGCACCGCCGCTGCGCTTGGTCTGTGTTGCACTATCGGTCATCGCAGCGGTCTCCGTGAATCATGCGGCACTATCATGCGTCGAGGGCGAGGCGGTCGACGAGGCCCTGATCGACCTCGATGCCGAGGCCGGGCGCGTCGATGGCGGGGATCAACCCGTTCGTCTGGACGATCGGATCGGCCACAAGCTCGGTCTGGACCGACACCGCGAAGGGCTTGAGTTCCATCAGCCGCGTGTTGGCCGATGCGATGGACAGGTGCAGGCTGGCGGCGGTGGTGATCGCGGTGCTCCAGGCATGGGCGTTCATCGTCAGCCCGGCGCGGCCCGCCATTTCGTCCACCTTGCGAAAGCCGGTGATGCCCTCGACCCGGCCGGGATCGACGCCGAGCACGTCGGCGGCACCACTGTTGATGATTCGGTCATAATCCGTCGTGGTGAAGGCGCGCTCGCCCATCGCGACCGGCACCGGCACGGCGGCGCGCAACGCCTTGTGGGCCTCGATCCGGGTCGGATAGAACGGCTCCTCGATCCAGCCGATGTGGTATTCGGCCATCGCCTTGACGGTGTTGATCGCGGTGAACAGGTCCCAGGTCACGCCGTGGCCCGCGTCTACCAGAATGTCGAACTCCGGCCCGACCGCATCGCGCAGGTCGCGGATGAAGGCGATGTCGTTCTTCGGGTCGCGCCCGATATTTGACAGGCCGCGCTTGCCGAACCCCAGCTTGACGCCCTGGAAGCCCGCCTCCTTGAAGCCGACCACCTCGTCGATGTTGTCCTGATTGGTGGCCTTGTTGACGTGATTGCAGGCATAGGCCGGCATCGCGTCGCGCATCTTGCCACCAAAAAGCTGCCACAGCGGCTTGCCCTGGATCTGCCCGTCGATGTCCCACAGCGCCATGTCGAGCGCCGAGTAGGCGAAACAGGCGATGCCGCCCTCGCCATACCACCAGCAATGCGCGCGCATCATCTTCCAGGCCTGCGCCACGGTGATCTCGCCCGCCTCGATCAGCAGGGGCGCGAAGGCTTCGTCGATCAGGAGCTTGGTCGCCTTGCAGGCCTCGGGCCACATCGCGATGCCCTCGCCCCAGCCGACGACTCCATCGGTCGTGGTGACGCGGGTGAACACGGTCAGGCGCCAGTTTCCATGATCGTTGGCGTCGGGGTAGCGCAGCACCCATGACCTGATGTCGGCGATTTTCATGCGAGCCCTCCTCCCGAACTTGCCGTTGACTAGCAGAACTTCGCTTGCTAAGTCAACAAGTGTCCTGACCACTTTACCAGTTGGTCGGCCGGCGGACATTGGGGAGGTCACGCATGAGAATCGGAAGCGCCGAAGTCCAGCCGATCCGCCGCGAAGGCGTGTCCAACATCGTGATCGAGCAACTCCTCGGCTTCGTCGCGGCAGGGCAGCTTGCCCCCGGTGACAAACTTCCGTCCGAACGCCAGCTTGCCGAAACCTTCGGCGTCAGCCGCCCGACCATCCGCGAGGCGATGCGCGCGCTGAATGCGCTTGGCGTCGTCGATATCCGCCACGGCGGCGGTGTCTTCGTCACCGGCCTGAGCGCCGCCGACCTTCTGCAACCCCTGACCTTTTTTCTCACGCTCGAGGATGTGACGGTCGAAAAGCTATATGCCGCGCGCCGCCTGATCGAGGGCGAGATCGCGGCACTTGCCGCGCTGAACGCCGGCGCCGAGGATATCGCCTGGCTCGAACAGTCGCTGGCCGACCAGAAAGACACGCTGCGCGACCCCGGCCGCTACCGCGCGGTCGACACCGATTTCCACCGCAGGCTGGCCGAGATGGCCGACAACCCGTTCCTCGCGCGTGCCGCGCAGAGCATGAACATCCTCGGGCTCGAGTTTCGCAAGACCGCGTCGGAATCGCAGGACGTGCTGGCCGGATCGGTGCGCGACCACGAGGCGATAGTCGCGGCGATCCGCGCCGGTGACGGCCCGGCCGCCCGTGCCGCGATGGAGCAGCACATGAATTTCGTCCTGCGCACGACGCGCGAACAACCTTCGGTGAACCAATGACCAGCAAGCTCGAGAAACCCACCGCAGACGACATCCGCAAGGGCGGGTTCTCGACCCCCTGGGACGCGCCGACCATTCCGCGCTTTCCGTTCAAGTTCCGCAACGTCGAGGCGCTGACGCTGTTCTACCGCACCACCCCCGAGGCGACCGCCTTCCTCGCGCCGCCGCCGGTCGAGGCTGCCGGCGACATCGTGGCGCTGCATCTCTACAAGATGAACGACACCGACTGGGTCGGCCCCTATGGCGAATGCAACGTCATGTTCGGAGCCAGCCTGCCGGGCGGCGTGTCGGGCGGCTATTCGCCGTATTTCTACCTGTCGTCGTCGGTCGGCGTCTCGCATGGGCGCGAGGTCCACGGCCAGCCGAAAAAGCTGGCCGAGCCCCGGATCGAGATGCGCGGCGACCTGATCGTCGGCACGGTGACGCGCAACGGGATCGACATCATCACCGCGACGATGCCCTACAAGCAGACCCCTGCCGACCCCGCGGTTCTGGCGGCACATTTCGATTACAGGCTGAACCTGAACCTCAAGGCGATCGACCATATCGACGGAAGCCCCGCGATCCGCCAGATCACCTCGCGCAGGCTGACCGACATGGTGATCCACGAATGTTGGTCCGGTCCCGGCACGGTTGAATTGCGCCCCAACGCACAGGCGCCGGTGTTCCGCCTGCCGGTGGTCGAACCGCTGAACGGTGTCTATTGGCGCGCCGATTTCACCCTCGTCCCCGGCGAGGTCATTCACGATTACCTGGAGGACGGGGCATGAGCGCCAGGGTCGTCGTCACCGACTACACATTCCCCGACCTCGCGCGCGAATCCGAGGCGGCCGGCTCTGCCGGGGCGGAGTTTGTCGCGCATCAGTGCAAGACCGACGACGACGTCGTTGCGGCCGTCACGGGTGCCGATGTGGCGGTGGTGCAGTTCGCGCCCTTCACTGCCCGCGCCATCGCCGCGCTGGCGCCGGGGGCGGCGATCATCCGCTATGGCATCGGCTACGACAATATCGACATCGCCGCCGCTCACAAGGGCGGGCATCCGGTGGGTTATGTGCCGGATTACTGCCTCGACGAGGTTGCCGACCACACCGTCGCCAGCCTGCTGGCTATGCTGCGCAAGCTCCCGGCGCTCGAGGCTTCGGTGCGGGCCGGCGAGTGGAAAGCCGTCGCCGTTGCCCGCCCGGTGAGGCCGTTTTCCGAGACGCTGGTCGGGTTCTACGGCTTCGGCCAGATCGCGCGCGGGGTTCATGCGCGGCTGAAGCCGTTCGGGTTCCGCTTTGCCGTCGCCGATCCGCTCGCCGATGCGGGCAAGCTGAAGGCCGAGGGGATCGACCTGATGACGCCCGAGGCGCTGTTCGCCGCCGCCGATGCGGTCACGCTGCACGCACCCGCGACGCCTGCGACCACCGGCTATGTCGATGCCGCTCGGCTGGCGACGATGCAGAAACACGCGATCATCGTGAACACCGCCCGCGGCGCGCTGATCGACGAGGCGGCGCTGGCGCAGGCGCTGGCGGACGGCACCATCGGCGGCGCCGCACTCGACGTCTTCAACACCGAGCCGCTGCCCGCCGTCTCGCCGTTGCGCGACGCGCCCAACCTCATGCTGACGCCGCACGCCGCCTGGTATTCCGACGCCGCCATCGGCCGACTGCAAGGCCTGGTGGCCGAGGATATAGCGAGCCATCTGGCGGGCAAGCCCCTGCGCAAGCCCGTGCCGAACCAAGACTGAAGGACCTGACATGAAACTGTTGCGATACGGCCCCTTGGGCCAGGAGAAACCCGGATTGCTCGACCAGAACGGCGTGCTGCGCGACCTGTCGGCGCATATCGACGACGTTGCCGGTGCGGCGCTGTCGGACGAGGCGCTGGCGCGGCTGCGCGCGCTCGACACCGACACCTTGCCCAAGGTCGAGGGCGATCCGCGTCTTGGTGCCTGTGTCGGCGGCATCGGCAAGTTCATCTGCATCGGGCTGAACTACTCCGACCACGCCGCCGAAACCGGCGCGGATGTGCCAGAGCAGCCGATCCTGTTCTTCAAGGCGACCAGCGCCGTTTGCGGCCCGAACGATGACGTGCTGATCCCGCGCGGATCGCTCAAGACCGACTGGGAGGTCGAGCTTGGCGTCGTGATCGGCAAGGAGGCGCGCTATGTCGACGAGGCGGAGGCCCTGGACCATGTTGCGGGCTATTGCCTGATCAACGACGTCTCGGAGCGTGCCTTCCAGATCGAGATGGGCGGCCAATGGGTCAAGGGTAAATCCGCCGACACCTTCGGCCCGATCGGCCCCTGGCTCGTCACCCGCGACGAGGTCGCGGACCCGCAGGATCTCGACATGTGGCTCGAGGTCGACGGCCACCGTTACCAGGACGGATCGACGCGAACCATGGTATTCGGCGTCGCCCATCTGGTCTCCTACATCAGCCGGTTCATGAGCCTGCAACCCGGCGACGTGATCTCGACCGGAACGCCTCCCGGCGTCGGTCTGGGGCAGAAACCCCCTGTCTATCTGAGAAAGGGGCAGGTCATGCGCCTCGGGATCGAGGGGCTGGGCGAGCAGAGGCAACACGTCGGGCAAGCCTGACGACGACACGACACATGCATCCAAGGGAGGAACCAAGATGCGCAACTTCATGATGACAACCGCCATTCTGACCATGGTCGGCGGCAGCGCGCTGGCGATCGGGCCGGAAGACCTCAAGGGCCAGATGCTTTCGGCCGAGGAATACCAGGAGTTGATGGACGCCGCGATGGCGGCCAATCCGCCGCGCAACGGCGAAGGCTACGTGTTCGGCTATGCCAACCTTCAGCGCGACATTCCGTTCGGCGTGCTGACCGAAAAGAGCATACTGGAGAACGCCGAGGCCGCGGGCGTCGAGCTTCTGGTCACCGACAACCGGCTTGACGGTGCCATCGCGCTGCAGAACGCGCAGAGCTATGTCCGGCGCGAGGTCGACTACGTGATCGAGTTCCAGACCGACGTGAACTTCGGCCCGCAGATCATGAACCTGTTCAACGAGGCCGGGATTCGCGTCTCGGCCATCGACATCCCGATGGACGGCGCCACCTTCTTCGGCGCCAACAACCCGAAATCGGGCTTCATGGGCGGCTCCTACCTGGCGCAGGCCGCGATTGCCGAATTCGGCGAGGACCGCGTCAAGGAAGGCTATCTCGTCGTCGGTGAACTGCCGCAGTCGGGCGCCATCCCGGCGATGCGGACCGGCGGACAGATCGCGGGCTTTCTGGCCGCCGTCACCGGGTTCCCCGAAGATCACATCATCATGATCGACACCAAGAACACGCTGCAGGAAAGCTTCACCCAGATGAACAACGTCATCGGGCGCATTCCCGAAGGCGTGCCGATCATGGGCGTGGCGATCAACGACCAGTCGGTTCTGGGCATGTTGCGCGCCACCGCGCAGGCGGGCCGTTCGGCCGATGCGATCTTTGTCGGCAACGGCGCGGACGAGATCGAGGCGCTGACGGTCGAGGAGGACATGGTGGCCTCGGTCGGCTACTTCCCCGAGCGCTACGGCAACTACCTTGTGCCGATCGCGCTGATGGAACTGGCCGGGGTCGATGTGCCGCCCGCGGTTCTGGTCAACCACGTGATGGTCACCAAGGGCAACGTCTGCGAGTATTACGAGGCCGAATGTGGCGCGGCTCCGGCGTTCGACTACACCTTCCCGCAGGAAGCCTTCGAGGCGCATCTGGCATCGCTGCGCGACGATCCGGATCTCGCGGGATACGAGACGCTGATCCCGACCGAATGACCGATGCAGTCCGGCCCCTCGCGTGGGGGCCGGACCACCCGTTTTCGTCAGGGAGGACCTGCCATGCTGCTTGAAATGTCGGCAATCGACAAATCCTTCGGCGCCAACAAGGTGCTCGACGATGTCCGCTTCGAGGTCGACGCGGGCGAGATCGTCGCGCTTCTGGGGGCCAACGGCGCGGGCAAGTCGACGCTGATGAAGATCATGACCGGCGTCTATGGGCGCGACGCGGGCGAGACCCGGCTCGACGGGGTCGATGTTAGGATGCCCACGCCCGCCGCCGCCATCGCCGCCGGTATCCGTCTGATCCCGCAGGAACTTTCGGTGCTTCCGGATCTGAGTGTCGCCGAAAACGTCCACCTCGGCGCGATGCCTGCCAGCGGCAAGGGGCCGCTGTCGCGCATCGACTTCGCCGCGATGGTCACGGGCACCAGCGAGCTTCTGGCCAGTCTCGGCCTTGACTACATCGACCCGCGCGCGCCCTTGTCGCGGCTGTCGGTCTCCGAACAGCGGCTGGTCGAGATCGCCCGCGCGCTGACCGGTCGGGCGCGCGTGCTGGTGATGGACGAGCCCACCGCCTCGCTGTCGGAACCCGAACGCGCGCGGCTGTTCGACATCATGCGCCGCCTCAAGGCGCGCGGCACCGCGATCGTGTTCATCTCGCACTACCTCAACGAGGTCTTCGCCATTTCCGACCGGATCACCGTGCTGCGCGACGGGCGCAACGCCGGCGACTTCATCACCGCCGAGACCGATCACGACGAGGTTCTCGCCGCGATGCTGGGCCGGGCGATGGAGATGCTGTTTCCCGACCATGCCGCCCAACCGGGCGAAGTGCATTTCCGCGCCGAGAACATCGCCAACCACCACATGCTGCACGGCGTGTCGCTGTCCGCGCGTCAGGCGGAGATCCACGGCGTCTTCGGGTTGATCGGCTCGGGGGTCGAGGAACTTGGCAAGGCGCTTTATGGCGCGGTGCCCGTCACCGGCGGCGATCTCGTGCTGGGCGGCAGGCCCTTCGCGCCACGCTCATCCGCCGATGCGATTGCCTCCGGCGTCGGTTTCGTTCCCGGCGAGCGCAAGGCCGAGGGGCTTGTCGCCGACCTCAGCGTGCGCGAGAACTTCACCCTGCCCTTCCTGCGCCGCTACCGCGACGGCATCGCATTGTCGCGTGCGCGCCAGACGGCGTTCGCTGCGCGCTGGATCGAGGATCTGGGCGTGCGCACCACCGGGCCGGAGCAGCTTATCAGCAGGCTGTCGGGCGGCAACCAGCAGAAGGTCTGCATCGGCCGCTGGCTGGTCGATGACCTCAAGCTCCTGATCCTCGAGGAACCGACGCGCGGCGTCGATCTGGGGGCGCGGCGCGACATCTATCGCCACCTGCGCACCCTGTCGGATGCCGGGCTGACGGTGATCGTGATCTCGTCGGACGCCGAGGAGATCGCCGGGCTGGCCGATACCTCGACGGTGCTGGCGCATGGCCGCGACGTCCGCACATTCGACGCACCGGCCACGGCCGAAGACCTGATGCACGCCGCCGCCGCGCGCGCGGCGGCCTGAACAGATGACGGAGGACAACATGGACAAGGTAGAGATTGGCGTGATCGGCGCCGGATGGTGGGCCTCGACGGCGCATATTCCGACGATGCAGGAAAACCCCCATGTCGCCGACATCGCCGTGTCGCGGCCCGACCGCGAGGGGCTGGACAAGGTAATGGCCCATTTCGGGCTGACGCATGGCTATACCGATGCAGCCGAGATGCTGGCGGATCGGCCCCTGAAGGGCGTCGTCGTTTCGTCGCCCCATGTGCTGCACGCCGAACACGCGCTGATGGCGATCGACAAGGGCCTGCATGTGCTGGTCGAAAAACCGATGACGACCTCGGCGGTGGATGCACGGCGGATGGTCGAGGCAGCCAGGGCCAAGGGGGTCGAGATCATCATGCCCTATGGCTGGAACTACCGGCCGATGATCGACGCGGCCAAGAAGCTGGTCGATGACGGCTGGATCGGCAAGGTGCAGCATGTCTCGCTGCACATGGCCTCGGCGCTGGCGGACCTGTTTGCCGGGCAGCCGATGGTCGAGACCAAGGACGCGCTGTTTCGCCCGCCCGCCTCGACCTGGGCCGACCCGGCGCGCGCGGGCGGCTATGGCTGGGGGCAGATGTCGCACGGACTGGGGCTTCTGTTCCGCATCGCGGAGCTGACGCCCGCACGGGTCTATGCGCGGTTCGGCATGTCGCCTGCCGGGGTGGATTATTACGACAGCGCCATCGTCGAATTCGAGGGCGGCGCGACCATGGCGCTGTCGGGCGCGGCGACGGTGCCGAAAACCCGCGGCTTCCAGCTTGATATCCGCTTCTTCGGCACCGAGGGGATGCTGCTGGTCGATATCGAGCGCGCCCGCGTCGAGGCGGTGCGCCATGACGGCAAGGAACATGTCGAGAAACTCGCCCCGGATGCGGGGGAATACGACGTGGCCTCGCCGACCGGCCGGCTGGTCGATATCTGCCGTGGCGTGCCCTACGACAACCCGGCCAGCGGGCTGGTGGGCCTGCGCGCGACCGAGGTTCTGGACGCGATGTATCGCTCGGCGGCAAGCGGGAAGATGGAGGATGTGCAATGAAACTGAGCGTCGGTAGCTGGTCGTTTCCGAAGTGCACGCTGGCCGAGGCCGGTGCGATTGCCGCAGCCCTGGGGATCGAGGGGATCGACATCGGCTATTTCTACGCCGCCTCGCTCGACCGTGCGCGTGTGCTGGATGACCCCGAGGACTATGGCGCTGAAATCGCGGCGGCGCTGCCGGTGGCGGTCGCCAATCTCTACCACCTGTTCGGCGCCTCGCCGGTCGAGCGCAACCTTGCCGGCCCGCCCGAGCCGCGCAACCTGGCCGACATCAAGGCCGCGTTCCGCTTTGCCAGGGCCGCCGGTGCGCCGACCGTGTTCATCCTGCCGGGCGTGCTGAACCGCGGACAGACCAGGCGCGACGCGCTGACGGCGACCGTCGAGGCGGTCAAGCCGATGGTCGCGGCGGCGGGCGAGGCCGGCGTCGTGCTCACGGTCGAGCCGCATGTTCATTCCTTCCTCGAATCCCCCGCCCTCGCCGCCGAGTTGTGCGACAGGGTGCCGGGCCTCAAGCTCGCGCTCGATCCCGCGCATTTCGCCTGTGCCGGGTGGCGTCAGGACGAGATCGAGGCGCTTGCGCCCTACACCGGCCATGTCCACCTGCGGCAGGCACGACCCGGCGCGCTGCAAGCCAAGCTCGAAGAAGGCACGCTGAACTTTCCCGCCCTGTTCGGTGCGCTGCGCGACGCCGGATATGACGGCTGGCTTGGGATCGAATACGTGCATCAGGCCTATATGAACACGGTGCTGGACGACGTGCTGTCGGAGACCGTCAAGATGCGCGATTGTTTTCGCGACTGGAGCCAGACATGAGCGGCGCGATCCTGATCACCGGCGGGGCCAACGGCATCGGCCGCGCCATCGCGACGCGTCTGGCGGGCGGCGAACACCCCGTCATCATCGCGGACCGTGACGGCGATGCGGCCCGAAAGACAGCCGCGGAAATCGGCGTCGAGGCGCGCGAGATGGACGTGACCGACGAAACCTCGATCGTGGCCACGATGCGCGAAGTGGCCGAAGGGCATGGCCTCTGGGCGGTGATCAACAGCGCCGGCATCCACAAGAACGTGTCGGTCGTCGCGACCGAGGCCGCCGACTGGGACCGGATCCATTCGGTCAACGCGCGCGGCACCTTTCTGGTCTGCCGCGAAGCCGCGCGCCACATGGTCAAGGCGCGCGACGGGCGGATCATCAACATCATCACCCGCATCAACTTCGGCAACCCGTTCTCGGCCGCCTACATGGCCTCGAAAAGCGCCGCCTTCGCCGTCACCCAATGCCTCGCGGTCGAGGTCGCCAAGGCGGGCGTGCGCGTCAACGCCGTCGCGCCCGGCCATGTCGGGCCGGGCACCGGCATGGTGCAGCATTTCCAGGCCAAGGCCGACAGTCTCGGCCTCAGCTGGGACGAGTTCGAGGCGCAGGTGCACAAGTCGATCCCGCTCGGGCGCTGGTGCAGGCCCGACGACGTGGCGGGGGCGGTGAACTTCCTGCTTGGCCCCGACGCCGATTTCATCACCGGCGAGGTGATCTATGTCACCGGCGGCTTTCAGGCCTATGGTGTGTCGCCCGACCCGGAGCAACTGGAGAACCCCTATGAAACCGCTTGAAGGAAAACGCGCCATCGTGACCGGCGCGCGCCACGGCATCGGTGCGGAGGTCGCCCGCGTGCTTGCATCGCAGGGCGCGCATGTCGCGGTCTGCGGGCGCAAGCCCGGCGATTGCGACGAGGTGGTCGCCGAGATCAAGGGCGCGGGCGGTCAGGCTTTCGACCATGCGCTTGACGTCTCCGACCTGGCTGCCGTTGGCGGGCGCGTCGCCACGGCGGTCGAGACCCTCGGCGGCCTCGATATCGTCATCAACAACGCCGCCGTGATCGAGCCGATGGCGCGGATCGCCGTGCTCGACCCCGTCGCCTTCGATCACGCCGCGCGGATCAACCTGTCGGGCCCCGCCGCCGTGATCGCCGCGACCTGGCAGCACCTCAAGGGCGGCGGGCGGGTCCTCAACCTGCTGTCTGGCGCCGCCGTCGGGCCGATGGAGGGCTGGGCCGCCTATTGCTCGACCAAGGCCGGGCTCTTGATGCTGACGCGCTGCACCGATCTGGAGGGCGAACCGGAAGGCATCCGCGCCTTCGGCATCGCCCCCGGCGTGGTCGATACCGGGATGCAGACCGCAATAAGGAGCGCCAGGATCAACCGCGTGTCCGATATCCCGCGCGAAAACCTATCATCGGTGACGCCGCCGGCCGAGATGATCGCCTGGCTGGTCGGCGGGTCTGTCGACGACCTTGCCGGCGACATGGTCGACATCCGCGACAAGGAGATCCGCAAACGAATTGGCTGGAAGGACTGAGGACATGACACAATACGCATGGGTTCTTGAGGTTCGCCCCGGATACGAGGACGAATACAAGCGCCGCCACGCCGAGATCTGGCCCGAGATGATTGAGGCACTGAAGGCTGCAGGGCTGCGCAACTATTCGATCTTCCGCCACGGGCTGACGCTGATCGGCTATTTCGAGACCGACGACCTCGAGGCGTCCATCGCCGCGCTGGGCAAGAGCGACGCGAACCGGCGCTGGGGCGAATACATGGCGCCGATCATGAAGATCGAAAACGACGAGTTGCGCGGCTTTCCGTTCCTGTTGCCGATGCAGTGGCACATGGACTGAGACTGGCGTGATGCCGTTGCGCCCCGCATCCCGAAGGTGCGGGGCGCACGTCTTCGCGCTGCGCGGGCGCCCTTCGGTATCGTGAATACCGCCCATCGGCCCGAACCCGCTCGGCCGATCGAAAAAACAAATAATGAAAAGCTATTGCCGACGGCGCCTCGGGAACAAATATGTCTTCTGAACACTTGGTATAACAGACGTTGTTTACGACTTCAGCGCGGCGAGGCCCGTCGACGCTGAAATCCGAGTGCGGGCGCAGCCAGGACGGTTGCGTCACGCTTTTGCCGACCGACACACCAAGAGGAGAGCCGACATGAATGCCGCTGCCACAGATAGCAAATCGGACAAGAACCCCGAAGTCTCCGACTACGAAGACAAGATCCGCGCCGAAGTGGCCGAGATCAGAAGCGATATCGCCGCGTTGACCAAGTCCCTGTCGGGATATGGCAAGGCCCGCGCCGAAGGATTGCAGGACCGCGCCTCGGAGATTTCCGAAGAGATGCTGGCGGAGTCGCGGCGCGCCGTGAAGAAACTCGGCAAACAGGTTTCGCGGCTCGAAAAAGAGCTGGAAGCCAATGTCCGCGAGCATCCGCTCCAGTGGTTTCTCGGGGCGTTGGGGCTTGGCCTGGTGATTGCGATGCTGGTGCAGCGCAAACACGACTGAGCCGCGTCATGCCCAATCCGATTAAGGATATCGCGGGAACCGTGACCGACAGCGTCTCGGCAAAGCTGCGCGATTCGCTCGGCAATGCGGCAATTCTTGCAATTGTCGCATTGCTGGCGTTGACGGCCTGGGTCGTCTGTATCGCGGCGCTGGTCGCGGTCCTCACGCCGCTATGGGGGCTGGCGGCGGCGCTTCTGACGGTTGCGTTGCTGGTCATCGTCATGGCGGTGATCCTGCTCATCGTGCTGAAATCACGCACCCGCGCGCAACGCCTGCGCGCCGAGATCCGCAAGGCCGAAACCCGCCACAAGACCCGTGCGACCGTTGCGGCGGCCTTGCCGGGTCTGCTGCGCCATCGCCCCGGCGCGCTGGTCGTGGGATTGGGTCTGGCGATCGGGGCGATGCTCGTCGCCACCCTGCAGCGCGACAACGATCCCTGACCGCCGCAGGGCGCGAGAGAACCGCGGCCTCGTGGTGATGCACGGCCAATTGTCCGCCGACACCCTCAAAATCACGTCGCGCAGTGACTATATAAGTAACCGTAATCATTAAAGGAGATGACCATGGACCTGCGTTTTGACCGTAAGACGATCATCGTTACAGGCGGAGGGTCGGGCATCGGTGCCGCCACCGTCGAGGAGCTCGGCGCCAGCGGCGCGACCGTGATCGTGGCCGACCTCGATATGGACCACGCCAAGGGCGTCGTTGACACCGTTACCAAAAAGGGTGGCAAGGCCCATGCCTTCAAGGTCGATGTGGCGAAGGCCGATGAGGTCGAGGCCATGGTGCGTTTTGCCGTCGAGAAGACCGGCGCATTGCACGGCATCGTCAACAACGCCGGCATCGGCGGCCCGATCGCCCCGACCGGCAGTTACGACCTCGAGGGTTGGCAGAAGGTGATCGACATCAACCTGTCGGGCGTCTTCTACGGCATGCGCTATGCCATTCCCGAGATCGAGAAGGCGGGCGGCGGGGCTGTGGTCAACGTGGCCTCGATCCTCGGCTCGGTCGGTTTTGCCGGGTCGGCCGCCTATGTCAGCGCCAAACATGGCGTCGTGGGCGCAACCAAGAACGCGGCGCTGGAACATTCCGAGGCTGGCGTGCGGATCAACGCGGTCGGACCGGGCTTCATCCACACCCCGCTCGTGACCAGCTCGCTGGACGAGGACACGCTGAAGTTCCTCGAAAGCAAGCACGCGGTGAACCGCCTCGGCCAACCCGAGGAAGTCGCAGCGCTGATCGTCTTCCTGCTGTCGGACCGCGCGAGCTTCATCACCGGCTCCTACCACCTGGTCGACGGCGGCTATACCGCGCAATAAGGCGGCGGAGCACCGCGCCGCCCGGCCCGGAACATGCCTTGCGCGTCTGGGCGTATCGTTCAGACGTTCAGGGATGGTCCGGGCGCCACGCGGGCCGGACGCAACCGGGCGTCACTGCCCGTTCTGGTGCATCCAGACGGTGCGGCGCGCGATGATCGGTGTCCCATGCACCACGGCGGTCATTTCCATCACCCCGTAGAGGGTCGAAACCTCCGCAGCCATGAGCCTGTAGGTGAAATCCATCTGCACCCCGTCGACCACCGCGATCGTGGTCCCCACGATGCGCGGCAGTTCCATCTGGTCGCATCCCATGATCACACCGACATCGTCCGGGCTGAGAACCGGCGCGGGCGTATAGGGGTCCGAGATGTCGACGACCCAGCGGGGTTCGTCGGCGGGCTCCAGCACCAGCGGCGCCTGCATTTCGGGATGAGTGGCCGCCAGCACATCGTCGAACAGGGCGATGGTGAGCGTATCCACCTGCCCGTCACCGGGAAAGGGCAGGACCATCTGGCCCATCAGGGCGTAGCCGGATTGATGCTCGATCTGCCAGAACCCGACGAAGGTCTCACGGATCTCGCTCCAGTCCGCTTCGCCGGACTTGCCGCAAAGGGTGGATGGATCGGCCGTCGCAGCCCCGGCAAATGCGCTCAGGGAAAGGCAGATCGCAGGCAGCAGGTATTTCATGTCAGACTCTTTCGTGCGTGATTGCCCGCCTCGGTTATCGCTCGACAAAGAACCTTGTGTCGAAGCTGCCTTCGATCGGGTGGCAATTGTCGGGATCGGCGCCGGACCCGTAATCCTCGGCATGGCACAGAACCGCGGTGAAGGTTCCGACGACGCGGCCCTCGTCACCGTCAGCCTCGAACGTGGTAAAGGTGATGCTGGCGGGCGTGGGCGCTTCCTCGGAGGTCCAGTGCTCCGCTGTCCCTTCCGGCACATAGGTGATGGTCAGGTCGATGGGCGCTGACTCCGGGCCCGGCTCCTCCACCATGTAGGTCGCGTCGATGCCCAGCCTCTTGTTGTCGGGGGTGTAGCCGGCAAGGCTGAGCGATGACATGCCGCCGCCGATCACCGCCAGGAACGCCGTTGCGGAGGTCTCGTCCTCGGACTTGGCGATCACGGTGGGCTGGACGATGCTCTCGCCATCGAAGGTCGCCTGCAATGTCCCGATATCTTCGGTCTCGAAAGCGAGGGCGGGATTTGCGACGGCGACAAGGCCAAGAACAACCGCGGCGAACCTCATGACAGACCCCTTCTCCGAACCAAAACCCGCGCTGAAAGTTCCCGTCAGGAAAAGCGAGGGAACAAAGACGCGCACCCGTGGAGCATACTCCCGTAACCCGCGACAAGATCGTGGCCGACCGCGCATGTCAATCCTGTTCTCGGCACCCCGACCGCAAGGGTGGCGTCCTTTTCTGCCCCCGCGACGCGCCCTCGCGTCTTTGCCGACGCGGCGCGTTTCCTCGATGCACGATCCGCGCCAAACGGGTTGCATTCGCCGCCAAACACGCCGACCCGCGCCGATGCCAGGGGCGCCGCCCCAAGGCAGCGAAGGGGCGAAGTTTTCACCACGCCACGGCATCAAGCAACGGATTTCCTTTGCTTTTGGGGCAGCGCGGGTGCACGCTTTTATCGCCCGTAAATATTTCAGTGCAGACTTTTCCAGAAACTTGCCATAACGTCGCGCGGGCAGAGCAACAAGCCAGGATGTCGAGAACATGGCAAAGCCCAAAATTCACACGATGGAAGAGCTTTCCGCCGCCATCGGCGTGTCCCGCCCCACCTTGTCGCGCTACTTTCAGGACCCGGCCAAGGTCAGCCGATCCTCGGTCGAGCGGATCAGGCGGGGCTTGGAGAAGGTTGATTACACCCCGAATTTCTTTGCGACGCGGATGAACCGCAAGACGACGGGCATGATCGGGGTGATCATTCCCTACCTCAACGACCTGTTCTTCACCCGCCTTCTGGAAGCGATCGAACTGGCGGCGATGGAGGCGGGCTACACCGTCATCACCCAGTGCTCGCACTCCGACCCCGAGATCGAGACACGCGCCGCCGAGACCTTTCTGTCGATGAACGTCGATGGCGCGATCGTTGCGCCGCTGGGCAATCACAGCGATCTGCATGTCTATGAACGACTGAACGCAAGGCTGCCGTTCGTGTTGCTGGACTCGCGCCCGAAACTCCTGACCGATGTGGATTTCGTCGGCACCGATCACGTGCAAAGCACTGGCATCATTACGGAATACCTATGCCGGGTGGGTGGCCCGCCGGTATTTCTCGCGATGCCGCGCGTCAACTTCAACGCGCTCGAGCGCGAGAACGCCTATATCGCCAAGATGGAGGAATGTGGCTTCGAACCGGTGGTGATCGGAACCGAAGCCATCCGCCCGGACTGGCATTTCGAGGCGCATGGGCTGGCGGTTCTGGATGACCAGTTCTCCAGGGGGCAGTTGCTGCAATCCTCGATCCTGTGCGCGAACGACCGGGTTGCCATCGGGGCGCTGCGGGCCGCTGCCAAACACGGGCTCGAACCGGGGGCGCAGCGCCGGGGCGGATTGCGAATCGCAGGCCACGATGACTACCCGCTCTGCCCCTACACGACGCCGACCCTGACGACCGTCGGCCAGAACGTAGCCGTGATCGGCCAGGCCGCCGTCGACCGCCTCCTGGAAAAGTTGCGCGCGGAAAATCTGCCCGATAATCAGTTCATTAAGCTGATCGACGGCGAGTTGAAAGTTCGAGAATCCGCCTGATGGCCGCTCGATTGCTGCGCAGCAGCAACGTGTTTTGAAATAAAACGTTGACGCATGCAAAATCCGGGAGCTACAATTGACACGTGTAAAAACTCCGGGAGGACGATCATGAACACGAAGCAGATATTGCGCGGCACGACTGTCGGGCTGGGCCTGATGGTCGGGCTGGCGTCGGCTGCGATGGCCGAGGAAATCACCATTGCGACGGTCAATAACGGCGACATGGTGCGGATGCAGAGCCTCGCCCCGCAATGGGAACAGGCGACCGGCAACAAGATCAACTGGGTCGTTCTGGAAGAGAACGTCCTGCGTCAGAACGTGACCACCGACATCTCGACCGGCGGCGGTCAGTATGACGTCATGACGATCGGCACCTACGAAGCGCCGATCTGGGGTGCCAACGACTGGCTGGTGTCGCTGAACGACGGCATGGCCGAGGACTGGAACGCCGACGACCTGCTGCCGGCGATCCGGGGCGGCCTGACGGTCGACGGCACGCTCTATGCCGCGCCGTTCTATGGCGAAAGCTCGATGGTGATGTATCGCACCGACCTGATGGAAAAGGCCGGACTGGACATGCCCGAGGCGCCGACCTGGCAGTTCATCCGCGAAGCCGCCGCCGCGATGACCGACCGCGGCAACGACATCAACGGAATTTGCGCCCGCGGCAAGGCCGGCTGGGGCGAGAACATGGCCTTCCTCAGCGCCATGGCCAACTCGTTCGGCGCGCGCTGGTTCGACATGGACTGGAATGCCCAGTTCGACAGCCCCGAGTGGAAAGAGACCCTGACCTTCTATCTCGACATGATGAAGGAATCCGGCCCCGCCGGTGCCGCGAACAACGGCTTCAACGAGAACCTGACGCTGTTCCAGCAGGGCAAGTGCGGCATGTGGATCGACGCCACGGTTGCGGCCTCCTTCGTGACCAACCCCGCCGATTCCACCGTCGCCGACAAGGTCGGCTTCGCGCTGGCCCCCGATACCGGTCTGGGCAAGCGCGGCAACTGGCTCTGGGCATGGTCGCTGGCCATTCCGGCGTCTTCCGAAAAGGTCGACGTGGCGAAGGACTTCATCAGCTGGGCCACGGGTCAGGGCTATACCGAGCTGGTCGCCGAAAACGAAGGCTGGGCCAACGTGCCGCCGGGCACCCGCACCTCGCTCTATGAGAACCAGGCCTATCTGGATGCGGCGCCCTTTGCCGAGATGACGCTGAAGTCGATCAATTCGGCCGATCCGCAGAACCCGACGGTGCAGGAGGTTCCCTATACCGGCATCCAGTTCGTAGCGATCCCCGAGTTCGCCGGCATCGCCACGCAGGTCGGCCAGCTGTTTTCCGACGCCCTCGCCGGAAACCGCAGCGCCGACGAGGCACTGGCAGCGGCCCAAGAGCTGACCACCGAAGAAATGGAAGCCGCGGGCTACTGAGCCACGCGACTTGCGCCGGGGGCGGGTCCGCCTGCCCCCGGCACTCCCCTCGGGGCTTTCCGCAGGCCGCGCGCGGTCTTCGCAAGACCCTGACCATTCTGTCGGAAGGAGCCAGTCATGGCGACAGAACATTCCAAGTCATCGGCACGCATCATGATCGCCCCAGCCGTCTTCGTGCTGCTGGTCTGGATGCTGGTGCCGCTGTGCATGACGCTCTACTTTTCGTTCGCCGACTACCGGCCGTTGCGCGCGACCTTCGACGCCTGGATCGGGTTCGACAATTACGTGTCATTCCTGACGTCCTCGTCGTTCCTGAGTTCGGTCGTCACCACCTTGCAGATGGTGGCGGGCGTCCTCGTCATCACGATCGGCGGCGGCGTGATGCTGGCGCTGCTGCTGGACCAGCCGATGTTCGGGCAGGGGATCGTGCGCATTCTGGTGATCGCGCCGTTCTTCGTCATGCCGACGGTGTCGGCGCTGGTCTGGAAGAACATGTTCTTCAACGTGGACAACGGGCTGTTTTCCTACCTGTTCAAGTTCTTTGGCGCCCAGCCCTATGATTTCCTGTCGCAAGCGCCGCTCATGTCGATCATCGTCATCGTGGCCTGGCAATGGCTGCCCTTCGCGACGCTGATCCTGCTGACCGCGGTGCAGTCGCTGTCGAGCGAACAGCTCGAGGCCGCGGAAATGGACGGGGCATCGCCGCTGTCGCGCTTCTGGCATATCATCCTGCCGCATCTGAGCCGCGCGATCACCGTGGTGATCCTGATCCAGACGATTTTCCTGCTGTCGATCTTCGCGGAAATCTTCGTCACCACCAACGGCGCCTTTGGCACCCGCACGCTGACCTACCTCGTCTATCAGCGCGTGCTGGAAAGCCAGAACATCGGCCTCGGCTCTGCCGGGGGGATCATCGCCGTCATCCTTGCCAATATCGTTGCCATCTTCCTGATGCGCATCGTCGGCAAGAACCTCGACAACTGAAGGGGCCCGGAAATGGCACGCGCAATCACACCCCAGAAGAAGATGATGTGGACGGCCCTGGCCTGGGGCGTCGGGCTTCTGATCTTCTTTCCGATCATGTGGACCTTCCTGACCAGCTTCAAGACCGAGGCCACGGCAATCTCGGACCCGCCCGCCTGGTTCTTCTTTGACTGGACGACCGAGAATTATTCCGCCGTTCTGGCACGCTCGAACTACCCGCTGGCACTGACAAACTCGATCGTCATCGCGGTGGGGTCGACCCTGCTCGGCATCCTGATCGCGGTGCCGGCGGCCTGGGCGATGGCCTTCGTGCCCGGCAAGCGGACCAAGGACGTGCTCTTGTGGATGCTTTCGACCAAGATGCTGCCTGCGGTCGGCGTGCTCTATCCGCTGGTGCTGATCGCCAAATATTTCGGCGTCATGGACAGTCGCATCCTCTTGGTCGTGATCCTGATGCTGATCAACCTGCCGATCATCGTCTGGATGCTCTACACCTACTTTCGCGAGATCCCCGGCGAGATCCTCGAAGCCGCGCGGATGGACGGGGCCAACCTCAAGAACGAGATCATCTATGTGCTGACCCCGATGGCGGTGCCGGGCATCGCCTCGACCATCCTGCTCAACATCATCCTGGCCTGGAACGAGGCGTTCTGGACCATCCTTCTGACCACCGTGAACGCCGCCCCGCTGACCAAGTTCATCGCCAGCTTCTCGGCACCCGAGGGCCTGTTCTACGCGAAACTCAGCGCCGCCTCGATCATGGCGATCGCGCCGATCCTCGTCATGGGCTGGTTCAGCCAGAAACAACTTGTCCGGGGCCTGACCTTCGGCGCGGTCAAATAAGGAGACGATCATGGGACGTATCACGCTCGACAAGGTGCGAAAGAAGTTCGGTGATGTCGAAGTCATTCCGCCCTTGGACCTGACCATTGAGGATGGTGAATTCGTGGTCTTCGTCGGCCCCTCGGGCTGCGGCAAGTCCACACTGCTGCGCCTGATCGCGGGGCTTGAGGATGTGACGGACGGGGAAATCCGCATCGACGGCAAGCCCGCCACCGACCTACCCCCCGCCAAGCGCGGTCTGGCGATGGTGTTCCAGAGCTACGCGCTTTATCCGCATATGTCGGTGCGCAAGAACATCGCGTTTCCGTTGAAGATGGCGGGGATGGAGCAGGCCGAACAGGACCGTCGTATCGCCAAGGCGGCCGATGTCCTCAAGCTCACCGACTACCTCGACCGCCGCCCCGGCCAGTTGTCGGGCGGTCAGCGCCAGAGGGTCGCCATCGGTCGCGCCATCGTGCGCGAACCCGCGGCGTTCCTCTTTGACGAGCCGCTTTCCAACCTCGACGCCGCCCTGCGCGTCGGCATGCGGCTCGAGATCAGCGAACTGCACAAGCGTCTGGACACGACGATGATCTATGTCACCCACGACCAGGTCGAGGCGATGACCATGGCCGACAAGATCGTGGTGCTGCGCGCGGGTAATATCGAGCAGGTCGGATCGCCGCTCGACCTCTACCACGCGCCGCGCAACACCTTCGTTGCGAGCTTCATCGGCAGCCCGAAGATGAACCTGATGGGTGGCACCGCCGCAAAACGGCACGACGCCACGACCATCGGCATCCGGCCCGAACATCTCGACGTGGTGGATGGCGGCGGCACCTTCACCGGCAAGGTCGGCGTCTCCGAGCACCTTGGCTCCGACACCTTCTTTCACGTCCACATCCCCGAGATGGACGAGCCGATGACCGTGCGCGCCGGTGGCGAGGTCGGCCTCAGACATGGCGACACGATCCATCTGACGCCACAGGCCGACAAGATACATCGCTTTGACGACAAGGGATTGCGCATCGAATGACACGGTTGAAAGACAAATCCGCCCTCATCACCGGGTCGGCCCGCGGTATCGGCCGAGGCTTTGCCGAACGCTTCATCGCCGAAGGGGCGAGCGTTGCCATCGCCGACATCAACCTCGAGGCGGCAGAGGCCACCGCGAAGGAACTGGGCCCGCAAGCCTATGCCGTGCATCTGGACGTCACCGACCAGACCAGCATCGACGCCGCGATCGCATCCGTCGTGGATCATGCCGGCAAGCTCGACATCCTGATCAACAACGCCGCCCTCTTTGACGCCGCCGAGACAGTAGACATCACCCGCGCCAGCTATGACAGGCTCTATGCCGTCAACGTCGCGGGCACGCTGTTCACCATGCAGGCGGCGGCGAAACAGATGATCGCGCAGGGCCACGGCGGCAAGATCATCAACATGGCCTCACAGGCCGGGCGGCGCGGCGAACCCCTGGTGCTGGTCTATTGCTCGACCAAGGCCGCGGTCATCTCGATGACGCAATCGGCTGGGCTGAACCTGATCAAGCACGGCATCAACGTCAACGCCATCGCCCCCGGTGTGGTGGACGGCGAACACTGGGATCATGTGGACTCGATGTTCGCCAGGCTCGAGGGCAAGAAACCCGGCCAGAAGAAGGCCGAGGTCGCGGCGGGCGTGCCCGCGGGCCGTTTTGCCGTGCCCGCCGACTTGACCGGCATGGCGGTGTTTCTGGCCTCCTCCGAGGCCGACTATATCCTGTCGCAAACCTACAACGTCGACGGCGGCCAGTGGATGAGCTGACCGCTGCCGCATCGCACCGACTGCCTTGAAGGAGGCCCCATGGCCACCCCCCTCTCGCTTGCCACGCTGCCCGATCTGCCCGCCGACGTGCGCGTCCCATCCTATGACCGAGGCGCGCTGTCGCCCGGCATCGTCCATATCGGCCTTGGCAATTTTCACCGCGCGCATCAGGCGTGGTATCTGCACCGGCTCATGGATGCGGGTCTGGCCCATGACTGGGCGATCCTCGGGGCGGGCGTGCGCCCCGCCGACGCCGCCCAGCGCGACAGGCTGCTGGCGCAGGACTGCCTGACCACGCTCATCGCGCTCGACCCTTCCGGCAGGTCGGCCGAAGTCACCGGGTCGATGATCGGCTTCGTCCCGGTCGAGGAGGGCAACGCCCCCCTGATCGCCCATCTGGCAATGCCCGCGATCCGCATCGTCGCCCTGACGGTGACCGAGGGCGGCTATTACCAGACCGGCGACGGTGGCTTCGATGCCGGACACGCCGACATGGTGCATGACGCCGCCCACCCCGACACACCGCAGAGCGCGTTCGGGGCGATGGTCGCGGCACTGCGGCGCAGACGGGACGAGGGGCATGGGCCGTTCACCTGCCAAAGCTGCGACAACCTTCAGAACAACGGCGATATCCTGCGTCAGACCGTCGTCGGCCTCGCCCGCCTGTCGGACCCGGCGCTTGCCGATTGGATCGACAGGCACTGCACCTTTCCCAATTCGATGGTCGACTGCATCGTGCCCGCCACCGGCCCCTCGGAGCTGGCGCTGGCGCGCGATTTCGGCGTGGCCGACGCGGCGCCCGTGACGCATGAGCCCTTTCGGCAATGGGTGATCGAGGACCGCTTCTGTGCCGGTCGCCCGGACTGGGACAAGGCGGGTGCCACCTTCACCGACAACGTGCACGGCTTTGAGACCATGAAGATCCGCCTTCTCAATGGCGGCCATCAGGTCATAGCCAACGTGGGCGAGATCCTGTCGGTCGAGACCATCGCCGACTGCATGGCGCATCCGCTGATCCATGGCTACTTCCGCAAGGTGGAGCTGGAGGAAATTGTCCCCCACGTCGCTGCCGTTCCCGACATGACGCCGCAGGGCTATGTCGATCTGATCGACCGCCGCTTTGCCAACCCGCAGATCCGCGACACCACCCGCCGCGTCGCGTTCGACGGATCGTCGCGTCACCCCGGCTTCGTGCTGCCGACCGTCAGGGACGCGCTGAAATCCGGCGCACCGGTCGCGGGCCTCGCGCTGGTTGAGGCGTTCTGGGCGCGCATGTGCGAGGGCACGCGCGAGGACGGCACCGCCATCGCGCCCAACGATCCGGCCTGGGACGAACTGCAGGCGGCGGCAAGCATCGCCCGCGAGCGCCCCCGCACCTGGCTCGAGCAGCGGCGCTTCTACGGCGACCTTGCCGAGGCGGCGCGCTTTGCCGATGCGTTCGACGACTGGCTTGCGATGATCTGGCGCGACGGCGCAGAGGCGACCCTGCGCGCCTATCTGTCGGAGTGATGTGACGAAGCGGCAGGTCCCGACACGACCCCCGGCAGCCCCCTACCCCTGGGACGCGCCGCGATACCAGGCGGCAATCAGGGCGCGCTCCCCAGGCTCCATGAAGGTCACGTTGGCGGGCGGCATCGCCTCGGTCACCCCGGCATGCAGGTAGATCAGCCTGGCAGCGCGCGCGATGTCGGCCTCGGTTTCCAAGAGGATGCCCTTGGGCGCGCGGTGGATGCCGTCATAGTAAGGCTCGCGCGCATGGCACATCGAACAACGCCCCGGCACCACCGCCATCACGTCCTCGAACCCCTCGGCGCTGGCGAAACGCTGCTCGGCGGCGCTGAGGTCGCGGGCCTCGGACTCTTCATAGCTGTCCTGCATCAAGGGCGCGGTCGACAGCCACATCACGCCGGCGAACAGGATCGCGGTCGCGGCCCAGGTCCACCACTTCATGCCGCCGCCGGCATGCATCGTGTTGAAGAAATGCCGGATCGTCACGCCCATCAGGAACACCAGCGCCGCGATCAGCCAGTTGTATTGCGAGGCAAACGCCAGCGGATAGTGGTTGGACAGCATCAGGAACAGCACCGGCAGCGTCAGGTAGTTGTTGTGGGTCGAGCGCAGCTTGGCGATCTTGCCGTATTTCGGATCCGCCATCCTGCCGGCGATCAGGTCGGCCACCACGACCTTCTGGTTCGGGATGATGATGAAAAAGACGTTGGCCGTCATGATCGTGGCGGTGAACGCGCCCAGATGCAGCATCGTCGCGCGGCCGGTGAAGATCTGGTTGTAGCCCCAGCCCATCGCGACCAGCAGGATGAACAAGAGCAGCATCAGGATCGTGGGCGCCTCGCCCAGTCCCGATTTGCACAGCCGGTCATAGACCAGCCAGCCGATCGTCAGCGACCCGGCCGAGATCAGGATGCCCTGCCACAGCGCCAGGTCGGCCTTGGCCGAGTCGATCAGGTAAAGCTCGCCGCCCATCCAGTAGACCAGGATCAAGAGCGCCGCCCCTGACAGCCAGGTCGAATAGCTTTCCCATTTGAACCAGATCAGGTGGTCGGGCATGTTCTCGGGCGCCACCAGGTATTTCTGGATGTGGTAGAAACCGCCGCCATGCACCTGCCATTCCTCGCCGTGCGCGCCGACCGGCAGATGCGGCACCTTGCGCAGCCCCAGATCCAGCGCGATGAAATAGAACGACGAGCCGATCCAGGCCATCGCGGTGATGACGTGCAACCAGCGGACAGCGAAGTCCACCCAGTCCCACATCAGGGCGGTGTCGAGCATGTTTCTCTCCGTTTTCGGCCTGGGAGGCAGGCTATTACAGCAAGATCATCTGGGGTATCGAGAAAATGACCAGGCTGCTTCAAAAAGGATCGACGTGATCCGGCGCCAGATGCCCGATCAGCTGCCGCGATAGGTGGAATATCCGAACGGCGACAACAGGAGCGGCACGTGGTAATGCGCTTCCTCGGACATGCCGAAGCGCAGCGGCACGAGGTCGAGAAACCGGGGTTCTTCCGGTGGCGTGCCCGTTGCGGTCAGGTAGTCCCCGACATGGAACACCAGTTCATAGGTGCCCGTGGCAAACTCCCCCGACGGCATGATCTGCTCATCGGTGCGGCCATCGTCGTTGGTGGTCAGGCGGCGCAGGAGCACCCGCCCATTACCCTCGATCCGGTAAAGCTCGATCGCCAGCCCTTCGGCCGGGCGGCCCCTTGCGGTGTCCAGAACATGCGTGGTCAGGTATCCGGTCATCTGACGCTCCCTTTGCCGTGTCGGCCCCATTGTGGCCAAGCCGCGCGCAAATGTAGAGGGAAAACCGCCAGGCAAATCCTGTCGGAAAAACTTGAAAGCGCCGTCCGTTTGCTTGCGATATGGTGGCCCAAAAGCAGGAGATCAGATTTGAAACGTTACCCTCGCGACATGCGCGGCTACGGCGCGACGCCGCCGAACCCGAATTGGCCCGGCGACGCCCGGATCGCCGTCCAGTTCGTGCTGAACTACGAGGAGGGCGGCGAGAACTGCGTGTTGCACGACGACGCGGCCTCCGAAGCGTTCCTGTCGGACATCACCGGAGCCGCGCAATGGCCGGGCCAGCGCCATTGGAACATGGAATCGATCTATGAATACGGTGCGCGCGCCGGATTCTGGCGGCTGCACCGGCTGTTCACCGGGGCCGACATACCGGTGACGGTCTACGGCGTCGCCACAGCTCTGGCGCGTTCACCCGAGCAGGTTCAGGCGATGAAGGATGCCGGGTGGGAGATCGCCAGCCACGGCCTGAAATGGGTCGAGCACAAGGATATGCCCGAGAACGAGGAACGCGCCGCCATCGCCGAGGCGATCCGGCTGCACACGGAGGTTGTCGGCGCCCCCCCGCGCGGCTGGTATACCGGCCGGTGCAGCGCCAACACCGTGCGGCTGGCGGCGGAAACCGGCGCGTTCGACTATATCTCGGACGTCTATGACGACGACCTGCCGCACTGGCTCGAGCTTGGCGCGCGCGACCAACTGGTCATCCCCTACACGCTCGAAGCCAACGACATGCGCTTTGCCACCTCGCCCGGCTGGATCACCGGCGAGCATTTCTTCCAGTATCTCAAGGACGCCTTCGACGTGCTCTATGCCGAAGGCAAGGCTGGCGCGCCCAAGATGATGTCGGTCGGGCTGCATTGCCGCCTGATCGGACGGCCGGGCAAGGTCGCGGCCCTTGGCCGGTTCCTCGACTATGTCCGGCGCTTCGATGGCGTCTGGACGCCGCGCCGGATCGAGATCGCCGAACACTGGGCGCAGGCCCACCCGCACCGGCGCTTCGAGCGTCCGAGCCAGATGGACAAGGCCCGTTTCGTCGCCCTTTACGGCGGCATCTTCGAACATTCGCCCTGGATCGCGGAACGCGCGCATGGGCTGGAGCTTGGCCCGGCGCATGATAGCGCCGCCGGGGTTCACAACGCGCTCTGCCGGGTGTTTCGCTCCGCTTCCGAGGCCGAGCGTCTTGGCGTGCTGACCGCCCACCCCGATCTGGCCGGCAAACTGGCGCAGGCCGGGCGGCTGACGGCTGAAAGCACCGCCGAGCAGGCCGCCGCCGGGCTTGACCTGCTGACCGACGAGGAACGCCAGACCTTCACCGCGCTCAATGAAACCTACGTCGCCAGGCACGTCTTTCCCTTCATCATCGCGGTGCGCGACCACGACAAGGCGTCGATCATGGAAGCGTTCCAGCGCCGCATCGACAACCCCCGCGACACCGAGTTCGCCGAGGCCTGCCGCCAGGTCGAACGCATCGCGCAATTCCGCCTGATGGACCTGTTGGCGTGACGCGGGAGATCACGGCCCGCCCGCTGACCGCCGTCGCCTTCGCGCCCTACGGCGAGGTGATCGAAGCCTCGGGCACCCCCGACAAGATCATCAACCAGGGCATGTGCGGGCGGTTCCACGACCTTGCCGCGCTCGATTTCACCGACGGCCGCGCCGGGATCAGCCTGTTCGATGCCAAGGCGCGCCACCTGCCCTGCAAGGTCGAAATGGTCGAGCGTCACCCCCAAGGCAGTCAGGCCTTCATCCCGGTCAACGCCGTGCCGATGCTGGTGGTCGTGGCCGACGATCAGGACGGAACGCCCGTGAACCCGCGCGCCTTTCTCAGCGCGCCGGGCCAGTCGATCAACCTGCGCCGCAACATCTGGCACGGGGTGCTGACACCCATCGGAGCGCCCGGAACCTATGTCGTCGTCGACCGGGTCGGGGACGGCCCGAACCTTGAGGAACACTGGTTCGACGCGCCCTTCACGGTCACGTCAGCCTGAAACCCCACCGGCGATGCCTGCCGCAGGCAGGCATCCGTCAGCCGTAGGTGGACACCTCCGACCCGGCCAGCGCGGCGGTGTTCAGCAGTCCGCGCACGGTGATCGAGGGCGTGACGATATGGGCGCGGTTGCCCATGCCCATCAGGATCGGCCCGACCTCGAGCCCGCCGGCGACGTATTTCAGGATGTTGCGCGTCGCCCCCGCGGCGTCGGTATTGGCATAGATCAGCACGTTGGCCTTGCCGGTCAGCCGGCTGGCCGGGAACAGCCGCTCGCGCAGCTCCGGGTCAAGTGCTGCGTCGGTGTGCATCTCGCCTTCGTATTGGAAGTCGAGCCCGCGTGCGTCGAGCAACTCGAGCGCATCGCGCATCGCCCTCCCCGAGGGGCTGTCGAGGTTGCCGAACTGCGAGCCCGAGCACAGCGCCACCTTCGGCTCGACCCCGAAACGGCGCACGTGGCGCGCGGCGGCGATCACCGATTCTGCCAGTTCCGCGGCGGTGGGCGTGACGTTGACATGGGTATCGGCGACGAACAGCGGCCCCTGATCGAGGATCACAAGCGACAGCGCCCCGACCGCCTGCAACCCGCCCCGCGCCAGCACCTGATCGACATAGTTCAGATGCCACCGATAGGTGCCGAAGGTGCCGCAGATCATGCTGTCGGCCTCGCCGCGATGCACCATCACCGCGGCAATCGCGGTCGAGTTGGTCCGCAGCGTCGCGCGCGCGAGGTCAGGCGTCACGCCCCGGCGCATCATCAGGCCGTGATAGGTTTCCCAGTAATCGCGGTAGCGCGGGTCGTTCTCCGGGTTCACCAGCTCGAAATCGCGCCCGGAGCGGATCGACAGCCCCTCACGCTCAAGCCGCGCATCGACCACCTCCGGGCGACCGATCAGGATCGGCGTGTCGACGCCCTCCTCGCTGATCGCCTGTGCCGCGCGCAACACGCGCTCGTCCTCGCCTTCGGCAAAGACGATGCGCCGGGCCGAGGCGCGGGCGGCGTCGAAAACCCGGCGCATGATCGAATAGGACCGGAACACCTCGCTCTGCAGCTGGATCCTGTAGTCGTCGAGGTTCAGCCTGTGCCGGGCCACACCCGAATCCATCGCGGCCTTGGCGACCGCGGACGCGATGGTCGGCAACAGGCGCGGATCGAACGGCTTGGGGATCAGGTAGTCCGGCCCGAAGGTCAACCGCTCGCCCCGATAGGCGACGCCGACCTCGGCCGAGGTGGTGGCGCGCGCCAGCCCGGCAATCGCCTCGACACAGGCCAGTTTCATCGCGTCATTGATCTCGGTCGCGCGCGAATCAAGCGCGCCGCGAAAGATGAACGGAAAACACAGCACGTTGTTGACCTGATTGGGATAATCCGACCGTCCGGTGGCGATCAGCGCCCCCGGTGCGGCGGCGCGTGCCTCCTCGGGCATGATCTCGGGCGTCGGGTTGGCCAGCGCGAAGATGATCGGGTTCGGGGCCATCTTGGCCACCATCGCCCCGGTCAACAGACCCGGCCCGGAAACACCAAGAAACAGATCGGCCCCCACCATCGCGTCATCGGTGGTGCGCATCTCGGTGTCGCGGGCGAATTCCTGCTTTTGCGCGGTCAGATCGTTGCGCCCGACATGCACCACGCCCTTGCTGTCGAGCATGGTGATGTGCTCTTTCTTCACCCCCATCACCATCAGCATCTTGAGGCAGGCGATCCCCGCCGCGCCCGCGCCCAACGCCACGACCTTGATCTCGTCGATCTTCTTTTTCGCCACAATCAGCGCATTCTTGGCCGCCGCGGCGGCAACGATCGCGGTGCCGTGCTGGTCGTCGTGGAACACCGGGATGTTCATGCGCGCGCGGCACAGGTCCTCGACCAGAAAGCACTCGGGCGCCTTGATGTCCTCGAGGTTGATCGCACCGAACGTCGGTTCGAGGCTCACGATGATGTCGGCCAGCTTTTCGGGGTCTGTCTCATTGATCTCGATATCGAAACAATCGATGCCGGCGAATTTCTTGAACAGGACGGCCTTGCCTTCCATCACCGGCTTGGACGCCTGCGCGCCGATATCGCCCAGCCCCAGCACGGCGGTTCCGTTCGAGATCACCGCGACCAGATTGCCCTTGGAGGTGTATTTGAACGCATCCGCCGGGGTCTTCTCGATCTCGAGGCAGGCTTCGGCCACGCCGGGCGAATAGGCGTTGGACAGGTCGCGCCCCGTCGCCATCGGCTTCGTCGCCTTGATCTCGAGTTTGCCGGGCTTGGGAAACTGGTGATAGTCCAGCGCCTCGCGACGCTTGCTTTCGATCTGGGTCTCGTTGTGTTCGTCCTGTGCCATGTCAGTTATCCCTGTTGCGTTGTGCCATGATCTGCGCCACGTCCAGCATCCGCCGGGCAAAGCCCCATTCGTTGTCGTACCAGCCGAACACCCTGAGCAGCCCCGAGGCGCTGACCGACAGTTCCGGCCCGCAGATCACCAGCGATTCAGGCCGCTTGCGCAGATCGCTCGACACCAGCGGCTTGTCGGTCCAGCCGAGCACCTGCCCCGCCGCTGCCGCCTCGAGCAGCACCGCGCGGGCGGTATTCGCCGTCACCTCGCGGCGCGTCCCGACCACCAGATCGATCGCCGAAACCGAGGCGGTCGGCACCCGGACCGCCCGCATCTCGATCAGACCGGCAAGGCCCGGCAGCACCTGCCCCACCAGCGCGCCCGCGCTCGTCGTGGTCGGCACCATCGACAGCGCGGCGGCGCGCGAACGGGCGGGGTCGCCGCGCGGCTTGTCGACCGTGGGCTGGCTACCGGTGTAACAATGGATCGTGGTCATGTGCCCGCCGGTGATCCCGAAGGCAGTGTCGAGCACCTTGAGCAGCGGCGCCAGCGCATTCGTCGTGCAGGACGCGTTCGAGACGATCGCCTCGTCGCCCAGCGTCGTCTCGTTCGCGCCCATCACGATGGTCGTATCGGCCTCACTGGACGGCCCCGACACCAGCACCGCGCGCGCGCCAGCGGCAAGGCCGCGCTGCGCCACCGCACGCACCCCCGCCAGTCCGGTGCATTCCAGCACCACATCGACCCGCGACAGATCGGCGGCGGAAAGGTCGGCGTGGGCACGGAAGGGAATATGCGCAGCGTCAACGATCAGCGCGCCATCCGCAACGCTGACCTCGCCGCCCCATGGCCCGAAAACGCTGTCATATTCGAAGAGATAGGCGCAAGTCTCCAGCGGCTCGACATCGTTGATCAGCACGATCTCGAACGGCCCCGGCTCCGACAGCAGGATGCGCAGCAAGGTCCGTCCGATCCGGCCGAAGCCGTTGATCGCGATCCTGATCGGGGCGCGGCTCATGCTCCCACCCCCGCGTCTGCAAGCGGCGCGGCGCAGGGCGATGCCGTGAGTGGTCCGGCGGCGTGGCGGTCGGGGTTGTTCATGGTCTGACAAGACATTTCATGCATCCGCGGGCAGGGCAACTCCCTGGGAGTCGGCCGCCAAGGCAATGCCCATTTCCGCGGCGGGCGCAAGCATGACATTGGGCGTGACAATGTCCTGAACCCCGCGCGGGCGCCGCACACATGCATCCGTGCGCCGGTTTCAGCCCCGCGCGCGCGGCCCGACAACGCCGAACGGCATGTGCCGGTTGACGTCCTTGTAGAGCAGATAACGGAACCTGCCCGGCCCGCCAGCATAGCAGGCCTGCGGGCAGAAGGCGCGAAGCCACATGTAGTCGCCCGCCTCGACCTCGACCCAGTCCTGATTGAGTCGATAGACCGCCTTGCCCTCGAGCACGTAAAGCCCGTGTTCCATCACATGCGTCTCGGCAAACGGGATCACCCCGCCCGGCTCGAAGGTGACGATGTTGACGTGCATGTCATGGCGCAGATCGGCCGGATCGACGAACCGCGTCGTCGCCCATGCGCCGTTGGTGTCGGGCATCGGCGTCGGGGCAACGTCATGGTCGCTGGTGATCAGCACATCGGGCTCGTCCAGCCCCTCGACATATTGATAGGCCTTGCGAATCCAGTGAAACCGCACCGGCGCGTCGCTTTTGTTGCGCAGGGACCAGACGGCGCTCGGCGGCAGATAGGCAAATCCGCCGGGCGTCAGGTCGTGCTCGCTGCCGTCAACCATCAGGGTCATTGCGCCCTCGACCACGAACAGCACCGCCTCGACACCTGCCTCGGTCTCGGGCCGGTCACTGCCGCCGCCGGGCAGAACCTCGGCGATGTATTGCGAGAAGCTTTCGGCAAAGCCCGACAGGGGCCGCGCCAGAACCCAGAACCTCGCGCCCTCCCAGAACGGCAGCAGGCTTGTGACAATGTCGCTGAAGGTGCCCTTGGGAATGACCGCATAGGCCTCGGTGAACATCGCCCGGTCGGTCAGAAGCTGGGTCTGCGGCGCAAGCCCGCCCTTGGGGGCGTAATAGGTGCGGTCGGTCATGCTGCGGTCCTTCACAACTTCGTCGCGCCCATTGAAACCCCGGACGCGCCGCTTGCCAACCTGTTTCCACACAAGAACAAACTGAAGGATGATCGCGGATGAATTGATAATCGCCGCGGCTGCGGCTCAGTGCACTGCGCCCGGCGCGTCGTCCGGCTCGTCCTCGTCCAGGTCCGTCACAGGTTCCGCAGGCACCCGGTAACGCTCGTTCAGCCAGCGGCCAAGGTCCACGTCGGCGCAGCGGCGCGAACAGAACGGGCGGTATTCGGGGTCACTCGGCTTGGAACAGATCGGGCAGGGCATCACAGGTCCAGGGGCAGGCGTTCGCGTTTGCGTTGCAGTTCAAAATGCCCAAGCGGTGTCCAACCCGCAAGGGCGGTTTCAACCGCGTCGCCCCTGAACGCCGCGCGCAGGCCTTGCTCGAACACCAGACGGTCCTTCTTCGGCATCGGCGCGAGGTCGAGCGTGATCTGCCCGCCCAGCCCCCGGCATCGAAGCTGGCGCGGCAGGACACGGGCCAGCGCGATGTTGGCCTTCAATCCGGCGGCGGGCGAAGTGTCCACGCCGGTGTTCACGTCAATTGCCACCAAGGCGCGCGTAGGTTCGATAAATGCAGTTCCGCCGCCCGAAAGCGGCAGTTCTACCCGCTGCAATGTTGAAATCATCGCATCCACGCCATGCGCGGCAAAACTTCCGGGCGCGTCGGCCAGCACATCCGGCGTGGCCCAGTCGCGCCAGGCAAGCTCATGGGGGTCCGGCCCCTCGACCAGCAATTCCGCCACGCCGGCACTATCCGCCAGAACCGCCACCGCAAGGTCGCGCATCGCGGCAATGTCGCCCGCCACCTCGGCTTCATCGGCCTCAGCCGCAGCCGAGCGCAGGATCAGCCCGACGCCCTCGACGCCGCCCATCACCTCATGCGCGATCTCGAGCAGGCCGACCCGCACTTCCTCGTCGCGGATCCGGCGCGAGACGTTGATGCCCGGCGCTCCGGGGGTGACGATGGCATTGCGGCTCTTGAACAGGATGCGGTCCGTGACCGGCGTGGCCTTGCCGTCCTCGGCCCAGCCCGTGACCTGCACCAGCAGCGTCTGCCCCGGTTTCAGCCCCTTCGCGCCGCGCAGAAAACCGCTGCCGCCCTCGGGCAGCTTCACGAACATGCCGCCCTGCCCCTTGACCGGCCGGTCGCAGACCGCGCGATAGATCGCGCCGGGCAAGGGCCGGCTGTCGTCCTTCGGCGCGATCAAGAGGTCGTCCAGCTGGCCATCGACGATGCTCGCGGCGGCCTTGCGCCCCGCGATCTCGTCCAGCGCGATCACACTGCCCTTCATGCCCAGCCCTCGAATACCGGATAGCCTGCCGCCTGCAAAAGCGTCGCGGTTTCCGCCACCGGCAGTCCCATCACTGCCGAATGGCTGCCCTCGATCCACGGAATGAACGCCCCGGCCGGCCCCTGGATGGCATAGCCCCCGGCCTTGCCGCGCCAGTCACCCGAGGCGAGATAGGCGTTCACCTCCTCGTCGGAGAGCCGCTTCATCTTCACATTCGTCACCACGTCACGTTGCCAGCTTCGCGCGGCATTGCGCACCACCACCGAGGTGATGACCTTGTGCCGCCGTCCCGACAGTTTGTAGAGGAACGCCGCTGCCTCGCCCGCATCCTCCGGCTTGCCCAGAATACGCCGCCCCAGCGCCACCGTGGTATCGGCGCAAAGCACCACCTCATCCGCCGCCACGTCCATCGCGGCGGCCTTGGCAGCGGCGATCCGGCGGCAATAGGCCAGCGGCAATTCGCCCGGCGCGGGGGTTTCGTCGATGTCGGGCGGGCGCACCTCGTCGGCCCGCAGCCCGAGCGTCGCCAGAAGTTCGGCCCGGCGCGGCGATCCCGATCCGAGTATCAGCCGAGGTCTAGCGGAAGCGGTAATTGATCCGGCCCTTGGTCAGATCATAGGGTGTCATCTCGACCTGCACGCGGTCGCCCGCGAGCACGCGAATCCGGTTCTTGCGAAGTTTTCCTGCCGTATGCGCGATGATCTCATGGCCGTTTTCCAGCTCGACCCGGAACGTCGCGTTAGGCAGGAGCTCCTTCACGACACCGGGAAATTCGAGCATTTCTTCCTTGGCCATGGTCACTCCGTTACTTATCGCCCGCCAACCTGCGAGCGCCCTCTAAATGATCCCAAACCCGTGGGTATTCAAGCTGAAATCAGCGCAACTGCACACAGCCGGCGGATTTGACGCGCGCCGACTGTTCCGCCCAATGCGCCTTGGTCAACACGTTGCCGTCGCGGCGCGCCTCGCCGATGGCCTTACGCGAGACTTCGGCGAAGGTCCAGCCGGGCGTGTTCATCGCGCCCTCTGCCAGGATGCCCGTGGCAGGAAAGCCCCGGTCGGGCGGGCAATAGATGCTGGCCGCCCCGCTGTTTTCATCGACCACCGGCGACCAGGGCGCCGCGCCCTGCGTCGTCGCGTGGACCACCACGCATTGCCCTTCCAGCGCGCGGGCCATCGCACCGACCCGAACGCGGGTGAAACCTTCCAGCGCCTCGGTCGCGGACGGCACCAGCAGGATCTCTGCCCCCGCCTCGATCAGCGCGCGGGCCAGCAGCGGAAACTCGGCGTCATAGCAGATGAGCACCCCGATCCGGCCCAGCGCGGTGTCCATCACCACCAGCGGATCGCCGGGGGTCAGGTTCATCGGGTCGCGCTCCCAGCGGGTGAGGATCTGCTTGTCGTGGTGCTGGCGCGCTCCGTTGGGGGTGACGAACATCGCGCGGTTCACCGGGCGCGCGCCGGCAAAGACCGGCCCCGACGCCGCCAGGATATGGACCCCGTGTTGCGCCGCCAGCTCGGCGTGCAGATCCCAGGCGGCCGGCAGCGTGTCGCTGACCGCGCGCATCGAGGCTTCCAGATCACCCGCGATCTTGCGCCCTGCGAGCGCGGCAAGCTCCATCGCGCCGAACTCGGGAAACACCAGCAGGTCCGCGCCCTCGCCCGCGGCCTCACCCACCCAACGCGCGATCTTGTCGGCGTAGCAGTCGAAGCCCTCCATCCAGTCGATCGGGTAGCAGGCGGCGGCGACCTTCATCGCGCCGTCACCGGGCGGCGCTCCCAAAGGGCTTGTCTCAATCGAACCTTTGCGGTGATTTCAACCCGGATTTGCGCCTTGTTCTTGTCCGTTCCGAACATGTCACTCCACCTCGTCGGGCAGCGGCTCGCCGAAACGCGCGATCATCCGGTCGCGGATCTGGTTGCGCGCCTGGCGGTAGGCGTCGAGCTTTTCGTCGCGTTTGGTGCCCAGCCCGGTCGGGTCGAGCACCGGCCAGTATTCGACGTCGAGGTGGTGAACCCGCGTCAGCTCCAGCACCTTGCGCTGGCTCGCCGGGCTCAGCGCGATCACCAGATCATAGGCGGAAATGTCGTCGCCCCACTCCTCGAGGTCATCGAATGACCGCGCCTTGTGGCGGGACAACTCGACGCCGATCTCGTGGCAGACCGCCACCGAAAAGCCGTCCACTTCCAGCTCGCTTTTCACCCCCGCCGACTGGACATAGACCCGTTCGCCATAGAACTTCTTCATCATGCCCTCGGCCATCGGCGAGCGCACGGCGTTGTGGTCGCAGCAGAACAGGACCGACTGGGGCAGGCTCGAAGGCATCAGCGGTCGTCTCTCCCCAAAGGCATTGCGCCTAGCCCCAGTGCAGCACGCAGATCAGCGTGAACAGCCGCCGGGCGGTGTCGATATCGACCTCGGCCTTGCCTTCCAGCCGCTCCTGAACCACCCGCGCGCCCTCGTTGTGGATACCGCGCCGCGCCATGTCGATTGTCTCGATCTGGCTGGGCGGCAGCGTTTTCACCGCGTCGAAATAGCTTTCGCAGATCTGGAAATAATCCTTCACCACCTGCCGGAACGGCCCGAGGCTGAGGTGGAACTCGCCGGCATTGGCGCCGGTCTCGGTGGCCAGATCGAACACCAGCCGCTTGTCGCGGATCGACAGGTTCAGGTGGAACGGGCCTTCGGGCGGCTGGACCTCGCCGCGCGCCACCGGGGCAAAGCTGTTTTCCTCAAGCAGGTCGAACACCGCGACCTTGCGCTCCTGCTCGATCGCCGGGGTGGGCGCGGCAAGGCCGGCCTCGTCGATCTCGATTTTGCTGATGCGATTCATCTTGGGTCCGGAAATTGCGTCGACAAAGACCTAGCCGATGCGCTGGCGCGGCACAATCGCACCTGCATCACCCCGAACACGCGGCGGGCTGGGCGGCAAAGCCCGGTGCGACCCGGCGCAGGTGGGCTTCGGCTGCCCCCGCCTCGCCGGTCGAGCCGCGCGGCGCGATGTCGACCCAGTAGCCGCGCGTCGTCAGCCGCATCTGCATCGCGATCCACCCGGCCCGCTGCACCACCAGCCCGCGCCCGGCCCCGCCATCGCAGATGTCGATGAGCGCCATCGCCTCGTAGGCCGAAGGTTCAAACCCCTGCGTCGAGATGAAATTGCCGGTGGAATGGGCGACCAGCGCCTGCGCGCCGTCGCCGCGTGTCTCGGTGGTGAAGGGCTGGACCGCGTGCGGATGCGTCCCGACCACCGCCATCGCCCCGGCCGCCACCAAGGCGCGCGCCAGTCGCTCCTGCCCGGAATTCTGCCGGCTGGCATATTCGGTGCCCCAATGCGGCAGCACGACCACGCCCGCGACCGCCGGATCGGCCGCCTCGCGCCGGACCAGCGCGGTCAGCCGGTCCTGCTCGGCAAAACACCAGATCACCTGATCGCGCGCGTCGGTGAAGCCGTTGGTGCCATAAGTGCAAGCGATGAACGACACCGTGCCCAGCGCCGTTGCCCGGCGGTGGACGAACTCGCGCCTCCCCTCGCGCGGCACCGAACCGACAGCCGGCAGCCCGGCGCGCGCCAGTTCCGCCAGCGTCATGTCGGCGCCCTCCCTGCCCCGGTCGAAGACGTGGTTGTTGGCCGTCGTCACCAGATCGACCCCCGCCGCCTTCAGGTCACGCAGCAGCACCGGGTGATAGTTGAACAGCGGATAGCCGGTGTAGACCAGGCCATCCTCCACCGGGCCGGGGTCGGCCACCCGGGTGCGCGCCTCGGTCATCCCCGGCGCCACCGGGCCTTCGAGGTTGGCAATCGCCAGATCGGCGGCGCGCAGGTATCTCGCCGGCTGCGACCAGATCGCATCGAACCCGTATCTGTAGCCGTGATCCTGAAGCTGCTCATGCACCAGCACGTCGCCGACGAAGGCCAGCCGCAGCGTCGCGCCAGAGGCGCAGGTATTGAGCGGGGCGGCCTCGAACACCGGTTCGGCGGTGCAGATGCCGGCGGGGGCCATGACGGTTGGCGTCGGGGCGGCGGGCTCGTCCTCGGGCACGCAGGCGGTCAGCGCCATCAGCGCGAGGAAGGGCAAAACGAGCAGGCGCATCCGAAATCCTTGAAGCCACCCGCCCACGTTAACCGCCCGGACGCACCGATCAACCGTGCGTTTCGAGCGCCTGCCCGGTTTCATCCAGCCCGACCAGTGCCGAGCGGCGGCGAAACCGGATCACCAGGAACACCGCGGCCGAGCCGAGCCCCAGCACCAGACCCAGCCAGACACCCGCCGCCCCGACCCCGGCGACGATGCCGATCAGATAGCTCATGGTGGCGCCCACCAGCCAGTAACTTGCCGCCGCGATCCACATCGGCGCCCGCGTGTCCTGCATCCCGCGCAACAGCGCCACCGCAATCACCTGGGTCGAATCGGCAAGCTGGAACAGCGCCGCCATCGCCAGCAGCACCCGGCCGATGTCAAGGATATCGGCGCGCAGCGGTTCATCCGGGTCGATGAATCCGCCGACCAACAGTTCGGGCAGCGTCAGGAACACGATGACCGACACCACTGACCAGACCAGCCCCATCAGCAAGGCCGCCACCGCGCCTTGCCTCAGGCCCACTCCGTCGCGCCGCCCGAAGGCCCGCCCCGCGCGCACCGTCGCCGCGTTCGACAGGCCCAGCGGCACCATGAACGACACCGAGGTGATCTGCAGAGCGATCCCGTGCGCCGCCAGCGGCACCGTCCCCAGCAGCCCGACCAGCAGCGACGAGGCGGTGAACAGCCCGACTTCGGCCAGCGTGGTGACGCCGACATGCCAGCCCATCCGCGCAACCTCGCGCATCGCCTCCCAGTCGGGGCGCCAGATGCGCACCATGAGGCTGTGTTCGGGGAAGGTGCGCAGCGCATAGAGGGCCAGCACGCTGACCGAGATGAGCTGCACCCCCAGCGAGGCGATCGCGGCCCCCCGGATGCCCAGTTCCGGCGCGCCCCAGTTGCCGAAGATCAGCATGTAGTCAAAGCCGACATTGGCCAGCGCCGCGCTGACCGTGACGAAAAGCTGAACCCGCGTGCGCTCAAGCGCCGAGAGATAGCTTTTCAGCACCATCACTGTCAGCGCCGGGATGATCGACCAGCCCATGATCCGCAGATAGCTCTGCGCCTTGGCGGCGAGCTCCGGGTTCTGCCCGGCGGCCTCGAGCAGAGGCGCCGAGAACCAGAACACCGGCACCGCCGCCAGCGCGAAACCGGCCGAGATCCACAGCCCCATCCGGGTAACGCGCCTGATCCGCGTCTGGTCGCCCGCCTCGGCGGCAGCCGCGACCAGCGGCATGACCGCGAAGGCAAAGCCCGATCCGAACAGGAACATCACGATGAACATCGAGTTGGCCAGAACGAGTCCCGCCAGCGCCTCGACATCGTACCAGCCCAGCATGATCGTGTCGGTCATGCCGATCGCCATCTGCGCGATGTGACTGCCGATCAGCGGCAGGCCCAGCGCCAGATGGGCGCGCATATGGGCACGGATAGTGGTCGGATGCTGGCTCATCCGCTCCCTTAACCACGCGTTGCGCGGTCGGGCAAGACGGGTCGGGCCGGATCAGGCGGGCTTTCGCGCCACCAGGTCGATCAGCGCCGACATGCCGGAATGCGCGGTGCCTTCGGTGATGTCGCGGTCATAGCTGCGCAATTCCACGATCTCGAGATCGCCAAACGCCTCGCGCAGCAGGTCTTCGGTATAGAGCATCTCCGCCCGCGGCGGCCCGCCGGTGCCGAGTTGGAGCTGTTCCGGCCGGTAGCCGTGCAGCATCAGATACCCGCCCGGCTTCAGCGCCTCGACCATGCCGGCAAACACCTTGGCGCGCAGGCTGGGCACCATGAACTGGATGAAGATGCCGACCACCAGATCGTATTGCGCCCCGGCCCAGTTCCAGTCGGCAACGTCGCCGATATGCCAGCCGACATTCACGCCACGTTCGCGCGCCAGCAGAATCGCCTTTTCCACCGCCACGGCGCTCGCGTCCATCGCCGTGACCTCGACGCCATGCTCGGCCATGAACACCGAATTGCGCCCCTCGCCGTCGGCGACGGCAAGCGCGCTCAGCCCCGGTTTCAGGTATTCCGCATGCGCCGCCAGAAACGCCGCCGGTTCGGTTCCGAACAGGTAGCCCGGCATTGAAAATCGTTCATCCCACATCATCGCCTCCTGACCGCCGACATTACCTAATCCCGCGCATGGCGCTGGACAAGGCGCGCGATCCGGGCAACCTGACGCAAAGGAGTTTGCCATGCCCGCGTTTGAAACCCTGATCCCGGAGGCGCTCGGTTTTCTCGACCGGCTTGCCGCCAACAACAACCGCGACTGGTTCAATGAGCATAAATCCGACTATGAGGCCGCCGTAAAGCGCCCTGCCAAGGCATTTCTCGATGAAATCGAACAATCGCTGCGACGCGAGGCCGGGCTGTCGGTGACGCCGAAACTCTACCGCGTCCAGCGCGACCTGCGGTTTTCCCGCGACAAGACGCCCTACAACACCCACCTGCACCTGCAATGGACCGACCGCGCCACGCCGGTCACATTCATGTTCGGGGCGGCGCGCACCTATGCCCGGCTCGGGGTCGGGGTGATGGCGTTCGACAAACCGGCGCTGGCGCGTTGGCGCGATCATGTCGCGTCGGACGCGGGCGCGGCATTGGCGGCAACGATCGACGCGGCGCTGGCCGAGGGTCACCGGATGAACCCGGCAGACATCAAGAAGGTGCCTGCCCCCTACCCCGCCGACCACCCGCGCGGCGGGTTGTTGCGGCGCAAGGGCATGGTGCTGTGGCATGATCTCGATGCCGCCGAACAGGCCGACCCGCTGGCCGCACTCATCACCGGCTTTGCCCGGCTGGAGCCCATCCGCAAGGAACTGACGGCGGCCCTTACCCCCTGAGGTGGCGCAACAGCGCATGCGAGGCTATGCCGCTGACCGCAATCCCGCGCGCAGCCTCATAGGCGCGGATCGCTGCCGTGGTCTTGTCGCCGATCACCCCGTCGGCGCCGTCGGTGTCGAACCCGGCCTTGGTCAGGCGTTCCTGCATCTCCTTGCGCTCGTCCAGCGTCAGCCCCTCGGCATCCGTCCCGAATGAGCCGACCAGCGCCTTGCCACCCGCCAGCCGGTCCGACAGATGCCCGACCGCCAGCGCGTATTTCATCGAGTCGTTGTATTTGCGAAACACCCAGTAATTGCGGAACAGAAGGAACGCAGGACCGCCCGCGCCCCCCGGCAGGATCAGCTGCGCGGGCCCGTGATCGGGCAGCGCGCGGCCATCGGCGCGGGTCACGCCCTTGGCGCTCCACTGTGCCGCCGGCAGGGTTTCCAGCGCGGCACCGCCTTGCGGCAGCCGCACCTCCAGCCCCCAGAGCTGACCCCGGTTCCAGCCCGAGGCCCTGAGGTAATTCGCCGCCGAGGCCAGCGCGTCGGTCGGGTCATCAGCCCAGATGTCGCGCCGCCCGTCGCCGCGAAAATCGACCCCGTGGCTTTCGAACGTGGTCGGGATGAACTGGGTATGGCCCATCGCGCCGGCCCAGCTTCCGGTCATCTTCGCGGGCGCGATGTCGCCGCGCTGAAGGATGCGCAGCGCCGAAACCAACTGCCCCTCGAAGAACGCCGCGCGCCGGCTGGCATAGCCCAGCGTCGACAGCGCCGAGACCACCGGCGTCGAGCCGCGCCGCGCGCCGTAAGAGCTTTCCATGCCCCAGATCGCCAGCAGCACCTCGGCCTCGACCCCGAACTGACGCTCGATATCGGCCAGAAGCGCCTTGTGCCTGGCCGACATCTTCGCACCGTTGGACAGCCGCGCGTCGGTCGCGGCGATGGCGATGTAGTCCTCGAGCGTGCGGCGGTCCTGAAACTGCTTGCGGTCGTTCTCGATCACGCTTGGCAGATAGCCCGCATCGCGAAAGGCGGCGTCGAGCGTCGTCTCGGAGATGCCCTTGGACGAGACGCGCGCGCGAAAGCCGTCCACCCAGCCGTCATAGCCGCTGTTGGCCGACCGCGCCGGCGGCGCCTCGACGGTCGCGGGAATGTCGGTGGCGGCAGCGGCAGGTGTGACCAGCGCGGGCGCCGGGACGCGCGCGCCGCAGGCCGCAAGCCCCGTCGCGACCAATCCGAATGTTGCCGTCCGTCGTGTGATCCGCACCCGTGGTCCTCCTGCCTTGCACGTCGGCGCAAGGATGAAGCCCCGGCGGCGTTCCGGCAAGGGGCGCAGATGCCGCTTGGCTGCTTGTCGCCTACCCCTCCTCGCGCCCGGCGCGCCGGTGGTCGGGGTGCAGGCTCGCGCCAAGGATATGGGCGGCACCGCGGATCACCTGGCTGGCATGGCCGATGATCAGCGGATCGGGGCGGGTGACAAGCCCATGGTCCTTGCCGGGATAGTCGAGCGTGTTGAGGAAATGGCGCATCGTCTCGAGCCGGGCGCGTTTCTTGTCGTTCGACTTCACGATCGTCCAGGGCGCATCGGCGGTGTCGGTATAGAAGAACATCGCCTCTTTCGCCTCGGTATAATCGTCCCATTTCGACAGGGACGCCTTGTCCACCGGGCTGAGCTTCCAGCGTTTCAGCGGATCCGTCTCGCGCGCGGCAAAGCGGCGGGCCTGTTCTTCTCGGGTGACGGAAAACCAGTATTTGTAAAGCTGGATGCCGGAACGCACCAGCATCCGTTCAAGTTCGGGCGTCTGGCGCATGAATTCGAGGTATTCGTTCGGGGTGCAAAAGCCCATCACCCGCTCGACCCCGGCACGATTATACCAGGAGCGGTCGTAGAACACCATTTCGCCCGCCGTGGGCAGGTGCTGGACATAGCGCTGAAAGAACCACTCGCCGCGCTCGCGGTCGGTGGGCTTGTTCAGCGCCACGACACGCGCCTCACGCGGGTTCAGATGCTCCATGAATCGCTTGATCGTGCCGCCCTTGCCGGCGGCGTCGCGGCCCTCGAACAGCAGGACGAACTTCTGCCCGGTCTCGCCCACCCACTTCTGCACCTTGAGCAGCTCGGCCTGAAGGCAGGCCTTCTCGCTCTCGTAGCTCTTGCGGTCGAGCTTGCCCTCGTAGGGATAGGCGCCGTTCTCGAAGGTCTGGCGGATGAGGTCGGTCGTCACCTTCGGGAACTCGCCGGCGTCCCCGGCTATCTCGGCCGCGCGCCCCTTGGCGCGCGGCGTGGTCTTTTCCCCCTGCGCCGCCCCGGTGGGCCGCGCAGCATCCTTTCCCGTGGTGATCGTCATCCGGAACCCTCCTCAACTGCACCTCTCAAGCATACACGTTCTGGCCGGAAAGGGCATTGATCCGGGTCAAGATTTCGCCCGGTCGCCGCGTGCTCAGGAAGGCTTGTCGACCCGCGCGGTGACATGCACCGTGCCGCGGCAGGGCTCCGGCCAGACCAGTTGCACGAGGCCGTAGCCCGCGCCCTGGTTCGCCTTGGCATAGGGCTTGGCGAAGACCAGATCCCCCGCGCCGTTGCGGATGCCGTTTTCGGTCACGACCGAGGTCACGGTGCGGGCATTGCCGCCGAACGGCAGGAACCCCGAGACGTCAAGGCTCCACGTCGTCTGGTCGGTGTTCTGCTGGAACTCGAGCGCGACCGGGCTGATCGTAGGTTGCTGCACCCCGTGATAGGTATTGCGCTCGAAGGTCAGGTTGCGGCAGCGCCAGTTGTCGAGCGTGGCATGGGTGGTATCGACCCCCTCGACCCGGTCCATCAGGGTGCGCGAGACCCGGAACACATTCTGGTTCACATGCATCCCCGAGACGAAATGACCGCTGCCATAGGGTTTGATGACGATGAAGCGCGAATGGCTGGCACAGTCGCTGGCAAGAAAGATGTTGCCGGTGATCGTCAGCCCGCCAAAGGAATACTCGCTGCCGAAATCGGGCTTGGCGTCATGTTCGTTGGTCCACTCGATATAGCAATTGTCGATGTAGTTGCCGGTGATGACGGTCTCGCAAGGCTCGTAGGTGAACACCATTCCCGGCGTGCGCGGCCCGGCGGCCACCTCGTCGCCCTGAAACCAGTGATTGCCGACGATCAGGTGGTTGGAGCCCGCGAGGATGCCGGTCAGCCCCATGCGCTGAAAGCGGTTGTCGCGGATCTTGGCGTCGTTGGCGTTGACGTTGAAGGCGACCGACTGGCGTGCCGTCGCCGCGAGCCCCTGTTCGGCCGAGATGAACTGGCAGCGGTCGATATGCAGGTCCTGACAGCCGCGCCCGGAAGACGAGATGCCGCGATGGCTGGGCTTGATGAAGAAGCAGTCCTTGAACTGGAAATTCTCGCCGTCGCGCGGCAGCATCACGCCGCTGGCGAAGGTGTTCATCTGGAACTCGACGTTCTGCACCGTCATCCGGCTCATCTTGGTGAAGCCGTGGAAATCGAGCAGGTATTTGAACCGCGTGAAGGTGTAGCTCTGGGTTGCGTTCGGGCGATAGAGCGGCTGGCTCAGCGTCAGGCTGCCCGCGCCGACGTTGACCTCCTTGACATACACCTCGCGCCCGACACCCTGCCCCGTCACCAGCGATCCCGGGTTGATCTGCGCGGCATTCGACAGCCCGGTGATGGTGAAGGGGTTGTTGGAGTTGTAGCTGCCCTGCCGGGTCACCACGTCGGGCGCCCATGCCGGGCCGTCGAGCACATAGAACTGGCCGTCGCGGATCACCCGGCGGATCTCGAAGGTGGTGACGTCGGCCACCGCGTCCTGCATGTCGATCGGCTCGGTCACCTCGACACGCCGCCCGCCCATGTCGAAGGCGTCGTGGTCGGCATAGTTCAGAAGCGCCTGAAAGCCCTTCTTGAACGCCAGCATCTCGTCGCCGAAGGCGTCGATATAGGTCGCAAGGTTGAAGCCGCGGATCAGGATCAGCCGGGTCGCGTTCGCCATCGTCACGGTGCCCTCGAAGCGGACCTTCGAGTGCAGCGTCAGGTGCGCGCCGATGAAGAACACCCCGTCCGGCACGATCAGGGTGCGCCCGGCGGCGGCGGCGTCGGCGGCGGCGAAGGCGGCGCGGTCGTCGGTCACGCCGTCGCCCACCGCGCCGTAGTCGCGAACGTCGACCATGTCCATCATGTCGCGCAGGAAGGCTTCGGTGATGTCCTCGATCACGATGTCGTCGATCCGAACGATCCCGCCAGAGCCGCCCGTCAGGTCAAGCCCGAAATGGCCATAGGCCGCACCCATGCCCCAGACCATGCCGACGCCGGGCCGGTTGCCGCTGCCGACGATGGCGTCGATCTCGACCACCTCGCCATAGGCGGTCAGCGTCGTCGCCGCGCCGACCTGCACCAGCCCGCCAAGGTTGTTGCCGCCCGCGTCGGCGGCATATCCGGCAATACGCACGCTGGGCAGGATGCCGCTGATCGCCTTCACCCGCGCGCGGATGCGCAGGTAGGTGCCGGGACGGATCGGGGTCTGGCCCTTCCAGCGCAGTTTCTGCACCGACTGGGTTTTCACCAGCTCGAGACAGCCGCCGAAATCCGGATCGGCCGGCACCAGCGCGGCATTGGACGCACCGTCATAGCTGGCCGAACCCGGCGTGCCGTTCTCGCTCGACCAGACATTCAGCCCGTTCGCAAAACGCGGCGGCATGAGGTTGAGCCCCTCGGTGATCGCGATATTCATTCCTGTCCCTTTCGGTGATCTTGGCCGGGGAACAGGTCTAGCAAAGTGAGGTTAACAGCCGTTAAGGCATGCGTTCGCTGGGGGTGCGGGGGCAGAGCCGAAGGCGGTGGCACAGACGCGGATGTTCTGTTCCAACTTCTTTCGCCCTATGCCATTGATGCGCGCCAAACGCCCGTTGGATCAGTCACATGACAGCAACCCGCGCGTGTTTGACGTATGTCAATGCGCGCGGGGCCGGTTCGGCGCCTAAAGCCGCCCAAGGAGAGCTTTCATGAAACGCACCATCAAATACCTTGTCGGCCTATCTGTCGTGGCGCTGATCGTCGCGGGCGGTCTGGGACATATCCGATACCGCAACAACATGGCACATGCCGATGCCGCCTGGGGCGCGATATCCGAGCGTGCTGGCCCGGCGACGCTGACCTTCGACCCCGATGCGCTCGAGGATCAGCCCGAGATCGCGCGCCGCTACCTGACCCACGCGATCGCGCCGGGAACGCCGCTGCGCCCGACCGTGATCCTGACGATGAAGGGCACCTTCCGGCTGGGCACCGAGGCCGATCACAAGACCTTCGAAATGCGCGCCCGCCAGCTTCTGACCGCGCCCGACGAGTTCGTCTGGGTCGCGCGGATGGACGGCGACGGCATGATCATCACCGGATCGGACGGGCTGGAAGGCGGCCACGGTTGGACGCGGTTCTGGGCCTACGGCCTGAAGTCGCTGGTGCGCGAGGCAGCGACCCAGGACGTCGACCGCGCCGCCCGCGCCCGCCCGGCGGTCGAGGCGATCTGGGCACCGGCGGCGCTCCACCCCGCACTCGGCGCGCGCTGGCAACCGATCGGGCCGGACCGCGCCGACGTGACCTTCGGTGAAGGCAGCGAGGCGGTGACGATCACGCTGGCCCTCGCCGCCGATGGCGCGGTGAAAAGCGTCGAAACCCAGCGCTGGAGCAACGCCAACCCCGAAGGCACCTACCGCCTGCAGCCGTTCGGCGCCGAGGTGCTGGAAGAGGATACCTTTGACGGCTTCACCATCCCGTCAAGGGTTTCGGTCGGCAACCACTTCGGCACGCCCGACTTCTTCGCGTTCTTCGAGGCGACGGTCAGTGCGGCGGATTACGCCGTGCCGGAACCGGACCCCGAAGCGGAGGACTGAACCAGCTCGCCCGCCAGCCCCCGGTCGATCAGGGCCGCCGTCTCGGCCACGCCGTAAAGGGCGATGAAGGTGCCGAAGCGCGGCCCCTGATCGGCGCCCAGCAGCACCTGGTAGAGCGCCTTGAACCAGTCGCGCAGCGGCTCGAACCGCTCGCGTCCGCAGGCGAAGACCTCGGCTTGCAACGCCTCGCCGTCGAGCGGTCCGTCCCAGGCGGCGAGCCGGTCGCGCAGGTCGCTCAGCGCTTCGCGCTCAAGCTCGGTTGGCAGGCGGAACACCCGATTGGGGGCGACGAAATCCTCGAAATAGCGCAAGGCAAAACCGGCGGCGGCGTCGAGGTCCGGGTGCGTCTCGGGTGAGGCCTCCGGCGCGTAGTTGCGGATGAAACCCCAGAGCACGTCCTTGTCGCGGGTCGAGGCGACCGAGGCGAGGTTGAGCAGCATCGAATAGCTGACCACCATCCGGTTCTCCGGCACCTCACCCGCGTGGATGTGATAGACCGGGTTGGCCAGTTGCGCGGCCAGATCCTGCGTCGGATAGGCCTCGAGGTGCTGGTGATATTCGTCCATCGCCCGCGGGATCACGTCAAAGAACATGCGCTTGGCGGTCTTGGGCTTGAGATACATGAAATAGGCCAGGCTCTCGGTCGAGGCATAGGTGAGCCATTCGTCGATTGTCAGCCCGTTGCCCTTCGACTTCGAGATCTTCTCACCCTTCTCGTCAAGGAACAGCTCATAGATGAAGTGCTCCGGCGCGCGTCCGCCCAGTGCGCGGCAGATGCCGTCATAGATCGGCGTGTTGCTCGAATGGTCCTTGCCATACATCTCGAAATCGACGTCGAGCGCGGCCCAGCGCGCGCCGAAATCGGGCTTCCACTGCAACTTGACGTTGCCGCCGGTGACCGGAAGCGTCCATTCGCGCCCGTCCTCGTCGTCGAAGGTGATCGTGCCGTCGCTGGCGTTGACCTCCTTGATCGGCACATAGAGCACCCGGCCGGTTTCCGGGTGGATCGGCAGGAAGATCGAATAGGTCTGCTGGCGTTCCTCGCGCAGCGATTTCAGCATGATCGCCATCAGCGCGTCATAGCGTTCGGCGGCCAGCAGCAGCGTCTTGTCGAACTGGCCTGACTTGTAGAACTCGGTGGCCGAGTAGAATTCATACTCGAACCCGAAGGTGTCGAGAAACCGGCGCAGCATGGCGTTGTTGTGGTGCCCGAAGCTCTCGTATTCACCGAACGGATCGGGGACGCTGGTCAGCGGGCGTTGCAGGTTCTCGCGCAGCATGTCGCCCTGCGGAACGTTGTCGGGCACCTTGCGCATCCCGTCGAGATCGTCGGAAAAACAGATCAGCCGCGTCGGGATGTCCGAGATCACCTCGAAGGCGTGGCGGATCATCGTGGTGCGCATGACCTCGCCGAAGGTGCCGATATGCGGCAGGCCCGAGGGGCCATAGCCGGTCTCGAACAGCACATGGCCTTTCTCGGGCGGCGCCTTGTCATAGCGTTTCGCCAGCCGGCGCGCCTCTTCGAAGGGCCAGGCTTTCGACGTCATCGCAAGATCGCGCAGTTCGGACATGTCTTGTTCTTTCATCACGCCGGGGCACCATGCCCCGCAAGGTCCGGTTCCTATTGCGGCTGGGGCCCGGGGTCAATATTCTGCACCGCAACAACAAATCCCAAGGAGGCCCATGTGCCCGACCTTCCCCACGCCCTGACGCCCGAGGACAGCCTGATCGCGGTGATGGTCGCCGTCTCGGTGTCCGACGAACAGATCGGCACCGCCGAGCTTCTGCGCATCGAGACCAGCGTCAACCACCTGCCGGTTTTCGCGACCTATGACATGGACCGGCTGAAGACCGTGAGCCAGGTGGTGTTCGACCTGCTGACCGAGGAGGACGGGCTTGATGCCCTGTTCGGTCTGGTGCGCGAGAACCTGCCCGAGCAACTTTGGGAAACCGCCTATGCGCTGGCCTGCGACGTGGCGGCAGCGGACGGGATGCTGGCGGCACCCGAGCTTCGGTTGCTCGAGGAAATCCGTGACGAGCTTGATATCGACCGGCTGCACGCCGCCGCCATCGAACGCGGCGCGCGGGCGCGGCACATGACGCTGACGCGCTGAGAGCGGTTTCATAATTTCAACATTTTGACGGTCTTCAGGGCCGGAAAGGATCATTCATGTTGGACGATTTCAACATCACCGCGCGCTGGCCCGCGAAGAACCCCGGCATCATCCAGCTCTATTCCCTGCCGACACCGAACGGCATCAAGGTCTCGGCGATGCTCGAGGAAACCGGGCTGGCCTATGAGCCGCATCTGGTCAGCTTCGCGGAAAACGACCAGTTCACGCCGGAGTTCCTGTCGCTCAACCCCAACAACAAGATCCCCGCGATCATCGACCCGGACGGGCCGGGCGGGGTGCCGTTGGGGCTGTTTGAATCGGGCGCGATCCTGATCTATCTGGCCGAGAAGACCGGCATGTTCCTGCCCTCCGACGCCGCGCGGCGCTATGAGACGATCCAGTGGCTGATGTGGCAGATGGGCGGCGCCGGGCCGATGTTCGGGCAGTTCGGGTTCTTCCACGCCTTCGCCGGCAAGGAGATCGAGGACCGCCGCCCCTTCACCCGCTACAAGGAAGAAAGCCAGCGCCTGCTCGACGTGCTGAACGACCGTCTCGAGGGGCGCGAGTTCGTCATGGGCGACGACTACACCATCGCCGATATCGCGATCTGGCCCTGGGTGCGGGTGCTGTCGGGGTTCTATGACGCCTACGACGTGCTGGAAATGGACGACGTGCCGCATGTGAACCGCTGGCACGAGACCTGCGCGGCGCGCCCGGCCAGCGTCAAGGCGGTGAACATCCCGGCACAGGGCTGACGGCTCAGACGCTGTAGACCGCCGCCCAGCGCCGGATCAGCTTTTGCTGCAACAGACGCGCGCGCCCGGCCCAGGCGCCCGCGCCGTTCGGGCGCTCCATCTCCTCGGGCGGGATCAGGGCGCGGCGCTCGGTATCGGCGGTGAAGATCGCAAACGCGAGCGGCGGGCCGACGTCGGGCGTGACATAGCCCGCCAGCGCCGAGACGAAATTGAGCGTGCCGGTCTTGGCATGGATCAGGTAATGCGCGCCGCTGACCGGCTTGCTCTGGTCGTTCCAGACCGGAATATCCTTGAGATGCGCATGCAGCGCGCCGCCCGGTCCGTCGGCGATCAGCATGCGGACAAGATCGCGCGCGCTGACGCGGGAGTTGCCCGACAAGCCGGAATGGTCCTCGAAATGCGCGTCGGTGGCGCCCATCGTGTCGCGCATCCAGTCGTTCATCGCATGGGCCGAGGCCTGAAGGCTGTCGACCGGCGCACCGGCCTTGCGGCTGGCCGTGAGCCCGAGCACCTCGGCGGTGATGTTGGTGGAATAGCGCAGCATCAGCCGCGTCATCTCCGACAGGTCGTCGCTGTCATGGGTGACGATCGCGCTGCCGGTGGGGCGCGTGGTGGTGACCTCGGGTGAAGGCAAGCGGATGCCATGCGCGCCCGCCAGCACCTGCAACACCTCGCCCGCGTAAAGGTCGGGCCGTCGCACCGGCAGCCAGCGCGACCCGCCATTGCCCAGCGCCTGCGAGGCCACGGTCCATTCATCGACGCCCATCGCATCGCGGTAGGTGTAGACCGGCAGATCGCGGTTCACGACCGCCATCTTGGCCACCGACACCGCCGGGCGAAGGCTGTCGGAGCGCGCATCCATGCTGACCGCCCAGCCGGTCTCGGCGCGTTGCCACTGGAAATGCACCCGATTGAAATTGAGGTTCACCCCCGAGATCGCCGGATTGTAGCCGACATGGTCCGGCTGTTCCGGGTCGATCGAGCGGATATAGGGCAGCGCGCCGGCATAGATGCGGAACCGCCCGGTGATCTCGCGCAGCCCGGCGGCCTTGAGCCTGGTGGCCATCTCGGCCAGATCGTCGGTGTTCAGGTCCGGGTCGCCCGAGCCTTCGAGCACCAGATCGCCGTCAAGCCGCCCTTCGGTGATCGGCCCGGTGGCGATCAGACGGGTGCTAAACCGGAACGCCGCGCCCAGCGCCGACATCGCATAGAGCGCGGTCACCGACTTGGCGACCGAGGCGGGCGGCAGGGGCTCGTCGGGCATGAGGCTTTCAAGCACGTCGCCGGTGCGCGCGTCGGCCACGATGAACCCGACCGTGCCACCAAGACGCGCCTCGTCGATCAGGTCGGAGACGGCGGGTGCGGCCTGCCGGCGCACCTCGCGCATTGCCACCGCGATCTTTTCCGGATCGCGCGGCCGTGGCCGGATCGACCGTTCCGGAGCGTCGGCAAAGACAACGCCGGCTACAGCCGAAACTGCGCCCCCGAGGAAGAAACGTCTGGAAATACCCCCGCCCATGGCGTGAGTTAACCAATCCGACCGAGTCGCCACAAGCCCGTATCTGGAAACAATTTCGTGGTGTGGCTCCGGATCAGCCGGTCTCGCTGCGCCAGCCGCCCGCCGCGCGGATCGCGCTGGACGAGGTATCGACCATCGGCACGTTGATCAGGCACCACGCAGGCGGGGCCGCATCGGCCAGCCGCCCGGCCTCGCCCCCGGGCAGACGCGCCGCGCGGTAGCGCCGGGCCGCAGGCGACATCCGCGCCGTCACCCGGTCGCCGGGCCGGGCGATGACGCCGATCGGCAGCGCCTCGAAGATGTCCTGCCAGTTCTCCCAGTGGTGGAAGCCCGCCAGATTGTCGGCCCCCATCAGCCAGACGAAACGCGCGCGCGGATAGAGCGCGAACAGCCGCTCGAGCGTCTCGGCGGTGTAGCGCGTGCCCAGCCGCGCCTCGATGTCGGTGATGGTGACGCGCGGATCGTCGATCACCTCGCGCGCCCGCGCCAGTCGCATTTCCATCGGCGCGGGGCCATGCGCCTTCAGGGGATTGCCGGGGCTGACCAGCCACCACACCCGGTCGAGGCGAAAGCGTTTCAGCGCCTCGCGGGTGATATGGGCATGGCCATCATGCGCCGGATCGAACGATCCGCCGAGCAGCCCGATCACCTCGCCGGGTCGGGCATGGGGAAACGCATGTCTCATCGTGCCTGAGTGGCCTGCTTGTTGCCGTAAAGTCAATCGCTTGGGGCGAACCCGCGCACCCGGACCGCGCCCCTACCCCGCATCGGTGCGGCCGCGCCGGTCGGCGCGCAGGTTGGCATAGAGCACATGGTTGCGCCAGCGGCCGTTGATCTGCAGGTAGGACTGCGCCACGCCCTCGTATTTGAAGCCGGTCTTTTCCAGCACCCCGCGCGAGGCGGTGTTTTCCGGCAGGCAGCCGGCCTCGATCCGGCTGAGGTCAAGCTCGTTGAAGGCATGATGCACCAGCGCCGCCAGCGCCTCGCGCATGTAGCCCGCACGCGCATAGGGCTGTCCGACCCAGTATCCGGCGGTGCCCGCCTGCGCCGGGCCGCGCCTGATGTTGTCGAGCGTCAGCGCCCCCAGCAGCACCCCGTCGCGCCGCCGGATCAGGAACAGCGGCAGCGCGTTGCCCTGCGCGACCGCCCGGTTGGCCCAGTAGACCCGGTTGGTGAAGCTCTTGCGGCTGAGGTGGTCGGAGGCCCATGTCGGCTCCCACGGCGTCAGGAAATCGCGGCTCCGGTCGCGCAGCCCGGCCCAGCCGGTATAGTCGCCATGCTGAGGCGGGCGCAGCGTCATGCGCTCGGTCTCGATCCGCACTTTCGGGCTGCGCCCGAACATCAGCCGACAAGCCTTTCGCGCAGCTCCTCGAAGGCAGGCGCGGTCTCGGCCGGACCATAGAGCGCAAGGGCCGCGGGCGCCTCGCCGGCGACCAGTGTTGCGAAATCGCGCACCGCTGCCAGATCGACCGCGTCGATCCGCGCCACGGTTTCCTCGATCGGGATCACCCGGTTCCAGATCGACACCTGCCGCGCCAGCCGTTCGGCGCGCGACGAGGCCGATTCCAGCCCCATCAGCATCCCGGCCTTCATCTGCGCCCGCGCCCGGTCGACCTCGGCCACAGACATGTCGTCGGCGGCGCGTTTGACCTCGTCGATCGTGAGCCGGGCAAGCGCCGCGATTTCCTCGGACGACGTCCCGGCATAGATCGTCAGCATCCCGGTGTCGGAATAGGCCCCGGCCTGCGCGAAGATCGTGTAGCACAGCCCGCGTTTCTCGCGCAGTTCCTGAAACAGGCGCGACGACATGCCGCCGCCCAGCGCGCCGGCATAGGTCTGCGCCGTGTAGATCGCCGGATCGGCATATCCCGGCCCCTCGAACCCCAGCGTGAAATGCACCTGTTCGAGCGTCTTCAACTCGCGCCGCTCGCCGCCGATGAACCCCGCTGGCTCGATCAGCGCGTCGCGGCCGCGCTCCAGATGGCCGAACGTGGCTTCGGCCAGACGCATGATCTGGTCATGGTCGACCGCGCCCGCCGCCGACAGGATCATCCGCTCGGGCCGATAGTGCTGGGCGACGAAGCCCGCAAGGTCCTCGCGGCCGAAGGCACGCACCCGTTCGGCCGGGCCAAGGATGGTGCGCCCGATGGGCTGGTCGGGATAGGCGACCTCCTGCAACCAGTCGAAGATCACGTCGTCGGGCGTGTCGAGGGCCTGACCGATCTCCTGCAGGATCACGCCACGCTCGACCTCGATCTCGCGGGCATCGAAGACCGGGTTCAACACGATGTCGGACACCACGTCGAAGGCCAGCGGCACGTCTTCCTTGAGCACGCGGGCGTAATAGGCGGTGACTTCGCGCGAGGTATAGGCGTTGAGATAGCCGCCAACGTCCTCGATTTCCTCGGCGATCTGCAGCGCGCTGCGCCGTTTCGTGCCCTTGAACGCCATGTGCTCGAGGAAATGCGCGATGCCGTTCTGCACCGCCAGTTCATGCCGCCCGCCCGCCGTGACCCAGACGCCAAGGGCGGCGCTTTCCACGCCCGGCATGTGTTCGGTAACGACGCGAAAGCCGTTGGAGAGGGTGTCGAACTGGATACTCACCGGCCGGTCCGCTCGCGGATCAGCGCCTCGATCGCGGCAAGGTCGTTGGGCACCCGCGTGACGCGTTCGTCGCGGGTGAACAGATCCGCCATGCGCGGCGGCAGCGGCACATCCTGCCCGCAGGCATCCTTGACCGCCTCGGGAAACTTGGCCGGATGCGCTGTGGCGAGCGTGATCATCGGGGTCGCGCCAAGATGTTCCTCGGCCACCTTCACGCCGACGGCGGTATGCGGGCAGATCACTTCGCCGGTGGTTTCCCAGATTGCCTTGATGGTCGCCTTGGTCTCGGCCTCCGACGCGCGGCCCGAGACGAATTGCGCGCGCAAGAAGTCGATGGCGCCCTGCGAGATGGTGAAGCCGCCGCGCGTGAGGTCGTCCATCTGCTCGGCCACCACGCTGCCGTCGCGCCCGTAGGCGTCAAACAGCACGCGTTCGAAATTCGAGGACACCTGAATGTCCATCGACGGGCTGATCGAGGGCGTGACGCTGGCCTTGGTATAGCTGCCGGTTTCCAGCGTGCGGTGCAGGATGTCGTTCTGGTTCGTGGCGATCACCAGCTTCTCGATCGGCAGGCCCAGCTTGCGCGCGATGTAGCCGGCGAAGACGTCGCCGAAATTGCCGGTGGGCACAGTGAAGCTGACCGGGCGAAGCGGTGCGCCAAGGCTTGAGGCGGCGGTGAAGTAATACACCACCTGCGCCAGCACCCGCGCCCAGTTGATCGAGTTCACACCGGCGAGGCCCACGGCGTCGCGGAACTCGAAATGGTTGAACATGTCCTTCAGCCGCGCCTGGCAATCGTCGAAATCGCCATCGACCGCCAGCGCGTGCACGTTGGCCTCTGTCGGGGTGGTCATCTGCCGGCGCTGCACCTCCGAGACCCGGCCATGCGGGTAGAGGATGAAGACATCGACGTTCTCCAGCCCGCGAAACGCCTCGATCGCCGCCGATCCGGTGTCGCCGGAAGTGGCTCCGACGATCGTGATCCGCTCGCCGCGCTTGGCCAGCGCGGTCTGGAACATCTGGCCGATAAGCTGCATGGCGAAGTCCTTGAACGCCAGCGTCGGGCCGTGAAACAGCTCCAGCAGAAAGTGGTTGGGGCCAAGCTGCACCAGCGGCGCGCGGGCGGCGTGGCCGAAACCCGCATAGGCGCGCGCGATGATGGCGCGCAGTTCCTCGGCCGAAAAGCTCTCGCCGATGAAGGGGCGCATCAGCCAGTAGGCGACCTCCTCATAGCCCATCCCCGGCAGCGCCGCGATCTCGTCGTGGCGACGCTCGGACACGGTTTTCGGCACGTAGAGGCCGCCGTCGCGGGCGAGCCCCGTCAGCATGGCCTCTTCGAAACTCAGTATCGGCGCGTTGCCGCGGGTGGATATGTATTTCATCTGCCTTCGCCTCTGCCTGCGCGGTGCACCTTGCCGTCGCCCGCCTTCGCCCGGCGCCGTATACGCCAAAGCGCAAAGACTGTCATCACCACCCAGGATGCGGCAAGCAGAAACCACGTCACCGCATAGCCCAGATGGTCGTTCGGGATCGCCTCGGCGCTGACCGGCATCGGCAGAACCTGCGGATCGGTGGGCGCGCGGGCGATCACCAGAACCGGCTCGGTGCCCAGCGCGCGGGCCATCTTGTCGACGTCGCGGGCATACCACCAGTTGCCCTCGGGATCATCCTCGGGGGTGTAGGCGTCGCGCTCGTCCGGCCAGTGCAGGTTGCCGGTGACGCGCATCGCACTGGTCGCGCGCGCGGCGTCCTTCATCGCGGTCGGGACATAGCCCCGGTCGACCATGATCCGCCGTCCCTCACCCGTCGTGAAGGGCGCGATGATGCGAAACCCGGCGCCATAGTCGCGCGACGACACCAGGACGTGAAGCTCGCCCTCGCCGATCGCACCGTCGAGCGTGACCGGCAGGTAACGGTCCTCCTCCGGGTCGGGCGTATCGGGCAGCGCCACCGGGTCGCCGGCGATATGCGCCTCAAGCCGGGCGAGCTCGGCGTCCTTCCAGACCATCCGCTGCACCTGCCAGACACCGAGGCCGACGAAGACCGCGAGCCCCGCAAGGAGCAGCACACCTGTCACGATCTGACGGACCATCAAGCCTCCGAAGGGAAAAGCGCGAGGGCTGGCCCCCGCGCTTGTCATGTCTCGCATATTGCCCCGAAGGGCAAGGTTGGCTCAGCTGCCCCAGACGTAGATCGAGGCGAACAGGAACAGCCAGACCACGTCGACGAAGTGCCAGTACCACGCCGCCCCCTCGAGGCCGACATGCGCCTCGGGGGTGAAGTGGCCCTTGATCGCACGCATCAGGCAGACGAACAGGAAGATCGTCCCGATGATCACGTGAAAGCCGTGGAACCCGGTCGCCATGTAGAACGACGCGCCATAGATGTTGCCCGACAGACCGAAGGCCGCGTGGCTGTATTCATAGGCCTGGAACAAGGTGAAGGCGACGCCGAGAAAGATCGCGATGGCCAGGCCGGTGATCAGGTCGCGGCGGTTGTTCTCATGAACCAGCGCGTGGTGCGCCCAGGTCGCCGCCGCGCCCGAAAGCAGCAGGATCAGCGTGTTGATCAGGGGCAGGTGCCAGGGGTCGAAGGTCTCGATCCCCACCGGCGGCCAGACACCGTCGATCGCCGGGCTTTGCGGCCCCATCGGGTAGAGCGCGTGTTTGAAGAAGTTCCAGAACCAGGCGAAGAAGAACATCACCTCGGAAACGATGAACAGGATGATGCCGTAGCGCAGGCCGATCCGCACGACCGGGGAATGTTCGCCCGATTGCGCCTCGTCGACCACGTCCGACCACCAGACGAACATCGTGTAGAGCACCATGAGCACCCCCAACGCGAACACCCAGGGGCCCGTGTCGTGCATCCAGCGCACCGCACCATAGAACATGATGAAGGCACCCACCGCCCCGACCAGCGGGTGCAGCGAGGGTTTCAGGATGTGATAATCGTGATTTTTTGCGTGAGCCATTGTTCTCCGGTCCCCTGACCCTTGTCGGTTAGTTCTGTCGCGCCGGAACATCCGTTTCCAGATGCGCGTAGTCTTCCGGCAATGCGGTTTCGTGGAAAGTATAGGACAGGGTGATCGACTTGGCGAACTTCGCGTCCCTGTCCCTGGTGATGTCGGGGTCGACATAGAAGGTCACGGGCATCGACACCCGCTCGCCCGGCTGCAACACCTGTTCGGTGAAGCAGAAACAGTCGATCTTGATGAAATAGGGGCCGACCGAATAGGGCGCCACGTTATAGCTGGCGGTGCCGGCGATCGGCTGGTCGGTCGGGTTGTAGGCCTCGTAGAAGGCCAGCCCGGTCTCGCCGATCCTGAGCTCCATCTCGCGCTGCACCGGCTTGAACTCCCAGGGCATGCCGCGCTCGATCGAGCCGTCGAAACGCACCTTGATGGTCTTGTCCAGAACCACGTCCGAGCCCGCATCGGCAACGCTGGTGGTGCCGCCATAGCCGGTGACGCGGCAGAACCAGTCGTAGAACGGCACCGCCGCCCAGCCCAGCGCGCCCATGGTGATGACCACGAGCGACAGCGCCGCGAGCGTCTTGTGTATCGGGGTCCAGCCGGTCATTGGCTGCCCTCCCCGGTCGTGGCCGCCGGCGGTGTCACCGCCGAGCCCAGCGCATCGTTCGGGTCGGTGCCCAGCTTGGCGATGGTCAGGGCATAGACCAGCACCACGCACAGCACCAGGGTCACGCCCAGGCCGATGTTGCGGCTGCGGCGGCGGCGGGGCAATTCATGTTCTGCCCGAAACTGCGTCGCCATCACCAGCCCCCCAGCCCGTAGGGCACCAGCGCCGCCTCGACCATCAGCGCGCCGAAATGCAGAAACAGGTAATAGAGCGACAGCTTGAAGAACTTGCGTTCCGCCAGGTGCTTGTCGGCCTCGGATGCGGCGTCGTCGCGACGCAGGATGCGCACCGCGCCGCGGATGAACAAGAAGTTCATCACCACCGCGACCGCCATGTAGACCGGCCCGCCGATCGAGGTCAGCCCGAGCGCCAGCGCCACCACGGCCAGCGCCAGCGTATAGACCAGGATGTGCTTGCGGGTGGCGTCGCGGCCATGGGTGACGGTCAGCATCGGCACATGCGCATTGGCGTAGTCGTCCTTGACGAACAGCGCCAGCGCCCAGAAATGCGGCGGCGTCCAGGCGAAGGTCAGCGCGAACATCAGGATGCTCTCGAGGCTGATGCCTCCGGTCGCCGCGGCCCAGCCGATCATCGGCGGCAACGCCCCGGCAGCGCCGCCGATCACGATGTTCTGCGGCGTCGCGCGCTTGAGCCACATCGTATAGATCACGGCGTAAAAGAAGATGGTGAACGCCAGAAGCCCCGCCGCCACCGGCCCCGCTGCCAGAAACAGCATCACCACCGAAAAGCCCGACAGCGCCAGGCCCAGCGCCAGCGCGTCGCCCTCGGTCAGCTTGCCGGCCGGAATCGGGCGTTTCTGCGTGCGCCGCATCTTGCGGTCGATATCGGCGTCCCACCACATGTTGAGCGCGCCCGAGGCGCCGCCGCCCAGTGCGATGAACAGGATCGAGGCGAAGGCGATCACCGGGTTCATGCTGCCCGGCGCCACGATCAGCCCGGCAAGCGCGGTGAACACGACAAGCGACATCACGCGCGGCTTCAAAAGCGCGACGTAATCGCCGAAGCCCGCTTCCTTGTCGCTGTCAAAGATGCCCGTCGTCTCGGTCATTCAACTCACCCACAGTCCCCGCCGGACCGGCCCGCCGCCGTGGCGGACGCAGCCGCGCCCGCCGCGCCAGTCGTTCCGTGCTCAGTCGGCCATGGCCACGTCGATCGGGCGCGGCGTGCCCGCATATTCCTCGATCGCGGCGTCAAGCCAGGCCTCGTATTCCGCTTCGGTCACAGCCTTGACGGTGATCGGCATATAGGCGTGATCCTTGCCGCAAAGCTCGGAGCACTGGCCGAAATAGATGCCTTCCTTGCCCGGCTCCACGGTGAACCACAGCTCCGCCAGACGGCCCGGCACCGCGTCCTGCTTGACGCCGAAGGCAGGCACCGTCCACGAGTGGATCACGTCCGACCCGGTGACCTGCACCACGATCTTCTTGCCGGTCGGCACCACCACGGCGGTATCGGTGGCGAGCAGGTAAAGCTCGTCGGCATAGCCGGCGTCCGCCAGTTCGTCGCGCGCCAGCATGAAGCTGTCGAAGCTGAAATCGTTGTCGACATAGTCATAGGACCAGAACCACTGGTTGCCGGTGACCTTGATCACCACGTCGCCTTCCGGGATCTCCTGCTGCTTGAACAGGACCGGAAGCGAGTTCGCACCGATGAACACCAGAATCAGGATCGGGATCAGCGTCCAGGCAAGCTCGATCGGGGTGTTGTGGCTGAATTTGCGCGGCACCGGGTTGGCGCGGCGGTTGTAGCGCACGATCACCCAGAAAATGAGCACCAACACCAGCACGGAAATGCCGATGGCGATGTAATGCACCAGGTCATCAAGGAAATAGGTCGCCGCCGCAACATCCGTCGCGGCCGGTTGCAGCGCGATCCCACGGGGGGCCGGCGCGCCCAGCACTTCGAGATCCTGCGCCCGGGCGACGCCTGCGCCAAGGGTTGCCGCAAGGGTGGCCAGGGGCCACAGGGTCTTTTTCATCGCATACATCGGTTTCTTCCTGGTATCTTCCTGGCCTGGCGCCAATTTGTCGCGCCGCTCTCAACGGTTCTCCGCTTGACAGACGGGATTACCGTTGTCTCCCGTCCATGGTGAAACCATATTACCGAGCAAGGAACAAGAGCAAACAGGCTCTCCGGCGGGCTTCATATGCAGCCTTGCTAAATTTAGAGGAATTCCATGTCGAAATCCAGCACCCCCTTCCGCCCCTTTGAAACCCACCTCGATCTGAACCGCGCGCTTTCGGTCCTGCGCGGGGCAACCGCCGGCGCCGATGACGGCGAATTGTTCCTCGAGCGCCGCCGCTCGGAGGCGCTGGTGTTCGACGATGGCCGCCTTCGCAACGCGAGCTACGACGCCTCCGAAGGCTTCGGTCTGCGCGCGGTCAACGCCGAAACAGCGGGCTATGCCCATTCGACCGAGATCTCCGAAGCCGCGCTGAAGCGCGCCGCCGAGACCGCGCGTCTGGCGGTGGGCGAAGGGGGCGGCACGCTGGCCGCAGCCCCTGCCCGCACCAACCGCAAGCTCTATTCCGACGACGACCCGATGGGCGACGCGACGTTCCCGGTGAAGGTCGAGACCCTGCGCGAGATCGACGCCTTCGCCCGCGATCTCGACCCGCGCGTGGTGCAGGTTTCGGCCACCATCGCGGCCAGCCTGCAGGAGGTCCACATCCTGCGCCCGGACGGAACCCTGGTGTCGGACACAAGGCCGATGGCGCGGGTCAATGTCTCGGTCATCGTCGAGGAAAACGGCCGGCGCGAAAGCGGTGGCCATGGCGGCGGCGGCCGTGCCGGGCTGACGGGCCTGATCGCGGCGGAAAACTGGCAGGCGACGACGCGCGAGGCGCTGCGCATCGCGCTTGTCAACCTCGCCGCCGAACCGGCGCCTGCGGGTCAGATGGACGTGGTGCTGGGTGCCGGCTGGCCCGGTATCCTCTTGCACGAGGCGGTCGGCCACGGGCTTGAGGGCGATTTCAACCGCAAGGGCACTTCGGCCTTTTCCGGCCTGATCGGCCAGCAGGTCGCGGCAAAAGGCGTGACCGTGGTCGATGACGGCACCATCCCCGACCGTCGCGGCTCGATCACCATCGACGACGAGGGCACGCCGTCATCGCGCACCGTGCTGATCGAGGACGGCGTGCTGGTCGGCTACATGCAGGACCGCCAGAACGCCCGGCTGATGGGGGTCGCCCCCACCGGCAACGGGCGGCGCGAGAGCTTTGCCCACGCGCCGATGCCGCGCATGACCAACACCATCATGGAGGGCGGTCAGGCCACCCGCGACGAGGTGGTGGCGGAACTCAAGGACGGGATCTATGCCGTGGGCTTCGGCGGCGGGCAGGTCGACATCACCAACGGCAAGTTCGTGTTCTCCTGCACCGAGGCCTACCGCGTCAAGAACGGCAAGATCGGCGCGGCGGTCAGGGGCGCCACCCTGATCGGCGACGGCCCCGACGCGATGAAGCAGATCCGGGCCATCGGCAACGACATGGCGCTCGACCCCGGCATCGGCAATTGCGGCAAGGCGGGCCAGTGGGTGCCGGTCGGCGTGGGCCAGCCGACGCTGCTGATCGGCGGGCTGACGGTGGGCGGCTCGGCGGCTTAGGCGACGGAACGGGGTGAACCGTCTTTGCGGCGGTTTTTCCCGGTTTCGTTCACTCGGCGTTAACCATTTCGCGGCATGGTGAAGGGGCAAGAGACGGAATCAGGCAGGCACGTGGATCACATCCCTTCCCCCCACCCCTTCACCCCACCCCGAAGCGAGGAAGACAAGCTCGCCTGGCTTCGTCTCTTGCGATCCCGCCGCGTCGGCGTGGCGACATTCTTCCGGCTGATGGGCGAACACGGCACCGCCCAGGCCGCACTTGAGGCATTGCCGGAAATCGCCAAGGCCGCCGGCACCGACGACTACCGGACCTGTTCGCGCGAAGCCGCCGAGCACGAGGCCCAGGCGGCGAAATTCGCCGGTGCCGCCTTCATCGCCTATGGCGATCCGCGCTATCCGGTTCAACTGACCGACATTTCCGACCCGCCACCGTTCTTCTGGGCAATCGGCGACCTCAAGCTCCTAACCCGCTCGACGATCGCGATGGTCGGCGCGCGCAATGCCTCGTCGCTGGGCACTCGCATGGCCCGGCGCATGGCGCATGAACTGGGCGAGGCAGGCCATGTGATCGTCTCGGGCCTTGCGCGCGGCATCGACACCGCAGCACACAAGGCCGCGCTCGAGACCGGCACCATCGCGGTGATGGCGGGCGGGGTCGATGTGGTCTATCCCTCCGAGAACACCGTGCTGGGCGAGGAAATCGCGCGAAAAGGCCTGCGCCTGTCCGAAGCGCCGATGGGCCATCAGCCGCAGGCGCGCAACTTTCCGCAGCGAAACCGCATCATCTCGGGCCTTGCCCGCGCCGTCGTGGTGGTCGAGGCCGCCGCGCGATCCGGCTCGCTGATCACCGCGCGCGCGGCCCTCGATCAGGGCCGCGAGGTGCTGGCGGTGCCTGGTCATCCGTTCGACGCCCGCGCCTCGGGCTGCAACATGCTGATCCGCGACGGCGCAACGCTGGTGCGCGGCGCCTCCGACGTGATCGAGATGTTGTCGGAACTGCCCTTGCCCGAGATCGAGGCCGCACCGGCGAAAGAGATCGTCACCATCCCGGCGCCGCCGCCCGAAACCCGCTCGCCCGAAGACATCAGGGCGCTGCATCAGCAGATTCTCAACCGTCTCGGCCCCAGCCCGCTTGCCGAAGACCAGTTGATCCGCGATCTGTCCATCCCCGCCGCCGAAGTCGCGCCCGAGCTTCTGAACCTCGAGCTTGACGGCCAGATCCAGCGCCAGCCCGGCGGGTTGATCAACCGCATCAACTGACGCGCCCCCCAACGATTGCGGCCCTCGCCGCCCGCGACCGACCCCCTCGGCCCGGCCGCCATTGACAACAGACCGCTTCCCAACCCATCTACGGCCCCCAGAGCCGAGAGGCCGAGTCGAAAGGAAGCCCATGCCCGTCGTCGTTGTCGAAAGTCCGGCCAAAGCCAAGACAATCAACAAGTATCTGGGCGACGGCTATACCGTTCTCGCCTCATACGGCCATGTCCGCGACCTGCCGGCCAAGGATGGCTCGGTTGAGCCCGACAACGATTTCGAGATGAAATGGGAGGTCGCCGCCGACAGCCGCAAGCACATCAAGGCCATCGCCGACGCGCTTGCCCTGGACAACGAACTGATCCTCGCCACCGACCCCGACCGCGAGGGCGAGGCGATTTCCTGGCACCTCGAGGAAACCCTGCGCAAGCGCAAGGCGATCAGGAAGGACACGCCGGTTTCGCGCGTCGTCTTCAACGCGATCACCAAGGCCGCCGTGACCGAGGCGATGAAGAACCCGCGCCAGGTCGACACGCCGCTGGTCGACGCCTACCTGGCGCGCCGCGCGCTGGATTATCTGGTCGGCTTCAACCTCAGCCCGGTGCTGTGGCGCAAACTGCCCGGCGCGCGCTCGGCAGGCCGGGTGCAATCGGTCTGCCTGCGCCTGATCGTCGAGCGCGAGATGGAGATCGAGGCCTTCACCGCGCGTGAATACTGGTCGGTCGCAGCCACGCTGGCTACGCCGCGTGGCCAGACATACGAGGCGCGGCTGGTGTCATTGGCCGGCAAGAAGCTCGACCGGTTCGACATCCCGAACGAAACCGAGGCCGAACTGGCGGTGCAGGCGATCACCAGCCGCGATCTGAGTATCGCCTCGGTCGAGGCAAAACCCGCCAGCCGCAACCCCTCGGCCCCGTTCATGACCTCGACGCTGCAACAGGAGGCCAGCCGCAAATACGGCTTCGGCGCGCGCCAGACGATGTCGACGGCACAGCGGCTCTATGAGGCCGGATACATCACCTACATGCGGACCGACGGGATCGACATGGCGCCCGAGGCCGTGACCGCCGCACGCGAAGAAATCGCCGCGCGCTATGGCAAGGAATACGTCCCCGCCAACCCGGTGATCTACAAGAACAAGGCCAAGAACGCGCAGGAAGCGCACGAATGCATCCGGCCCACCGACATGAGCCTCGACGCGGGCAAGCTGCCCCGGCTCGAGGCCGATCAGCGCAAGCTTTACGACCTGATCTGGAAACGCACGCTGTCGTGCCAGATGGAGGCCGCGCGGATGGAGCGCACCTCGGTCGAAATCGCCTCGGCCGATGGCCAGGTCGGGTTGCGCGCCACCGGGCAGGTGGTGCTGTTCGACGGCTTTCTACGGGTCTACGAGGAAGGCCGCGACGATGTCGTGGTCGAGGAAGACGACGACAAGCGCCTGCCGCAGATCACCGAGGGCGAGCCGGCCGACAAGCGCGCCGTGACGCCCGAACAGCACTTCACCCAGCCGCCGCCGCGCTATACCGAGGCGTCGCTGGTCAAGCGCATGGAAGAACTGGGGATCGGGCGGCCCTCGACCTATGCCTCGATCGTCACCACGATCCAGGAGCGTGAATATGTCCGCAAGGACAAGAACCGCCTGTTTCCCGAGGACAAGGGCCGGATCGTCACGATCTTCCTGCTCAACTTCTTTCGGCAATATGTCGGCTACGAATTCACCGCCAACCTCGAGGAAGAGCTTGACGAGATTTCGGCGGGCGAACTGGACTACAAGGAAGTGCTGGCCCGGTTCTGGCGCGATTTCTCGGTGGCGATTTCCGAGACGTCGGAGCTTCGGATTTCCGAGGTGCTCGACAAGCTCGACGCGGCACTGGCGCCACAGCTTTACCCCGAGCGCGAAGACGGCTCCGACCCGCGCGCCTGCCCGCTTTGCGGCAAGGGCAGCCTGCACCTGAAAACCTCGCGCACCGGCGGCTTCGTCGGCTGCTCGAACTACCCCGAATGCCGCTATACCCGCCCGATCGGCGGCGGCGAGGACGGCAATGGCGGCGACCGGGTGCTGGGCGAGGATGGCGGCGACGAGATCAGCCTGCGCTCTGGCCGGTTCGGACCCTACGTGCAGCGCGGCGAGGCGACCGAGGACAACAAGAAACCGCCGCGTGCCAGCCTGCCGAAGGGCTGGGCGGCGGATGACATGGATCTTGAAAAGGCGCTGCAACTGCTCAGCCTGCCGCGCGAGATCGGTGCGCACCCCGAAGACGGCGAGCCGGTCGAGGCCGGGATCGGGCGCTATGGTCCGTTCGTCAAGCACGGCAAGACCTACGCCAACCTGCCCACGGTCGATGAGGTCTGGGAGGTCGGAATGAACCGCGCGGTCGAGTTGATCGCGCAGAAACGCGCCAAGGTGCCAGGGCGCGGCGCGGCGGCGAAGCCCTTGAAGGAGCTGGGCGAGCACCCCGAGAACGGCGGCGCGCTGAACGTCATGGAAGGGCGCTACGGACCCTATGTGAAGTGGGAGAAGGTGAATGCCACCTTGCCCAAGGACATGGACCCCGAGACGGTGACGCTGGAACAGGCGGTCGAACTGGTCAACGAGAAGGCGGCCAAGGGCGGCAAGAAGAAGGTGGCCAAGAAAGCGGTGGCGAAAAAGCCTGCGGCCAAGAAAGCGGCGCCCAAGAAGGCCCCGGCCAAGAAGAAAGCGGCCAAATAGGGAAGGCGAGGAAACCGACGTGGTGTTGGATTTTTCCAACATTCGACGCTGGTTTTCCGCCCCCTACCCCGTCCGGCTTTCACTTCTGCAACAATCGCTTTATTCCGCCGCACCGATGCCGAGGGCGATGGGCGCAAGCCCGTCGATCCCGCCGGTGATCGCGTCACCCGCCACCACCGGCCCGACCCCTGCCGGCGTGCCGGTCATGATCACGTCACCCGGCGCGAGGTGGTAGTAGCGCGACAGGTCGGCCACGATCTCGGGGCAGGTGTGGATCATGTCGGCAAGCTGCGCGTCCTGACGGGTCTTGCCGTTGACGGAAAGGTGGATGCGCTGCGGGCCGACCGCGCCGAACGCCTCGGCCCGGGTCAGCGGCGCGAACACCGCGCTGCCCTCGACATCCTTGCCCAGATCCCAGGGGCGCTGTTTCTCGCGCTCGCGGATCTGCAGATCGCGCCGGGTCATGTCGAGCGCGCAGCCATAGCCGAGGATCGCCGCCCCCGCCTCGTCGGGCGTGGCGCGAAACACCGGGCGGCCGATCACCAACGCAAGCTCCATCTCGTAGTGGAAATTCGTGGTCGCGGGCGGATAGGGCAGCACCGCACCCGAGGCCAGCATGTGCAGCGGGTTCTTGGTGAAATAGAACGGCACCTCGCGGTCTACCTCGACCCCCATCTCGGCGGCATGGGCGGCATAGTTGCGCCCGACGCAGAAGATGCGCAGCACCGGATAGCGGACCGCCTCACCGTCGAACGGAATGGCAGGCGTGGCGGGGGGTTGGAACAGGTAGTCACTCATCAGGGGGCGGTCCTCGCAGTTGGTCCAGTGGCAGTCGGCCGCCATCCTGCGGCAGCGGCGCGGGCGTGCCAAGCCCTCGGATCAGCGCCGCGACCGGGCGGCCCCCTCAGCCAACCGCTGGCGGCAGGGTGCGCGCCGCGCGCCAGATGCCGACCGCCATGATCGCCGTGGTCATCAGGAAATAGCCGGCAATGGCGACATACTGGTGCTCGAGCCCGAAGCCGAGGTCGATCAGCACTCCGGTCAACCCCGGCCCGATTGCCGAGCCCAGCACCATCGCCGCCGCCGCCATCGCCTTGATCGCGCCGATATGCGCGGTGCCGTAGAACTCGGCCCAGAAGGCGTTGGGCAGCGTCGTGTTCGCGCCGGTCGACATGGCGAGGAAGACGAAGCCCAGAAACATCATCAGCGGGCCGGTGGCGAAGGCGAAACACAGAAAGCCCGCGGCGAACGGGATCTGATACCACGGCATCAGCCGCGCCGTACCAAGCCGGTCGAGCAGCCAGCCTGACAGCACCATCGTGCCCACCGCCATCAGCGTATAGAGCGGAAACATCGCCACCAGATCGACATGCGCCCAGCCCTTGATCTCGGCGAAATGGACCTGGTGGAAGAAGAACGCGGTGTTGAAGGCGGAAGGCCCCAAGATCGCTGGAAAAATCAACCAGAACAGCGGGTTGCGCAGAGCCTGCCCGCGGGTCCAGTGGCGCCCGGACATGCCGGTGGAGCCGCCGGTTTCGGCAAAGTCGGCTGGCGTGCGCTCCTTGCCCAGGAGCCAGGCCAGCACCGGCACGCCCATGAGGCAGATCACCGCCGCCGCGATCCAGAGGTTGCGCCAGGCCACCACCGTCATCAGCGCCACGAACAGGATCGGCAGCAGCGCCTCGCCCAGCGCAAAGCCCAGCGTCGCGATCGACAGCGCCCGGCCGCGCGTCTTGACGAACCAGCGCGCCATCGCCACCACCGCGATGTGGCTGGTCATGCCCTGCCCGAAGAACCGCAGCGCGAAGATCACCACCGGCAGCAGCCAGGCCGCCCGGTTGAACGCCATCGCCAGCGCCGCCGTGGCCAGCCCGACCAGCACCACCGGCCCCAGCGTGCGGACGCGAAACCGGTCGGTCAGCCCGCCGGCCCAGACCATCACGATGGCCGAGGCACCAGTGCCGAGCATGTAGATGCCGCCCCACTCGCCGTGGGTCAGGTCGAACGCCAGCCGGATCTCGCCCGCGAAGATCGAGATGAAGAACGTCTGCCCGAAGCTGGACAGGAACGTGAGCAACACCCCTGCGGCAAGAAACGGCGCGTTCTCGAGAAGGAAAGCGGCGCGTTTCATGGCCCTCGATTGCCCGTGACGCTTGCGGGACGCAAGGGGTTATCGCGCGGCGCTGCATCATTCGGCGATTTCGGCCGGGCGCGCTGCGCCGCAAGCGAGGCATGCCGCCGACCGGCGACTGGTTGCCTGCGCCTGACCACGCCGCAGCCGGTTTCAGTCGGCGAGGGGCAACTCGCCCGGCGCGAAGGTCTCGATCTCGCGGCGCACAGCAAGCTGGATGCGCACGGCGCTGCCATCGGCGCGCCATGCCAGAACGCTCAGCCGGTCGGTGGGGTGCAGGGCCAGCGCGGCGACGGGTTGCGACAGGAATATCCGCTGGCGCGCGAACAGGCCCACCTCGAATTCGAGGCTCTCCTCCATCCCGACGATGTAGCTGTGCACGAACCCCTGGTGGAACGGGCCGGCATCCTCGAAAAGCGCCACCTCCCACAGCTCTGCCGCCCCTGCCAGCGCGATCAGCACGCTTTGGCGGTCCGGCACCGCGATCACGGCGGCTGCGACCTGGGGCGAGCCGTCACGCGCGGTGAGGGCGCGGCGGTGGACCTCCTCGCCGCTGGCGGCGTCCTGCACGACCAGCGTGCGCCCGTCATCGTCAAACAGCGCGACGAAGCGGCCGTCGGCGCTGGCAACACCCTGGGCAAGGGCCGGGGCGACGGGGATCAGCACGGCAAGGATCAGGGCGCGCAGCAGGTGTTTCATCGCGAGGCTCCAAAACACAGCCGGCCACGGGAATTACCCCGTGGCCGGTCGTTTGACCGGGATGAGAGGCGTTCCCATCCCCGCCTGTTCAAGACATCAGTAGACGTCGTTCTGCGTGTTGTAGACGTTGAACTTGCCGGTCGGGGTAATCAGGCGTTCGTCCTTGATCACTTCAACCAGTTCGAGCGTCTTGTCGTCGATGACCACGATCGCGCTGACCTTGTCCTTGGCGTTCCAGACCGAGAACCAGACCTGGGTGCCTTCCTTGTTGAACTCGGGGTGCACGACGCGCGGTTGCCCGTCGTCGATGTCGGCCCATTCGAGGATCGGCAGGGTCACGAACTCGGGGTCTTCGCCGGCCTTCATCTCGGAGATGGTGAATACACCGATCGAGCCTGACAGTTCGGCATCCGGGTTCAGCGGAGCGTCGACATAGAGGTGGTCAGAGTTCGGGTGAGTCTTGATGAACAGCGAGCCGCCGCCAAGAGCCGTGAAGTTCTGAACCATCTTCCACGCGTTGTCCGGGTGGCCTTCCGGATCGGTGCCGATCAGCGAGATCGTGTCGTCACCAAGGTGCGAGGTCGACCAGACCGGGCCGAAATCGGGGTGCACGAAGTTGGCACCGCGGCCGGGGTGGGGTGTCTCGCCTTCGGTTTCGATCACCGCGATCAGCTTGTCTTCCTTGGTGTCGATCACCACGACCTTGCCACGGGCGTTGGCCGCCACGAAGAAGTAGCGCAGCGTCGAGTCAAAGCCGCCGTCATGCAGGAAGCGTTCGGCGTCGATCGTCACCGTCGCGAGGTTCTTCAGGTCGGTGTAGTCGACCAGAATGATCTTGCCGGTTTCCTTGACGTTGACGATGAACTCCGGCCGGTAGTGCGAGGCCACGATGGCCGCCACACGGGGTTCCGGGTGATAGGTCTGGTCGTCATAGACCATGCCACGGGTCGACACGATCTTGAGCGGCTCGAGCGTCTCACCGTCCATGATCACGAATTGCGGCGGCCAGTAGGCACCGGCGATCGCGAGCTTGTCTTCCCAGCCTTCGTATTTCGAGGTCTCGACCGAACGCGCCTCGATGCCGATCTTGATTTCGGCGACGTTGGTGGGCTCTTCCATCCAGAGGTCGATCATGTTGACGCGGGCGTCACGGCCGATCACGAACAGATAGCGGCCCGAGGCCGAGGTCCGCGTGATGTGCACCGCATAACCGGTCTTGATGATCGTCTGGATTTCAAAGGTGCCGCCGTCGATCAGGGCGATCTCGCCCGAGTCGCGCAGCGTGACCGACATCAGGTTCTCGATATCGATGTCGTTCATCTTTTCGGTCGGGCGATCTTCCGGCGCGACCGTGACCTTCCAGCTGTTCAGCATCTCCGGCATGCCCCACTCGGGCGGCGTCGGCGGATCGAGCAGCAGGTAGCGGGCCATCAGGTCGATTTCTTCTTCGCTGAGTTCGCCCGAAGTGCCCCAGTTCGGCATCCCCGCGGGCGAGCCGTAGGTGATGAAGCTGTGCAGGTAGTCGTATTCGAGGTCGCGGGTAAGGTCGGTGGTCAGTGCCTTGCCCGTCGCACCGCCGCGCAGAACGCCGTGGCAGCCGGCGCAGCGCTCGAAATACATTTCGCGGGCCTGCTCGAATTCCTCTTCGGTCATCACCACGTCGTCGGCGCTGCGGCCTTCGATTTCGAGCTCCAGTTCGCCCAGTGTCGTTTCATGCCACTCGCCCTGCGCGACTGCCGGCGCGGCCGCGAGGAACAGCCCCGCGGTGGCCCCGACCAGCGCGGTCCTGGCAAGCGTTCTGTATTGTCCCATGAGTCTCTCCTTGGTTGGAAACTGGCCGGACAGTCTCATTCAGGCGGCGTTGCGGCCTTGACTTATGTTAAGTCGGTCATTGCGTCGCAGGGGCAATGTCGGCGCGCGCCCGAAGGGTCTGGAATCACAGGAAACCGGGGTGGGCTAAATGAGGCCGAGCATGGGTTTGCGTCTGTTTTCCGAAGGCTACCGGGTGTTTTTCCTGGCCGCAGGGCTATGCGCCGTCGCGGTCATACTGGTGTGGGAGTTCTACCTCGGCGTTCATTTCACCGGCGGGATGATGACCGGGCTGCCCTTCGCGATGGCGCCGCACATCTGGCACGCGCATGAACTGGTGTTCGGCTACGGCGCGGCGGCGCTGACCGGGTTTCTGTTCACCGCCGTTCCGAACTGGACCGGCCGCCCGCCGGTGGGTCGCGGGCCGATCGTTCTGGCAGCGGCGTTGTGGCTGGCCGGGCGGGTGGCGGTCTGGATGTCGGGCGCCCTGCCCGGCTGGATCGTCGCGGTGGTCGATCTGGCGCATCTGCCGGTCGTTCTGGCGGTGGTGGTGGCGCTGCTGCTGCATCGGCCCAAGGCGAAAAACCTTGTTTTCCCGGTGCTCCTGGCGCTGGTCTGGCTGGCCAACCTCGCCATGCACCTGGGCTGGGCCGGGATCTGGAGCAATGGCGAGGCAATCGGGCTGCGCGCCGGGATGATGGCGCTGGCGGGGATGATCCTTGTGATCGGCCGGGTGACGCCCGCCTTCACCCGCACCGCGATGATGCGCGAGGCCAGCACCGCCCGACGCCCGCGCGACTGGCCACGCGCCGAGCCTTTGATGATCGGCCTTGCCGTGGCCCTGCCCGTGGCGATGCTGGCCGCGCCCGACAGCGGGGCCACAGCCGGGTTTCTGATCATTGCCGGCGCCGCGCAACTGATTCGCCAGTCCCGGTGGGGCTGGCGATTCGCGGCCAGACGCCCGATTCTCGCGAGCCTGCACCTGTCGACCGCAATGGTGGCGCTGGGGCTGATCCTGATCGGGTTGTCGGTCTTTACCGGGTTGTCGGAAGTGGCCGGGCTGCATGTGCTGGGGATCGGCGGCATCGGTGGCATGACGCTGGCGGTGATGGCACGAGCGACGCTGGGTCACAGCGGGATGCCGCTCGACGCTCCGATCTCGATCACGCTGGCCTACGCCGCGCTGCCGCTGGCCGCGCTGATGCGCTGGATCGCCTCGGAGGTGGGGGGCGCGGCCTATTTCCCGGCGACGTTGGCGGCGGGCGCGCTCTGGATCGCGGCCTTCACCGCCCTCACCGCGACGCTCTGGCCGGCGTTCTGGGGGCCGGGCGCAGGCGAGGAGTGACCTAGGTCTGCGGCCACGGCCCCGACCCCGCCCGGCTGTCGTCGGCATAGGCGCGCAGGATCTCGACGTCGCGTATTTCTGCCGAGTTGCGCTTGATCTTGACGCCGTGATTGCGCAACCGCGAGAACGCCCGGCTGAGGCTTTCCGGCTTCATCCCCAGCCGCCCGGCGATCAGCACCTTGTCATAGGGCAGCGTCACCGCGCATGGCCCGACCTTGCACTTGGTCAGGTCGAGCAGGAACTCGGCCACCCGCTGCGGCGCGGTGCGCGCCTTCAGTTGTTCGATCTGCGCGATCAGCCCGTGCAGATGCGCATAGGTCGCCGTCAGCATCGCGATGGACACCTCGGGTTGCGAGCGCAAGAGGTCCAGCAGGTCGCGCGCGTCGATCCGCAGCAGTGTCGTCTCCGTCACCGTCTCGGCATAGACCGGATAGCGTCCGCCCCGCAGCGCCGCCGCCTCGCCGAAACTGTGGCGCTTGGTAAAGACGCCGACAATCGCCTCGGCGCCGCTCTGCGCGATGCGGTAGAGCTTTACCCAGCCCTCGATCACCACGAAGATCGCCTCGGCCGGATCGTCCTGCGCAAAGATCGTCGTGCCCGGCGGATGCGACGTCACCACGGCGCGACGCAGCAGAAGGTCCGACACCTCCTTCGGCGCGCTCGAGAACAGGAGAGATTCGCGCGCGACCGCGACGATCTCGTCGGAGAACTGGACTGTCTGCATGGTATCCCGCACCGGTGGTCGAAGCTGCATGATACTCCACCGACGACCCGCAAGCCAATTGTTTGCCGGTGAATGATGGCGGTCCGCCCCAAAAACTCAGATCTGGCTGACGCCCCGGTCGCGCACGCTTTCCATCGACACGAAGGTCGAAGTTGCGGCGACATGCGGCAGGCGCGAGATGCTTTCGCCCAGCACCCGGCGATAATCGCCGATATCGCGGGTGCGCACCTTGACGAGATAGTCGAAACCGCCCGCGATCATGTGACATTCCTCGACTTCCGGCACCTTTCGGATCGCGGCGTTGAAGGCCTGCAACGCCAGTTCGCGGGTGTCGCTGAGCCGCACTTCGAGAAAGGCGACATGGTCGAGCCCGAGGCGCCGGGCCGATAATTCGGCGCGGTAGCCGGTGATGACGCCATCGGCCTCGAGCCGACGGACCCGCGCGGTGACCGGGGTTTTCGACAACCCGACCTTGCGCCCGAGGTCGATCATCGAGATCCGCGCGTTGGTCGCCAGCTCGTTCAGGATCGCCCGGTCGATCCGGTCGAGGCTCGGGATGGGATCGTCGATCATCGTTTGTCCTGCCTGATGGTCATTCTTTGGTCGTTTCGCCCATCATTACGTGAAAATCAGCCGTTCAGCACGAGGTGAATCGCATATGATGGGTCTGTATGGCTGTGGGAACCGGGCTATGATTGATCTCGATCCGAAATGGGACATGGGCAAGCGACAGGACGAGGCGGAGCTTTTGCGCGACCTCGAAGCGCTGGCCGCACTCGACCCCGAAGCGCGGGCCGCCATCGTTGCGCGCGCGGCGGTGCTGGTCGGGCGCATCCGCAAACACGCCCGCCCCGGTCTGATGGATGTGTTCCTCGCCGAATACGGCCTGTCGACCGACGAGGGCGTGGCGCTGATGTGTCTGGCCGAGGCGCTGCTCAGGGTGCCCGACGCGGATACCATCGACGCGCTGATCGAGGACAAGATCGCCGCCTCGGACTGGTCAAGGCATATCGGCCAATCCTCGTCGCCGCTGGTCAACGCCTCGACCTGGGGGCTGTTACTGACCGGCAAGGTTCTGGACGACGCCGATCCGGGCATCGCGGGAACCCTGCGCGGCATGGTGCGGCGGCTGGGCGAGCCGGTGATCCGCGCCGCGGTTGGCCGGGCGATGCGCGAAATGGGCCGCCAGTTCGTGCTGGGCCAGGACATCGGCGCGGCGATGAAACGCGCCGAGGGGCAAGAGGCCAAGGGCTTCACCTATTCCTACGACATGCTGGGCGAGGCGGCGATGACGGCGGGCGACGCCGCGCGCTATGCCCGCGCCTATGCGGGGGCGATCGCGGCGATCGCCAAGGCCTGCACCTCGGACGAGATCGCCTCGAACCCCGGCATCTCGGTCAAGCTGTCGGCGCTGCATCCGCGCTACGAGGTCGCCAAGACCGCGCGGGTGATGGCCGAGCTTGTGCCGGTGCTGTCCGGCTTGGCGCGGCAGGCGGCGAAGGCGGGCATGGGCCTGAACATCGACGCGGAGGAGGCCGACCGGCTGGGCCTGTCGATGGCAGTGATCGAGGCGGTTCTGGCCGACCCCGAGCTTGCCGGATGGGACGGGTTCGGCGTCGTCGTGCAAGCCTACGGGCGGCGCGCGGGCGCGGTGATCGACGGGCTTTACGACATGGCCCGCCGCCACGACCGGAGGATCATGGTGCGGCTGGTCAAGGGCGCCTATTGGGACACCGAGATCAAGCACGCGCAGGTCGAGGGGCTGACCGATTTCCCGGTCTTCAGTCGCAAGGCGGCGACGGATGTGAGCTATCTGGCCAACGCGCGCAAGCTTCTCGGCATGTCCGACCGGATCTATCCGCAGTTTGCCACCCACAACGCCCATACCGTCGCGGCGGTGCTGGACATGGCCGAGGGTTTGCCGAAATCGGCCTTTGAGTTCCAGCGGTTGCACGGCATGGGCGAGGCGCTGCATGACATCGTGCACCGCGAGCATGGCACGCGCTGCCGGATCTACGCGCCGGTCGGGGCGCATCGCGATCTGCTGGCCTATCTGGTGCGGCGACTGCTCGAGAACGGCGCGAATTCGTCCTTCGTGAACCAGATCGTCGACGAGGATGTGCCGCCGGAAGAAGTTGCCGCCTGCCCGTTCGACACGCTGGCCGAAGCGCCGGGCGCGTTCGAGCCGGTGCTTGCGACCGGGCCGGACCTGTTCCTGCCCGAACGGGCGAACTCCAAAGGGTTCGATCTGTTCGACGTGACCGAACTGGCACGGATCGACGCCGCGCGCGGCAAGCCCGAGGCGTGGAGGGTCGCACCGATCCTTGCCGGACCGGTGGCGGGCGGTGAGGTCGCGACGGCACGCAATCCGGCCACCGGCGCGGTGATCGGCGAGGTGGTGCTGGCAAGTGCGGCGGACGTCGAGACCGCCTTGGCCGCCGCCCGCCCTTGGGACGCGCCAGTGGCCGAACGGGCAGAAGTGCTGAACCGCGCGGCGGACCTCTACGAGGCGAGTTTCGGCAGCCTGTTTGCGCTCCTCGCCACCGAGGCGGGCAAGACCCTGGCCGACGCCGTGGCGGAGTTGCGCGAGGCGGTGGATTTCCTGCGCTACTACGCGGCGCGGGCGGGCGAATTGACGGACGGGCCGCGTGGCATCTTCACCTGCATTTCCCCGTGGAACTTCCCGCTGGCGATCTTCTCGGGCCAGATCGCGGCGGCGCTGGCGGCGGGCAATGGCGTGCTGGCGAAACCGGCCGAAACCACGCCTGCCATCGCCGCCTGGGGCGTGCGGCTGATGCACGAGGCGGGCGTTCCGTGCGCGGCCCTGCAACTCTTGCCCGGTCACGGCAGTGTCGTCGGCGCGGCGCTGACGTCCGACGCGCGCGTCGCGGGCGTCGCCTTCACCGGCTCGACCGCCACGGCACGGCGCATCCAGCGCGCGATGGCCGACAACCTCGCCCCCGGCACGCCCTTGATCGCCGAGACCGGCGGGCTGAACGCGATGCTCGTCGATTCCACCGCGCTGCCGGAACAGGCGATCCGCGATATCGTCGCTTCGGCGTTCCAGTCGGCGGGGCAACGCTGTTCGGCGCTGCGCTGCCTCTATGTGCAGGAGGATATCGCCGGCACGATCCGCGAGATGCTGATCGGCGCGATGAACGAATTGGCGCTGGGCGATCCGTGGCACTTGTCCACCGATGTCGGCCCGGTCATCACCGCGCAGGCGCGTGACGAGATCACGGCCTATGTCGATGCCGCCGAGGCCGATGGCCGTCTGATCCACCGCCTTGCCGCGCCAAGGGCCGGCACCTTCGTCGCCCCCGCGCTGATCGCGGTCGGCGGCATCGCGGAACTTGAGCGCGAGGTGTTCGGGCCGGTGTTGCATTTTGCGACGTTCAAGGCGCGCGACCTCGACCGGGTGATCGCGGACGTGAACGCCACCGGCTATGGCCTGACCTTCGGGCTGCACACGCGGATCGACGACCGGGTGCAGAAAATCGCCGACGCGGTTCATGCCGGCAACATCTATGCAAACCGCAACCAGATCGGCGCCATCGTCGGCTCGCAGCCGTTCGGCGGCGAAGGTCTGTCGGGCACCGGGCCGAAGGCGGGCGGGCCGCATTACCTTGCGCGCTTCACCCGGCGACCGGCTCCGGTTCACAACGACGCGCCCGATGCCCAGGCCGATATGGCCCGGATCGCGGCCGATCTTCGCGCCGTCCGCGCCATCCCTGCCACGCCACACACCCGCTTCCTGCCCGGCCCGACCGGCGAGTTGAACCGGCTGTCGACGCTGCCGCGCGCGCCGGTGCTGTGCCTCGGTCCCGGTCGCGAGTCGGCGCGCGCGCAGGTCGCGGCGGTCGAGGCACTGGGCGGGCGCGGCGTCGCGGTTGCCGAGAGGCTGGACCCCGCGGCACTGGTGACACTGCCCGATTTCGGGGCGGTCATCTGGTGGGGCGACGAGGCGACGGGCCGCGCGCTGGCGCAGGCTCTGGCGGAGCGTCCGGGCACAATCCTGCCGCTCGTCACCGGCGCGCCCGACGCGGGCCATGTGCTGCACGAGCGTCACCTCTGCGTCGACACCACCGCCGCCGGCGGCAATGCGAGCCTTCTGGCCGGCAACTGATCGCCTACACACGCAGCCCTGCGTCCTTCGCAAAATGCGAGGGACGCGGCGGCATGTGTCTTTTCTGCTGTGCCGGATTTTTCCTGTGTTAGGATTGTTGCGCTGTCGACACAAAAGAAATCCCGCGTAAGGGTATTATTTCCAAGTTGTCAGCAATTATGGGTTGTAAGCGGACAATCGGCGATCTTACGTAGGAATCATGGGGCGGAATCAGATCATAGACGAGTTGCTGATCGAGCTTGATGCGCATGCGCCATCGGGCTATTTTCTGGCGCTTCACATCCGGTTCGCAGCCCCGCTGATGATGTTCCAGACCTATGACCCGGTCTGGAGCGATCATTATACCCGGAATGCCTATGCCCTGCGGGACCCCATCGTGGCTTGGGGGATCTCGCGCACCGGCCCGACACGCTGGAGCGAAATAGACTTGCCGGACCCCTTCGGCATCATGACCGAGGCGCGTGACTACGGCTTGATCTACGGCGTCTGCGTGTCCTGCGGGCCGATGACCACCCGCACGATCGCCAGCCTGGCCCGCGACGACCGCGAATTCACCGATCAGGAAATCGCCGAGATCTCGAGCGTGGTCCTCAAGCTGCACAACGAGTCCAAGCCCCCCGACCACATGACCGATGCCGAGATCGAGGCATTGAAGGTGGTCGCGTCGGGAGAGCGTTACGCGGCCGGCGCCGCGCGCCTCGGAATTTCCGAGAGTGCGCTGAAGGCGCGGCTGGCAGCGGCACGCCGCAAGCTATTCGCCCGAACCTCTGCCGAAGCCATCCAACGCGCGAAGGACTACCGGTTGCTCTGAAAGAGGACCGGGAGCACCTGTTGCAGGCGAACGGCTTGACGCATGGGTCGGGCGGATAGCTGCTGATCAACCCTGACTTGGAGAATACCATGCAAACCACGACCCTCTCTTTTGCCAACATCCACAACCACGGCGAGCTTTTCGCGAACCTGCTTCGCGCCCGGCGGCAGTCGTTCATCGTCCAGAACAACTGGGACCTGCCCGAGGCCATGGGGATGGAGTTCGACCAATACGACACTCCGGCCAGCCGCTGGGTGGCGGTGCACCAGATGGGCCATGTCTATGCCGGTATCCGGCTGACGCCGACAACCGCGCGGGTCGGGATCTATTCCTACATGATCCGCGACGCCCAGCGCGGGCTGCTCGACTCGATCCCTTCGGACCTGCTGTTCGAGGAGGCGCCGGTGGCCGAGAACATCTGGGAAAGCTCGCGGGTGTTCGTCTCGAACGACACGCCGCAGAAGCTGCGCCGGGTGGTGCACCTGCACCTGATCGAGGAAATGACCAAATCCGCCCGCCAGCTTGGCGCATCGCGGGTTCTGGGGCTGATCCCGGCAAACTGGCCGCGCTGGGCCCGTCGCCGCGGGCTCGATGCCGAGGCCGCCGGGCGGGTGATGCATATCGACGGCATCGACAACCAGGTGGTGTCGATCAACCTTGCCGAGAAGATGCACTGACCGGCCCTGCCCCCGGCCTTCGGGTCGGGGGCCAACCCCTGCGACTGGCTGGCGACGTCAGCCGGTCGACCAGGCGCGCGGCTGGCGCATTCCGGCGATCTTGGTCACCTGCCGGACATAGCCATAGGGAAACAGCGTGAACAATTCCTCGCGCCCGATGTGCTTGCCCTTGTCGCCACCCAGGAATTTCATCGCGAAACGCGCATCCGGCATCACGCCGTGGTGAGCCTCTTCCTCGCGGACCCAGCGGATCAGCTCCCAGTGGCGCGGCGTAAGCTCAATGCCTTCGCTGGCGGCGGTATATTCGGCAAAGCTCTCGGTCCAGAGCTCGGGGTCGGTCAGGTAGCCATGTCCGTCGACAGAGAACACCTCGCCGGTTGCAAGCCGAATATCGGTCAGAACTTCGGGAACAGCGCGCATCTTGTCACCTATTGCCAGCCACGTTCATCGGTGATCCACGCGGCAGGAACCTGCCCGCCCGATGGTCATATTACGTATCCTGCATCTGATGCGTGGCCCAAATCAAATTCAATCTTTCAATCGACCCATTCGTAAGGCCGAGTGAACGCGCCCAGAACCCGTTTGACCGCGTCGCGATCGACCTCGCCGGTGGCCCGCACGCGGGCGGTGAGGCCGGTGCGTTTGCTCTCGAACACATCGACCACCTCGGCGTCGAGACCTTCCTTGGCCAGCGCCGCGTTGTAGACGCGGGTGATCGCCAGCTTGCGCAGTTCGGGCTTGAAGACCTTGCCGACGGCGGTTTTCGGCAGTTCGGCGATGATCTCGATATGCTTGGGAAGCGCGGCGCGTTCGGCGATGTGCTTGGCGGCGTATTTCATCAGGTCCTCGGCCGTCACGTCGGCCCCGGCGACAAGTTCGACATAGGCGCAGGGGATTTCGCCCGCGAAGGCGTCGGGCTGGCCGATCGCGCCGACGAAGGCCACCGCCTCGTGCCCGGCCAGCGCCTCCTCGATCTCGGCGGGGTCGATGTTGTGGCCGCCACGGATGATCAGGTCTTTCGCGCGGCCGGTGATCCAGAGATAGCCGTCCTCGTCGAGCCGCCCCAGATCGCCGGTGCGCAGATAGCGCCCGTCAGCGAACAGCCCGTGGTTCTTGGCCGTCTCGGTATAGGTGTTGCCGACATAGACGCCGGGGTTGGCGACGCAGATCTCGCCAACCTCGTCGGTGCCACATTCCTTCAGCACCTTGCCGTCGCCATCACATTGCAGGATCCTGACATCGGTATAGGGGAACGGCACGCCGACCGAGCCGATCTTCTTGTTGCCCTCGCCGATCGGGTTGCAGGACACGAGGCAGGTCGCCTCGGTCAGCCCGTAGCCCTCGACCACGATGACGCCGGTGGCCTTCTCGAAGCGGTTGAACAACTCGACCGGCAGCGGCGCGGACCCGGAAAACGCGATCTTCAACGACGAGACATCGGCATCCACCTTGCGCTGCATCAGGGCCGCGATGGCGGTCGGCACGGTGATGACGAAGGACACCTGCCAGCGCTCGATCAGCTTCCAGAAGTTATCGAACACCCCGTCGCCACGATAGCCGGCGGGGGTCGGAAACACCACATGCGCCCCGGCGTTCAGCACCGCCATGAACACCACATGCACGGCAAAGACATGAAACAGCGGCAGCGGGCAGATGATCGTGTCGCTGCTGTCGAACAGCAGGTTCGAGCCAAGCCAGCCGTTATAGACGATGCCGGAATACTTGTGCTGCGCTACCTTGGGCATCCCGGTGGTGCCGCCGGTGTGGAAATAGGCCGCCACCCGGTCCTTGCCGCCATCGGCAAAATCGAGCGTGGTGTTCTGGCGCGACAGCGCGTGGTTGAAATCCTTGACCGGCTTGCCGTGGGTCGGCTTCACCCTGGGCCGGATCAGGGGCACGATCAGGTTTTTCGGGAATGTCAGGTAGCGGTTCAGATCGACCTCGAACACGTGCTGGACATTGGGCGCCATCGCCACCGCCTCATGCGCCTTCTGGGCGACGTCGGTTTTCGGGAAGCCCTTGAGCGTGACCACAACCTTGGCACCCGTCTCGCGCAGGATCGAGGCGATCTGTTCGGGCTCCATCAGCGGGTTGATCGGGTTGACGATGCCCGCGATCATGCCGCCGACCAGCGCGATCAGCGTCTCGTTGGCGTTGGGCAGGATATAGGCGACGACATCCGTCTCGCCGACACCCAGCGAGCGGAACAGGTTGGCCGCCTGCACGCACTTGTCGTGATACTGCTGCCATGTCAGCGTCTCGGCCTTGTCCGTGGCTCCGGACAGGATCTGGAACGACACCGCGCGATTGGGGCCATTGGCGTCGGTGGTCGCCTTCAGCATCTCGTAGATGGTGACGGGAACCTTGCGCGCGTCCCAGGGCTTTTCAGCCTCGATCCGGTCCCGGTCCTGCGCCGTGTCGTAGCTGTAGCGTGCCATCAGATGCGATCCTCCCGTCTGCCGCCCCTCGCCGTCAGAGTGATGGGTTTCGCGGGGTGCCGCAAGCCTGACGTCGCCGCAATGTAAGGCCGCCCTGCCCTACTCCGCCGCCATGCCCTCGGTGAACTGGAGCCGGGCAAGCCGGGCATAAAGCCCGTCCTCGCTGACCAGCTCGTCATGGCTGCCCTGGGCGACGATCCGGCCCTCGTCGAACACCACGATCCGGTCGGCCTTCTTCACCGTGGCCAGCCGGTGCGCGATGATCAGCGTGGTGCGGCCCTCGGCCATGTGCTCGACCGCCTGCTGCACCAGGCGCTCGCTTTCGGCATCCAGCGCCGATGTCGCCTCGTCGAGCAGCAGGATCGGCGCGTCGCGCAGGATCGCGCGGGCGATGGCGATGCGCTGTTTCTGCCCGCCCGACAGCATCACGCCGCGTTCGCCGACATAGCTGTCATAGCCTTCGGGCAGCCTGGTCAGGAACTCATGCGCGGCGGCAGCCTTGGCGGCGGCCTCGACCTCGGCGTCGGTGGCGTCGAGCCGGCCGAAGCGGATGTTTTCGCGCGCCGTGGTGGCGAAGATCACCGCGTCCTGCGGCACCAGCGCGATCTGGCGGCGGAACTCGGTGCGCTCAAGCTCGCGCAGGTCGATCCCGTCGATCAGCACCGCGCCTTCGGTCGGGTCATAGAAACGCTGCAGAAGCTGGATGATGGTCGACTTGCCCGCGCCGGACGGCCCGACCAGCGCCACCGTCTCGCCCGGCTTGACGTGGAGCGAGACGCGATCGAGCGCCAGATGCCCCGGCCGCGCCGGATAGCGGAAGGTGACGTCGTCAAAGGTGATCTCGCCCGTGATGCGCGCAGGCAGCGCACGGGGCCGGGCGGGGTCGTTGACCTCGTCCTCGGCGGTCAGAAGCTCGACCAGCCGCTCGGTCGCGCCCGCGGCGCGCTGAAGCTCGGACCAGATCTCGGAAAGTGCCCCGACCGCGCCCGCGACCATGATCGCATAGATCAGGAACTGCACCAGCGCGCCGACGCTCATCAGATCGGCGCGCACGTCGCGCGCCCCGATCCAGAGCACGCCGACGACGCCGGAGAAAATGAGCGTGATCACGATCACCGTCAGCACCGCACGGGTGCCGACGCGCTTTTTCGCGGAAATATAGCTCTGCTCAGTGACTTCGTGAAAGCTCTGGCGCGAGGGTTCCTCATGACTGAACGCCTGCACCGTCTGAACGGACAGGAGCGCCTCGGAGGCATTGCCCGACGAGCGCGCGATCCAGTCCTGGTTCTCGCGCGAGAGCACCCGCATCCGGCGGCCCAGCACGATGATCGGCACCACCACTGCGGGCACCAGAAGCAGCACCAGCCCGGTCAGCTTGCCCGAGGTGAGCAGCATCATCACCAGCCCGCCCGCGAAGATCAGCACGTTGCGCAGCGCCACCGAGACCGACGAGCCGATCACCGACAGGATCAGCGTGGTGTCGGTGGTGATCCGGCTGAGCACCTCGCCGGTCATGATCTTTTCGTAGAAGGCCGGGCTCATGCCGATGACGCGGGCAAAGACCGCCTCGCGGATGTCGGCGACCACGCGCTCGCCCAGCCGGGTGACGAGGTAGTAGCGCAAGCCGGTGCCCAGCGCGAGCAGGACCGCGACGCCGAGGGCGGCAAGGAAATAGCTGTCGAGCAGCGCGTCGGCCGAGCTTTCGAACCCGTCGACCACCCGGCGCACCGCAAGCGGCAGCACCAGCGACACGCCGGCGGTCAGCATGAGGGCGAAGACGGCGGCGGCAAGGATCGGCTTGTAGGGTCTGAGGAACGGCCACAGCCCCCTCAACGCGCCGATCTCGCGCGACTTCGGGCGCTCCTGGTTTTCGGGATCGTCTGGTTGCGCCATGGTGCGCTCCCTCAGCTACGGTCTGGGTCAGATAACGCCGCTGGCGGGCGGGAACAAGCCTTGTGCTGGAAATGCCGCAGGACGCGAGCGGTTTCGTCCGCCTGGCGGCGGCCGACCGGCGCCGCGCTGGCGCGCGGCGTGCCTGTTTCATCCTGGTTGAAAATACTCAAACGCTGCACCCGCCGCGAGCGCGGCGATGAGTATTTGGACCAAGATGAAGGGCTCAGTCCTGTCCCGGCAACATCCTGACCGCGCCTTTCGAGGCGGAGGAGGCGAGGAGCGCGTAGGCCTTGAGCGCGGTCGAAACCTCGCGCGTGCGCTTCTCGGTCGGGGCCCAGGGCAGCGGACCCTTGGCGGCGCGGCGTTTGTCGAGCGTTTCCTGGTCGACGGCGAGGTTGATCGAGCGGCCGGGGATGTCGATCTCGATCACGTCGCCGGTCTCGACCAGTCCGATCAGCCCGCCCTCGGCGGCTTCGGGCGAGGCGTGGCCGATCGAGAGGCCCGAGGTGCCGCCGGAAAAGCGCCCGTCGGTGAGCAGCGCGCAGGCCGCCCCCAGCCCCTTGGATTTCAGGTATGAGGTCGGGTAGAGCATTTCCTGCATCCCCGGCCCGCCTTTCGGCCCCTCGTAGCGGATCACCACCACTTCGCCCGCCGTGACCTTGCCGGTCAGGATGCCGCTGACCGCGCTGTCCTGGCTTTCGTAGACCCTGGCGGTGCCGGTGAATTTCAGGATCGAGTCATCGACGCCTGCGGTCTTCACGATGCAGCCAAGCTCGGCGATGTTGCCGAACAGCACCGCCAGCCCGCCATCCTGCGAATAGGCGTGGTCGGCGGCGCGGATCACGCCGGTCTTGCGGTCGCGGTCAAGTTCCTTGTAGCGATTATTGGTCGAGAACGCCTGGGTGGTGCGCACGCCGCCGGGCGCGGCGCGGTAGAATTCCTCGACCTTCGGATCGTTGGCGGTCATCACGTCCCACTTGGCGATGGCGGCGGCCATGGTTTCGGAATGCACCGTCGGCACGTCGGCGTGGATCAGCCCGGCGCGCATCATTTCGCCCAGGATCGCCATGATGCCGCCGGCGCGGTGGACGTCTTCCATGTGCACGTCTTCCTTGGCGGGCGCGACCTTGCAGAGCACCGGCACCTTGCGGCTGAGCCGGTCGATGTCGTCCATGGTGAAGTCGATCTTGCCCTCGTAGGCGATGGCAAGCAGGTGCAGCACCGTGTTGGTCGAGCCGCCCATCGCGATGTCGAGCGACATGGCGTTCTCGAAGGCCCGGAACGTCGCGATGTCGCGCGGCAGCATCCCCGGTTTCTCGTCCTCGTAATGCGCCTTGGTGATCTCGACGATGCGCCGGCCGGCCTGTTTGAACAGCGCCTCGCGGTCGGCATGGGTCGCCAGCATCGAGCCGTTGCCGGGCAGCGCCAGCCCCAGCGCTTCGGCCAGGCAGTTCATCGAGTTGGCGGTGAACATGCCGGAACACGATCCACAGGTCGGACAGGCAGCGGCCTCGATGGCGGCAACCTCTTCGTCGGAATAGCTGTCGTCGGCGGCAGCGACCATCGCGTCGACCAGGTCGAGCGATTGTTCGATGTCGTTGATGGTGACCTTGCCCGCCTCCATCGGCCCGCCCGAGACGAAGATCACCGGGATGTTCAGGCGCATCGCCGCCATCATCATGCCCGGCGTGATCTTGTCGCAGTTCGAGATGCAGACCATCGCGTCGGCAGCGTGGCCGTTGAGCATGTATTCGACGCTGTCGGCGATGACCTCGCGCGAGGGCAGCGAATAGAGCATGCCGTCATGGCCCATCGCGATGCCGTCATCGACGGCGATGGTGTTGAATTCCTTGGCGACACCGCCGGCGGCCTCGATCTCGCGCGCGACGAGTTGGCCCAGATCCTTGAGGTGGACATGCCCCGGCACGAACTGGGTGAAGCTGTTGACCACCGCGATGATCGGCTTGCCGAAATCGGCATCTGTCATGCCGGTGGCGCGCCAGAGGCCACGGGCTCCGGCCATGTTGCGGCCGTGGGTGGATTTGCGCGAGCGGTAATGGGGCATGACTGATCTCCTCGGATTGCCGGTGAGGTCTAGCGCAGGTCGGGGGACAAGGGCAATGCAGCGCGTGTTCACGGCCTTGGGAATTGGTCGCACCTCTGGGCCGTGATATTCTGGCGCGTGGCGTTTCAGGAGGGGCGTGAATGGGCGACGTGACGGTGCTGGTGGGAACGACCAAGGGGGCGTTCCTGATCGACGGGGGCGGCGCAGAGTGGCGCGTCAGGGGGCCGTTCTGCGAGGGCTGGCCGATCAATCACGTCGTCAGCGACGGCGAGAGCGGCATGATCTGGGCGGCGGGCGGCGGTGAGTTCAATGGCGCCGGGGTCTGGCGGTCTGCCGATGGCGGCGAAAGCTGGGATCTGTGCCTGCTGGCCAACGGTTCCTTCGACGACTTTCTGCGCGATGACCCCGATTTCGCCGCGATGATCGGGGCCGAGCCCAGCCCGGACGCCCCCTTCAAGGGCCGGATCAATGCGATCTGGTCGCTCGGCTTTGCCCACGGCACGCTTTTTGCCGGGGCGAAACCGGCCTTCCTGCTGGCCTCGCGCGACGGTGGTGAGAGTTTCGAGGTCGTCGAGGGGTTGACCCGTGATCCGACCAAGGAGGACTGGCAGGCCGGTGGTGCGGGGTTGGTGCTGCATTCGATCGTGCCGCATCCGGATGACGCGAAAAGGATGTGGATCGGGATTTCGGCCGCCGGGGTCTTTGCCACGGAGGATGGCGGCGCAAGCTGGGAGCGGCGCAACCGGCGAGACAATAGCGAGGCGACGGGCGTGCATGTCCACGCCGACGGCACCGCGCATGCACCCGGCGCCGATGTCGGCCATTGCGTGCATAATCTGGTGCGCGCGGGCGGCGGTGGCGACCGGCTGTATCAGCAGAACCATGAGGGCGTGTGGCGCAGCCCGGATGGCGGGCGCAGCTGGCACGAGATCACCGAAGGGCTTCCAACCAATTTCGGCTTTCCCATCGCCGTGCATCCCGCCGACTCCGACACGCTCTGGGTCATCCCGCTGACGAGCGACTTTGGCCGCTTTCCCCCCAATGGGTCGGCGAAGGTGTGGAAATCCACCGATGGCGGCGAAAGCTGGGCGGCGAAACCGGACGGGTTGCCGGGGCAGAACTGCTTTTTCACCGTGCTGCGTCAGGCGATGGCGGTGGACCGGCAAAGCCCTGCCGGGGTCTATTTCGGGACCAACTCCGGCTCGGTCTTCGCCAGCCGCGACGAGGGCGAAAGCTGGGACGAGATCGCCCGCCACCTGCCGACGGTGCTGTCGGTCGAGGTCGTGGACCGGGGCTAAGGCGCGGCCTCGGGTGCGAGAAATTGACCACTTGAGCCAGATCAAGGCGCGGGTTTATACCCGACTCTATCACTCGGGAACGAACTTGCGGAGATTCGCGGACAGGTCATGGACATTGAACCGACTGACGCCGAGGGCGCCGAGCATGTGCTGGGCACCGAACACAAGGGCTTTCGCGGGCGGCTGGTGCGCATCGCCACGGTCGAAGGCGTCGGCCGCCTGCCGGCCGAGGAACAGGAGCGCCGGCTGATCGAGCTGGGGTTCGTCGAGGGCGCTGTGCTCGAGGTGCTGCACGAAGGCCCGATCGGGCGTGATCCGATCGCGGTGCGCGTCGGCAGTGCCACGGTGGCGCTGAGGCGCAGCGACGCGATGGCCATTCTGGCGCGGCCCGCCTGAGATGAAGGACATCGCCCCCGCAGCCGAAGCGCGGCTGGTCGAGGTCGCGCTGGTCGGCGCGCCCAATTGCGGCAAGACCGCGCTGTTCAACGCGCTGACCGGCGCGTCGCAGCGGGTCGGCAACTTCTCCGGCGTCACGGTCGAACGCAAGGCCGGCACCGCGACCACGCCCGAGGGGCGGCGGACGGTGGTGATCGACCTGCCCGGCACCCATTCCCTGCGCGCGCGGTCGCTGGACGAGGAAGTCACCCGCGACGTGGTGCTGGGCCGGCGCGAGGACGAGGCGCGGCCGGATTTCCTACTGGTGGTGGCCGATGCCACCAACCTGCGCGGGGCGCTCAGGCTGGTCACCGAGCTGAAACGCGCCGGGCTGCCGCTGATGCTGGTGCTCAACATGATCGACATCGCCCGCCACCGCGGGATCGAGATCGACGAGGAGGCCATGGCCAAGGCGCTGGGCGTGCCGGTGGTTGCCGCCACCGCGGTGCGCCGCGCCGGGATGGAGGCGCTGTGGCAAAGACTGGACGCGACCCTCGCCGCCGGACTGCCCGCGCCCGGCCCGGTCGAATGGACGCCGCCCAGCACCGCCGAATTGCGCGCAGCGCTTCATCACGCCGACGACGTGATCGCGCGCACCGTGCGGCTGCCGGATGAGCCCGATACCGTGACGACCCGGATCGACCGGGTGCTGCTCAACCCCGTCGCCGGGCCGATCGTGCTGCTCTTGTTGCTGTTCGCGATGTTTCAGGCGGTGTTCGCGGGCGCGGCCCCGGCGATGGACCTGATTTCGGCGGGGTTCGGCTGGCTTGGCACGGTGTTCGCCACGATCCTGCCTGCCGGGCTGATCGAGAGCTTCGTCGTTGACGGGATGATCGGCGGCGTCGGCAGCGTGCTGGTGTTCCTGCCGCAGATCCTGATCCTGTTCACCTTCATCCTGCTGCTCGAAGACCTCGGCTACATGGCGCGCGCCGCCTTTCTGATGGACCGGCTGATGGGCGGGGCGGGGCTGCATGGCCGCGCCTTCATTCCGCTGCTCTCCAGTTTCGCCTGCGCCATTCCCGGCATCATGGCGACGCGGGTGATCGACGACCGGCGCGACCGGCTGACGACGATCCTTGTCGCGCCCCTGATGACCTGCTCGGCGCGCATCCCGGTCTATACGCTGATCATCGCGGCCTTCGTGCCGGATCGCAGCGTCATGGGCTGGGTCGGGCTGCAGGGGCTGGTGATGTTCGGGCTTTATGCGGTCGGGATCGTCAGCGCGCTGGCGGTGTCGGCCGTGACGCACCTGCTGTTTCGCCGGGGAGAACTGGCCGCCCCCCTGATGATGGACCTGCCCGACTACAAGATGCCGCAGGCGCGCTCGATCCTGATCGGCATCTGGCAGCGGGCGCGGATGTTCCTCAAGCGCGCGGGCACGACGATCTTTCTGGCGATGGTGGCGATCTGGCTGCTGGCCACCTTCCCGATGCCGCCCGAAGGCGCGACCGGGCCGGCCATCGAATACAGTTTCGCCGCAAGGCTTGGCCACCTGATCGAGCCATTGATGGCGCCGGTCGGTTTCGGCTGGGAAATCTGCATGGCGCTGATCACCGGCATGGCGGCGCGCGAGGTGGCGGTGGCGGGGCTGGCGACGGTCTATGCGGTGGGCGGCACCGAGACCACCGGCCACATCGCCAACGCCCTGTCCGAGCAATGGAGCCTTGCGACCGCGCTGGCCTTCCTCGCCTGGTATGTCTTCGCGCCGCAATGCATCTCGACCCTCGCGGTGATCCGGCGCGAGGCGGGAGGGGCGCGCTACATGTGGATCGCGCTGGGCTACATGATGGCGCTGGCCTGGATCGCGGCCTTCATCACCTACAACGTCACCGCGTTCCTGATGGGCACCGGCTGAGCCCTACCGGCAATAGGAACCGCTGCGATAGCGCGCGGTATCGACATGCAGGTGGTCGCGGTGGAACCGGTCCGAGTTCGGACCGAGCACCGTGCCGAAGGTGCCGCAGGCTGTGCGGTGCATCGCCTGGATGATCCGCGCCTGCGCGCCGCCGCCGCGCCAGTCGTCGAGCACGGTCAGGGTCTTGCCATTGGCCAGCGTGATGCCGGCGATGTCGACGGCGTGGCCCTTGCCATGTTCCGAGATCTTCGCGCCGGGCTGGTTGTTGCGGCTGCGGCAGGAATAATGCGCGACCACGTTGATCCGGGCGATGCCGCCGCCGGTGCGCCCGACCGCCGGGATCACGCCCTCGCGCACCCAGTCATTGAGCGCCTTGGCAGTGGTGCAGTCGATGGTCGGCGATTGCGACAGCGGCACGCCCGACACCGAGGACACCCGCACCGGGTTTTCAACCCCGCAGCCGGCGATCCGGCCGGGAATGTCGGCGATGGCTTCACCCTTGATCTCGGGCACGCCGCAGACCGATCCGCGCGCGCTGGCGATGCGCGGGGCGGCGGCCGCCGCGACCGGCACGACAAGGCTCGCCGGGCGCGGCTCGGGCCGGAGCGAGCGGGCGACGGCCAGCACGGTCGCGTCGATCAGCACCGCCGTGGTTGCCACTGCGGGCGCCAGCGCGCCGATCAAGGCGTTGATCGGATCGCGGGGCGTGGGGATGGCAGGCGACGACAGGGCCGCAACGGCCGCCATCACGCCCGGTCGCGGCACGGGCCGCAGCGAGGTGATCGGCGCAAAGGCCGCCCCCGCCCCGGCCGAGGAACTGGCGACGACCACCGACACCGGGCGCGGCTCTGGTCGCGGCGAGGTCACGGGCGCTTCAGCCAATGCCGCGCTGCCCAGCATCAGCGTCAAAAACGCGCCTATGACCTGTCCCCGCCTCACTTGTCTTCTATCTTTGTCCGTCCGAAATCCGGGGCCGCCGTATCCTGGCCCGCCTCGATGATACCACGTCTGATCGCCCGCGTCCGGGTGAAATAATCATGCAGCATCTGCCCGTCACCCTGCCGGATCGCGCGTTGCAGGACGAACAGTTCTTCGGTGAAACGCCCGAGGATGTCGAGCGTCGCCTCCTTGTTGGTCAGGAACACGTCGCGCCACATCGTCGGGTCCGAGGCCGCGATCCGGGTGAAATCGCGAAAGCCTGCGGCGGAATACTTGATGACCTCGCTGTCGGTCACGCGGCGAAGGTGGTCGGCCACGCCGACCATCGTATAGGCGATCAGGTGCGGCGTGTGGCTGGTGACGGCCAGCACGAGGTCATGGTGGTCGGCGTCCATCTCGTCAGTGTTCGCACCCATCGCCTGCCACAACGCCGTGAGCCGCGCCACCGCCTCGGGGTCAGCACCTTCGGGCGGCACGATCAGGCACCAGCGGTTGTCAAACAGCGAGGCAAAGCCCGACCTTGGCCCGGAATGTTCGGTGCCCGCCAGCGGGTGCGCCGGGATGAAATGCACGCCCTCGGGGATATGCGGGGAGACGGAGTCGATGACGTGGCGCTTGACCGATCCGACGTCGGTGACGGTGGCGCCCTTCTTGAGGTGCGGCGCGATTTCCTCGGCCACCGCGCCCATCGCGCCGACCGGCATGGCCAGCACGATCAGATCGGCACCCGCGACGGCCTCGGCGGCGGTGTCTACCACATGGTCGCACAGCCCGATCTCGCGCGCGATGTCGCGGGTTTCGGCGGACCGCGCGGTGCCGGTGATCTCGCCCACCAGCCCGCCCCGGCGCATCGCATGCGCCATGGAGCCTGCGATCAGGCCCAGACCGATCAGCGCGACGCGGTCGTAGATCGGCCTATCCGTCATTGGCCGAGATGCCCTTGAACTGCCCGATCAGATGCGCGACGCGGCGGCACGAGGCTTCGTCGCCCACGGTGATGCGCAGGCAGTTGGGCAGCTTGTAGCCGGTGACACGGCGCACGATGACCCCCTCGCCGCGCAGGTAGTCGTCGCAGGCCTCGGCCTCGTCCTGGTCGGCGAACCGGGCCAGAACGAAATTCGCGCAGGAACTGTCCGACGGCACGCCGCGTTCGGTCAGCGCCTCGGCCAGCCAGGCGCGCAGGCGGGCATTGTCGGTGCGGCAACGGGCGACATGGTCGCGGTCACGCACCGCCGCTTCGGCGGCGGCAAGCTGCGGCACGGACAGGTTGAACGGCCCGCGCACCCGGTTCAGCACGTCGATCACCTCGGGCCGGGCATAGCCCCAGCCGATCCGCAGCCCGCCCAGCCCGTAGATCTTCGAGAATGTCCGCGTCATCACCACGTTGGGAAAGCGCTTGACCAGCGCCGCACCGCCGTCGAATTCCTCGACATATTCGGCATAGGCCCCGTCGAGCACCAGCACCACATGGTCCGGCAGCGATTTCGCCAGCCGCGTCACCTCGCCCTTGCCGATCATCGTGCCGGTCGGGTTGGCGGGGTTGGCGACGAAAACCAGCCTTGTCTTTTCCGTCACCGCCTCGAGGATGGCGTCGACGGATACCTTGCGGTCACGCTCGGGCACCTCGACCGGGGTCGCGCCGGCGGCCAGCGTCGAGATGCGGTACATCGCGAAACCGTGCTCGGTGTGGATCACCTCATCGCCCGGTCCGGCATAGGCCTGGCACAGGAAGGTGATGATCTCGTCCGAACCCACGCCGCAGATGATCATCTCGGGGTTGAGGCCGTGGACCTCGCCGATCGCCCGGCGCAGCGATGCGTGGTCGGTCGGCGGATAGCGGTGCAGCTGATGCGCGGCGCGCTGATAGGCTTCGATCGCCTTGTCGGACGGGCCGAACGGGTTTTCGTTCGAGCTGAGCTTGATGGCGTTCTCCACGCCCGCGACCTTCGAGCCACCACCCTGGTAGGGCTCGATCTCCATGATGCCGGGTTGCGGCGCCGGTACCTTTGACATGTCTTCCCCCGCAGTTCGGTCCTGTCATACCGAGGCCGGCAATCCAGTGCCAGAGCTAACCGCGCCACGAAAACAAACCCCTTTGCGAGGCGGGGTTTCGTGCAACACCTTGAGGTGGCCGAAATGGAAAAGGCCGCCCCGAGGGACGGCCTTTCGCAAACTCGACGGCGCAGGTCTTAGTTCTGCGCGTAGTATTCGATCACCAGGTTCGGTTCCATCTGCACGGCAAACGGCACGTCGCCCAGACCCGGAGTGCGGATGAAGGTCGCGATCATCTTGGAGTGATCGGCCTCGATGTAGTCGGGCACGTCACGCTCGGCCAGCTGGACGGCTTCCAGAACGGTGACGAGCTGCTTGGACTTCTCGCGCACCTCGATCACGTCGCCTTCCTTCACGCGGTAGGAGGGGATGTTGACGCGCTGGCCGTTCACGAGCACATGGCCGTGGTTCACGAACTGGCGGGCGGCGAAGACCGTCGGCACGAACTTGGCGCGGTAGACCACGGCATCGAGGCGGCGCTCGAGCAGGCCGATCAGGTTCTCGCCGGTGTCGCCCCTGATCCGCTCGGCATCGGCAAAGATGCGGCGGAACTGCTTTTCGGTCAGGTCACCGTAATGGCCCTTGAGCTTCTGCTTGGCGCGCAGTTGCAGACCGTAGTCGGAAATCTTGCCCTTGCGGCGCTGGCCGTGCTGGCCGGGGCCGTATTCGCGGCGGTTGACCGGGGATTTCGGACGACCCCAGATGTTTTCGCCCATCCGGCGGTCGAGTTTGTACTTGGCAGACGTGCGTTTGGTCACGGCTGATCTCCTTCGTTTGCGCGCCACCCGAGGGGTGGCAATGAAGGGCGTTGTCCTTTTGGGCGAACCCATGACAGGCATCCCCTTGCGGGGGCCACCAACACCAATGAAGCCGCGCTTATAGCTGCCGGAACGCGCGAGTCAACGGGCTTCTCGGGTGGGCCGTCGTCACGCAGCCCGCGACGACAGGATCGCCGCTTCGGCCTGCGTCAGCGCGCGGCGGGCATAGGCGCCGTAATGGGCCGGGTCGCTGCCGATATCGGGGATCATCGACAAGAGCCGCGCGCGTTCGTCCGGGTCGACCGAGCCGAGCGCGGCGCCGGCGGGGTGGAAGCTCTCGGTTTCCAGCCCGTTGGCGAAGACCACCTCGTGACGCGGCAACAGAAGATGCACATAGGTCACTTTCGGCAACGTATGGTCGCGCAGCACGCGGGCGTCGTCGATCAGGTCGCGCGCCGCCACGAACACCTCGTCGGTGTTGAACAGCGCGCGGGCCTTGGTGCCCGTCACCAGCATCCGGTGGTTGGGCGACACGATCAGGTCCGCGTCCGGGCGGTCGATCCCCAGCGCACCCTGCCTGAGCCGGACCGGCCGAAGCTCCGGCATCGCATAGAGCCGCGCGCCCGACAGGCGTTTCTGTCCGATCCACAGGACTTCCTGCAGCCCGTCATCCTTGGTCTGCACGCGGTCGCCCTCGCGGATGTGCTCGATGGCGATGTCGCCCGTAGCGGTGCGAATTCTGGTGCCGGGGGTAAAGCAGATCATCCCGGTCGGCTGATCGGTCAGGCGGTTGACCTCAGCCGGCTCCATCTCGGTGCGCACCACCCAGAGGTCGGTTTCCGGCGGCGGCGCCCCGTCCAGCGCCATCAACAACGGCGCGTGGCCCGGCCCGACCTCGATCAGCGTCAGGCTGTAGGACCGGCGGCCATCGGTGACCTCGAAGCCGTCGGGAAACAGCGGCGCGTCGTCCGCGACCATGCGCGCCTGCGGTCCGGGGCCGGCGATTGCCATCCCGACCAGCCGCATCACCTTGCGTGCTGCGCGTCTGCGAAAATCTGCCTCTCCCAGCGCGCCGTCAAGGCTGAGTACGCCTTGCGGTCCGTCGACCCGCACCGCCGTGCCGCTCCAACGCCAGCTTGCGCCGACGCCAAGCGCACTGCGCGGCGCTGCTGTCAGCCCGTCAACTTCGGTCTGCGCCCATGAGATGACAAACGTGCCACGAAAGCCCGTCATCTTGCCTGTCTGCCTGCCATTTTCTTTTTTATTGGCAGGAGTCTAGCACGAACGAATCACCTTGTTAAGGATTTCTTGCCACCCCGGCGGCAGCATGGCGCGGCGGACACGCGGCTCAGAAATTCAGCCGCAGTTGCAGCGAGCCGACCACCTGGCCTTCGCGCTGCGCCTCGAACTCGCGGCCCAGCCATGTCGCGCCGTAGAAGATGCCGAAGTGCTTGCCCTGATACTGCACGCCCGCCCGCGCCCGGTTGCGCAGCGGCGTCAGGTCATAGCCGCCCGAGGCCGGCAGATAGACGCTGCGCGCCACAACGGCGCTGTCGGCCCCGACCAGAAAGCCCCAACCGCGCGCCCGGCCGGTGTCGAAGGTCTGATAGGGAATGCCGGTGGTCTCGTCGCGCGCCAGCACGCCCTGGCTGAAACCCGCCCCGATCAGGACATCGCCGCCGATTCGCACATAGGTCTCGTCCCCGGCGCGGCCCTGCAGGAAGGGGCGGAACGTGATGTTTTCACCGATCCGCTTCGGCCAGGCGATCTCAGCCGCGAGCGTCGGGTAGACGGCATTGGGAAACTGCGCGTTCATCACCGCATCGGACGGAACCGTCTGCCCCAGCGCGTCATGCGCCCAGGTATGAAACGCCCCTACCCCGTTCATCGGCCCGACCGTGACAAGCTCGGCGCCAAGGCTGAAGTCGAAGCGCTGGTCGGTGAAATGGGTGTAAAGCCCGAAGGCCGCCACCCCGGCATAACGCCGGTCGCCGGGTGCCGGCGTCACGGTATTGGCAGGCGCAAGGATACGGGTCGAGAACCGGTATTCGATCAGCTCGCCGGGTTTGCCCGGCAGTCCCTCAAGGCCTTCGGGGCCGCGCATCCAGCTCAACTGCCAGGCGCCGCTGCGCCAGCGGTCCTGCCCGTCGCCGAGCGCATCGTTGGTGAAAAGCCGCCCGATCCCGAGCGTTACGGCATCCTCAGCCCTGAGCGGCGAAGATAGAATCGACAAGGCGGCAAAAAGCGCAAGAACGGGCGTTCGCATCGCAATCCCACAATTCAAACGCCCCCACGCCGCGTTATTCATAGCAGATTGTTCGATTTGGAATAGTGCAAAGTGGACGCGATTGACGCTCATGCGCCGTCGTCATCCGCCCGGAACGGCCCCGACCACAAGATGTTGCGTATCAGGGGCGGCCGGTTTCGACGTGGCCGATTGACGACCTCACAAGGCTCGCCGGAGGCCCGGCCCGATTCGGATGCGCCGATCCACCGGCAAACAAGCCGCCTGTCGAAAGCGCGCGCAGGGGCGCTGCGTCGTGAGGCTCGCCGTCGTCACGCATGAGAAACAACGCATCGAGTCCAAGCGCACGCGCGCGGTCGGCCCCGGCTGTCGGGCCAAGCACCATCAGCGCTGTTGCCCATGCATCCGCCTCGGCGCAGGTCCGCGCGACGACCGTGACCGAAGCCGGCGGCGTCACGAGCGGGCTGCCGCGCCGAGGGTCCATCGTGTGCGACAGGCGGCGGCCCTGCACCTCGACCCAGTGACGGTAGTCGCCCGAGGTTGCCACGGCGGCATCGTGAAGCGACAGGACGGAGTGCGGCGCGCGGCGGTCGGGGTCCGGCGTCTCGACGGCGACAGTCCACGCCGCGCCGTCCGGCCTCAGCCCCAGCGCGCGCATCTCGCCGTCGATGCCGACCAGAGCCGAGCCAATGCCGAAGCCCACCAGCGTCTCGGCCAGCCGGTCGACGCCGTAGCCCTTGGCGATCCCGTTCAGATCCAGCGCAATCGGCGCGGTCTTGCGCGCGCGCCCCGTCGAGGGGTCAAGGTCCAGAACCTCATGCGCCGATCCGCGCCGCGCCGTCATGGCGGCGCGGATACGCGCGGGCTCGGCCTCCTCCGGGCCAAAGCTCCAAGCGGCAACCGCGTCGCCCATGCCGATGTCGAAGGCCCCGCCCGAGGCGCGACCAATCTCGAGACCCAGCCGCAAGACCTCCATCAGCCGTTCAGGCACCACCTGCCACTCGCCGACCGGGGCTGCGTTCAGGCGCATCAGGTCGCTGCCGGGCTTCCAGGTGGACATCTGCGCGTCCACCTCATCGACCGCCGCCTGAAGCGCCGTGCGGATCGGGGCTGGGTCGACCCCCGCCGCCGCATGAAACAGCGCCGACCAGCGCGTGCCCATCGTCGGGCCGTTCAGCGCGTGGCGCACGAGGTCAGTAGACGTCTTCGACATAACGTCCCTCGGCTTTCAACATGACGGGCGTCAGCCCTGCGGGTGCGAGGATATCGGCGAGCGCATCGGCGACACCTGCGGCCATCTCGCGCCCGCCGCAGACCATGATGCGCGCGCCACCCCGGATCAGCCGGGCAACCTCGGCGGCTTCGGCGCGCAGCGCGTCCTGCACATAATGCGGCCTTGCCCCGCGCGAGGCGGCGGTGACAATCCGCGCGAGGCGGCCGTCATCCTGCCAGCCCGCAAGGTCGCCGGCGTAGAGGAAATCGCTATCGGGGTGGCGCATTCCGAAGAAGACATGGACCTCGCGCCGCGCGTCATTGGCGCGCACGAAACCGGCAAGCGGGCCGATGCCGGTTCCCGCGCCGATCAGGATCAGCGGCGCCTTGCCGCGCCCCGTGCGAAATGCGGGGTTCCTCCGACGGAAGGCGGCAATCGTGGCGTCCGGTTCAAGCGCCGTGAGCTGGCTGGAGCACAGGCCGCCGGGGTGCTTTTTTACCACGATCTCGACAAAGCCGTCGCGGCTGGACGAGGCCAGCGAATAGAACCGGGGCAGGGTCGAGCCTTGCGGCAGGATGCCCAACAGGTCGCCCGCCTGAAACCGCCCGAAACCACGCCCGGTCAGGCGTTGCATAAGCGAAACCTTGGGCAGCGCAAAGCGCAGGATCGCGGTGGGCGCCTGCACCTCGGCGCCGTAGTCGCGCCGCGAGATCAGCGTCAGCGCTTGCGTTGCGGGCGCGACCGGCTGGTGCACGAGGTCAAGGTCTGTCCCCAGGGCCTCGCCCAGCGCCCGGCCCCAGCGGGCGAAGTCCTGCGCCGACTGGCGGTCCACATTCTCGGGCGCGATCAGCATGTCCCAGCCCGCTGCCTGTGCCGCCTCGACCACCGCTTCGGCAAAACCGCAGAACTCGGGGAAACTGCGGTCGCCAAAGCCCAGAACCGCCAGCGGGACCGTCGGGTGCAGATCAGGCCGCGCCAGCCGGTCGAGAAAGCCTTTCGCCGAGGCCGGCGCGACCCCGTCGCCATAGGTGGCCGCGAGGATCAGGATGCGCTCTGCCCTGCCCCAGCGGGCCGGCGCGAAACCCGACATCGGGGCGACGTGAACGCTTTGGCCGGCCTCGGTCAGCGCCTTGTGCAGCGTCGCGGCGAAACCCCAGGTGCTGCCGCCCTCGCTGCCGACAAGGATGATCGTTTCGGCACGGGTCGCGGGGTGATTGTGCCTGATCCGGGGCCGCCCGCGCCGCCCTGCCAGCCAGAGGACGACACCCGTGCCGCCCATCACCGGCACGCCCAGCGCCATCAGACCCAGCACGAGGCCCAGCGTTGCGGCACCCTGCCCCGTGTGCAGCATGTAGATGGTTTCCGACACGCGCTGCCAGCCGGTCAGATCGGCCCAACCCAGCAGCACACCGGTGCCCTGATCGAGATAGCCCGTGCCCCGGTCGGTCTTCAGCGTGAACACGTCCGTCGCGTCGTCGGGATAGGGGAACACCAGTTCACGCAATTCGGCGGCGGGGGTATCGCGCAGCACTTCGATTGTTGCGAGCGAAACTCCGGTGTCTCCGCTGACCTCTGCCGGGAATGTCGGCGTGGTGCCGCCATCCGGCAGCAGGTCGAAGGTCGAGGCGGTCATCCACAGGGCCGTCAGCGCCGACAGCGCCAGACCGGCAACCGCGACACGGGCGATCTCGACATGCAACCGGCCGGACAGCGGCCCGCGAAGCGGCGCGAACCAGCGCCGCCAGCCGCCGACGCGCCGCGCGACCAGTGCCGCCCCCGACAGGGTCATCGCCAGCATCGCGGCGGCCCCGATCGCCATCGTGATCCGGCCCGCATCGCCGATAAACAGCGAGCGGTGCAGGTTGGTCAGCCAGCGTTCGGTCTGGTTCGGATCGGCGGGCGCGACGCCTTGCCCGGTTGCCGGGTCAATGACGGCCGAGCCGGGCGCGCCTGCCTCGAACCAATAGGCGGTGATCCGGCCCGACGGCGCGCGCTTGATCTGCTCGACACCGGGATAGGCGATCCGGATCCGCGCGGCGAGGTCTGCGACGCTCAACCCGGCTTCGGCCTGCGGCGCGCCGAGGCGCTCGGCCGCCGGAAACACCGACAGCGCCGCGCCGCTCAGCGCCAGAACGGTGACAAGGGCCAGGGCCAGAAGCCCCGGCCAGCGGTGCAGTGTGCGGATCATCGCCCCGCCTCCTTACATCTCGTAGGTGAAGCTGGCGACATAGCGGCGGCCGGGGACCGGCGTGCCTGCGCCCTGGGTGGTCAGCGGCACGGCGACCTCGTTCGGGCTGTCGCGCATTTCCTCGACCGAAGCGTCGATGTGCAGCGTATAGCCCGCGTCAAACAGCGCATCGGCCAGATCGAGCGTGATCTCGAGCGTCCTGCCCGCCCCGACGCTGGCACCGGTGATGCCGTTGATTTCTGCCGGATTGCCGCCCGTGGCGCGATACCAGTCGGACAGGTGTTCGTAATATTTCGACTTGCCGCCAGCCATCCAGAGGGTGCCGACATAGGCACCCTGCGCGTCGGTGACGTAAAGCGCGAGATAGGCGCCATCGCCGCCGTAATTGCCCAGCGTCGTGGACAGCGTGACCGGCTTCGCCAGGGCGAGGCCCGGCAAGGTCAGCGCGGTGGTCAGGGTAAGTGCCGCGAGAACGGTTTTCATGGGGTAGGTTCCTTTCGGTTCAAAAATTCAGGCCGGGGTCATTTCACCGTGACCTGCGGCGCTGCGCCTTCACCGAACAGGCCGTTCGCGGGCGGCGTGATTGGTCCGGTCGGGGTGGGATTGGCCTGGCCACGCTCCCAGAAGCGACGCGGGCGATCATCGTCGTCGTCATCCTCGTATTCGAACTCGATCACCTGGAGCGTGGCCGGGTGCACCGTGACTTCGATCTCGCGCCCGGTGGCATCGCGGCCCTTGATCTCGTAGCAGCCGTCGTCGATCTTGATCCGGCGCACGGTCCAGCCGTTCTGTTGCGCCAGGTTCGCCACGGCCTCGCGCGGCTGCCAGTCGGCCATCGGCACGAAGCAATCGTCGTCGGCCAGCGCGGCCCCGGCGGGGAGCACGGCCAGAACGGCAAGGGCGGTCAGTGTCTTTTTCATTGGAAGGTCTCCTTTGATTTCTGTCTGTCAATCTGGTGACGGCACCTGAGGGCTTCCTGACGGCAGCACGATTTCCGCTTCAGTCTGCCGTCAGGGAAATGTCCGGTTGCGAGTGCCGGGCGGTGGGCCATCGGGCGTCACTGCCGCAGCACAACCCCGGTCACGCGCTCGCGCGCGGTCGTGGCGACCAGAGCGGCGGCGGGATAGAGCACTTCGGCGTCGCCCATCTCGTGCCAGATGATCCGCTCGGCCAGCCGCGCGATGTCGGTCCGGCCTTCGGTGTCGGCCGCGGCGAACAGGTCAACCGCGGCGATGACCACCTCGGTCTGGGCGTCGATGAGGCCGGGCAGATCGGCCTGCAGACGCTCCATGCTCGCCAGTGTCTGCGGCGCAACCACCGGGGTTTCTACCGCTGCAACTGAATCGGTGTGCGCGAGGAACGGCAGGATCAGCGTTTCCTCGGCCGCGTTATGCGCCGCCATGAGGTCGGCAGCGGTGCGTGCGGCGGCGCCGATCGCGCCGGGCGTGCGGGCAACCTCGTCGAGCTGCATAAGAAAGTCCTCATGGACCACGGCCAGCACATTCGGGGTCTCGGACAGGGTCGCACCTGCGGTCGCGGTGAAGGTGGCGGCGACGGCGGTGACGATGAACGGTCTAAACATGGAAGTCTCCCTTTCTTGGCGTGTGGGTGGTTCAGGATCGCCTTGAGGGTCGCGGTTGCATCTGAACCAATAGGGTCACACTGAACCGTCCACCTGAGGGGTTTCTGACAGCGTCGGCGTTTCAGCTTCAGCCTGGCGTCAGGAACGAAAAACCCCGCCACGGGGGCGGGGTTTCGTCGGGGGCGTGAGTGGCCGCATCAATCGTCGCGCGGCACCGGCCAGCCCTGGCGCGGGCGGTCATCGTCATCGTCATATTCGAACTCGATCACGGCGAGCGTGCCGGGGTCGAGCGTCACCTCGATCTCGCGGCCTTCGGCGTCGCGGCCGTGGATTTCATAGCAGCCGTCGTCGATCTTGATGCGGCGCATTGTCCAGCCATTCTGCTCGGCAAAGCGCTCGACGGCCTCGCGCGGCTGCCAATCCGCCATCGGCACGAAGCAATCGTCGTCGGCAAGCGCCGCACCAGCCGGAAGGCAGGCGACAAGCGCGAGCATTGTCAGGGTCTTCTTCATGGGCCAAACTCCGGAATACGGCGATGTTGCGCGCAGCATGCACGGCGAAGCTGACGGCAGCCTGAAGCATAGGGCGCAGAGTCGTCAGGGTTGCGTCAGGGCGGGGCTGCATCAAGGTCGCCAGGAACGACGGGAACCGGACACCATGCGCATCCTGCTGATCGAGGACGACAATGTTCTGGGCGCCGCCGTGCGCGACCAGATCATTGCCGATGGCCAGTCGGTGGATTGGGTGACGCGCCTCGATGCGGCGGCGGACGCGATGGCGGCGGCGGGTTATGATCTGGTCCTGCTCGACCTGATGCTGCCGGACGGTCGCGGCATCGGCTTTCTCAAGGCGCTGCGGCTTCGCGGCGACGTGACGCCGGTGATCGTGCTGACCGCGCTCGACCAGGTTTCCGACCGGATCGAGGGGCTGAACGCGGGGGCGGATGACTACCTCGTCAAGCCCTTCGACCTTGCCGAATTGTCGGCGCGGATCGGCTCGGTCGCGCGGCGCTACAGCGGTAACCCGAACCCCATCGTCACCCACGGCGGGCTCGACATCGACCTTGCCGCGCGCAGCATCCATCGTGGCGGCAAGCCGGTCCACCTGACGGCGCGCGAATGGGCCCTGTTCGAGGCGCTGCTGTCGCGACCCGGCCAGTTGCTGTCCAAGGCGCAACTGGAAGACAAGCTCTATGCCTTCGGCGCCGAGATCGAGAGCAACACCATCGAGGTGCATGTCAGCCGCCTGCGCAAGAAACTCGGCGCCACGGTGATCCAGACCGAGCGCGGCCTTGGCTACCGGCTTGGCACGCCATGAGGATGCCGCGCAGCCTGCAGGCGCGTCTGGGTATCTCGCTTGGCGTGTTGCTGACGCTGCTGTGGATCGGGGCCGCCTCGATCACCGCGATCGTGGTGCGCCACGAGATCGACGAGGTGTTCGACTCCGCCCTTCAGGAAACCGCGCAGCGCCTGTTGCCGCTCGCGGTCATCGACATTCTCGGGCGCGAGGAAGGCGACACCGCCCAACGCCTTGCCGCGATCCGCGAACATGACGAGTTCTTCACCTATGTGGTGCGCGACGCGGGGGGGCTGATCCTGCTGCGATCGCATGCCGCCGACCCCGAGATATTTCCCGACTGGGGCGGCGCCGGTTTCAGCCAGACCGCGACGCATCGGCTTTACAGCGAAGACGCCTTGCAGGGCAGCGTCCGGATCACCGTGGCCGAGCCGCTGGCGCACCGCGCTTCGGTCGCGCGCGACATCCGGATGGGTCTTGGCCTGCCGCTCATCGTCGTGATCCCGCTGGCGCTGCTGGCAATCATCTTCGCGGTGCGGGCAAGCCTCGCGCCGCTGCACCGCTTTCAGGGCAGGCTGGCGGCGCGCGATGCCCGCGATCTCTCGCCGGTTCCGGCCGCGGACCTGCCCGCCGAAATCGTGCCGATGGCGGCCACGCTGAACGACCTTCTCGCCCGCCTGAACGCCGCCTTCGATGCCGAGCGCAGTTTTGCCGCCAATGCCGCGCACGAGCTTCGCACGCCGCTTGCCGGGGCCATCGCGCAGGCCCAGCGCCTGCGGGCGGAAACGGGCGACCCTGCCGCCGCCGGCCGGGCCGGCGACATCGAGGCGACGCTCAAACGGCTTGCCCGCCTGTCCGAGCGCCTGATGCAGCTTGCCCGCGCCGAGGGCGCGCGGCTTCGGCTGGACCGGTCATCCGATCTGCGGGACGTGGCGCGGATCGTCGTCGAGGACATCGCGCAGGCGCATGCCCCCGGCCGCATCGTGCTGAGCCTGTGCGACACGCCGGTGATGTCGGACCTCGATCCCGACGTCTTCGGCATCCTGTGCCGCAACCTTGTCGAGAACGCGGTGCGGCATGGCGCGCAATCCGCCCCGGTCGAGGTGGCGCTGGCCGCGAACGGGACCTTGACCGTGGCCAATGAGGGGCCGGTCGTGCCCGCCGACACGCTCAGCCGCCTCAGCACCCGTTTCGAGCGCGCCGGGGAAAACCGTGACGGCAGCGGACTTGGCCTGACCATCGTCACCGCCATCGCCGAGCGTATCGGACGCCCGCTCATCCTGACCTCGCCGCGACCGGGCAGCGCTTCGGGGTTCCAAGCCTCCATCACGCTTCCGGTGGATGGCTAATGCATGCCGCGGCATTTCGGCACCGTGGTTATCTTCCCGCCTGATATGTAACAGGTTGCTCGCTTCCGGGGCGTGCCCGGCGGGAAAGGAAATACCGCATGTATGATCCAGAGAGCTTCCGGCTTGACGGCGACGTGGCCCTTGTGACCGGCGCCGGTGCCGGGATCGGCCGGGCCATCGCGATGACCTTTGCCGCTGCCGGCGCCTCGGTGATGGTGAGCGACCTTGACCCTGCCGCCGCCGAAGCGGTCGCCGGCGAGATCGCGGCGGCGGGCGGACAGGCTGCGGCGCGTGCCTGCGACGTGACCAGCGAGGACGACCTTGCAGCGGTCGTGTCCGCCACCGTCGCGGCGTTCGGCAAGCTCACCCTGCTGGTCAGCAATGCCGGTGGCGGCGGCCCCAAGCCGTTCGACATGCCGATGGCGGATTTCCGGCGCGCCTATGATCTGAACGTCCATTCGCTGTTCCGTCTGGCGCAACTGGCCGCGCCCGAAATGGAAAAGGCCGGTGGCGGCGCGATGCTCGCGATCACCTCGATGGCGGGCGAGAACAGGAACCGCAACATGGCCTCTTACGGGTCGTCCAAGGCCGCGACCAACCACCTGATCCGCAATATCGCGGTCGACCTCGGCCCCAGGGGTATCCGCGTCAACGGCATCGCCCCCGGCGCCACGCGCACTGCGGCGCTGGCATCCGTGTTGACCGACGAGATCGAGAAGGCGATGCTGAAACACACGCCGATCAACCGGCTGGGCGAGCCGCAGGACATGGCCAATGCCGCGCTGTTTCTCTCGTCACAGGCGGCAAGCTGGATCAGCGGGCAGATACTGACCGTCTCGGGCGGCGGCGTGCAGGAACTGGATTGAGGGGGCATCGCATGACACGCACGACCCTTTTCGCGGCGCTCGGCACGCTGATGCTGGCGGGATGCATGACCGGCGACGACACCGCCGCGCGGTTGCCCGGTGACGAATGGCGCATCGAGGATATCGCCGGGCGTGGCGTCATCGACAACAGCCCGGCAAGTCTGGTGTTCCTGCCCGACGGGCAACTGGCGGGCAATGCGAGCTGCAACCGGCTGATCGGCAGCTACGAGGCGGATGGCGACGCGCTGACGCTGAATCTGGCCGGGACAACGATGATGCTCTGCCCCGACGCGCTGATGGAGCAGGAACGCAGGCTTCTTGACCTGCTGGCGAATGTGAAAGCCTATGGCATTGACGATACCGACGCGCTGATCCTCGAAACCTCGGACGGTAAGACGATCACCGCGCGGCGGCTTTGAACGATCAGGCGAAACCCGCGCAAGACGACGCGCATCCGCATGGAAAGGACATCACGATGATCGACCAACTGAGCTTTCTCGAACGAAACTGGTGGCTGTTGCTGATCCGCGGCCTCGCCGCCATCGCCTTCGGCTTTGCCGCGTTCTTCTGGCCCGGCCTGACCATCGCCTCGCTGGCGATCCTGTTCGGGATCTACGTGCTGGTGGACGGGGTGTTCGGGGTGATCGACTCGATCCGGTATCGCGACCGGCTCGAGAGGTGGTGGCTCTGGCTGCTCGAGGGGGTGCTTGGCGTCATCCTTGGGGCGCTCATGCTGTTCATGCCGGGGCTGACCGCGCTGTTGCTGGTCATCTTCGTTGCGGTCTGGGCCGTCTTCGGTGGCGTCTTGCGCATCGTCGCGGCGATCAGCCTGCGCAAGCACATCGAGGGCGAATGGCTGCTGGCGCTCGGCGGGGTGCTGTCGATCCTGTTCGGGGTCGTGGTGATCGCGGTGCCCGCGGCGGGGATCATCTCGCTGATGTGGCTGGTGGGGTTCTGGGCGCTCGCCTTCGGGGTGCTCTTCGTCATGCTGGCCTTCCGCTTGCGCCGGGCGGGGCGTGAACGGGCCGCAGGCTGATCGACCCGATCCGAGGACCGCACCTGATCGGAGACCCGAGTGCAGCTCTATCGCCGGACTGGCCTGACCATCCTGCCGCTTCTTCTGGCGCTGCTGTTCTTCGCGGCGTCGCTGACGCCCTCGCTGATCCCGCGCGACTGGCTGGTGCAGGGGGTTCTGGGCGGTCTGGTTGCGGCCCTCGGCTATCTGATCGGGCGGGCCGTGACCTGGGTCTGGGGGCTGATGGAGCTTCCCAAGACCCAGGGCCGGTTCGCGCGCGGCGTCGAGATCGTCTTCGCGATCCCCGTTTTCGCGGTTCTGGTCCTGTGCCTATGGCACGCGCGCGACTGGCAGAACGGCATCCGCACGCGCATGGCGATGGAGCCGATCGACAGCGCGAACACGGCGCAGATGATCCTGATGAGCCTCGCGGTTTTCGCGGCTCTGGTGCTGCTGGGCTATTCCCTTCAGTGGCTGTTCGTGCAGGTGCGCCGTCGGCTTGACCGGTTCATGCCGCGGCGCACGGCGAATGTCGCGGGCTTCCTTCTGACGGCGCTCTTCATCCTGATCGTCACCCGTGACGGGGTGCTCGACCGGGTGATCAAGGCGCTCGACACCTCCTATACCGTCGCGCAGGAGCTGTTCGACACCGCCCCGCCGGCACCGGCAAGCCCGTGGGTCTCCGGTGGCCCCGGCTCGCTGGTCGATTGGGGCGCGATGGGCCAGCCGGGGCGGAACTATGTGACCGCCGGGCCGGATGAAGCGGCGATCGCGGCGTTCACCGGGCGCGACGCGCTCCAGCCGATCCGCGTCTATGTCGGGCTGGCACAGGCCGACACCCCCGCCGAGCGCGCCGAAGTGGCGCTGGCCGAGCTGATCCGGGTCGGCGGGTTCGACCGCAAGGTGCTGATCGTCGCGCTGCCGACCGGGACAGGCTGGCTCGACCCCGGCAGTGTCGATCCGGTCGAATACATGCATGGCGGCGACATCGCGACGGTGGCGGTGCAGTATTCCTATCTGCAATCGCCGCTGGCCTTGATCCTCGAAACCCGCTCGGGCCTCGAACAGGCCAAGGCGCTGATCTCGGCCATCCACACCCATTGGCGCGACCTGCCCGCCGACAACCGCCCGCGCCTCTATATCCACGGCCTCAGCCTCGGGGCCTGGTCGTCGATGTATGGCACCGATCTTTTCGTCCTGCTCGACGATCCGATCAACGGCGCGTTCTGGGCCGGGCCGCCGTTTCCCTCGACGCTCTGGTCCGGGATCGTGTCACAGCGCGATCCCGGCAGCGCCTATGTCGCGCCGAAGATCGGTGACGGCCGGCTGGCCCGCTTTGCCTCGCGCACGCAGGACGCGGGCGGGCCGGAGGGTTGGGGCAGCATGCGGCTGGTGTTTCTCCAGTATTCCAGCGACCCGATCGTGTTCTATGAGGCCACGTCGGTGTTTCGCGCCCCGGCCTGGATGAACGAACCTCCCGCCGCGGACGTGTCGCCCTCGCTGATGTTCGTGCCGGTGGTGACGCAGTTTCAACTGGCCGTCGACATGGCGCTGGCCTCGACCGCGCCCGCCGGCCATGGCCATGCCTATCATGCAGCCGACTATATCGGCCCATGGGTCGCGGTGACCGCGCCTTCGAACTGGACCGAGGCCGACACCGCAAGGCTGATCGCGCATTGCGCGGGCGGGTTCAAGCAAGGCTGCGACAACGGCTGACGACCCGCGGGCGAAACGCACCGCCGGATGGAACGCCGCGACCCCAGGCTCGGGGTCGCGGGCAGGCTTGCTCCGGGCAGGCGTTTAGATCGGGTAGCGCAGGATCGCCGCCAGTTCCTTCTGGCCCGGCAGGTCTTCCTTGCGCACCGCGAGGACGCGGGCACCGGTGCGCAGGGCGCGTCCGGCGATCTCATCGACCACGCCGTAGTTGACCGCATCACCGGCATCGTCCAGCGTCACCGCCCCGGTTTCCTCGTCGATCCGGCCGTTGGTGACGGAGTCGAAATCCACCATCAGGCTTTCGATCCCGCCGAACGTGGCCGCGCGCGCGGCGTCCGACAGGTCGCTCGTGACCCGGTTCTGGCCGGTGCGCTGGTCGAACAGGTCGTGGAATTCCTTGATCATGCTCGCATAATGGGCGTCGAGAACCGGACGGGCGGCGGCGGCCAGTTCCGCTTCGCTCATGTGGTCCGGGCTGGTCTCGATCCCCTCCGGCAGCAGCGACACCGAGCTTACCGACCGGAACAACGCGTCGACCGGCAGGGTCGAGGCCAGGATGACCGGCATGTCCGAGGTCGCCAGAATCGGGCGCAAGGCCGCGTCGATCTTGCGGATATACTGGCCGAGCCGCACCTTCTGCCCTTCAAGCCCGCCGATGCGCCGCCCCGGCCCGCTGTCGTTGATCGAGGCTTTGCCGACCGCGCTGCCGGCATCCTTGGGCATGCCCGGCACGCGGATTTCGGTCGCGGGCAGGTCCGACGACACCTCGACCAGCCTCACGGCGTTTTCCGACACCGCAAGAACATGGGCCGAATGGGGAAAGGCGAGCGCGCGCAGAAGCGGCTTGAGATGGAACCGGTCCGAGACCTCGACCATGTCGGTCAGCTCGTTGGCCAGCCGGTAGGTGCGGATCTGCTCGGGCGTCATCAGGATGGCGAGGCTGTTGGCCTGATGCTCCCAGAAATCATCGTCTTCAAGCAGATGTTCGATATGTTCCTGCAAGGGCCATATGCGCCGCTTGGCAACGCCCGCTTCTTCAAGCTGGCTGACGGCGGTCCTGACCAGATTGCCCAGGGTAGTCCTGCTCTGGCCGATCGCCTGCGTCAGCGGCGTGGTTTTCAGGTAGATCGAGACGCAGGCGTCCGAGCGGACCTGATTGAGTTGGCCAACCTGTCTGGCGGTGGGCATATCGACGTAGAGCATTCAAATTTCTCCTGCAAACTTGTTGGCGTGGGTCTGGGTCACATCTCGGATTATTCCGGGGTGAGTTCAACCCGCGTTCTGACCCGGACACCCTTTTGTCGCGCATGAAAACGGAGGTGCCGCCGGTCGCATCGGGGGCCGCATCCTGCCCCCGTCCGGCGACGCGCAAGGCCCGACCGTCGCCGGTTGCTTCCGGCCGATCATGCTTTCATCTTGCGCTGTGCCGCGATACCGGGCCAAATGCCAAGTGTTTGCCACACATAACAAGATTTCCAACGGGAGGTGACCATGTGGGATTTCAATCTGGGCAGCGCGCTGGGCATGATGCTGCGCACGTTGCCGTTCATCCTTCTGCGCATGGCGGTCTATTTCGGCATCGCGCTGGGCTATATCCTTGTCACCGGGGTCGGTGCCGGGGTCGGCTGGGGCGTGGGCGGCTTTGGCGATGAGGAGTTTCGCGCCAGCACCACCATGTGGGGCGGATTTGCCGGGTTCGGGATCTTCGGCGCGATCATGTATTGGGCGCGCGAATACATCCTCTACATCGTAAAGGCAGGCCATATCGCCGTGTTGATCGAGCTGATCGACGGCAAGCCCATCCCGCAGGGCCGCAGCCAGTTCGAACATGCGACCGCCGTGGTGAAGCAGCGTTTTCCCGAGGCCAGCGTGCTCTTTGCCATCGACCAGCTGATCAAGGGGGTGATCCGGGCGATCACCGGGCTGGTGCGCGGCATCCTGACCATCCTGCCGATCCCCGGCGCGCAGCAGGTGGGCGGCATCCTGTCGGCCTTCCTGCGCGTGGCGGTCGGCTTTGTCGACGAGGTGATCCTTGCCTACGCGATCCGCACCAATTCGACCAACCCCTGGGTTTCGGCCAAGGAGGCGCTGGTGCTCTACGGGCAGAACGGCAAGGTGATGCTGAAGAACGCCGCCTGGCTCGCGATCATCGTCTACGGGCTGAGCTTTCTGGTGTTCCTGGTCATGCTCGCCCCGGCAGCGCTGGTCGTCTACCTGATCCCCGGCGCCTGGTCGGCCGGGGGCGTGGTCTTTGCGCTGCTCTTTGCCTGGAGCGTCAAGGCGGCCTTGCTCGAGCCCTTTGCCATCACCTGCATGATGCAGGTCTATTTCCGCGTCATCGAAGGCCAGACACCCAACCCGGAATGGGAAGCCAAGCTGGAGAACATGTCCGCGAAGTTCCGCAAGCTCAAGGACCGCGCCTTCGGGGCCGCGGGCAAGCAGTCACCCGATGCGCCGGGCCTTGACCGGGTCTGAGCAATCCCCATCCGACAGGAGAGTTCCATGAGAGCGATGAAATCCGCACGAGTCGCCGCCACCATAGCAGCACTGGTTTTGACCCTTGTGGCCCCGGCGGCGCGGGCGGACATCGACGGTCACGGGCCGGATGCCTGGCGCGTGACCGGGGTTGCGGCCAATGACGTGCTGAACGTGCGGATGGGGCCGGGCACCGATTATCCGGTGATCGAGACCTTCGCCCCGAACGAGCGCGGCCTGCAACAGATCACTTGCGTTCCCTACTATACCGCGGCGCATTACTCGGCCATGACCGCGGCCCAGATCGAGGCCCTGCCGCCGCGCTGGTGCCTGATGCGCGATGCCGACATGCGCCGCGCCGGCTGGGTGGCGCAGCGGTTCATCACGCCAGACGATGCCGAAAGTCCGGCCGCCGCCGCGATCGGCGGGCAAGACAACCCGCCGATGACCGGCGATCCCATGCTCGACGCGGCGCAATCTCTGGTGCGCGATCTCTACGCCACCCATCTGCGCGGCCTCTCGGGCCAGGGTGGCAGCCCGCTGGAATCCCCCTTGTCCGACCGCTATTTCACCGCCGAAATCATCGACTATATCGAGTCCGGTCAACTGGGGGCCGATCCGCTGTTCGATGGCCAGGATTTCGACGGAGAGCTCATGCGCATCGCGCCTGACCCCGATATCCCGATGCTGCGCGGCATGATCACGATCAACGCCGATCACATCAACTTCGGCCGTCCGGCCCGCACCGTCCTCTACCTGCGCGCCGACCCCGAGCGGCCCGGCGCGCCCTTGCGGATTTTCCTCATCGAGAACGAAGGCTGGTCGGTGCCGTAGCCCGGTTGCAGGGCGGCACCAGCCCGCCCGCGCAAGTTTTCGTGATCGGGGCCCTGCCACGGGAAAAACCGCCCCGAAAGCCCGGTTTTTGCGGGTAAATCGGCGACGCTCCGCCGTTTTCTGCGGCCACTCACTCGCGTCTGCCAACAAAGATGTTAAAGTGGAAACCACGGTCCCGCAAACCAACGCGCAGCCATCAACTCGATCTCGGACTCGGATTGGAACATGCCCATTACTGGAGCCCGCAAGAGGCTGATAAGCCTTGTGATCGCGGCGGCACTCGTGCCGGCGACGACCTGGGCTTTGGATGGGGTCGAGTTCAGCGTGCGCGGCGGCGATGCAGAGCTGCAAGCCGCGCTGGAAAGCGCATCACTGGTGCGAACGGCCAGGGACGAAGGCACCACCGACCCGCGCGACCTGACCGCCGCGGCGCTGGCTGATTATGCGCGGCTGCTCGATGCGCTCTATGCCGAAGGCTATTACGGCGGGGTGATCCACATCCTGATCGACGGGCGCGAGGCGGCCAACCTGTCGCCGTTTTCCGCCCCGACCCGGATCGACCGCATCGCCATCCAGATCGACCCCGGATCGCAATTCAGGTTTGCCACCGCCGAGGTCGCGCCGCTGCCGCCCGATGCGACCCTCGCGTCCGATTTCCGTGCCGGGTTGCCCGCGCGCAGCACGCTGATCCGGAGTGCGGTCGAAACCGGCATCTCGGACTGGCGCAACGCCGGTCGGGCGAAAGCCGATATCGCCGGTCAGTCGGTCATCGCCGACCACCGCAACGCGACGCTCGATGCCCGGATCGCGCTCGCGCCCGGCCCCCTGGTTCGGTTCGGCGCGTTGAACCAGACCACGCCCTCCGCCGTGCGCGCCACGCGCATCGCGCGCATTGCCGGGCTGCCCACCGGTAATACCTTTTCGCCGAAAACGCTGGACGAGGTCGCCGCGCGCCTGCGCCGGACCGGCGCATTTTCCTCGGTCGTGCTGACTGAATCCGAGACGCTGGGACCGGGCGACACGATGGATATCGGCTTGGCCGTTACGGACGAAAAACCCCACCGTTTCGGCGCAGGGGCAGAGCTTTCGTCGCTCGACGGGCTGACCTTGTCGGCGTTCTGGCTGCACCGCAACCTGCTGGGCGGGGCCGAGCGGCTGCGCATCGACGGCGAGGTGTCGGACATCGACGGATCGTTCGCGGGCATGGACTTCTCGCTCGCCGCCCGCCTCGACATACCTGCCGCGTTCGGAACCGACACCGGCGCCTATGTCACGGCGCGCGCCGAGTATATCGACGACCCCGCCTTTCGCGCGATGCAGGGCGGCGCGGGCGCGGGGGTGAACCGGCGGTTTTCCGACACTCTGGACGGCGAGATCGGCCTTGCCTACCGCTATTCCATCACCGACGACGACCTAGGCCGGCGCCATTTCTCGCTGGTCTCGGTGCCGGGCACCATTACCTGGGATCGCCGCGACAACCCGCTTGATGCCACCTCCGGCTTCTATGCCAGCGCGGATCTCGAGCCGTTCTATGACCTCTCCGGCGGCACCTTCGGTGCGCGCGGCTGGGTTGACCTGCGCGCCTATCATGCGCTGGCCGATGACTTCGTCATTGCCGGACGCGCGCTGGCGGGAAGTGTCGTCGGGGCAAGCGCGACCGACGTGCCGCCCGACTACCTGTTCTTCTCGGGCGGCGGCGGCACGGTGCGCGGCTTTCCCTATCAATCGCTCGGCGTCGATATCGGCGGCGGCACGATCATAGGTGGCCGCTCGTTCCTCGGCGCGTCGGGCGAGCTTCGCTACAGCATCAACGACACCTTCGGCCTCGTCGGTTTTGCCGATGCCGGCTATGTCGGCGCGGACGCGTTTCCCGGCGCGGGCGGCGGCTATCAGGTCGGCGCGGGCCTCGGGCTGCGCTACGACACCGGGATCGGGCCGGTTCGCCTTGACGTGGCCATGCCGGTCTATGGGTCCGGCGGCGACGGGGTCCAGTTCTATGTCGGGATCGGACAATCGTTTTGAAACGCCTCGCCGTCCTCCTCATGCTCCTCATCGCGCTTGGCGCCCTGCCGACACGCGCGCAGGACGAAGCGTCTGACGACAAGTCGTTTCTTGAAAACTGGCTGGAAACGAACCTGTCGTCTGCCGGGCGCGAAGTGCGCGTGACCGGGTTCGCAGGCGCGCTGTCGTCGCGCGCGACAATCGGCGAACTGACGATTGCCGACGATGACGGGGTCTGGCTGGCGCTGCGCGGGGTGCAGCTAGACTGGACGCGCACGGCCTTGCTGGCCGGGCGTCTGGAGGTCGATGGCCTGACCGCCAAGGAGATCGAGATCAGCCGGCGTCCGGTTACAGAACCTTCGACACCTCAGGCGACCGCGTCGGAGTTTTCCCTGCCCGAACTGCCAGTCACGATCAACATCGGCAAGATCGAGGCCGAGCGCGTGATCCTTGGCGAGCCGGTGCTTGGCGTGGTGGCTGAGGTGCGTCTGGAAGGCTCCGGCCAGCTTGCGGGCGGGGCGGGGTCGGCCAAGCTGGTGCTTGAACGCATCGACGGGGCCGAGGGCGCGCTGACATTTGCCGGGGCTTACAACAACGAAAGCCGCGTGCTGTCGCTGGATCTGAACCTGAGCGAGGGGCCGGACGGCATCGTCGCGACCCTCACCGGCCTGCCGGGCGGCGCGCCGCTTGAACTGGCGGTTGCCGGCGACGGGCCGATCGACGGCTTCACCGCCGAGGTGGCGCTGGCCACCGACGGCGTGGACCGGCTGACGGGACAGGTCGCGCTGGCCGCCGACAGTCCCGCGACCGACGCGGCGCTGGGGTTTCGCGCCGACCTCGCGGGCGACCCCAGCCCGCTGTTCGCCGGGGAATATGGCCGCTTTTTCGGCGACGACGTGCGGCTCGCGCTTGCGGGCACACGGCACCCCGACGGGCGGCTTGATATCGAGGATTTCGAGATAGCGACCGAGGCGCTGGCCTTCGCCGGGTCTGCCAGCCTCAACCCGAAGGGCTGGATCGAGCGGGCCAGCCTGTCGGGCACCATCGCCGCCGCCGATGGCGCGCCGGTGCTGTTGCCGCTTGGCGGTGCGCCGACGCGTGTGGATCGGGCGGAGGTTGCGTTCGACTATGACATGGCGCGCGGCGCCGGGTGGACCGGCACGCTCGCAGTTTCAGGGATCGCGCGCGACGACCTGACGCTTGCTTCGGCCAGCATCAGGGGGGCGGGCACGCTCTATCCGGGCGACGACGATCAGGTGCCGAACATCGCCGGGCGTCTCGATTTCACCGCAACCGGCATCGCCCCGCGCGACGCCGACCTTGCGGCGGCAATCGGCCCGACACTTGCCGGAGGGCTGGACTTCGCGCGCGAGGCGGCCGCGCCGCTGCGGCTGAGTGACATCAGCCTTGCCGGACCCGACTACGACCTTGCCGGGGCGGTGACCTTGCGCGCCGACTGGAACAAGCTCGACCTCGTCGCCAGCGGCGATCTTGCGGTGAACGCCAAGGATCTGTCGCGCTTCGCTGGCCTTGCCGGGCAGTCGCTTGGCGGCGCGGCACGGCTTCGGATCGCGGGCGACATGGCGGTTCCGGGCGGGCCGTTCGACCTGACCGTCGAGGGCAGCGGCAAGGATCTGGCCATCGGCCAGCCGTGGTTCGACCAGCCTTTCGCCGGGGCCAGCACCCTGTCGATCGCCGCCGCCCGCGACGAGACCGCGACCCGGATCGAGCGTTTTGCCATCGCGGCACCCGGAGCCTCGGCGCGCGGGACGGCGACGCTTGCCCCCGACGCCAGCCGGGTCGAGGCGCATGTCGAGGTGCCCGATGCCCACTTGCTGCACGACGATCTGAGCGGCGCACTCACGCTTGACGGGACCGCAAGCCAGACGGGCGACCGCTGGCAGGTGGTGCTGAACGCCACCGCGCCGGGGGACACCACGGCGCGCCTGAACGGCGTGGTCGTCGCGACGCGATCCGAACCCATGGCGATGAGCGGCGAGATCGACGCGCGCGTCGGCAGTCTGGCGCCCTATGGCGGGCTTGCCGGGCGGGCGCTTTCGGGCGGGGCCAGCATCGCCGCGAGCGGAACATTCGCGCCCGACAGCGGCGCCTTCACGCTCGAAGGGCTGGCAGAAGGGCAAGACCTGCGCTTCGGTCTGGGCGATCTTGACCGACTGACAGGCGGGGCGAGCCGCGCGGATTTCGCCATTGCCCGCGACCGCAACGGCGATCTGCGCATCGAACGGCTGCAGGTCGAGACGCCGGAAATCACCGCCAGCCTGACCGACGCCAGCACCGGCGCCGAGCAACGCGTCAACGCAGAGGCCCGCCTGCGCGATCTCGGGCTGGTCGTGCCCGGCCTTTCGGGGGCGTTCACCGGCCAGGGCAGCGCGGTGTTGGCAAGCACCGGCTGGGAGATCGCGGCAACCGGCGCAGGCCCCGGCGGCACCGAAGTTCGCGCCACGGGACAGATCGCGACAGACGTGTCCCGCGCGACGCTGGCACTGTCGGGCCGCGTCCCGCTGGCGCTGGCCAACGGGTTCATCGCGCCGCAGCAGGCCGCCGGCATGGCGCGGTTCGACCTCGATTTGAACGGCCCCTTCGCGCTGGCCTCGCTGTCTGGCACGGTCAGCACCGACGATGGCCGCCTCGCCCTGCCCGCCTTGCGGATCGCGCTGGAGCCGATTGCCGCAACGGTGCGGATTTCCGGCGCGCAGGCAAGTGTCGATGCGCTGGCCACTGTCTCGTCGGGGGGACGGATCGCCATCACCGGGCCGATATCGCTGAGCGCGCCTTACGCGGCCGACCTCGCGCTGCGCGTCGAGGGGGTCGGGCTGACGGACCCGGCGCTTTATGACACGGTGGCGAACGGAACCGTGACCATCGCGGGGCCGCTGACTGGTGGCGCGACGCTGTCGGGCCGTATCGCCTTCGGCACCATTGAACTGCGTATTCCTGAAACCGGCTTTGGCGTCGATGGCGGGTTGCCGGGGCTGCAGCATATCGCCGAGCCGGCGGCCGTCGCCGTCACGCGCCAGCGCGCCGGTCTGACCAACGGGCAATCCGGCAATGGCGGCAGGCCCTACGCGCTCGACATCACGCTATCCGCGCCCGGTCGTGTGTTCCTGCGCGGGCGCGGGCTTGATGCGGAAATGGGCGGGGTGTTGCACCTTGGCGGAACGACGCAGAACATGGTCACCGAGGGCGGGTTTCACCTGATCCGGGGGCGGCTCGATCTCTTGGGCAATCGGCTTGAACTGACCGAGGGCACGGCCACGCTTCAGGGCAGCCTTGATCCGTTCATCCGGCTGGCGGCCGAAACCCGCGCCGCCGACGTGGTGGTGCGCATCACGCTGGAGGGGCTGGCCTCGGACCCGAATGTGACCTTTTCCTCGACACCGGACCTGCCCGAGGACGAAATCCTCGCACGTCTGGTGTTCGGGCGCGGGCTGGACCAGATTTCGGCGTTCCAGGCGCTCAACCTCGCATCGGCGGTGGCGACCTTGTCCGGCAAGGGCGGGGCCGGCGTGATCGGCCGCTTGCGCGACACCTTCGGACTGGACGATCTCGACGTGACGACCGATGCCGGTGGCGGGGTCGCCGTGCGTGCCGGAACCTATATTTCCGACAATATCTATACTGACGTCACCGTCGGCGCGGATGGCCGGTCCGAGATCAATCTGAACCTGTCGATCACGCCGAACATCACCGCGCGCGGGCGGGTCGCGACGGATGGCGGCACGGGTATCGGGGTGTTTTTCGAGAAAGACTACTGAGGCTGGCGTCGGACGGCTTCGGTCCCGCGGCCCCAAGGTGCCGCGACGCCGGATTGACCGGCGCCGCGATGTTCTCAGTCCGGCTTACTGGACGTAGTCGTAGTCGCCGTCCTTCCACTCGTAGACGACATAGCCCGGAAGGGTGACGTCGCCCTTCTCGTCGAAGTTCAGCTCGCCGATCACGGTCTGGAACGCGGTCTCGTCGAGCGCTGCCACGACGGCATCGTAATCGGTGGTTCCGGCCGCGTTCGCCGCCTCGGCCCATGCCTGGATCGCGGCATAGGTGTAGAGCACGTAACCCTCGGCGGTCTTGCCGGCTGCCGAAAGGGTTTCCACGACGGAGGCTGCCGCCTCGCTCTTGCGCGGGTCGGGCGAGAAGGTCATCAGCGTGCCGGCGCCGGCATCGCCGGTGATCGCCCAGTATTCCTGCGCCACCAGCGCGTCACCCGACATCAGGACCGCATCCATCCCCTGCGAGCGCATCTGGCGCAGGATCAGTCCGGCTTCGGTGTGATAGCCGCCGACATAGACCAGATCGACGCCCGCTTCCTTCATCTTGGTCACCAGCGCGGTGTAGTCCTTTTCGCCCGCGCTATAGGCTTCGACGATGGCCGGGGTCATGCCCGCCGCCTCGTAGTTCATCTGGGTCTGATCGGCGAGACCTTTGCCATAGGCGGTCTTGTCGTTGATGAAGGCGACCTTGGCATCCGGGAAGTTGTCGAGGATGTATTGCGCCGCGACCACGCCCTGCTGGTCGTCGCGACCGCAGACACGATAGATACCGTCGCCGGGGCGCTTGTCGGTGAAGTCGGGGTTGGTCGAGCCGGGCGAGATCTGGATGATCTGCTCGTCGGCATAGACCTGCGAGGCGGGGATCGACGAGCCCGAGCAGAAGTGCCCGGCCACGAAGGTCACGCCCTGCGCGGCGAACTGGTTGGCCACCGCGACCGCCTGTTTCGGGTCGCAGGCATCGTCGCCGATCGACAGTTTGAGCATTTCGCCATTCACGCCGCCAGCGGCGTTGATGTCGGCCACGGCCTGTTCGGCACCGATGCGGAACTGTTCGCCGAAGCTGGCATACTGGCCGGTCATCGGACCCGCGACGCCGATGTCGATGTCGGCATACGCAGCGCCCGCGGCCATCATGCCGACGGCGGTGCTGGTAAGAAGCAGTTTTTTCATATTCTAGCCTTCCTGTGGTTTGGGTTTGGTTCTTGGTTTACAATAGGATCGGATTGATCGGCGCACCGACTCACCCCCCTTTGTTCAGTCTATCCCTTTTCCGGCTTTCGGCCAGTCGCCGCCCCGTGGAGAAATCCGTATTGCCGCGCCATCTGCCGGTTGCGCATGACGCTTCGTCCGGTGGCGGCGGACGCGAACAGCACGATATAGTCGATGACCGCGTAATAGGACGCGGTTCCCAGGGTCGAGAAGGGCAGGAAAAAAGACCCTCCGAACAGGCTGAAATGGATGAAGCGCACCGCCACGTTCAGAAGCAGCAGATAGAACGCCATCAGCCCCCAGCCGTTCCAGTTGAGCGCGGTCGAGCGTCCGATCATCCAGGCCCCGCCGCCGCCCAGAACAATCGTGACGAACAGGAACTCGGGCAGCGCGACTTCCCAAAGCAGGCTCATTTCCGGCGGCATCAATGCGCCCCCCCTTCCAGATAGGCGCTGCGCACCTCGTCACGGGCCAGAAGCTCGGCGCCGGTCCCGGTCATCGTGACGGTGCCGTTCACCATGACATAGCCGCGATGCGCCAGGCGCAGCGCGTGAAAGGCGTTCTGTTCGACCAGGAACACCGTCAGCCCCTCGTTGCGGTTCAATTCGCGGATCACTTCGAAGATCTGCTTGACGATCAGCGGCGCGAGACCCAGCGACGGCTCGTCCAGCAGCAGGAGTTTCGGCCGGCTCATCAGCGCGCGGCCGATCGCCAGCATCTGCTGCTCGCCGCCCGACAGGGTGCCGCCGCGCTGGCCGCGCCGTTCCTTCAGGCGCGGAAACAGGTCGAACACCTTGCGCAGATCGTCCTCGAAATCCTTCTCGTCCTCGAGGATCGCGCCCATCTGCAGGTTTTCCATCACGGTCATGCGCGGAAACACCCGCCGCCCCTCGGGCGACTGGGCGATGGATTTCGACATGATCGTATGGGTCGGCAGCCGCGTGATGTCTTCGCCGCGATAGAGGATCTGCCCGTCTCTGGCCTGCGGGCTGCCGCAGATCGTCATCATCAGCGTCGATTTCCCGGCCCCGTTGGCGCCGATCATCGTCACGATTTCGCCCTCGTAGACATCGACATCGACACCGCGCAGCGCCTGGATCTTGCCATAGAAGGTCTCGACCCCGCGGATCGCCAGCAGCGGGGCGCGGTCGGATTGCTGTTGCGCCGCAACGCTCATGTGCTGTCTCCCGGCAGATCGGTTTCGTCGGGTTTCGCGCCGGACTTCCTGAGGCCCAGATCCTCTTCGACCTGATCGACCTCTTCGTCGTCGACACCCAGATAGGCCGCGATGACGCTGGGATCGTCGCGCACCTCGGCCGCGGTTCCGTCGGCGATCTTCTTGCCGTATTCCAGAACGATGATGTGGTCGGAAATCTCCATGACCACGCCCATGTCATGCTCGATCAACAGGATCGAGACGTCGTGCGTATCGCGGATATGGCGCAAGAGCCGGTTCAACTCGGCAGATTCGCGCGGGTTCAGCCCCGCCGCTGGCTCGTCGAGGCACAGGAGCGACGGCTCGGTGCACATCGCGCGCACGATCTCGAGCCGCCGCTGCGCGCCATAGGACAGGTCCGAGGCCGGATCGTCGGCCCGGTCCAGCAGATCGGCATGGCCCAGCCATTCGACCGCCGTTTCCCGTGCCGCCGCCGCCGCACGGCGATAGCCGGGCAGCCCGAACAGCCCGCCGATGGTAAAGTTCGACGCCTTCATCAGCTTGTTGTGCTGCGCGACCAGCAGGTTCTCCAGCACCGTCATGCCGCCGAACAGGCGGATGTTCTGGAAGGTGCGCGCCACCCCTGCCCGTTCGGTAATGCGGAAATCGGCCATGCGTTCCAGCAGATAGACCGCATCGCCCTGCCGGTCGAACTGGCGGCCCGTGGCGGTCAGATCGCTGATCTTGCGGTCCGAGACATTGTGCCCCCGGCGCATCGCGATGCGCCCTTCGGTCGGCTTGTAGAACCCGGTGATGCAGTTGAACACCGTGGTCTTGCCCGCGCCGTTCGGCCCGATCAGCGCGGTGATGTCGCCCCGGCGGATGTCGAACGACAGGTCGTCCACCGCCACCAGGCCGCCAAAGCGCATCGTCAGATGCTCGACCGTCAGGACCGGGTCGGCGATCGTTTCACTTGCCAGCTGTTCCATTCAGTGACCCTCGCCCTGCGAAACGGCCTCGGCCCCGATCTTCTTGCGCTGCTTGTAGACCGCCGTTGGCGAGCGCGTCGAGATCAGCCCGCGTGGCTTCCAGACCATGATCGCCACCATCGCCAGACCGAAGATCAGCATCCGGTATTGGGTCGGGTCGAAATCGTCGCCGAACACCTGTTTCAGCACCGTCAGGTTGCGCAACAATTCGATGCCGCCGATCATCACCACCGAGGCGATGACCACGCCCAGTTGCGAGCCGAGCCCGCCCAGCACGACGATCGCCAGGATGATCGCGGATTCGATGAAGGTGAAGCTCTCGGGCGAAATGAACCCCTGCCGCGTGGCGAAGAACGCCCCGGCAAAACCGCCGAACATCGCGCCGGTGGCAAAGGCCGTCAGCTTGACGTTGACGGTATTGATGCCGAGCGAGCGGCAGGCGATCTCGTCCTCGCGCAGCGCCTCCCAGGCGCGCCCGACCGGCAGCTTGCGCAGCCGCAGGGTAACGAAGTTGGTCAGGAGCGCGAGGGCAAGGATGATGTAGTAGAGGAACACGAAGCGCTGCACGGTGCTGTATTCCAGCCCGAAGTAATCGGCGAATCCACCCTCGCCGCGCGAGAACTCCAGCCCGAACAGCGTCGGTTTCGGGATGCCGAGCACGCCGTTGGGCCCGCCGGTGAAGTCGTACCAGTTGAGCAGGACGATGCGGATGATCTCGCCGAATGCCAGCGTCACGATGGCCAGGTAATCGCCGCGCAGGCGCAGCACCGGAAAGCCCAGCATCACCCCCCAGAGCGCCGCGAACAGCCCCGCCATCGGCAGGCAGACCCAGAACCCGAGGCCGAAATTCGTCGCCAGCAGCGCGAAGGAATAGGCGCCCACGGCGTAGAAGGCGACGTATCCCAGATCGAGCAGCCCTGCGAGGCCGACCACGATGTTCAGCCCCCAGCCGAGCATCACATAGGTCAGGATCAGGATCGCCAGATCCAGAAGATAGCGGTTCTGCCCCGGCAGGAAGGTTGACAGGAGCCACGGCAGCGTCAGCGCTCCGAGGAACAGGATGACCCCGACCGTCTTGCCGATCGGCAATCCGCGTTTGGTCGGCATCACCACGTTTTTCAGCCAGCCGGAAATCGGCGCGGGCGAGCGGTAGATGAAGTAGGACAGGAAGAACCGCACGACGAAAGCGATCGCGATCCATGTCAGCCAAAGCCCCGGACGCAGCGTCAGCACCAGCCCGCCCGCCTCGATATCGGTGCGGAAGGCCAGGAAGAACAGCGTGATCCCGGCGACGATGGCGGCGGTGATCGTGGCGTCCTTCAGGGTGGCGACGATGCGGCTGTTGCCCGCCGGTTCGGTCACGAAGGGCGGCTCGCCGCGCATCGAGTCGCGACGCCGTTCGGACAACCGCGCGGCGCCCTCAGGACGGTTCGAGGCGGTCGGCACATTGTAATCTGTCATCGGGTCAGACCTTCTCGACTTCGGGGCGGCCGAGCAGGCCGGAAGGCAGGAAGATCAGCACGATGGCGAGGATCGAGAACGCCGCGACGTCCTTGTATTCGACCGAGAAATAACCCGACCAGAAAGTCTCGATCAGCCCGATCGCCAACCCGCCCAGCATCGCGCCGGGCAGCGAGCCGATGCCGCCCAGAACCGCCGCGGTGAAGGCTTTCACCCCGGCGATGAAGCCGATGTAGAAATCGATCACGCCGTAATAGAGCAGATACATGATGCCCGCGACCGCCGCCAGCGACGCGCCCAGCACGAAGGTCAGCGAGATCGTGCGGTCGACGTTCACCCCCAGAAGGGCGGCCATCTTGCGATCCTGCTCGCAGGCGCGTTGCTGACGGCCCAGCGAGGTGCGGTTGATCAGGAAGGAGAACCCGGCCATCAGCACGACGGTCGTGGCGATGATGATGATCTGCATGTAGGACAATTGCACCACGTTGCCATCGGTCCCTTCCATCAGGGTGATGCCACCCTCGATCTGCGGCGGCAGCGGCTTGATCCGCGCGCCCTGCGTCACCTGAACGAAGTTCTGCAGGAAGATCGACATGCCGATCGCGGTGATCAGCGGCGCCAGCCGGAACGAGCCGCGCAACGGGCGATAGGCCACCCGCTCGACCGTCCAGCCCCAGAGCGAGGTGCAGGCCATCGCGACCACCAGCATCACCAGCAGAACCAGCGGCAGAAAGGTGATTCCAAGCGCGCCCAGCGCCAGAAACACGCTCAGCGCGACGAACGAACCGATCATGAACACCTCGCCATGGGCAAAGTTGATCATCCCGATGATGCCGTAAACCATGGTGTAGCCGATTGCGATCAGGCCGTAGATTGATCCCAGCGCGATGCCATTGATCAATTGCTGTAGAAAATATTCCATGTTCCCTCGTTGGTTCGCCTTCGGCACCGACCGGGTTGGGTCTGTCGCGAAGGCAGCAGTTTTTCCGCGATTAATGCACAGCGCATCACTTACGGCAAGTCACCGCGAACACCTGCGGCGGATGCCGTCGCGCAACCGCGTCTGTCGGGGCATCGGAATCCGCGGAAGCCCGAGGGAACAACCCATGCGCGGCTCGAAAAGGCCGTTGCACGTTGCCTTGCGCTCGGGCCTGCCGGGCCGGCCAGCAACCGACCCTTGCGCGACACATCGCCTGTCTCGCGCAAGGGTCTGCATCGGGTCAAGCGCCGGGCGGTCAGCCCGCCCTGACGCCCTTCTCGACCCGCTCGCCGAGCGTCTTGTCGACATTGCGCCAGTATTCGAAGGCACGTTTCAGGATCGGCTCCGAAACGCCGCCCTTGAGATGCCCGACGATGTTGCTGACCAGCCGGTCGCGGGCGGCGTCATCCATCACGTCGCGAACCAGCGTTCCGGCCTGGCCCCAGTCGTCGTCGTCCTTGCGCAAGGTATAGGCCGCGCGCACCATGTCGCCATCGGCATACCATCGCCCGGCCTCGTCGGTCCGCGACGGATCGGCCTTCGGCCCGCCATAGGAATTGGGTGCATAGACCGGGTCCGAGACGTTCTCGACCCGCATCGCGCCATCCTTGCTGTAGCTGTGGGCCGGCGACTTGGGCCGGTTGACCGGGATCTGCGCGAAATTCGCACCGATACGCGCGCGGTGGGCATCGGCATAGGCAAAGCTGCGTCCGAGCAGCATCTTGTCGGGGCTGAGTCCGATGCCGGGCACGAGATTGCTTGGTGCAAATGCGGCCTGCTCGATCTCGGTGTGGAAATCGGTCGGGTTGCGGTCGAGCGTCAGCTTGCCCACCTCGATCAGCGGATAATCCCCATGCGGCCAGACCTTGGTCAGGTCGAACGGATTGAAGCGGTAGGTCTTCGCCTCCTCGAACGGCATGATCTGCATCTTCAGCGTCCAGCTTGGGAAATCGCCGGCCTTGATCGAGTTGAACAGGTCGCGCCGGTGATAATCGGCATCGACGCCGGCCATCCGGTCGGCCTCGGCCTGGGTCAGGTTCTCGATGCCCTGATCGGTCTTGAAATGGTATTTGACCCAGAACTTATCGCCAGCCGCGTTGACCCACATATAGGTGTGGCTGGAAAAACCGTCCATGTGGCGCCAGGTTTTCGGGATGCCGCGATCGCCCATCAGCCATGTGACCTGATGCGCCGATTCCGGCGACAGCGACCAGAAATCCCACTGCATGTCGTGATCGCGCAGGCCGCTGTCGGCGCGGCGTTTCTGTGAGCGGATGAAGTGCTGGAACTTCATCGGGTCGCGCAGGAAGAAGATCGGGGTGTTGTTGCCGACCATGTCGTAATTGCCTTCGCTGGTGTAGAACTTCAGCGAAAAGCCGCGCGGGTCGCGCCATGTGTCGGGGCTGCCGCTTTCGCCCGCCACGGTCGAAAACCGGATCAGGGTATCGGTCCTGGTGCCGGGCTGGAACAGCGCGGCGCGGGTGTATTTGCTGACGTCCTGCGTCACCTGGAAGTGGCCGAAGGCGCCGGCGCCCTTGGCATGGGGCTGACGCTCGGGGACGCGCTCGCGGTTGAACATGGCCATCTGCTCGATCAGGTAGTGATCGTGCAGCACGATCGGCCCATCGGCACCGATGCTGAGCGAATGTTCGTCGCTGGCAACGGGGGCACCCGCGTCGGTCGTCGTGAATTTTCCCTTGTCCTTGGTCATGGTCGCATCTCCTTGGTAATGGGTGAGCCGTCATCCCCGCGCCGGGATCGGTGGCGTTGTCCCGGCCGGCGAAACACTGGCCGAAAAACTGAGGTCCCGGACTCGAGATTATCGACTGAAATCTATCACACAAGGGAAATGAATGCGCGCATTTTCCCATATTTGGCGCGCATTTGGCGAGACGCCCCGTTGTCCCTTGCAGGCGCGCGGCCGAATTCAGGCTCTTTCGCGGGCCAACCTCTTGCGAAATCCCTGACCTTGCGCGGACGCGGTTTTCGCCGGATGCGCGTCGACAGGATCGGGTCATTCGGCGGCATCAAGCAATGTCCAACCGCCGTTTTGTCTGGTAGCGTTGGGCGAAGCCACCCGAAAACGACAGGAAGCGACATGAGAACATCCTGCAAGCTCTGCTGGAGCGTGACGGCGGCGATCCTTGTTCTGGTGGCAGGTGTCGCCGCGACCTTCTTCGTGCGTGGAAACACGACCGCAAGCGACGATGGCCGGACCGCAATCGTGCTGAACGCCACGGAACGGGCATTCGTGCTGAGTGAAATGCGGGGATTGCTGGAGGCGGTCGAGGCCATAACCAAGGCAGTTGCGCAGGACGACATGGCTGCGGTCTCGACCGCGGCGAGAGCCGTCGGCATGGGGGCGGTCGGCAACGAGCCGGTCACGCTGATCGCCAAGCTGCCGCTGGAGTTCAAGACGCTTGGCATGACGACACATCAGTCATTCGATGATCTCGCCCTGGAAGCGGAGGACATGGGAGACGGCATGGTCGTGCTGGACCAGCTTGGCAACATCTTGTCCAATTGCACGAGTTGCCACGCCGGCTACCGCTTTGCAGTCGGGGGCGATGGCTGACGGGCGTCGACCCGCCAAGCAGGTGCCAGCCACCCGACACGGTGACATTCACGGAACCGATTGTGCGCCCGGCGTCAGACGATGCGCCTCGTTGACAGAACCCCGTCCTCTCACGGCTGGCAACGCCGCGCGTCCTACTCCGAGATGAACCGGCGCTGCATCTCGGCCTCCTGCGCCTCCATCAGCTTTTGCGCCGTCTCCATGTGGTCGCGCATGACGCGCCGGGCCATGTCGGCGTCGCCGGTGCGCAGCGCCTCGACGAGGTCAAGCTGAAACGCCCGGCCACGCCGCCAAAGCTCGAGGTTGGGAGGCTCATAGAGCTTGCGATAGACGGTGAGGTCCGAAAGCATGTTGACCATGAAGTCGATCAGAAAGCCCAAGAGCGCATTGTCGGCCTGCTCGGCCAGCAGCGCGTGAAACCGGAGCGAGGCGACGTGCTGTTCGCGTTCCTCCTCGACATCCTGCGCGGGGGCGTCGTATTCGCCGATGATCGCCTCGAGCCGGCCCAGCACCGTTTCGGGAAGATTGCCGGCCAGCGCCGCCGCCAGTTCCGGCTCCAGCACCCGGCGCAACTGGTAGATGTCGCGGATCGTCAGATCCTTGAAGTAGAAGTAGTTGCCCAGCAGCGCCCGCGCGCGTTCCTTCGAGACCTCGTGCACGAAGGTGCCGCCGCCGGGGCCGGTGCGGCTTTTCACCAGCCCCTGTGCCTCGAGGATGCGCATCGCCTCGCGGATCGTGCCCTTGGACATGCCGAAGCGTTCGATCAGCTCCGGCTCGCTCGGCAGCCGGTCGCCGGCCCCGAAATGGGCCTGGACGATCCAATCCTTGATCGCCTCGGCCACGCGGGTCGGGCGTGACAGGCGCGAGGGCGCGGAATCAGTCGAGGGGGTGGTGGCAGGCGGCAAGTTGATGCTCTCCAAGCGGTCTGAGGTCGGGCTCCACGGTCAGGCAGATCTCGGTCGCCCGCGGACAGCGGCCGGCAAAGGCGCAGCCGGGGGGCGGGTTCAGCGGGTCGGGCAATTCGCTGTCCTTCTGCTCGGGCGCGGTCAGCGGACGTCCGACCACCGGCGCGCTGTCCGCAAGCAGCTTGGTATAGGGATGGCGCGGGGTTTTGAAAACCTCCCTCGCCGGTCCGATCTCCACCACCGCGCCGAAATAGAGCACCATGATCCGGTCGCTCACCGCCTCGACCACGGCAAGGTCGTGGCTGATGAAAAGGTAGGTGAGGTCGAACTGTCCGCGCAGATCGGCCAGAAGGTTCAGCACCTGCGCCTGCACCGAGACATCCAGCGCCGAAACCGGCTCGTCCAGCACCATGATCCGCGGCGCGGCGGCAAGCGCGCGCGCCACCCCGATGCGCTGGGCCTGGCCGCCGGAAAACTCGTGCGGATAGCGGTCGAGGAACTCCTCGCGCAGGTTCACGCTGGCGAAGATTTCGGCGATGCGCGCGGTGCGCGCGGCGCGGTCCATCCGGTGCAGCCACTTGAGCGGCGCCTCCATGATCTGGCGGATCGACTTGCGCGGGTTGAGCGAGGATACCGGGTCCTGAAAGACATACTGGATCAGCTTGCCGAAGGCCGCCGGGTCGGCATTGTCGAGCGGCTTGCCCGCGATCTCGATCTGCCCGGTGGTGGGCGCGTTCAACCCCACCAGCATCCGAGCCAAGGTGGACTTGCCGCAGCCCGATTCCCCGACGATCCCCAGCGTCTCGCCGGTCGCCACCGCGAAGGACATCGGCCGCACCGCGCGCACCGCACCCGGCTTGCGCAACAGGCCACCGCCGACTGCGAAGGTCTTGGACAGGTCCGTCACCTTGAGCGCGGTCATGTCAGCACCTCCTCGGGATGGATGCAGCGCACCCGGTGGGTGTCGCTGCCGGTGAACTCGATCTCGCCCACGCGGCAGGCCTCCGTCGCCTTGTCGCAGCGCGGCGCGAAGGCGCAGCCCGGCGGCAGGTCCGACACCACCGGCGGCAGGCCCGGTATCGCGGCCAATTCGCGCTTGCCGCCGCCAAGCTCGGGCACGCAGGCCATGAGCTTTTTCGTATAGGGATGCGCGGGATGCGACAGGATGGTCGCGGTCGGCCCTTCCTCGACGATGCGCCCGCCATACATCACCGCCACCCGGTCGCAAAGCTGCCCGACGACGCCGAAATCATGGGTGATGAAGATGATCGCAAGGCCACGGTCGCGCCTCAGATCGTCCAGCAGCGCCAGGATCTGCGCCTGCACGGTGACATCGAGCGCGGTGGTCGGTTCATCCGCGATGATGACATCGGGATCGTTCGCCAGCGCCATCGCGATACCCACGCGCTGCCGCATCCCGCCCGACATCTGGTGCGGATAGTCGCGCACCCGCGCCTCGGCGTTGGGGATACGCACGTCCTTCAATAGCTCCACCGCCCGCGCCCGCGCCGTGGCGTCGGGCACGCTGCGATGCGCCTGGATCGCCTCGGTCAGCTGGTCGCCCACCCGGTAGAGCGGATGCAGGGTCGAAAGCGGGTCCTGAAAGATATAGGCCACGTTGTTGCCGCGCTTCTGGCGCAGGCTGCGGTAGTCTGCCGACAGCAGATCCTCGCCCGCGTAGCGCACGGCGCCGCCGGTGATCACGCCGGGGGGCGAGGCGACGAGGCCCATGACCGACAGCGCGGTCACCGATTTGCCCGAGCCGCTTTCGCCGATGATCCCCAGCGCCTCGCCGGGGTTCAGATGCAAGGACACCTTGTTCACGGCGCAAAAGATGCGCGGGCCGACGTGGAACTGCGTTTCCAGCGACTGGATATTCAACAGCCCCTTCTGATCCGCCTCAGGCACCTGCCCCTTGCGGTCGACCAGCGTCACCGCGCGCGGCCGGGTCAGCGCGCCGGACCTCAGCCGCGGGTCGAGCGCGTCGCGCACCCCGTCGCCCAGCAGGTTGATGCTCATCACGATCAGGAAGATCATCACGCCCGGCACCACCGAGGTATGCGGGTTGGTGATCAGCGCCGCGCGCGCCTCGCCCAGCATCGAGCCGAGGTCGGCCACCGGCGGCTGGCTGCCAAGGCCGAGGAACGACAGCCCGGCGGTCTCGAGGATCATCCAGCCCACCGTGGTCGACATCGCGATCACGATGGTCGAGGCGACGTTGGGCAGAAGCTCGGTCAGGATGATCCGGCCATTTCCCATGCCCGCCAGCCGGGCGGCGTCGATGAACTCGCGCCCCGCCAGCCCCACGGTCACGCCCCGGATGTTGCGCGCGAAGAACGGGATGTTCACCGCCGCCACCGCGATCAGCGCGTTGAGCAGGCCGGGGCCAAGCGCCGCGACGATGGCCAGCGCCAGGAGGATGTAGGGAAAGGCCATCAGCATGTCGACGCCGCGCATGATCACGTTGTCGATCCGGCCACCGAAATAGCCCGCGACGATGCCGATGGCCGAACCGATGCTGCCTGCGACCAGCGCCGCCGCGATGCCCACGGCAAGGCTGAGCCGTGTGCCCCAGAGCAGCCGCGAGAGAAGGTCGCGCCCAAGGTGATCGGTGCCCAGCAGGTGGCCCGCAGTGAAAGGCCGGATGAACCGGTCGCCGGTGGCGATCACGTCCGGATCGGCCAGCGGCAACAGCGGAGTGACCAGCGCCAGCAGCAGGATCGCCCCCAGCACCACCGCGCCCAGCGCGGCCAGCCGGTTGCGGAACACGAGCTTGAGAAACGTCATCACGTCTTGATCCTCGGGTCGAGCAGCGATTGCGCCACGTCGACGGCGATGTTGAAGAACACATAGGCCGCCGCGACGAAGACCACGCCGCCCTGCACCAGCAGGATGTCGCGTTTCAGGATCGCGTCGACCAGCATCCGGCCCACGCCCGGCCACTGGAACACGATCTCGATATAGACCGAGCCCGACAGCACGAAACCCGCCTGGATGCCCAGCACCGGAATGATCGAGACCATCGCCGCGCGCAGCGCGTGGCCCATGATGACCCGGCGCTCATGCACGCCCTTGGCGCGCGCGGTGCGGATATAGTCCTGGCGCAGCACCTCGAGCATCGCCGAGCGCGACAGCCGCGCGATCACCCCGGTCGCCACCACCGCGAGCGCCAGCGCCGGCATCACCAGATGCCGCGCGAGGTCGAGGAAATCGCCGCCGCCATAGATCGCATACATCCCCGAGACGGGTAGCCAGCGCAGATTCACCGCGAAGACGAGGATCATCATCATGCCAAGAAAGAACGACGGCACCGAGATGCCGATCAGCACGGTGAAGGTGATCGCCTTGTCGGCCAGCCCGTATTGCCGCGCCGCCGAGACGACGCCGGCGAGGATGCCGAGCAGCGTGCACAGCACGAAGCTCACGCCCGCAAGGATCAGGGTGGCGCTGAAACGGTCGAGGATCTCGTCGATCACGGGCCGGTTCAGGCTGAACGAACGGCCGAAATCGCCGCTGAGCATGTTGCCGAGCCAGATGAAGTAGCGCGTGACCAGCGGCTTGTCGAGGCCGAGGTCGCGGTTGAGCTTTTCCACGTTCTCGGGCGTGGCGTAGCTGCCCAGGATCGCCGTGGCGGGGTCGCCGGGGATCATCGCCATGATCAGAAAGACGATCACGGTGATGCCGAGCAGCACCGGAATGGCCGAGATCAGTCGTTTCAGGATATAGGCGCCCATCGCGCTCCCCCGCTCCGGTGTCCTTGGAAGGAATACCTGTTTCTACGCTCGGAAAATACCTCGGCCCTCTCGGCGGTCTTGCACGCAAGACCGCCTGCCGGGTTCGCAACCGTGCCCCGGCACGGTCACTCAGGGGTGCGGGGGCCGGGCCGCCCTTGGTGGGCGGCCCGAAACCCGTCAGTTCTTGACCACGTCGCTCAGCATCAACAGGAACGACGGCTCCAGCGAGAAATTCTCGACCTTGTCCGAGGTCACCGCGTTCTGCTTCCAGTTGGCGACGAAGACCCAGGGCGCGTCGTCGTGGACGATCCGCTGCATCTCGCGGTAAAGCTCGGCGCGATCGTCCTGGCTGGTGGCGACGCGGGCCTGCTCGAGCAGCGCATCGACCTCCGGGTTGGAGTAGTAGCCCGAGTTGAACCCGGCATCCGGCCAGGCCTCGGTGCGTAGTGCCAGGAACGGCAAAGTGTCGGGGTCGTTGGTCATCCAGGCCATCTCGGCCATGTCGGCCTTGCCCTCGAGGCCGGGATTCACCTCGCCAAGGAAGGTGTTCCACTCGTAGGTCTCGATCTTCACGTCAAAGCCGACCGCGTTCAGATCGGCCTGGATCGCGGTGCCCATCGGCACCGGGTCAAGCATGCCCGACCCGCCCTCGGTGACATAGAACACCACCTCGGTGCCCTCGGCCACACCGGCCTCGGCAAGCAGCGCCTTGGCCTTCTCGGGGTCATACGGATAGGGATCTAGGCTCTCGTCATAAGCCCAGGCAAAGGCCGGCGGGATCGGCCCGGCGGCCACGTCGGCGGTGCCCTCGAGCACGTCGTTCACGATCGCTTCCTTGTTGATCGCGTAGTTCGCGGCCTGGCGCACCAGCTTGTCGGCGAACGGGCCCTCCTTGGCGTTCAGGATCAGGAACCACAGGTGCGGCCCCGCCTGTTCGACCACGCGGAACGTCTCGCCCTGGAACTCCGACAGCGCGGTGGGCGGCACTTCGACCATCATGTCGATGCCCCCGGCGAGCATCTCGGCCACACGGGTGTTGGCATCGGTGATCGGGCGGAACACCACGGCGTCAGTGCCTGCGGGTTCACCCCAGTAATCGGGGTTCTTCTCGATCACCACCGCCTCGTTCGAGCGCCACTCGGCGAACTTGAACGGGCCGGTGCCGACCGGGTTGCGGCCGAAGTCGGCGCCGCTGGCCTCCACCGCGGCAGGCGACACCATCAGGCCCGTCGGATAGGCGAGGTTCGACAGGAACGGCGCATAGGGCGCGTCGAGGGTGAACTTCACCGTCAGGTCGTCGATCACCTCGGTCGCCTGCACCGCCGAGAAGAAGAAGGCCAGCGGGAACGGGCCAGTGTCATGGTAGGGGTGATCCTCGTTCAGCATCCGGTCGAAGTTGAACTTCACCGCTTCGGCGTTGAACGGGGTGCCGTCGTGGAAGGTGACGCCGTCGCGCAGGCTGAAGGTGTATTCGGTGCCGTCCTCGGACACCTCCCAGGCGGTCGCCAGCGCCGGGGCGACTTCCAGTGTGCCCGGCGCATACATCAACAGCCCCTCGTAGAGGTTCACGAGGATGCGGAAGTCGTTGACCGCCGTCACCGCCGCCGGGTCGAGCGATTTCGGCTCGGCGATCTGGCCGACGATCAGCACGCCGGGCGGGGTCTGGGACACGGCCGGCGCGGCCAGGCCGGTGGCCACCGCGGCGCCGAAGACGGCTGCGATAAGGCCCCGGCGGCTCCATTCGAAGGGTTTCATGTGAGTCTCTCCCAGTTGGTTCAGGTCGCCGCTAATTATCATGATTAATTGCATCGGTCAATTTATCATGATAGATAGCAGGGATCGAACCCTGGAGCCGCCATGACCTTTTCACTTCTTGCCCGCGACCCCGAAACGGGGGCCATAGGCGGCGCGGCGGCGACCGGGTCGCTCTGCGTCGGAGGCTGGGTGCTCAGGGGCACACTGGCGGGGGGCATGTCGGCGAGCCAGGGCAAAGCGCCCTCGACCTTCTGGGGCGAGGATGTGCTGGCGCTGATGGCCGAAGGGCAAAGCGCGCAAGTGGCCGTGAATGCCGTTGTGGCCGCCGACCGGGGCGCAGCCCAGCGCCAGCTTGCAGCCCTGCCGCCCGCCGGGCCGGGCGCGGCCTTCACCGGCGACGACAACACGCCCGCGATGGCCCAGCGGTTGTTCGACGGCGGCGTGGCGGCGGGCAACATGCTGGCGAGCGGCGCGGTGGTCGAGGCGCTGGTCGCGGGGTTTCTCGATGCCTCCGGCAGCTTCCCGCAACGCCTGCTTGCCGGGATGAACGCCGCCGACGCGGCGGGCAGCGATTCGCGCGGGCTTCAGTCGGCGGCGCTGCTGGTGCTGTCGCCGGCGCATGCGCCGCTGACGCTGCGCGTGGACCATGCCGACGCGCCGCTCTCGGCCCTCGAAAAGCTGCTGACCCGCGCCACCACCGGCCACTACGCCGACTGGGCGGCGCAAGTGCCCTGCCTTAACGACCCGGAGCGCACCTATGCCGGCTGACATCGGGCAGGAGGCGGCGGACCGGCTTGCGGCACTGGCCGCCTGTTCCGCCCCCGGCCCCGGCGTGACCCGCCTGCCGTTCACCACCGAACACAAGCGCGCGCTCGACCTTCTCACCGGACAAATGGAGGCCGCGGGCCTTGCCGTGCATCTCGACGCCGCAGGCACGCTGATCGGTCGGCTGGAAGGCCCGCCCGGCGCGCCGACCCTGATCCTCGGCTCGCATCAGGACAGCGTGCGCGAGGGCGGGGCGTTTGACGGGGCGATGGGCGTCGTGCTGCCGATCCTCGCGGTGCAGGCGCTGCGCGACCAAGGCATCGCCCTGCCCTTCGCGGTCGAGGTCATGGCCTTTGCCGATGAAGAGGGCGTCCGTTTCCCGACCGCCCTGATCGGCCCGCGCGCCCTTGCCGGAACCTTCGATCCCGGCGTGCTCGACATGGCCGATGCCGACGGCGTGCCGCTGCGCGCGGCGATGACCGGCTTCGGCCTCGACCCCGACGCGCTGCCCGGCCTTGCTCGCGATCCGGCGACCGTGCTGGGTTATCTGGAGGTCCATATCGAACAGGGTCCGGTGCTGGAGCGCCAGGGCGATGCCCTTGGCGTGGTCACCGCGATATGCGGTATCGAGCGGCACGGTGTCGTGCTGACCGGCGAGACCGGGCATGCCGGAACAATACCGATGGCCCTGCGCCGCGACGCGCTGGTGGGGGCGGCGGCGCTGGTCACCGAGGTTGACCGGCTGGCGCGCGCGACGGCGGGTCTGCTCGGAACCGTCGGCACGCTCGCCCTCGCCCCCGGCGCGGTCAACGCGGTGCCGCGCGAGGTGCGCATGACGGTTGAGTTGCGCGCACCCGACGACGCGGTGCGCGAAGCGGCGGGCGCGGCGCTCACCGCTTTTGCACGGCAGATGTCCGCTTCGCGTGGCCTTGGCCTCGAGATGCAGCGCAGCTATGCGCAGGCGGCGACCCCGTGCGATCCGACCATGTCCGACCGGCTCGCGGACGCGGTGACGACGACAACCGGCAAAGCCGCCCCGCGCCTGCCCTCCGGCGCCACCCATGACGCCTCGGCGATGGCCGATCTCTGCCCGGTCGCGATGCTGTTCGTCCGCTGCCGCGATGGCGTCAGCCACCGCCCCGACGAGTTCGCCGCGCCGCAGGACATGGCGGCGGCCGTTGCCGCACTTGCGTCGTTCCTTGCGTCACCGGAGCTTGCCCGGACACCGTGACGGCATCCTGTTTCGCGACGTCCTGCGGGCGGCAAGCGTCGTTCATCCGCCGAATTGCCACCGCCATCCCACCGCCGCTGCAAGCGCGACGGGCCGGTTCCGCGTGACGTCTTCACTGATCCTTCGGGAAAACGTGCAGCTTTGCCTCGGGGAAGGCGATGGTGATCATGGAACCCTCGTGCAGGTCGAGGCTTGGCCAGGCCGTGCTGGATATCTCGACCTCCAGTTTCTGGCCAAGGACAGGCGAGTCCAGCACGAGATAGTAGAAGTTGCCCCGGAACGAGATGGTTTCGATCCTTGCATCAAGCTTGTTCGGCAGATCGGCAACCAGCGGCCCGATCTCGATATCCGCCGGTCTGATGCAGAAACTGACCTCGCGCCCGTCGGCGAATGCGCCCAGCTTCGGCGCCGAGATTTCGAGACCTTCTCCGGCCAGGATCCTGCCGTTTCTGACAATGCCGGGGATGAAATTCATGTCTCCGAGGAACCCCGCAACGAAGGGCGATGCCGGGTTCGAGAACACGTCCTCAGGCGTCCCGATCTGCTCGACCTTGCCGTGGTTCATCACGACGATCCGGTCCGCGATGGCCAGCGCCTCGTTCTGGTCATGCGTGACCATGATCGTGGTGACACCGAGGCTGCGCTGCAACTGCGTGAGCTGGTCGCGCAGGTGAATACGGACCTGGGCATCGAGCGCGCTCAACGGCTCATCGAGCAGGAGGAGGCCGGGTGACGGCGCCAATGCGCGTGCCAGCGCGACGCGCTGCTGCTGGCCGCCTGAAAGCTGGGCGGGGTATTTCTTGGCGTGGCCTTCAAGGCCGACCATTTGCAGGAGTTCATCGACGCGTGCCCGGCGTGCCTCTCTTGACAGCCCGGCGCGGTGCAGGCCGTAGCCCACATTGCGCTCGACAGAGAGGTTGGGAAACAGCGCATAGGACTGGAACACGATGCCGAAATCGCGCTGGGTCACGGGCAGATACGAGATGTCGCGGCCGTTTTGACGGATCGTGCCGACATTCTGCATGGAGAGGCCGGCAATGGCACGCAGCAACGTGGTCTTGCCGCAGCCCGAAGGCCCGAGAAAGCAGACGAATTCCCCCTGCTTGATGTCGAGGTCAATGTCCTGAAGCGCCACGAACTTGCCGAAGGATTTCGACAACCCCCGGATCTCCAGCGCCGGGATGTCCCCCTCCGTGCCGCGAGTCTCTGGCGGCGAGAAGTCTGCATCAGGTTCAAGCACGCTTTGCATCGGCCATGCCTTTCGTTTCAACGTTCCCCAGAAGCGCGAGCGTGGTGGACAGGAGAGAACTGTCGCCAAGCGCGACGAAGCGGTCGCCGGAGTGCAGGGTCAGAGGCGCGCCGCTCCAGTCGCGGATGACGCCGCCCGCGCCTTCGATGACCGGAACCGCAGCGAGGTAGTCCACGATACCATAACGTGCGGCGACCATGATATCGGCATGACCGCTGGCGACCAGCCCGTAGCCCTGCGTTCCGGCATCGTAGATCGTGAACCGGGACGCGGCCGCCACGCGCGAGAACGGTTTTGCCGCGTCCCCGTCGAGATATTCCGGCGAGGTCGCAAGCAGAATGGCCTGCGAGGGATCGCGACAGGGCCGCGTCCGTGCGACCTCGCCGTTGAGCCGCGTCGCATGGCCTTTCGCACCCACCCAGCGCTCCTGGGTGATCGGGATATCGACCACGCCCAGCACCGGCAGCGTGTCCCTGGTCAGGGCGATCAGGGTTCCGAAAACGGGTCGTCCGGCGATGAACGAGCGGGTTCCGTCGATCGGGTCGATGACCCAGACAAATTCGGCCGTTGCCGCACTGGCCGGATGCTCCTCGCCGATCACCCCGTGGCTGGGGTAGCGGTCCGCGATCATGCTGCGGATCAGCGCCTCGACCTCCAGATCGGTCGACGTGACCGGCGTGTTGTCCGGCTTCATCTCGACCTCGAGATTGCGGCGGAACCTGCTCCGGATCAGCGCGCGGCTGGCATCGGCAAGCTCCTCGGCAAAGCGCATGAACTCTACGGGCGTGGCTGACGACTCTGTCATGGCATCTTCCTTGTGTAGGGCGGCGACAGGACGCAGCCGGTCATTCGTTTCTATCGTTCCGCACCGCGCCACGCCTGGGTGCGGCGCAGCAGGCCTTGCATCAGAAGCCACTGCAGGCTCACCACCGCCGCCGATGTCGCGACGATCAGCACGCTCATCGCAGCCGCCGGCCCGAGCATGGCGTTGTCATTCAGCAGGACCACGCTGACGGTCGCGACCTTGGTGTTGGCCGAATAGAGGAACACCAGCGCGGAAATCGTCGTCATCGAGTTCATGAACAGATAGCTCGCGATGCGCAGGATCGTCGGCAGCGAGACCGGGACGACCACCTGCAGAAAGGTCGTGAGGCGCGGCACCTTGAGCGATGAACCCACCGCCTCCAGCCCTGAATCGAGCTGCTTGAGCGCCGTCAACGCGGTCAGATGCGGCACGGTGTAGAGGTGCACGACCGTGCTCAGCACGAGTATCGTCATGGTGCCATAGATGCCGCCGAGCGGGTTGGCGGGGTTGTTGAAGAAGAAGATGTATGACAGCCCGAGCACCATGCCGGGCATGGCAAGCGGGATCATGCAGAAAAAGCTGATCACGCCCCTCAGCCATTTGGCACCCGGCATGCGCTCCAAGAGATAGGCACCGAAAAAGATCACGGCGGTGCCAAACAGCGCGACCGATCCCGCAAGACGCAGACTGTTGCGATAGGCGCCCCAGCCGCTCGGCTCATGTTCGGCGAAATTGTAGCTCGCGAAGGACAGGCTGAGGTTGTAGGGCCAGAGCTTGAACAGCGACCCCATCACCGCCATCAGAAGTATTCCGAGTATCGCCACCGCGACAGCACTGCAAAACACAAACGAAGCTACATCGCGCGCGCGGCTTTTTTCCGGAAGATAGATCACCGGACTGCCGTCGATGCCCCTGTCATGCCCGCGCTGAAGCAGGTGGCTGGCCAGAAACGCGATTGCGGCGGGGATGAACAACAGGATGCCGACGACGGACCCCATCTGGAAATCGAAGCTTCCGATGACCTTCTGATAGAGATCCGTCGCAAGCACCGGATAAGACCCGCCAACCACTACGGGCACGCCGAAATCGGTGAAGACCTTGGTGAACGTGGCGAAGAACGCGGCACCCAGGCCGAACCGCATGGCCGGCAGCGTCACGGTAAAGAACGTCCTGACCCGCCCCGCTCGCAAGGATATTGCCGACTCGTAGAGTCTGCTGTCGATGCTCAAAAGCGATGTGAGAATGATCAGAAGCGCGATGGGAAAGGTGAAGAACACCTCGCCCATGACGATGCCGATCGGGCCATAGAGAGAGTGGCCAAACAGGGCGCCGCGAAAGAACCCCTGATTGCCGAACAGGTAGATCAGCGCGATCCCCGGAAGCAGGGACGGTGTGAGCAACGGAACCAGTGTCATCGCCCGAAAGAAGGCGCGCCCCGGCATTCGGGAATGGGTCAGCGCAAAGGCGTAGATGCTCGCAATCGTCAGGGTGATGACGGTGGAGATGACGGAAATGCGCAGGCTGTTCCAGAAGACCACCGAAACCCGCGGTTCTTCAAAATAGTTGACGAAGTTCTGCAGGCCGACAAAGTTGCCATCCGCATCCTGCACCCCCTTCGACAGCAGGCTGTAGACCGGCAGCAACAGGCCAATGAGCAGGAACAGGCCGAGCGCGAGGAGGCTGAGGCGAAGCAGGACGTCCTCACCGCCGATGTTGATACGAGACCTTCGTGCGACCGGCTGCATGGTCCGGGTTTGGTTGACCATATCTCACCTTGCGTTTCGCTGTGCTCCGGTCCGCCGGTCCGGAAGTTCCGGACCGGCGGCTGCAAATGTCACACACTGCAGGGGTGTCGTTTACTTGGGCTCGTCCTTGACGCCGTAGCGCTTCTGCCACTCCGCCAGGATGCGGTCGCGGTTGGCTGCGACCCAGTAGAAGTCCATGTCGACCAGTGCGGCCTCCTCGCCCTCCGGATAGTTCGGGACGACGGTAGACACACCCTCACGGGCAACCAGCGCATAGTATTTGTTGTGGATCTCGTTGGCTGCCTGGCTGGCGGCAAAATCGGCGAGCTTCTTTGCGCCCTCGACATTGCGAGCACCTGCAATGATCGCCACGCCCTCGACCTCGGACCCGACGCCTTCCTCGGGAATGACCACGGTCAGCGGCGCGCCGTCGGTGATCGCCTTCACGCCCGGTGCCGGGTAGGAAATGCCGATGACGGCCTCGCCCGCGGCGGCCATGCGGCAGGGTTTGCTGCCGGAATGGACATATTGCGAGATGTTCTGGTGCAACGCGTCCATATAGGTCCAGGCGTCGTCCTCGCCCATGATCTTCATCCAGCCGACAATCGCCAGAAGCCCGGTGGCGGATGAGTTGGGGTTGGGCATGGTGATCATGCCGCTGTATTCCGGCTTGATCAGGTCCTTCCAGCTCGTTGGTTCAGCGACACCGTGCTTGGCGCCTTCGGTGGTGTTGAAGCAGACGGCCGATGCCCAGGCGTCGGTTCCGACCCAATGCGGCGTCTCGCTCCGGCGGTCGTAGAAGCGTTCCTTGATCTGGTCGAGGCCCTCAGGCGCGTAGGGCATCAGCATGCCCTTTTCTTCCAGCATGATCAGCCCGGGCACCGAGGCGCCCAGAATGATATCGGCGCGCGGGTTGGCCTGCTCGGCCAGCAGACGCGCGATGATCGGGCCATTGGAATCGAGCAACTGGTTGATCGTGATGTCTGGTTCCTGCGCCTGGAAGGCAGCGATCAACTCCGCGAAATGCTCCTTGGCCATGGCGCTGTAGACGGTCAGCTCCTCGGCCTTTGCAGGCATTGCGCTGAAAACTGCGGCTCCCGAAAGCATCATGGCCGCGCCCAGAATTCGCAGCTGGGTCGGAATCTTGAACTGAATCATAGCTAGCTTCTCCCGTTGTTGTGAACCCTTGACGCTCAGTATTGAAATGCGCCTTCATTAAGTCAAAGACCAATATTTGCGCAGATCATTCGTCAATGTTATGGCTTGAGCGGGAGGAAACGGAATGCAGAAGGCGTCAAGACCGGACACGATCAGCCCCCGACAGATCGAGGCTTTCAAGGCGATCATGGAGACCGCTTCGGTCACCGCCGCCGCCGAAAGCATGCATGTCTCGCAGCCCAGCGTCAGCCGCCTGTTGCGGAGCCTGGAAGAGAGCATCGATTTCGAGTTGTTCGAGCGCCGCAAGGGCCGATTGGTGCCGAAACCCGAAGCCCTGCTGTTCTATGACGAGATCCAGAAATACTTTCGCAATGTGCAGCGCCTGGCACATACGGCGGCCGATATCCGCGCGCTTGCCCGTGGCCAGTTGCGCCTCGGCGCCTTCATCGCGCTTGCCATCACCATCACGCCTGCCGCGATCAAGCGCTTCAACAGGGCTCATCCGCAAATCCACATCTCGTGCACCACCGCGCAGTCACGTCAGATCGTCGACCTGATTGCCTCGCGTTTCGCGGATCTGGGCATCGTCGACCCGATCGCCGTCACCAGCGCGGTCCGCGTCGAACGCCGCTGGCAGTTTCGCTGCGTCTGCATCATGCCTGCGGGGCATCCGCTGGCCGCGAGCGACGTGATCTCGACGGCACAACTCATGCGTGAAAACATGATCGGGCTGGAGCAGGAATTCCTGTCACGCTACGCGCCGGGCGCCGAACTCTACAACGCGCTTTCCGCAAGATTGCGTATCCAGGTGCATCAATCCATCGCCGCCTGTGCGCTGGTCGCCGAAGGCGTCGGAATAGCCATCGTCGATCCCTTTACCGCCAAGCACTGCGTGCCCTGCGGGATCGTGATCCGGCCGCTGCAAGTGGATATCCCGTTCGAGATGTGCATCGTCTCGTCACCCGAGACGCCGCTTTCGGTCGCGGCACAGGAGTTCCTGGTCATGTTCGACGAGGAATTGAACAAGGCATGCCGCGACGTTCCATAGCTGGCCGCAAACCCGCCCGGAAAGGCCGGAGCATCTCGCAAGGTCGGGTTTGGGCGCTATTCGGCAGTCGCAGCGGCGTCTCAGGCCGTCATGTCGATCTCGACATCGAGGAACGGCGCATATTGCTGCGCGCCGAAGATGTCGCCATCGCCGGCGCTGCCCGACGGGCGCAGGCGCAGGATGGTGAACTTGATCGCATAGGCCGGATCGTATTCGACGAAATCGGTCAGCCTGGCCGGATCGACGTTGAGCAAGGCGCAGACGCTCTCCGGCGTCAGTGCGCCGGAGCGTTTCACCATGTCATAGGTCGCCTTTTCGCGAAAGATGATGTCGAAGGTGATCTTGTCGGTGCCGGCATTCTTGGAGCGGATGGTCTTGGCCAGGTCCGACAGTTTCTTGCGGGTGTTCATGCTGCATCTCCTTCGACCATGGCCCAATGGGTCGGGAACAGTTCCAACGGATCGTCCACCGCCATCGTGTGGTTCAGCGTCCAGCGGTAGGCGGGGCTGGCGCGCAGAACCTCGTCCAGCACGAAGGACACGCCGCCGGCGGTGCCTTTCACGTCGGGCAGACGGGCATAGAACATCTGGCGCGTGCCGGTCATGGTGACTTCCTCGGCCATTTCCGCCGTGGGGGCGACGCCCTGGACCATGACGCAGAGCTCATGCCCCGGCTGGTCGCGCAGCGGCTCCATCGGACCCATGATGCCATCGCGGCCGAAGACGTTGTAGTGCAGCTCCCAGCCGTCGGGGCCGAAACGCTCGATCGTCTGGTTGCGCGCCCATTCGATCACCGCATCGACGTTGGCGATCGTATAGGGATCGCGGATGCCCGCGATGCCCACGAACCGTTCGCCGACCTTGCCGGAGCCTTCCAGTTTCACCCGGAATTCCTCGGCCGGGACGAATTCCATCCCGGTCACGCGCGTGGTCTTGTCGGCCACCTGGTCGTAGTGGCAATCGGTCATGTCGAGCATGCCGCCCGCGACGAATTCGTGGAACGGGTTGGAGCGTTCATACATCGCATGTCCCGCCACCGAAGCCACGGTGCAGCGCTGGCCGGGGCTCATCGCGGTGACTTCGACGTGATCGGCGGTGATCTCGCCCATCACGGTTTCCTTGGCGCCGTAGGGTTCAGCGCAGAAGGACGCACATTCCAGCACCTTGCCGAGGTAATAGCTCTGCGCCTCCGGATAGCCCTTGTGCAACGCGGCGGCCGCAAAGATCGCGCTGTCCGAGGACCGGCCGCCGATGATCACATCGCAGCCTTCCTCCAGCAGTTTCAGGAACGGATGCACGCCCGCCATCGCCACGATGCGGCTGGTCGCGTCCAGCTCCGACTCGGTCAGGTTGTCACGCGCGTCCAGCCCGGTGATCGGCGAGCCGCCCCGGATCTTCGCGCGGACATATTCGCGGTCCACTTCCGAATAGAACCAGCCCAGCTTGAAGGGCGCCAGCTTGTGACGGGCGGCGATGTCGCGGATGATCTCGACGAACATGTCCACCCGGCTGTTGGTGCCGGTATCGCCGGCCGAGCCGATGATCATCGGCACGCCGATGCGGCGTGAGGCCAGAAGCATCTCCTCGAGGTCATGCTCCTGCCAGGCCCGCGGGCTGGCGCAAACGTCGTGGCCAAGCGGTCCGGGACCGATGTCGTCGCTGCCGGAATCGGCGGCGATGAAGTCCGGGCGGGCGTCAACCCCGATGTGGAAACTCTCGGTCTTGAGCGGGGCGAAGCCCAAATGGCCATTCGGGCAGATAATGCTTAAAGATGCCATGTCCGGCCTCCATGCTGGTGCGTCATCACCTTTGTAGATGCAAATCTCGTGCCATTTTTAGCTGCCGATCAAGTCATTCAAATACATGGCAAATCAAGCCCGTCAGGCGCAGCCGGGCCGGCCTGCGTGTAATCCACGCAACATGCGCGCGTGAATTATGACTTGTTCAGGCCGAGTTTGATCATCTGGTGGCGCAACGCATGGCGGCTGAGGTCCAGCGCCGCCGCGGTGTGTTGCAGATTGCCCTGGTTTTGTTGCAGCGCCCGCTCGATCAGCATCCGCTGGAAGGCCTCGGTCGCGTCGTGAAAACTGGCATCGAGCGGCGGGCCAGAGGTGGCGGGTGGCGTCGGCGCGCCCGCGCGGGTGGCCCGCAGAATACGGTCCGGCAAATGCTGGACCGCGACCATGTTGTCGTCTTCGAGGATAAAGATCCGCTCCAGCAGATTGCGCAATTCGCGCACGTTGCCCGGCCATGGATAGCGGCAAAAGATGTCCTGCACCTCGGGCGTCAGGCCCTTGATCTCGCGCTTGTAGAGCTTGTTGAAAGTCTGAATGAAATGCGCGGCAAGGATCAGCACATCGTCCCCCCGCTCGCGCAAGGCGGGAAGGTTCACCGACACCACCTGAAGCCGGTAATACAGATCCTCTCGGAACTTGCCCGCGGTCACTTCGGACAGCAGCACCTTGTTCGTCGCCGCGATGAAGCGCACGTCGACCGAAACCGGGCGCACCGCGCCGACGCGGCGGAATTTCTGGGTGTCGAGCAGGCTCAGCAGTTTCGCCTGCATCATCATGTCCATCTCGCGGATCTCATCCAGAAAGATGGTGCCGTGGTTGGCAACCTCCACCAGCCCCAGCTTGCGGTCCACAGCGCCGGTGAAGGCGCCCTTTTCATGTCCGAACAGTTCGGATTCGAGCAGGTTGGCAGGAATGGCCGCACAGTTGATATCGACAAACTCGCAGGCGCTGCGCGGCGACATCCGGTGGATGGTTTCGGCCACCAGCCCCTTGCCCGTCCCGGTCTCGCCATAGAGCAGGATGGTGCGTGCCGGGCTGGTGGCCACCCGGCGCACCATTTGCCGCAGGCGCAGGGTGTTGGCGTGCTCGCCCACCAGATACTGGCTCAGCGCCGCAATCTCGTCGCCCATGTCCGGCCCTTCTCTGGCCAATCCGGTCAGGCCGAAAGGGACAAGCGGGTCCAGTCGCCGGAACAGGGATTGGCGGTGCAAATCTCCATCCGGTCCAGCTTACAGCAATACACGACCGAGGAAATGGTCATGGTTCCATCGCCTTCGCCATGTTGGCAGATCGGCGCGCCGTCCGGTCCGTCATCGGGGTGCGTCGCCATCAGGCGCTTGGCGTCCGCGACCGACCATTCCCGATCCGGCAGGCGTTTGGTCAGGCAGGCCAGCCTGTCCGGGGAGTTGCTGGCGATGACGTCGCTCTTGGGTTTCAGCGTATCGCCGGCCAATGCGTCGGATATGTAGTGGTTGGTGCGCCAGACCGTGCCACCTTTGCTGATCTGCGGGCCGGCAGCGCCGAGTTCGATCGCCGCCGTGTCGCCGCTGCGATCGGCCAGGATCAACGTGCCGCCGCCGGCATGGGGGATGCGCTTGATGAAGGCCAGCGCCTCTGCCACGGTTGCGCAATCCGCCAGGATCCGCGTCATCAGGAAATAGCGCAGCCAGCCGACGCGGTGCGTAGCCACCGGCACCTGCGTATCGGCCAGCGCAAGGCCCGCGGCGTTCATCCCCGAGGAATAGGCGCCGGGGCTGCCAAGGCTGCCAAGGCATAGCATCGCGCCGGTCTTCACATCCGGCCCGATGTGCCGCGCCACCCGCTGGATGCCCAGATGCAGGCCCGAGAAGTCGCGGTTCTTGACCACGAGCGGCCCGTCCGGCCCCTCGCCCACCGCCCAGGCGCTGCAGCCGTCGATCATCGCAGCCCCGCCCTTGATGTCGCGCAGGGTGCCAAGGTGAAGGTGCTGGAACAGGTCAGACTCCGAAAGGCCAAAGCCTTCGGCGATGCCGGCCAGTTCAGCCATGCCTGCGGGGTCGGCGGCCTGCATGAAATCGCGCTGTGCGGCCAGATACGCCATCGCGGCACTGTCAAACATCCCGTCGGCGCGCGCCTGCTCCACCCGCCCCACGGTCGCGCGGCGGATCTGGGCGGCGTCTGCGCCCTCGGCCTGCGCCAATCCGCGCGCATGGGCCGTGCCGGTCAGGGAAAGAACGCTCATGCTGCACCTGTCTGCGAAATGTCGATACCTTCGTCGAGCCTGTGGCAGGCCGCCTGATGGCCGGGGCCAACGGTCTCCGTTTCCGGCGCCGTGTGGCGGCAGATGTCGATGGCCAGCGGGCAGCGGGTGTGAAACTTGCACCCCGAAGGCGGGTTCACCGGCGAGGGCAGATCGCCCGTCAACCGCACCCGCGTTCCCTTGCCCGGATTGTCGATATCGGGCACGGCGGACATCAGGCTTTGGGTATAGGGATGGCGCGGGCGGGCCAGAACCGCATCCACCGGCCCCATCTCGACGATCTCGCCCAGATACATCACCGCGACCTTGTCGCTCAGATAGCCGATCACCGAGATGTCATGGCTGATGAACAGATAGGTCAGCCCCATCTCCTGCTTCAGCTCTTGCAGCAAGGCGATGATCTGCGCCTGGATCGAGACGTCCAGCGCCGAAACCGGCTCGTCGCAGACGATGAATTCGGGGTTCGACACCAGTGCGCGGGCGATGCCGATACGCTGACGCTGGCCGCCGGAGAACTGGTGCGGATAGCGGTCCATCTGGTTGGGCTTCAGCCCGACTCGCTCGACAATTCGCGCGGTGATCGCGCGCGCTTCCTCGCCACTCGCAATCCCGTGCAACTGCAACGGCAGGCCGACGATTTCCGCCACCGTCCGGCGCGGATTGAGCGAGGCGTAGGGGTCCTGGAAGATGATCTGCATCCGCCGCCGCATCGCCTTGAGCGCGGGGGCATCCAGCGTGGACATGTCGGTGCCGTCAAAGACGGTCCGCCCGGTTGTCGGCTCATGCAGGCGCAGGATCGCACGGCCAAGCGTGGATTTCCCGCAGCCGCTTTCCCCGATCAGGCCCAGGATCTCGCCCTTTTCCACCGTCAGGCTGACGTCATTCACCGCCCGCACCGTGAAGGGCTGGGTGCGGGTTATCCAATCCGCGAGGCGACGCTGCCCGCCGTAGTGTTTCGACAGGCCTTCGACCTTCAGAAGGCTCATTCCAACACCTCTCCTGCACGAATGCATCGAACTTTGCGGCCCTCACCGGCCGATTGCATGGCGATCGGTGCGCGGCAGGCCTCGATCGCCAGAGGGCAGCGCGACAGAAAGCGGCACTGCCCGGCGAGGCCGATCAGATCAGGCACCTGCCCCTCGATCGGCTGGATCGGCTGGCCCCGCATCGAGATACGCGGGATCGACCGCAACAACCCGCGCGTGTAGGGGTGCTTCGGGTCGCCGATCACGTCGCGCGTCGGCCCCTGTTCCACCACCTGCCCGGCATACATCACCATCACCCGGTCGCAATGTTCCGCCACCACGCCGAGGTCATGGGTGATCAGAACCACGCTCATCCCCAGCCGCTGGCGAATATCGGTGATCAGCTCCAGCACCTGCGCCTGAATGGTCACGTCGAGCGCGGTCGTGGGCTCGTCCGCGATCAGCAGTTGCGGGCGGCACGCCAGCGCGATGGCAATCATGATCCGTTGCCGCATCCCGCCGGAAAACTCGTGCGGATACTGGCGCAGGCGCTCCCGCGGGCTGGGGATGCCGACCAGACCGAGCATTTCCACCGACTTGTCGCGGATCGCCTTGCTGCGGGCGGCGCCACGGGCGGGCAAGGTCTTGTCATGCGCCTCCAGCACTTCGGCGATCTGCTCGCGCACGGTCAGCGCCGGATTGAGCGCGGTCAGCGCGTCCTGCATGGTCATCGCGATATCGCGGCCCCGCACGGCGCGCATCTGATCGGACGAGAGCGCCCGCAGATCGGTGCCGTCAAAGCTGATCCGTCCTTCGGCCACCCGCCCCGGACTGCGGACCAATCCCATCACCGATGCGAAGGTCACGCTCTTGCCCGAGCCGCTTTCGCCCACGATCCCCAGACATTCGCCCCGGTTCACGGTCACATCCACGCCGTCCACCGCCCAGACATCCCCGGCACGGGTTTCAAACACGGTGCGCAGATCTGCTACGTCCAACAACACGCTCATTCGCTGAATCTCGGATCGAAGGCGTCGCGCAGGCCCTGGCTGGCGACGTTGATCGCCAGAACCAGCAGCAGGATGGCGATGCCGGGGAAGGTGGAAACCCACCACGCCTCAAGGATGAAGGCACGGCCATCGGCCACCATCGAACCCCAGGACGCGGTCGGCGGCTGGACGCCAAGACCCAGGAAGGACAGCGAGGCTTCGAGGATGATCACATGCGCAATCCGGATGGTCGAGACCACGATCACCGGCGACAGGATGTTGGGCAGGATCTCCTTGAGCATGATATGGCGGCTCGACGCACCAAGCGCGCGCGAGGCCTCGACATATTCCTGCTCGCGCGCGGCCAGCGTTTCACCGCGCACCACGCGGCAGGGAATGACCCATTCCTTGTAGGCCAGCGCCATGATGATGTTCACCAGCCCCGGCCCCATCATCGCCATCAGGCCAATGGCAAAAATCAGGTAGGGAAAGCCGAGAAGGATATCCACCACCCGCGAAATCACCACATCGACCCAGCCGCGCAGATAGCCCGCGGCAAGTCCCGCCGCGATGCCGACGGTGGTGGCGACCAGGATCACCGACGCCCCGATGAAGATCGAGATCCGCGCGCCGTAGATGATGCGTGACAGGATATCCCGCCCCAGCGCATCGCATCCCAGGACAAAGGACCAGTCGCCGCCCTCCTTCCAGCCCGGAGGCTGCAAGCGGCGGAACAGGTCGGTCGCATTCGGGTCATGCGGCGCGATCAACGGCGCGGCGATGGCCATGATGACGAACAGCACCACCACGACCGCGCTGCCGACGGCCAGCCGGTTCTCGGCAAAGACCGCCATGTTGCGGCGAAACGGGCTGCTGGCCTTGGCCGGCATCGAAGCTGTTGCCGTGCTCACAGTTTCACCCTCGGGTTAAGGACAGTGTAAAGGATGTCGGCAAAGAAGTTCAGCATCACATAGGTGACCGCGTAGAACAGCACCGCGGCCTGAACCAGCGGGTAGTTGCGCAGAAAGATGCTTTCCACCACCAGCCGCCCGAGACCGGGCCAGCCGAACACGGTTTCGACGATCATGTTGCCGCCCAGCAGGCTGCCGGTCTCGATCGCGGCCACGGACACGGTTGGAATGAGCGCGTTTTTCAGCGCGTGGCGGAACAGGACCCGGCGCCGTGACAGGCCCTTGGCGTCGGCGAAGGTCACGTAGTCCTGGCGCAGCACCTCGAGCATCGAGGTCCGGGTGACACGCATCAGGATGGCGGTCATCGGCAGGCCAAGGGTGATGGCGGGCAGGATAATGTGGCTGAGCGCATTGCCGAAGGCGCGGAAATTGCCGTGCAGAAGCGTGTCGATCAGCAGGAGATGGGTGATCGGCGGCACTTCGTAGGAGTAGCCGATCCGCCCCGAAACCGGCAGGATCTGCAGGTTCACCGCGAACAGCATGATCAGCAGTATGCCGAACCAGAAGCCCGGCAGCGACACCCCCAGAAGCGAGCCGATGGTCGCCATGCGGTCGAAGATGGAGTTCTTGCGGATTGCCGCCAGCACACCCAGCGGAATGGCCGTGCCCAGTGCCACGATCAGGGCCACGAGGCTCAGTTCGATCGTGGCGGGCAGACGTTCGACGATGACATCGGTGACGGGCCGGCGATGGTAGAAGCTCTGGCCGAAATCTCCCTGGACAGCGTTGCCCAGGAAGATGAAGAAACGCTCCACGATGGGCCGGTCAAGGCCCAGGCCGCGGCGCAGCTCGGCCTCCTGTTCGGGGGTGACAGTCTGGTCACCGATCATGATTGCGACCGGATCGCCCGGTGTCAGCGCCATCATCACGAAGACGATGAGGCTGACACCGAACAGCACGGGCAACAGTTGCAGCAGACGCTCAATCAGTTTGCCAAGGCTCATCGCTGCCCCCCCGTTTTTTCAGGATATCAGTTGACGCAGGCGTCGTGCAGGTTGATCCGGCTATCGGCGCTTGGCTGCCAGCCGCTCAGCCTGCTGGACACACCGTAGACATCCTGCGGCACCCAGAGATAGAGGTAGGGCGCATCGGCGTTGATCATCAGCTCGGCCTCACGATACATCGCCGCGCGCTTTTCCGCGTCGAGTTCGATTCCGGCGGCATCCAGCAGCGCGTCCAGCTCGGGATTGGCGTAGCCGGCGGAGTTGCCGCGATCATTGGTGCGGTGCGTCGGGGTGAAGATGTCGAACGGGTCGAGCGAACCGTTGCCCCAGCTGGAGAAATACATGTCACCGGTCTTCGGCTCACCCTTGGTGCGCCACTTCAGCGACAATTGCTCCGCCTCGCTCACGACCACCGAGGTGCGGATACCCGAATTGGTCAGCACGGAGGCCACGGCCTCGGCGATTTCCTTGTTGGCGCCGTCCACGTCGAGCGTGACGTCGATACCGTCCGGGAACCCTGCCTCGGCCAGCATGGCGCGGGTCTTTTCGGGATCATATTCGTAGACCGGCAACTCGCTGGCGCCGAAGGCGTCAGGCGACAGGATGCCCTCGATCCGGGCGGCGTTGCCGTTCAGGATCTTGTCGATGATCAGGTCCTTGTCGAGCGCATGGGCCACGGCCTGGCGCACCAGCACGTCGTCGAAGATCTCGCCCTGGTTGTTCATCGCGATGAAGAAGCTGCGGGTGCCGTTGACGGTCATCACTTCGGTCCCCTCATTCGCCTCGACCTGCGCGATCGAGAATGTGGGGAGTTCGTCGATGATGTGCACTTCGCCCGCCAGCAGGGCCGCCACGCGCGACGCGCTTTCGGGAATGATCTTGAAGATCACACGATCGACACAGGCCTTGCCCACCGGCTCGATATCGGGCGAGCCGCCGTAGTAGTCGTCGAACCGCTCCATGATGATGGCATCGCCCTTGCGCCATTCGACCAGCTTGAACGGCCCGGTGCCGTTTTCAGCGGTGGCCATGCCTTCGGTGCCCATTTCCTCGACAAAGGCCTGCGACACGATCTGCTGGTTCGGCAGCATCGCGGGCAGGATCGGCCAGGGCTCGGACAAGTTGATGCGCACGGTCTGATCGTCGATCAACTCGACCGAGGCAACCGGCCCCATCAGGCTTTGACGCGGGCTGGTCTCGCCATTGCCCATTCCGCCTTCGAGGGTGATCCGGTCGAACGTGAACTTCACGTCCGCCGCCGTCATCTCGGTGCCGTCGTGGAACTTCACGCCGCTGCGGATCTTGAAGTCATAGACGGTGGGGGACACCTGGGTGATGCTCTCCGCGATCTCCGGCACGACCAGCATGTTGGAGTCGCGCGTGACCAGACCGTCATAAAGGTTGCGGATGATGGTTTCGGTCCCGCGGTTGCGGTGGTTGGCCGGGTCGAGCGTGTAGGGCTCTTGCGAGAACCCCACGATCAGATCCGCGGCCTGTGCACCGGTCAGGCCCGGGGCTACCGCCAAGGCGGTCGCCAGTAGCATTCTGTGCATTCTGGTCATATTTCTCTCTCCCTTTGGTTTGCCACCCGTTTCACGGTCAGATTGAGGACAAGTGGTCGCAGACTTAGATGCAAAATTCGTGCCATTGGCCGGAGCGCCCGGAATATCGCTTGAGAGCAACGCGCTAGGCCGTGCCTGACCGATCGAAAAAAACGCGTCGCATCGGGTATTGCGTGCAGTGCGCGCGCAAGGCGCAAATCTCACGCGCTCAGGGACCGCCGCGGAGCACCGCCGTCAAGCCGCCCCTTGCGCCGCCGCGCGCCGGATGCCGCGATGCGCAGCGACTGGCGGTATTTGGCAACGGTGCGCCGGGCAAGGGTCACACCCTCTTGTGCAAAGAACGCCTGTATCTGCAGGTCCGTCAGCGGCTCGTCCGGGTTCTCGGCGGCGACCAGATGCGCGATCTGCTGGCGGATGGCAGCGGTTGTCGGACCCTCGTCCGCCCCCATGGATCTGGCAAAGAAGTCCCGCAGCGGCAGGGTTGTGCGCGGCAGGGCGACCATCATCCCGCTGGTGACGCGACTGATGGTGCTGATGTGCAGGTCGGTCCGTGCGGCCAGTTCCATCAAGGTCAGCGGCCGCAGGTGCTCCACGCCGTTCACCACGAATTCCATCTGGTGGGCAACCAGCGCGCGCGCGATGCGCAGGGTGGTGGCGTTGCGCCGCGACACCGCGCGCACCAGCCAGCGCGCGTCGCGCAGGTCGTCACTGGCGGCATCGACCTGCGCCACTTCGACAACCGGCAGGGTCGAATGGTTCAGTTCCACCGTCCAGCGCCCGCCGTCCTGGCGCACGATGATGTCAGGTTCGGTGATCGGCGCGAAATCGGCATCGAAACTGGCCCCCGGTTTCGGGTTCATGCGCCGGATGGTCCGCAGCATCGCGGCGACCTGATCGGCCTCGCAGCCGATCTTGGCTGCGACTGCCGCAAGATCTCCCTGCGCCAACAGGGGCAGGCTGTTCAGCAGACGCTCGAAAACCGGGTCCAGCACGCCGAGGTCGATCGCCTGAAGCCGCAGGCACTCGGCCAGGTCGCGCGAGAACAGCCCGGCCGGTTCGGCCTGTTGCAGGGCATGCAGAACCGCCTCTGCCCGCACCACGCCGCAGCGGCAGTCCCGCGCCACCTCCGCCACGCTGCAGGTCAGCCAGCCATTGGCATCGAGCGCCGCGACATAGCTTTGCGCAATGGTCCGGTCCGCCGCCGAGCGCACCAGCAAGGGCACCTGCGCCATCACATGCTCATACAACCCCGAGGAGGTCTGCACCGCCCGCTCTGCCGCGTCACCGCCTCCATGCGCCATGCCGCCAGCCGGCGGCGCACGAAAGGCCGCACGTTCACCCAGCCAGCGCTGCACCGGGGCGGGAGAAGGACGCAGGACCAGGCAGGTATTGGCTTGCGCAAGCTCGTCCAGATGCTCCGACAGTTCCAGATTGGACAGTTGCAACAAGGAAATCGCATGTCGCAAGGCCCCGGTCATCGCCAGGGATTTGGATTGTGTAAGCTGAAGGGCAGGTTGTCCCTGCATGACGGAGACCCTTCCGGGAAAGACCTGACCCTCATCCTGTGGCAGACGGTGCCACAAGTCCAGCCACCATGCCCCGGTGGCCAGGTCACGTGCATTTCACCGGCTTCAAACGGATTTGGGCGAGGCTGGGTAAAACCCGCGCAGGCACCGAATGTCGGTGGTTCCAGCGCCTGACAGCACATCGGCCACGAAGGAAAAGTCAAGACCGGGCGCCCCTGCCGCCGGTCCGCAGACATCATCCGGCTATCTCATCGTCACCTTCACGCGCCTTCGCCTTGTGGATCCGGCTCGGTGCGCGGATCGAGCGCCATTGCGATCGGCGTCACGTCGGGAAGCGGCACATATTTTTCCCGCTGGTCCGTGGGCAGGCAAGGCTGCTGCGAGACGCGGACAAGAACAAACACGGCATAGAGGATCGCCACAACGGACTCGAACAGGAAGAAGCTGGACGGCCCATAGATCGCCATCAGCGCCGCGGCGAGCAGCGGGCCGACCGTCGCGCCGATGGAATAGACCATCAGCAAGCGCCCTGCCGCCGCGATATAGTATCGGCGCTCCAGCCGGTCGAAGGTCTGCGCGACGCAGAGCGGATAGACGCTGCTCATTGCCCCTCCGAATGCCGCGGCCACGATCAGCAAGGCACCGAATGGCAGGCCGGACGCAACGAAGCCGGCCAGCGTTCCCCAGGCGGCCCCGACCGCCAGCAAGGTTCCGGACAGGACGATCCGGCGGTCATACCGGTCTGCCAGCACCCCCATCGGCACCTGAGCGGCCAGACCGCCGAGCACCACCACGCTCATGAACATGGCGGCTTCGGATATGCTCAACCCGATCCTGCGCGCGAAAACGATGCCCAGCGCATAGAACGAGCCGACCATCAAACCCGCGACCGCGGCGCCGACCACGCCGACCGGTGAGGCCGAGTAGAGGTCCCTGACGTTCAGCACGCGGCTATCGCCCAGATCGGGTTCGCCCAGGCTGGTCATGGCAACCGGGATCAGCGAAAGCCCGATCAGCGATGCGGCCAGCATGAACAGATCGGGCGCGCCGACATCGGCGAGGTTGACCATGGTCTGACCGGACGCAATCGCAAGATAGAAGGTCAGCATGTAGAAACCGAGGACCCGCCCGCGCGTTTCGTTGCTGCTGCGGGTGTTCAGCCAGCTTTCGATCGTGGCTGTCATTCCGGCGATGCAGAACCCGTTGACGATGCGCAGGATCAGCCATGCCGCCGGGTGAAAGAAGGCCGCATAGGCCAGTGTGGTTGCCGCCGTCAGCGTCGCGAAGACGGCGAAGGCGCGGATATGTCCGATCCGAAAGATCACATGCTTGCCGCGCAGGCCGCCGAGCGCCAGACCAAGGTAGTAGGCCGCCATGATCGCCCCGGTCAGCGCCAGCGGATAGCCTGCCGCCTCCATGCGAAGCGGCAGGACAACGCCAAGCGGGCTGTTCCCGGCCATGAAGGCAGCGGTGCCTCCCAGAAGGGATTTCACCGAGACAAGAATCGCGCGTATGTTCCGTGCCATTGTCCTTGCTCCGATGTTCTGTCCCTGAACGGGGCGGCCAACGTCACGCTTGGGTGACCTTGCCTTCAAACTCGGTTTTTGTCGATGCGCATCGGCCCGCAGCCGCCAGATGCCAATCGGCCGGACCGACCGCCTCGGGTTGTCCGATGGCGAATCCCGGAGGCGATCCGGTGTCTCGCAGCAACGGGCCAGACGTGTCTATCCGGAGGTTTCGGAAACCTCCGCCGGTGCCTGACCCTTGCGGATGGCCCCCGGCGGCAGGCCATAGGCGCGGCGAAAGGCGCGGCTCAAGGTAGCGGGGCTGACAAAGCCGGTGCGCAGCGCCACTTCGGCCAGCGGGTGGCGCGTGTCGGTCAGCATCCGGCGCGCCGCCTGCAGGCGCAGCGACAGCGCATGCGCTCCGGGTGTGCTGCCGAAGGCGTGGTGAAACAGCGTCTCAAGCCGACGGGCCGACAGACCCACCGCGGCGGCGGTCTCGGCCACCGTTTCGGGCGCGTCGAGCAGCGCCTCCATCCGCGCCACGGCACGCGCGACGCGCGGATCGAGCGCCGGGTCGGCGGCCGCGCCGGAGACGGGGCCGGTCTGCGGCTCTGCCCCCCGGCGCGGCGTCGTCAGGAACGATTGCGCCACCTGCCGCGCCAGCGCCGCGCCATGGCGCGCGCGGATCAGATGCAGCATGAAATCCTGCGCCGGCACGGCGCCTCCGACCGTCACGCGGTTGCGGTCGATCACGAAGCGGTCGGGGACCACGTCGATCTCGGGATGGGCGGCGGCCATGTCCTCGAGATCCTCCCAATGCACCGTCGCGCGAAAGCCATCCAGCAGCCCGGCCCGCGCCAGCACCCACGGCCCCGAGTCAATTCCCCCCACCAGCGCAAACCGTGGCGCGATGCGCCGCACCTCGCGGATCAGCGGCCGCGTCGCCCCCTCGTTGAGCCGGTAGCCCGCCACCACGAACAGCGCATCGGCCCCCTCGGCGGCCTTCAGCGGCCCCGAAGACGGCAGCGACAGCCCGCAGGTCAGCGCCACCGGCCCGCCATCCGGCGTGACCACGCGCCAGCGGAACGCCTCGGTGCCCAACTGGCGGTTGGCGTTGCGCATCGGGTCCAGCGTCGAGGCAACCTCGAGGATACTGGCATGCGGCAACACCAGCACGGCGATGGTCAGGACCGCCCGCGAGGGCGCAAAGATCGCGTTTTCCGTCATATAAGTTTCGTAATATGCAAAGCATCCCCGCTCAAGCGGTATATGGTGAGCCAACCAACAGCCCGTCCAGCAGTCCCGACAACAGGAGAAACGTCATGCCGCTCACCATGAACCAAGAGGTATTCATCACCTGCGCCGTGACCGGATCGGGCGGCACCCAGGACCGCAGCCCGCACGTTCCGCGCAGCCCCGAGCAGATCGCCGACAGCGCGCTGGCGGCAGCGCGGGCCGGTGCCGCCGTGGTCCATTGCCACGTCCGCGATCCCGAAACCGGCGTCCCCTCGCGCGACCCCGCGCTTTACCGCGAAGTGACCGAGCGTATCCGCGACAGCGATACCGACGTGGTCCTGAACCTGACCGCCGGGATGGGCGGCGACCTCATGTTCGACGGCACCGAGAAAATGGACCGCATGAGCGAGAAGTCCGACATGGCCGGCGCGACCGAGCGGGTGGCCCATGTGGTCGATTGCCGCCCCGAGATCTGCACCCTCGACTGTGGCACGATGAACTTCAACGAAGCCGATTACGTGATGGTCAACACCCCCGGCATGTTGCGCGACATGGCCAGACGCATGGTCGACAGCGGCGTGCGCATCGAGATCGAGGCCTTCGACACCGGACATCTGTGGTTCGCCCGCCAACTGGCCGACGAGGGCATCATCCCCGACCCGGTTCTGGTGCAGCTCTGCATGGGCGTGCCCTGGGGCGCGCCCGATGACCTCAACACCTTCTTGGCCATGGTCAACAACGTGCCCGAGAACTGGCACTGGTCAGCCTTCGCGCTGGGGCGCCACCAGATGCCCTACGTCGCAGCGGCGGTTCTGGCGGGCGGCAACGTGCGTGTCGGGCTTGAAGACAACCTATGGCTCGGCAAGGGCGAGCTTGCCACCAACGCCCAACTGGTCGAGCGCGCCGTGACCATCATCGAAAACCTCGGCGCCCGTGTCATCACGCCGGCCGAGGTGCGCACAAGGCTCAAGCTGGAAAAGCGCGCGCCCAAGTGACCCCGCAGCGCTGAGACGGCCCGCACCGGGCCAATACCTCGAAACAGGACAGACCGTACGATCGGCATCGACGTAAACTGAAAGGGACGACAATGGCGCGCAAGGCGGCAATCATCGGCGGCGGGGTCATCGGCGGCGGCTGGGCCGCGCGGTTCCTGCTGAACGGCTGGGATGTGGGCGTCTTCGACCCCGACCCCGAGGCCGAGCGCAAGATCGCCGCCGTCATGGACAACGCAAGGCGCGCGCTGCCCGCGCTGTCGGACGTGCCGATGCCACCCGAAGGCAGGCTGACGTTTCACGGCACCATCGGCGAGGCGGTCGAGGGCGCGGAGTATGTACAGGAAAGCGTCTCCGAGCGGATAGAGCTGAAAAAGCGCGTCTATGCCCAGTTGCAGCAGGCCAATCCCGGTGTGCTGATCGGCTCGTCCACCTCGGGCTTCAAGGCCAGCGACCTTCAGGACGGCGCGCCCAACCCCGGCAACATCATCGTCGCCCACCCGTTCAACCCGGTCTACCTGCTGCCCCTGTCCGAGATTTCGGGCAGTGCGGCGAACCCGCCCGAAATGGTGGAAAAGACGGTGCAGATCATGCACGACATCGGGATGTTCCCGCTGGTGATCCGCCACGAGATCGACGCCTTCATCGGCAACCGTTTCCTCGAAGCCGTCTGGCGCGAGGCGCTGTGGATGCTCAAGGACGGCATCGCCACCACCGAGGAAATCGACGACGCGATCCGCATGGGCTTTGGCCTGCGCTGGGGCCAGATGGGCCTGTTCGAGACCTACCGCATCGCCGGCGGCGAGGCCGGTATGCGCCATTTCATGGCCCAGTTCGGCCCGGCGCTGAAATGGCCCTGGACCAAGCTGACCGACGTGCCCGAGTTCAACGACGAGCTGGTCGATCTGGTCGCCAACCAGTCCGACGCCCAGTCCGGCATGTATTCCATCCGCGAACTGGAGCGCATCCGCGACCAGAACCTCGTCGGTTTCCTGCGCGCCCTGAAAGAGCGCAACTGGGGCGCCGGCAAGGTCCTGCGCGCCCATGACGACCGCCGCGCGGCCCTGTTCCACGCCCAGACCGACACCGGCCCCAAGGCAGAACCGCTGGTCATGGCCCATCTGCAGGTCCTGCCCGCCTGGACCGACGACAGCGGCCGGATGCGTGAAAGCCACTACAGCCTTGCCAATACAGAAGTGCTGGACAACTTCCTGCGCCTGATCGGGGCCGAGCCGGGCGGCAACGCGGCTGGCCACGGCTTTCACGCCGCGGAAACCCTCGTCCGCCATCCGGGTGCGGCCCGTCTGGGCGACCGGCTGACCGGGACGCTGCAGATCCTGTCGGCCAGTGACACCGGGTTCCGCGCCTTCGTGCGGCTGATGCACGGCGATACCTGCGTCGCCAGTATGGAACAGCTTTGCCTCCATATCGACCGGAACGACGGCAAGCCGGTGCCTGCTGCGGCCGAAGTCCAAGCCAAGCTGCAAGCCATCGCCGATGCCCACGCCGGTCTCGCGCTGCCCGAGGGTGCCGGGCGCGGGATCGGCCCGGCACAATGAACCAGCGCGTCCTGATCACGGCGGGCGCGAACGGCATCGGGCTGGTGATCGCGCAAGCCTTTGCCGCGCGCGGCGACCGCGTCTGGGTGACGGATGTCGACGCCGCCATGCTGGCCGCCCTGCCCCACGGCATGCGCGCCAGCCAGTGCGACGCGGCGTCAGAGCCGGGGATGGACGCGCTGTTCACCGAGATTTCCGACCATTGGGGCGGGCTCGACGTTCTCATCGCCAATGCCGGGATCAAGGGCCCGACCGCCGGGATCGAGGACATTCCGCTTGACGGCTGGTCCGAATGCCTGGCCGTCAATCTCACCGGCGCAATGATCGCTGCCCGTGGTGCGGCGCGCCTGATGAAACCGGCCCGGACCGGGGCAATGGTGTTTCTCTCCTCCACCTCCGGCCTCTACGGCACCCCGTTTCGCGCCCCCTACGCGGCGGCGAAATGGGGCGTGATCGGGTTGATGAAGACTGTAGCCATGGAACTCGGCCCGCATGGTATCCGCGCCAACGCGATCTGCCCCGGATCGGTCAATGGCCCGCGCATGGATCGCGTGATCGCGGCCGAGGCGCAGGCCAAGGGCATGACCGAGGACGCCGTGCGCCAAGGCTATGCCTCGGGCACCGCGCTGAAACGGCTCAGCGACGCGCAGGACGTAGCGGACATGGCACTTTTCCTCGCCTCCGACGCGGCACGCATGGTCACGGGCCAGGCGCTGTCGGTGGACGGCATGACCTACAATGTGGACCCATGAGGTAGCGTGATGGATTTCGGACTGAGCGAAGAACAGCAGATGATCGTCGACGCAACCCGCGCCTTCGTCGAAAACGAGCTTTACCCGCATGAACAGGCAGTCGAACGTAGCGGCCGCCTGCCAATGGAGCTGATCCGCGAGATCCAGCAAAAGGCCATTGCCGCCGGGCTCTACGCCGCCAACATGCCCGAGGACGTGGGCGGCGCCGGCCTCGATACGCTGACCTGGCTGCTTTATGAAAAGGAACTAGGCCGGGCCAATTATGCCCTGCACTGGACCTGCGTCGCGCGCCCTTCGAACATCCTGCTGGCCGGCAATGCCGAACAGCGCGAGCGCTACCTGATGCCCTGCATCCGCGGCGAGACCTGGGACTGCATGGCCATGACCGAGCCCGGCGCCGGCTCCGATCTGCGCGGCATGAAGGCCAGCGCGCGCCAGGACGGCGACGACTGGGTGCTGAACGGCACCAAGCATTTCATCAGCCACGCCGATCTGGCCGGGTTCGCCATCGTGTTCGTCGCCACCGGCGAGGAAGACACCCCGCGCGGACCGAAAAAGAAGATCACCGCCTTCTTCGTCGACAAGGGCACCAAAGGCTTCACCGTGCGCGACGGCTACCGCAACGTCAGCCACCGTGGCTATACCAATTCGGTGCTGGAATTCGACGATTGCCGCCTGAACAAGCGCCAGATCCTGGGCGAGGTCCACAAGGGCTTCGAAGTGGCGGGCGCATGGCTTGGCGCTACGCGCCTGCAAGTCGCCTCGACCTGCCTTGGCCGGGCCGAGCGCGCCTTGAGCCATGCCCTCGGCTACGCCGCCGAACGCAAGCAGTTCGGCCAGTTGATCGGCAAGTTTCAGGGCGTCAGCTTCAAACTCGCCGACATGGCGACCGAACTGAAGGCCGCCGAACTGCTGACCCGCGAAGCGGCGTGGAAATACGACGAGGGCACGGTGACCGAGGCTGACATGGCGATGGCAAAGCTGAAAGCCACCGAAGTGCTGGCGATGATCGCCGACGAGGCGATCCAGATCCACGGCGGCATGGGCCTGATGGACGAACTGCCGCTCGAGCGCATCTGGCGCGACGCGCGGGTCGAGCGGATCTGGGAAGGCACCTCCGAAATCCAGCGCCACATCATCAGCCGCGAGCTTCTGCGCCCGCTGGGCGCCTGACCGCACCGGCCGGGGGCCAGCCCCCGGACCCCCGGGATATTTTGGGACAGATGAAACGAAATGTTAACCTTGAGGCGCAACACTGAGGCTACGGTACAGGCGGGGACGCCGATGACCGTGACAGGTGAAACCCTGCCTCGGATTGCCGAGGCAGGGCGCCCTTTCCATTATTTCATCTGTCCTCAAATATCCTCGGGGGGTCCGGGGGGCGAAGCGCCCCCGGCGCTGGCGATCCTGCACGGGGACCGGGGATGAGCCGCCTCGACCGCCTTTTACGCCCGCGCCACATCGCCGTTCTGGGCGCCGGCTGGGCGCGCAACGTCATCGAGCAATGCGCCAGGATGGGCTTTCAGGGTCCGGTCTGGCCCATCCATCCGACCAGAACCGAGATCGGCGGGCTGAAGGCCTATACCAGCCTGTCCGACCTGCCCGAAGCCCCGGACGCCACCTTCATAGGCGTCAACCGCCACGCCACCGTCGCGGTGGTGGACGAGCTCTGCCGCATCGGCGGCGGCGGAGCGATCTGTTTTGCCAGCGGCTGGCAAGAGGCGGGCGACGCGGAGTTGCAGCAAAGTCTGATCGACGCCGCGGGCGAGATGCCGATCCTCGGTCCGAACTGCTACGGCGTCATCAACTACCTGGACGGAGCACTTCTGTGGCCCGATCAGCATGGCGGCGTTCCCGTCGACAGCGGCGTGGCGCTGGTCAGCCAGTCGTCGAACATCGTCATCAACCTCGGCATGCAGCAGCGCGGCTTGCCCGTCGCCTATGTCGCCTGTCTGGGCAATGCCGCCGTTGTCGGCCTGGCGGAACTGACCGGCGCGTTGCTGGACGATCCGCGCGTCACCGCCGTCGGTCTCTATATCGAAGGCATCGACGACGCCACCGCCTTTGCCGCTCTGGCCGAAAAGGCGCGCAGTCTTGGCAAGGGCATGGTGGCCATCAAGTCCGGCAAGACCGAGCTCAGCCGCAGCGCCGCCGCCAGCCATACTGCCTCGCTCACCGGCGCCGGAGCGGCCTCGTCCGCCTTCCTGCGCCAGATCGGCGTGGCCGAGGTCGACAGCCCTTCCGAACTGATCGAGACGTTGAAGCTGTTTCACGTCCACGGCCCGCAGATCGGCACCCGCCTGTGCTCGCTGTCGTGCTCGGGCGGCGAGGCGGGGCTGGTCGCGGATCTTGCCGCCCGGTTCGACCTGGATTTTCCGCCGGTGCCCGAGGCCACCCGTGCGCGCCTGTCGGACACCCTTGGTCCGATCGTCGCCATCGCCAATCCGCTGGATTACCACACGTTCATCTGGGGCGACGGGCCCAAGACGGTTGAGGTGTTCAGCGCCATGCTGGAACCCTATGACGCCGGCATCTACATCATCGATGCGCCGCGCGACGATCGGTGCGATCCGTCGAGCTACCAGCCCGCGCTGGACGCCATCGGCGCCGCGCAACAGGCGACCGGCAGGATCGCCCTGCCCGTCGCCTCGATGCCGGAGAATTTCGGCGAGGCGCGGGTGCGCGCGATGATGGATCAGGGGGTCTGCGCCCTTCTGGGTCTCGAGACCGCGCTGGCCGCGATCAAGGCGGCACAGACGCCACCCGGAGCGCCCGGCTGGCGGCCAGCACCCGCACTGCCGCTGCGCGAGACGCGGGTCTTGTCCGAGGCCGAGGGCAAGGCGCTGCTGGCTTTTGCAGGCGTGGCGGTGCCGCGCGGCGTGACCGGGGCGACGCTGGCCGAGGTCAGCGCCGCTGCGGCGGGTCTGACCCCGCCCTACGCATTGAAAGGTCTTGGCTTTGCTCACAAGACCGAAGCGGGAGCGGTGCGGCTGGGCCTTGCCACGCTGGATGGTCAGGTCGCAATGCCCGGTGCGACGGGTTATCTCGTGGAGGAGATGGTAACGGACGCGCAGGCCGAAATCCTGCTCGGCCTCGTGCGCGATCCGGTCTACGGTGTCACGCTGACCGTCGGGCTGGGTGGCGTCACCGCCGAGCTGCTGGCCGATGTCGTCACGCTGATCCTTCCCGCGACCGAGGCCGAGGTGCTGGCGGCGATGCGCCGTTTGCGTCTCTGGCCATTGCTCGACGGTTATCGCGGTCGCCCCAAGGCTGACACGGCCGCCGTCACCACGCTGGCGGTGCGGCTGGGCGGGCTGATGCTGGCCGACCCGACGCTGGAAGAAATCGAAATCAACCCCGTCCTCGTGCGCGTCGATGGCGCTGTCGCGGTGGATGCCCTGATCAGGAGAGCCGCGAATGACTGAGATGCAGATGCAGACCGAGGGCCCGATCAAGACGCGGCGCGAGGGCGCGGTCCTCGAGGTGACGCTGGATCGGCCCAAGGCCAACGCGATCGACCTGAAAACCAGCCGGATCATGAGCCTGACCTTCCGCGCCTTTCGCGACGACGATTCGCTTCGCGTCTGCATCCTGCGCTCGGAGGGCGAAAAGTTCTTCTGCCCCGGATGGGACCTCAAGGCCGCCGCCGATGGCGATGCGGTCGATGGCGATTATGGCGTGGGCGGCTTTGGCGGCTTGCAGGAACTGCCCAACCTCAACAAGCCGGTGATCGCCGTTGTGCAGGGCATCTGTTGCGGTGGCGGGTTGGAACTGGCCCTGTCGGCCGACCTGATCCTGTGTTCCACCACCGCCAGCTTTGCACTGCCCGAGATTCGCTCGGGCACGGTGGCGGATGCCGCCTCGATCAAGTTGCCCAAGCGCATCCCCTATCACGTCGCCATGGACCTGCTGCTGACGGGGCGCTGGTTCGACGCGGACGAGGCCTTTCGCTGGGGCCTGATCAAGGAGGTCTGCGCGCCGGACGAGTTGCTGGGCAAGGCCTGGGAGCTGGCGCGCATGTTGGAAAGCGGCCCGCCGCTGGTCTATGCCGCCATCAAGGAAGTGGTGCGCGAGGCCGAGGACATGCGGTTTCAGGATGCGCTCAACCGCGTCAGCAAGCGCCAGATGCCGACGGTCGACCGGCTTTACTCCAGCGAGGACCAGCTTGAGGGCGCCCGGGCGTTTGCGGAAAAGCGCGATCCGGTCTGGAAAGGGAGGTAGCAGCAGCAGGGCCATCGGCCGGGCAGCGGGCAGGAAAACCGTTGCCCTGTGGGTGGGAGCAGAGTTTACTGAAACCAACTTCGACAAGAAGACCTCCGGCCTCGAAGCCGGAGAAAGCAACCAGGGAGAGAAAACATGAGTGATCCGAAACAACAACTCGATCATATGATCGAAGGCGTGCGCAAGGGCCGGATGAACCGGCGCGAATTCATTGGCCGTTCGACGGCGCTGGGCCTGTCGGCCGGCCTTGCCGGGGCCTTGTTCGGCAAGGTGGCCTTGGCGCAGGAACCGAAAAAGGGCGGCATCCTGCGGGCCGGCATCTCGGGCGGCGAAAGCTCCGATTCGCTCGACCCGGCACTCGCCGCCTCGCCCGCGCCGAACAATACCAACGCCAACTGGGGCGAGATGCTGTTCAACGTGAACCCGGACGGCAGCCTTGACGGGCGCATCGCCGAGGAGTTCAGCGCGACCCCCGATTCGAAGGAATGGACCTTCAAGATCCGCTCTGGTGTCGAATTCCACAACGGCCAGACCCTGACCGCCGAGGATGTGATCGCCACCTTCCGGCGCCATACCGACGAGAATTCGCAGTCGGGCGCCATGGGGATCGTGCAGGGCATCGAGGACATGCGCGCCGATGGCGACAAGCTGATCATCAACCTGGGCGCGGGCAACGTCGACCTGCCCTACATGCTGGCCGATTATCACCTGGTCATCCAGCCCGGCGGCGGCATCGACGATCCGACCGCGGGCATCGGTGCCGGCCCCTACAAGGTCGAGAGCTTCGACCCCGGCGTGCGTGTCGTGTTCTCGAAGTTCGAGAATTACTTCGATTCGTCGGTTGGCCATGCCGATCAGGTCGAGATCATCGTGATCAACGACGGCACCGCGCGCACCGCGGCACTGCAGTCGGGCCAGATCCACATGATGAACCGGGTCGACCCCAAGATCGCCGACCTGCTGCGGGCCTCGCCCAATATCGAGATCAAGCAGGTTTCCGGACGCGGTCAGTTCCTGTTCAACATGCTTTGCGACACGCCGCCCTTTGACAACAACGACCTGCGGATGGCGCTGAAGCTGGCGATCAACCGGCAGGAAATGGTCGACAAGGTGCTGGGCGGCCTCGGCTCGCGCGGCAACGACTTCCCGATCAACGCGTCGTATCCGCTGTTCGACGACACCATCCCGCAGCGTGAATACGACGCGGCGGCGGCGGCGGAGTATTACAAGAAGTCCGGCCATGACGGCAGCCCGATCATCCTGCGCACCGCACCCGGTGCCTTTTCCGGCGCGGTGGATGCGGCCAACCTGTTTGCCGCCTCGGCCAATGCCGCCGGCATCCCGCTGAAAATCCAGGTCGAGCCGGATGACGGCTACTGGGACAACGTCTGGAACGTCGAGCCGTTCAGCGCCAGCTACTGGAACGGCCGCCCGGTGCAGGACCAGATGTACACCACGGCCTATCTGTCGACCGCCGACTGGAACGACACCAACTTCTACAACGCCCGGTTCGACGAGTTGCTGATCGCGGCGCGCGGCGAGCTGGACGAGGTCAAGCGCAAGGCCATGTACAGCGAAATGGCCCATATCGTGCGCGACGAAGGTGGTGTGATCCTGCCGATGTTCAACGATTTCGTTGACGGCGTGCGCACCGAGGTCGGCGGCTGGGTCGAGGACCCGAACGCCGAAATGATGAACGGGCGGGCGCTGTCGCGTTGCTGGCTGGCCTGAGGGGCACCCGCGTGCATCCTGTCCTGAAACTGGTGGTCCAGCGCATCGCGCTGGGCCTCCTTCTGCTGCTTGCCGTGTCGATGGTGATCTTTCTGGGCGTCGAGGCGCTGCCGGGCGACACCGCGCAGGCCATTCTCGGCCAGGAGGCGACACCGGTCGCCCTTGCCAACATGCGCGAAAAGCTGGGGCTGAACGAACCGGCCCTGACGCGCTATTTCGGCTGGCTCGGCGGTGTGCTGACCGGCGATCTGGGCAAGTCGCTGTCCAATGGCGCCGACATCGCCACGTCGATCCGGATGCGGCTGGGCAATACGCTGTTTCTGGCGGGCTCGGCGGCGGTGATCGCGGTGCCGCTGGCGATCATCCTCGGCCTGATCGCGGCGCGCTATGTCGGGCGCTGGCCGGACAAGCTGATTTCGGCGGTCACGCTGACCACGATCTCGCTGCCCGAATTCGTCGCCGCCTATTTCGTCATCTTCCTGCTGACGCAGGCGTTCCCGATCTTCCAGCCGGTCGCGATGGTGTTTCCCGGAATGGGCTTCTGGGCGAAGCTGCACGCCGTCGCCCTGCCGGTGATCGTGCTCGTCATCGTGGTGCTGGCCCACATGATGCGGATGACCCGCGCCACGATCCTGAGCGTGATGCAGTCGGCCTATATCGAAACCGCCGAGTTGAAGGGCCTGTCGCCGATTACGGTGATCTGGCGCCACGCCTTTCCCAATGCCATCGCGCCCATCGTGGCGGTGGTGATGCTGAACATGGCCTATCTGGTCGTGGGCGTCGTCGTGGTCGAAGTGGTGTTCAGCTATAACGCGCTGGGGCAATACCTGGTCGATCACGTGACCAAGCGTGACCTGCCGGTGGTGCAGGCGGTGGGACTGATCTTTGCCGCCGTCTATATCGGGCTGAACATGCTGGCCGATATCATCGGCATCCTCGCCAACCCGCGCCTGAGGCACCCGAAATGAGACCGCCCATCTCTGCCCTCATCGGACTGTTGCTGACCGGGATGTTCCTGTTCATCGCCGTGTTTGCCCAATGGCTGGCCCCCTACCCCATCGACGCCGTCGCCGGCGGCGTCTGGGAGGGGCCGTCTGCCACCTATTGGCTGGGCACCGACACCATCGGGCGCGACATCCTCTCGCGGCTGATCTACGGCGCGCAGATCACCATTTTCGTCGCCCTCGCCGCCTCGGTCCTGTCCTTCTCGCTGGGCTCGTTCCTGGGGTTTCTCGCGGCGATCAACAGCGGCTGGATTGACCAGCTCCTGTCGCGCGGCGTCGATCTGGTCATGGCGATCCCGGCGCTGATCGTGGCGCTGGTCCTGCTGTCGGTGCTGCCCCTGAACCTGACCGTGCTGATCCTGGTGATCGGCATCCTCGACAGCACCCGCGTCTTTCGCCTGGCGCGCGCCGTCGCCGTCGATATTGCGGTGATGGAGTATGTCGAGGCTGCAAGGCTGCGCGGCGAAGGCGGCGCATGGGTGATCTTTCGCGAGATCCTGCCCAACGCCCTGTCGCCGCTGGTGGCCGAGTTCGGCCTGCGATTCATCTTCGCGATCCTGTTCATCTCGACCCTGTCGTTTCTCGGCCTCGGCATCCAGCCGCCGCTGACCGACTGGGGCGGCATGGTCAAGGAAAACAAGGACGGGCTGATCTACGGCAAGTCCGCCGCCCTGCTGCCCGCAGGCGCGATTGCCGCGCTGGCGATCAGCGTCAACCTGGTGGCCGACTGGGTTCTCACCCGCACCTCCAGCCTGAAAGGAGGCCGCGGTGGCTGATGACGCCCTCTTGCAGATCCGCGGCCTCGTTATCGAGGCCACATCCTATCCGCCCGGCGAGCCGCCCAAACGGGTGACGCTGGTGCATGGCGTCGATCTGACGCTCCAGCGCGGCAAGGTGATGGGGCTGATCGGGGAATCCGGTGCCGGAAAATCGACCATCGGCCTGTCGGCCATGGCCTATGGCCGCGGCGGGGTCGAGCTTGCCGGTGGCACGATCTGTCTGAACGGCCGTGATATCCGCGTCGCCAGTGCTCGCGGGCTGCGGTCCCTGCGCGGCAGGGAGGTTACTTACGTCGCCCAGTCGGCCGCCGCCGCCTTCAACCCCGCCAAGCGCCTGATGCAGCAGGTGACCGAGGCGACGCTGAAACACGGCCTCATGTCCCGCCCCGAGGCCGAGGCCCGCGCCGTCGCGCTTTTTGCCAAGCTGGGCCTGCCCGAGCCCGAAACTTTCGGCAACCGCTATCCGCATCAGGTCTCGGGCGGACAGTTGCAGCGGGCGATGACGGCCATGGCGCTGTGCCCGAGCCCCGATCTGGTGATCTTCGACGAACCAACGACGGCGCTGGACGTGACCACCCAGATCGACGTCCTCGCCGCCATCAAGGAGGCGATCCGCGACACCGATGTTGCCGCCCTCTACATCACCCACGACCTTGCCGTGGTGGCGCAGGTGGCGGATGACATCATGGTGCTGCAGAACGGCAGGATGGTCGAGGTCGGCCCGACGGAGCAGATCATCCATGCGCCGAGGGAAGACTACACAAGGGCGCTGGTTTCCGTGCGCGGGCTGGATCATGCCGAAAAGCCCCCGGCGCCGCCGGTGCTGTCGGTGCAGAACGTCACGGCCCGCTATCGCGGCACCAGTTTCGACGTGCTGAAGAACATCACGCTCGACCTTCCCGCCGGACAGACGCTGGCGGTGGTGGGGGAATCCGGTTCGGGCAAGTCCACGCTCGCGCGGGTGATCACCGGGCTTCTGCCGGCATCGCAGGGTCGGCTCACCTTTGCCGGAAGGACACTTTCGCCAGACCTCGCTGGTCGTTCCAGGGACGATCTGCGCGAGATCCAGATGATCTACCAGATGGCCGACACCGCGATGAACCCGCGCCATACCGTCGGCACCATCATCGGGCGGCCCCTGACGCTTTACTTCGGGCTGCGCGGCGAGGCTCGCGACAGGCGGGTGCAGGAGTTGCTCGACCAGATCGAGATGGGCGAAGGCTTTGCCGACCGCTACCCCGCCGAGCTGTCCGGCGGTCAGAAACAGCGCGTCTGCATCGCCCGCGCGCTGGCCGCGGAACCCAAGCTGATCATCTGCGACGAGGTCACGTCGGCGCTGGACCCGCTGGTGGCCGACGGCATCCTGAAGCTGCTGTTGTCACTGCAGGCGAGTGCGCAGGTGGCCTATCTCTTCATCACCCACGACCTTGCGACGGTGCGCGCCATCGCCGACAAGATCGCGGTGATGTTCGAGGGACAGGTGGTGCGCTACGGGCAGAAGTCCGACGTGCTGGCCCCGCCCTTCGATCCCTATACCGACCTGCTGTTGTCCTCGGTCCCCGAGATGGAGGTGGGCTGGCTGGAAAAGGTCATCGGGCAGCGCCGGATGGAAAGCGCGGGGAACTAGGCGGGATCTTGAGAGAAACGTGCGCGGCTCGCGTCGCCCGTTCACCCCTGTCGTCAACTCGCGGCGAAGGTTTTCTGCACCACCCGCAGCAATTGACGGTGCAATTTCGATGTCCGGTTCCGCAGATGGGTCGCGGCGTGGACGGGTTGGCGGATCACCGGGGCGTCGCGGACCGCGCGAAACCTGCCCGTCGCAATCAGGTCTTCGGCCATCACATCCAGCAGATAGGCCGAGCCGCCCAGTTTGGTCAGCAGCGCCGCGATGGTCGCGCTCTGGCCTGCCGCGATCGGGGTTTCCTGCATGTCGGGCAGCGCCGCGCGGTGATGGGCGTCAAAGGCGGGGGCGAAATCGGCGCGGATATAGGTTGCGGCGCGCAAGCCTGCCCGGCTGTCTGTTTCCGAGGAAATCAGCCGGTAGCGGGTTTCGCCCAACGTGGTGAAGCTCAGATCGGGCGAAGGGTAAGGCGTGTAGAGCACCGCGAAATCCGAGGCCCCCGTCGCCAGATCGCGGCACATCTGGGCGGAGAAATCCGGGTTAATATAAAAAGCGCAATCGGGCAGGTGCTGGCGAAAGCCCTGCATCCAGTCGCCCAGATGGTTCGGGGCCAGATCGCTCTGGATGCCGAGGCGGATGTTGATCACCGATTCACCCGTCGGGGTGACGGAATGGCGCGCCTCGGCCCAGGCGTGGCGCAGGATGCGGGCGTGGGGCGCGAACTTCAGGCCCTCGGTGGTCAGGTCCGTGCCGGCGCGAGAGCGGGTGAACAGGCGCACGCCCAGCGAGGACTCGAGCGAGGCAATCCGGCCCGAGACCGTGGATTGCGTCAAGCCCTGGCGTTCGGCGGTGCGGTTGAAGCTGCGGGTTTCGACAAGGTCGAGGAATGTCTCTATGAGGTCGGGTTGCATGCATCCTCCTGATCGGTCTTTCCGATCAATAAGGGCGGAGTTGCCGAATTGTAAGGGCCGGAATTCGGGTGAATAGTCGAGCCGGACGTCGCGCTGCTGGCTGCGGACCGGCGCCGCTGACGGGAATGTTCTTGGACAGGGAATGGGAGAAAGCATGGCGGAGTTTCCGACATCCGCGCGGGTGGTGGTCATTGGCGGCGGCGTGGTCGGGGCATCCTGCCTGTATCATCTCGCCAAGGCGGGCTTGTCCGATTGTTTGCTGCTGGAGCGCAACGAGCTGACGGCGGGATCGACCTGGCACGCGGCCGGGAACGTGCCGACGTTTTCCGCCTCCTGGTCGATCATGAACATGCAGCGCTATTCCGCGGAACTGTATCGCGGCCTCGGGGCCGAGGTCGATTATCCGATGAACTACCATGTCACGGGGTCGGTCCGGCTTGGCCATTCGGCGGAACGTCTGGACGAGTTTCGCCGTGTGGTCGGGATGGGCCGCTATCAGGGGATGGAGCTTGATATCCTCGCGCCCGACGAGATCAAGGCGCGTTATCCGTTTCTTGAGACGCATGACCTGACAGGGGCTTTGTATGACCCCTACGATGGCGATATCGACCCCGCGCAATTGACGCAAGCACTGGCCAAGGGCGCGCGCAATCTGGGCGCGCGGGTGGAGCGGTTCTGCCCGGTGACGGCCATTCGGCGCGAGGGCGACGAGTGGGTTGTCGTCACCGACAAGGGCGAGGTTCGCTGCGAATACGTGGTGAATGCGGCCGGATATTATGCGCGCGAGGTCGGGCGCATGATGGGCCGCGAGGTTCCGATGATGGTGATGAGCCATCAATACCTGCTGTTCGATACCGTGCCGGAAGTAGCGGCCCATACCGCCGAGACCGGCCGCAAACTGCCGCTGTTGCGAGACGTCGACAGCTCCTACTACCTGCGGCAGGAGAAGGGCGGGTTCAACCTTGGCCCCTATGAGCGCAATGGCCGCGCGCATTGGATATCCAAGGACGACCCTTTCCCGGAAGATTTCAGCTTTCAACTGTTCCCCGACGATCTCGACCGGCTGGAGTGGTATGTCGAGGACGCGATGGCGCGGGTGCCGCTGCTGGCCGAGGCGCCTTTGACCAAAGTCATCAACGGACCGATCCCCTACACGCCGGACGGCAACCCCCTGATCGGGCCGATGCCGGGCGTGCCGAATGCGTTCGAGGCCTGTGTCTTCACCTTCGGCATCTGTCAGGCCGGGGGCGCGGGCAAGGTTCTGGCGGAATGGGTGACGGAGGGCGCAACCGAGTGGGATATGTGGTCCTGCGATCCGCGCCGGTTCACCGGGTTCGAGGATGAAGCCTACTGCATCGCCAAGGGCATCGAAGTCTATACCCATGAATACGCAATGCATTTTCCGCATTTCGCCTGGCCGGAAGGTCGGGGCAAAAAGCTGAGCGCGGTGCATGACAGGGTGGCCGCGCTGGGGGCGCAATTCGGGGCCGCCAATGGCTGGGAGCGAGCGAACTGGTATGCGCGCGACGGTGACGACCTGTCGGCGGAGGGCACGCAGACCTGGAAGCGCGAGGGCGCGTGGTTCGGCGCGGTAAAGGCGGAATGCGAGGCGGTGCGCGACGCGGCGGGGATTCTCGACCTGCCGGGGTTCTCTCGGTTCCGGGTTTCGGGGCCGGGCGTTGTCGACTGGCTTTCGGCGCAGATCACCGGGCGTGTGCCGAAGGCCGGACGCCTTGGGCTGGCCTATTTCGCCGATGACAAGGGGCGGATCGTGACCGAGATGTCGGTGGCGCGTCTGGCCGAGGACGAGGTTTTGCTCATCACCGCCGCGACCGCGCAGGCGCATGACCGCGAGTGGTTGCTGTCGACTTTGCCTGACGGGGTGACGCTTCGCGACGAAACCGACGACTGGTCCTGCCAGATCCTGACGGGGCCCAAGAGCCGCGAGATCCTGGCCGGGGTCTGTGACGCGGATCTGTCCCTGCCCTGGCTGACATGGCATCACGCTGAAATCGCCGGTGCGCAGGTGCTGCTGATGCGGGTTTCCTTTGCCGGCGAGCTGGGCTGGGAGGTTCACTCCCGCCGCGCAGATACCCCTCTGGTCTGGGATGCGGTGATGGCCTCAGGCGCGGCGCATGGGTTGCGGCCCTTCGGCATGTTCGCGCTGAATTCGTTGCGGATCGAAAAGGGCTATCGCGCGTGGAAGGGCGACCTTTCGACGGATTACACGATCTTGCAAGGAGGGCTGGAGCGGTTCGTCAACTGGCAGCACGACTTTCGCGGCAAGGCGGCGCTGGAGGCGGAACGGGATGCCGGGGCGACAAAGCGATTTGTCGCCTTGAAGGTGGACGCAGGGGCATACGACCCGCCCTACATGGCGACGATCTGGCATGAGGGTGCTGTCGTGGGCGAAACCACCAGCGGCTATTTCGGGCATCGGGTCGGCGCCTGTATCGCGCTTGGCATGCTGCGGGCGGATCTGGCGGTGCCAGGGATGGAACTGGAGGTCGAAATCTTCGGCCATCGCCACCGGGCCGTGGTGCAGGAGGATACCTCCGTCTGGGACCCGAAGAATGAGCGTATCCGGGCGTGACCAGGTGCCGGGCGATGTCAGCCCCCTGCCCCTGTGCGGATCTTGAACAAGAAAAGGCGTCGGAATGGTTGAGGTTCCAAGGAACGCGCGGGCGGTGATCATCGGCGGGGGCGTTTCCGGCTGCTCGGTTGCCTATCATCTGGCCAAGGCGGGCTGGAGCGATGTCGTGCTGCTGGAGCGCAGGCGGCTGACCTGTGGCACGACCTGGCATGCGGCGGGGTTGATCGGGCAGTTGCGCGGATCGGCCAACATGACGCGGTTGGCGAAGTATTCAGCGGAACTCTATGTGAAGCTGGAGGCTGAAACCGGCGTTTCCACCGGCATGCGTCAGGTCGGCTCGATCTCCGTCGCGTTGACCGAGGCTCGGCATGAGGAATTGTTGCGCCAGGCCACGATGGCGCGGATTTTCGGCGTGGATGTGGCGGAGGTGTCACCTGCCGAGGTCAAGGAGATGTATCCGCATCTCAACATCGCGGACGTGGTGGGCGCGGTGCATCTGCCGATGGACGGGCAATGCGATCCGGCCAATATCGCCATGGCCCTGGCCAAGGGCGCCCGGATGCAGGGCGCGCGGATTCTCGAGGGTGTGAAGGTCACCGGGGTCCGGCAGGCCGGGGGCCGGGTGACGGGCGTTGACTATGAGGCCGATGGTGAGGCCGGGCATATCGCGTCGGATGTGGTGATCAATTGCGCGGGCATGTGGGGGCGTGATCTTGCCGAAACATCGGGCGTGACGCTGCCGCTGCATGCTTGCGAGCACTTCTATCTGATTACCGAGCCGATTGCGGGGCTTGGCCATCTGCCGGTGCTGCGGGTGCCGGATGAATGTGCCTATTACAAATCCGACGCCGGCAAGATGATGATCGGCGCGTTTGAACCCAGGGCCAAGCCCTGGGGCATGGACGGCATCCGCGAGGATTTCGAATTTGACACGCTGCCCGAGGACTGGGACCATTTCCAGCCCATTCTGGAGGCCGCGATGGAGCGGATGCCGCTGTTCCAGACGGCGGGAATTCACACCTTCTTCAACGGGCCCGAAAGTTTCACGCCGGACGATCGCTATTACCTTGGCGAGGCGCCGGAACTGGGCGGCTACTGGGTGGCGGCCGGGTATAACTCGGTCGGGATCGCCGGGTCCGGCGGCGCGGGAATGGCCCTGGCGCACTGGATCACCGAGGGCGAAGCGCCGTTCGATCTGTGGGAGGTGGATATCCGCCGCGCGCAGCCGTTCCAGCGCAACCGGTCCTATCTGAAAGAGCGGGTCAGCGAGACATTGGGGCTGCTTTACGCCGACCATTTCCCCTATCGCCAAATGGCAACCTCGCGCGGGGTTCGACGCTCGCCGCTGCACGACGCTTTGGCGGCGCGCGGCGCGGTGTTTGGCGAGGTTGCCGGGTGGGAGCGGGCGAACTGGTTTGCCGAGCCGGGACAGGCGCGGGAGTATCAGTATTCCTGGGGGCGGCAGAACTGGTTCGCGAATGCCGCCGCTGAACACCGGGCCGTGCGCGAGGGGGTCGGGCTGTTCGACATGACCTCGTTCGGAAAGATCCGGGTCGAGGGGCGCGACGCCTGTGCGTTCCTGCAGCGGGTTTGCGGCAATGATGTGGACGTCGAGGCGGGGCGGATCGTCTACACCCAGATGCTGAATGCGCGCGGCGGGATCGAGTCAGATCTGACCGTGACGCGCCTGTCGGAAACCGCGTTCCTGCTGGTGGTGCCGGGGGCGACGTTGCAGCGCGATCTGGCGTGGCTCCGGCGGCATCTGGGGGATGCCTTTGCCGTGATCACGGACGTGACGGCGGGCGAAGCGGTGCTCTGCGTGATGGGGCCGAAAAGCCGCGATCTGTTGCAGGCGGTCAGCCCGGCCGACTTTGGCAATGAAGCGCATCCCTTTGGCACGGCGCGGGAAATCGAGATCGGCATGGGCTTGGCGCGCGCGCATCGGGTGACCTATGTCGGTGAATTGGGCTGGGAGTTGTATGTCTCCACCGATCAGGCCTGCCATGTTTTCGAGGTGCTGGAAGGCGCCGGGATGAACCTGAAGCTCTGCGGCCTTCATGTGCTGGATTCCTGCCGGATCGAGAAGGCCTACCGCCATTTCGGCCATGACATCACGGACGAGGATCACGTGCTGGAGGCCGGGCTCGGGTTCGCCGTGAAGACGGACAAGGGCGATTTCATCGGGCGCGAGGCGGTCCTGCGGCGGCGCGAGGCAGGCCTCATGCGGCGGCTGGTGCAGTTCAGGCTGCATGACCCCGAGCCGATGCTCTACCACAACGAAGCGATCGTGCGCGATGGGCGGATCGTCGGGCCGATCACGTCGGGCAATTACGGCCATCATCTGGGCGGGGCTGTGGGCCTTGGCTATGTGCCTTGCGCGGCGGAAACCGCCGGCGAGGTTCTGGCCTCCGACTATCAGATCGAAGTGGCGGGGCGGCGGTTCGCGGCCGAGGCGTCGCTGGTGCCGATGTATGATCCGAAATCCGAGCGGGTGCGGATGTGATCCGGGACCGGGCACGCGCAGCCGGAATATTCCTGACCAGATGAGAGGGTGGAGCAATGGACGAGACTGGAATTGCTGGCGAGACTGCCCGAACGGCTCCGGCCAGCAGGCGGGCCGGAGGACGCGCGAGCCGGGTGGCGTTGCGGGCGGCACCTTTGGCAGAAGGTTTGCGCCCGGTTCGGGCAGGGTTGCCGGGCGGGCAATACAAGCCCTTGAGTGACGCCGGAGTGGCGCAGATCCATGAAAGCGCCCTGCAGGCTCTGGAGCAGATCGGGCTGTCGCAGGCACCGGCCTCGGGCGTGAAGCTCCTGACCGAAGCGGGGGCCGTGCAGGGTGACGACGGGCGCATCCGCTTCCCGCGAGCGCTGGTGGAGGACATGCTGGCGAAGGCCGCGCGCAATATCACGCTGTATGCGCGCGACCCAAAGCATGATCTGCACCTGTCGGGCAGCAACGTGCATTTCGGCACGGCGGGGGCGGCGGTGCATATCGTGGACCCGTTCACGCTCGAGTATCGCGACAGCACGGCGCAGGACCTCTATGACGCGGCGCGGCTGGTGGATAATCTGGACAATATCCATTTCTACCAGCGCACCATGGTGTGCCGAGATGTCGTCGACAACCTCGAGATGGACCTGAACACGCTGTATGGCTGCCTTTCGGGGACGAAAAAGCATGTGGGGACGTCGTTCAGCGACCCGAGCCATGTCGATGCCTGTTTCGACATGCTTTATACGGTGGCCGGGGGCGAGGAGAAATGGCTGGAGCGGCCGTTTGTGTCCAACTCCAACTGTTTCGTCGTGCCGCCGATGAAGTTCGCCGAGGAAAGCTGCATAACGATGGAGGATTGCATCCGCCGCGGGATGCCGATGCTGCTCCTGAGCGCGGGGCAGGCCGGCGCCACCGCGCCCGCGCCGATTGCGCTGACGATCGTGCAGGCGGTGGCGGAATGTCTGGCGGGGGTGGTCTATGCCAACGCGATCAAACCGGGCGCGCCCTGCATCTTCGGCACCTGGCCGTTCGTGTCGGATTTGCGGACCGGCGCGATGTCGGGTGGGTCGGCCGAGCAGGCGCTTCTGACGGCTGGCTGTGCGCAGATGCATCGGTTCTATGACCTGCCGGGCGGCGCGGCCTCGGGCATTTCCGACAGCAAGCTGCCGGACATGCAGGCGGGCTGGGAACAGGGCATCACCAACGCGCTGGCGGGGCTGGCGGGGCTGAACATGTGCTACGAGGCGGTCGGGATGCATGCGTCCCTGCTGGGGTTCTGCCTCGAAAGCCTGGTTCTGGGGGATGACCTCCTGGGCCAGGCGATGCGCCTTGTGCGCGGTATTGACGTGACGCCGGACAGCACCTCGATCGATGCGATGAAAGAGGTCTGCGTGGACGGACCGGGGCATTATCTGGGGTCGGACCAGACGCTGAAGCTGATGCAGACGGAGTATATCTACCCGACGCTGGCCAACCGCATGACGCCAAAGGAATGGAACGAGGCCGACAGGCCATTGCTCCTCGACAAGGCATTGGAGCGCAAGAATACGATCCTCGCCAAGGCCGGTCGCCAGATCGACCCGCAGATAGATGCCGTGATCCGTTCGCGGTATAATATTCATTTCGTATAGGAGCGGATTGGCATATCCGGGCCAGCGCCCTGCCCGTCTTGTGCGAAGTCGCTCGGGCGGCGCCCCCGAGAGATGCTCGCCAAACCCGCGCGGCCCGCAGCATCCAGCACCACTTCGGCCAATCTTATGGCCCGCTTCTGGTATTTCGATTTCCCAGCCGGGTGCCGCCACGAAATAGTGTCGCAGGCGGCAACCGGAGATCGTCATGCCCGAAGATCGAATGAAAAAACCCCTGTCCGGCGTAACCATCCTGGATTTCACCCGCGTTCTGGCTGGCCCCTATTGCACGGCGATGCTGGCAGACCAGGGGGCCGAGGTGATCAAGATCGAAGCGCCGGGCGGCGACGACCAGCGCGCGATGGGCGCGTTTCGCGACGATCACAGCCTCAGCTTTGAGATGATAAACCGCAACAAGGCCAGTCTGCGCCTCGACCTACGCAACCCCGAAGGCGTGGCACTGGCACAAGGTCTGGCGCGCAAGGCCGACGTCATCATCGAGAACTTCCGGCCCGGCGTCGCCAAAAGGCTCGGCATCGGTGCCGAGAAACTGTGCGCCGACACGCCGGGGCTGATCTATTGCTCGATCTCCGGCTTTGGCCAAAGCGGGCCGATGAGCGATCTGCCCAGCTATGACATCATCGCCCAGGCCTATTCCGGGATGATGAGCATCACCGGAACCGCCGACGGCCCGCCGACGCTGGTTGGTGAATCGATCGGTGACATCCTGGCCGGGATCTACGCGGCGCAGGCGATCAGCGCGGCGCTGTATCGCCGGTCGCAAAGCGGTGAGGGGTGCGTCATCGACGTGGCGATGTTCGACGCGTTGTTCAGCCTGCTGCCGACCGCGCTCGCGATGTGGCAGCGCGAAGGGCAGCGGCCGGGACGGTCGGGCAACCAGCATCCGCTGACAGCGCCCTTCGGATCGTTTCAGGCGGCGGACGGCCCGGTGATGATCGCCGTGGCCAACGCGCCGCTGTTCGCCGCGCTTGCACGTGCGATGGGCCGCCCCAGCCTGCCGGACGACCCCCGCTTTGCCAGCGATCAGTTGCGAACCCGCAATGCCGATGCGCTGCGGGCCGAGATCGAAGGCTGGGCGGCATCGCATTCGGTGCAGGAGGTGGTGCGGCTCCTTGGCGAAGCCGGGGTGCCGGCCTCGCCGATCTGGGCGGTGGACGAAGCCGCGACCAGCGATCAGACCAAAGCACGCGGGCTCTTGGACAGCGTGCCGCATCCGGTCTTCGGCAGCCTGCAACTGCCCGAGCAGCCGGTGCATTTTCAGGGCATCCCGCGCGGCGGACAGCGTCCGGCACCGGCGCTGGGCGCTGACGGGCCGGCGATCCTGCGCCGGCATCTCGACCTCGACGATGCTGAAATCGCGCGTCTCGGCGACGCGGGGATCATATAGGAGTTGCTATCATGCCGTTGACCATCACCGCCGAGGATCGTGCCTTTGCCGATGAGGCGGGCATCTGGCTCAGACAACAATTGTCGGCAGATCTGGCGCGCAAGGTGCGCGACAACATCCGGCTGAGCCGCGATGAGCTGGTCGGCTGGCAACAGGTTCTGGCCAGCCGCAACTGGTATGCCATCGGCTGGAGCGCGGAGATGGGCGGCCCCGGCCTCAGCCCGGTGCGCCGCTACCTGTTCGACCGCGCCTATGGCGCACTTCCCGCCCCGCATCCCTGCCAGTTCGGCATTTCCATGGCCGGGCCGGTGATCCACCAGTTCGGCAGCGCCGCCCAGAAACAGCATCACCTGCCGGGTATCCGCGAGAACCGGGTTTTCTGGTGCCAGGGCTATTCCGAACCGGGTGCGGGCTCCGACCTCGCGGCACTCGCCACGTCAGCACGGCGCGACGGCGGCAACTATGTCGTCAACGGCCAGAAGATCTGGACCACCTGGGCGCATTGGGCGGACTGGATGTTCTGCCTTGTGCGCACCGGCGGTGGCACCAGGCCGCAGGAAGGTATCTCGTTCCTGCTGATCGACATGAAGACGCCGGGCATCTCGATCCGCCCGATCCACACGCTCGACGGCGAGGCCGAGTTCAACGAGGTGTTCTTTGACAACGTCGTCGTGCCGGCGGAGAACCTAGTCGGCGACGAGGGCGGCGGCTGGGGCATCGCCAAGTTCCTGCTGGAATATGAACGGTTCTCGATGTCCGGCTCGGCGCGGTCGCGCCGCATCCTGGGCGAGATCCACGAGGATGTGGCCGAGATGGGTCGTCAGGACGATCCGCATCTTCAGGACCGTCTGACCCGGCTGGAAATCGAGCTGCTGGCGCTGGAACACATGGAACTGGCGCTGCTCGAGGCCGATCTGGCCGGTGCCTCGCCGGGGGCCGAGGCGTCGCGGCTCAAGATCCGCGGCACCGAAATCGCTCAGGGCCTGTCGCGGTTGCGGCTGGATCTGGCCGGGCGGCGCGCGCTCCTGCACGACGAAGATGTTCTGGACGGCCGCGCCGCCGGGACCGACGCGCTGGGAGACAGCGCGATGCCGACCTGGCTGAACCAGCGCAAGCTGACGATCTGGGGCGGATCGAACGAGATCCAGCGCATGATCCTTGCCAAACAAGTCCTCAACCTGCGGTGACCGAAATGTCGATGACCCTTCCCGATGCCGACGACCTGCGCCTGCTGACCGATGCCGTCGCGCGCTTTGCCGACCGCAACGCCCCCGAAGCCGGGATGCCACGACCTGCCGCCGATATCTGGCCCGACCTGTGCGAGATGGGGCTGGTCGGGCTGGCATTGCCCGCCGAGACCGGCGGCGGTGGCATGGGCCCGCTTGGCGCGGTCGCGGCTGGCCTGCAACTGGGCGCGCGGGCGGTGCCCGTGAGCTTCCCACTCGCCGGGGTGCTGGTTCCGGCGCTACTTGCGGCGGCGGGGCGTGATGATCTTGTTGCGGCGGTCATGACCGGTGAAACCAGGGTTGCCATCGCCTCGGCACTGCTGCCCGCCGCCGGCAGCAGCGGGCATGACAGCCTCGCCTTCGGGCCGCAGCGCCCGGACCTTGTGCTTTGCGCCGGCAGCAACGGCGCAGAGCTGCGGCTTTGTGCGGCCTCCGATGTCGTCTCGGCCACCGCGATGATGGCGGACGGGCAGCCGGCGTTCCGTCTGGTGCCAACGGGCGGTGCCGGCGAAAGCCTGTCGGTCAGCGCCGACGGTCGCGAAGCGGCGCTGTCCCCTGCCCTGCTGGCCGCCGCCGCCGAGACCACCGGCGCCATGGAATCGCTGTTCGAGGCGACGCTGGCTTATGTCAAACTGCGCAAGCAGTTCGGCAAGGCGCTCGGCTCGTTCCAGACGATCCAGTTTCGCATGGTCGATCTGTCGATCGCGCTCGAGGAAGCCCGCGCCCTGTTGAACGCGGCTGCCCAGGCGCTGGCCATTGGCGCGCCGGACGGCCCCGCGCTTTGCCGCGCCGCTTGGGTTCAGAGCCTGTGGTCTGGCCGCAAACTGGCCGAGGAAGCGATCCAGTTGCACGGCGCGATAGGCATGACGGCGGAATGCGCCATCTCGCATCTGGTGCGGCGGGTCATGATCAACGAGGCCCTGTTCGGCCCGGCCGAGGCGCATATGGCGGCCTATCGCCGGCTGGCGGCCTGATCGTCTTCGCCAAAACTGCGGCGCAGGCAGTCCAGCAACAGCCGCTCTGCCTCGCCCAAGGCGCGCTCGGTCGTGACTTCGGCGCACAGCCAGATGCGGCTGTCAGGCTCGGGTATGCGCATTGTCAGGCCGTCGCCGCTGGCGATTGCGGCCTCGGCCATGCGCTGCGGCAGCGGGCAGATGCCCAGACCCTGCCGCGCCAGATGCAGGCCCAGCGCCGTTGAAACGCCGCGCAACGCGACCATGCCGCGCGATGTCGGCAGGCTGGCGTCGATTGCCTGCGCGATCCCGTCTTCGGGGATCGGCCAGAGCAGCGGGCGCGGCGTCGCCGCCGGGCGGTCGCTTTCAAGCAGCACCAGCGGACCCAACGCGGCAAGATCGCGCGGCGCGCGTCGCGGGCCGATCCTCTCGCCCAGCGCGAGGCCGATCTCGCCGCGCCGCACTTCGGCTGACAGGGTGGCGGCGGGGGCTTCGCGCAGGCGCAACGCCGCATCGGGCAACAGATCGCGCCAGTTGCCGAGCGCCGCCGCCAGCCGTGCGGCAAGATCCGGGTGCAACGCCACCAGCGGGCTGAGGCCAAGGGTCACTTCGCTGCGGTCCTGTGCGGCAATATGGCGGGCCTGCCGCGCGACCTCGGCAACGGTGTCGAGCAGGCGGCGCAAGAGCTGTTGACGCCCGAGCAGGAACGCGACCGGCTCCAGCCCGCGCGCGGAGCGGTCGAAAAGCCTCTGGCCAAAGGCGGTCTCGATCCGGCGCAATTGCGCGCTCAGCGCCGGTTGCGACAGCCCAAGCTCGCGCGCCGCGACGGTCTGGTTGCGGCGCAGCAGCAGCGTGTGCAGAAGCCGCAGCTGCGCCAGAGTCAGTTTCGGGGCATAGGGCCGCACCGGGGTTTGCGGCGCTGCGATCTGGCGGCGCAGATGGTCGAGATATCGCGACGCGGCACGCCTGCGCTCCGGATCGGTGGTGATGATCCGGGCGGTGATCTGGCTGACCAGGGCAGGCGAGAGATCGCGGCAGGCGATGCCGCTGCGCTCCAGATTGGCCGCCATCAGGCTGTGCGGCGTCAACAGGACCGTCGCCGGCCCGTTGCGCGCCAGCCGCGCCAGGATCGCCGCGTCTTCGGCCATGCTCTCGGGTGGCGGCAGCGAACGCGCCGCGCAGTAGGCGCGGATCTGCGTTTCAAGCTCCGGCAGAAGCGGTGGCAGCCAGAGCGTGACCCCTGCCAGATTCGCCGGGTCCATCTCGGCGCGGTTGCCGATGGCCACCCAGCGGTCATCGAACAACGCCGTCTCGTCCGGCCCGCCCCCGGTTTGCGAATAGCCAAGAAGCAGATCACAGCCGTTCCTGGCGTCGGGGTCGGCTGTGCCGGACGCCGGCGAGAACGCCGAAGCAAAGCGCAGCGCCACCCGCCAATCGGGGTGCTCGGCGGCAAACTGGCGTGAAGCGGAATGTGCCGTGCGCGACAGCCGGCCGAAGGTCAGCCGCAGCGGCGACTGCACCGCGAGAACCTGCGGCGCTTCGCCGGCGACGAACAGCGCATCGGCGCATTGCAGGATCGATTCCGCCTCGTGACTGAGCCAGCGTCCGGCATCGCTTGGCACCAGCCCGCCGGGGCCACGGCGCAGCAGCACCAGACCCAGATCCTGTTCCAGCCGGCGAACCGCGGTGCTGACCGTCGAAACCGACACGCCGGCGGCGGCGGCGGCCTCGGCATGGCTGTTGTTCTGGCAAACCAGCACGAACAGGGAAAGCCGGCGCAGATCCATCGCGGGTATGACACTTCCTTTGGTCAGAGCATGCGCCGGGTGGCGACCCGGCCATGGCGCAACCTGCCAGCCGCGCAGGCCCGCGTCCAGCCACGACGCCCGTTCAACCGCAGAGGTGCGCCGCCCTGTCCAAGCCGGGGTGCGGCCTGTAAACAGGCGGGTATCGTGGAAAGGTGGCCGCCTTGGACCTGCTGACCCTGCATCTGACAAACCTTGTTCTGACCTGCCGCAGCGTGCGCGAAGCCGCCCGCCTGAGTGGGCGCGCCCCGTCCACCGTCAGCGCGGCGCTGGCGCGCACCGAATCCGCCATCGCGGCGCCCCTGGTGATACGCCAGCGCGCCAGTCTGGTGCTGACGCTGGAGGCCGAGCGCAGGGCGGCGGACTTCGCCGAAGTTGCGCATGGCATCGCGCGGATTCTTGACGTGGCCGGGCTGCCGCCGCAGCCGGTCCCGCCCATCGGCATCGCGGCGCTGACGCGGCTTTCGGTCGTCGCCCATAGCGGCAGCATCCGCGCCGCGGCGCGACGGGTGGGCATCGGGCAGCCGCAACTGACGCGCCAGCTTGCCGATCTGGAACGCCATCTGGGGGTGGCGCTGTTGTCGCGCGGCAGCGCCGGCAGCGGCCTGACCGCCGCCGGCCGCCGCCTGCTGCCACACATCGAGGCGGTGACGGCGGGGTGGGAGCAGATCTCGCGCGCCGCCGCCGAGCGGTTTCGCAGCGACATCACCACCTGGCGCGTCGGGACCGTGATGCCGATGGGCCATGAAAGCAGCATCTCACGCATGCTGGCGCGGCTTGCGGTCCTGTGGTCGGCGCAGCAGGGAAGGCACCGGCTGCGGATCTCCAGCCATACCGCGGACGAGTTGATGCTTGGCCTCAAGACCCGGCGGTTTGATCTTGTGGTGCTGGATCACGCCAGAATCCCGGCTGATTTCCACAGCTTTCCGGTATCGACCAATCCGCTGGCGCTGGTCGGCCATGAAAGCCTGATGCCGGATGACCCGGATATCCCGGCGCTGCTCCGGCGCCACCCGCTGGCGCTGCCCAGCGCGAAAAGCGGTATCCGGCAGGAAAGCATGGCCTATCTCGCGCGGGTTCTGGGAGACGAGGCGCTGCGGCGTCTGCCAATCGCCGAGATCGACACCATTCCGGTGATCATCAACCTTGTGGCGCATTACGGCTATCTCTCGGTTCTGCCGATGGATTCGGCGGTCCGGCTGCCCTTCGCGCTACGCTGCCACAGTCTGGCACCGGACGCCGTGCAGCGGCTGGTCATGGTCTGGCGCCGCGCCGGGCTGCCCGAGGCGCTGACGGACCTTCTGCGCCGCGCCGCCGAGGAGGCTGCGGCCGAGTCGTCTTCACCCTGAATCTGTGCTCGATTTCGCATAGCATGTTCTGGTATTGGGATATGGGCCGACCCGATCAATCCTCTAGTCTGGCATTGACCCTGACCGGAGCTTTTCCCCCGGCCCGACCCGAAAGACAACCGATGTCCAGCCGCAACCTGCCCGTCGACCCCCAAAGGATCGCCGCCGATCTTGAAGCCCTGGCCAGTTTGACCGAGCCGGACCGGCCCTGGACCCGCCGCGCCTTCAGCCCGATGTTCCTGAAAGGGCGCGACTGGCTGACCAGGCGGATGCACGAAGCGGGGCTCGAAACCCGCATCGACGCCGCAGGCAATCTGATCGGGCGGCGCGCCGGGCGCCGGCCGGGCAGTGGCACGCTGATGATCGGGTCACATTCCGATACCGTCCCCGATGGCGGCCGCTTTGACGGTGTCGCCGGTGTGGTGGCCGGGCTCGAGATCGTCCGCGCGCTGACGGATGCCGGCAGGGAACTGGATCACGATCTGGAGATCGTCGATTTCCTTGCCGAGGAAGTGTCGATTTTCGGCGTTTCCTGCATCGGCAGCCGCGCAATGACCGGGCAGATCCCGGCGGACTGGCTGGAGCGCATCTCGGCTGGCCGCACGCTGGACGCGGCACTGCGCGAGGTCGGCGGCGACCCCGGCGCATTCGGTCAACGTGACGACATTGCCGGATTTCTGGAACTTCATATCGAACAGGGCCCGATCCTTGAAACGAGCGGCGATCAGGTCGGCATCGTTACCGCCATCGCCGGGATCACCCGCATCAGCGTCAGCCTCGCGGGGCGCGCCGATCATGCGGGCACCACGCCGATGACACTGCGCGACGACGCGCTCGTTTCGGCGGCGGAATTGGTGCTGGCGATCCGTGACAAGGCGTTGGAACTGGCCAGCGGTCCGGGCCATTTCACCGCGACGGTCGGTGAGTTCTCGATCATGCCCGGTGCCGCCAACGTGGTGCCTTCGTCAGCCGACCTGCTGATCGACGCCCGCGCTTCGGAGCGGGCCGACATGCAGGTATTCCTTGGCTGGCTGCAAGACCGCGTTGCGGCGGCAGGTGGCAGCGCCACGGTGATTTCGGACAACCCGCCCTGCCCCTGTGACCCCAGGCTTTGCGACGCGCTGGACGCCGCCGCCGAGCGTCTGGGCGGACGCCACCGGCGCATGGTATCCGGTGCCGGCCACGACACTGCCTGGATCAGCAAGGTGGCGCCGGCGGCGATGATTTTCATACCCTGCAAGGACGGCCGCAGCCACAGCGCCGACGAATGGGCCGAGGCCGACGATATCGCGCTGGGCACCGCCGTCTTGCTTGAAACGCTTTACGATCTGGACCGGCCGCGCGGCTGAACCGGATCGAAACATCCGCAGGGCGCCCATTGGCCGCCAGCATTGCAACGGAGGAAACCATGGGACGAATTCTGGTCGAAAAGGATGTCGAAGCCGCGGTCAAGGGCGGCTCGGTCTATGCCGCCGGCGGTGGCGGCTGGGCCGATCATGGCCGGATGCTCGGACTTGCCGCAGTGAACACCGGCAGGCCTGAACTGGTCTCGATCGACGAGCTGGACGATGACGACTGGGTCGCAACCGCCGCGGCCATCGGCGCTCCGGCCTCGACCACGCCCTGGGAGATGTGGGGCATCGACTATGTCAAGGCGGCGCAGCTGTTGCAGCGTGAACTGGGCGAGCCGCTCAAGGGGCTGATCATCGGCCAGAACGGCAAATCCTCGACCCTGAACGCCTGGCTGCCCTCGGCGATCATGGGCACCAAGGTGGTCGATGCCGTCGGCGATATCCGGGCGCATCCGACCGGCGACATGGGGTCCATCGGCATGGCCGGATCACCCGAGCAGATGATCCAGACCGCCGTCGGCGGCAACCGCGCCGACAACCGCTATATCGAACTGGTCACCCGCGGCGCCACGGCCCGCGTCTCGCCGATCCTGCGCGCGGCGGCGGACCAGTCCGGCGGCTTCATCGCGTCATGCCGCAATCCGCTGCGGGCATCCTATATCCGCGATCATGCGGCGCTGGGCGGTATCTCGATGGCGCTGAGCCTGGGCGAAGCGATCATCGAGGCCGAAAAGACCGGCGGCCATGCCGTCATCGACGCGATCTGCAAGGCCACCGGCGGGGAAATCCTTGTCGAGGGCAGCATCACGCGCAAGGCCGTGGTCTACACGCCCGAGGCGTTCGACATCGGCACCGTCACCATCGGCAAGGGCGACACGGCCCATGTGCTGCATATCATGAACGAATACATGGCGGTTGACGGAGCCGACGGTGCGCGGCTGGCGACATTTCCTTCGGTCATCACCACGCTGTCGCCCGAAGGCATGCCGCTCAGCGTCGGCGAGTTGCAGGAAGGCATGAAGATCTTCGTGCTGCACGTGCCCATGGACATCATCCCGCTGTCCTCGTCCGTGCGCGATGCCTCGGTCTATCCGCCGGTGGAAAAGGCGATGGGAATCGAGATCGCCCGCCACGCACTGGGCTGACGCCGCACTCATATCGGCCGGCGGCGGCAACCGACCGCCGCGCCACCCGAAACCGACGTATTCAAGAGGTTCCAGATGCCCCAACCCAACCCCCGCCACCCGAATTTCCCGATCCCCTCCGGCCCGGAGCTGCGCGCCAAGGGCTGGCGCCAGGAGGCGCTGCTGCGACTGCTGGAAAACGTGCTGGCCGTCGGCGAAGACCCGGAAAACCTGATCGTCTATGCAGCACTGGGCCGCGCGGCGCGCAACTGGCAGGCCCATGCCGGCATCGTCAAGGCGCTGACCGAAATGGACGAGGACCAGACCCTGCTGATCCAGTCGGGCAAGCCGGTCGGCTTGCTCAAGACCCATGCCAAGGCGCCGCTCGTCATCATGGCCAATTGCAACATCGTCGGACAATGGGCCACGGCCGAGAATTTCTACAAATGGCAGGACGAAGGGCTGATCTGCTGGGGCGGGCTGACCGCCGGCTGCTGGCAATATATCGGCAGCCAGGGCGTCATCCAGGGCACCTACGAGATCTTCATGCGCATCGCCGAAAAGCGGTTCGAGGGCTCGCTCGCCGGACGCTTCATCCTGACCGCCGGAATGGGCGGCATGGGTGGCTCGCAACCGCTGGCCGGGCGGATGGCCGGTGCGGCGACGCTGGTGGTCGATATCGACCCCGAGCGTGTCCGGATGCGCAAGGAGATCGGCTATCTCGAGATGATCGCCCCCGACCTGGACACCGCATTGGCGGAAATCGAGAAGGCGGTCGCTGCGAAGACGGCGATTTCCGTCGGGCTGGTGGCCAACGCCGCCGACGTCTATCCCGAGATCTTCCGCCGCGGCATCATCCCCGATATCGTCACCGACCAGACCGCGGCGCATGATCTGGTCTATGGCTACGTTCCCGCCACCCGCTCGCTGGACGAGGCCCGCGCCATGCGCAAGACCGATCCGGCCACGCTGATGCAGGAAAGCCGTGCCTCGATCGTCAAGCATGTCACCGCGATGCTCGACTTCCAGAAGGCCGGCGCCGAGGTCTTCGACAACGGCAACCTGATCCGCACCCACGCCAAGGACGGCGGCGTTGCCGACGCGTTCAATATTCCGGTGTTCACCGAAGCCTATCTGCGGCCATTGTTCTCGCAGGCCATCGGGCCGTTCCGCTGGATGGCCCTGTCAGGCGACCCCAGGGATATCGCCCGGATCGACGACCTGCTGGTCGAGATGTTCGCGGACAACTACATCGTCACCAACTGGATACGCCTGGCCCGCGAGCACGTGCCATTCGAGGGGCTGCCCGCCCGGATCGCCTGGCTGGGTCATGGCGAGCGCACCGATCTGGCGATGCGGGTCAACGAGCTTGTCGCCTCGGGCGAACTGGCCGGTCCGGTGGCCTTCACCCGCGACCACCTTGACGCCGGTGGCATGACGCATCCCAACATCATGACCGAGAACATGCGCGACGGATCGGACGCCATCGCCGACTGGCCGCTGCTCGACGCCATGCTGCTGTGTTCGTCGATGGCGGATCTGGTGACGGTGCATTCCGGTGGCGGCGGCTATTCCGGCTTCATGACCAGTTGCGGCGTCACCATCGTCGCCGATGGCACGCCCGAAGCGGCCGAGCGGATCGACCTGGCGATCACCAACGACACCTCGATCGGGGTGATCCGCTACGCCGACGCCGGTTATCCCGAGGCGCTGGACACCGTCACCGCGAAGGGCATCGGCCACATCCCGACCGGGGCCTGACCCTTGCGGCCCCAGCCGCACCCTGCCCGCCGGTTCTCGATGCTCCGGCGGGCGGATTGCGGCTGGCATTGGCGCGGCAAACAGGCCAGCATGGCGCCAGAGTCATGCCAGTTGGGACGGTCCTGCCGATGACGACTGCACCGGCCATGCGCCTGCGCCATATCGAGGTCTTCTTCGCCGTCTGGCGAAACGGGTCGGTCACCGCCGCCGCCGAAGAGCTTGCGATTTCGCAATCCTCGGTCAGCAAGACGCTGAAACACGCCGAACAGAACCTCGGTTTTCAGCTGTTCCACCGCCTGCGCGGCAAGTTGATCCTGACCGAACAGGGCGAGGCGCTGCTGCTCGACGCCGGACAGATCTACGAAGGGCTCGAGCGCGTGCGCAGCAATGCCGCCGGTCTGAAGAACGGCATCGCGCGGGCGATACGCCTGGTCTGCCTGCCCAGCCTTGGCATGTGGCTCTTGCCACAATCGGTGGTCCGCTTTCGCAAGCGCAACCCCGGCGCCGCGCTCGAGATCTCGACCAAGCACGAGGGCGAGATGCTCGACGGCGTGAGATCGCGGCAGTTCGACCTGGCCTTCGGCTTTGGCGCCATCGACCACCTGCCAACGGTTCCCGGCCTGGTCGCACAAAAGATCGGCGAGGGCCGGCTGGTCTATATCGAACCGGGAAGCGGCGGATGGGGCGCGCCGATCGGCGTCGGCGCCATCGACCATGACCGGCTGATCGGGCTGAACGGTCGCCATTTCCTGGGCAACGCGCTGCTCAAGACCCTCCGTGAGGCCGGCCGACCCGAGCAGCCGAAGACGCTGGTGCAGACCTACTACATCGCCCATGCGATCACCGCCAATGGCGGCGGCTGTGCCATCGTCGACGAGTTCACCGTGATGGCCAATCCGCAGGGGATCACGATCCGCCCGCTGGAACCGGAACTGCGCTTCGGCGTCTACGTTCACTCGCGCGAGGACCGGATCCTGACACCGCAGGAAGAGGCGCTGATCAAGGCCGTCCGCGCCGTGACGCGCAGCCCGCAGTGATCTTCCGCCAGATGGCGTTCACGCCGGGATGGCACGCGAGTGGAGCGGCTGGGCGCAGTCAGGCCTTGCCGCCCGCCGCCCCAAGCCCGGCCCAGCGCTGCAGCGAGTTCTCTATGCCGAACAGGTCGAGCACCCGACCGACGGAATGGTCGACGATATCGTCGATGGATTCGGGGCGGGCATAGAACGCCGGCAGCGGCGGGGCGATGATCGCGCCCATCTCGGCCGCGGCGGTCATGCTGCGTAGATGCCCCAGGTGCAGCGGGCTTTCGCGCACCATCAGAACCAGCGTGCGCCGTTCTTTCAGCACCACGTCCGCGGCCCGCGTCAGCAGCGTCGAGGTGACGCCATGCACGATTTCAGAGAGCGTCCGGATCGAACAGGGAGCGACGATCATGCCGCGGCCCAGAAACGAGCCGCTGGCGATGGTGGCGCCGACATTGCCGATCGGATGCAAGACGTCGCAGCGTGATTCGAGATCCCTGAGGCCAAGCCCGCATTCGTCGCGCAGGGTCAGTTCGCCCGACCGGCTTACCACCAGATGGGTCTCGATCCCGGCGGTGCGCAGCATCTCAAGGCAGCGCAGCCCGTAGATCGCGCCCGAGGCACCGGATATGCCAACGATGATCCTGTCTTCCGCCATCTCAATTCTTCCTCTGACTTCCCGCACCTGCTCACATACCCTATGACGCGCAACGATAGTTACAGGAGTGGCGACGCAATGAAACGTCAGAATTTCCGCAGCACGGTCTTTGCCGACATGGTGGCGCTCTATTCGGAGCCGGGGGTTCAGCCGCTTTGCCTGTCGCTCCAGCAGGAGTTCGACGCCGATGTGCCGCTGCTGTTGCTGCTGGTGCTGGCCGACCACGCCGGGCTGGGCGCTTCGCCCGCCGAGCTGCGGGGATTGACCGCATTCTCATCCGACTGGCGCGAGATTGCTGTGCGCCCGCTGCGCACCCTGCGCATGACGCTGAAGCCGATGGTCGAGGAGCCGGGCGTCAACGCCTTTCGCGAAAAGATAAAGACGGTCGAACTGGCGGCCGAAAAGCTGCAAGTGGAAAAGCTCGCCGACAGATTCGCGACATATGCAGGCAGCGGCGGTCTGGCCATGGCCTATCTCGAAGGTCTGGGCATCACGCCGGACCGGGTCCGCGCGACGGTCGACAAGCTGTTTGAGGCCCTCGCGGGCGGTGCGGCGAAACCGCCCAGCCCATGACCTGAGTTCATACCCTTGCCCCAAGCCTGCACTGGCTCAACAAGCTCCACAGATCAATAATCGCATCATCAAAGACAGTGGGGGGTCCTTGTGAGCGATTTTGACAGCGTGATTGCCGGAACCATCGTCACCGAGACCGGCGTGCTGCCAGACGGTTTTGTCGCCATCCGCGACGGCAAGATCGTCAAGACCGGCCATGGCCCGCGCCCCGCTGCCCGCGAGGTGCATGATTTCGGTGTCGGGCTGGTGTTGCCGGGGACCATCGACGGCCAGGTCCATTCGCGCTCGCAGCAGGATCAGGAGGATTTCGTCTGGTCGACGCGCTCGGCGGCGGCCGGCGGTGTCACCACCATCGTCGACATGCCCTATGACGCCAACAAACTGATCTGCACCGCCGATCTGCTGCTTGAAAAAGCCGCAAGCGCCGGTGAACAGGCCCGTGTCGACTTTGCGCTTTACGGCACGATCCGGCCCTCGGACGGTGTCAGCCATATCCAGGCCATGGCCGAGGCCGGGGCTGCGGCGTTCAAGTTCTCGACCTTCGAGACCCATCCCGACCGGTTCCCCCGCATTCCCACCGCGCTGCTTCACGAGGTGTTTGCGGAAGTGGCGAAAACCGGCCTGATCGCCGGTGTGCACAACGAGAACGACGAATGTGTGCGGGCCTGGTCGGAGGCCGTCAAGGCCAGCGGTATCACCGACTACCGCGCCCATGCCGCCTCGCGCCCGCCGATCTCGGAAACCCTGGCCATCGCCGAGGTCTACGAGATCGCCAAGGACACCGGCTGTCCCGCGCATATCGTGCATTGTTCGCTGGGGCGTGGCTATGAGATGGCGCAGGCCTACCGCGCGCAGGACGTCGATGCCACCATCGAGGCCTGCATCCACTATCTGGTCTGCTGCGAGGAAGAGGACGTCGCCCGGATGGGTGGGCGTGCCAAATGCAATCCGCCGATCCGCCAACGCGCCGAGCGCGAGGCGATCTGGCGGCATCTGGCCGCCGGCCATGTCACCATCGTTTCGACCGACCACGTCGCCTGGGCGCGCGAGTTCAAGACCAGGCCGAAGATGCTGGACAACAGTTCCGGCATGCCGGGGCTCGAGGTTCTGCCCAGCCTGCTGCTCGACGGGCTGGTCGAGCGCGGACTGCCTCTGAGCCACGCGGCGCGGCTGCTCGCGGGCAACCCGGCGCGCCTGTTCCGGCTGACGTCGCAGAAGGGCGCAATCGCCCTGGGCTGCGATGCCGACATCGCCGTTTTCATCGAGGACCCCCGGCTCTATGATCCCGCCGCCAGCGGCCATAATGTCGTTGACTGGAGCCCCTATGAGGGCAGGACCATCCGGCACCGTCCGATTGCAACCTTCCAGCGTGGGTCGATGATCTATGACGGCAGCGAGGTGCTGGCGGAACCCGGCGCCGGGCGTTTTGTCAAACCACAGCGGCCTCTGGAGGTGAGTGTCGGATGATCGTTGCTCTGCCAGTGTCGCGCCGTCGTCGGGTGTCACCGGTCGCGAATTCCCCCCGGTGCCGCGCCCCATCCTTCCGGCATGGCCGGGCGAAGGACAGATTTCACGGAGCCTCGGCCTGACCCCATGACCAATGCAGATTTCAACGCCGACCTGAACGAACCGCTGAGCTTTCGCGGTTTTCTCGCCGCGCTCAAGCGGCGCGGCGAGCTTGCCGAAATCGCCGCGCCGATGAACCCCGATGAGTTCGAGCTGGCCGCGACCGCGTCGGCGCTGCATGACGGACCGGCGGTGCTGTTCACCGACACCGGACCCGGCGGCATCCCGGTGGCCGCCAATGTGCTCAACTCGATCGACCGGGTGGCGCTGGGCCTCGGCGTGACGCGGGCGGACCTGCCGACGGCGATTTCGGTGGCGATCCCCAAGGCGGTCGATCCGGTGCTGGTGGCGGAGGGCGCCTGCCAGGAGGTCGATCTGGGCGCCGATCTTGGCCGGCTGCCGCATCCACGGTTCTTCGAGCATGAAACCGGCCCCTACATCACCGCAGGCTGCATCGTCACCCGTGACGGGGCGACCGGGATGGGCAATCTGTCCTATGCACGCCTGAAACCTCTTGGTCCCGACACCGCGCTGATCGGCATCGCGCCGAACCACCATCTGGCGGTGATGGCGCGCGCGGCGGCGGCGCGCGGCGAAAGCCAGCCGATTGCGATCACCCTGGGCAACCATCCCTCGGTGCTGGTCGCCGCGGCGCTCTATCTGCGGCTGGGCGAGGACGAGATGCGGGTTGCCGGCGCGATGCAGGGCACCCCGGTCGAGGTGGTGCGCTGCAAGACCAACGACCTGACGGTGCCGGCAAATTGCGAGATCGTGATCGAAGGCTACATCGACCCGACCGAAACCGTCCACGAAGGCCCGGTCAGCGAATATCACGGCATGTATGAGGATTACGGCCCCGGCCAATTGGTCCGGATCACCGGCATCACCACCCGGCGCAATCCGATCTATCAGACCATCGTGCCGGGCTTTCATCTGGAACATCTGCTGATCGGCGGTGTCGCCATCGCCGCCGGGCTCGAGGACCATCTGAAGGGCCTCATTCCCAGCGTCCGGCGCGTGGCGCTCGACAACAGCGGCTGCGGCCGGCTGTCGGCGGTGGTCACGCTGGCCGAGGGCCATCATCCCGGCGATCCGGCCAAGGCGATCATGGCCGGGCTGAGCGCGGTCAACCTGGTCAAGCATGTCACCGTGGTCGATGAGGATGTCGACCCATGGGACGAATTCGCGGTGCGCACGGCCGTGATGACGCGAATGCGGGCCGATCGTGATATCGTGCTGGTGCCGGGTGTGCGGACCGACCGTTCCGAGCCGATGAAGCTGGGCGGGGTGATGCCAAACTACGGCTTCAACGCCACCCGCCGCGCCGCGGATCGCCCGGACTGGACCCCGGCGCTGCCACCGGCCTCGGCCTATGCGGCGGTATCGGATCTGGTCGACCGGGTCCGATCGGGCGCGCGCCGTCCCGAAGATACCGGCAGCCGAGCCCGAACCGGGGCCGACAGGATCGAAAAGACCAAACAACAACCAACGGAGAGAAAGACATGACCAAGATCACCCGCAGACATTTCGGCGCCCTCGTCGCCGCCACCGCCGGACTGGCACCGGCCTTCGCCATCGCGCAGGACAGCTATGTGCTGAAGATCCATTCGTTCTCGAGCGCGCAGTCGCCCGAGGCGATCCACATGGTCCTGCCCTTCATCGAAGCGGTGGAGGCGCAGTCGGAGGGTCGGCTCAAGATCGAGTTCTACCCCTCCATGCAGCTTGGCGGCAAAGCCAGCGACCTGATCGAACAGATGGAAGACGGTGTCGTTGACATCGTGGTGATGATCCCCGGCCTGACCCCCGGTCGTTTTTCGGGGCTGGAAGGCATGGACATGCCGTTCACCAACGCCGGCCTGTCGGTCGGCCAGACCGCCAGCCTGCTGGAGTTCACCAACACCTGGCTTCTGGACAACGAGTTCAAGGGCATCAAGATCCTGCACATGCACGCGACCGACGCGGCGGTGTTCCACACCGTCGACAAGCCGATCGAGACGATGGAAGACTTCGCCGGCATGCGTCTGCGCGCGCCGGGCCGCTGGCTGGGCGAAGCGATCAAGGCCTGGGGCGGCACCCCGGTCGGGCTGGCATTGGGCGAGACCTACGAGGCGCTGGACCGGCGCCAGGTCGACGGAATGGCGATCAACTGGGCGATCATCACCCCCTACAAGTTCCAGGAAGTCACCAAGTATCACCTTGAAACCCCGGTCTATCAGAACCCGATCATGGTGCTGATGAACCAGGATTCCTTCGACAACCTGCCCGAAGACCTGCAGGCGGTGATCGACGCCAATATCGGCCTCGAGCAATCGCTTGCGGTTGGTGCCGCGCTCGACGGTATCACCACCACCGCCAAGGAAGAGATCACCGCCAGCGGCGGCGTTCTCTACAGCATCACCGATGCCGAGCGTGACCGTTGGAAAGAGGCCATCACCCCGGTCTACCAGCTCTGGATCGACGAGATGACCAGCCGTGGCCTGCCCGGCCAGGAGATGTTCGACTCGATGCTCGAAATCACTGCGAAGAACGGCCGCAAGTAATGTCAGTCCCCGCCGAAAATGGGATCTACTTCCGGTTTGCGGGCTGGTTGTTCCGGCTTTGCGATGGTTTGGCCCTGATCGGCGGGGCTTTCATGGTCGTGGCGATGTTGATGCTCGTGGCCCATGTGATCGGGAACGCCTTTGGCGCCCCGATCCTTGGCGTCACCGAAATCGTCGAGCGCCTTATCGGCGCGTCGATCTTCTGTTTTCTGGCCCCCTGCCAGTTGAAGGGGGCGAATATCGTCGTCGACTACTTTTCCAAACCCCTGCCCGAGTGGATGCGGAACTGGTCGGATGTCCTGGTGACGCTGGTTTTCGCCCTCGTGGCGCTGGTGCTGACCTGGCGGCTGGGTGCCGGAGGCATGTCGGCCTTCACCCGCAACAAGCAGTCGATGTTCCTCGGCCTGCCGGAATGGCCGGTCTATCTGGTCGGAACCATTGCCTGCGTCATCTGGGTGATCACCATCCTCTTTTCGACCTGGACGGCGGTGCGGGTCGCAACCGGACTCTCGGTTCCACAGGAAACCACGATTCATGGATAAGTTCGATATCGGTCTGCTGATGTTCGTCGGCGCCCTGATTCTGATCGTATTCCGCATGACCGTCGCGGGCGCAATGCTGCTGGCCGGTCTGCTGGGATATGCCGCGATCACCGGGATGTCGCCGCTGTTGAACGGCCTGAAATCAATCACCTACGGCAAGTTCGCGTCCTATTCGCTTTCGGTGCTGCCGTTCTTCCTGCTGATGGGCGAGTTTGCCACCCGTGGCGGCATGAACAAACGCCTGTTCGCGGCGGCGCGGGCGTGGTTCGGCCACTGGCGCGGCGGGTTGGCGGTGGCGACCATCGCGGGCTGCGCCGGTTTCGGCGCCATTTCCGGCTCGTCGCTGGCGACGGCGGCGACGATGGCGAAGGTGGCGCTGCCGGAAATGCGCAAGATGGGCTATTCGCCGAGCCTCGCGACCGGAACGCTGGCCGCTGGCGGAACCCTGGGCATCCTGATCCCGCCCTCGGTGATCCTCGTGATCTATGCGATCTACGCCGAACAATCGGTCGGCCTGCTGTTCGCCGCTGCGATCATTCCCGGCGTCATCGCAGTCATTCAATACATGACCGTGGTGGTTCTCTGGGCCTGGCTCAAGCCGGAAAGCTCGCCCTCGGTGCCGCGCGCCGACTGGAGCGAGCGCATGCGCGCCACCCGCGAAGTCTGGCCGATCCTGCTGGTCTTTCTTGTGGTGGTGCTGGGCATCTACCGTGGCTGGTTCTCGCCGACCGACGGTGCCGCTGTCGGTGCCTTTGCCACGCTGATCCTGGCGGTCGTCAGTGGCGGCATGCGCTGGCGGGGCTTTATCGACTCGGTGATCGGGGCCGGCATCATCTCGGCGATGATGTTCCTCATCATGCTGGCGGCCGAGCTGTTCTCGGTGGCGCTGGCGCTGTCGCAACTGCCCAACACGCTGTCGCTCTGGGTGGCTGGGCTGGACATGCCACCGATTGTGGTGCTGCTCTGTCTGTTGCTGGCCTATGTGGTGCTGGGCTGCTTCATGGAATCGCTGGCCATGGTGCTGTTGACGCTGCCGGTGTTCATTCCGGTGATGCTCTCGCTCGATTTCGGCATTCCCAGTGACGCGGTGTTGATCTGGTTCGGCATTCTGGTCCTGATGAGCGTCGAGACCGGGATGATTTCGCCGCCATTCGGGATGAACCTGTTCCTGATCAACTCGATTGCCAAGGATATCCCGATCCAGCACACCTATGTCGGCGTCCTCGGTTTCTACCTGATGGATATCTTGCGGATCCTGCTGGTCCTGTTCTTCCCATGGCTGGCGCTGTGGATGACCGGCCTGATGTAGCGGGCGCGGCACAACAAAATACCTACAAGATCCTGCGGGCAGTTCGCCTTGCGGGCAATAGTGAAAGGATGCCTTGAATGAGCGAGATTATCTTTGACGGCGACAGCCTGAGCATTGACGACGTGGTCCGCATTGCGCGCGAGGGCGCGAAGGTGAGGATCGCCGACAGCTCGCGCGCCGAGATCGTGAAGGTCCGCGCCTATATCCAGGAGAACTGGCTGACCGACAACGCACCGCCGACCTATGGCTTCAACACCGGTGTCGGCAAGCTGAAGGATTACACGATCTCGCAGACCGAGAACGCGCAGTTCCAGCTGAATATCGTGCTGTCGCATTGTTCCGGCATTGGCGATCCGGCCTCGGAAGAGGTGGTGCGGGCGATGATGGCGGTGCGCGTCAACGCCTTCTGCCTTGGCGTCTCGGGCCTGCGCATCGAGGTGGTCGACCGCCTGGTCGAGATGCTGAACCGCGGCGTGCATCCGGTGGTGCCGCTGCAGGCCTCGGTCGGTGCGTCGGGCGATCTGGCACCGCTGGCGCATATGGTGTCCGTCCTGATCGGCTATGAAGAGGCCGAGGCGGTCTATCAGGGCGTCACGATGCCGGCGCATGAGGCGATGGAGAAGGCCGGCATCAGCCCGGCGAAATTCGCCCTCGAAGCCAAGGATTGCCTGGCGCTGATCAACGGCAACAGCCTCTGCGCCGGGATGGCGGCGCTGAACCTGTGGGATGCCGAACGGCAGATGAAGATGGCCGATACCGCCTGCGCGCTGAGCCTCGAGGCGATCCGCGGCGAGTTGGCGGCGTTCGATCCCCGTATTCACGCGGCTCGCAAGCAGCCGGGACAGATCTACACCGCCGAGAACATTCGCCGCATCACCGAGGGCAGCCGCCGCACCACCGAAACCGCCCGCGCGGTGCGTCTGGCCGATGACATCCTGCATCCGGTCTATGCGCCGCGCATCCAGGACCAGTATTCGTTCCGCTGCATGCCGCAGGTGCATGGCGCGTGCCGCGATCAGCTTGAACACGCAAAGACCATCATCACCCGCGAGCTGAACGCCGCAACCGACAACCCGCTGGTGTTCTGGAACGAGCTGGGGGCGCTGGAATTCCTGTCGGGCGGCAACTTCCATTGCGAACCGATCGCCTTCGCGATGGACCTGCTGACGATCGCGATGGTCGAGATCGGCAACATCTCCGAGCGGCGGATCTTCGCGCTCTGCGACACGACGCTGAACTATGGCCTTCCGCCAAACCTTGCCGGCACGCCGGTGGGGTTGAACAGCGGCTATCCGATCATCTCGACCGCCGCCGCGGCGGTGGCTTCGGAGAACAAGACGCTGGCCTTCCCCGCCGTCGCCGACACCATCCCGACCAAGTCGAGTCAGGAGGACCATGTTTCGATGGCGACATGGGCCTGCCGCAAGACCCGTCAGGTGATCGACAACATGCCCAAGATCATCGGTGTCGAATATCTTCTGGCCGGACGGGCGATCAACATCACCGAGGACGTGCTGGGCAAGTTCCAGCTTGGTGCCGGAAGCAAGGCCGCCTATGACGCGATCTGCGCCAAGGTGCCCTACACCAAGGGTGACAGCTACATGCCGAACCAATCCCGCCCTGCACTGGAACTGGCGCGGACCGGCGCGGTTCTGGATGCGGTGGAAGCGGTGGTCGGCCCGCTCAAGTGATTGCGTGGACGCAAGCCGCGGCAGCAGGATTTGCCGCGGCCTGCACCGCGCGCACGGCCCGTGCGTTGACAGTCACTGCCGGGTCGCGGGCTGAACCCGGCAGTGTTTCCCTTTCTCATGCCCCGATCCGAGGTTTCGATGTTTGAAAAGATGACCGCGCCGGCACCGGACAAGATACTGTCGCTGATGGAGCGCTTTCGCGCCGACACCCGGCCCGAAAAGATGGATCTCGGGGTCGGGGTCTACCGCGACGAAAGCGGCGTGACCCCGATCATGGACGTGGTGCGCCGGGTCGAGGCACGGCGGAACGCGACCGCTGAAACCAAGGCCTATGTCGGGCCGGCGGGTGATCCGCTGTTCGTCGAGCGGGTCCGCGATCTGGCGTTCGGCTCGCAGGCGCCGGTGGCGCGGCTGGCCGGGGTGCAGACCACCGGCGGGGCCGGAGCGTTGCGCTGCCTTGCCGGGCTGATCTCGCACCAGGCACCCGGCGCCACGGTTCATGTGCCCGATCCGACCTGGGTCAACCATCTGGCGATCCTCGCCGATTGCGGCATCCCGACTTCCATCTACCGCTATTTCGATCCGGTCAGCGGCGCGGTGGACGAAACCGGCCTGCTCGCGAGCATCGCTGCCATGGCGCCGGGCGATGTGATGCTGCTGCACGGCTGCTGCCACAACCCGACCGGGGCCGACCCCAGCCCCGCCACCTGGGCCAGGATCGGCGACGCGCTGCTGGAACGTGGCGTGATTCCGTTTGTCGATATCGCCTATCAGGGGTTCGGCGACGGGCTGGATCAGGATGCCGCCGCGTTGCGCCACCTCTGCTCGCGGATGCCCGAGATGCTGGTCGCCTATAGCTGTTCGAAGAATTTCGGCATCTACCGTGACCGGACCGGCGCGGCCTTCGTGCTCACAGCGACCGAGGCGCAGGCCGGCATCGCCCGCGCCCGGCTGTCGGAACAGAACCGCATCGCCTATTCGATGCCGCCCGACCATGGCGCGGCGATCGTGCGCGATATCCTTGGCGACGACGAGTTGCGCGCCGAATGGATCGGCGAGGTCGATGCGATGCGCGAACGGGTCACCGGAATCCGGGTCGCGCTGAGTGCGGCGCTGACCGAGGTCGATGCCGATCTTTTCGCGGCTCTGGCGAACCAGAAAGGCATGTTCTCGTTGCTGCCGCTGTCTGCCGATCAGGTGGCGCAGTTGCAGCGCGATCATGGCGTCTATCTTGTCAGCGATGGCAGGGTCAGCCTGGCCGGGCTGCGGCCGGATCAGGTGCAGCCCTTCGCGGCGGCCGTTGCGGCGGTTCTTTGACGGGCAATTGGTGCTCCTCCTGCGGGCCGAAGCAGGTGCGGAAACGCGCGCTGGCGAGCCTGATTGCCAAAGGCGAGGATGAGACCTATCGTGACTGCCTTTGATCCGTGACCGCGACCTTCAACCCTGGAGACTGACATGCTGGATATCGAGCGACACAAACGGCAGATCGAGGCCCGTCTGGAAGAACTCAACGATCGTCTGAGGAACGTGGATGAGGCGCTGGATGTGACCGCCGATCCGGATCTGGCGGATCAGGCGATCGAGTTGCAGGACGACGAGGTGCTCGAAGGTCTGGGCCGCACGGGCGAGCGGGAAATCCAGCTTCTGGGCCGGGCTCTGGTTCGCATTGCGAATGGCACCTACGGTATCTGCAAGAAGTGCGACGAGGAGATCGCCAGGGAGCGTCTTGATATCGTTCCCTATGCCGTCTTGTGCCGCGATTGCGCCGGTGCGGGGCCAGCGAAATCATAGTCGTTCGGACCGACCCTCCGACCAGATGACCGCACCTCGGGCCGAGGGTTGCAACACGCGTCGCGCATGGCGGACGCGCTTTCCGGATGGCGTCTGGCCGCCGGGATGCGTCTTTCGGCAAGGGCCAATTGGGGGCGGGCCCGGCTGATGGCACCGCCCCTGTCGAGCGCGCGGAGCCGGATCGGGCATATATTTTCTGCCGGCCATTGCCGTTCCGGTCGTGAAGCATCATCTCATTGGTGATGGTGCTCTGGTATGGCGAGCGCCAAACCGTGCCTGAACATCGCCATGCTCCCTTGGATTTCCGAGAAAGGAGCTTTTCGTGCCGTTCAAACCACCCCCACGACAGTATCCGCGCCCGGCGCCGTCCTGACGGGCGGACGGACGATCTCGCAACCTGATCCGCCGGATTGGCAGGCGAGCACGGTGCAGGACGCAGCAGCAAGACCGACAATCAGATCGACGAGGCACGTCGATGAAACACCAACCATGGAGATGAAACGATGTCAAAAGGCGACAAACAACGCGGCAGTCGAGAAGCCAAGAAACCGAAAAAGGTCAAGGAAAAGGTCAGCGCGACGGCGGATTTCGCCAAGAGCAAGGCACCCGTGAGCCTCGGCGAGAAAAAGAAGAAATGAGTGCTGCGTCAACGCGCTGCACGACCGGGTAGACGGTATCTTGCGGCGCCTTGATACAGCAATAATGGGCTGGGTTCGGTCAATCCAGACGGTGTGACCCGCCCGGCCCGGCCCCCATCCGGGAGTTTGACGCGTCAGTCATTGCCTTGCTCCGGGCCGCGCGCGGGGTTGAGCCGTGGGTGGGTCTCCTCGCCGAGCCAGAACAGCACGCCGCCCGAGACGAACATCGAGATCGCGACGAACCAGAACGCCGCCTCCGCCGCGCCCGTCAGACTTGCGGCGAGGCCGAGGCCGAGCGCCCCGATCGCGTAGCCCAGATCGCGCCAGAAGCGGTAGATGCCGATTGCCGAGCCGCGCCAGGCCGGCGGCGTGATGTCGGCCACCGCCGCCGAGAGGTTCGGGTAGAGCAGCGCCATCCCGAAGCCCGCCACCGCGGCCGAGACCGACCACCAAAGGCTGCCCTCGCCCAGCACCACCAGCGCCACGCCCGCGCCGCTGATCCACATGCCCAGCACGTTGGGCCAGAAGCGACCGACATGGTCCGACAGCCGCCCGGTAAAGAGCTGCGAGCCGCCCCAGACAAAGCCATAGACCCCGACGATCCAGCCGACCTCGGTCAGGCTTGCGCCCCTCGACACGAGGAAGACGGGAAACAGCGCCCAGACAAGGGCGTCGACGAACTTCTCGACCAGCCCTGCCTGGCTGATCGCGAAAAGGCGCCGGTCGCGCCAGCTCATCACGGCAAAGACCTCGGCCGTGCCGGGTTGCTCGGACACGCCCGTCGGATAGCGCGGCAGCGATTTGGGCGGCGCGGCCTTGTGCGCGGCGGTTTCGGCCCTGGCCCAGGGCAGCGTGTCCTTGACCCAGACCACCGTGAGCACCAGCGCGAGAACGACGACGGCCATGCCGAAGACCAGCAGCCCCGTGCGCGCGCCCAGCCATTCGGCGGCATAGGCGGTGAGGATGCCGGCAATCGCCACCCCGACATAGCCGGAGAACTCGTTGAGCCCCATGGTGAGGCCGCGTTCCTCGGCGCGGGTGAGGTCGAGCTTCGCGGTCTGCGTCATTGACCAGCACAGGCCCTGATTGACCCCGAGCAGCACGGTCGCGGCGACGATCCAGCTCCAGTCCGGCGCATACCAGATCATCACCGGAATGGGCAGCGCCACCACCCAGCCCCAGAACAGCACAAGCTTGCGCCCGACCCGTTCCGACCAGCGCCCGGCGACGAAGTTCATCACCGCCTTGACTGCACCAAAGGCCACCACGAACGAGGTCAGCAACAAAAACGACCCACGCTCAAGCCCGAACTCGCTTTCCGCCAGCGCCGGGACGACCGTGCGCGTCATGCCGATGGCGAAGCCGACCAGCATCACCTGGATCAACTGGTGCAGGACCTGGCCAACGTTCTCGCGGATGCCGCGCTGAAGATCGGTGGCGGTCATTCGGATGGCTCCCTTGCGGTGATGCGCGGATCGAGCGCATGGCCGCTCGCCGGGCCGCGAACGGGCTGGATGAGCATCCGGTCAAGCCAGAGATCGCGCCTTGTGCGAAACTGCTCGATGCCGATCTCCATCCCGTCATGGCCCCTGGCGGGCTGGGCGATGTAGGTGCCAAGCAGCCGGTCCCACCACGGCAGGTTGAAGCCGTAGTTCGAGTTCGTCTCGCGCGGATCGACGGAGTGGTGAACGCGGTGCATGTCGGGCGTGACGACGATCAGCCGCAACACCCGGTCCATGGGGCGCGGCAGGTCGATATTGGCGTGGTTGAACAGCGCGGTGGCGTTCAGGATCACCTCGAACAGCAGCACCGCGACGGCGGGCGGGCCAAGCGCCGCCACCACCGCCAGCTTGATCCCCATCGAGATGAGGATTTCCAGGGGATGAAAGCGCAGGCCCGTCGTCGCATCAAGGTCGAGATCGGCGTGGTGCATCCGGTGCAGCCGCCAGAGCCCCGGAACCGCGTGGAACATGACGTGTTGCAGATAGATGGCAAGGTCGAGGAGCAGCATCGAGACGATGATGGCGACCCACACCGGCACGTCGACGATGTTGAACAGGCCCCAGCCGCGCTCCTCGGCCATGACCGCGAGCCCGACGGCGAGGATCGGAAACGACAGCCGCAGGATGAGTGTGTCGAGCACGACCAGCGCGACATTGTTCGTCCAGCGGATGACCCGCGGGATCTCCCGCCGTCTGCGCGGCGCCGCCGCTTCCCACAGCGCCATTGCGACCAGCACGCCCAGAAAGGCGGCAAGGCGGATTGTCGATTCGGCGGCGAGGATGAGGTCGGGCATGACTGGCGGAACTCGGAGACAGTGGGTTTCAGGGTTGTGGGGCGCGATGGAGTCGCTATTATTCAATCTATCACTTGAATGATGTATCGTGCGGAGTGACCCGATGTCAATCAGCCCCAAGACCGCCCTGCTCGAGGAATACGCCCTGGTCGCCCGCGCCCTGTCCGCGCCCGCGCGCCTGATGATCCTCGAACAATTGGCGCAGGGAGAGCGGGGCGTGGAAGCACTGGCGGAAAAGACCGGCCTCACCACCGCGAACTGCTCGCAACATCTGCAGCAGTTGCGCCGCGCTGCGCTGGTCACCAGCCGTCGCGACGGCAAGGCGGTGATCTACCGGCTGACCGACGCAAAGACGCTGGCGCTGATGGACCTGCTGCGCGTCGTGGCCGAGCGCAACCTGGCAGAGGTCGAGCGCATCCTGCGCGGCCTCTCGGGTGGCGAGGCGGCCCCCGAGCCGATCAGCCGCGAGGATCTGGCCGCCCGGCTGGCCGAAGGATCGGTGACGGTTCTCGACGTCAGGCCCGCCGACGAATACGCCGCAGGGCACATTCCGGGCGCACGAAATGCCGCGCTGGCCGAGCTTGAACGCATCGTCCCCTCGCTTGATCCGGGCGCCGAGATCGTGGCCTATTGCCGGGGACCCTATTGCGTCTACGCGCATCAGGCGGTCGCCGCCCTGCGCAAGCAAGGCTTCAACGCGCGTCGCCTCGAGGGTGGGTTGCCGGAGTGGCGCGTGGACGGGCGGTCGGTGCTCACCGGCGCGGACTGACAGCCTTCAATCCGGCTGCGACGTCACGAATGGGCGAAGCCCTCAGCCGACGATGGCCCAGAAAAAGCGGGCGGCGACCAGCAGAAGGAACCCCCCGAAGGCGATCTCCAGCGCGCGGCGCGACAGGTAATGCGCGAGCCTGATCCCGAACCGCGTGGTCACGAGAGAGGTGGGTATCGTCAGCGCGAAGGTGATGAGCGAGACGAAACCGAGCGAACCGGGCGGCAGATCCACCTTGCCCAGGCCCGCAAGGATGTATCCGATCGTTCCGGGAATGGCGATCAGGACGCCGACACCCGCCGAGGTCGAAACCGCCCGGTGTATCGGCACGCCGTTGAGCGTCAGAAAGAGGTTGGAAATGGCGCCGCCGCCGATGCCCATGATCGCCGAGACGAGGCCGATCGCGAGGCCGCTCAGTCGCATCACCAGCGCACCGGGCAGCGTCTGTCGCAACCGCCAGCCCTTGCCGCCGGTCAGCATCTTCACCGCGATGATCAGCGCGACCACGACAAACGCCGCCTGGAACACCAGGGGCGCGGCGAAACGCGCGATCACCGCCCCGAGACCGACGCCAAGCAGGATGGGCAGCGCCCAGATGCGAAGCACATCGAGGTCAACCGTGCCGCGTTTGTGGTGCCCTCGGGTTGAGCTGATGGACGTCGGGACAATGACCGCCAGCGAGGTGCCGACGGCGACCGGCATCGCGACTTCGGGCGGATAGCCGAGCGCGCCGAAAAGCTCGTAGAAGATCGGCACCGAAATGGCGCCGCCGCCCACGCCGAACAGCCCGGCAAGAAAGCCGATGGCCGCGCCGGCTGCGATGAGCGCGGCGATCAACGTGGCCACCGTCATCGGATCGGACAGCGCGCCCACATCAATCGCCTGACAGGTGACGGGTCAGGCTGGCGCCGTCGAACCGTCCCAGACCGGCCGCCAGCGCCTCGGCATAGCTTTTCCGCGTCGCCTCCGACAGGGGCATCGAGCGTCGGGACAACGCCGCCTGCTGCAATGCAAGGTCGAGATCCTTGGCAAGCCCGGCGATATCGAAGGTGCCCGGCTGATCGGTGCCGTTCAGGGTGTCGATCACGACCTGTGCGCGGTTCTTGAGGACGGTCGGCCCGGCGGAACTGTCCGCAATGATCGAGATCGCCATATCCGCCGGGATGCCGGACCCGGCCAGCATCGTCAGCGCCTCGGCCAGCGTCTTCCAGTAGATCGCCAGCGGCAGGTTCACCGCCAGCTTCATGCGCGCGCCGGTGCCGGCAGGGCCAAGGTGTTCGACGCGTTTGCACAGGTGGTCGAGGACGGGTTTTGCGCGGGCGAAGGCCGTTTCGGTCCCGCCTGCCATCCCCAGAAGCATGCCTTTCAGCGCCGGGCCGACCGTGCCGCCCACGGGACATTCGACGAAATCGGCGCCCTCGGCGACGATCTCTGCGGCGATTGCCTCGGTTTCGTCCGGCAGAAGGGTCGACAGGTCGATGACAAGCTTGCCGGCAATGCCCGCCTCGATCAGTTGCGCACTCACCTCCCCGACCGCCGCGGCGTTGGTCAGCGAGATGAGGATCACATCGGCGGCGGCGGCCGTCGCGATGTCAGGCGCCAGCGTCGCCCCGGCAGCCACAGCCGCCGCCGTATTCGCGGCCGTCCTGTTCCAGACCATGACCGGCTGGCCGACCTCGATCAGGCGCCTGGCAAACGCCGTGCCCATCCGCCCCGTGCCCATGATCGCAAGTGTCGTCATGTCGCGTCCTCCCTGTCCAGTCCGAGTATCGAAAGGGTCGTCTCGCCCGCCCGCAGGCGTTCCATCATGCGTGCCTCTGCGGCCACGCGCGCTTCGCCTGCCGTGAGCGCCGCACCGACCGTCGCGGAGGGCAGCACGAGGATGGCGTCGGAATCGGCAACTACCATGTCGCCGGGCAAGACCTGCACCCCGCCGATCTCGAGCGGGACGTCGATCGCGCCCGGATCGCGCTTGGTCGTGCCGCGGATGTTAAGGTCGCGCGAAAAGACGGGAAAACCCAGTGCCGCGATCTGTTCACTGTCGCGCACCGCGCCGTCGATCACCAGCCCGGCGATCCCGCGAAGCTGGCAGGCGAGCGCCATGATTTCTCCGAACGGGCCGCTGTCGATGCTGCCGCCATAGTCGACCACGAGGACATCGCCCGCATCCGCCACGGCGATGGCGCGGTGCAGCGCGAGGTTGTCGCCGGGCAGACAGCGCACCGTCCTTGCCGGGCCTGCGAGCCGCATCCCCGGCGCGATCGGCCGCAGGCGGACCTTGGGCAGGCGGGCGTCATCCGCCGCTTCCCCCAGGGTCGCCGTGCCGAGGGCAGCGAGGCGCGCGGCGATGGTCACGCGGCGGGCGCCCCGATCCGCACCTGCATGTCGCCGAGGCCGTCGACCGAGCAATCGAGCACATCGCCCGTGACCACCGCACCGACACCGGCCGGCGTGCCCGTCATGATGATATCGCCGGCCTTGAGCTCATACTGCTCGGACAGTTTGGCGATGATCTCGTCGATCTTCCAGATCAGCAGCGAAATGTCGGCGTCCTGCTTGACCTCGCCGTTGACCTTCAGCCGCACATGCCCGGTGGTCATCACCCCGGTATCCTCGACCCGGCTGATCGGCCCGACCGGCGCCGACTTGTCGAAGCCCTTCGTGACCTCCCAGGGAAGCCCCTTGGCCAGCGCGGCCGCCTGATGGTCGCGGCGGGTCATGTCGAGCCCGACCGCATAGCCGAAGATGTGCGACGCGGCGTCGGCCTCGGAGATGTTGTAGCCGCCCGATTTCAGCGCGACGACAAGCTCGCACTCGTAGTGGAAATTATTGGTGAAGACCGGATAGGGAATTTCGCCGCCGTTCGGCACGATGGCATCCGACGGCTTCATGAAGACCACCGGCGGGTCACGCTCGTCCTGCTCCATCTCGCGGATATGGGCGAGGTAGTTCTTGCCGATGCAGTAGATGCGCCGGACCGGGAATTTCTCGTCCGAGCCCGCGATGTCGAGTTGCGCCTGGGGCGGCGGTGGGACGGCATAGGTGACCATGGATATGTTTCCTCGATTGAATCTGGTGTCGGTCCTGTGGACCCGCCGGAGTGGCGACTCGCGATGATGTCAGGATTTCGCGAATCCGCTTCCAAATCAAGATATGAAAACCCCTAAAAACCTCTTTGATATATTATTTGGAGATCAAGTGGGAATCATATAGGCTCGTCCGAGGGGAGTGTTCAGCAAGATCGCCCCCGAAAACCATCGGCCAGGAATGTCCAGGGAGGACAACCAGATGAGAACGACTACACATGTGTCCCGCCGAAAGTTCGGCGCCTTGACGTTGGGCGGGATGGCTGCGGCTGCGATTGGCGCGCCGTCCATCTTGCGCGCGCAGACAGCGATCACCTTCGCGGTGCCGAACCCCTCGGCCCTGACCTGGATGCCCTATTGGGTCGCGGTCGGAGAAGGTTATTTCGAGGAGGACGGCCTCAGCATGACGCTCGAGGCGATCGACGGGTCGTCCGCGGTGCTGCAGGCCATGACCGCCGGGCAGGCGCATATCGGCGCACCCGGGCCGGGGCCGACGCTCGGCGCGCGCGCCCGCGGCGTGGACGCGAAGTTCCTCTACAACCTCTACCCGAAATCGGTCTTCGGCCTTCTCGTGAAGGAAGACAGCGATTATGCCACACCGGCCGATCTTGCCGGCACCGTCATTGGTGTGGGAACCGCCGACGGTGCGGAAGTGTCCTTCACCCGTGCGATCATGTCGGACCTCGGACTGAACGAGGGCACCGATTTCACCTATCTCCCGGTGGGCGATGGCGGCACCGCTGCGGTTGCGTTCCTGCGCGACGAGGTCAGCTCCTATGCCGGGGCCGTCTCGGACGCCGCGATCCTTGCGGCGCGCGGCCTCAAGCTGAAGGAGATCACGCCCGAGGCCTATCTCGGCTTCTTCGGCAACGGCATCGCGATGCTTGAAAGCCAGATGGCCGCCATGCCCGACCTCGCGCCGAAATTCGGCCGCGCCCTGGTGCGCGCAACGCGCTTCGCGTCGGACCCGGCGAACAAGGAGAAATGCCTTGCGCATTGTGCCGCTGGCAACCCGCAGGAGGGCGAACAGGACTACGCGTCGTCGCTTTTCGACGGCGCTCTGGGCCGGATGACCCCGACGGACGCCTTCATCGACAAGGGCTACGGCTACCAGCCGCCCGAGCATTGGCAGGCGATCCACGATTCCGCCGTCGCATCCGGTGCGCTTTCCGCTCCGATTGCCGACCTCGCATCGGTCTACACGAACGAGTTCGTGCCGGACTGGAATGCCTGAGCATGATGGCTGAGACCCATCCCGTGGGACCAGTGCCGGCCGCGTCGGAGGCGCGGCCGGTCTACCAGATCGAGCGGTTGTCCAAGACCTATGCCCGCAACAATCTCGTGGCCCTCGACGACGTCCATCTCACCATTCGCAAGGGGGAGTTCGTATCGGTGATCGGCTCGTCGGGCTGTGGCAAGTCGACCCTGCTCAAGATCATGGCCGGGCTGATGCCGCCCACCACCGGACGCGTGGTGCTGGAGGGCCGACCTGTGGTTGGTCCTCGTCCCGATATCGGGATGATGTTCCAGCAGGCGACGCTGTTGCGCTGGAAGACCACGATCGAGAATGTCGTCCTGCCCATCGAGATCCGCGAGGGGCGTGGTGCTGCGCGGGCGGCGCGCGCGAAGGCGATGGACCTGCTGGAACTGGTCGGGCTCGGGGACTTTGCCAATGTGTATCCCGGCGAGCTTTCCGGCGGCATGGCGCAGCGCGCCTCCATCTGCCGGATGCTGGTGTCCGATCCGGCCATGCTGCTGCTGGACGAACCGTTTTCTGCGCTCGACGAATTGACCCGTGATTTCATGAACATGGAGCTTCAGCGCATCTGCCGCGAGCGCGAGGCCACGACATTTCTCGTCACCCATTCGCTGGCCGAGGCCGTGATCCTGTCCGACCGGATTCTGGTGATGAAGGCCCGACCGGGCCATATCGTCGAGGATGTCCGGATCGACTTGCCCCGGCCGCGCACGCTTGAAATGATCAATACGCCGCGTTTCGGCGAGATCGTGGCCCATATCCGCGGCCTGCTGGGAAAGGAAGCCTACGAATGACCGACACCCAAGCCGAGACCATGGCGAACACCCCCGGCGCAACCGGGGACAGCGGCGTGGACACCGTCTGGGTCGAACATGAGGCCCTGATCGACCGCATCCCGCGCAGTGTCGCGATGATCTTCCTTTTCGTCGTGGTCGTCGGCATCTGGGATCTGGTCACGCGCATGGGGTGGGTGTCGGCAATCATCCTGCCCACGCCCGCGGAAACGCTGGCCGACCTGGGCTTCGTGGGGCAGAACCTGATCTCCGCCGGCTACATGCTGGACGCGATCTGGACGACGACGCTCACGGTCTTCTACGCCTTTCTCATCGCCGTCGCGATCGGCTTTTCCCTGGGGGTGCTGGTGGGCGAAACCAAGTTCGGCGAGCGCGCGGTGATGCCCTACCTTGTGGCCATCGACACGATGCCGAAGGTCGCGTTTGCCCCGCTGTTCATCGCCTGGCTGGGCTTCGGCATCAGCTCCAAGGTCGCGCTGGCCGCATTCATCGCGACCTTCCCGATCGTTGTCGCGACCGCCGCGGGCCTGTATGCTGCGTCCGAGAACGAGCGCATGCTGTTCAAGTCGATGGGAGCCTCGCGGATGCAGACGCTGATCCGGCTCAAACTGCCGACCGGCCTGCCTTACATCTTCACCGGCCTCAAGATCGCGTCTGTCGGGGTCATGGCGGGGGCGATCATGGGCGAGTTTCTGGGCGGCGGCAAAGGCTTCGGCGCCCTGATCCGGCAATCGGCAAGCCAGCTCGACACGCCAAGGGTCTTTGCCCTGATCCTGTATCTCAGCCTCCTGGGCCTTGCGCTTTATTTCACCGTCGTGTGGATGCAGCGCCGGCTGATATTCTGGGAGAAATCCGACCGACCCGGAGGAGTAGCCTAGGATGAGCAGCACGCCGGAATACAGGAACCTGTCCGAAGAGGCATATGACAGGATTCGAAGCGACATCCTGAACGGCGAGCTGTTTCCGAACGAACGCCTGCAGATCGAGGCGATCTCCGAACGCTACGGCATCGGCGTCGTTCCCGTGCGCGAGGCATTGAACCGCCTGTCGTCCGAAGGCCTCGTCGCCCGCAGGAGCCACCGCGGGTTTTGCGTGGCCGCGATCTCGATGTCGGAACTCGAGGAACTCGTGAAGACCCGCATCTGGCTCGAGACGCTGGCGTTGCGCGAGTCGATGCGCAATGGCGACGAGGCATGGGAGGACGAGCTTGTCGTCAGCTTCCATCGCTTCTCGCGCACGCAGCGACGTCTGCCCGAGGATTCGGGGCGCGAGGTCTCCGAACAATGGGAGGAGCGGCACAAGGATTTCCACATGCTGCTGCTCGACCGCTGCGGGTCCTCCTGGCTTCTCGGGTTCTGCTCGAGCCTCATGGACCAGGCCGTCCGCTACCGCAATCTCTCCATGAACAGCAATCCGAACAAGCAAAGGCGCGAAGGGGCGGCCGCCGAACACAAGGCGATTCTCGGCGCGGTGCTCGAGCAGGACGCGGACCGCGCCTGCGCGCTTCTGGAGGAGCACTACCGCATCACGCTGGAGGGTCTCAAGGCGGTGATCCTCACCGAAACCGATGCAGCCGAAGCAAGGTCCGCGGGCCGGCAACCAGCGGGGTCGCAGGAGGGTTCGACCGCCAAGACCTCGACGGGTATTTCCGGCTGAGGATGCGACCGACATCGGCGTCCGGGTGCTGCGGCTATTGCGACCGCGCCTGCGACACCGCGGCTTCGGCTTCCTCCACCCACTTCAGAACCGCTGCCCAGGAGCGCTCGTTTGCCTCGGCATTGGCGGATGCGCTGCCCCCCATCGTCGTGACGACACCGCTTACCGGGTGGGCATAGGCGATGCGGGTGGTTGGAACATGGGGAAACAGGACAGAGTGCCCCGCCTCGGGATAGTTGACCCAATCGACAGGGTAGGGATGGCCCGCGGCCTCCAGGCTTGACTTCACCATGAGAGAAAACAGGTCGGACGGCCAGGCTCCGTCATCGCCCCCCGAGACCAGCATCACCGGCCCGGCGATCCGTTCGACCGCGATCCGCGCGCGCTTCACTGCCTGCGGGTCCGCGAGGGCCGTCATCATGGCCAGGCTGTTGCGGCGCGGAGGCTCGCCGTTGTCATAGGGCAGCCAGCTGGCGAACTTGTTGTCGTCCCAGATATGGGTCAGCGGTTTGCCATCCAGCAGCCAGGTCGGACCGTCGCGGCCGATTGCCGGATCACTTGCGGCCTGACCGCCATGGACGAAGGCGCTCGGGACATATGCGATGACAGCCGAGACTTTTTCAGGGAATGTCGCGCCCAATAGCAGCGACAATTCCCCGCCGCGTGATTGCCCGGTCACGGCGACAAATTCGTTGCGCGGCTGCACGTTGGCGCGCAGCCAGTCCAACCCTGTTGCAAAATACTCCAGCGGGGTGTTGGAGATGTACCGCGGCAGGCCCGGCGCGCCGAAGTAGCCCAGCGCCATCGCGTTGTAGCCATGCGCCGCCCAGAGCGCCGCGCGCGGTTCGTTGATACCGCCGCCCGACCCGTTCAGGATCATGATCGCGGGGGCGGGAGCCGAGCCGGGCGGACGATACAACACGCCGACAAGGCCGTCTTCGCGCACCTCGTGACGACTGACCCCCTCGACCGGCAGGCGCTGCACCATGTGCGCGGTTGTCTCGACCCCCGAGCATTGTGCAACAATCGCGGTTTCGAGCGGCTGGTCGGTCGCGCGGTTGAACTGCTGCGGAGAGTCCGCGCAGGTCTGTGACCAGATCAGGCCCATCGGCGCGACGCCGGAATAGTCACCCGCAATGGGCGCGTCCCGGCTCAGGTCGACCCTGCCCTGAGCATCGGCGAGAAAATCGGCGCGGCTGGTCCAGATCGCTTCGGATCGCAGCGTCTGCGTCCCGATCCTGACGATGGCGCCGGGTTGCGCGCCGGATACGGTGATCCGGCGCGCCACGTCGATCAGCGCATCCGCTGGCTCCACGTGCAGTGAGAGAGAAGGCATGCCTCGCCCCGTCTCACTGGTTTTCAATGGTCGTCACCTGTTGGGCGACGTGGCGGTCGCTGGTCCAGGGAATGACCTTCAGATCGTTGCGAGCGGCCCAGATGATCTTGTAGTGGAACAGCGGGATCACGCCCACCTCTTCGGACACGGCCTTGACGCCGTCGAAGATGAATTGTTCCCGCGCGGCGTCGTCGAATTCGGACGTCGCCATTTCCAGCGCCGCATCCAGCCGTTCGCTGCTGAAGCGACCCCAGTTGGAGGCACCCAGGCCCTTGTCGGTGTCATAGGTCGCAAGGATCGTGGTCATGGCATAGGTGCCTTCGCCGGTTCCGTTGCCCCAGCCGATCATCGACATGGCATATTCGTTCTTGTTGGCACGCCCGGCGTAGACGGAGTAGGGAACCGCCTCGATCTGGGTGGCAACGCCCGCGCGGGTCCAGAACTGCGCCACGGCCTGCGCGGTTTCGGTCGCCATCGGATAACGGTCGCCGGGGACGTGCATGGTCAGACGGAAGCCATCGGGATAGCCCGCTTCGGCAAGCAACGCCTTGGCCGCTTCGGGATCATAGGCGATATCCCCGATTTCGGGATCGTAGCCGAACGTGCCTTCGGGCATCCATTGATTGGCCACCGTGGCACCGCCGCGCATGATGCGGTCGGCGATCGCTTCGCGGTTGATGGCGATGTTGAGGGCCTCGCGGACCCGGACGTCGAGCAGCGGATTCACGTCCAGCGGGCTGCCGTCGGCGGCCGTGATGAATTCGCTCGGCGCGGGGTTGAAGCTGGGTTGCAGCAACAGCACACGCAGCCCCGGATAGGAATAGACCGTCACCTTGTCGCTGGCTTCCAGGGTGTCCAGGTCGGACAGGGAAACCTTGTCGATCACATCCACGTCCCCGGCCAGAAGCGCCGCCGTGCGCGCTGCGGGATTGGAGATATCGCGATAATCGACCTTTTCCCACTCCGGTTTCGGGCCCCAGTATCCCTCGTTCCGGGTCATCACCAGCCGGTCGCCCGGAATGTAGGTCTCAAGCTCGTAAGCGCCCGATCCGACCAGCGCCTTGCCGCTGTTGTAGTCGTCGCTCAGCGCGCCCTCGCCCACATGCCTGCTGACGACATAGACCGTGGACAGGTTGATCGGCAGCAGCGGGTTCGGAACGTTGGTAATGATGCGGAAGGTCTTGTCGTCGATGATCTCGACATCCTCCACCGTGCGCAGGAAGCCCCGGAAACTGGCAACGCTGCCCGGCACGTCAATGGCGCGCTCGTAGGAGAACTTGATGTCGTCCGATGTGACCGGAGTCCCGTCGGTCCAGTTGGCATCCTCACGCAACTTGAATTCCCAGGTTGTCGGGTCGATCAGCTCCCAACTTGCCGCGAGCCAGGGCACCGGGCCGTTGACGTCCTTGGGGGTCAAGGTGCTGAACAGCATCTGCGCCGAGTTGTGATCGCCGGCATGATTGTTCAGCTGCGGGTCGAGAGACGAAATCGCATCGGAATAACCGATGGTCAGGTTCTGCGCGCTGGCGGCCGTCACGGCGCAAGACGCGCAGAGTGCAGCCACCAATGTCTTCCATCGTGGTATCAGCATCATGATCTCCTCTTTCATGCTGGTATTCTCGTGTCGCCGCCGTTCCGGCGTGACTGTTCGTCGTTCAAATGGCAGGCGCTGCGATGCGCGTCTCCGATGGTCCTGAGGGCGGGCCGCTCGGTGCGGCAGCGGTCAAATGCGAAGGGACAGCGCGGGTGGAAATGACACCCGGACGGCGGGTTGATCGGGCTGGGGATTTCGCCCTTGATCGCGGTGAAGGTCTTGCGGCGGTTCTTCAGATCCGGGATCTCTGCCAGCAATGCCTGGGTATAGGGATGGTTCGCCCGGTCCGAGAACGATGCCGTCGGCATTTCCTCCACGATCCGGCCCAGATACATGATGGCCACCCGGTCGCATATGTGTTGCACCGCGCGCAGATCGTGGCTGATGAACAGGTAGGTCAGGTTCAGGTCATCCCGCAGATCCATGAACAGGTTGAGGATCTGCGCCTGGATCGAGACGTCCAGCGAGGCAATGGATTCGTCGCAGACGAGGAACCGCGGATTGAGTGCCAGCGCCCGGGCGATGTTTATCCGCTGACGCTGACCGCCGCTGAACTGATGCGGAAAGCGTGACCGTGCTGCCGGGTCAAGCCCCACCCGCACCAGCTGTTCGCTGACATAGTCGTCAAGCCCTCGCCCCTTGATCATGCCGTGAAGCCGCGGAGCCTCGCCGACGGCCTGGTCGATGCGCATCCGCGGGTTGAGGCTGGCCTGGGGGTCCTGAAAGATCATCTGCACGTCGCGGTGGATGGTCTTGTCGCGGGCCGGGTCGCGATCATAGACACGCAATGTGCCGCCGCTCGGCTGGAGCAGCCCGGCGGCGATCCGACCCAGCGTTGACTTGCCGCTACCCGATTCCCCGACCAGCCCCATGACCTCGCCGGCGTGAATGGTCAGGTCGATACCGTCCAGCGCATGAACCACCGGCTCGGGTTGGGTCAGACCCAACCGCATCGCCCATGAGCGTTTCGCATCGCCAAAGCGTTTGCTGACGTCCTGCATGGACAGCACAACTTCGGCGGGTTCGGCGCCTGGCAGGCTGCTGGCGGCTTTGTCCGGCATCACGGCAGGCTCTCCTTCTTGCCTGCGGGTTCGGCGGGTGAAGCCGCTCCCGATAGCGGATGAAAGCAACGCACGTGCTGCTCCGTATCGGCGCTGAGCATCGGCTGCTGCCTGCAGGTTTCGCTCGCCCGGTCGCATCTGGGGGCGAACGCGCAGCCTTCGGGCGGATGGAACATGTTGGGCGCGGTGCCGCGGATCTGGGTCAGCCGGGTGCCAGGAAGGGCCTGCCCCGGCAGGCTGGCGATCAGGCCTGCGGTATAGGGATGGCGCGGGTGGTCCAGCACCCCGTCCACCGGGCCCTTTTCCACGATGCGGCCGGCATACATCACGGCGACCTTGTCGGCGATACCCGCAACCACCGACAGGTCGTGCGAGATCCAGATCAGTGCCATGCCGGTCGCCTGGACCAACGCCTGAACCTCGACCAGGATCTGTGCCTGGATCGACACGTCGAGCGCCGTGGTAGGTTCGTCGGCAATGATGATCTCGGGCCGGTTCAGCATGGCGATGGCGATTGCCACACGTTGACGCATGCCACCGGAGAGCTGATGCGGATAGGCATCCAGCCGGCTTTCGGGGCCGGGGATTCCGGTGGCGGCCAGCGCATCGCGCGATCTTTCCCGTGCGGTCGCGGCATCGACCCGCTCATGGGCCAGGATCGCCTCGCTCATCTGCGTGCCGATCCGGAGCACGGGGTTGAGCGTCATCATCGGGTCCTGAAAGATCATCGCGATGCGGTTGCCCTGCACACTGCGCATTTCCCGCGCGCTCATCGCCGCCAGGTCGCGTCCGCGATACAATATCTGACCCGAGGCGATGCGCCCGGGCGGGTCGATCAGACCCATGATGGAAAACCCTGTCACGGACTTGCCTGAACCGGACTCGCCGACAAGGCCCAGCGTTTCGCTCTCGTTCAGGGTGAATGACACATCCTCGACCGCGCGCAATTCCTGCCCTCGCGAGGTGAAACGGGTGCACAGGCCGCGCACTTCCAGAAGCGGAGCGGTCATCGCAGCGCCCTCGGGTCAAGGACCTCACGCAGCCTGTCGGCGATCAGGTTGATCGAGACAATCACCAGAAGCAGTGCAAGTCCGGGAAAGAAACTGATCCAGTAGGCACCTGACAGCATGTATTGATAGCCGTTGGACACCAGCAACCCCAGCGACGGTTCGGTGATCGGAACACCCAGACCGAGAAAGCTCAGCGTTGCTTCCAGCGTGATCGCGCGGGCGATCTGCAGGGTGCCGACCACGATCAGGGGCGGCATGCAGTTGGGCAGGATATGGCGCCGCAGGATGCGGACCGACGACAGGCCCAACCCACGCGCCGCCTCGATATAGTCACGCTGGCTTTCGACCAGCGCCTGGCTGCGCGCGGTGCGGGCGTAATAGGCCCATTCCAGCAGCACCAGCGTCAGGATCACGTTGCCCACGCCGCGCCCGAATACCGCCAGCATCAGGAGTGCGACGAGGATCGAGGGCAGCGCCATCACCAGATCGACCACGCGCATGATGATCGAATCCACCCGTCCACCGGCATAGGCTGCGGTCAGGCCCAGGCCCGTCCCGAGCATGCCGGCCAGAAGGGCCGACCCGATGCCGACGAACAGGCTGATCCGCAGGCCATAGAAGATCGCCGACAGCAGGTCCCGCCCCTGCCCGTCGGTGCCCAGAAGATGCGTCATCTCTCCGCTGAAGCTCACCGTTCCGGGTGGCATCCGCGCATCCATCACGTCGATCTGCATGAGGTCGTAGGGGTTCTGCGGGGCGATCCACGGCGCAAAGATCGCGACGACCACGAATGTCAGCGCAAGCACCAGCCCGAGCACCGCGATTGGCGAGCGAAAGAAATCGACCACGCGGTCAATCGCGGGAGAACGGGGCGCCTGTTCCGTCGTTGCAGTCATGTCGCTGCTCCTCCCAGGCGCACCCGCGGGTCGAGCACACGGTAGAGGATGTCGACGATCAGGTTGATCGTGACGAACAACGTGACGACCACCAGCAGGTAGGCCACGACAACCGGTCGGTCGAGCGCGTTCAGGCTGTCCAGAATCAGCTTGCCCGCGCCGGGCCAGGAAAAGATGCTTTCCGTGACCACCGCGAAGGCGATGGTCGATCCAAGCTCGAGCCCCAGCACGGTGACCAGCGGGATCATCGTGTTGCGCAGGATATGCACGATCACGATGCGACTCGGCGCGAGCCCCTTAGCGCGGGCGAACTTGACATAGTCCAACCCGATCACCTCGCGCACGCCGGACCTTGTCAGCCGGATGACCATCGACGCCTTGAACAGGGACAGGTTCAGCGCCGGCAGAAACAGGTGTCGAAGCCCGTCCCAGGTCAGGAACGACCATTCGACGCCCAACACGCGCACCGTCTCGCCGCGCCCGCTGGCAGGCAGCCACCCGAGCGAGACGCTGAACACCATTATCATCAGCAGGCCGACCCAGAACGTCGGCAGCGAGAAACCGAGGATGCTGCCCGTCGTGATGATTTTTGCCAGCGGACTGCTTGGGCGCATGCCTGCATAAAGCCCCAGTGGCACCCCGATCAGGATCGCGATGAACAGGGCCGAGAACGCAAGTTCCAACGTGGCCGGAAGGCGTTGCAGGATCAACGTCACCGCCGGCGTGTTGTAGACGAAACTGTTGCCCAGCTCTCCCTGCAGCGCACTGCCAAGGAAACTGAGGTATTGCGCCCAGAGCGGGCGATCCAGCCCAAGGCTCTCGATCAGGCGGGCGCGATCCTCATGGGTCGATTCCTGCGTCAGGAGCACGTCAACGGGATCGCCGACCAGATGCATGCCGATGAAGACGATCATCGACATCGCCAGCACAACCACCGCGGCCTGAACAATCCGGCGCAGGATCCAGACGGTCATCGTCATTGCTGAGGTTCTTTCCTGACCGGATCGCCGTGGACGCGCCGACCTTGGCGCTCCAGCTCATCGTCCGAAAAGCCGAAACCGTGCACCAGATGTTGCACCACCGTGATACGCCTGAAGGGGACTTTCGCAATTCGCGAGCGTGACATTGAGCCGGTTCCTGAAGCTTGCAGACCAACGCCAGAACGCGGCGCGTCCTGCGGGTGCATCGGAATTCTTACACGCGAGGTGGCAGATTATTTTCCCGATTTACTCGAAAACACAGGCATATGTGGGTCATTTGATAGAGGAAACTCGGAATTTTCGCACATCCCATACGTGAGCGGTTGACCTGGACGAGTTCCAGGATCGCGCCGCCGGGGGATTCGCTCCGCTTTCGCCGCGGACGGACGGTGCATCGTCGGAAGGTGGACGCAACGCATTGCGCAACCGTCAGAGGCAAGGCCGCGTCCCGCCCCCCGATCGTGGCGACCTCAAGGCTGGTGGCCGTCCAGGCCGTCATCGGCCTCCGGATAGATGACCTTTCCGTCGGACCGCCGCTGAGCTCCCGGCGTCGGGGTTGCCGGCGTCTCTCGCCCCGCTCCCATCAGGTGGATGACCCTGAAGCCGTCCATCAGAAGATAGTCGGCGAGGATGCGGCGATGACACCGCCACCAGACGGCTTCCGAACACATGACCGCGACAAGACGGCTCTGGCCCAAGTCGACAAGTTCCGAATACGCCGCGCCGAACCGCTCGGACAGCGCGTAGTCGGCATAATTGTGAAAGCTCGGGTTGCGCCAGAGCGCGTTCAGCTGGCCCGGCACGTCCCGTTGCACCCCGCGCCGACCCCCGAGATCCGGAAAATGCACATACCCGATCCCGTGACGGAGCAGATCATCCGGCAGGCTGTCGATACTGAAGGCCGGATTGGTGCGCGAGCGCGGAAAACTGCGCACATCGGCAACCACCTCGACCCCTGCCCGCCCGAGAATCCCGACGAACGTGGCGAGGCTGCGGTTGGAATGTCCGACCGTGCGAAAACCACCCGGCATCAATCGATCTTCGTCAGCGCCGTTGGCTTGTGGGCAGCGATATGGTCTGTCTTGTCGCTCTTGATTTCATATTGCGGCTCATCCTCGGACGCGCGTCTGGTGTGCCCCTTGTAGTCGAAATCGCTGGTGTGGATCTTGATGATCCTGCCAGAGACATGCCCGGCTTCGGAATTCCACCTCACGTGATCGCCAACCTTGAAGTCAGTCATGGCGTTTCCTCCTTTCGGTCAACAACGGTCAAACGTCGCAGGGGTTCCGCACCGGCGATCGTTCCAGCGGTGCGTGGTTTTCTTCAGTCAGCGGGAGCTTCGGCAATCGCCGTCCACGTGGTCCCGCTTCGGAAGGCGCTGGCAGGGTTGCAATCGCGTCGCAGCAACCGCTGCACGATTGTATCCGCCATGGCGGGCGGGCCCGACCGCCAATCGCACGCGCTGCTTCTTCGCACCGACCGGCCCCGATCTCAAAGAACGGTCGCCCCTGCCCTTTCAGGCATCTTCTTTTCGCCCTGCCGACGCGGCGTGCGGAGCAGGCGCAAGCCGTTGAGCACCACCAGAACCGTGCCGCCTTCGTGGCCCACCACGGCCAGCGGCAAGGGCAGATCGAAGAACAGCCCGCCAGTGACCAGGACGGCCATGGCGCCCATGGCGAAGACCAGGTTCTGCCGGATGATCGTCGCGGTGCGGCGCGCCAGTCGATGTGCCTCTGCAAGCTGCCCCATGTCTTCCGACAGGAGCGCGACGTCGGCGGCCTGAAGCGCGACTTCCGATCCCGCCGCGCCCATTGCGATCCCCACATCGGCACGTGCGAGCGCTGCCGCGTCGTTGACGCCATCCCCGACGAACGCGACCTTGCCCTTGGCGGCAAGCTCGCCGACCATGCGGACCTTGTCCTCGGGCAGCATGTCGGCGTGAACTTCGTCGGGGTGGAACCCGAGTTCGCTGCCGATCCGCAGAGCGACGGGCGCGCGATCACCGGTCAGCATGAGGATCTTCGTGACGCCGCTGTCTCGAAGTGCAGCAAGTGCGGGTCGGGAGCTCGCGCGGGCCTGATCGGCGAGGGTGACGGCTCCGAGCAGGCTGGTATCCCGACCGAAGTAGATGACCGTCTGCGCCTCGTCGACCAGCGCGCTCAGGGCCTGGTGCTCGATCTCGGCGCCCATCCGCGCCGCCATGCGCGGATTGCCCGCCCAGAGCTTGCCGCCGCCCGCATCGCCGACGATTCCCTCGCCCGGTTGGGTGATCACGTTGGTCACGTCGACAGGCTGGATGCCGCGATTGGCGGCCTCCCTCCGGATGGCCGCGCCGCTGTGATGTTCCGAATGGGCCTCGAGCCCGGCGAGCAGCGACATGAATTCTTGCTCATCGCCGTCAAGGGCGACCACGGTGGAGACCGAGGCCTTGCCGGTCGTCAGCGTCCCTGTCTTGTCGAACGCAAACGTATCGACCGCCGCGAGCGTTTCGAGCGCCGCCCCGCCCTTGAACAGCACGCCCCCGCGCGCAGCCGCCGACAATGCGGACAGGATCGCGGCGGGCACCGAAATCACGATTGCGCAGGGGCTCGCCGCGACCAGCAGGATCGCGGCCCGGTAGAGCGCCTCGTGCCAGTCGCGCCCAAGCCAGCTGAAGACCGCAAAGGCGACGACGGCACCGACCAGCACCGCGATCGTGTATCGCTGCCCGAACCACTCGCTGAAGCGTTCGGACGGGGCCTTTGCCGCCTGCGCCTCGGTCACCAGGGCGATCATCCGCGCGACCGTGCTTTCCTCGACCGTCCTGGTGACGGCTGCCTCCAGCACCCCGTCGAGGTTGACCGTCGCCTCAAAGACCAAGGCGCCCTTCTGCTTGGTGACGGGCATGGACTCGCCGGTGATGTTCGCCTCGTCCAGCGAGCCGCGGCCGGTGACGATCATCGCGTCGGTGGGAACGCGTGCACCCGGGCGCAACACGAAGATGTCGCCCACCTTCAGGTCCGCGACCGGAACCTCCGTGACGGTGCCGTCGGGCGATTTTCGCAGCGCGGTCTCGGGACGCAGGGCCATCAGGGCTTCGATGGCATGCCGCGCGCGTCCAAGTGCGCGCTGCTCCAATGTTGTCGAGACGCTGAACAGGGTAAGCAGCACCGCACCTTCGAACGGCGCGCCCACGGCTGCCGCCGCAACGGCCGCAACGACCATCAGCAGGTCGATGTCCAGAACGTGGTCCTGCCACATGCTGACGATCGCCCGCCACGCCGCCGGCAACCCTCCGGTCAGATAGACCAGTGCAAGACCGACGAGAGATGAAAGCTCGGCGGCGCTGCCGCGCAACGGCCAGAGGGCGAGAGTGGCCATGAACATCCCGAGGACGGTCAGGACCGTCAGCAGCATCGAACGATCCACAGCGAACAGCTTTTTCATATCATCTACCTGAATGCCGGAACGAGAGCGTCGGGGGTCGGCTAGCATGTTCCTGCGCCCGGATGCCAGCAATTAGACTCGTGAGCGGGTGCGCGGCTTGGCTCGCGTGCCGAACAGCGCCTCATGCGAACTCGAAATGCTCAAAGCGCACCCGTCTCGGCGTCTGGCCTATTGCCCGCAGTCCCCTGAGGATTCCGCGCCTCAGACCCGTCGGGCCGCAGAACCACAGATCGGCCTCACTGACCGCGAACGGTGCCGTTTCGTTCAGACGCTCGGCCGTCAGGCGACCATCGCGCGCGGTTGGGACCACGCTGAAGCTGAACCGCGGGTTGCGCGCAGCGGCTGCTTTCAGGGTCTCCACCCCGACCGCGTCTTCAGGCCTGTGCACACAATAGACGAGGTGGATGTCGCGCCGCTCCGTCCCGGTCAGGCTCTCGGCCCAGGCGAGGAAGGGCGTGATGCCGATGCCGCCCGCCAGCCAGATCTGGCGCGCGCCGCCCTTGCGAAAGTCGAACCGTCCATACGGGCCTTCGACCTGCACGCTCATCCCGGTCCTGAGGGCGCCGGGCAAGCGCCGGGTCCAGCCGCCGCGCGCCCGGATGGACAGCTTGAGCGCGCCGTCAGGCCGCGGGGCGCTGGCAATCGTGAAGGGGTGCGGCTCTGACAATCCCGCTTCTGGCGCGCGGACAAAGGCGAACTGCCCCGGCCGCCAGCGCATCGCCCGCCCCCTGGGCATCAGCGTCACCTCGATGGCTTGCCCGTTTCGGCTGATCGCGCTGACCATGAACTCCCGACGCCGCAGACGCGAGGCGACAAATTCGGTATGGACCCAGGCGACCACACCGGCGAGGCCGAAGGCGTTCAGGAGCACCGAGAGCGACGGATCTACCCCGGTCGGCATGTCGACGAAGAACTGGTGAAACACCACGATGGCGAACAGGGCGCCCATGAAACGATGGCTGAACCGCCAGAGCTGATAGGGAATCTCCAGCCGGATGACTGGCAGGCGTCGAAACCAGCTGATCGCGACCAGCACAAGCAACGCATAGAACGCGAACTCACCCGCATCACTGGCGAAGTCTCCCAACCCGGTCTCGCGAACCTTGCGGTCGAAATCGGGCTCGAACTGGTCATGCAGGATCATCAGGACCAACGCGGATATGCCCAGCCACTTGTGCACCCGGTACATCCGGTCGAGCCCGCCAAACACCGGCTCCAGCAGGCGTGGACGTGTCGCGAGGATCAGGGTCTGGCCCATGGCGACGACAGCCACGGCCCCGACGGCGATGCCGAAGGCCGCTTCCGACCCATATGGCGCGTAAGTGGTGTAGCCGAGGATTCCGGCAAGAATGCACGCCGAGGCGACCAGCAAGGGGCCAACCAAATGCAGGGCATTGCCGACGGCTGGCATCCACGGAATGGACCGACGACCCGGTGCGAGGCGGACATTGTCTGCGCGCTGCGTCAGATCAGTCATCGTCTCGCCCACCCCGACCCCTGCGAGGCAACGGTCATCGTCACCCCCGCAAAGGCCGCAAGAAAGCCGAGATTTGTCAGTGTCTTCGTCATGAGCCAGGGACCTCGCCGGTGCTATCCTGATGCGACTCATGCGCGGCGAAGCTGACAGGGGGCTGAAGCCCGGACCCTGGCGAGGTCAGCTTCGCGTCAGGCAGACGGAAATGGTGCATCGGGAACATCCCGCCCGCCGAAGGCGAAGCCAACGGCCCTGCGCAACGCGACGTGCTGGATATGGTCGCGTCAAGTGGAGCAGTGGTCCCCGCTAAACTCGGACGGTTCGCATCAATCGTGCCATTCGAACAAACCGAGCGGGCGGATCAGTTTCGTTTCGGCTTTCGCCGCACCGACCTGTGTGTCGCGGACCAACCGGACCAAATGCCAATACGCTTCGGCGATCACACGCGCGGCTCATCCAGGATCGCCGAGGAAACATCGCGCACGTCTCGCAGGCCGCACATTGCCATACTCAGGTCCAGCTCCTTGCGGATGATCGAGAGGCAGGTTTCCACCCCTTCGCGCCCACCGGCGGCCAGCCCGTAGAGATAGGCCCGCCCGATCAGGACGCCGTGCGCCCCGGAGGCGATGGCCTTGAGCACATCCTGACCAGAACGGATGCCGCTGTCCATCAGCACCTCGGTCTTGCCTTCGACCGCGCGGGCGATCCGGGGCAACACCGTGATCGAGGAGGGTGCGCCATCAAGCTGTCGCCCGCCATGGTTTGAAACGACGATGGCATCTGCTCCCACTTCGGCGGCGGTAACGGCGTCCTCTTCGTCCATCACGCCTTTCAGGATCAGCTTGCCCTTCCATTGCTCACGGATCCACCGCAGGTCGTCCCATTCCAGCACCGGGCAGAACTGGTCAACCGTCCAGCGCCCGACGGCTGCGATATCCTTCACGCCGTCGACGTGGCCAGCGATATTTCCGAAATTGTGCCGCCGGGTGCGGGCCATCTCGAGGCACCAGCGCGGGCGCCGGATCAGCTGCGGCAGGCGCGACAGGGCAAAGATCGCCGCACCACGGTTGTTCTTGATGTCGGTGTGGCGCTGCGACAGCATTTGCAGGTCGAGTGAGACAACCAGAGCCGAACAACGCGCGGCCGCCGCCCGGTCCATCAGCCGGGTCAGAAACGCACGGTCCTGCATCATGTAGATCTGGAACCAGAACGGCGACTGCGTCGCACGGGCTACATCCTCGATCGAGCAGATGCTCATCGTCGACATGGTAAAGGGCACACCCGACGCCTCGGCCGCTTGCGCGGCGAGGATCTCGCCGTCAGCACGCTGCATCCCGGCCATGCCGGTCGGCGCGAGCGCCACCGGCATGCTGGCCTTTTGACCCGCGAGCGTGGTCGCCAGCGAGCGGTCGCGCAGATCGCGCACCACCCGCGATTTCAGTGTCAGCCGGGCAAGATCGACCTCGTTGCCGCGATAGGTCGCCTCGGACCACGATCCGGAATCGACATAGTCGTAAAACACCTTTGGCACACGTCGCCGCGCCTTTTGGCGCAGATCCTCGATACAGGTGATATGAGTGGTCACGAACAGGGTTCCTTCACAGCCGAGAGGTAAACGGAAAGGGGAAGAAGGATCAGAGAACGCGCGACAGGAACTCCCGCGTGCGCGGCGATTGCGGATTGGCGACCACCTCGCGGGGATTGCCACGCTCCTCGACTACCCCGTCATCCATGAACACAAGCTGGTCCCCCACCTCGCGGGCGAACCCGATCTCGTGGGTGACGACAACCATGGTCATGCCGCGTTCAGCCAGATCGCGCATCACGGTCAGGACCTCACCGACAAGCTCAGGATCGAGTGCCGAGGTCGGCTCGTCAAAGAGGAGAACCTTGGGCTGCATCGCAAGTGCGCGGGCGATGGCCACGCGCTGCTGCTGTCCGCCCGACAACTGGCGCGGGTAGGCGTCGCCGCGATCCCCGAGGCCGACCTGTGCCAGCAACGCTTGGGCACTGTCCGTGGCCTCGGCGCGGCTTTGCCGTTTCACGCGCATCGGTGCCTCGATCAGGTTTTCCAGTGCGGTCATGTGCGGAAACAGGTTGAAGGATTGGAACACCATGCCGATTTCGGCCCGGCGCTGGCAAAGCAGCCTGTCACGGACCGGATGGAGTTTGCCGTGGCGCAGATTGTAGCCGACGAATTCGCTGTCGACCAGCAACACGCCGCCGTTGATATCTTCAAGATGGTTGATGCAGCGCAGGAAGGTGCTTTTACCGGAACCCGAGGGGCCAATGATGCAGGTCACGTCCCCCTTGGGCACGTCGATGTCGATCCCCTTGAGCACTTCGAGGCTGCCAAAGCTCTTGCGGACCGCGCGCGCGAAGACCATCGAATCCGCGGGCACGTCGAACCGGCGGCGGTTCTCGGTCTGGGCAGGGTTTGGGGAAGCCGGGCTCATGTCGGCGTTACCTCGCGGCGCCGCAGACCAAGGGCCTGACGCCAGAACGCGCCCGGCGAAGCATTCAGCGTGCGGTCGCTTCGGCCGAAGTGGCGTTCGATGAAATGCTGGCCGATCGACAGCACCGTCACCACCGCGAGATACCAGAATGCGACCACGATCAGCAGCGGAATGGTCTCGAAAGTGCGCGCATAGATGTTCTGCGCGGCATAGAGCAGATCGTTCACCGCGATAAAGGTCACCAACGATGTCGTCTTCAGAAGGTTGATCGTTTCGTTTCCGGTTGGTGGCACGATGAACCGCATCGCCTGCGGCATGATGATCCGGCGCAGGATCAGTCGTCGGTTCACGCCGAGGCTTGCGGCGGCCTCGCTCTGGCCGGGCGCGACGGACTTGATGCCGGCACGGATGATCTCGGCGATGTAACCCGCTTCGTGCAGGGAAAGCGCAACTACCGCCGAAACGAAAGGCGTCATCACGTCATTGGTACGGACCGAGAAGACGGTGCCGATCCACGGCAGGGTCAGGCTGAATTCGCGGATCACCAGCGAGAGGTTATACCAGAAAATGAGCTGGATCAGCGCAGGTGCGCCGCGGAAGAACCAGACATAGCCGCTGGCAAATAAATTCAGGATGCGGCTGTCCGAAAGGCGCATGATCGCCACGATCATGCCGACGACGATTGCGATGGCCATGATCAGGACGGTCAGAAGAAGGGTCTGGCTCAACCCCTTGAGAATGCGCGGATCGAACAGGTAGTGCATCACGGTCGGCCAGCCGAAGGACGGGTTCGTGGCGATGGACCAACCGATCATCGCCATGAGGACGACGACCAAGGCGGTCGATATCCACAGACCATAGCGGCGTGGCGGAACGACTTCCAGCCGGCTTGCAGTCAGCTGAACGTCATTCCCTTGCATGAGAACCTCCTTGAGGGCGCGCGCCGGGTGAGAGTTCTCCCACCCGGTCAGCGGCGTGTCAGGCAGCGATATCAGCGGATGTCCGAGACGTCGCGCACGATATAGGACTCCGTGAGCATTGCGCTGGTCATGCCGTATTTCGCCATGATCGCCTCATAGGTGCCATTGGCCATGATCTCGGAGACCGCCGCGCGCATCATCTCGGCCAGCGCGTCGTCGCCCTTCTTGATGGCCATGCCCATCGGCACGTTGTCATAAACGCCGGGCAGCACGATCAGTTGACCGCCGCTTGTCACCTCGAAATATCCAGAGGCGGTGGCGTCGTCGAAGCGGGCATCCACGCGGTCAGCCAGAACAGCCTGAACGATATCCGCCGCCTGCGGATAGAAGTGTTTGGTGAACTCGGGAAGGCCATTGGCGACACATTCGGCATTCAGCCGGTCCGCCAGGAAATCCGAGGCTGCGCCCGAGGCAAGCCCGAGGCGCTTTCCGCAAAGTCCGTTCTCGCCTTCGAACATCGGCGCCTTTTCAGGTGTGGTGGACGCGACGATTCCGGCCTGCACATACATGACGAAATCGACCTGGGCGAGCCGTTCCTCGGTGGCGACATAGGTCTCCCACGAGATGTCGAAGCGACCCGCAGCCAAAGCCGGGATCATCGATGCGAAAGGGGTGCGCTGAAGATCGAGTTCGACACCGAGGACGTCTGCGGCGGCCTGCGCCAGTTCGACGTTGATGCCGACCAGTTTGCCATTGTCGTCGAGGAACTCGAACGGGGCGTACTCGAAGGTGTTCGCCACCACCATGACGCCGGATTCCGCGACCTGCGGGGCAAGCGGAATCTCCGCCGCGGCAGGTCCGGACAAGACCGTCAGAGTGGCAATCGCTGCCGCAGATATGGTGGAAAATTCGACAAGAAGTCGTTTCATTGCAGTCCTCCCGTAGTTGGCGTTCTGGCCAACTCGCCGGGTGGCGGTAGCCGCACCAATTTTACTATTTCAATACTTTAATTGCATGGAAAGACCTGTCAAGCGAATCCTGTTCTGCCAAAGCGTCAAGAAATGAGTCATTTCAGAAGTGTATGCATATTGGAATCGACCCAAGACTATCACGCATCCACGCCAAAATGGCAGCGCCGTCGCCATTCTAGAGTTGGGCACGGCACCGCAAAGGCGTATGGGTGCGCGCGGGCCGGTTTCGTCTGGCTCCGCGCTGGGAGTCGTTGGTCGTCACGGTTTGCTCTTTTTTCCATATTTCAATATAGTAACCATCTGTATATATTCTGTGAAAACAGGGAGATCATCCGGGATGAGTGGCATCGACCGCAATCAGGGGCTGGCGCGGCAGATCGCCAAGAGCGTTCAGGACGACATCATGCAGGGCAGGCTCAGCGCCGCCCAGCGGCTTCCCTCCGAGGCGGATCTGGCCGAGCGTTTCGCCGTGTCGCAGCCGACGGTGCGCGAGGCGATGAAGATCCTTGCGGCGAAGAAACTGATCCGCTCCAAGCGTGGCCCGAAGGGTGGGGTCTTCGTCAACCCGCCCTCGCTCGACATCGCGGCGCAGACCATGCACGAGACGACGAACTGGCTGGTGTCGCTTGGCGCGGTCGAGCTTTCCGACATCGTCGGGGCGCGGCGCAGCCTCGGGCGGCTCAGCATCGAGGCCGCCTGCGAACACGCCGGGCGCGAGGATCACCAGCGGATCGAGGCGGCCTTGCTGGAGCTCGACCACACCGAGATCTCGGACGAGGATTTCTGCCGGCTCGAGGTCGAGTTTCATCAGGCCGTGGCGGCAGCCAACCCCAATGCGCTGCTGCAACTGGTGATGGCGATGGTGAACCAGGCGCTGATCCCGGCCGCGAACCTGATTTCCTTCCAGTTCCGCGAGCGTGACAAGGTGGTGGCGCTGCAACGGCAGATCTTCTCGGCCATTCTGGCGCGCGATCCGGTGGCCGCGACGGCGGCGTTCGACACGCTGATCGACTATCAGAGCGGCGTCTACGAGATGGCGATCGAACAGAGGGCACTGAAGCAATCCGATGACTCGGCCAGTTGAATGTGCCCGATCGGGGGAAAGCTGGCGCATGACGGCGACCCGCACCTGATTCTCGGGCGGCGGGCTGACGGAGCAATCTGCCTGTCCTGTTCGCTGCCACTTGAGGGGGCCGAGGTCGACATCGCCGCGCGGCTGCGACACTGGGCCGACGTCGCGCCCGATCGGCTACTTCTTTCGGCTCAGGGTCGCTATGGACGCGAGACTCTGAGCTACGCCGAGGCTCTGCGCGCGGCCCGTGCGCTTCATGGCTCCCTGGCCGCCACGGGCCTGAAACCGGGCGCGCGCATCGCCACGCTGCTTCCGGCGGGGCTGGCGGCGTTGACGTTGCGGCTCGCCTGCCTCCTTGGCAATTTCACCCATATCAGCCTGCCACCGCATCCGTTTCGTGGCCTTGCATCTTTCCCACCCCCGGCGGGCGGCGAAGCCGATCGGCTCTGGCGTGTGGTAAGGCCCGAGCTGATCATCCTGCCGTCGGACCATCCGCTCGTGGGTCAGGGGCCAGCACGCAGCCTCGCCGATCTGCCGCACGGTCCCATGCTTGCCGACCGGGACGGCGCGGCCGGCGACTGGACCTCGATCTTTCTGACGGCTGGCAGCATCGGTGCGTCGAAAGGCGTTCCGATCACCCGCGGCATGATCGGCTCCTGTCAGGCCGCCTACGCGGCGATCTGGCCGTTTCTGACCGAGCGCCCGCCTGTCCTGATCGACTGGATGCCGTGGAACCACGTGTTCGGTGGTCTCGACAACCTGTTCAAGATCATCTGGAACGGTGGGAGTTTGCATCTGGTGGCGCCCCCCATGAGCGTCGGGGATGATGAATTGATCGGCTTGATGGACGAGGTGCGCCCGACGCTGCTGATCGGGGTGCCACTGGGGCTGAAGCTCCTGCTTGACGCCTATGATGCCGATCCGGCCCGCGTGGTGCGAGGTTGCGCCGATCTGGGCGCGATCTTCTTCGCCGGTGCTGCGATGGAACCCGCACTCTGGCAGCGATTGCATGTTTTCCGCACCGAAATGGCTGTGAACCACGGTCGCAAGATCCGTCTGCTTTCGGGTTACGGCGCGACCGAAGCGGCGTCGACCATGTGTCTTGCACCCGGCGACATTGTCGCGCCGGGATATCTGGGTTGGCCGCTGCCCGGACACGAACTGGCCCTTGTCGAGACCGAGGACCGGTGCGAGCTGCGGTTTCGTGGCCCCAATCTTGCACCCTGCTATCTAGGCGAGGACGGGCCTTTCCCGTTGCCGCTGGACGAGTTCGGCTTCTATCACACCGGCGATGCGGCGGTGCTGGCGGACGATGCCACCGGACAGCCGATGCTGCGCTTTGACGGCAGACTGGCCGAGGATTTCAAGCTGTCGAGCGGGATCAAGGTTCGCGCGGGCATGCTGCGAAGCCAGATCCTGCGGCATCTGGGGCCGGATGTTCAGGATCTTGTGCTGGGTGGGGAGGGGCGCGATGCCCTGGTGGCGATGGTTTTTTCCGAACTGCACATTTCGGGAGACGGTCTGGAGGATCGCTTGGCACAAGCCTTCGCCGCCTGGAACCGCGCCAATCCCGGCTCTTCCACCGCCATCAGCCGGTTTTTGCTGGCAGCCCTGCAACCCTCGGTCGGAGCGGGCGAAATCTCGGCCAAGGGCCAGTTGGTTCATGGCCGGATCCGTCGCAACCACGCGACACTTTTCTGCGATCTGTCCGAGGGGCGGATCGGTCGCGCCCCGGTGTGACGCGCTGTCGCCAGCCGGGGTGCTTCCATGCTGCGCACCCGGTCAGTCGAGGTCGCGGAACGGAGCCTCGCGGATCTCGAGGAACTCCTTGAGCGACTTTTCCTTGAGCAACTGCATCCAATAGCGTCCTTCGTCGGAGGCATGCAGGATGGCCGTGGTTTCGCGGTTGTAACTCCATGAGCTTTCGATGCCGGCGGTCTGCTGCTGATGGTTCAGCGCGGCCTTGGCATATTTGATCGCCGCTCCCGGCATCCGGGCGCATTTGCGCGCCAGACGTTCGGCCTCGGCGACAAGCTGATCGCGCGGGACCGCCTTGTTGACCAGATGAATGCGGGCAGCTTCCGTCCCGTCGATCAGGTCGCCCGTGTACATCAGATAGCGCGCATGGATCATCGGCACGGTCCAGGGCAGCATCAGCGTCGGCGGCGCCGAAACATGGCGCACCTCAGGCTCGCCCAGCATGGCATCATCGGCCGCGATCACCATATCGCAGCACATCATCAGTTCCAGCCCACCCGCCAGCGCGTAGCCGTTGACAGCCGCGATGATCGGAATCGGCGCCTCGCGGATGATCCGGAGCCGCCGCATGTTCTCGCCGATATCGTCGCGCCATTGATCGGCATTGAGCTCGAAATCCTCTCCGCCAAGATCGAACCCGGAGGTGAAGGCGCGACCCGCGCCGGTCAGGATGACGGCGCGAATGTCGGGGTCCGCGACCGCCCTCAGCACGGCGGCCTCAAGCGCCTCGCCAAGCGCCTGATTCATCGCGTTCATCTTCTCCGGGCGGTTCATGGTCAGCGTTACAAAGGCATCCGACGGGTCCCTTTGCCACAGGACGAGATCTTCGCTCATGTTCTGTCTCCCTCTCAGCCGATCTCGATCACATAGCGGCCGCGCGTCTCGCCCTTGACGATGGCCTCGGCCAGTGACGGCAGGTCGGACAGCGGCGCGGTGGTGGTCAGGGATGCCAGTTTCGCGCGGTCCAGATGCTCGGCCAGATAGGCCCATGCCCGCTCGCGCTTGTGTTGCGGGGCCATCACGGAATCTACCCCGAGCAGGGCCACGCCGCGCAGGATATGCGGCATCACCGTGGCGGGAAGGTCGGCGCCCCCGGCCAGACCGCAGGCCGCGACCGCGCCGCCATAGATTGTCTGGGCCAGCACGTTGGCCAGCGTCGTGCTCCCGACACTGTCCACCGCACCGGACCAGCGTTCGGCCTGCAACATCTTGCCCGGTTCGGCCAGCGAGGCGCGGGTGACGAAACCCGATGCACCCAGCCCGCGCAGGAAGTCATGCTGGCTTTCGCGCCCGGTGGAGGCCACGACCTTGTAGCCGCGTTTGGACAGAAGCGAGATCGCAACCGTGCCGACCCCACCGGCAGCGCCGGTGACCAGCACCTCGCCCTCGCCGGGCGCAATGGTGCCCCAGTCTTCCAGCGCCAGCACGCACAGCGCGGCGGTATAGCCGGCGGTGCCGATCGCCATGGCTTCGGCCGGGCTGAAACCTTCGGGCATCCGGGTGAGATGGCCCGCCTTGAGGCTCTGATAGCGGCTGTAGCCGCCCCATTCGGTCTCGGACAGGCCCCAGCCGTTCACCAGCACCCGGTCGCCCGGCTGCCATTGCGGCGCCTTCGAGCTGACGACCGTGCCGGCAAGATCGATCCCCGCCACCATCGGCAACCGCCGCGCGATCCGGCCCTTGCCGCTGACGGCCAGCCCGTCCTTGTAGTTCAGGCTGGAATGGCTGATCTCGACCAGAACGTCGTTGTCGGGCAGGTCGGCCAGGGTCAGCCGCTCGAACCCTGCCTTCGGCTTGCCCTCGACATCCCGGATCACCAAGGCCTCGAAATCGTCAATCGTCTGATCGGTGCTCATCGTCTTGCTCCAATTCCCGGTATCGCGGGGTTCTGCCCGTCCGTCCGTGTTCCGGGTCGCCTATGCGACCGGGCGGTGCGCGGGTTCGCATTTCCATATTGAAATATCTATTTGTCGGCAAATGCAACCCAATTAAGGCTGACCCGGTTTTGCTCCCCGTCTCCGGCGAAGCCGCATCGTGATCGGAACGCCACCGGAGGGCGGTTAAGGTAGAGACCCGCGGTCACCGCCGGACCGCCTGCCGGGCCAGCGCAAAGGCAATAGTCCGCGTGCGGACAAGAACGATGGTCGGCGCGGACGCACTGTCAAGCCTGAAGCTGGCGCAGATGCCGGCCAACCCGGCGTCTACTCCAAACACCCGTTCGTGCTGCGTGCTTTCGCGATGTGTCAGGAGGCCGCAATACGATCGGGATCAAGACGCAATTCGATCAGGCACGGCCCCTTGCGATCGGCAATGAGCGCCTCGGCCGCATCAAGCTCGGCCGGCGTGCGCACGCAGATCGCCTCGGCGCCAAGAGCCCGTGCCACGGCAACAAAATCCGGCGGCTGAGTCATCGACAGGGCCGGGTTCAGCGCACGGTTGGTGAACTGCACATGTTCAGCCCCATAACTGCCATCGTTGCAAATGATCATCACAAGGTCGAGCTCTTCGCGCACCGCAGTGGCGATCTCGCCAAAACCGCCGAGGGTGAACCCGCCATCCCCCGCCACCAGAACCGTAGTCCGTCCGCGTGCTGCCTTGGCGGCACCAACCGCCTGCCCCAGGCCAAACCCGATCGAGCCGAAATGCGCGGTGTAGACAAGCGCATCGGGGGACTGCACCGGAAGGGCACGCCAGGCGGCGCTGACGAAACGGCCAAGATCGGCCACCAGAACCCGATCCGCAGGCAACGCCCGGTCGAGACGCCGCAACGCTGGCATGTAGTCGATGGTTGCGGGCGCGGTGGCAGCGAAGGGGGGCAGCACTGCGCGTTCCTCCGCCTGAACCGCCAGCCGCTGCGCCAGATCGGCGTCGGTATTGCCCGAGGATGGGATTTCGGCCAGGTCGAGGATCTCAACCATCCGGGCTGCGGTCAGGGCCGGGTCTCCGATCAGCAGAACCGAAGGCTCTGTGCGCCTGTCATTCTCGCGCATGTCGGGCAGGATCTGCACCACGCGGCGCCCCTTGGTATAGCTGCCCGATTCGGTTGTCTGACGGCTGAGGCTGGCGCCAAAGGCGATGATGCAATCCGAACGCTGGATCTCATCCGCGGTCACCGGCTGGCTCAACCCGCCGAAAACGCCCAGGTCGAACGGCGCTCCATGAAACAGCCCCGACGCCTTGAGCGTGGTGGCGACCGGCGCGCCAAGCCGCTCGGCCAGCGTCAGAATTGCGTCCCGCGCCTCGGGTGTCGCAGCGCCACGCCCGGCCAGGATCAGCGGACGGCGGGATGACGCGATCATGCCCATCGCATCGTCAAACGCATCATCCTCGCTGACGACAGCGCGTGTTGCGGGGGATGCGAAAACCGGCCGGTCGTCTGACGCGACCGGATGCCATTGCAGGTCGACACGCATGTTGAAAACCACCGGCCGGAGCTCATGCCCCGCCATGCGGAAGGCGCGGGCAAGATCAGCCGCCGCCGTCTCCGGGCTGCGCATCTCGACGAACCCGGCTCCGGTCGCGGCCACCATCTCGCGCTGGCCGATGCGTTGGAGGTGTTCGCGGTCATCTGGCGGCGTATCGCCACAAAGCAGGACCAGCGGAATACAGCCCTTCACCCCCTCGACCAGTGCCGAGACCACATTGGTCAGAGCCGGGCCATGGGTGATGGTGGCCACGCCCGTGCGCCCTGAAACCTGCGCAAAGCCCAGCGCCGCCAGAACCGCGTTCGATTCGTGTGTGCAGGCGATGTATTGGCCGAGGTTGGAGCGCACGAAAGCGTCCACCATGAACAGGTTGGCATCGCCCACAAGACCGAACAGATGGCTGACCCCGTGGGCCTCGAGCGATTGCGCCAGGACCTCATGGGTGGTGGTCGCGGTTTCCGTCTTGCTCATGTCGTTCAGGTTCCCTGTCCTGCTGCCGGTTCCGCCAAGGGCGGCCTCGCCGTCAGCCGTGTGTTTCGTCGGCCACAGCGAAGACGCGGCCCCGGTTCAGAATGCCCGACGGGTCCAGCGTGGTCTTCAGTGCGCGCATGACGCCGATCTGGCCGGCGTCGCGCACCAGCGGCAGATGCCGCACCTTGTCCAACCCGATCCCGTGTTCCGCCGAGATGGTCCCGCCATGCTCCGCCACAATCCGGTAGACCATCTCCGAAATCGCTTCGGGGTGCTTTGTGTCGACGACGTAGTGCAGGTTGCCGTCGCCCAGATGCCCGAACGGATAGATCCGCGCCTGCCGGTCGATCGTGGCAATGGCGGCTTCGGCAGCCGCCATGAAGCTGCCAATCCGGGTGACGGGCAGGCCAACATCGTGACCGACCGAAGTGCGGAGGCTGTAGACGAATTCGGAACAATTCTCGCGAACTGCCCAGAGCCTCTGAACATCGGCCTGCGATTGGGCCACTATGACGTCACCGCAAAGCCCGGCCCCATAGGCTGCGCCGAGCGCCTCCTCGAAAGCCTCCGGATCGCGATCTGATAGGAATTGCGCCTCGATCAACACATAGAGCGGAGCACCGGCATCCAGCGGTGCTCGGCCTCCACTGTGTGTCATCGCGTCATAGAGCGAGCCCCAGATCGCCTCGAAGGCCGAAAGTGCGGAGCCAAGGCTCCGGCGCAGATGCACAAGCAAGGCCTGCGCCTGATCAAGCGAGGCGATCGCACAGAACGCCAGCGCTGAACTCTGCGGCGCCGGGTGAAGCGCAAGGCGGGCGCGGGTGACGACGCCAAGCGTGCCCTCGGTGCCGATGAAAAGCTGCCGCAGATCATAGCCGGCATTGTCCTTGACCAGACCAGCCATGCCATCGAGCACGGTGCCGTCGGCCAGAACGGCCTCGAGCCCCAACACCTGCGCCCGCATCATGCCATAGCGAAGGACCCGGATGCCGCCCGCGTTGGTGGCGATCATCCCGCCGATCGTCGCGGAGCCCCGCGCACCAAGATCGACGCCAAACAGAAACCCCGCCGCCTCGGCCCGTTCCTGCAAGGTTTGAAGTGGCAGACCGGCGCCCGCGACGATGCTGGCGGTCATGGGATCGGCGGTCTGCAGATCGGTCAGACGCTCCAGCGACAGAACCACCTCACCCGGCAGCGGCCTTGCACCGCCGGCAAGCCCGGTGCGTCCACCCTGCACCACCACCCGCTGACCTGCCGCGTTGCAGGCCCGCAGTGCCTCGGCCACTTCGGCGGTGGTCGCCGGACGCAGGATCAGCGCGGGCGTCGCACCGGGGATGACGGTGCCATCGCTGAGGTAGCGGGCGAGGCCGGGGTCGTAGCGCAGCACGCCCCCCGGCCCCAATCGGTCCTCCAGCACGTCATGCAGATCGCGTGGCACCCGGCAAACCCTCTCTGCTTGTCACGGCGTCAGTGGCCCCTTGAGCACGAGTTTGACCGGATAGCGGCGGCAGGCCACCTCGATCTCGGCCTTCCTTCCGTCAAGCGCCTTGGCGTCACCGTCCTCGAGGTCGATATAGGCCTGCGCCACCGGATAGCCGGCATGATGCGCAAAGCCCGCCGACGTGGTGCGCCCGACGATCTTGCCGTCCAGAAAGATCGGCTCGCTGCCCAGCACGAGCAGGTCGGTATCCTCGACCGCGATGATCATCCGCCGTTTCGCCAGTGGTTTCTCACGCATCTTCACCAGCGCCTCGCGGCCGACGAAGTCCTGCTCTTTCTTGAGGTGCACAAGGAAACCCAGCCCGGCCGAATAAGGATCGTCGTCCGGACCGATATCGTGGCCCCAGACGCAGAAACCCTGTTCCATCCGCATGTCGTTGAGCGCATGCGACCCGCCCTCGACCAGACCAAGGCTCTCGCCCTCGGCGATCAGCCGGTCGTAAATCGGCAGGGCACATTCGGTCGGGATGAAAAGTTCATACCCCTCGCCGCCGCCATATGACATGTGAACCGCAATCGCATGGGTGCCGGCAGTGTCGATCCGCTTGTAGCCAAACGGCGCGATCTCGTCGGCAGAAAAGCCGGTGGGGCTGATCCGCGACAGAAGCTCGGCGCTTTTCGGACCAATCAGGCCGATCACCGCCCATCCGCTGGTCACGTCGGCAAGGGTCACGCACTCATCCGCGCCGATGCTGCGGCGCATCCGGTCCATGTCGCGCACCACCGACGACGACCCGGTGCTGACCAGCCAGCTATCCGGACCCATGCGCATCAGAACGATGTCGCTTTCGATCCCGCCGCGCCGGTTCAGCATCAGGGTGTAGATCACCCTGCCCTCGCGCGAGACGTCGCTGGAACAGATGCGTTGCAGGAAGGCTTCGGAATCGCGCCCCTGAATGAGGATCTTGCCAAGGCTGGTGCGGTCGAAAAGAGTGACGTCGTTGCGCGCCGCCAAATGCTCGCGCTGGACGCAATCGAACCAGGCCGGGCGCGCGAAGGTCAGCTCTGGTGGGGTTTTCTGCCCGGGAAGCGAGAACCAGGCCGGTCGTTCCCAGCCGTTGCGGGTCTCGAAATGCGCGCCGTGTTCTGCCTGCCGGGCGTGGAACGGCCCGAGACGGAGGTTGCGGCTGCTTTCACGCTCGCGTCCCGGATAACCGATGGCGTAGTGCAGCGAGAGGCTTTCGGCGGCGCGGTCGCGCAACGTTTCAAGGTTGTTCCAGAACGGGCTGAACCGGCGCACGTCGACGGTGCCGAGGTCCATCGTCGGCTCACCCTCGATCATCCATTCCGCCAGCGCGCGCCCGACACCGCCACCCGAAGCCATTCCGACGGAGTTCATGCCGCAGGCGACGAACAAGCCGTCAAGCTGCGGGGTTTCTCCGATCATGAACCGGTCGTCCGGTGTCCAGCTCTCGGGGCCGTTGATCAACCGGCGGATTCCGACGGTCTCAAGCGCCGGAATCCGGGTCAGCGCGCTTTGCATCACCGGCTCGAAGTGTTCCCAGTCTTCGTTCAAGAGATCGAACGAGAAATCTGCCGGCAGACGGTCCATGCTCACGGGCACGGCGTTGGGCTCGAAACAGCCAATCAACAGCCCGCCGACCTCTTCGCGGATGTAGATGTTGTTGTCGTGATCGCCCAGGATCGGCATCGAACTGTTCATGCCCGGCACCGCTTCGGTAATCATCGCGTAGTGCTCGCAGGCATGCAGTGGCAGGTCGACCCCCAGCATCGCCGCGACGTCGCGACTCCAGAGGCCGGCACAGAGGGCGACCATCTCGCAATCAACGTCGCCCGCAGTGGTCTTGACCCCGGCAATGCGGCCGTTGACCGTCTTGAAGCCGGTGACGCTGGTGTCTTCAAAGACCTTTGCACCATGCGCGATGGCACCCTTGATCAGCGCCGCACAGGTATCGGTCGGGTTCACCCGCCCATCAAGCGGCGACCAGACTCCGCCAACCACGTCGTCAAGCTGCGCCACCGGCCAAAGCTCGCGCACCTTGTCCGGCGTGACCTCGAAGGCGTCGATGCCGAAATACCCCGCCAGGGTCGCCTGCCTGGCAATATGCTCAAGCCGGTCCTTGTTGGTGGCAATCGACAGGCTGCCGCATTGTTTCCAGCCGCTTTCCTGGCCGGTCTCGGCGCCGAGCGACGAGTAAAGCTCGACGCTGTATTGCGCGAGCATCGTCAGGCTGACGGTCGAGCGCAACTGGCGCACCATCGCGGCCGAGTGCCAGGTGGTGCCGCTGGTGAGCTTGGATCGTTCGATCAGCACCACATCCCGTTTGCCGTATTTGGCCAGGTGATAGGCCACCGAGCAGCCGATGATGCCGCCGCCGATGACAACGACCGAGGCCTCTTCGGGGAGGGTTCCTGACATGCGATTTTCTCCTTCGCGGCGGCGTTCGACAAGATTCGAACGCGCATGAAACAAGTTTTCCTGATGTGGTCATGAAAGGACATATTGTGTCAATAAGGTGGTCGAAAAAAACGTCGCACTGGATCGCATCAGCAACGAGTCTCATCAGGCTGCTCAGCCCTTAAACACCGACTTGATGTCTTCATCTATCCGTTCCTAAACGAATTTTTCGTTTCCGGTGTGAAGTTTAAAGGTCAGGCCTAGAACGGCTTGTTTCATGTCACAATAAGATTGAAAACTCTGTATCATTGCGGGTAGCATCCCGAAGAACCTTCGAAAGCGCCCCTGTGGTCGGGTGCATCCAGTTCCGCCGGCGGTTCATTCCGCCCGGTGGCGATCAACGCGAATGGAGTGAGAACATGGCGGATACCGGGCTTTACGACGCGGACAAGTGGACGGATATCATGGTGCGCAAGGACGGGCCTGTGGCCTGGGTCACCCTGAACCGTCCGGACAAGGCGAACTGCGTGCGCCCGCAGATGCAGGACGAATTGATCGAGGCGCTCGACGGGCTCGACAAGGACCGAGAGGTCATGGTCGTGATCCTCGATGCCGCCGGCGACAAGGTGTTTTCTGCCGGGTTCGACATGTCCGAACAACACCGCCCCGAATCCTCGCGTGACTGGGATGACCTGACCCGCGCCAGCGCCAGCGTCTGCATGAAGATCTGGGACATCGACAAGCCGGTGATCTGTGCCGTTCAGGGCCACGCTATCGCTTTCGGCTGTCTGCTCGCGCTGATTGCCGACATCACCATCGCCACTGACGATTCCTGGTTCAGCGAGCCCGAGATCCGGCACGGCACCCTGACACCGATGATCATCATGCCGTGGCTGACCCATATGAAGGCGGTGCACGAATTCTACTACACCGGCGACCCGCTGTCGGCACAGCGTGCGCTGGAGCTGGGTCTGATCAACCGGGTTGTCCCGGCTGAAGACCTTGCCGCCACTGCCGAGAAGATGGCGCGCCGGATCGCCAACGCCCCGGCCTATACTCTCCTGATGTCCAAGCGCGCGCTGCGTCAGGCCTACGAGCTGATGGGGTTCCGAGGCATCCAGAACGGCCACCGCTACCTCGACACCTACCTGCTCGACTCGCATGGTGACCCGCGCAAGGACGAACTCAAGCGGGTCCGCAAGGAGCAGGGGCTGAAGGCCTTCCTCGAGATGCGCGACGGCCCCTATCGCGATGAGTAGACCTGTGGCGGCGCACCCGCTCGGCCCGTTGATGGCGCCCGCCTCGATCGCGGTAATCGGGGCGTCGCCGCGCGGCAATCGCGGCACGATCATCCTGCGCAACATCCGCGACCGGGGGTTTGCCGGCAAGCTCTATGCGATCAATCCGAAATACAATGAGATCGAGGGCATCCCCTGCTTTGCCAGCATCGCCGACCTGCCCGAGAAGCCGGACTTCGTGGCAATCGCCCTGCCCGCGGCCGCGTCGGTCGAGGCCCTGCGCGAAGCGGCGGCAGCCGGAGTGCCGGCCGGCTTGATGATCGCGGGAGGGTTTGCCGAAGGCTCTGCGATCGGCAGCGACCTGCAGCAAGAAGTGACCGCGATCTGCCGTGACACGGGGATGCGGATCTGCGGGCCGAACTGCTATGGCATCGTCAACGTGCTGACCGGCGCGGCCCCCTATTCGGGCGGCATCGTCGAGCCTCTGATCCCCGGCAACGTCGGCTTCGTCCTGCAATCGGGGGCGCTGACCCATGCGCTGCACGACACGCTCGTCGGGCGCGGGCCCGGGATCAGCGCGATCGTCACCTCGGGCAACGAGGCGGTGGTGGAACTGGCGGAATATGTGGACTGGCTGCTCGACGACCCGAATACCGATGTCATAGCCTTGTTCATCGAGGGGCTGAAGAACCCGACACGTTTCGCTGAAGTGGCAGAAAAGGCGCTGCGCCTCGGCAAGCCCATCGTCGCGCTCAAGGTCGGGCGCACAGAACGCGGCCAGCGCGCGACACTGGCGCATACCGGTTCGGTTGCCGGGTCGGACGCCGCATATGAGGGGCTGTTTCGCAAACTCGGCGTGATCCGGGCCGAAGACATCGACGACATGCGCGAGACGCTCATTCTGTTCGCCTCGGGTCAGCGCCCGGTCGGGGACGGTGTGGCCATCGCCTCGATTTCGGGCGGCGTGACTACGCTCTTGACCGATCTGGCCGAAACCTGCGGGCTGAACACCCCGACGCCGTCTGATGAAACCCGTGCCCAGCTTGCCCTCGCGTTGCCGGATTTCGGGATCGCAAACAACCCGCTCGACACCACCGGGTTGCTGGCGGAAAACCCGGCGATCCTGTCGGCGGTGGCCGCGGCGTTCCTGTCCGATCCGCAAGTCGGGTGCTTTGCCTTGGCGCTGAACTCGCCGCTCGGCACCGAAGGCCACCTCACCCGCGCGCGCATGATGGCCGAGGCGCAGGCAGCAATCGACAAGCCGCTGGTGTGTTTCTCTGTTACGTCGTTCGCGACCGACACGGAACTGGTCGAAACGCTGGCCGCGCAGCGCATCCCGCTGCTGATGGGAGCACGCGAAACGGTGCTGGCCCTCAGCCGCTGGATCGGGTTCGAAGAACGCCGTCGCGCATTTGCCACCGACCGGGGCCGGGTCGCGACAGGCACCGGGCAAGTGCCCGCGCTGCCCGCCGGCGCCGCCGTGATGGCAGAACGCGAGGCGACGCGGCTTTTGCAGGGCTATGGCATGAGCTTCACACCGCAGGGCGCGGCCATCGATGCCGATGCGGCGGCGGCCTTGGCCGGAAGCCTCGGCTTTCCGGTGGTGCTCAAGATCGACTCGCCCGACATCGCCCACAAGACCGAGGCGGGCGGGGTCAAGCTCGGCCTGCGTGATGCCGATGAGGTGCGAGCGGCCTTTGCCGAAATCCTCGCCAGCACTGCCGCTTATGACCCGAAGGCGCGGATCGACGGGGTGCTGGTGCAAAAGATGGCACCGAAGGGCTTCGAGGTGCTGCTGGGTCTGACGCGTCACGGTGCCTTCGGACTGCAGATGGCGGTCGGGATCGGCGGCACCTTCGTCGAGATCCTGCGACAAGTGGCGCTGCGCCCCCTGCCCGTCAGCGCAGCCGACGCGGCCGAGATGATCGACGAAACCCTGCTGGGCGAGCTGCTGAACGGGTTCCGGGGCGCGGGGCCGTTCGACCGCGCGGCACTGATCGACGCAATCCTCGCTCTGTCGGATGCCGGGTGCGATCTCGGGGACCGGCTTGAGGAGCTTGACGTCAACCCGCTGCTGGTCCTGCCCGAGGGTCAGGGCGTGATGGCGCTCGACGCGCTGATCGTGCTGAACGACCACCCGACCTGAGCCATTGTCGAAAGGACGCGCCCTATGCCACCCGCCATCCCTGACGCGCTGCTGACGCAGGCGCGAGGCTTTGCTGCCGAAGACCACGGGTTGCTGATCGATGGCACCTGGCGTCCGGCGCTGACCGGGCAGCGCTTTGACATTGAGGATCCGGCGCGCGGCGAGGTTTTCACCAGCGCGGCCCTCGCCGAGTCCGCCGACGCCGGCCTTGCCGTGGCGGCCGCGCGCCGCGCGCTCGACGACGGCCCCTGGGCCACGATGAAGCCAGCCGAACGCAGCCGGCTCTTGTGGCGACTGGCCGATCTCATGGACCGCAATGCCGACATGATTTCGCTGATCGAGACCCTGGACATCGGCAAGCCCTTCGCGCAGGTCCGCGGTCTCGACACCGCCTTTGCGATCGAACTTATGGAATACAGCGCCGGCTGGCCGACAAGGATGACCGGCGACAGTGTGCCCCTGTCAAATCCCGGCGACTGGCACGCCTATACGATCCGCGAGCCGATCGGCGTCGTGGGCTTGATCGTGCCGTGGAATGCGCCCTTGATGATGGCCGCCGCCAAGCTCGCCCCTGCCTTGGCGGCGGGCTGCACCGTGATCCTGAAACCGGCCGAGCAATCGCCGCTCAGCGCGCTCTTTCTTGGTCGTCTGATGCAGGAGGCGGGGTTTCCGCCGGGCGTCGTCAACATCCTGACCGGCTTTGGTGCGGGCGTCGGCGCGGCATTGGCCGAACATCCGGGGATCGACAAGATCAGCTTTACCGGATCGGCCGAGACCGGGCGCCGCATCGTTCGGGCCGCGCTGGGGAACTTCAAGCGGGTGACGCTGGAACTTGGCGGCAAGACCCCGGTGATCGTGTTTCCCGATGCCGACCTCGAGGGATCGGCAGCGGCGGCGGCGCGCAGTATTTTCGCCAATACTGGCCAGGTCTGCAACGCGGGCTCACGTCTCTATGTGCATGAGAAAGCCTACGACCAGGTGCTCGACGCCGTTGCCGAGCGCGCCCGCGCGATACGCATCGGATCAGGGCTCGACCCGGAAACGGATATGGGCCCGGTGATCTCGTCGGCGCAGCTCGACCGTATATCCGGCTATGTTCAAATCGGCCGCGATCAGGGTGCCGCGCTTCTGACCGGCGGCGAAAGGCTCGACCGGGCGGGATACTACATGCAACCCACGATCCTCACGGACACCAGCCTCGACATGCGCGTCGCGCGCGAGGAGATATTCGGCCCCGTGCTTTGCGCCATGCGTTTCGGTGATGAGGACCTCACGCGGATCGCGGCTGAGGCCAACGGCACCGGCTATGGTCTGGGGGCGCAGATCTGGACCCGTGATCTGGGTATCGCGCACCGGCTCGCGGCGCGGCTCAAGGCGGGCACGGTGCGGGTGAATGGCGGCGGGCTCGACCCGGCTTTGCCGTTCGGTGGGTTCAAGCAATCAGGCTGGGGCCGCGAGTATGGCCGCGAAGGCGTCGAAGCCTATACCGAGTTGAAATCGGTGGCGATGTCGTTGCCCGTGGTGTGACCGCGCCGCGCCCGGAGTGGTGATGCGGCGGGCGGCCCGGCAACGCGGGCATCCACCTCTCTCCTTTAGCCCAAACGGCCGGAGCGGCATCAGATCCGCCCCTCGGCAACACCGTGGCAGGCGACCTCTGTGCCCTCGTCATCGACCCGAAGCTGCGGCGGCTCCGTGCGGCACCGGTCATTGGCAAAGCTGCAACGCGGATGGAACGGGCAGCCCGGCGGCGGGTTGATCGGGTTCGGCACTTCGCCCGACATCGGTTTGCGGGTATAGCCAATCCGGTTGAGATCAGGCACCGTTTCGACCAACAGCTTGGTATATGGATGCCGGGGCGCCGAGAAAAGCAGCTCGGCCGGGGCAAGCTCGACGATCTTGCCGAGATACATGACCCCGACGTGGTCGGCCATATGCGCGATCACCGCCAGATTGTGGCTGATGAACATATAGGTCAGGTTGAACTCGGTCTGCAGGTCCGTCATCAGATTGAGGATCTGGCTCTGCACCGACACGTCCAGCGCCGAAGTCGGCTCGTCGCAGACCAGAAACTCGGGATTGGTCGACAAGGCCCGCGCGATCGAGACCCGCTGGCGCTGGCCGCCGGAAAACTCGTGCGGGTATTTGCGCTTGTCCGCAGGCGAGAGGCCGACCAGCGTCAGAAGCTCATCGACGCGGTGGTCGATCTCGGCGGGGGTCTTGCAGAGCTTCAGCGTCCGAAGCGGCTCTGCGATGATTTCGCGAATCCGCCAGCGGCCGTTCATGCTGGAATAGGGGTCCTGAAACACCATCTGGATACGCCGACGCAGCTGCGCAAGCTCGTTCCGGTCGGCCGTGGCAAGGTTGGTCTGCCCGAACCGGACAGCGCCGCCCGAGGGTCTCATCAGCCCGACCGTGAGCCGCGCGATGGTGGATTTGCCGCAACCGGATTCACCCACCAGACCGAACGTCTCACCCCTGCGGATCTGGATATCGACGCCATCGACGGCCTTCACCACCCTGGCTTCGCTCTTGTTGAGACGCGCCATCAGGCCCGAGGACAAGGTGAAATGGCGCGAAAGGCCGGCGAGATCAAGCAACGGCGCGGTCATGCGTCTTTCTCCACGTGTTTCCAGCATGCCACCCGATGCCCACCAAGATCGATGGTTTCCGGCCGCTGATGCAGGCATTGGTCCAACACCACCGGGCAACGCGGATTGAAGGGACATCCGTCCGGGATGTCAGTCAGCCGAGGCATCGTGCCATCGATCTGATAAAGCCTGTCTCGCTTGTCGCCGATCACCGGGATCGAGGCCATCAGCCCCGAAGTATAGGGATGGAGAGGCGCGCGCACGACGTTGGCCACCGGCCCCAGCTCGGCCAATCGACCGGTATACATAACCGCCACGCGGTCGGCGGTTTCGGCGATCACGCCCATGTCATGCGTGATCAACATCACCGCCATACCGTGCTCGTTGCACAGCCCTTTCAACAGCGTGATGATCTGCGCCTGGATCGAGACGTCAAGCGCGGTGGTCGGCTCGTCGGCGATGATCAGCTTTGGCTCGGCGCAAAGCGCCAGCGCGATCACCACCCGCTGCCGCATCCCGCCCGAGAATTCGTGGGGATACTGGTCAAGGCGCTGCTCGGGCGCGGGAATTCCCACTTCGGTCAACAGCTTGAGCGCACGGTCGCGGGCTTCGCTCCTGTTCATGTCCAGATGGGTGCGGATCGTCTCGACAAGTTGCTGCCCGACGGTGAACAAGGGATTGAGGCTGGTCATCGGGTCCTGAAAGATCGCCCCGACGATGCGGCCACGCACCCGGCGCATCTGAGCTGGCGACAGGTTGTCCACCCGCTGCCCGTCGATCCAGATCTTGCCACCGGCGATCCGCCCGGGCGGACGCAAGAGGCCGATAATGGCCGCGCCGGTCAGCGACTTGCCGGCGCCGGATTCGCCCACCACGCCCAGAACCTCGCCCCGGCCAAGCTCGAACGACACATCGTCCACCGCCACGAGGGTCTGGTGGCGCGTCGGAATTTCGATTCGCAGGTTCTCGACCTGAAGGATCGGTGCGTCCATCGTCTGACCTACCTCAGTTGCGGGTTGAGCGCGTCGCGCAGCCAGTCACCAAGCAGGTTCACCGACAAGACAAGCAGCGCGAGCGTGACCCCCGGAAGGATGGTGATCCACCATTCCCCCGAGAACAGGAAATCGTTGCCGATCCGGATCAGCGTGCCGATCGACGGCTCAGTCGGCGGCATCCCCAGCCCGAGGAAGGACAGGGTCGCCTCGATCAGGATGGCGGTCGCGAGATGTACGGTCGAAATCACAAAGATCGAACCGGTGGCGTTGGGCAGAATGTGGCGGAGCGCGATGGTGACCGGGTTGACCCCGATGAGCTGTGCTGCCGCGACATAGTCCTTGCCCTTCTCGACCATCGCGATACTGCGCACGGTGCGCGCGTATTGCACCCAGCCGGAGATCGCAATTGCAACGATCACGATCGGCATGGCCAGCGAGGCGTGCTGGTCCTGCGGCAGCGTGCTGCGCGCGACGCCGTCGACCAGAAGCGCGATCAGTATCGCCGGGAACGACAACTGGATATCCGCAAGCCGCATGATCGCGGCGTCAAACCAGCCGCCGATCCAGGCCGCCAGCAATCCGAGCACGGTTCCCACCAGCGCCGAGATTGCCACCGCCGAGACCGATATGATCAAGGACAGCCGCATCCCGTAGAGAATCGCCGAAAACACGTCGCGCCCCTGATTGTCGGTGCCGAGCAGAAAACTCGTGCTCCCGCCCTTGTCCCAGAACGGCGGAAGCAGCCCGTTCATCAGGTCGATGCCGGCGGCGTCATAAGGATCGTAAGGTGCCAACAGCGGTGCGAAGACCGCCGAGAGCACGAGGGTTGCGGCTACGAGGAACCCGACCACGGCCAGCGGACTCCTGCGAAACTCATAGAGAAGATCGCTGTTCCAGGCGCTGGACCAGCCGAGTTTCCATTTGTTCATCATCACTTTTCCTGCCCCGCCCGGTCGGCCATTGCGATCATGCTCCGCCCGAACGCAAGCGCGGATCGACGACGAAATAGAGGATGTCCACGAAAAGGTTGATCACCACGAACATCAGCGAAACGAAGATCAGATATGCCGCCATCACCGGGATATCGCCGAATGTCAGCGCCTGGATGAACAGAAGCCCGAGCCCCGGCCATTGAAAGACCGTTTCGGTAATCACCGCAAAGGCAATGATCGACCCCATCTGCAACCCGGTGATCGTGATGACCGGCACCATCGTGTTCTTCAGCGCGTGACGGAAATAGACCGCACCGGGTGTCAGCCCACGAGCCAGCGCGAACCGGATGTAATCGGTCCGCACGATCTCGAGCATCTCGCTGCGCACCAGCCGCATGATCAGCGTCATCTGGAACAGCGATAGCGTGATCGCAGGCAATATCAGCGATTTCAGGCCGGAAACCGTGAGCAACCCGGTCGACCACCAACCGATCATCACAACCTCGCCGCGCCCGAATGGCGGCATCCACCTCAGCACGATCGCAAAGAGCACGATCAGCACGATTCCCGTGAAAAACGTGGGCAGAGACACCCCAATGAGCGAGGCCGACATGAAGACCTTGGACAACCATGATCGCGGCCTGATACCGGCATAGATCCCCATCGGAATACCGATGATCAGCGCCAGGAACACCGCGAAAAGGCTCAGCTCGGCGGTCGCCGGCAGCCGCTCTGCGACGATGTCGATCACCGGCCGGGCATATTGGTAGGAGAGGCCGAAATCGCCCTGCACCGCTCGCCCGACGAACCGGGCGTATTGGATGAGGAACGGATCATCGAGGCCCAGATCGGCGCGCAGCCGGGCCCTGTCGTCCGACGACGCCGATGGCCCAAGCATGTTGTTCACCGGGTCGCCCACGAAGTTGAACAGCGAAAATGCGATCAGGCCGACGACGAGCATCACGCCGATCGACTGCATCAGCCGACTGATGATGAAACGATTCAAGCGCTGCCCCTTTGTTCCTGGCTGTTTCGCGGCGCTTCCGATCGGGAAGGCCGCAGAATCATCAATATCGCACGAGGGGTGAGTCGACGACGCCGACCGCAGATCGGTCGATCCGCCACTCTAACCACAGGACCTGACGGACAGGGCGGCCAGATTGCCGACGTCGGCCGTGGGCACAGAGGCGACAGCCAACTTTTTTCTTCGGTTTTCGCGCGACATAGCACGATCTCCCCCTTGATTGCACTTATTGTGCTTATTGAATGTCATGCACATACTGGGATAACTCAGTGCATCGGTCAATCAGGAATTGGCGTTTTGTCTTGATTTTGGAGAAATTGTGTGCAGAGTTTTGTGGAGATTGCCCGATCAGGGGCACTGCAGGTGCAAGATCGTGGCGTAAATGTCATTCTACCACCGGGAAGGCAACACATCCAATGATGACAATCCCCAGAAACCTCGTCGCCGGTCTGATGATCACTGGCGCCATGGCGTTGACTCCCTCGGTCAGCCTCGCCGCGACCCTGACCTGGTCGACTGCGGGTGATTTTTCAACCATGGATCCGCATGCGCAGAGCAGCACGATGAACAATCTCGTGCTCGGGCAGATCTACGAACCACTCGTCTCGCGCGACAACGATCTCAAGCTGATCCCGGCGCTGGCGGAATCCTGGCGCCCGCTCAACGACACCGAATGGGAATTCAAGCTGCGCCAGGGTGTGACCTTTCACAACGGCGCGGCCTTCACTGCCGAAGATGTGATATTCTCGATCGACCGCGCCAAGGCACCGACGTCGGACTACAAGGTCGCCGTCCAGTCGATCGACCATGTCGAGATGATCGACGACTATACGATCAAGATCGTGACGAGCGCGCCCGCGCCCACTCTGCCGGACTGGTTGACCACGATCTTCATGGTCGACAAGGACTGGGCCGAGGAAAACGGCGTGGTCACGCCGCAGGACATCACCAGCGGCACCGAGAACTTCGCGGCGCGCAATGAAAACGGGACCGGCCCCTTCGTCGTGGTCGAGCGTGTTCCCGACGTCCAGACTGTCATGCAGGCTGCGCCGAACTACTGGGACCGCTCCAACTTCACCGGCGGCTACGACACGCTGGTCCACAAGCCCGTCAAATCCGCGCCGACCCGCGTCGCCGGGCTGATCTCGGGCGAGATCGACCTGGTGCTCGACCCGCCAATGCAGGATTTCGCGCGGATCGAGGCCGATCCGAATCTCAAGATCGTCACCGAGCTTGAAGTGCGCACCGTGTTCTTCGGCTTCGACGTGAAAAGCGATACGCTGCGCTATGGTAGCGGCGTCGAGGGCAACCCCTTCAAGGACCGCCGCGTCCGCCAGGCGGTCTATCAGGCGATCAACGCCCAGGGCATCCAACGCCAGATCATGCGTGGCAACTCGGTTCTGGCCGGGTCGATCTACCCACCCAAGACCAACGGCTACACGCCCGAGCTTGACGAGAACCGCCTGCCCTTCGACCTCGACGCCGCCAAGGCGCTGATGCAGGAGGCCGGGTTCGAGGACGGTTTCACCGTGACGCTCGACTGCACCAACAACTTCTATGCCAACGACGAGGCGATCTGTCAGGCCCTGGTGCCGATGCTGGCGCAGATCGGGATCAAGGTCGAGTTGAACCTGCGGCCTTCGGGTCCGGCGTTCGGCGCGATGCTGAACCGCGAAACCAGCTTCTTCATGCTGGGCTTCGGGGTGCCGACACTGGATGCGGAATACCTTTTCCGTTTCCTGCTGAGCACGCCAGATGGCAGCCTCGGCACCTGGAACTTCACCGAGTATTCCAACCCCGAGATCGACGCAATGATCGCGGAAGTCGGCGTCACAATCGACCCCGAGGCGCGCAACGCCCTGATGGCCGAAATCATCCAGCGCACCACCGACGAGTACATCTATGTGCCGTTGCACCACCAGACGCTCGCCTGGGCGATGGCGAAAGACGTCGAGATGGAGCCCCGCTCGGACGGCAAGCCACAGTTCAAGAACGCCAAACCGGCGAACTGAACAATCCGCTGAGAAGGCCCCATCCGCCGCGCTGGCGGGCGGGGCGCAAATAACCTGCAGGACGCCCAGCCGATTAGGGACCTGCCACAAAACAGGGAATTGAACCGTGCTATTCTTCGACAAAAAGCGCCTGGCACTCTCGGCGACCCTCGCCTTTGCCATGGCCATGCCCGCGGCGGCCCAGAACAGCCTGACCTGGTCCACCGGCGCGGACCTGATCACACTCGACCCCCACGCCGCCAGCGTCGGGATCAACAACACTGGCCTCGGCCAGGTCTATGAGCCGCTCATCACCCGCGATCAGGATCTGAAGCTGATGCCCGCGCTCGCGACCTCCTGGAAAAGCGTCGACGCGAATACCTGGGAATTCAAGCTGCGCGAAGGCGTGACATTCCATGACGGTGCAGCGTTCACTGCCGAGGACGTCGCGTTCTCGATCCAGCGCGCCAAGGAACCGACATCGGACTACAAGGTCGCCGTCGCGGCGGTATCCGATGTCGAGGTCATCGACGACTACACCATCCACATCAAGACGACAGAACCTGCGCCCACCCTGCCCGACTGGTTGACCACGATCTTCATCATGGATCGCGGCTGGGCCGAAGCGAATGACGTGATGATCCCGCAGGACTTCAAGAACAACGAGGAAAACTACGCCGCGCGCCACACCAACGGCACTGGCCCCTTCCTCGTGACCGAGCGCGTTCCCGGCATTCGCACCAGCATGGACGCCTATGTCGACTACTGGGACCGCGAGAACTTCCCGTTGACCTACACCCAGTTGATCCACGTGCCGATCGCATCGGCACCGACGCGTATCGCCGGGCTGATTTCGGGCGAACTGGATATCGTGCTCGACCCGCCGTTGCAGGACCTCGACCGGCTCGAGGCCGATCCCGCGCTCAAGGTCGCGCGCGGCAGCGAGATCCGCTCGATCTTCTTCGGTTTCGACATGGCCAGCCCCACCCTGCGCTTTGGTTCCGGCACCGACACCAATCCGTTCCTGGACGTGCGTGTGCGCAAGGCGGTCTATCAGGCGATCAACGCCGAGGGCATCCAGCGCCAGATCATGCGCGGCCTCTCGGACCCGATCGGAACGATCTTCTCGCCCCGCCTCAACGGTCACAACCCGGAGTTCGTCGAGCGCATTCCCTTTGACCCCGAAGCGGCCAAGGCCCTGATGGAAGAAGCCGGTTTCGGCGAGGGCTTCACCGTCCGGCTCGACTGCACCAACAACCGTTACGTCAACGACGAAGCGATCTGTCAGTCGGTGGTGCCGATGCTCGCCAGAATCGGGATCAACGTCGAGCTGAACCTGCGCCCGGCCACCCAGGCGTTTCCGGACATGCTGAACCGCAACACCAGCTTCTTCATGCTGGGCTTCGACGCGCCGACGCTCGATGCGGAATACATCATGCGCTTCATCATGCACTCGCCGGACGGCACCTTCGGCACCTGGAACTTCGGCAACTATTCCAATCCCGAAGTCGATGCGCTGCTTGACCGCATCGCCGTCGAGCTTGACGCCGACGTGCGGCGCGACCTGATGGCCGAGGTGATCCGCACGACCCGCGAAGAGGTTGTCTATGTGCCGCTGCATCTCCAAGGTCTGGCCTGGGCGATGAAGAGCAACATTGAGCTTTCGGTGCGCTCGGACGGCAAGCCGCAATTCAAATACGCACATCCCGCTGACTGACAAAAGCGGGCGGCCCGGGCTGGATGCTACTCCCCATCCGGCCCGGCCATTGACCGAATGGCCGGCGCACCGGCCCACGGAGGTTAGGACTTGTTTGATACGATACTTCGCAACGGCATTGTCGTGGACCCGCTCGACGGCGTTCGCCCGGTCGATCTGGCGATCCACAATGGCGTGATCGCCGCCATTCTTCAGCCCGGCACTCCGGTCGACGCCCGCAAGGTGATCGACGTGACCGGCAAACATGTTTTTCCGGGCGTGATCGAGCCGCATACGCATATCGGCTTTCTCAACCCCTTCTCGGCCGACGTGACCACCGAGAGCGCCTCGGCGGCCCTTGGCGGGGTCACCACGGTCTTCAGCTTTCACCGGCACTATCAGAGCGCCGAGCCCAAACCCTATGACGACTTTCCCGAGCTGGTCGGGATGATCAATGCCGGTGCGCATGTGGACATGGCCATCCACCTTGGCATGTTGACCGAGGTCCAGACCAACGAGATCGAAAAATACATCGACTGGGGCGTAAGCTCGTTCAAGTTCTACATGGCTTATCGTGGCGAGGACGGCAAAACCGTCGGCATGATCAACGAGATCGACGACGGCGTGATGTTCGACGCTTTCACGACGCTGGGCCGCCACGACCATGCCGTCGCCTGCGTCCATTGCGAGAACACCGAGATCATTGGCCGCCGGGTTCGCCAGGTCAAGGCAAGGGGCCAGAACGATCTGGCCGCCTGGAACGCCGCCCGCCCCTCGTTTGCCGAAGCCGAGCATGTTCGCCGCGCGGGGTATTTCGCCGAACAGGCCGGTTGCAATCTCTACTATGTGCATATCGGCGCAGGTCCGAGCGTGGATGAGGCGATCTTGCAAAAAGCCCGCTATGATCGCATCACCATCGAGACCTGTCCGCACTACCTGACCCTGACAGAGGATTCACCGCTTGGCCCCTTGGCCAAGGTCAACCCTCCCGTTCGCGCCCAAGCCGATCAGGACCGCATCTGGCAGGCGCTTATCGCCGGCGATATCGCAACGGTCGGCACCGACCATTGCGCCATGCCCCGCGCCCGAAAGGCCGGCGACATCTGGCAGGCCTCGCCCGGTTTCCCCGGAATGGCAACCATGCTGCCGGTGATGTTGAGCGAAGGCCATCACCGCCGCGGAATGGGCCTGCAACAGATCGCGCGGGCGCTGTCCTACAACGCGGCGAAGGCGTTCAACCTGCTGCCACGCAAGGGCGCGCTTCAGGTCGGATTTGATGCCGATATCGCTGTGGTCGACCTCGAACTGGAACAGGTGGTCAGGCCCGAGGCGCTTGGCTCCAGCTCGGATTTCTCGCTTCAGGAAGGCGAGAAGCTGAAAGGCTGGCCGGTCATGACGCTGTTGCGCGGCAAGGTCGTCGCAGAGGGCGGCCGCGTTGTCGGAAGCGCCGGCGATGGCCGCTACCTCGCCCGATGAAATGAAACAAAACGGATCATAATTTTCATCGTTGACATCAGTTGGAACAAAGTGTTCCACTCCTCGCAAGCCGCGCGCCCGTTGCGCTTCGCTCCAAAGCAGAAGGATTTCCGAAAGTGACAACCGAACCCAACAAGAAAGTGTCTGTTCTGACCATTCAGTGCGGCGCTGCCGATCCCGATCCGGTCAAGAACGTGCCGATCCTGCTCGACTTGCTGCGCGAAGCGACCAAGACACAGACCCCCGATTTCGTTGTCTTTACCGAACTGGCAACCACCCAGTATTTCTGCGGTTTCAACGATCCGAAATGGTTCGACGTGGCCGAGCCGCTCGACGGCCAGGCAGTCACCGCCTTTCGCGCCGAAGCCAAGCGGATCGGATGCCACATCCTTCTGCCGTTCTACGAACGTTCGAAGGTCAAGGGCGAGTTCTTCAACAGCCTCGCAGTCATCGGCCCGGATGGCGAGCTGATCCCCGGCACTCTGCCCGATGGACGCCAGGTTTCCTGCTATCGCAAGAACCATATCCCGGATCAGTACAGCTACTCCCCCGGCCTCAATGAGCGCTATTACTTCAAGGGCGGCCCCGGCCTGCCGGTGTTCGAGACCGTGCATGGCAAGATCGGCTGCCTGATCTGTTACGAGCGTTCGTTCCCCGAGGCCTGGCGCGTGCTGGCGATCCACGGCGCCGAGATCATCTTCGTCCCGACCGCCGCCTGGGGTCCGAACCGCTCGGACAGCTGGGGGTTCGAACTGCGCACCGCCGCCGTGCAGAACGGCGTCTTTGTCGTCGCGCCCAACAAGGGCGGATCCGAAGTCACCGAGGGCGATCGCAACTTCTACGGACGGTCGTCCGTGTTCAGCCCGATGGGTGAACTTCTGGCGGAAGGTCCCGAGCGCGAAGGCCCCGCCCCGGTCTGGGCCGAACTGGACATGGAAGACGTTTACCGCCATGGCAAACGCTACACCTTTTTCCGCGACCGGCGCCCCGAGCTTTACACTTCGCTCGGCGACACCTGGCGCAATGTATATTAAGGAGACCAGAGATGCGCGTCGGAATTTTTCTAGGCACCCAACACACCGCTGGCTCGGATATGCGCCAGATGTTCGAAAACCATGTCAAGCAGACCTGGGCCGTTCGTGACGGTGGTTATGACGGGATCTGGCTGGCTCAACACTACCTGACCCATCCCGATCAGTTCTTCCAGACCACCCCATTGCTGGCACGGCTTGCGGCGGAAAGCGGTGATCTCAGGCTCGGCACGAACATTCTCGTTCTGCCGCTGCACAACATCATCGACCTCGCCGAGCAATATGCCACGATCGACATCATCACCGGCGGCAAGCTGGTGCTGGGCGTGGCGCTCGGCTATCGCGACGAGGAGTATAATGCCTTCGGGATCAACCGCAAAACGCGGGCGAAACGGTTCGATGAGCAGCTTGATGCGCTCCGGCTCCTGTGGTCGCAGGACAACGCCACCTTCCACGGCGATCACGTGAATTTCGACAACATCTCGATCCGACCACGCCCGCTGCAACGTCCCAACCCGGAAATCTGGGTCGGTGCCGCAGCCGATCCGGCCATCAAGCGGGCCGCGATCAAGGGTGACAACTGGATCGCGACATCTGTCACGACGGCCTCTGCCATGAAGCCGCAGGTCGATCTCTATCACCAGACCCGCGCAGAAGCCGGCAAGCCCAAGGCTGACGGTTTCGCCAAATGCGTCGAGCTTTTCGTGGCCGAGACCACCGAAAAGGCGCTGGAAATCGGCGGACCCTACATCGCCGAGAAATATCGCGCCTATTACTCCTGGGGCATGGGCAAGAACGTACCCGGCGAATCTGGCGAAGGTCTGGATATCGCCGAGTTGATCAAGGACCGGTTCATCGTCGGCAGCCCCGAGGATTGTATCCGCGAATGTATCGAACAGCGCGACATGCTGGGCGTTTCTGACCTGCTCGTGCGCCTGAACTTCCCCGGCATGCCGCTGGACTTGTCGTTGAAGACCATTAAGCTCTTCGCCGACGAAGTCCTTCCACACATCCGCTGAGGCCGTTAAATGAGCGAAAAGTCCACAATTGCAATCATCGGCGGGACCGGCGCACTGGGCGCCGGTCTGGCCGGGCGACTCGGGCGGGCGGGGTATCCGGTGGTGATCGGATCGCGTGACGCCGACAAAGCCGCCGCTGCCGCGCACGAGATCGGCTCGGGCGTTATCGGCAAGGACTATCGCGGTGCTGCGAGCGAGGCCGAGATCGTGATACTCGCGGTGCCATGGTCGGTGCATGCGCAGACGCTGGATGAGCTTGCGCCGGTGCTTTCGGGTCGCATCCTGGTCGACGCAGTGGTCCCACTGGTTCCCCCAAAGGTCTCCATGGTGCAGCTGCCCGAGGGTGGCTCAGCCGCGCAGATCGCGCAGGAGCGGTTGGGGCCTGACGTCCGCGTCGTTGGCGCCTTCCACAACATCGCCGCAGCCAAGCTTGAAGGTGACGGCGATCTGGGCTGTGACGTACTGGTGTCGGGCAACGATGCCGGGGCAAAACAGGCGGTGATCGCGCTCTGCGCCGCGCTTGGCTCACGCGGGATCGACTGCGGCCCGATCCAGAATTCCGCCGCCGCAGAGGCGATGACCTCGCTGTTGATCGGCATCAACCGTCGTTACAAGGTGGCCTCTGCCGGGATCAGGATCGCCGGGCTTGAGACGTGACGGCAGAGCCGGCCAATTCGCAGTTTTCCACCGTGACAACCCCGACCCATGAACTAGGTTGCGTCGCGGCCTCGACCGGGGCTGGCATGGATACGGAGACCGCGCAGATGACTGGAATGTCGCAACGACTTGAGATTTCAGCGCTCGGTGGATTGCCCCTGTTCGAGCCCGGCGACGATCTGGCCGGCAGCATCGCAGAAGCGCTGGAGTCGCCCGACCTGCGCCCGCGTGACAGCGATGTTCTGGTCGTGGCGCAAAAGGTGGTCTCGAAGGTCGAAGGCCGCTATCGGCTCCTCTCCGATATCACCCCCGGCCGACAAGCCCTCATCCTCGCCGAAACCGTCCGCAAGGATCCGCGACTGATCGAGGCGGTGCTTTCAGAGTCGCGCCGTGTCGTGCGCGCTGCGCCCCATGTGCTGATCGTCGAGCACAAGCTTGGATGCATCATGGCCAATGCCGGGATCGACCAGTCCAACGTGGACCATGACGGCGGCGAAAGACTTCTTCTGCTGCCGCTCGACCCCGACGCCTCGGCTGCGGCACTGAAAGCGCGGCTTGACGCAATCTTCGGCGTTTCGCTGGGCGTGGTGATCAATGACAGTTTCGGGCGCCCCTGGCGGCACGGCGTGACCGGCGTTGCACTTGGGGTGGCAGGCTTGCCGGCAGTGCGGGACATGATCGGGACGCCTGACCTTTTCGGGCGCAAGATGCAGATGACCCAGATCGCGCTGGCCGACGAGATCGCGGCCGCCGCATCCCTGATGATGGGCCAGGGCGCAGAAGGCCGCCCGGCAGTTCTGATGCGCGGCCTGTCCTTCGACGGTGCTCCGAGCGGCGCCGACGCCCTCTTGCGCCCCGCCTCGCAGGACTTGTTCCGATGACCGCCGCACCGCGCATCCTGGCACTGTCCGGCGGGGTTGGCGGCGCCAAGCTCGCCTTCGGGCTCGACCGCGTCCTGCCTGCGGGCGCGCTCAGTGTGATCGTCAACACCGGCGACGATTTCGAGCATCTCGGCCTGCCGGTGTCGCCGGATATCGACACGCTGTTCTATACCCTGGCGGCGCTGAACGACACGGAGCGCGGCTGGGGCCGGGCGAACGAAAGCTGGGCGTTCATGGAAACGCTGCGCGAGCTTGGCGGCGACGACTGGTTTCTGCTGGGCGACCGTGATCTGGCGCTCCATGTCTTTCGTGGCGCTGCGCTGCGCGCCGGGCAAAGCCTGACCGAATTCACTGCAGCTCTTGCCGCACGTCTAGGCATTGCAAGCCACATCCTGCCGATGTCGGATCAACCCGCGCCGACACTTGTCGAAACCCCGCAGGGCGTTCTTGAGTTCCAGCGCTACTTCGTCCAGCATCGCTGCGAGCCGGTGGTTACGGGGCTGCGCTATGGCGGAGCCGAGCCGAGCGCGGCGGTGATGGCGGCGCTGACCGACCCCGACCTGAGCGGGATCGTGATCTGCCCGTCGAACCCGTGGCTTTCGATTGATCCGATCCTCGCCCTGCCCGGCATGCGCGAGGCGATACGCGCGGCAGGCGTTCCGGTGATCGCGGTATCGCCGCTGGTCGGAGGGCAGGCGATAAAAGGCCCGACGGCGAAGATCATGGCCGAACTGGGCCTGCCGGTGGCCAATTCCACAATCGCTGCACATTACTCTGGCCTGATCGACGGGCTGATGATCGACCGCTCGGACTCTGCCGACGCGACCGACCTCGGCCTGCCTGTCGCAGTGGAAGAAACCCTGATGGACAGCGACGCGCGCAAAAGCGCGCTGGCCGGGCGCGTGCTGGCTTTTCTCGATCAGATCCGGGGTCAGACATGAGCGTGACGCCCGAGAGCACCCTGCGCGCCGTGATCCCGGTCAAGCGGTTCGACACCGCCAAGAGCCGGTTGGCTGGCCTGCTGCGCCCGGACCAGCGCGCTGCCCTGGCCGAAGCGATGTTCCGCGACGTGCTCGACACCGCGCAGGCCGCGGGACTGTTCTCGGGCATTTCTGTCGTCACCGAATGTCCCCGCGCCGCTGCCATTGCCCGAGAAGCAGGCGCTGAGGTCATCGCCGACGCCCACCCTGCCGCAGGCACCAACGCGGCAGTCGAGACGGCACTCGCCACCCTGCCGCCCGACAGCGGCGCGATGATCATTCAGGCAGACTTGCCCTTGCTCGAGCCCGAGGACCTGCGCCGGATCGCCGAGACGCATCGTGCGGGATCTGGCGTGACGATCGTGCCGGCACTCGACGGCGGGACCACGATCCTCGTGCTGGCCAAACCGGACCTGATCCGTCCGGCATTCGGCCCGCATAGCTTCGCGCGCCACATCACAGCCGCCCGCGCCAGCGGGATCGAGCCGCAGCTCCTTGCCCCGCCGAACGCATTGTGCGATCTTGATCGGCCCGCGGATCTGGCCCTGCTCGGTGCCTGCCGCCGCCACAGCCATACCGCGCGCATCGCGCGGCAAGCACGCTTGCCCGACCTCGCACAGACATCAGACGGAGAGGGACATGATGATTTCCGCACTTACCCCAGGCTCGTATCTTTCCCCTGACGAGGCCCTGTCGCTCGCGGATGTGACCGACCTCGACGCGCTGATGCGGCTGGCGCGCCAGCGGCGTGACATCGGGCATCGCAACGTCATGTCATACTCGCGCAAGGTCTTCATCCCGCTCACCCAGCTTTGTCGCGATGTCTGCGGCTACTGCACCTTCGCCAAGGCGCCGCGCAATCTGGAGCAGGCGTATCTCAGTTTCGACCAGATCCGCCGCATCGCCGAGGCGGGCGTGGCCGCAGGTTGCCGCGAAGCCCTGTTCACCCTGGGCGACAAGCCCGAGCTGCGCTACCGGCTGGCGGCTGACGAGCTTGCGCGCATGGGCTTTGACACGACGATCGACTATCTGCGGGCCGCCGCCAAGATGGTGTTCGACGAGTTCGGCCTGTTGCCTCACACCAATCCGGGGCTGATGTCGCGCGAGGAAATGGCGGCGTTGCGCGAGGTTTCCGCCTCGCAGGGGATCATGCTGGAAAGCATCTCGCCCAAGTTGATGGAGCGCGGCGGGGCGCATTTCGGCGCCCCCGACAAGGACCCCGCGCTGCGGCTCGAAACGATCCGGCTGGCCGGCGAACTGGCAATCCCCTTCACCACCGGCATCTTGTCGGGGATCGGCGAAACGCGCGAGGACCGCATCCGGTCTCTGCTGGCGTTGCGCGATCTGCATGAACGCTATGGTCATATTCAGGAAATCATCGTCCAGAACTTCCAGCCGAAACCCGGCACACGCATGGCGAACGAACCGCCCCTGCCCATTGACGATCATCTCTGGTCCATCGCGGTTGCCCGGCTGATCTTCGCCCCCGAGATGTCGATCCAGGCGCCGCCCAATCTCAGCTCCGAGGCGATGCCGGCCCTGATCGAAGCGGGGATCAACGACTGGGGCGGGGTGTCGCCGGTGACGCCCGACCATGTGAACCCGGAAAAGCCCTGGCCGCACCTCGATATCCTCGCGCGCCGCACCGAGGCCAGTGGAAAGGTTCTGGTCGAACGGCTGGCCTTGTATCCCTCCTATGCGCTTGACCGGCGGAGATGGGTCGATCCGGCGCTGCAAACGGCGGTGATCCGTGGCATCGACATCGAGGGCTACGCCCGCACCGAAAGCTGGTCTCCGGGACGCGATGAGCCGTTTCCGCTACCCACTGCCCCTGCCCTGCCGGCACTGCGCACGCCATCCGAGATTGCGTCGATCCTCGCCGCCGCACGGCGTGGCGAGACACTTTCCGAGGCCCGGGTGGTCCGGCTGTTCAAGGCGCGCGGCAACGAGTTCGACGCAGTGTGTTCCGCCGCCGACGAGTTGCGGCAGGAGGTGAATGGCGACCGGGTCGGATATGTCATCACCCGCAACATCAACTACACCAACATCTGTTCCTACCGCTGCACCTTCTGCGCCTTCTCCAAGGGCAAGACCCATGAGGCGCTGCGCGGAAAACCCTATAACCTGTCGCTCGACGAAATCGCCCAGCGCACACTTGATGCCGCCCGACGCGGCGCGACCGAGGTTTGCATGCAGGGTGGCATCCACCCCGACTATACCGGCGAGACCTATCTCGAGATCATCCGCACCGTGAAACGCGCGGTGCCGGGGATGCATGTCCATGCGCTGTCGCCGCTCGAGGTCTGGCAGGGCGCGCACACGCTGAACATTTCGATCGAGGAATTTCTCATCGAGCTTTCGCGCGCCGGGTTGGGCAGCCTTCCAGGCACCGCAGCCGAAATCCTCGACGACGAGGTGCGCGACGAGCTTTGCGCAGACAAGATCAACACCGCGCAATGGTTCGAGGTGGTCGACACCGCCCATCGCGTCGGGTTGCGCACAACGTCGACGATCATGTTCGGCCATATCGAGCGGGCCGAGCACTGGGCACGACACCTGTTGCGCCTGCGCGCCCAACAGCAGAAGACTGGCGGTTTCACCGAGTTTGTGCCGCTTCCCTTCGTTCATATGGAAGCACCGGTCTATCTGAAGGGCCAAGCCCGGCGCGGCCCGTCATCGCGCGAGGCGCTCTTGATGCACGCGGTCGGACGACTGGTTCTGCACCCGGTGATCCCGAACATCCAGGCGTCCTGGGTCAAGCTTGGGTTGGACGGGCTGTCCGCCTGTCTCGCCGCCGGAGCCAACGACCTCGGCGGCTCGCTGATGGAGGAAACGATTTCGCGCGCCGCTGGCGCCTCGCACGGGCAGGAAGTCACCGCGTCCGAGTTCGAGGAACTTGGGCGCCGCAACAACCGCATCCCCTATCAGCGCACCACGACCTACGGCGAGGCGCGTGCGTCGAATGTCGCGCCGGATTCGCCCAGCTTGCTCAAGATGCACTGACCTGTAATAAACTGAAGCTTCAGCACGGGATCGGACCCGCCAGACAGGCACCACGAGGGAGTGACTGCGTCTTTGACAAGAACAACGCCCAAGCGCCCCGAGGAAAGCGCCGAAGACATCATTCAGCGTCTGATCCGCGCCAGCACCGAGTTGAGTCCGCAGCGCAGGAAAGCGGCAAAATACCTCATCGACCATCCCGACGATGTCGCCGTCGTGCCGCTGCGTCAGCTCGCCGACAGTGCCGGGGTGAAGGCCAGCACCTTGGTTCGGCTGGCTGCGGCGATCGGCTACCCGAGCTTTTCGCAGATGCGCCTGCCCTTCCGCGCGCAATTGCGCATCGGTGAGGACTACATATCCGAGCGTGCGCAGCAGCTTGAAAGCCAGGGCCGAGAGAAGGGCAAGCTCTACGCCGGAATGGCGCAATCGGCGATGACCAATCTCGAGCTGCTGTTTTCGCAGGATCTGGCGACGCAATTGCCGGAGGTCGCCAAGAAGATGGTATCGGCCCGGCGCGTGGTCGTCACAGCGGTCGGCTCGGGCTATGGGCTGGCGCATCAGTTCTGCTACGTGGGCCGGATGGCGCTACCCAGCCTCGAGCTGACGCCGCCGATCGGCGGGCTGCCAGTGGACGACCTGATCGATGTCGGGCCGCGCGACGTGGTGCTGTTGCTCAGCTTCCAGCCCTACCGGCGCGAGACCATCGACGCGGCCAAACTTGCCCGCGCGCGCGGAGCGACCGTGGTGGCGATCACCGACAGCCGAACCTCGCCCATCGCGCTGCCCGCCGACACGGTCTTCGTGGTGCCGACCGACACGCCGCAGTTTTTCCCGTCGATGTCGGCGGTCCTGTCCCTGCTCGAGACGCTGGTGGCCCTGATCGTCACCCAGGGCGGCAAGAAGGCTGTGGGCAATATCAATACGTTCAACCAGACCCGGCGCGATTTCAACATCTGGTGGAACGAGGACTGATCGCGAGGGGCTCACGCCCTTCCAAAAGCCGACAAAGCCCGCGGTCCGGCTTGATCAAGCATCCGGGTTGGCGATGAAATCTGCAACCCGCTCACCGATCATCATGACCGGCGCATGAGTATTGTTGGACGTGATGAACGGCATGATCGAGGCATCGGCCACCGACAAGCCGTCCAACCCGTGCACGCGAAGCCGCCCGTCCACCACCGCTTCGGGTCCGGTGCCCATCTTGCAGGTGCCGGAGGGGTGAAAGACCGTATCCGCTTTTGCCCGCACATATGCGTCAATCGCCGCATCGTCCTCGACCGCCTTGCCCGGAGCGAGTTCCGGACCGCGAAAGCCGTCGAAGGCGGGCTGGGCAAAGATCTCGCGCAGACGCCGCACACCCTCGCGCGCGCGGCGCACGTCGCCCGGGGTCGACAGGTAGTTGGGAACGAGGGCCGGCGGCACTGACGGATCGGCACTGCGCAGCGTCATGCGGCCACGGCTTTCCGGGCGCATGACGAAGATGTTGGAAAAGAACCCGTGCCCATCGCGCCCGCGTGTTTTGCCGGTGAACGGCAATCGCAGCGCCGCGGCGGTCAGCCCCGGCAGGAACTGCGCCTGAAGATCGGGGATTGGCTCATCTGGGCTGCTCTTGATATAGGCGCCGGCTTCCAGTGGAAAGCTCGTGGCCGGGCCGGTCTTGAACAGCACTGCCCGCGCGCCAGCGAGAAAGGCGCGGTCCATGCGCACGAGGTTGTGCAGCGTGATCGGTTGGGTGCAGGAATGTTCCACCCGGATCAGCAGATGGTCCTGAAGGTTCTCGCCGACGCCGGGCAGATCGTGTTCAACCGCGATACCGAGCGACGACAGATGCTCAGCCGGGCCGATGCCCGAATGCATCAACAGCAAGGGCGAGTTGATCGCCCCGGCGGACAGCACCACCTGCGGCGCCGAGAGCCGCTCCAGATCGCGGCCGCGGCGCAACTCGACGCCCGCTATCCGCGTTTTCTCGAGGATCAGCCTCGTGACCTGGCAATGCGTCATGACCGTCAGGTTCGACGGAGGGTTCTGTAGCATGGCGCGTCCGGTGCTCCAGCGCTCGCCGTTGGCGATGTTGAAATGAAACCGACCGACGCCATAGGGATCTCGGTTGAAATCATCGGTCACCGGCCAGCCGGCCTGACGCCCGGCCTCGATGAAGACGTCAAACAGTGGATTTGACGGCGCGGCGCGGCTGACCGGAACCTTGCCGCATGGGGTAAAGCGCTGGTGCGGCGGCACATATTCCACCGACCGGTCGAAATAGGGCTGCAAACTCTGCCAGTTCCACCCCGGCAACCCGCTGTCGGCCCATCGCTGGTAGTCCTGCGGAAGGCCGCGCACATAGATCATGCCGTTGATGACCGACGAGCCCCCGAGCGCCTTGCCACGCGGCCAGAACAGGCTGCGACCGTCAAGTCCGGGATCGGGTTCGGTATGGTAAAACCAGTTGGCGAATTTCTGACGGAACATCACCCCCGCCATGATCGGCATCCGGAACAGCAGGTTGTCGCCGCGCCCTCCCGCCTCGATCAGACAGACCTTGCGGGCAGGATCGTCGGCCAGACGGGCAGCGGCGACAGCCCCCGCCGAACCGCCGCCAACGACAATGACGTCAAAATTCGCGCTCGGCATCGACACCGCTCCGTTGGATCATGATGTCCGCCGCGCCAGGACAACCGGCGCGGCGGACAAGGATCATGGTCAGGCCTTCGGCGCGAGCTTGCGGGCGCTCTCGACCAGACGCTGGTTTTCCTCCGGGGTTCCAATGCTGGCCCGGATGTAGCGCGGCGAGAAGTCGCCACGGATCAGGACCTGAGCGTCCATGAAGACCTTCTCCGAGAACTCCTCGGCAGTCAGACCGGTCGGCGAAATGTCGAACATGACATAGTTGCCCTGCGGCTTCGGCGCGACCGGCAGACCCATCTCGTTCAACTCCGAGATCAGATACTTCCGGCCCTGCGCGACCATGGCAAGTGTCTTGGCCAGGTGCTCGGTATCCTCGATGGCGGCGACCGCGGCGGCCTGGGCGACGGCACCGGTCGGCCATTTCGCATTGGCCAGCGCCAGACATTCCGCGACCTCTGGCAGCGACACCGCATAGCCGATACGCATGTTGGCAATGCCGAACGCCTTCGAGCAGGTGCGTGTGAGCATGACATTGCGGTAGGTCGCCGGATCGCTCTTGAGAAGCTCGACGGCGGACTGGCCCGGCATGTCGGCGAACTCGATATAGGCCTCGTCCGAGACGATCAGCGCGCCGACCTCAGCCGCCAGCTTCGCAGCTTCGGCGAAGACCTCGATCGGGATCATCGTGCTGGTCGGGTTGTTCGGGCGGGTCAGGAAGATGATCTGCGTATTGGGCGTGATCGCCTTCTTGAGAACTTCGATATCAAGCAGGAAATCATCCGTGCGCAGCCCGATGACCGTGGCGGTGCGGCCATGGATCGTCGCGATTTCGGGATAGACAGTGAAGCCGGGATCGAGCGAGATCACCTCACCACCGGGTTCGGAAAACGCGTCGACGATGGAGTGCATCAGCGTCGAACTGCCCGAGCTGACCACCACCTGATCGGCACCGACGCCGAGATAGGTCCCGATGGTCGCACGAAGCTCTTCGGCGCTGGGGCTGGGGTATTCGTGGACCAGCCAGTTCATGTCGGCGATCGCCTTGAGAACCATCGGCGACGGGCCCAGCGGGTTTTCGTTCGATGACAGCTTGGCCACCCGGTGCGGCGGCACGTTCACCAGTTTCGCGGCGGTCTCACGGGTCAGGCCGGGCAGGTAAGGGTCGATCTCACGCGTCAGGCGGCGACCGCGGCTGAGGTAGTCTTTGGTTGCGGATTTGGTATCGAGGGACATGTGCTCTGCTTTCATGGTTGAAGGAAGTTTGCGCCCGTATGCAAACCGGGCCTCTAGGTTCGGGCAGCCTCCGTGGGGGCGGACAGCAGCGCGCTGACCTCCCGCAGGTCGGTTGCACCGGGCAGGGCAAGGACGGCGCGGATCAGATCCTCGGCACGCCGGCCGTAGCCACATTCGGTAAGAACGGCGCGGACCTTCTCAATGGTCTCGCGACGCAGTGCGCCGGGATCGGCGCGGTAGATCTCGGCCTCGGGGTCGCCGCTCGGGCAATCGCTGCGCAGCGTGATGCTGCGGCCATCGGCACCGAGAATGTCCAATTCCGTGATGTAGGTCTCGGGGTAGAGCGCGGAAAACTCCGGCACCTCGACCACATCCACCCGCGAGGCCAGTTCCAGCACCTCCGGCCGGTCGATCGCGGCCTGGGTAAAATCATCAAGACCGACCTGCCCTTCGCTCAGCGCGACGGCGACCAGGTAGGGAATGTTGAACTGCGCGTCCACCGTGTTGTGGGTGCGCTTGTTGTAGGTCAGCACATCGGTGCGGAACAGCCGCACCGTCACCCGTTCCGGCATCTGGCCCGCCAATTGCGGCTTCGCCTCGCGCGCCAGGTCGATCGCGCCATGCGAGAAGCGGCAGCAGGGATAGGGCTTGATCGCGGTTCCGAAGGCGTGAAACACCTCGCCCAGATCGGCGGTCAGGGCATCGCCCTTCACCTTCGCGCCATGGCCGAGCGCCATGAACGCGCCATACTCGCCCTCGAAAACCGTCGCGGGCCCGGTGAACCCTTCGCGCGCCAGAAGCGCCGCCATGATTCCCGATTGCGCGCTGCGGCCAGGGTGAAGACGCTTGATCCACGACCCGTCCATGCGCCATTCCATCAGCCCGGCCGATTGTGTGCCAGCGATCCCCAGCGCGCGGGTGAAGGCATCCGGCGACAACCCGAGGATCACCGACGCCGCCGCCGCCGCGCCAAACACGCCGCAGACCGCGGTCGGGTGAAAACCGTTGGCGTAGAGCTTGCCCTCAAACGCCATGCCGACACGGATTGCGACCTCATAGCCGGCTAGCACCGCCCTTAGCAGCTCACGCCCCGATGCGCCTTCGGCCTCGGCGATGGCGAAAGCCGCGGGCACCACCACCGCGCCGGGGTGCATGACCGACGTGCGGTGGTCATCGTCAAGCTCAAGCGCATGCGCCGCCGTGCCGTTCAGAAGCGCCGCGTCCGCGGCTGTTGCCGTCGCACCGGCCCCATACACCACGGCCGGCCCCGCCCCGCCACCAAGGGCGCGCCGGGCGATCCGGCTCGACTCGGCATCCGTTCCACCAAGCGCCATCGCCAGCGTGTCGAGGACATAGAGCGACATTCGATCCGACACCGCATCAGGCAGCGTCGCGAAAGCCGGCCCGGCGAAGTATCCCGCCAGACTCTGCGCCAAAGTTGTCCGATCCGACATGTCCCGAGCTTGCGTCATACTATTCGGCCATTGATTGAGATATTGTGTCGATAGTCGGAGCGTATCCGCACAAACAAATGAGGTCAATATGAATATTGTTACGACTTAATGTCCTAATGCGACATGATATCTCTTCCCACGATGCTTGTTTTGTTGGCATTATGATGAAAATTGTTCTACGGCCGTCCGCCCCATCCAGGCTGGAGGCATCAATTGCTCGATCGAATGAAGGTTGCGAATGTCTGAAGACTGGATTCCCCAACTGCCCGACACGACCGAGCCAATCTATCGGCGCATCGTCACCGCCATCATTGACGATCTGTCTCGCCAGAGACTGCAACCGGGGATGCGGATGCCGACGCATCGCGATCTGGCAGACCAGTTGGGCATCAATGTCGGAACCGTGACGCGCGCCTATACCCATGCCCGCAAGCTCGGCCTTCTGACCGGCGAGATCGGGCGCGGAACCTTCATCAGCCCCAACGCCTCGCGACGTGGCGATGTTGACGAGACACCGGGCGTCATCGACCTGATGATGAACAAGCCACTGACGCTCGAGGATGGCGCGTTCTTCCGCAAGTCCCTGATCCAGATCGCCGAGACCTATTCCGTCACCCAGTTCCTCGAGTATCCGCCGGCGAATGGCCGCGAGCGCCACCGGCTCGCCGGCGTGAAGATGGCGCAGTTGACCGGCGTGACCGTGGCACCCGAGCAGGTTGTCCCCACCAATGGCGCGCAACAGGCGCTCTTGGCCGCGGTCTGGGCCTGCACTGAACCGGGCGACATATTGGCGACCGAGGCGCAGAACTACGCCGGTATCCGCGGCCTTGCGGAGTTCTTGCGGCTACGCATCGCGTCCGTCGCGATGGATGAGAACGGCATGCTGCCCGACAGCTTCGAGCAGCTGTGCCGAATGCAAAAGATCTCGGTGCTGGTTGTGACCCCGTCGATCCACAATCCGACAACGGCGACGCTCGACGCCGAACGCCGCAGCGCACTTGCTCGCATTGCGGCCACCTACGGCGTTCCGATTGTCGAGAACGACGTCTACGGCGCGCTGATCGAGAACCCCACGCCGCCGATCTTCACCATTGCCGAAGGCCCTTGCTGGTATGTCTGCGGCCTGTCGAAAACCGTGTCGTCGGGCATCCGCGTTGGCTTTGCCATCTCGAGCCCGGATCGCGTGGGGCGCGGGTTGGCCGCAGTCCACGCCACGACCTGGACAGTCGCGCCACTGATGCTGGAGCTTGCCAGTCAGTGGCTGCATGACGGCACCGCCGAGCGCCTTATCACCGGCCATCGGGCCGCCACGAAGGAGCGGCAGGCGCTGGCGCGGTCGATCCTGGGCGACGTGGCGTTCCGATCACATCCACAGAGCTATCACGTCTGGTTGCCGCTGCCCTCGCGTTGGCGCCCGCACGAGTTTGTCGGCGCCTGCCTCACAAACGGCGTGGCGGTATCCTCTGGCGCGATTTTCCAGACTGACCCGACCAACATGGAAAACGCGGTTCGCGTCAGTCTCGGGGCCGAGCATGACATCAATGCGCTCGGCATCGGCCTGACCCGCCTCGCCCAGACGCTCAACTCCGCACCGGCACCGGATTCCTTCGTGATCTAGCCTGCGACATCCCGCGCCTACCGCGACGACCGTCAATGGACGATCAACACGCCCTTTTTTGACATCATCGCCACACACCCTCCCCCGCTCCGAACATTCGAAACGGGGGCGCGACAGATGGCGATCACGAGAAATCCTGCGGCTGGCGGTGGCGCACCAGTTGCGACAGAGCTACGGCAATCACCAGCCCCCCGCCGTAGAACAGGCTTTGCACATATGCCTGCGCCCCCAGCATGGTCAGCCCGGTAATGCCGGTGACGAGAAAATACACCGCGACCACCGATCCGAGCGGGTTGAACCTCCCCGGTGCAATGGTGGTAGCCCCGAGGAAGGCCGCCGCGAAAGCGGGCAAAAGCAGGCTCAGTCCGGACAGCGGATCGGCTGAACCCGTCATGCCGGCGTAAAGCACACCCGCAAACGCGGAAATCAAACCCGAAAGGATGAACGAAAGCGCCCGCACGGCGTTCACGTTGATGCCGTTCAGCCGCGCCACCTCGCGCCCGCGGCCCACGAACAGCAACCTGCGCCCGATGATGGTGTACTCGAAGACATACCACATCACCGCCGCCAGCAGCAGCGCGTAGTAGAACGCCAGCGGAATCCCGAAAAGGCGATGCATGATGACCCATTGCACCAGGTCCATCGAGACGCCGGAAATCGTCCGCGACTGGCTGATCCAGAGCACGACCCCGTTCACGAATGTGCCGATACCAAGGGTGACGATCAGCGAATGAATACGGAAATAAAGCGCGAACACCGCGTTGACCGCTCCGATAAACGCCCCCGCCGCCAGCGCGACCACGATCGCGGCACCGATCGGCCAGCCCAGCCGCACCTGCAGAACAGCCACCAGCATCGCACTGAGCGTCAGGACAGACGCGCCCGACAGGTCGAAATCACCCGATGTCAACGGCAGCAGGATTGCCAGCGTCAGCACCACCAGCACCGCCTGCGAGCCGAACATGGTGGAAAAACTGCGCCAGCTGAGGAAGGTGTCCGGCATCAGAAAGCCAAACCCCGCGATCAGCAGAAGCCAGGCAAAGACCAGCGCGAAACGCTCGGCCTGATACTTCCAGTTCACGCCGGGCAACGAGGGCTTGGCCGGGGCGGGGGAAACGGCATCCTTGGTCATAAGGTCTCCTTCTCGGCACCGGCATGGCCGACACTGTTGAAACAGGCTTCCGAGATCGCCTTCTTGGTCAGCGATGCGCCTGAAAGCTCGGCGACGGGGCGGTTGCGCGCAAAGACGATCACACGGTCGCAGATCTGGGCCAACTGCTCGTTGTCGGTGCTGGCGCACAGGATCGCGGTGCCCTGACGCGCCGCCTTGTCTAGGGCTGCGAAAATCTGTTGTCGGGCACCGAAATCGACACCCTGGGTTGGCTCATCCAGAAGCAACAGCTTGGGTTTGGTTTGCAGCCATTTGGCCAGCAGTACCTTTTGCTGGTTTCCGCCGCTGAACGACGCCAGTGTCAGGTCCGTGCGCGGCGGCCGAACGTCATGGTCCCGCACCAGCCCGGCGGCATCCTGTGCCATCGCTGCACGGCCGAGAAAGCCGCGGCGCATGAACTCATCCAGCCGGGGCAGCGTGATATTGTCCGTGACCGAGAGTGAACCGATCCCTGCCGCGCCCAGTCTGTCACCGGGCAAGAGCGCGATCCCCATCCGCAGCGCCCGGAGCGGATCGAGGCGGCGAAGGTCCACGCCCTCGCCATCGAGAACAAGCCTGCCGTCAGCGGACAGGGCGCCAGCCAGCGCATAGGGCACCGAGGCATACCCCGAACCGATCAGCCCGGTCACGCCCAGTGTTTCGCCCTTGCGCAACTCCAGATCGAAGGGCTTGCCGCGAGGCAGCGTCAGCCTCTCGATCCGTATGGCCGGAGCACCGGGCGCAATGTTGGCCGCACGGCGCTCGAAACTGTCGATGCGCGACCCGAGGATGGTGTCGAGGATGGCCTGACGCCCGACCGATGCGGTGTCCAACACCGCCACCAGCTTGCCGTCGCGCAGCACCGCCACGCGGTCGGTGATGGCAAGAACCTCGTCGATGTCATGGGTCACGATGACCACGGATGTTCCCGTTTTCACGATGTCGCGCACCAGCGCGAACAGCCTCGTGACATCCTCGGCCGGCAGAAACGGGGTGGGTTCGTCCAGGATCAGTATGCCCTCGCCACTGCGACCGGCTGCGGAGGCGCGCAGGTCCTCGAAAGCGCGGACAATGGCGACGAAGGCGCGCTCCACCGGTGGCAAGCTGGCGACAGTGGCAAAGGGGTCGATGGTCAGGTCGAAAGCGGCGAACAGCGCGCGCAGCTCATTTGCCTCGCGGTGCCAGCGGATCGCCCACGGGTTGAGCTGCTTGAGCGCCGTCACCCGCATGTTCTCCAGCACGCTGAGCGAAGGCACCAGTGCCAGATGCTGATGGACGAATGAAACACCCTGCCGCCTGATCCGCATTGAATCGAGCGGCAGTGGCATCTCTTGGCCCCAGAGGCGGATGCGGCTACCCGCCTCTGGTTGGTGTAGACCGGCAAGCACTTTGATAAGCGTGGACTTGCCCGACCCGTTCTGGCCGAGAAGGCCGAAGACCTCCCCGCGGCGAACCGAGAGCGATACACCGGCCAGCGCCGGATTGGCGCCGAAGTTCATCCGGATATCGGTCATTTCCAGAACGGGCGAGGTGTCCGGCATGATCAGCGCCCCCTTACCCGGCCCTGCGCAGTCGCAAGCTCATTCCGTCAACTGCCAAAGCTCGCGATAGCCGGCCAGATAGGCGTCGCCATAGCCGCCATTGTAGGTCGCCGGAACGCCTGCGGTTTCGACGTTATCCTTGTCGAAGATGAACAGGGGGACAAAGTTGCCCTGGGGTTCGGGCAAGCCGCAGACTAGGCGCATGATGTTGTCGACAGCGGTATAGCCCGCCCATTCTAAGCTTTCTCCGATGTCCATCGTGACTGTCCCCTCGCGGATCATATCCAGCACGAAGGGCGTTCCGTTGAAGCTGGCGATGCCGACCGAATCTTCGGTATTGGTGATCCGCAGCGCCGGCACGATGAACTGGGTCATCGAATCGAAGATCGGCAGGATGTAGTTCACGCCGGGATCGACCAGTATCGCCGACTGGACACTGGACTGAATCTTGGTCGCCCATTCGCTGACTGGAACGTCAATCACCCGCACGGTGCAGTCCGGGCAGTATTCCTTGAGTTGGGCTTCCATCGCCTGAGTATAGGGGTCGCTGGACAAAACGTCGCTCGATCCCAGGATGACGACGTTCGGCTTGCCCTCGGTCTTGACATAGGCCCAGGCGGCCAGAATTCGTCCGGCGCTTGAGAAGTCAATCTTGGACGAGGCGTCGACGCTGGCATCCGACGGCTGCGTCACGTCATAGAGCTGGGTGGTCGAGATCTTGAGACCTGCCGCACGGGCTTCGGCCAGTTGCGGGCCCAGAACCTGGGGGTTGGTGCCACCGGCAAGGTCGATCACGTCGAAATCCTGGCTGATCGCCTGCGAAATGCCTTGCATCCACATATCGACCTTCAGCGGGTTTTCCCAGGTCTCGATGGTAAAGCCGACCTCGGCGGCTGCGGCCGCCATGCCCTTCTGCAGCTCGACCCCATAGGGGGCCGCAGTGGTCATCGGGATCGACATCACCTTCTTGCCGGCCATGCACGCGCGCGCGTCAAAGGCCTCGCCGGGGGCGTTGAACTCCGGCAGCGATCGGTGCTGCTCCACCAGCGCCGTGGCATCGGCCATGGCGTCGGCCTGCGCCGCGCCGGCCATGGCCAGAAGGCTCACAGTCGAAAACGCGGAAATTCTTGAAAGTGCGGAAACGGCAATGTTCTTCATTTTGGTTTTCCTTCCTGTTGATTGGTCTTGTCGAGTTGTTGTTGTCGTCATCTCGCAAGCGGCGTTGGCTGCGGCCCGGTCAGGCCGCAGATCCGGCCAGCATCATCCGCGACGCCATTTCCCCGATCATCATCGACGGCGCATTGGTGTTGCCTGACACCAGCGAGGGCATGATCGAAGCGTCCGCGACACGTAGATTGTCCATTCCGTGAACCAGCAATGTGGTCGGGTCGGTCACTGCCATCGGATCGGTGCCCATCTTGCATGTGCAGGCGGGATGGAATGATGTCGCCGCCTTTTCACGCAGATAGGCCACCATCTCGGTTTCACTGCGCACCGAGGGGCCGGGAAGCATCTCCTTGCCGGCCAGCGGCGCAAAAACCGGCGAGGCGAGGATTTCGCGCGCGACACGCACACCGTCGGCCAGAATGATCGCGTCCTCTTCGGCGGCAAAGAAGTTGTTCCGGATCAGGACGTTCCGGCGGGTCCCATCAGGATCAAGCACGATCTCGCCAGTGCTCTTGGGGCGCAGGAGACAGGTATGCAGCGCAAAGCCATGGCCGTATTCAACCAACCTGCCGCGGTGGCTGCGGTAGGCCGGAACGAAATGGAACTGGATGTCGGGCAGATCGCCTGCGAACTTGGTGTGGGCAAAGCCGCCCGCCTCGACGTAGTTCGAGGTGAGCAAGCCCCGCCGTCCGGCGAAATAGCGCAGCGGCGAAGCAAGGATGCCGGGCGACGCACGCAACGAGATCCCCAGCGTCCGCGCGCTGTTGCTGCGCATGGTGATCATTCCATCGACATGATCCTGAAGGTTCTTGCCCACACCGGGAAGGTCGAGAACCGGCTCGATCCCCATGGCCTTCAGCTCTGCCTCCGGCCCGATACCGGACGCGAGCAGGATGCGCGGCGAGCCGATGGCTCCGGCACTGAGAACCAGTTCGCGGCGGCAGCGGATGGTCTGTTCCTGTCCGTCGCGCAGCAGGCGCAGGCCGGTCACCCGACGGCCTTCGATCACCAGCCCGGTGACCTCGGCCCCGGTCAGCGTGGTCAGGTTCTTGCGGCCCTCGACAGGCTTGACGAAGGCGGTGTGACTGGAAAAGCGCGCGCCTCGTTTCTGGGTAAGGTTGAAAATGCCGGCCCCGAACGGAGAGTCGGCATTGAAGTCGTCGTTCTGCGGCAGCCCGATATCGCGCGCCGCCTCGACGAACATCTTCGAGACGGGCGACGGATCACGCGCCGCATCGACGCAAAGCTCGCCGTCAAAGCCGTGATAGCGCGGGTCCTGCGCTATCAGGTTGCGTTCCAGAGACTTGAACACCTCGAGGACGTGCTCGTAATCCCACCCGACGCAGCCTTGCGCGGCCCACCCGTCATAATCCTCGCGCATGCCGCGAATGTAGATCATCGAGTTGATCGAACTTGACCCACCCAGCATCTTGCCACGGTTCACTGCGATCCGGCGCCCGTTCATTCCCTGCTCGGGTTCGGTCTTGTAGGCGTAGTCGAAACGGCGGTTGTTATAGAGCGTCAGAAGCGCGGCCGGAACACTGACCCGGGGGCTGCGATCGCTGCCACCACCCTCGATCAGACAGACCGAGTGGGCGGGATTCGCGCTCAGCCGGTTGGCGAGCACACATCCGGCCGAGCCTGCGCCCACCACGATGTAATCGAACTCGGAAGACTCATGCATTCGTAATCCCCTGACCTACCCATCCGGATGCGCTTACGACATGGCCGTCCGCCATCCTTGATTGGTTTCAAACTGAAACAGAATCACCCGAATCTGCGAACACTGGCACTGTTGTATCTTTTCTAGGTGAAGAGTCTCATTCGATCAACGATTGTATTTCCCTTGATTGAAATTCCTTGCCTGCAAGTGTTTTGCGGCCCATAAATGAAACACATTTTCCAATATTACGGCACCTTGCATGGAGCTGTATCAACGACGACAGCCAGGAGTCCGCGACAGATATGACAGACCTTGCACGTTTTGACTGGGCCGGCGCGGTGGCCGGCCTTCGCTTGCCGAACGACGCGTTTATCGACGGAAAACCGGTTGCGGCCCTTTCCGGAGAGCGGTTCGATTGCGTGAATCCCGCGACCGGAGAGGTGCTGACCCGCGTGGCCGCCTGCGATACGGCGGACGTGGATCGGGCGGTCAAGGTTGCCCGCCAAGCCTTCGAGGACGGACGCTGGTCCCGCCTGACACCTACCCGGCGCAAGGAAGTGTTGCTGCGACTGGCCGCGCTGCTTGAGGAAAACAAGGTCGAACTGTCACTACTCGACACGCTCGATATGGGAAAACTGGTGATGGATGGCGCAACGATTGCGATCCCTGGCGCCGCCGCAACGCTGCGCTGGACGGCCGAGGCCGCCGACAAGCTCTATGACGACATTGCCCCTACCGGTCCGGGCAATCTGGCCCTGATCCGTCGCGAGGCGCTCGGTGTGGTCGGCGCGGTCATCCCGTGGAACTTCCCGCTCGACATGGCAATCTGGAAGTGCGGCCCGGCGCTTGCGATGGGCAACAGCGTGGTTCTGAAGCCCGCCGAGCAGTCGCCGCTTTCGGCGTTGCGCTTTGCCGAACTGGCACAGGAGGCCGGACTGCCCGACGGAGTGTTGAATGTCGTGCCAGGCTTTGGCCATACGGCCGGCAAGGCCATAGGCTTGCATCCCGACGTGGATTGCCTGACCTTCACCGGCTCGACCGAGGTGGGCAAGTATTTCCTGGGCTACTCTGCCCAGTCGAACATGAAACAGGTCTGGCTGGAATGTGGTGGCAAGAGTCCGAACATCGTTTTTGCCGATTGCGAGGACCTGGACGGCGCCGCCGAAGCGGCCGCCGGCGCGATCTTCTTCAACCAAGGCGAGGTCTGTTCGGCCAACTCCCGGCTGCTGGTGCAGAACTCGATCCTGCCGGACTTCCTTGACCGGCTGGTCGCGGCTTCGGCACGATTCCGGCCGGGCAACCCGCTGGACCCCGCCTCGACGATGGGCGCCATCGTGGACGAGGTGCAAGCCGGACGCGTCATGGCCTATGTCGAGCACGGCAAGCAAAGCGCGCGGCTGGTGATGGGCGGCAACCGGATGCAGATCGACGGTCGCGGCAGCTTCATCGAGCCGACGATCTTTGCCGATGTATCTCCCGACAACCGGCTGTCGCGCGAGGAAATCTTTGGTCCGGTTCTTGCCGTGACGGGTTTTGACACCGAAGAGCAGGCCATCGCCATCGCCAACGATTCAATCTACGGGCTGGCGGCCTCGGTCTGGACCGGCTCGATCTCGCGCGCGATGCGCATGTCGGACGCGCTGAAGGTTGGCACGGTGTCGGTGAACACCGCCGGCGCACTCAATGTGATGACACCGTTCGGCGGCTTCAAGCAGTCGGGGATCGGCCGCGACCTGTCGCTCCATGCCTTCGACAAGTTCAGTGGGCTCAAGACGGTCTGGCTGAAGTACTAGAGTGCAGGCCACACCGGCCCGGGACCGTCGCCTTTCCACACGCCTTTGAATATGCCGCACCTCGCGGGACATTACCTTTGGCTTTGCTGGAATGTGCCGTGCGGCCTGTGGATGGTGTAGAACCGCTCCCGCTTGGAAGCGGCGAAGACGTGCGCGACCGAGGTTTTCCACAACACCCGCCATCTCGGACCGTCCCGCTGGCTTCCGACAAAGTCACGAGAAGAGCGGTGGCCGCCAGCTCGATCAGGCGCTGCCCGACATGAAAACGCTCCGTGCGTGGTCCCCGACATCGCCGGCTGCAACACCCAGCAGGCTCCCCCACATGCGGACCACGCCGCCACCTGTCCCACGAAGGGAACGCCGCGCCCCAGCGAAAAACTCGGGGTAGCTCCAGCCCCAAGGGCGGCAGTCCACGTGCGAGGAAAATCTCGACCACGTTGAGTTCTGGGCCCGATCCGTGAGTCACTGACTGGTTTGCGCCTGATTACAACCTGAAATTCACGAAATCGCCGTCCCCGCTTTAAGCGCACCGCCTTGGCAAGACCCTCGGTGCAGCACAAAACCGACTCAGCTGCATAGATGTAATCTATTCATTACATACATTATCTATGATTTTAGTTTTCAAGCACTCCACTACTGTTCGGTGTTCACAGGTCTGGGGAGGCTACGATGAAGCGCAAGCTGTTTATCGGGAACGCTTGGGTCGCAGGCGCTACCGGCAAGTACATCGACTGCATCGATCCAGCAAGCGGAGAAGTCATCGACAGCGTGACGGCTGGCGGCCCGGCGGATATCGACGCTGCGGTGACGGCGGCCCGCAACGCATTTGAGGGCGGTTGGAAAAGCACCTCCGGCGCGGAGCGGGCGAAGATCCTGTGGGCGATCGCGGCCGGGATCACCGCGAACCGCGACCCGCTTGCAGAGCTCGAGACGCGCGACAACGGCAAGCCCTTGCCGGAATCCTATATCGATGTCGACACCATCGCGCAGATCTTCGAGATGTATGCGGGCATGGCGGATGCGCTGGACGAACGCGGCGAGGAAAAGCTGGATATTCCGGGCGAGGCAATGGACTCCAGCGTCACCTGGCGCCCGGTCGGTGTCGTCGGCATGATCACGCCCTGGAACTTTCCGTTGGAGCAGTTCACCTGGAAGGTAGCTCCGGCGCTGGCGGCGGGCTGCTGCGCGGTTGTGAAGCCGTCGGAATACACCTCGCTCTCGGCGTTGAAACTGGCCGGGATCATCGCCGAGGCCGGGCTTCCGGCCGGGGTTCTGAATGTCGTCACGGGCACCGGGGCCGAGGCGGGCGATGCGCTGGTGCGCCATACGGGTGTGGACAAGATTTCCTTCACCGGCAGCACCGCGACCGGCAAGCACATCATGCGCACCGCCGCCGAAGATCTGAAGCGGGTCAGCCTGGAGCTTGGCGGCAAGAACCCGGTGATCGTGTTTGACGATGTCGATATCGACGCGGCTGTGGAATGGGTGACGTTCGGTGCCTTCGTCAATCAGGGCCAGGTTTGCACGGCCACCTCGCGCCTGTTGATCCATGACAGGATTGCCGATGAATTCCTGCGCCGCCTGGTGCAGGTCGCCGAAGGCATCAAGATCGGGGATGGTCGTGGTGAAGGCGTCAAGATGGGGCCGCTGGTCAGCCAGCAACACCATGACAAGGTGATGTCCTATATCGAGGCGGGCCGCAAATCGGGGGCCAGCCTTCTGACCGGCGCAAACCGTCCGGCGGACCAGAACAAGGGCTATTTCATCGCCCCGACCATCTTTGCCGACGTGACCCCGGACATGTCGATCTGGAAGGAAGAGATCTTTGGCCCGGTGCTGAGCGTGATGCGATTCACCGATGAGGCCGAGGCGATCCGGCTGGCCAACGACACACCCTATGGTCTGGCCGGCGCGGTGCTGAGCAAGGACACCGTGCGCGCCGAACGTGTCGCCGATGCGCTGGATGTCGGAATCACATGGCAGAACTGCAGCAACATGGTGGTGATTCAGGCACCCTGGGGTGGCGTGAAGAAAAGCGGCATGGGGCGCGAACTGGGGCGCTGGGGGCTGGAGAGCTATCTGGAACCCAAGCAGAAAACCCGCTGGCTGCCGGGTGGCGGTGTCGGCTGGTATGACATGTCCGCACCTGCCGCCGAATAGGTCCGTTCGCAAACAGCAAAAAGGATTCACCCGCCGATGCCGAAGGACACCCCGTCAAGACGCGACCCCCGCTATGACATCCTGTTCGAGCCTGTCAGGATCGGTCCAGTAACGGCAAAGAACCGCTTTTATCAGGTGCCGCATTGCAACGGTGGTGGGTATCGCGATCCGACAGCGGTGGCCGAGATGCGGCGGGTCAAGGCCGACGGTGGCTGGGGCGTGATCTTCACCGAACAGGTCGAACTGCATCCGACCTCGGAAATCACGCCCTTCATCGAATTGCGGCTGTGGGATGACGAGGACATCCCGGCACTGGCGCGGATGGCCGATGCGATGAAATCCCAGGGCGCGCTGGCGGGGATCGAACTTGCCTATAGCGGCGTCAACGGCAGCAACCTCTATTCCAAGGAAGTGCCGCGCGGGCCGATGAGCGCGCCGATCCTGACGTTCTTCAAGGACCCGGTCAGCACCCGCGCGATGGACAAGCAGGACATCCGCGATCTGCGCAAATGGCACCGCGACGCCTATCTGCGCGCCAAAACGGCGGGCTATGACATCATCGAGCTTTACGGCGCGCACGGGTTCGGCATTCTGCAGCATTTCCTGTCGCCGCTCACCAACCAGCGCAGCGATGAATACGGTGGCAGCCTGGAAAACCGCGCGCGGCTGTTTCGCGAACTGATCTCGGACGCCAGGGATGCCGTCGGCGACACGATGGCCATTGCCGTGCGCCTTTCGCTGCACGAAATGGGCGGTCTGGAGAACGCCGAGGTCCGCGACCTGATCGAGATGCACCGCGATCTGCCCGACCTCTGGGACATGGGGCATGGCACCTGGGAGGATTGCTCGGGCCCGTCACGCTTCACCGATGAAGGCGCGCAAGAACCGCTGGTCAATGGCATCAAGGCGCTGACCGACAAGCCGGTGGTGGGTGTCGGGCGCTTCACCTCGCCCGATGCGATGGTCAGCCAGATCAGGCGCGGGGTGCTGGACTTCATCGGCATGGCGCGCCCGTCGATTGCCGACCCCTATATCCCGCGCAAGATCGACGAGGGGCGCGTCGAGGATATCCGCGAATGTATCGGCTGCAATATCTGCGTGACCGGCGACATGACCATGTCGATCAGCCGCTGCACCCAGAACCCGACCTTCATGGAAGAATGGCGCAAGGGCTGGCACCCGGAGAAGATGAATGAAAAGGGCGACAGCAGCACGGTTCTGGTGATCGGCGCCGGGCCGGCAGGGCTGGAAGCCGCCCATGCCAGCGCAAAGCGCGGCTACGAGGTGGCGCTGGCCGAGGCGGGCACCGAACTGGGCGGTCGCGTCCGGCTGGAATCGCAGTTGCCGGGGCTGGCGGCCTGGGGCCGGGTTCGCGACTACCGCGCACACCAGATCAGCCAGATGGCGAATGTCAGTGTCTACTACGACTCGCGACTGACGGCGCAAGAGGTTCTGGACTTCGGCTTTCACCATGTCGCCATCGCCACCGGCTCGACCTGGCGGCGCGACGGGGTGGCGCGTCACAACCTGGCGCCCATCGCGATTGCGGATGAGATGCCGGTCTTCACGCCTGACGATCTGATGGCGGGCAAGCTGCCCCAAGGCGGCGAGGTCGTGCTCTATGACGACGATCATTACTACATGGGCGGGGTTCTGGCCGAACTGCTGGTGCAGAAGGGCCTGCGTGTCACGCTGGTGACGCCTTCGAACCTGGTGTCGGAATGGACGCTGAACACGCTCGAGCAGCACCGCATCCAGTCCCGGATGATCGATCTCGGCGTCACCATCGTCACGGCGCACGGGTTGCAGGCAGTGGCTGCGAAGGGCGTGACGCTGGATTGCGCCTTCACCCGCCGGACGCGCGATCTGGCTTGCGATGCCGTGGTTCTGGTGACGTCTCGCCTGCCCTGTGATACGCTCTGGCAAGAGTTGAAAGCACGCGAAAGCGAATGGGCAGAGGCCGGGATCCGGTCGATCCAGCGCATCGGAGACGCCGATGCCCCCGCCCCGATTGCCTGGGCCACCTATGCCGGTCACCGCTTTGCCCGCGAACTCGATACGTCACCCGATGAGGGCGCGCTGTCCTTCCGCCGCGAGCTCGCCGCACTTTCACCGATGGAGTGATATAATGACCCGCATCCACCCGGCCGAAACCGTCACGCTGCAAGATGCAGCCGGGAACACGCTGGCGGACGGGTCTGGAGCCGAACCGGCGGTCGTTCTGGAGAATGTCCGCAAGACCTATGGTCGAGGCGCAAGCGCGGTCGAGGCGTTGCGCGGCATTTCGTTCGAGATCCGCGACAACGAGTTCTTTACGCTGCTCGGCCCGTCGGGTTGCGGCAAGACGACATTGCTGCGCGCGCTTGCCGGGTTCGAGCAGGTGACCGGCGGGGTGGTGCGCCTTTTCGGGCAGGACATCGTCGACCTGCCGGCCCACAAACGCCCGATCAACACGGTCTTTCAGAGCTATTCGCTCTTTCCGCACATGACGGTGTCGGAAAACGTCGCCTACGGCCTGCGCCGCCTGCGCCGCCCGCCGGACGAAATCCGTGATACGGTCGCCGAGATGCTGCGGCTGGTGAAGATGGAGAGTTTTTCCGACCGTCTGCCGACGCAGTTGTCGGGCGGCCAGCAACAGCGCGTGGCCCTGGCCCGTGCGCTGGCACCCCATCCCAAGGTGCTGTTGCTTGACGAGCCGCTGTCGGCGCTCGATCTCAAGCTGCGCCAGGCCATGCGCCAGGAACTCAAGCAGATCCAGGCCGAGACCGGGATCACCTTCATCTTCGTCACCCACGATCAGGATGAGGCGCTGTCGATGAGCGACCGGATCGCTGTCATGTCCGAAGGGCAGGTCCAGCAGGTCGGCACCCCCACCGAAATCTACGAACATCCCGCAAACCGCTTTGTCGCGGGCTTCGTCGGTGACGCGAATTTCTTCGACGCCGAGATCACCACGCCCATCGGCACCGAGGTGACCTGCCGGACCAGGGGGGGGCTTGAGCTTCGCGCCAATGCCGCCAAGGCGCGGCCGGGGCAACGCAGCGGGACGCTGTTCCTGCGCCCGGAAAAGGTGCGCCTTGCCCCGAAGGGACAGGGCAACGTCGATGGCAGGATCGAGATCGTGCAATATCTGGGCAATGCCTGCCAGATGGAGATCGGCATCGGCGAGGACGTGCCGCTTCTCGTCTCCGAACGCATGGCCGATGTCGATCAGCCGCGGCGTGCCGTGGGCGACCATGTCGGCGTTGCCTTCGATCCGCGCTCGCTTCAGGTATTGGCCGAGTGATGGCAAACCTTCCCGAAAACGCCACCCTTCGCCGCGTACTTGCGCTAGGCCCGTCGCTGGCGATCATCGGCGTCTTCATGCTGATCCCGGTGATCATCATGGCGATCTACTCGTTTCTGGAGGCCCGGCCCTACGGAGGCGTCAACTGGGTCTTTTCCGGGTCGGCCTATGTGCAGTTGCTGTTCGAGCGGATGCTGGACGACAGCCTGCGCTTCAACCCCGGCTACCTGATCATCATCGGGCGCTCGGTGCTGCTGGCTGGCGCGGCCATGGTGTGCTGCCTGATCGTCGGCTTTCCGGTCGCGTATTTCATCGCGCGCCAGCCGCTGCGCCACCGCAATTTCTGGATCCTGCTGATTACCATTCCGTTCTGGACCAACCAGCTGGTGCGCACCTTCGCCTGGATCATCATCCTGGGCCGCAATGGCGTGGCCGAGGCGCCGTTCCGCTGGATCGGAGTTCTGGAGCCGGGCGACACGCTGGGGCTGATGTACACGAATTTCGCCACCGGCGTCGGGCTGACCTATACGTTCATTCCGCTTATGGTGCTGCCGATCTACGCCAGCCTCGAAAAGCTGGATTTCACGCTGGTCGAGGCCGGGGCGGATCTCTACTCCTCGCTGTGGGAGACATTTTCCAAGATCATCATCCCGCTGTCCAAGCCCGGGATCATTGCCGGCTGCCTGCTGGTCTTCATCCCCAGCCTCGGCGCCTTCATCCAGCCCAACCTGCTGGGCGGCGGCAAGAACCTGATGCTTGGAACGCTGGTTCAGTTCCAGTTTTCAACCGCGCGCAACTGGCCGTTCGGCGCGGCGATCGCAATGATCCTGCTGGCCTTCGTGATGCTGTTTCTCATGCTCTACGCACGAGCGGCGCGGCGCGGCCAGGCGGCGGAGTTGCACTGATGACCGCACAGGATACCAGGGCCGCACCACCCGCACTGACACCGGCGCGAAATGCCAGGAAACGTCGCGCCTTCGGCGATGTTCCGGGCCTCAGGACGCTTGCCCTCCTGTTCCTCGCCTTCCTGTACCTGCCGATCATCGTGCTGGTGGTCTTTTCGTTCAACGAAGGCAGTATCGTCATGGTCTGGACCGGGTTCAGCACCGACTGGTACGCCAAGGTCTTCGCCAACGAGGACATCCGCCGGGCCACGATGAATTCGCTGATCGTCGCGGTGTCCGCCACCGCCATCGCCACGACCTGCGCGACCCTTGCCGCACTGGCGCTGGCGCGAGGCGGGGCGTTTCGGGGCAAGGGGGTGACGCTTGGCATCATCACGCTGCCGCTGATGGTGCCCGAGATCGTGACGGCGGTGGCGATGCTGGTGTTCTTTTCCAACCTCGGGCTGAATTTCGGCCTCGGCAACGTCATTATCGCCCACACCACCTTCTGCATCCCGTTTGCGTTCCTGCCGATCCGGGCGCGGCTGGAGGGGATGGACACCTCGCTGGAACAGGCGTCCCGAGACCTCTACGCCTCGGACTGGGAGACGTTCCGACTGGTGACACTGCCGCTGCTCATGCCGGGGGTGCTGGCGGGCGCCATGCTGTCCTTCGTGATCTCGATGGACGATTTCATCATCACACTGATGGTCGCGGGCGCGGGCGACACCACGCTGCCCGTCTACATCTATTCGATGATCCGCCAGGGCATAACGCCCGAAGTCAACGCCGTGTCCTCGATCCTGCTCCTGTTCTCGATCGCGCTGGTCACTGCTTACTGGTTCACAACCCGTCAAAGCTCGGGTCCGAACAAATGAAGAAACCTACAAGGAGGATTACAAGATGAAACGTAAGACCATCTTCTGGGGTGCGCTTTCTGCGTCGCTCCTCTCAGGGGCCGCCTTCGCAGAAGGGCAGCTCAACATCTACAACTGGACGGACTATACCGCGCCCGAGATAATCAAGAAGTTCGAGGCGGAGACCGGAATCAAGGTCACGCTCGACACCTATGACAGCAACGAGACGCTGCTGGCCAAGTTGCAGGCAGGCGCGAGCGGCTACGACATCATCGTTCCCACCCACAATTTCGCTCCGATCTTCATCTCCGAAGGCCTGGTGCAGGAGATCGACGTCTCAACCATGCCCAACTTCGCGAACGTGATGGAACGCTGGCGCAACCCCGAATGGGACCCCGAGCAGCGGTATACCGTCCCCTTCCACTGGGGGACGGCCTCGATCGCGTATCGTCCCGACCTCTACGGCGGCGAGATCACCACCTACGCGCCGTTCTTTGAGCCCGAAGACAAAGTGGTCGGGCGGATCAGCGTCTTCGGCTCGCCTGAGGAGATCGTCAACCAGGCCCATCTCTATCTCGGGCAGGAGTTCTGCAACGAGGACCCGGCAGCGATGCAGCGCGTGCAGGACCTGCTGATCGCGCAAAGGCCGGCGGTGCTGACCTATTCCTCCGAAGGCATGAACGACCGGCTCATCAACGGCGACGTGATCATCTCGGACCATTGGAACGGCTACGCCTTCAAGGGCCGCCTCCTGGCCGAGGAGGCGGGACTCGAGCTGGTCTATGCCTACCCCGAGGAAGGTGTCATTGGCTGGATCGACAACCTGATGGTCCCGACGGGCGCGCAGAACGTGGAGAACGCGCAGATTTTCATGAACTTCATGATGGACCCCGAGAACATGGCGATCCAATCGAATTTCACCGGCTACGGGGGTCCGATCGTTGGCCAGGACAAGTTCATGGATGAGGCGATGGGCTCCGCGCCGGAGATCAACGTGCCGGACGATGCGAAGATGATCTTCTCGTTCGCGTGCGGCCCCGAGGCCCAGAGCCTGATCGACCGCGTCTGGACCAACGTCCTGCGCTAGGATCATCCGCGCGTCCGGCCAGCCCGGACGCGCGGCCATACCGGAAATGGGGGAATTTCTATGGCAACGGGTTTCGTCTGTCATGAACGCTACATGTGGCATGATACCGGCCATGCCGGAATATTCATTCCCTCCGTGGGCTATGTGCAGCCTTCCGAACACGCCGAAAGCCCCGAGAGCAAACGGCGTATCCGAAATCTGCTGGAAGTGTCGGGCCTGATGGAACAGCTTGTGCCGATCCGTCCGCGCCCGGCGACGCGCGACGAGGTGCTGCGCTACCACACTGCCGAATACATCGACCGGATTGCCGCGTTGAGCGACGCATCGGGCGGCGATGCCGGGATGACCACACCCTTCGCCGCAGGGGGCTACGATATCGCCCTGCTGTCCGCGGGCGGCGTTCTTGCCGCCGCAGAGGCGGTCGTCGACGGCGAGGTCGAGAACGCCTATGCCCTCGTGCGCCCGCCGGGGCACCATGCCGAGGCCGATATCGGCAAGGGCTTCTGCCTTCTGGCCAATGCCGTCCTTGGCATCAAGCACGTGCGCGCCACGCGCGGCGTCGGTCGGGTCGCGGTCGTGGATTACGATGTGCATCATGGAAACGGCACCCAGCACGCGTTCTATTCCGACCCCGAGGTGCTGACGATCTCGATCCACCAGGACAACTGCTTTCCACCGGATTCCGGTGCGATCGGCGATACCGGCGAAGGCGCGGGCGCGGGCTACAACATCAACGTGCCCTTGCCGCCCGGTTCCGGACGCGAAGCCTATCTTACAGTGATGGAGCGCGTGGTAACCCCTGCTCTGACCGCCTTCAAACCCGATCTGATCGTCGTTCCGTCAGGCTTCGATGCAGGCGGGTTCGACCCGCTTGGCAGGATGATGCTGTCCAGCAGCACCTACCGCGACATGACCGCAACGCTGAAGCGTCTGGCCACCGACCTGTGCGACGGGCGGCTCTTGTTCACGCATGAGGGCGGCTACTCGGCGGTTCATGTGCCGTTCTGCGCCCATGCGGTGATCGAAGAGCTGTCCGGGGCCAGCAACCGCATCGACGATCCATATGAGGCGATCCTGTCGAGCATGGGCGGACATCAGCTTTATCCGCATCAGGACGAAATCATCCGACAGGCAGCCGAGCTTGCCAATGCCGTGAAATGAACACGTCTTCAGGACCACATCCGAACCGAAAGGGCTGCAACCCGACGTGACGCGGGCGCACCCGAGAGTATGGCTGGTTTGAACGAACCGCACTCGTAAATCTCTCATGTGCGATAGTGTCTCGTCGTGGCAGCCCAGCTTGGTTTCAACGTTGTCGTCGGCGGTTCAGTTGTCGTCGATCTCAACCGACGCGGCGCGGACCCGGCGTTCAGATTTCTCCTCACTCTGGACGACCGGCGTGTGAACTCGGGCATCTTCCACATCCTTAGGACCGGCGCGCCGTGGCGCGACCTGCCGGAGCGCTACGGGCCGAGAACCACCGCCTACAACCGTTACAACAGGTGGGCGAAGGCCGGGGGCTGGCTGCATGTTTTCGAGGCATTGGCTGAGAAATCCCTGCATTCCCCGCACTTGATCGACAGTTCCATCGTCCGCGCTCGCCAGCACGCCGCAGGCGGAAAAAGGGGGGCGAGGATCACGCCATCGGAACCGGTCAGCCCCCTCGGTCTCACCGGCGATGTCGTCGGCGACCGGGGCAAATTCGGCCAGGTCGTCATCGCCGCCATCGAGGCCTCTCGCGCAACCGCGCAGATTCCCAGCCAATCGAATGTCCGCGTGGTCCGGACCGTGGACCGAACCCTCTACCGCGAACGCTACCTGGTCGAGCGATTTTTCAATCGGCTCAAACACTTCCGCGGCATCGCCACCCGCTACTTCAAGACCGCCACGAATTTCCTCGGCGCAATCCATCTTGCTTCCGCAAGGCTGTGGATCAGACATAATGAGTCCGCAACCTAGGCGCCAATGGCCGCGCCATGACAATGCAGGCCGAACAGGGCTTTGTGCGGGTGCTGGCACGGGCTGACAATCACGTGGTGCTGGGGATTCAGGCCGTTGGGAAGGGTGTGTCGGAGCTGTCCGCGGCGTTCGGGCTGGCCCTGGAAATGCAGGCGCGCCTGGAGGATGTCGCGGCAACCATTCACGCCCACCCGACTCTCGGCGAGGCGCTGCAGGAGGCCGCGATGGCCGCGCTTGGACATGCGCTGCACGCCTGAACGAGCTGCATGGCGTTCCATCGCTGTCAGACCGTCAGCGCGTCGAGCCAGGCTCCCGCGCGAGTCCTGCGCCCGGCGGGACGCCCGCGTTGGCGAGGAGGTGAGATGGTTTTGTTGATCCGACGAACAGGCGGTGCCCCGAGTGACAGTCTCGAATCCCCAGCGTAGCGTGGCGCGCGGCCCCCTGTAGAGGTGGCAAATTCCGTGGGCGATTACGGTGCACGGCAGGGTTCCAAGCCCTTACCTTTGACAAACGTCAAGAAAAGCAGGCATGATTGAGAAGTTATTCCTGCATAGCAATCCATCGAAGGAGAATGAAATGTCAGATCTCAACGAGACGCGCGAAATCGCCGATGGACCGAGCGCCACAGACGCCGAGCAACGACCGGAACAGAGCACCTCGCCCGGGCGCCGGGCATTTCTCAAGAACGCCGGGTTGACGACACTCGGGGCAATGGTCGGCATGTCCATTCCCTTCGAGCGCAACATGCCTTTCGGCGTTCTTCCGGCCCTTGCCCAGGATTCCGGTGAGGGTCTGATGACTGACAAGCCGGGGCTGATCCTGCTCAACGACCGGCCGCTCAATGCCGAAACGCCGGCGCATCTGCTGGATGACGACGTTACCCCGTATGAGCGGATGTTCGTGCGCAACAACGGTTTGGTGCCCGATTCCGCCATGGAGATGAATGCCGAGGGCTGGACACTGACTGTTGATGGTGAGGTGGAAAAACCCCTTCAGCTTTCCGTCGACGATCTCAAATCGCAGTTCGAGACCGTGACAAGCCGGCTTGTGCTCGAATGCGGCGGCAACGGTCGCGCCTATTTCAATCCCGGCGCATCCGGCAACCAGTGGACGACGGGCGCTGTCGCATGTCCGGAATGGACCGGCGTGCGCCTTGCCGATGTGCTGAACGCCGCCGGGATCAAGGACAGCGCTGTCTACACGGGGCATTATGGCAATGACGTCCACCTTTCGGGCGATCCCGACAAGGACGCGATCTCGCGCGGGGTTCCGATCGAAAAGGCCCTGGCAGAGGGCGGCATGATCGCCTGGGCGATGAACGGTGAGCCGATACCCGCGCTGCACGGATTTCCGCTGCGGGTGATCATTCCGGGCTATCCCGGCTCGGTTTCGCAAAAGTACCTGACGCGGATCTGGATCCGCGACCAGCAGCATGACGGCGCGAAGATGACCGGCTATTCCTATCGCCTGCCCGCCTATCCGGTGGCGCCCGGCACGGAAGTTCCCGAAGAGGATATGGTCGTGATGACCGAGATGCCGGTGAAATCGCTCATCACCTTCCCCGAAACCGGCACCACGGTCACCACCGGTGCGGCAACCGAGGTTCGCGGCCATGCATGGGCGGGCAATGGCGACATCGGCTCTGTCGATGTCTCGATCGACTTCGGCCAGACATGGACCTCGGCACAACTGGAACCCGCTGCCAACAAATTCGCCTGGCAACGGTTCCGCGCCGACGTGACCTTGCCCGAGGCCGGATACTACGAGGTATGGGCGCGCGCGACCGACATGAACGGCAAGAGCCAGCCCCCGGTCGTCCCCGGCTGGAACCCGCGTGGTTATGGCAACAACATGCAGCATCGCATCGCGTTGATCGCCGCCTGATGCGTCCCCCTGGTCTCGGGGCGGATCACCCGTCCCGAGACAGCGCGTTTCTCTTTTCAAGGGACAGAACATGATCCTCTCGACAGACAGGCTGAGCGCGATTGCGGTCGTCGTCGCGCTTTTGGGCGCAACCTCTGCGGCTGCGCAACAGGCCTACGATCCGATGAGCGGCACGCTTGGGGGGCAGACCCCGGCGCCGCAAGACGGCGAAACCGTCGCCACCAACCCGGAATTCGAAGACCTGCCCGACACCGAAGGCGTCGAGGATACCTATTACCATTGCGTCGCCTGCCACTCGACGGCCATCATCAAACAGCAGAACCTGTCGGATGCCCGATGGGATTATCTCTGGGGCTGGATGGTGGAAGAGCAAGGGATGCCGGACGCCGATGAGGAAACCAAGGAACTGATCCTGACCTACCTGAAACGGCATTTCTCGTCGGAACGCTGAGGGGTCACTGGTCGAGCGCCCTGATCGCCTGGGCGGCGGGGTCCGGCTCCGTCTGGCCGGAAGGTCACCTCACGGCAGCGGAACTCGTCCCGCTATTCGGGGTCTTTTCCATCGGGCGGCGGATCGTTGTAGATTGACCAGCCATAATCGCTCTGGGTCGGCGGCAGATCCGTCTCGCGGACATTGGCCTGGAGGAAGGTCTTGGCAATGAACTGGGCAGAGATCGGCGCGGTCAGCAACAGAAAGAGCGTGATCAGCAGCTCGTGAAACGACAGCGTGCCCTTCACCAGCAGGAAGTAGAGCATCGACGCGATGAGCGCCCCGCCGACGCCGATCGTCGTGGCCTTGGTGGGCGCATGCAGGCGCTGCATCGCCCCGCGAAGCTTGATCAGCCCGAACGAGCCGACGAGGCCGAAGATGCCGGACACGACGAGAAAGAACGAGATCAGCAGCTCGGTCATGAGGGTCATGGCAAATATCCTATTCGATGATGTCGCCGCGGAGCACGAAGCGGCAATAGGCCACCGTCGAGACGAACCCGACCATCGCGATCACCATCGACGCTTCGTAGTAGATCGCCGTTTCCGACCAGATGCCGAACAGCACGAGCGCGGCGATGACGTTGATGACCATCGTATCGAGCGCCAGGATGCGGTCGGCCGTGTCGGGTCCGACAGCAATCCGCCAGAGATTGAACAGCAGTCCCAGGCCGAAACAGCCAAAGGCGAAAATCAGGGCGTAGACGATCATTGGAAGATCTCCTTGAGGCGCCACTCGTAACGGGACTTGATCGCGTCGGCCATCGCGTCCGGGTCGTCGGTGTGAAGACAATGCACGAGGATGCTGCGGTGGTCGGCCGACAGCATCGCAGAAACCGTGCCGGGTGTCAGGGTGATGGTGCCGGCCAGAACCGTGATCGCCTCGGCCGAGGTCAGCTCGAGGGGAACGGTGATCCAGTGCGAGTGGATGTCGCTGTTGCGCTTGAAGACGACAATCATCGCGACCTCTATGTTGGCGACGACGATGTCCCAAAGGACGATGAAGGTATACTCGATCACCCGCAGCGGCCGGCGGATGGTCGGCTTTCCCGGCCAGTAGGGGCTGGTGAACACCGGAATGATGATGCCCAGCGCACCGCCCAGCAGAAGGTTGCCGGGCGTGACCTTGTTGACCAGCGCCAGCCACACGACCACGAGGGTCAGGCTGAGCAGAGGGTGAGGCAGGATGCGATTGATCATGTGTCAGCCCTCCGGGCCGTTACCGAGGACAGCCGCGACATAGCCGCTACTGTCGAAAAGCTGCGCCGCGGCCGCCTCCAGATAGGCGGTCAACGGCCCGGCCAGAACCGCCGCCAGCGCCAGCGCCGCGATGGCAAGCATGGTCGGCGCCACTTCCAGCGCACCGGCGCGGCGCGCGGGCTCGGCCACCGGCGTGCCATCGGGCTCAGACGATACCGCAAGCGCCAGGGGTTTCCAGAACAGGATGCTGCCCGCCCTGGCCATCCCGACGATCAGCAGCAGCGACCCCGCGAGGATCGCCACGAAGGCCAGCACCATGTCGGGGCTGCCCTGCATCGCGTCGAGGATCATCAGCTTGCCGGGGAAACCGCTCAGGGGCGGCATGCCGGTCACGCCGATGGCCCCGGCGAAGAACAGGGCCGCGAACAGCCCGTTCTGCACCACAGGCGGCTGGGCCGTCAGCAGGTCGCCACCGGCGCGGCGCGACACGACGAGGTCGGCCAGAAGGAACAGCGCCGCCGCCGAAAAGGTCGAGTGCACCATGTAGTAGAGCGCCGCCGTTGGGGCATAGGGCGTGAAGGCCGCGACCGCGACCATCATCGTGCCCATCGAGGCCACCACCGCGAAGGACAGCATCGGCATCAACCGGCGCGCGCCGAGCACCCCAACCGCCCCTATCGCCAGCGTGACCAGCGCCGCCGGCATCAGCCAGGTGCTCACGACCCCCTCGACCACGGCCACATCCGGCCCGAAGACGACGGTGTGAATGCGGATGATCGCATAGGCACCCACCTTGGTCATGATGGCAAACAGCGCCGCCACCGGCGCAGGCGCGTTGGAATACGTCCCCGGCAGCCAGAAATGGACCGGAAACAGCGCCGCCTTGATCGCGAAGACGATCATCAGAAGGATCGCGGCCACCCGCACCAGGGCGGCGTCGTCTACCGGCAGTTCACGCACCTTCACCGCAAGATCGGCGATGTTGAGCGTGCCGGTCGTGGCATAGAGCGTCCCGAGCGCGAACAGGAACAGGGTCGAGCCGGCGATGTTCATGACCACGTATTGCAGACCTGCCTGCAACCTCACCCGGCCACCGCCATGTATCATCAGGCCGTAGGACGCGATCAGGAGAATCTCGAAGAACACGAACAGGTTGAAGGCGTCGCCGGTCAGGAAGGCACCGAAGATCCCCATCAGCTGAAACTGGAACAGCGCGTGGAAATGCTGCCCGCGTCTGTCCCAGCCGCCGGCGACGGAATGCAGGAGCACGATGATCGCCAGGATCGAGGTGAGCAGAACCATCGCGGCGGACAGCCGGTCGAGCACCAGGACGATGCCGAACGGCGCGGGCCAGTCGCCAAGGCGGTAGACCAGCGTTTCGCCGCCTGCAGCCAGGATCACCAGCCCCGTGCCGATGGCGGCAAGCGCGAGCGTGCCGGCAATCGACACCGACCGCGCCAGGACGATGTCATGGCGCATGACGAAGGCGATGAGCGGTGCAAGCAACGCCGGCAGGACGATCGGTGCAATGATCCAGTGGGTCATGCGCCGCTGTCTTTCATGTTAGGTTCGCCCTCCTGGGCATCGTCGGCGGTCATGTCGATCCGGTCGTGGTCCGCCTCGAGATAGGCGCCGAGCGCGACCATCACCACAAGGGCCGTCATGGCGAAGGAGATCACGATTGCGGTGAGCACCAGCGCCTGAGGCAGCGGATCGGTATATTCTGCAAGTCCGTATTTCTGCAACACCGGCGGCGCGTTCATCATCAGGCGCCCGGTGGAGAACAGGAACAGGTTCACCGCATAGGACAGCAGCGCCATCCCCAGGATGACCGGAAAGGCGCGCAACCTGAGGATCAGGTAGACCCCGCTCGCGGTCAGCACACCGACGGCGCTCGCAACCAGGTATTCCATCCTATTGTGCCTCCGGCTTCTGAGTGTCTTGCTGCGTGGACGGGTCGTAGTCCATCGGCGCGATATTGACGGTCTCGCCGGCAAAGCGGGCAATCCGCGACAGGCTGTAGAGCGCAAGCATCACCGCGCCCAGGACGGTCAGGAACACGCCGAGGTCGAACATCATGGCCGAGGCCAGCTCGAATTCCTCGATCGGCGGGATATCGACGTAGCCGAACGTGCTGGTCAGGAACGGCACGCCGAACAGCCAGGACGCGGCACCGGTCAGCCCCGCGATCACCACGCCCATGCCGATCATCGTGTGGTATTCGATCCGCTGGCGGCTCTGCGCCCAGGAGAAACCCGACGCCATGTACTGGATCAGCAGCGCGATCGAGACGATCAGACCCGCCACGAACCCGCCACCCGGCTGGTTGTGGCCGCGCAGGAATATGTAGACGCCGACCATCACGGCAATGGGAAGCATCGCACGGGTGGCCACCACCATCATCAGCGGGTGCCGGTCGCGCGAGCGGTCCTGCGAGTAGTCGCGGTTGCGCAGGCGGCGCGCGGCGGGCCCGGCCAGAAGCGCCGTCATCAGCGCATAGATCGTCAGGCCGGCAATCCCCATCACGATGATCTCGCCATAGGTGTCAAAGCCCCGGAAATCGACGAGGATCACGTTGACCACGTTGGTGCCGCCTCCACCTGTCTTGGCGTTGGCCAGATGGAAGGCCGAGATCGACGAGAATTCGCGGGTGAGGAAGGCCATCGTCAGCGACGCCACCCCGAGGCCCGCGCCAATCGCGATGACCGCGTCGCACAGCCGCTTGGGCGACGAGCTCTCGCGCGGGGTCTCCTTCGGCAGGAAGTGAAGGGCGAGCAGAAGCAGCATGATCGTGACCGTCTCGACGGTGATCTGGGTCAGTGCCAGGTCCGGCGCGGACAGGTAGACGAACCCGACCGAGATCATCAGACCGATCACCCCGATCATCACCAGCGCGCGGAACCGGGCGTGGTGGTTCGCCACGACCAGGAATGCGGCCGCGACCAGAAGCAGCCAGCCGACCGCCGCCATGGGCGCGATCGGCAGGATTGCGCGGGTCGGCGGCGCGAGATCCCCGCCGTTGAACGCGACGAACCCCAGAACGACCGTGGTTGCGACGAAGATCGTCAGATAGCGGCTGATCGCGCCGTTGTGCAGACCCTCGCTCACCCGGCGCGCCGATGCGGTTGTCACGGCGATCAGCGCGTCGAAGATGGCCTTGGCCTCGGGGCGCGGCGTGCCCTGCCAGGCCCGTGCCAGCGGCGTGTAGAGCGCCAAGAGGACAGCGCCGCCGGTGATCGCGATGATCGACATCATCAGGGCCGGTGTCACGCCGTGCCAGATCTTGAAGTGAAGGTCGATGTCCGCACCCGTCACCGCGCCCGCGGCGATCGTGACCAGCGGCTCGGCAATGCCGGGAAACATGCCGATCGCCAGCACCGGCAGGCACAACAGCGCCGGTGCCGCCCACATGCCGAAGGCCGGATCATGCGGCGCGGACGGGTAGTCTTCGCGCGCCGGTCCAGTGAAGACGTGGAAGATGAAGCGCAACGAATAGGCGACGCCGAGAAGAGCGCCAAGCGTCGACAGCGCCGGCACGATCCAGGGATTGTCCAGCCAGGCCGTGTGCGCGGCTTCTTCCAGCATCAACTCCTTGGACAGGAACCCGTTGAAGAACGGCAAGCCTGCCATCGAAAAGGCGGCGACCGTGCCGATCAGCGCGGTGATCGGCATGAACTTCGCCAACCCGCCAAGGCGCCTGATGTCGCGGGTGCCGGTTTCATGGTCGATGATGCCGACGGTCATGAACAGCGCGGCCTTGAAGGTCAGGTGGTTGATGACGTGGAACACCGCGACGATGGCGGCTGCTTTGGTTCCGAACCCCAGAAGCATCGTCAGCAACCCCAGGTGGCTTACCGTCGAATAGGCCAGCAGCGCCTTCAGGTCGTCCTTGAACAGGGCAATGGTCGCCCCCAGCACCATGGTCACAAGCCCGGTGACGGAAACGATGTAGAACCATGCCTCGGTACCCGCCAGAACCGGCCACATGCGCGCCATCAGGAAGACGCCGGCCTTCACCATCGTGGCCGAATGCAGATAGGCCGAAACCGGAGTCGGCGCGGCCATCGCGTGCGGCAGCCAGAAATGGAACGGAAACTGCGCCGACTTGGTGAAGGCCCCGAGCAGGATGAGGATGAGGGCAGGCAGATACCAGTCGGAACCGCGGATCGCCTCACCCTGTGTCAGAATGTCGGTCAGGTTGTAGCTGCCGACGATATTGCCCAGGATCACCATCCCCGCGATCATCGCCAGCCCGCCGGACGCGGTGACGGCCAGCGCCATGCGCGCGCCCTGCCGGCCCTCGGCGCTGTGGCTCCAGAACCCGATCAGCAGGAAGGACGACAGGCTCGTCAGCTCCCAGAAGATCAGCAACAGCAGTATGTTGTCCGAAATCACGATGCCGAGCATCGCGCCCTGGAACAGCAGCAGATAGGTAAAGAACTGCCCCATCGGGTCGTCGCCCGACAGATAGAACCGGGCGTAGAGCGTGACCAGAAGCCCGACGCCGAGGATCATTCCGGCGAAGAGCAGGCCAAGACCGTCCAGAAAGAAACTGACCGACAGCCCAAGCTGGGGCAGCCACTCGATCTGGTACTGCACGACCTCGCCGCGAAACACCGCCGGGGCCAGCACCGCCAGGATCACCAGCCCGAGGATCGCGGGAACTGCCGCAAACGTCGCGCAGGCCGTCCGACCTGCCCGTATCATGACCCCGGGAACCAGCGCGCCGAGAAACGGCAGGACCGCCATCACGGCAAGAAGTGTGTCAGCGCTGTCCATTCGGGTCTCCCGTAGTGTCGTAGGCGCGAGCAGTGAACCGAAACCAACCGGCCCCCGCAGATGGACGCAAGCTGAATCCGCCCCGGTCCAAGTATGCGTTCCAGCAGGAAATTGAAACGAAAAGCGAAGAATTGTCGAGGTTTGCCCAAAACAATCGCCCAGACCGGTCGAATCGACGCAGGTTTCCTGCGGCCTGCGGCGTGGGCGAGAGCCGGGTGATGTTCAATGCGACCTTGCTGATGAAGCGGTCCGACCCCGGACCCTCTACGTCTCTGGCGCGAGTTTTGCGGCTTCGATCAGGGTGACGCCAATGCGAATTCGGCGCCGGGTGTGATGGGTCTGATGGCTGGCAAGCATTTACGCAAAGTCGGGCGAAGGTGGTAATGACATATTTGAGCCCCACTTCATACGGACCGTGAGGTTGTCCTGCAGCCCGCGCAAAGGCCGCGCCACTGGGCCAGAGCGGTGGCGCGGTTCATTTTGAGGTTGGAGGGGAAGGTGAAGCTTCGGACCCGGCACTGACGGGCCGATTGCGCCGTGGGCAGTTGATGCAGGCGGGTATTGCCGCCTTTGGTCGGGGAGCAGTTGAGATGACGGAGCAACCGGCATCACCAAGCCATGCCGATGATGGGGTGTCGGTCGATATCCGTGCGCTGATGCCGAGCGAATTGCGTGCGGCAACCGCCATACTGACCGAGGGCATGACGAACAACCCGCTGCATGTTAAAGTGTTCGGTGTTGACCCAGTTCATCGACGCCATCGCTTGTCGCGGTTTCTTGAGCCTCTGGTCAGCTTTGTCCATTCGAACGGCGTGATCCTGGGCGCTTTTGTGCAAGGTGAATTGATCGGCGTTCTGGGTATGATCAAGCCCGGCCGCTGTCGCCCCAGGCTGGGCGAGAGGTTGCGTTTTGCCCGCACGATGCTTCCCGGCGTGCCGCCAACCACTCTGTTACGCATCCATCGCTGGCTATCCGCCTGGGCAAGCAACGATCCGAACGAGCCGCACTGGCATATCGGCCCACTGGCCGTGCTGCCCAAATACCAGCGTCGCGGTATCGGACGCCGTTTGATGCTGCAGTGTTGCCAGCATATGGACTCGCTCGATGCCACAGCCTGGTTGGAAACCGACTTGGAGGTCAACGCGGACTTCTACCGGACGCTCGGGTTTGATCTGGTCAGGAAGAAACCTGTGCTCGGCGTGCCGACATGGTTCATGAGCCGCGCGCCGGTAAATTCGAAGCGGGTCGCGCGAGGTTGAGACGGCCAAGATCTGTGTCGGGATGCTCGAACACATACCCATGGGCATCCCGTTGTTGCGTTTTGTGCGACGAACCGGAACTGGTCCGAACAGGCTCGTCTCCCCCGATCAAATCTAGACGGAATCCTGTCGAAATGCCTTGTCATGCGGAAACCGGCCCGCAGCAATATACGCTTCCTCTGCCGCCGTTGACTTGCGCTCCAGGACCCCGTTTCGGTGAGGATGTCGGCCGAATGTGGCAATGACCTTTCGCACGTCGCGGGCCTGATTGGCCAAGGTTGAGTAGATCGCCCGCAGAGGCTCCGGTGCGGCGTCGGCTATGTCTTCGCGCAGGCCGATCAGCAGGTCGAGACGCTGCAAATGGTCGGGGCCTTCGCAATGGCCCAGAGGCAGGCCAAACACGATCTGGAACCAGGGCGTCTCCAGCGAGGAATAGTGACCGTTCGAAAGCCCTTCCTTCACCAGCGCCAGCGCATGAGGGTCTTGCGCATAGGCGCGCGCGTCATCGCGCCAGACCGAGCGGGAAAACTGATCAAGGACGATGATCAGCGCCAATCGCCCGTGCGGGCTGTCCGCCCAGTGATCAAGACCGCCCTCAGCCGCCCTTTCGGCAAGGCCCAGAAACTGCGCCACGATCGCATCGTCAGCCCCGCCCTGCATCCGCCAGAGCCAAAGCGCCTGATGCGTCTGCGCATCGACATCGAGAGAGCGCCCTTCGGGAAACCAGAAATCGAGAACATCGTCCCATTCCCGACGATCCTTGATAGCTGTCATGTCAATTTCCCTTTCGATCTACGCTAGATGCCATGCCCCCTGGGATCAACAAGGCTGTCGAAATCCTTGAGAAACTCCGTTGGTGCTCCATGCATGCGATGCCGTCCGGAGGCGGCATCCACGCCATCAACAGACCCGCACGGCCAACAAACCCGTCCCCACCGTCCGCCACGCCAAATCCCTGTCTGCTTTCGCAGCGGTTCCGGCAGACGCTGCGTCCAGCAGGCCCATGCGGATGCATGCGGCCGTGGGCGGCGCTTTCTCTGCGTCAGCGCCCGCGGCGGAACAAGCGGCTCTTGGCCAGGAGCGCCTCAAGCCGCTTCATCCGCTCTACCGTGACCTCGGGCGTCAGTGCCTGCACCGCGGCCAGCAAGGTTTCGATCAGGATCGTCAGGACCGAGGTCGAGTCCCAGGCCGACGGCGCTTCGACATGCGCGGCAAACAGATGTCCCGACTTCGAGGCTGCCGGGGACACCCACTGATCGGTGAACAGCACCACCTCGGCGCCTTCGCTGGCGGCCAGTTCAACCAGCTTGATCACCGCGTCTTCATAGCGCCGCACGTCGAAGGCTACCAGCACGTCGCCGGGGCGCAGGTCCAGCATCGCCTGCGGCCAGTCGGTGGCGGCGCCCGAGATCAGAACCACATCGCTGCGGATCAAGGACAGGTGGGTGACGAGATAATCCGCGATCGTATGCGTGATCCTGCCGCCAACCGCGAACACCCTGCGGTCAGGGTCCGCCAGCAGCGCGGCGGCTGCTTCGAACTCGACCAGATCGATCTGCGCCAGCGTGGCCAGCAGATTGCCGAGCACGGCATCGGCAAATCGGTTGACGATATGCGCCTCGGGCGCCCCCGCCGCCCAGCGGTCGTGTCTTGCCAAGGGCGACAGCAGCGCCGCTTCGACCTCGGCGCGAAGGCTGTGCTGGAAGTCGGGATAGCCCTTGAAGCCAAGTTTCTGAACCAGGCGCACGACGGTTGGCGTCGACACCGCCGCCGCGCGCGCAAGTGCGGTGATCGAGGCAAGCCCGGCAACAGGGTGATTGCGCCGAAGATGCGCGGCAAGCGTCCGCTCGGTCGGTGTCAGGCCGGGAAACGCCAGGGCGATTCGTTCTAGTGTGGTGGCGGCAGGGTCGATCCGGCCGGGTCCGGGGCCGTCTGCCGGGTCGGTGTCAGGCGCTTGGTCCGCACCGGAAACAGGCGCGAAGGTCGGGTGGTCGGGGTCTTTTCCTGTTCGGTCAGGCATCACTGGACTCCATGCGCAGCGGGGTCAGGCGTGGTGCAGCTCAAGGCCCCGTCTGGAACGATCATACCAGATCGCGGCAATCAGGAAGGATATTGACAGAAGCCCCGGTGAAGTGCCAGCGTTGGGATAGTGGGGAGGATGGCTGATGCAGTCGGGTGTGGCAGCAGTGGTCGATTTGACGGGCACGGCAGGGGCCGCAACTGACTGGATTGTCGTTTGCGAACATGCGTCAAACGCTTTTCCGGCGCGCTGGGGCGACCTTGGCCTCGGGGCCGAGGCGAAAGCCAGCCATGTCGCCTGGGACCCCGGCGCCTTGGGCGTGGCGCGCGTGCTTGCAGAGCATCTTTCGGCGCCACTTGTTGCGTCCCGGGTGTCGCGGCTCATCTATGACCTGAACCGGCCACCACATGCCAGCGGCGCGATTGCCGAGCGGTCCGAGACATGGGACATTCCGGGCAACCGTGGCCTGGGCAACGCCGACCGCCTCGCGCGGACCGAGGCGGTCTATCTGCCGTTCCACCAGACCCTCGCAACCGAGATCGCGCGCGCGTTGGCCATGGGTGCGCGCCCGGCGCTGGTGACGGTGCATTCGTTTACGCCGATCTGGTACGGAGAGCCGCGCGACGTCGAGCTGGGTGTCATCAACGATGCCGACCCTGCGCTTTCAACCGCGGTGGTCGACGCCGCCCGCCGCCGGAGCGGTCTCAGGGTCGAGCCGAACGCGCCCTATTCGGCGGCGGACGGAGTGACCCATACGTTGAGGCTCCATGCCACGCCGTATGGTCTGCCGAACGTGATGCTGGAAATCCGCAACGATCTGATCGCCACTCCCGAAGCCCAGGCCGGCATCGCCGCCACGCTTGCCGAGGTGCTGACCGAGGCTCTTTCCACCTGTGACGCCGGTTCCGGGGGAGGTGCATGATGCCGCGCTGGGTTCATGGCTATGTGCGCGTGGTCGACCGGATCAACTACCGGGTCGGTCGCTTCGCGATGTATCTGCTTTATGTCATGATGGCGGTCCTGATCTGGTCATCCATCTCCAAGATCACGCCCTGGCCGTCGATCTGGACGCTGGAGATGGCGCAGTTCGTCATGGTCGCCTATTACATGCTGGGCGGACCCTATTCGCTTCAGCTCGATTCAAACGTGCGGATGGACCTGCTCTATCACCGCTGGTCGCCGAAGACGCGGGCGATGGTGGATGCGCTGTCGATCTTCACGCTGCTCTTTTACCTCTGCGTGCTTCTCTATGGTGCGATCGAGTCGACGGCCTATTCGCTGGGCTATTTCGGCGATGCGCCGTTCACCTTCTATTATGACCTGATTACCGGCTTCGTGACCGGCGGGATCGAGGGGGCGAAATCCCACATGGGGATGATCGAGCGCAGCCCGACCGCCTGGCGTCCCATCATGTGGCCGATAAAGCTGTTGATGTGCGTCGGGGTCTTTCTGATGATCCTGCAGGCGACCGCGTTCTTCTTTCGCGATCTGGCCCGCGTCTACGGCGAGGAGCTCTGATGTCCTACGACATGATCGCCATCCTGATGTTCTCCAGCATGTTGCTGATGATGGCGACCGGCCAGCGGGTGTTCGGCGCCATCGGTTTTGTCGCGGTCACCGCGTCAATCCTGCTCTGGGGTGTCGGCGGCTCGGACATGGGTTTCTCGGCGGCGATGAAGCTGATGAAGTGGTATCCGCTTCTGACGCTTCCGATGTTCATCTTCATGGGCTACGTGCTGAGCGAAAGCCGGCTGGCCGACGACCTCTACCGGATGTTCCACGTCTGGATGGGGCCGATGCCCGGCGGGCTGGCGATCGGCACGATCCTGTTGATGGTGGTCATCTCGGCGATGAACGGCCTCTCGGTGGCGGGGATGGCGATCGGCGCCACCATCGCGCTGCCGGAGCTTATCAAACGGCGCTATGACAAGCTGATGGTGACCGGCGTGATCCAGGCCGGGTCGTCGCTGGGAATCCTGATCCCGCCATCGGTGGTGCTGGTGCTTTATTCGATGATCGCGCGCCAGCCGGTCGGCGCGCTGTGGCTGGCGGGCGTGATTCCGGGCCTGTTGATGGCAACGATGTTCATCATCTACATCTGGATCCGCTGCCGGATAAACCCGGAACTGGCGCCGCCACTGACGGCCGAAGAACTGGCCGAGATCCCGCGTGCCGAAAAGATGCGGCTGCTGTCCGCGGGCGTGCTGCCGCTGATGATCTTCCTCGTGATGATGGTGCCCTTCGTCACCGGCTATACCTCGCTGGTCGAAAGCTCGGTGGTGGGGGCGCTGGCCGCGGTGCTGGCGGCCATCTTCAAGGGTCGTTTCACCCGTCAGGTGTTCGAGGTGGCGACCCGCTCGACGCTGGCCATTTCCTGCATGTTCATGTGGATCATCCTCGCGGCGCTGGCCTTTGGTTCGGTCTTTGACGGGCTGGGCGCGGTCAAGGGGATCGAGGGGCTGTTTCTTGACCGGCTCGGCCTGTCGCCCTGGACCATCCTGATCCTGATGCAGCTTTCCTATCTGGTGATGGGAACCTTCCTTGACGACACCGCGATGCTGGTGATCGTGGCGCCGCTCTATGTGCCGCTGGTCGGGGCGCTGGGTTTCGACCTGATCTGGTATGGCATTCTCTACACCATCACTTGCCAGATCGCCTATATGACCCCACCATTCGGCTACAACCTGTTCTTGATGCGGGCCATGGCACCACCCGAGATCACCATTGTCGACATCTACCGCTCGATCATACCCTTCGTGGCGGTGATGATTTTCGGGCTGATCATTGTCACCGCATTTCCGCAGATCGCCCTCTGGCTTCCCGAGCAGGTCTACAACAAGTGACCCCGAATGGGGCGCAGATGACTTCCAACAAAGGAGAAAGAGAAATGACAACCAGACGCAAGTTCCTCGCCGGCGGCGCAGCCGTTGTGCCCGGCGTGCTCGCTGCCCCGGCCGTTCTGGCCCAGGCACCGATCAAGTGGCGGATGCAGACCTATGCCGGTGCCGCACTGGGCGAGCATGTGGCGAAACCCGCGATCGACGCCTTCAACATCGCCGCCAACGGCCAGATGGAGATCGAACTCTACTATGCCGACCAGCTGGTGCCGACCGGAGAGCTGTTTCGCGCCATGCAGAAGGGCACCATCGACGCGGTGCAGTCGGATGACGACTCGATGGCCTCGCCCACCGAAGTGACGGTGTTCGGCGGCTACTTCCCGCTGGCCCTGCGCTATTCGCTCGACGTGCCGGCGCTGTTTCACAACTACGGGCTGGATGAGATCTGGAAGGAGGAATACGCCAAGGTCGGCGTCAAGCACATCTCGGCCGGTTCCTGGGACCCGTGCAACTTCGCCACGCGCGAGCCGATCAACAGCCTGGCGGACCTGAACGGCAAGCGGATCTACACCTTCCCGACCGCCGGTCGTTTCCTGGCGCAGTTTGGCGTGGTGCCGGTGACGATCCCCTATGAGGACGTGCAGGTGGCGCTGCAGACCGGCGAGCTGGACGGTGTTGCCTGGTCGGGGATCACCGAGGATTACACGGTGGGCTGGGCCGATGTGACCAGCTACTACCTCACCAACCCGATTTCCGGCGCCTGGATCGGCCATTTCTTCGCCAACATGGACCGCTGGAACGAAGTGCCGCCGCATCTGCAGGCGATGCTGCAACTGGCCTTCGACTCGTCGCACCTTTACCGGCAGCGCTGGTATTGGGCGGGCGAAGCCGATCTTCGGGTCAATGGGCCGAAACTGCAACTGACCACGATCCCCGATGCGGAATGGAAGCAGGTCGAGGCCGCTGCCATGGCGTTCTGGGATGAAATCGCCTCCGAGAGCGAGACCAAGGCCAAGGTGGTCGGCATCTTCAAGAAGTATAATGAAACGATGACAAAGGCCGGCTTCCCCTACCGGAGCTGAGCCCTATCATGATGACCGAAGGGCGCGGCCCCGTGTGGCCGCGCCTCAAATGATGGAGTGGACTGACATGCCTGCCAACCTGACCTTCGAGGCGCTGAAGACAGCCGTCGACCAGGGCGAGATCGACACCGTTCTGACCGTCTTCGCCGACATGCAGGGCCGGCTGGCCGGCAAGCGGTTTCACGCCCGGCATTTCGTCGACGGTGGCCATGTGGAAACCCATGGCTGCAACTATCTGCTGGCCACCGACCTCGAGATGACCACCGTTCAGGGCTACAAGGCGACCTCCTGGGCGGCTGGCTATGGCGATTATGTGCACAAGCCGGATATGGCGACACTTCGGCTGGTGCCCTGGCTGCCTGGCACCGCGATGGTGATGTGCGACGTGCTTGACCACGACACCCATGCAGAAGTGCCGCACAGCCCGCGCGCCGTGCTGAAACGGCAGATCGCGCGGGCCAAGGCCCTGGGCTATGACGCCCTCATGGCGACGGAACTGGAGTTCTTCCTGTTTTCGGAGTCCTACGACACGCTGTTCGACCGTGGCTATGCCGGGTTGCAGCCGCTCAGCCGCTACAACATCGACTATTCGATCCTCGGCACCACCAAGGAAGAAGGCGTGATGCGGGCGATCCGCAACGGGCTATACGGTGCCGGCATCCCGATCGAGTGCTCGAAGGGCGAGGCCGAGGCGGGGCAGGAAGAGGTCAACGTCAAGTATTCCGATGCGCTGGATACGGCGGACATGCATGTGATCGTCAAGAACGGCATCAAGGAAATCGCCCATTCGCACGGGGTTTCGGCGTGTTTCATGGCGAAATACAAGACCGGCAAGGCCGGGTCTTCCTCGCATGTCCACCAGTCGCTCTGGCAGGGCAAGACGCCGGCTTTCCTCGACAAGGATGCACCGCAAGGGATGTCGGCGCTGATGCGCAGCTATGTCGCCGGTCTCTTGCAGAACGCCGAGGCGACGACGTATTTCCTCGCGCCCTACGTCAACAGCTACAAGCGGTTCTGCGTCGGGCTGTTCGCGCCGACCAAGGCGGTCTGGTCGAACGACAACCGCACCGCCGGCTACCGGGTCTGTGGCGCGGGCACCAAGGCCATCCGCATCGAATGCCGGGTGGGCGGCGCCGACCTCAACCCCTATCTGGCAATGGCGGGGCAGCTTGCCGCCGGGCTCGACGGTATCGAGCGCGGGCTGGAGCTGGAGCCCGAGATGACCGGCGACACCTATCACAGTGAAGGTGTGCGCGAGATCCCCAAGACGCTGGCCGAGGCCGCCGTGGCGCTGTCCGGCTCGCAGATGCTGCGCGCGGCGATGGGTGACGATGTGGTTGACCACTACACCCGCGCAGCACTTTGGGAGGTTGAGGAATGTAACCGCAGCGTCACCGACTGGGACGTGAAACGCGGCTTTGAGCGGGCGTGACGTAACGCCGCCCACCGGTGCGCGCCATGCGGGCAGCACTGGCGGTGCACGGGGCAGCGCAGATATGAGAGGGGTATCGGGCCAGCCGCTGCACAGGCTGCACGGCACCCGAAGAGATTTCGGCCGACCCGAGGGCGGCAAGGAGGGACCATGACCAACATCAAACTCATCTCGCCGGTCAACGGTGAGGTCTATGCCGAGCGTCCGGTGCTGTCGCACACCGCCGCCCGCACCGCCGTTGCCAGCGCGCGCGCCGCGCAGGCCGAATGGGCGGCGCTTGCGCTGTCGGACCGCATCGCGCGGGTGATGGCGGGCGTCGCGGCGCTGAACGACGACAAGGTGCGGATCGTCGAGGAACTGGCCTGGCAGATGGGCCGCCCGACCCGCTATGGCGGCGAATTCGGCGGTTTGAACGAGCGCGCCAACTATATGGCCGGCATCGCCGAATCGGCGCTGGCGCCGATGGTGGCCGAAGCCTCGGACCGCTTCGAGCGCCGCATCGAATGGGCGCCGCAGGGTGTCGTCTTCGTCATCGCGCCGTGGAACTACCCCTACATGACGGCGATGAATACCGTGGTTCCGGCGCTGATGGCGGGCAACTCGGTGATCCTGAAACATGCCAGCCAGACGCTTCTGGTCGGCGAGCGCATCGCCGAGGCCTTGCACGGCGCCGGCGTGCCCGAGGCGGTGTTCCAGAACCTCGTGCTGGACCATGCCACCACCGAGGCGCTGATCGGCGAACGAAGCTTCGGCTTTGTCAACTTCACCGGCTCGGTCGGTGGCGGCAAGGCCATCGAGAAGGCGGCGGCCGGCACCTTTACCGCGCTTGGGCTGGAACTTGGCGGCAAGGACCCCGGCTATGTGATGCAGGATGCCGATGTCGACTGGGCCGTCGATGTGCTGATGGACGGCGCGATGTTCAATGCCGGGCAATGCTGCTGCGGGATCGAGCGGATCTATGTCCACGAGTCGCTCTACGATGATTTCGTGCAGAAATCCGTGGACTGGGTGAACAATCTCAAGCTCGGCAACCCGTTCGAGCCCGAGACCACGCTTGGTCCGATGGCGAACCGGCGCTTTGCGCAACTGGTCCGCGAACAGACCGCAGACGCCGTGAAATCCGGCGCCAAGCCGCTGATCGAAAAGCAGAACTTCCCCGAGGACGATGGCGGCACCTATCTGATGCCGCAGGTTCTGGTCAATGTCGATCACTCGATGCGGGTGATGAAGGATGAAAGCTTCGGCCCCGTGGTCGGCATCATGCCGGTCAAGAGCGACGCCGAGGCACTGCAGCTGATGAACGATTCCCCCTACGGCCTGACCGCCTCGATCTGGACCGCGGACCCGGAGCGCGCCTATGCGGTGGGCAAGAAGATCGACACCGGCACCGTGTTCCTCAACCGCGCCGATTACCTCGATCCGGCGGTGTGCTGGACCGGCTGCAAGGACACCGGCCGCGGCGCGGCGCTGTCTCCTCTGGGTTTTCAAGCGGTGACAAGACCGCGCTCGTACCACTTTCGCAAGGTGAAAACATGACCGACGCAACCAAGGTTCCACATGTGAACTGGTCCTACCCGACCGCCATCCGCTTTGGTGCCGGCAGGGTCGCCGAACTGCCCGAAGCCTGCGCCGCGGCAGGGATGAAACGCCCGCTTCTGGTCACGGACAAGGCGCTTTCCAGCCTGCCGATCACCGCCGGCGCGCTCGATATCCTCGACACCGCCGGTCTTGGCCGAGCGGTGTTTTCCGAGGTCGATCCAAACCCGAACGAGGTGAACCTTGCCGCCGGGATCAAGGTCTTCAAGGCGGGCGGCCACGATGGCGTCATCGCTTTCGGGGGTGGCTCGGCGCTCGATCTGGGCAAGCTCATCGCCTTCATGGCAGGGCAGACCCGTCCGGTCTGGGATTTCGAGGACGTGGGCGACTGGTGGACGCGCGCCGATGCCGCCGCGATCGCGCCGATCATTGCGGTGCCGACCACCGCCGGAACGGGGTCCGAGGTCGGTCGCGCGGGCGTGCTGACCAACAGCCAGACTCATGTGAAGAAGATCATCTTCCACCCCAAACTCCTGCCCACCGTCACCATCTGCGACCCGGAACTGACGGTCGGCATGCCGCGCTTCATCACCGCCGGCACCGGCATGGATGCCTTCGCCCATTGCCTCGAGGCCTATTGCGCGCCGTTCTATCATCCGATGAGCCAGGGCATCGCGCTGGAAGGCATGCGGCTGGTGATCGAGAACCTGCCGCTGGTCTATGCCGACGGCGGCAACCTCGTGGCGCGTGCCAACATGATGTCGGCCGCGGCAATGGGCGCGGTGGCGTTCCAGAAGGGGCTGGGGGCGATCCATTCGCTGAGCCACCCGGTCGGCGCCGTCTATGGCAGCCATCACGGCACCACCAACGCGGTCGTGATGCCAATGGTATTGACCTTCAACCGCGCGAAGATCGAGAACGACATCGGCAGGGCGGCCGATTATCTGGGCATCCGGAACGGCTTTGACGGGTTCTTCGAGCAGGTTCTCGAGATGCGCACCGCGTTCGAAATCCCCGCAAGCCTTTCTGCCCTTGGCGTCACCGAGGACCAACTGGACATGTTGACCGAAATGGCACTGGCGGACCCGTCATGCGGCGGCAACCCGGTCGTGATGACCAGAGAAAACACCCGAAAGCTGTTCCAGGACTGCCTGTGACAGATCAGTTCCGGAAACACTGCAGGAGGATTCCGAGCGTGTGGAACCGCCAACGGTAGGGCACCTCGTTTTTGCCGCTCGAGTGGGCACGCAGCGCCTCGTGTGGCGTGATCCAAGATGGTGGCCGGCAGCTTGCAACCTGGTGCGCCCGGGCATTTGCAATTCTGAACCCGCCACGCTCGGTTTTCATTCTTTCGCGGGCTGATCTGCTCGCTGGTCCGTGCGAGGTTCACGTCGGGAACGGATTCAGGCGGGGTCGATCGCCAAGGCGGACGTATTCAAGCGCACACCACAGAGCATCAGACATCAACATTGAAAGGGCAATCCGATGCCGTTCAGCCCGAGCGATTGCAGACGTCGCGACGAAGGAAGATCATCTGGGCGAAGGATACCCCATTGTGCCGTCATCGCCCGGCCCGCCGCTTGGCATCATTAACGTTCTTTCGCGGTAGCAAAAAACTGCACCTCATAGTTTTTCCCAAACTATCTTTCCCGCACGCATCCAGTTGATCGCCATTCCTCGGGCGGGTTTGCCCGGAATCAACTTCGCGACCAACTCGGCGTAGGCAGCCAGTTGCGGGCGGTATGAAGCAAACCCGGCCACTAGGTCCGCCGGTGTCCCGGATTTGTGATCCACGATCAGCAACCCATTTGGTCCTTCTGCCAGGAGATCTATAGTTGCGTTGGTCTGTGCGCCCGAACACTCCTCCAGCTGCAGCGGCAATTCGCAATGGAACCTGTCGTACCCCATCCCTGACAGCCAGGTTGTCAACGCTTTTGCCTGTGCTGCGATCGCATTGACCACATCGGCGTCGATCCTTATTGCGAGCCTCGCTTCGGTCAGCAACTCCGGCCGGACGACCGCCGTGCGGAACGCAAGGTGCCAGGCCGTGCCCCGCAGATCGGCCTGATCGAACGCGTCCGACTCCGCGACGACCGGCGCACCGAGGTCGACATGGTGGACGGTTCCAATTGCCCGCCCACCCGGAATCGTCAGTTGTGACGGACGGGTGCGCCACGGCGTTTTCATGACAGCGGGCGCGCTTCGGTATTCGCCAAACCCGATCATCGAATCTCCGGTCGTCTCAGCTTGCACATCGAATTCCGCCGATGGCTCATCCGTGCATTGCAACACCCGCGCCGGATAGGTGTACTCTCCGACGCGCGCCTGCCCGGCTTGGAGCTCGAGTCCGCATTCCCGAACCAGAACCTCCGCGTAGTTGGCAGGACCCGGCCCATCCGAGACTTTCTTCAACTTGAAGTCCGGCCACTCCAGCACAAGCCGGTCGCGTGCCCGCGTGAGGGCGACATAGAGCAACCGCCGCGCATCGGCTTCGGCCGAAGACCGTCGCAGCTCGATGAAGATATCCCGTTTCTCCTTCATCGGCAGCGCCGGGGTGAACCGCAGGACCGCCTTGCTCAGGACGTTGTCGAGGTCGGTGAAATCGGCGAACTCCGCCCGCATCGTGCCGGGTTTCTCGCCAATTGGCGTATCGAAGCCAACCACAAATACGATATTCCACTCACGCCCTTTCGAAGCGTGCCATGTCACGATTTCGACGCCTTCGACGAACCCGGAACCCGGGTCCGGGTGGCGATTGAAATCGCGTTCATCGACCCGTGAACGCAGCCAGCCGAGGAACACGTGGGCGCTTTGGCCATAGAAGCCGGCGGCTGCCTTCATGTCACGATGGGCGCGTTCAAATTCCACGACCTCGCTTTCCAGCTTGAGCAGGTCGGCCCGCATCTGCACCGCATCCGGAAGACTGTCGGCCCAATCGCGCAATCCGGCCTGCGCAATCACCTGAGACACCAGGGCCGACAGAGGCGTCGCCCGGACCGACTCTGCCAGTTTGACCAACGGCGCAAGTTCGTTCGCCGCAAGTAGAACCCCTTCCGAAAGGGCGGTCATGGCATCCTGCAACGTCATCGCCCGTGGCCCAAGGGTGAGCAGGCAGAGTGCGGCATGGGTGTCAGTCGGGTCGGCGATGAATGCCAGCGCGTTCAAGGCGGCGACGACGGGCGGTGAAGCCAGCCAGCCTTGGCGGTTGATGCGCACCGGCACGCCCAGTTCCTGCAGCCGGTCGGCATAACGGGCCGCCTGGGCATGGGTCTGGCACAGAATGGCGACGTCACCGGGGCGCGCCGGGCGCATGTCAGGATTATCGAGTGCACCATGGCGATCCGCGATGATGGTGCCCTCATCGAGTATCGCTTTCACCCGTGCCGCGATGTGCTGCTCCGGACGAGCGTTTGGCGCGCGCGACCGCCGTCCCTGCGGGATGCGCACGAACTCGAGGAATGTTTTCCCTGTTTCTGGCCGCTTAGGCTCAAGGCGGTCATATCCCTTTCCAAACATGTGCCCGCTCAGTTCATTCACGAAGTGCATCAGCCGCGGATCGCTACGCCAATTGTGTGCGAGTGGTTTGGCATTTTCAGAAAACTGGCTCACGAGCGCTTCGGTCAGACGGGGATCGGCCCCCTGAAAACCCATGATCGACTGCTTGGTGTCCCCCACCAGCAGAGTGCGCGGCGCAGCCTGCGCAATGCGCCAGAGCAGTGCGAACTGAACCGGGTTCGTGTCCTGGAACTCATCGACGATCACGCAGTCGATATCAGCGATTATCGCCTCGAGGATCGCCGGCTTCGTGCGCAACAACCTTTCGGCCTCCACAACCATGTCGGAGAAGTCGATCACGCCTGCCTTCCGCTTCTTCTCAGAATAGCCCGACATAATGGCTTGGGCCCCGGCGATAAGGCCCCGGAGATTCGCACAAGCATCGTCCAGCGGCCCCGGGTGACGGGCGATCTCTCCAGCAGCAGCGATGACCTCTTCTGACGCCGCTTTGAACCGCTCGGGGATCGCCATGCCGCGCGCTTTGGTTCGTAGTTCGGACAGCGAGGTCCAGAGTTTCCAGTCACGATCGAGATCGCGCCCGTCACGCGCGGCGCGCAGCGCACGAAGCTGGTCACGAAAGTCTGTCTGCGCAGCGTTACTGTCGCCTGCGAAGGGTATGCCACCATCCGGAAATTCATCAAGGAGCGTCGCCGCAGCCACCTGGAGGCGGGTGCGCAACGGAGCGGGATCGGACACGACCTCGCCATAACCTGCCCGCAGGGTCGCCACGGCTTCGTCGGCCAATTCTGGGTCCGCGCCACCATCGCCCAACCCCCGCAGGAGGTCGATGGTGCGAAAGACGGTCGAGCGGAAGGCATCCTCCGCGGTTCCGCCGGCCCAGGAATTGCCGATATATCCGTATCGCTGCAGATCGGCCTTGATCGGATCGAGTGCCTCGCAGTGTGCCAACTCCTGACGGATCAGCAGGTCGCGCTCGGCATCGCTGAGGTGGCGCGGTCTTGGTGAACTTCCGGCAGCAAATGCATGTTCCGTCAGGATGCGAAGGCCCAGACCGTGAATTGTCGAAACATAGGCCCGCTCCACCTCAATCGCCTCGTTGACCATTCCGTCGGCCAGCAGCGCGCTGCGAATTCGATCTTTCAGTTCGCCGGCGGCGGCTTCAGTAAAGGTCACAGCCATGATCCGATGCGGCTTGACTTTTTCGTTGCGGAGCAACTCCATCAGATCGGATTTTATCTTGTAAGTTTTTCCTGATCCGGCGCCGGCCGGAACAATTTCGAGAATGCTAGTCATCGACGTCGACCTCCTCGACCTCAACCGGGATCAGGAAGGCCGTGACAAGCGCGCTTTCATTCAGGGCGTATGGCGTGAGTTTCGCGGTTTTCTCGAAAAAGGCCGCGTCGTTGGCGGTGTTGAGGCGAACCGTCCCACGACCGACGTCGGCGATCCTTTCGAGCAAAGCCGGGATGGCGTACTGCGAGATATCATTGTCGACCACCTCGAACCCTTCATCCGCGATCTCGAAGCCGTTCACCAAGATGCCGCTGTCGTTGATCAGATGATAGGCAACGCCGATTTCGGGTGCGGATTCCAACACTTCACGCAGAACACCTTCTTTGAGATCCGGCCGCGACAGCATGGCCCGGTAGAGACCGAGCTGGAGATCCCAGCCCGCCTGCATGCGTTCGCGGCGCTTGGCGGTGCCGCTTTTCTTGTGATCAATGATCAGCAGGCGACCGCCGGGCAGTCGGAGCAGGCAATCGGCTCGCCCGAACAGGTTCAACCCGTGCGCGTCCCCCATGAGATCGATCTCATTGTCGAGTATCTGAGCGCCGATTGAAGCCAATGCCGCCCGCCATTTTCTCGCATCGCGCACGATGTCGCGCTCCAGTCCCTGGCGTTCGACGTTCCATGACGGGCTGATGAGAAAGGGGGCGTTTCGGCGGATTGCCTGTTCCAACAGAACGGCCGCCTTTTTCTCGATCTCCGCATCTTCAGGCAACGGGCAATCTTTCGGAAACAGGTGCTCCAACACGTCATGAGCCAGGATGCCAGAAATGATGTGGTCAAAACTCTCGGGTGACCAGAGCACTTCTTCGGCGCCAAACTCCGACAGTGTCCAGGCCAAAGGGCTGACCAGAAGTTTTTCCAGGCGGCTGGGCGACTGGCGCCGTGACCGCCCTGCGGCATCTTGACGGACCATCAGAAGGTCGCGGTCCAGCTGCAACAGACCATCGTCAGGCAGTTGCCGGGAGAGGTTCCTTTCAACTGGCAGAACCTCACGCGAAGCTCCGGGCCAAACCTCCTCAGGCAGGGTCCGGATTTCGCGGATCAGCGCCTCGGCATCTGCAACCGCCACAATTTCGGTATTCGTTCTGTCCCGAACCGTGCGCGCGATCAACGAGAGGGCCGTTGACGTCGCCTGACGTGCGCCGTCAAGGCCACGCCTCGGGATCAGAAGCGTGCAACTCTCGCTGGGAACAGAGAACTGCCTCCGGAAGAGCTCTAGGCCGGCGGCGATCTGGTCGGCGCGTCCGGGCAAGTGCAGTCCGGTAGCTTCCTCGAAGGCCGCGCGTTCACTGTCGAGGAACAGCGATGACGCGGCGGAGGCACGCGGATACCGACCTGCCACCGCGCCCAGAACGATCAGGTGTTTGGCGGGCCGCCACGGCAAAGCCGCCTCCGCAAACACGCTTACGCCCTCGACGAAGCGCTCCGGCGCTTGCACGACCGGTGCGGACGGATTGAGGTCCTCCAGCAGACCTTCCCAATCGGGCCAATCCAGCGTGGAGATGAGGCTTTTCAGACCGGGAATCCGCGCCCGCACGCTGGCAACCTCTTCACGGTAGGCTGCATCTTCCGTCAGACATTGTCCAAGCAGGTCCAACTGCGTCGTGATTGCCCCGGCATCCCGCGCCCGATCGTCTCGCAGAGCACTGAAGAGCTGCTGCGCGCTTCCCTCGAACGCCCTCGCAAATTCCGGCTCAAAGCGGCCCTTCATGACCTCGCGGGCAAGACGCGCCCCGGTTGCAGCGGGCCATGGCATCAGCGGCGAGACATAGAGACTAGCGAGCACCATGGCTGGCGCTGGTACATTCAACGCCAGCACGAAATACAGGAGGGTTTCAGTAACGATGTCGCGCCGGGGGGTTGAAGCCGGCAGACCCGACAAGGGCACCCCGGCAACGGTAAACGCCCTGTCGAGATGTTCTGCGTAGGCCGACTCGTCCGGAACAAGGACCGCGATGTCGGACACCGCAACCTCTCCGTCGATCAGACGTTGGCTGATCGCCGCGGCCAGCTCAGCCTCTTCCGCAAGATCTCGCACACCCCAGACCGAGAGCGAGCGGTCCTGCGCCATTGGGGCATCGACCGAATTCAACAGGCCACGTTGCGCGTGCCCCAAACTACAGTCGGCGGGCGCACCTTTGTATATTCGCCTCTGCCGCTCCAGCCACAATTCCCGGGCGTTGTCCCCGGCCCAACCCTGGTGGCGGACAAGTGCTGCCCGCAGTTCAACCTCTGCCCGTGACGCAAATTTCGCCTTGCCTGTGTCTATGATCGGCAATCGCTCGAGCGTGTCGGCCCCGTCCGACCGGATCACGTGGCGCATCACCTGGAGATCGACCGGCAATGCATCATCCAAGGCTTGCCACAGATCCAGCAGGGCGATGACATGACGCTGCAACCGCGAGCCGGGTTCCAGCCTGGAGGGATCGATTTCAGCCGGGTCAATCCAGCTCGTCGCCAGCATCAGCTCGCGCAACCCCGCCGAAACCACCGAGATTGTTTCTCTCGAAGCGTTCTCATAGCTTTCCGTCCAAGGGCCAGCCAAAGCCTGCAAGAGTGGTGCGATGTCGGCGGGCGGCACAACGGGTACCAGATACGCTTCCTGCAACAGATCAATCGTCACCAAGCGTTGGGCGCCAGTCAGGGGATGCGCAGTATGGATTGGGCTAAGTATATGCACCGGAAAGAAAACTCCACACTACCCAAGTTAAGCATTCGTGCTTGAACCTGAGGTGTCAATCCTCTCCAGACTGGAAAGCTCCTCGTATTCCCGAAACGTCCTGCATGTGGCCGCGGTCCATGTCCCGCGTTCATGGCAGGCTCGGCACAAATACTCATGCCTCGTTCGGGCGGCATGCGGGTTTTCAACGACGGCGCTATTCAGTGTCCCATTTTCGGCATAACAAATCTTACAGAATTTCATTCCGAAACGATCCTCGATTTGCTGGGCACTTTCGGCTGAACCAGAGTGTACTTTAGTGGTCCGCCTGCACGCAGATCGGGCAGGCACTTCCGGTCAGTCAACAACCCAGCCGGCATTCAGGAGGTCTTCGGTCAACCGAAAGGACTGAAGCGTTCCATCGGCAAGATCCGTCACGTGAAGCCCATTGCGCGCGTTCTCGTCGGTAGACAGGATGCCGAACCTTTCGTCCCAGTTCTTGAGCATCAAGGGCGGGCGCCGGTCCTTGGGTTGTGCGAGCAGGTCCACAACCATGTCGCGCGTCAGGGCAACCAGTTCGTCCGACCATGAAGAGTGGATGCGAGGGCGACGCTGGCGGCGCTTTTCCCCGACGAACCGTGCGAAGCCGTCATCCGAGATTTCCAGCCAATCGCATTCCACTGCGCCGGTTGCAGATACCGCGGCATGCAGCAACATGTCGCCCCTGTCTGGTCGCCCGTCACGATCGCGGACGAGAGCCAATCCGCGCTGCCGCCAATGAGCAACATGCCCATCAAGGTCCAGCCCATTCATCGCTCCGAAGCGTACGAGATCATCGTCGACCCAGTTCTCGTACGGTTCACCATACTCCGCGAGAAACTGGGGCCATCCTCCCGGCAACAAGGCTTCAAGGCTGTCCCGGCGTATGACGAGGCTGAAGTGCTCAAGCAGGATGGGCATACGTCTCTCCCTTGGGTGATAACACCAACATAGCCGACCAATACGTCAAAGTCGGACGTGTGGCTGAGGTGACTCTTGTTATCATCGGTAGGGTCTCTTCGAAAACGAAACAACCCGGCTTGATCAACTCGGGGCTTTCGTCCCCGTTCGTCAGGTGTCCCGCCGCCGCCTCGGCACCCGGCGGCCGGACGCGACCCAACTTCAGGTTCGAATTGTGAGGTTCAGGGGGTGCAGCCGGGTTTGCGCCCCTCGCACGCGTGGCAGCTCGGGTCTTCCGTATATTTGCATCCACGATCACGCGCAGGGCCTGGTGCGCATATCCAACTGCGATGGGCTCGCTCTGACTTACGCGCGCGCCCGCAGGTCCTTGGCCGCAACGAGAAGCGCAAGCAAAACGACAATTGAGATCAGGCCGAATCCGACAGCCATCGCAGTCGGCCAGGATGCCAGCGCAAGTGTGGAGAATACCGCCGCTGTGATGACCGCGATTCCGACAGCCGTGCCGATACGCTGGCCGGTCTGCATGATGGCGCCCGAACTGCCGGCATAATCCAGGGGCACATCCGCGAGCGTCAGGGTTTGGTTCGGGCTGATGACCGCCCCCTGCGCCAGCCCGACGAACGACAGCGAGGCCATGAGCCACCAGATGCTCAGGTGGCCCCCTTCGTGCAGAAGCACCACAAGGATGCTCAGCCCGAGGCCGAACAGCGCCAGAACCAGACCGCCGATGACCAGTTTGCGGCCAAGCCGCGCGACCCTGTTGCCAGCCCAATAGGCGGCATAGGCCGAAAGCAAGGCGGCAGGAATCCCGAACGCCCCGGATTGCAGCGCCGTTTTCCCGTCGCCTTCCTGGACATAGAGCGCAACCAGCACCCAGACACTGGTTATCCCCATGAAATAGAGTGTCATGATCGTGATGCCGTTGGTGTAGCTGCGGGTGGAGAATATCTTGAGATCAACCATTGGGCTGAGACCCAGACGGACATAGCGCTGCTCCCATCTGACCCAGAGCCAGACCAGCAGGAAACTGATGGGTAGCCATAGCCAGACGACTGGGCCGCCGCCCCCCTCGACAAAGGGGAACAGCATGGCGAAGACTGCCAACCCCAAGAGAGCTGCGCCCACCGGGTCGAGCGAGCGCAGGCCACTCCCCTTTCGAGGAAGGCGTACGATCAAGGGGCGCGGAAACCACAGCAGCCCCAGGATGATGGCAACGATACCGATCGGAACATTCACGAGAAACGTTAGCCTCCAGCCCAGTTCTGGCCCGCCAAGTTCAATCAGAAAACCGCCAAGGACCGGACCGATGGCGACCGAAAATCCGACGGCCGTACCGAAATACCCAAAGGCACGTCCGCGTGCGTCGCCTCTGAAATAGTGCTGGATCATCCCCAGACCCTGCGGGTTGAGCAACCCTGAGCCGACCCCCTGCACAAAACGGGCGACGTTGAGCCACTCGGCGTTGGGCGCCAGCCCCGCTGCGACCGAGGCGGCGGTGAAGATGCCCACGCCAATAAGGAACAGACCGCCTCGGCCCATGATGTCTCCGGCCCGCCCGGCGGCCACCAGAACCACGCCAAAGGTAAGCGCATAGCCCGATAGCACCCATTGCAGATCAGACTGCGTCGCGCCAAGGCCCAGCCGGATCGAGGGCAAGGCCACGTTCACGATGCTTACGCCGATCAGCGTCATGAAAATCGTGACTAGAAGGACGAGAAGGATGCGCCACCGGACCGGATCTGTCGTCGGATCGACATCAGATTCTGTGGAAGTATTCGCTCCCGTCCCCGACGAAACCATAACTCGTGACTTTCTGCGTGCGAGATCAATGAGCACGTGTAACTTACGCGTTGGCTAATTTCAATTTGTCGAGGCAAGTGACTGGCCGGAAATGGATTGAGCGAATTCAGCAGGTTGTGATTCTGTTTGGTTACAAAACAAAACGGAGATCACGATCGCCCGGACCGAATTCACCCGCGCGCAGGATTGGCGCAAGACGAAGCGCTATCCATGCAATTTGACCGATGCGGAATAGAAAATCGTGCGCCCATTGTTTTCCGGTCGCAACCGCCTTGGGCGTCCGCGCAAGGTGGAGTTGCTCTAGGTATGGAATGCGATCCAGTATCTTGCAGCCGCCGAGTGCGCATGGTCGCTCCTGCTGAAGGACTTTCCGCGGGTCTCGACCGTGAGCAACTGTTTCTGCCGCTGGCGCGATGAGGGCTTGCTGACCGAGATCAATCGCCACTTGGTTGCGCAATCCGATGCATCCGGTCGGCCGTTCCGACAAAATCCAGTCAGCTGTTCGGGGCATCCGGTCACTGCGAGACGTCGCCGCTGAGCGTGAGTTCTTGATGTCGCCTCTGGTTTGTGCGGTCAGGGGCTTGAAGGTGCTGCCGCGCAGATGGGTCGTGGAGCGCACCTTCGCATGGCTCGGTCGCTGCCGTCGTTTGACCAAGAATTGGGAGAATTCCATCGAGAGCGCCGAGGCTAGGCTGCTGATCGCCCATATTCGGCGCGTGACCCGACTCCTTGCAACAGATGAAACTCCTTCATCCCGTTTTGAATCGACCACTTAGAGGCTCCTGTTCGGGTTCTGGCCGTCCAGGATCGCTTCAGAGATGTTATGCAATAAGCTGGTCAGTCGCAAAGCTTGCTGCTCCCAAGCTCGACATCAAATCGCGTGTCTGACGTCAACGAAAATTGGACAAAGGCGAAGGTCTCGCACTGAAGCTGAAGGGAAAGTCGGGCCGGAGCAAAAGGCTGAAGTAAACCCATGCCTCAACAACCCACGCGCATCCGGCTCGTCATTGCCGGTCCGCAGTGTCTATTAGCATCGGAGTGAAACTCGCGAAACCAACATAGGACGGAACAAGGTGGAAACGGGATCAACTGATGCGGCGCGACCCCGACCCAGACCCCGGCAGGGCTCCCGGAGAACGGGCATGAGGCCGGGCGTCTTCATTTCCGTGGTGGCGGCCCTTGTGGGAACCATCAGGGTCGCCGCCTACATGTTCGCGCGCGACGATGCCGCGGTGGCGCGCGGGCGCGTCATTTACGATGCAAACTGCGCCGCCTGCCACGGGAAAAACCTCGAAGGGCAGCCCGACTGGCAAAGCCCCGGTGCAGACGGCGTCTATCCGGCGCCGCCCCATGACGCCACGGGGCATACATGGCACCATTCCGACAGCGACCTGATCGCCTACGTCACTCAGGGCGGCGAGGCGGCGCTGGCGCGGATGGGCGTTGCGTTCAACAGTGGCATGCCCGCCTTCGGGGATGTCCTGAGCCAAGAGGGCGTCGAAGACATCCTCGCCTACATCAAGTCCAGCTGGTCCGAACGCGAACGCGCCATCCAGTACGAGCGAACCAGGACAGAGGTCGAATAGGCCAAAGCCTCAGGCTGGCGTGGCAGGATAGCCAGCCGCGGCCAGCGCCGCCTGCAGGTTTGCCGCGTCGGTGCCGCTCTCTACCGAAATCCGCCGCGCCGCCATGTCAAAGTCGATGCGTGCCGCCGGATCGAGGTCGTGGATGGTCTTTTCGACCGTCGCCTTGCGATGGCCGCAGCTCATGTCGGGGATGTGCAAGGTCGTCATTCGCATCTCCTTTCCGGGTTCGCTAGAGCTCAACGCGCCGCAGCCGCAATGCGTTGGTGATGACCGAGACCGAGGACAGGCTCATCGCCGCCGCCGCGATCATCGGCGACAGCAGAAGGCCGGTGACGGGGTAAAGCAGCCCCGCCGCGATCGGCACGCCCAGCGTGTTGTAGGCGAAGGCGAAGAACAGGTTCTGCTTGATGTTGCGCAACGTGGCACGGGCCAGCTTGCGCGCCCGCACGATGCCCATCAGGTCGCCGCCCAGCAGGGTGATGCCGGCGCTTTCCATCGCCACATCCGCGCCGGTGCCCATCGCGATGCCAACGTCGGCGGCGGCCAGCGCGGGGGCGTCATTCACCCCGTCACCTGCCATGGCGATCTTGTGGCCATCGGCGCGCAGTTGGTCGATCAGCGTCTTCTTGTCCTGCGGCAACACACCGGCGCGCACCTCGTCGATGCCGAGTTTGCTTGCCACCGCCTGCGCCGTGCGTTCGTTGTCGCCGGTCGCCATGATGATGCGCAGCCCCTGCGCGTGCAGTTCGTCGATCGCCTGCGCGGTCGAGTCCTTGATCGGGTCGGCCACCGCCACGATGCCGACAAGCGCTGAATCAACCGCCACGAACATCGCCGTCTTGCCCAGCGCGCGCAGGGTGTCGGCCTCTGCTTCGGCCTCTGCCGTGTCCAGCCCCATCTCCTGCATCATCGCGGCATTGCCAAGCCCGACCATGCGCCCGCCAACCTTGCCGCGCACGCCCTTGCCGGTGACGGCCTCAAAATCCTCCGCCTCCTGACGCGGGGCACCCTGCGCCTCTGCCCCCTCGACAATCGCCTCGGCGAGCGGGTGTTCCGAGCCGCGCTCCAGCGCTGCGGCAAATGACAGAAGGTCGGCCTCGGACATGTCGCCCAGCACGACGGTGTCGGTCAGCTTCGGCTTGCCCATGGTCAGCGTGCCGGTCTTGTCGACGATCAGCGTGTCGACGCCCGCCATGCGCTCCAGCGCCTCGGCATCCTTGATCAGCACGCCCGCCTGCGCGCCGCGCCCTGCTGCCGTGGTGATCGAAATCGGAGTGGCAAGACCAAGCGCGCAGGGGCAGGCGATGATCAGCACCGACACCGCCGAGGCCATGGCAAAGACCAGCGCCGGTTCGGGTCCGAAGATCATCCACACGATGAAGGCAAAGATCGAAACGGCTACAACGGTGGGGACGAAGATTGCCGATACCCGATCCGCCAGCCCCTGAATCGGTGCGCGCGACAGCCGCGCGTTCGACACCATCGCCACGATCTGCGCCAGCACCGTATCGGCGCCGACCTTGCCGGCCTCGATCACGAGGCTGCCGTTATGGTTGATCGTGGCCCCGGTCACCGCATCGCCCGGACCCTTTTCCACCGGCATCGACTCGCCAGTCAGCATGCTTTCGTCCAGCGAAGACCGCCCCTCGATCACGGTGCCGTCCACCGGCACAGCGTCGCCAGGGCGCACCCGCAGCAGGTCGCCCGCCATGATGTTTTCCAGTGGTGCATCGTATTCCGTGCCATCGGGCAGGATGCGCCGGGCGGTCTTGGGCGCGAGGTCGAGCAGCGCGCGGATCGCGTCGCCGGTGCGCTCGCGGGCGCGCAGTTCCAGCACCTGCCCCACAAAGACCAGCGCCACGATCACCACCGCCGCCTCGAAATAATTGCCGACGCTTTCACCTGTCCGGTAGGCGTCCGGAAACACGCCGGGCAGGAAGGTCGCGACCAGTGAATAGAGATAGGCCGCCGCCACGCCGAGGCTGATGAGGGTCCACATGTTGGGCGAGCGGTTCACCAGCGAGTCCCAGCCGCGCTGGAAGAACGGTAAGGCCGCCCAGAGCACGATCGGGGTTGCCAGCACAAACTCCAGATAGCTGGCCGTCTGATGCCCGACCCAGTCGCGCACCGGCAGGCCGACCATTTCACCCATCGCCAGAACGATGAGCGGCACCGCCGCCGCCGACGATACCCACATCCGGCGGGTGAAATCGGTCAGTTCCTCGCTGGGCTCGTCCGTGGGCACCATCGGTTCCAGCGCCATGCCGCAGATCGGGCAGGCTCCGGGCTCGTCACGGATGATCTCGGGATGCATCGGGCAGGTGTATTGGGCGTCGGCGGGGGCAACCGTCTTGCGCCCGGCGGCACGACCCGAGGCATAGAACCACGGATCGGCCTTGAAGCTGGTCTGGCAATTCTCGGAGCAGAAATGGAAGGTCTTGCCCCCGAACTCCGCGTGACGTGTTTCGGGGCCGATGGCGACCGTCATGCCGCAAACCGGGTCCGTTGCAGTCGTGGCCCCCTCCGGAATGGCGGAAGTCGCGTGTGAATGATCGTGTTCCATGTCTGGCCCGCCTTCTCTTGATTTGGCTCAGTATGGGGCTTCCCGCAACTGGAAGCTCAAGCTAATTATTAACGGTGATCCGCTTGCTTTTCGGATTGCGTGCGAGAAGGACCCGATCGAACAGAAATACCGGCGCCACGACGAAGAGTCTGAGAATGATGATCGACGGATTGGGCTGCTACGTCAGACTTGAACTGGAGTGGCGCGCACGCTCACGCTCACGCTCCGATCTGCTTCGCCAACTCGGATGCCCGCGCGTTGGCAAAGTCTGACCGAAGTATCGGGGGCAATACCAGGTGGCGTCCGTCCCCTCCCGGCTTGGCAGTAAGCACCACCGTACTTGCAAGCGCTTTCCATTCTGACGGCATGTTTGGCCTGCCGGTGCACAGGGCGTTAGCGCTGAGGCCGGACTAAACAACGCAGCTTGCCGCGGCGGCGCATTTTGTGGGCGAGGTTGTTCATCCCGATCTTAGCCTCGGTTGAGCATTACCAAAGGTCTCATTCGCGTAGCCACCACGTAAATGCATTTTCTCGTCTGGTTCGCAAAAACCCTACGGATTGAAAACCCTCGTGTCGGTGGTTCGATTCCGCCCCCGGGCACCAATTTAAGCAATTGAAATATATATATATATTTCCGTTGCGGGTGGTCGTGGAATTCTGAGTGTTTCTGCTCCGGGACGACAGCGGGACGACAGACTTCCCTCCCTTGATCGATTGCATCAAACTCGACTAATGCCACATCCGCGTTTCCGGCGAAACCGGATCAACATCATTTCTTCGACAGTTCACCAACTGGAGAAGAAGAATGAACCACGAAGATACCCCCCACGTCGTCCTGCTACCTGTCAAAGAGGTCTGCAAAATCGTGGCTCGCTCCCGGGCGAGCATTTATCGCGACATCAAACGCGGGACGTTTCCCGCAGCGCAAAAGCAAGGCGGCTTGAGCCGCTGGCGCCGCTCACTGATCATGAAAGTAGTTGAAGGCAAATATCCGTCTTGATGGATAGACGAGATCGTGCACAGCGCTGGTTCAAGACTGCGCGGATCAAGAGCTATGAAGCCTGTGAATGAAGGCAGAAGAAGACGACATGAAGCGTCTGCCTTGGGGCGAGAAGCTTATCGATCTTCTGGACACGACAGAGTTTACAGAATCCCTTGCCCCCGGCGAAGACGTGCATGACCTGTTCTGGCCAACCCCGATCGCAGCGCATTTCGGCATGCGCCAGGAAGAAGCCTTGCAGCTGAAGACTGACAATTTTGATATGATCAAAGAATTTCGGTTTTCTGCATCCAGTCGGGCGAAGGAAAGAAATCAAAAGCGACACCAGCTACCGCATCGTGCCGATCCACAGGAATCTGATCGAACTCGGCCTTCTGAGATTTGTGGAGGAGTGCCGCCGGAGGGGCCAGAACTGGTTGGTCCCCGAGATTAACAGGTGTGCGGCGAATGGGCGTCTTTCGGGCACCTTCACAAAGACCTTCGGCCATTCTCGCATCAAGCAGGGCGTTTCTGATCTTCGCCGGGATTTCCACTTGCTTCGCACCCATTTCAATTTGGAACTCAAGCGGGCGATATGTCCCCTCAAGATTCGCAAGCGGTTCATCGGGCACAAGCTGCGCGATATCACGGAAGAGCATTATGATCCCGAAAGGTCGCCGATCGAGGAATTCAAGGAATGGGTCGACGGGCTCGATATCGACATCTCGAATAACCGCGGCCCATATCGCGACCGCAATGATCGTCACACCGATGAGAAAATCGTCGACTTTGCGTCGCACCATTGACCTGGAACATGCGCATTTGGGGCGCATCTTCCCTCATCGGTTCGGGAAATAGGAATATAATTGATCCTGATCCTGGTCCTATCCCGCCTTGGCGATCCGTTGCCGGTCTTTCTGCCAGGCGCGGACTGCGGCCTCACTCTTGCACTCGGCCGAGTATTCTTCGCCGGCTTCGAGCGTTCCGTGGCCGAGATGAGTCGCGATGATCCGCGCGGCAATCTCCGGATTGTGCCTTCGCATATAGTCGGCCGCGAGGGTCCGCAAGTCGTGCGATGGCACCTCGATTGCTGCTTTGATCCTTTCACTCGGCCATGTTGCAGGCCTGGCGGTATCGGACAGAGTCAGCCAGTTTTGCCAATAAGCTCCCTGTAGCGCCGGTGGATCAATCGGCTTGGCCGACCGCACAGAATGAGTTCATCGAGGATTTCACCAATCTCCGGCCAGAGTTCCCCAGCTTCTGTTGTCCGGCCGGTCTTTTCCTGGTTCCACACGAGATGCCACAATCCATCCGTCTCACGCCGCAGATCGCTGCCGATGGACTAACGTGACATGTCCCCGGTTCTTGCAGGCTTGTTCATCTCAACAGCACAGAACGCCACAGTCTGCAGCAGTAGCTCCTTGCTCGCTGAATGATCCGGCATCAGATCGGCTTCTATAAGCAGATCACCGATGACTTCGGCGATGTACTCAAATCCGCCCTTTTTCATCAGATCGTTGATACGAGCGACCTTCAGCTTCTCGCCCAATTTTGCCTCATCTCGTAATGCGTCGCGCATGTAACGCATGCCATCGAGAGACTCCGCATTGACGCCGCCAAGCCTGCCAAGAGCAATGAGGCCCTCAAGGTAATTTGCGATCGTTATTGGCCTGATGTCTTTCTCACCGGCCTTGAATGCCTTCTCGAGACAATATGCGGTATAGAATGTCAGGCATTCATCCGCGCCGCCCGCATTGACGATCTGGGCGCAGCGGGAGATGGAAGCGATGTATCGTTTTCTGGAAGAGACCTTGATCCGGGCCCGGCGCAGAAAAGGATACATGGCCTGCCAGGATGTCGGCCATGATGCGATCAGCGTGTCCTCGGCGTACGCGTGTTGTGCGTGAGCGGGTGCCTTGCCCGGACGCCGGCCATACCATTCCGCCCGCACCTGACGGGCCGCCGCAGTCGAAACATCGGGAGCATAGCGGTCGAGCGCCCGTAGCAGCGTCCCAAGCGTGCTCTCGGAGGAGGCAGCGGCCCGGAAGCTTTCCGCTCCCGGGGCCTCGATCGGCTCATGGCGCTCCTTTACAATAGCAAGAAGCGCCCGATCACGGCAACCGCGCCGGGGGCGAGACTGTCACGGTTCTCGAGCATGTCGCGCCGGATAGAGGCCGGAACCGGAGCAAGGTGTTCTTCAATGGTTTTCCTGGGTGTCATTTGGCCAGTTTCCTTTTCATTTTCTTGAATAGATCGGGGTGATGCGCGAGAAGCGCTCGGCGCACCTCTGCTGCGGCGGCCTGGCCGCTGTCACACCCGTCGTGCTTTCGGACGGTCTCCTCGGTGTCGCCGAGAATTGAAGCCGCCTTTGCGTAGTTGCCCGGCTCCAAGGCAAGGACGAGCGTGGCGACCGCATGGCGGCATTGATGAGGCGTCAGCCCGAGTCCGAGTTGAGCATCGCCAAGCGCCCACATTTCAGCCATCGTTGAAGGCGAAACGCAGCCCGCTGGAAGTGATACCTTGTCTTTCACGAGGCGGGGCGAGGCCTTCCCCGGAAAAAGATACGGGCTGTCCGGAATTTCTCTCAACTCGACAAAGCGAGCACGCAACTCATTTTGCCACTTCCAGAGAATCTCGGCATCATTGTCCAAGACAGTGATGACCACCTTGATTTCATTTTTGATTTCTCCGGGTAGAAACGTGATTTCAGCCTTCTTTTCATCCCTGATCCAGACAATGTTGCCGGCACTGCCGGGACTGCCCCGGTCGCGAACCCGGATGAGATTGGACGTCCGCACCGGCCGCGACAGCTGGATCGCGTTCATCACCGCTGACTGATAAAGGCGCAATGCACGGTCCTCGGCGTCCTCATCCGAGATGGCCTTGGCGCGTTTAATATCCGCCATCGCCTGGTCGGCGAGTATATAGGGTCCACGCACAAATTTGGCGGCAATCTGCGGATTGTCGCGCAAGACCTTGCAGGTATGTTCGGCATCGTCAGTCATTTTCTTTGGCGTTACGATGTATTCCCAATAGCTGATTTTCATCAGGTCGATGAGTGCAACCATATCCGGGCGGCACAGACCATGGCCTGCAACCGTCCGCAGGTTTGTCAGGCGGCCGTTGAGCGTCTGCGATAGCTTCGGATCCTTCAGTGTCAGTGAGGTTTTCGACCGCTGGATTTGATCTTCGCAGGCGGCCTCCAGATTCTCCCGTGTCATGAGGTCATCCAAGGTCGTCGCGGCTCCGGACCTGCTGCGATCATCAGCCGCGCGCCAGAGCCAAGTCACCGCATTGCGATAACCCGAAAGGGCTGCGGTTGGATTGTTGATCTTTCTGCGACGAACCTTCGCGTATGCGTTGACCTCGGCCAGGACAGCCTCAGGAGTCTCCCCCGCCTCGAGGCGCTCTTTGACCTTCGCCGCCCGATCCTCCGGTTTGGCAAGTGTCTGCTGGAACACCGCTTCAATCTTTGCACGCAGAGCTTCGGGAAACCACGACCAGAGAATGCGACGCGCGCGATCCGGTGAGCCGGGAAGCTTGAAGCCAACGGGCGGCAAGAGCTCCCGAACCTCGGGAAGGACATTCTGCAAGGTGATGAGCTGATTGATCAGCTTGATGCCCCTGTTGACCGACTTTCTGGCCTCTGTCGTCGCTTCCCCTGCCACGCGATCAAGTTCTTCCTGCGTCAGTCCCAGCGGACTGGTCCGGCATCGAGCACGGAGAGGGAAAAGCGACCTGTGTTTGCCGCTCGGAAAGATCGCGCCGCGGGCCGTGAAGCCTTCATTTTCTTCTACCAATGCGATCACGCGATCCCATTTTTCGCGCCCAATCTGCGGCGCGACCATGGCATTGGCCTCGTAAAACCGAACCAGCAATGCCCGAACCCGGGAATTGCCGCGCCGACGGGCCTTCTCGATATCCTTCGATTTCGACACAACGCCATAGGGGGGCTGCACGATCACCTTGTCGAAATGGACCAGATCAGCTGGGATTAAGCCAATATCCTCATCGATCATGCCCATCCGTGCCGGAATTTTCTTGAGTTCCTGGATTGCGTCGTAAGATTCGTCGTTAGTCTCGGACCAAGCAAGAACTTCACCCAGCCAGTGTTCCGTCACCGGAGTCATCGGAGTTGTTGAATGCATTGCCATTTTTGATCTCCTCATCGCAAGGCACCTGTGCGACGCCTTCGCAAGGAAAGGCGCGGCGCATGGGCCCCGTCATATCATTGTGGTTTCAGGAATTGGGAGATCGTGCCTGGCGGAGCGTTTCGCACATCCTGTCGCGATATTTTTGTTTTTAGCATTCACACCCGCCAACATAACGCCGATTTATGTTTGGAGACGTATGTGCGGCTGACGATAGGGTCTCGCTCAGCTCGCGAGAACCGATATCGCTCCTGTGCGAATGATTGACAGATCAGGCATACCAATCTTCGGCCAGTTCGAATTCGAGGTTTGCATTGATCCAATCGCGGGCGTCGTCAGGATTGATGCGCACGCTACCAAATACGTTTCGGGTCGGCAGGCCGGCCGCAATCATTCGTTAAATGGTCTTCACACTAACACGGAGTTTTTCGGCGACGCTGGATTTGCTCATCAGGGGCTTTCGGAAGCGCTCGAGGCGTTGGCCTTTCGGCATCGGACCCTTCTCGCAAGCCCAGACATCTTCCCATTCAAGTCGATAATGGCGATTGATGCGCTGAGCGCGCAACTCACCGCTCGTGATCCGGCTTCGGATCGTCCCGGACGTCAGATCAAAATGATCTGCGGTTTCTTCGACGGTCAGAATCACATTCTCCCTTGTTATTCTGAGAAAGAAATAGTCGCCGAAACTGCCCATTCAAAATTGGAGCAATGGTGGGGTTGTCCTATTAAAACATATCAATTGAGCGTCCCCACCATTGCTGTTCCGACACTGCTGTAGATGTCGCGACAGATTGCATTTTGGAACGATAATGCCGGGGACAATATCCTTTCCAATCGAAGGATATTTCATGGATCAGACACATCACTACCCTGCCGACCACGCCATAACGACATGGCGAAAGCCGGGGGAGGCGCGGCGCGAGCTTTACGAGCGCATGGAGGCTTTCATTCGGGCTGCGGCGGAGGGAGAAATTACAGATGGCGAGGACTGTCCGGCACTGACGCGCAAGGTCAGCGCGGGTGTCCGCCTGGATATCGACGGACGGCACCGGCCAAGCGGCCGAAGCTGGATGCTTTCACGGGGATCATCGACGGTTGGCTGGACGGCGATCGGGAGGTCCATCGCAAGCAGCGGCACACGGCGAAGCGGGTGTTCGAGCGGCTTCGTGATGAGTACGGGTTCACCGGCGGCTACACGATCGTGAAGGATTACATGCGGCAGCGCGAACGGCGCAGCCGCGAGATGTTCGTGCCGCTGGCGCATCCACCCGGACATGCGCAGGCCGATTTCGGCGAGGCGGTGGTCGTCATCGACGGTGTCGAGCAGAAGGCGCATTTCTTTGTCATGGATCTGCCGCACAGTGATGGCTGCTTTGTGCGGGCCTATCCGGCGGCCACCGCCGAGGCCTGGGTCGATGGCCACGTCCACGCCTTTTCCTTTTTCGGCAAGGTGCCGGTCTCGGTCCTGTACGACAACGACCGCTGCTTGGTTGCGAAGATCCTGCCCGACGGAACGCGCCAGCGGGCGACGCTCTTTAGCGGGTTCCTGTCGCATTACCTGTTCCGTGATCGTTACGGACGGCCGGGCAAGGGGAACGACAAGGGCAACGCGGAGGGCCTGGTCGGCTATTCCCGCCGCAACTTCATGGTGCCGATCCCGCGATTTGCGTCCTGGGACGCGTTCAACGCCGATCTGGAAGACCAGTGCCGCAAGCGCCAGGCGGATGTCCTGCGCGGCCAGTCCGAGACCATCGGTCAACGCCTCGCGCGGGATCTGGCGGTGATGCCCGACCTTCCGGCGGCGCCGTTCGATGCCTGTGATCAGGCTACCGGACGGGTTAGCTCCCAGGCACTGGTGCGCTACAAGACCAATGATTACTCGGTGCCGGTCGCCTACGGTCACCGCGATGTCTGGATCCGCGGCTATGTCGGAGAGGTGGTCATCGGCTGCGGTGGCGAGGTGATCGCACGCCATCCCCGCTGCCATGATCGCGAGGATATGGTCTTTGATCCGGTGCATTACCTTCCACTGATCGAGCGTAAGATCAACGCTCTGGACCAGGCAGCCCCCCTGGCCGAATGGAACCTGCCGCCCGAGTTCGCGACCCTGCGCCGCCTGATGGAAGCGCGGATGATCAAGGCCGGGCGCCGCGAGTATGTTCAGGTTTTGCGCCTGCTCGAGACCTTCGATATCGACGATCTGCATGCCGCCGTGAAGAAGGCTTTGCAATTGGGGGCGGTCGGCTTCGATGCCGTCAAGCACCTCGTCCTCTGTCACGTCGAGAAACGGCCGCCGAAATTGGATCTCGATGTCTACCCATACCTGCCGCGGGCGAACGTCGAGACCACATCCGCGGCCAGCTATATGGCCCTGATGTCGGAGGATGCAGCATGACCGTGGCCCCGAAGATCCTGCTCGCGGATCATCTCAAGACACTGAAGTTGCCCACCTTCCTGCGGGAATACGACAAGCTTGCCCGCCAATGCGCCGCCGAGGGTCGAGATCACGTCCAGTTCCTGGCGCGCCTCGTCGAACTGGAACTGATCGACCGCGAGCGGCGGATGATCAAGCGGCGCATCAAGGCCGCGAAGTTCCCAGCCGCCAAGAGCCTGGACAGCTTCGACTTCAAGGCGATCCCGAAGCTCAACAAGATGCAGGTGCTGGAACTGGCCCGCTGCGAATGGATCGAGCGGCGCGAAAACGTCATCGCCTTGGGGCCCAGCGGGACCGGAAAGACCCATGTTGCCCTGGGTCTCGGGCTGGCCGCATGCCAGAAGGGCATGGCGGTCAGCTTCACCACCGCTGCGACGCTGGTCAACGAGATGATGGAGGCCCGCGATGAACGCCGCCTGCTCCGTCTGCAAAAGCAGCTGGCCGGCGTCAAATTGCTGATTATCGACGAACTGGGCTTCGTGCCGCTATCCAAGACCGGCGCCGAGCTCTTGTTCGAACTGATCTCGCAGCGCTATGAGCGTGGCTCCACGATGATCACGAGCAACCTGCCATTCGACGAATGGACC
>JBLWUQ010000001.1:392797-447783 GCA_048268845.1 Maritimibacter sp. | reverse complement strand
GGGTTTCCCCCATTGTCTAAGATTCCCCACTGCTGCCTCCCGTAGGAGTCTGGGCCGTGTCTCAGTCCCAGTGTGGCTGATCATCCTCTCAAACCAGCTATGGATCGTCGGCTTGGTGAGCCATTACCCCACCAACTACCTAATCCAACGCGGGCTAATCCTTCTCCGATAAATCTTTCCCCCGAAGGGCGTATACGGTATTACCCCCAGTTTCCCGAGACTATTCCGTAGAGAAGGGCATATTCCCACGCGTTACTCACCCGTTCGCCGCTAACCCCGAAGGGTTCGCTCGACTTGCATGTGTTAGGCCTGCCGCCAGCGTTCGTTCTGAGCCAGGATCAAACTCTCAAGTTGAAATGTCTTGCGACATATCCTTGACGTTCGAACCTCTGCACATCTCCCGGCCCGACTAAGAACCGGGAAGTCTCTGTTTGTTGTGCTTCAGTTACCGAAGTAACAAAAGCCGTCCAAACAGTGAAGCTGACACTCACATCATCGCCCGAAGGCTAGTGAGCCGATATGTAGAGGTTGATCCATCGTATGAACCAAACCGCCCACATATCTCTTCAGATACCAGCAATTTCAAAGAGCGTTAGAGACAAAAATCAAACCGGAGCGCCATTCTTACTTGGCGCCGCCCGCCCGATCAACCTCTGTTTTATTCTTCCACCTTCTTGACCGTGTGGCCCGTCCGGCGCCCCGTTGCTGCGTGTCCGCCGCTTCGGTGAGGGGTATCTAAGGCTGGGCGCCGTGGGGCGCAAGAGCTTTTTTTCACAAACCGGCCTTTTTTTGCCTTCTACCGTTTTTCCCTGCAAAAATAGTGGTTTGGGTTACGAAAATTTCAAGAGCGATGGGTTTAAGGCCAGAAAACTTCGTGCCGGGTCACGGGGTATCGACGGGAATCGGCCGTCGGCCACGAGCTCGGGCGCGGATACCGGGGAATCCCGCCCGTTTTCCGGATGCAGCCAGCGATTCCCGCCCCGACTCGCCCCGGCTCCGCCACCGATTCCCTCCCTTGGGGCGATTCACTCGCGGGGAATCAGCGAATCCGATGGCGATTCTGCCGTCACGCATGTCGAGTTCGACGCAACGGCCGACCGATCCGCCGGAGAATCGGCAGCCGCAGCGCCAGCAGCAGGGCGATTCCCGCCAGATACAGCAGCGGCTCCACCTGCCAGCCCTTGCGCAGCATCACGAAATGCACCGCGCCGAGCAGCGCGACCGGATAGACCAGCTTGTGCAGCTTGCGCCAGCGCGGGCCGAGCTTGCGGACCGACAGGTTGTTCGAAGTGATCGCCAGCGGCAGCATCAGCACGAATCCCGCCATGCCGATGGTGATGTATGGTCGCTTCACGATATCTGCCCAGATCTGCGCGGCGATCTGCACGTCGAGAAACAGCCAGACCGCCAGATGCGCCGCTATATAGTAGAAGGTCAGCAACCCCATCGCGCGGCGAAACCGGATCAGCGAGATATTGGTCAGGTTGCGCAGGGGCGTCACCGCCAGCACCGCGATCAGCATTTGCAGACCTAGGATGCCGAGGCGGTGCTCGAACTCCTTGATCGGCTCGACACCCAGCCCGCCGGTAAGGCCGAGGTAGAAATACCAGACCGGCGGCAGCGCCCCGGCCACATAGATCGGCCAGACCGGAAGTTTGCGCAACGCCCCGTTGATGGTCTGGGCGAGGGTCATCAGTAGAATGTCTTGAGGTCCATGCCGGCATACAACCCGGCCACCTCATCGCCATAGCCGTTGAACATCTCGGTCGGCTGTTTCGCCGAAAACAGCCCGCCGCCGATCACCCGTTCGCTCGCCTGGCTCCAGCGCGGGTGGTCCACTTCGGGGTTCACGTTGGAATAGAACCCGTATTCACGCGCGTTGGCCTTGTTCCAGCTTGTCGGCGGCTCCTTGTCGGTCAGCGTGATGCGCACGATCGACTTGATCGACTTGAAGCCATACTTCCACGGCACCACCAGCCTGAGCGGCGCGCCGTTCTGGTTGGGCAGGGTCTTGCCGTATAGCCCGGTCGCGATCAGCGTCAGGGGGTGCATCGCCTCATCGAGCCGCAGCCCCTCGACATAGGGCCAGTCGAGCACCGGCGAATATAGGCCGGGCATCTCCTCGCGCCGGGCGACCGTCTCGAAGGCGACATACTTGGCCGAAGGCTGCACGCCGACCTTGTCCAGAAGCGCGCGCAGCTCAAACCCGTTCCACGGCACCACCATCGACCATGCCTCGACACAGCGCAGCCGGTAGATGCGCTCCTCGATATCCATGCCCTTGAGCACGTCCGCCAGATCGTAGCTGCCGGGCCGCTCGACCAGCCCGTCAATCTCTACCGACCACGGATCGGTCGTGAGCCGGCCTGCGTTGCGGGCAGGGTCGCTCTTGTCGGTGCCGAACTCATAATAGTTGTTGTAGGTCGTGATTTCCTCGAAGGTGTTCGGCTCACCAAGCTTGGGCGCCGCAAACGCCGGCCCGGCGATCGAGCCAAGCGCCAGCCCGGCAGCCCCCGCCATGATCTGACGACGGTTGAGATACTCGGTCTCGGGCGTCACGTCGGCCCAGGTCAGTTTGGTCTTGAAGCCCATCACATCGCCTTTCCTGATTTGCTGATACGGAAATATGCCTCGCGCGCCGCATTGCCAAAACAAGACGGTTCACGATGGCGTTGGCGTCTTGCAACATGCCTATGTCAGCGGATGGGTGGTGTAGCTGGGATAAAGCTCGTTCATCGGCACCGAGCGGCCGTCGGTCTGCACGATCCGCACATGCCTGCGGCGCATCTGCCGCGGTTCGGCGACACCGACCGAATGGGCGATCATCTCGACCTCGTGGATCATGCCCTTGGCGAAATGCCCGACCTTGACCGCCTGAACCTTGGGCACCAGCCCTTTTTGCAGGCGCGGGTCGTGGGTGGTGATGCCGGTCGGGCAGGTGTTCTTGTTGCACTTGAGCGCCTGGATGCAGCCCAGCGAGAACATGAAGCCGCGCGCCGAGGTGACGAAATCGGCCCCGGCGCAGATCGCCCAGGCGACGTCGGAGGGGTTCACCAGCTTGCCCGCCGCGATGATCCTGATGCGGTCCGTCAGCCCGCGCTGATCGCGCAGGTCGACGATGCGCGGCAGCGCCTCGCGGATCGGCATGCCCACCAGGTCGATCAGCGGCATCGGCGCCGCGCCGGTGCCACCCTCGCCGCCGTCGATGGCGATGAAGTCGGGCGCGCTGTCGGGGCCGCGCTGAACGATCAGGTCGAAGAACTCGGCAAAGGGATCGACCCGGCCGATCACCGTCTTGAAGCCCACCGGCTTGCCCGTGACCTCGCGAATATGGGCGATCACGTCCAGCAGGTCGCCCCAGTCGTCGATCTCCTCGTGCCGGTTCGGGCTTTCGCTTTCCTTGCCGATCGGGATGCCCCGGATCGCCGCGATCTCGGCATCGACCTTGGCCGCGGGCAGGATGCCGCCCTTGCCGGGCTTGGCCCCCTGCGCCAGCTTCAATTCGAACATCTTCACTTCCGGCCGCGCGGCGGCCTCGCGCAGCTTGTCGTCCGACAGGTGCCCCTCATCATTGCGCACCCCGTATTTCGCGGTGCCGATCTGATAGACGATGTCGCAACCGCCTTCGAGGTGATAGGGCGCAAGCCCGCCCTCGCCGGTGTTCAGCCAGACGCCGCCCTGTTTCGCACCAAGGCTGAGCGCGCGCACCGCCGGGCGCGACAGCGCGCCGAAGCTCATCCCCGAGATGTTGAAGAACGATGGCGCCATGTAGGGCTCGCGCGCGGTCGGGCCGATCTGCATCGGCTCGGTCTTGGCCGTCTGATAGCCCAGCGGCGGAAAGGCCGCGTTCATGAAGATCGTCGTGCCGGGGATCGCGAGGTTACGGCTGGAGCCGAACGCCACGGTATTGTCCTTGTTCGCGGCGGCGCGATAGATCCAGTCCCGTTGCGCCCGGTTGAACGGCATTTCCTCGCGGTCCATCGCAAAGAAGTATTGCCGGAAGAACTCGCCCAGCGAGGTGAACAGCTTGCGAAACCGCCCGATCACCGGATAGTTGCGCCTGACCGCATCCGCGGTCTGCAACCGGTCCACGACGAACAGGACGATCACCGTCACGAACAGCAATCCGATCGCAAGGACCAGGATCAGCGCGAACACCTCGAACAGCCAGACCGTCATGCCCATGGAACCTCCCTGACCCCTTTTGGTGCGAATCTTCTGCGAGCATAGCGATTTCGCGCCTCACTCCCAGACCGCGCCTTCGCTCAGCCCTTCGGCACCATCAGATGATTCTTGTTCAGCCGATAGCGCTGCACCGTCGATTGCGCGACATAGCCCGCGCCCTCGGCCCAGGCGAAAAAGCCGTCCTCGTTTTCGTTGTCGACCTCGACCAGCAGGATCGGCCGATGCGCCGCGATGGTCTGTTCCAGCCCGCCCAGCACCGCCAGTTCCATGCCCTCGACGTCGATCTTGATCATTGCCGGGGTTTCGCCTGCGAGCAGATCGTCGGCGGGGAATACCGCGATATCGCCCTCGCCCGGCATCATCCTGGCCGAGCCGAGGTTGCGCTTCTTCTGCTGCATCGCAAAGCCACCCTCGGCCTTGTCCGACAGCCCGACGCCCAGATGGCTCAGATCGACCACATCGGCCAGCCCGTTGAGCAGCACGTTTTCCACCAGCAGCCGATAGGCTTTCGGGTTCGGCTCGAACGGGATGACCCGTGCCGCCTTGAGGAACTTCGCGGCGAACAGCGTGTGGTTGCCGACGTTCGCGCCGATATCGACAAAGGTGCCGCCTTCGGGAAAGACCGATTGCAGCTCGCGCAGCTCCTTCAGCTCATAGAAGGTGCCGCGCCGGTGATTGCGCTGGATCGGGTCGTTTTCCATGTTCACGCAGAAGGTGATCGGCTGATCGTCCACCCTGGTGTGGATCAGCGTCACGTTCTCGGCCGTGACCGGCCGGCCCAGCCGCAGCCGCTTCAACAGCCGTTCCACCCTGGGAACCATCGCCTCATCCCTTCGCCGCCCGGCCTCGCGGGTTGTCCCGTCGTTGGCGGTGACTTTGGCGCGCTGCCCTGGGTGACGCAAGCGAAAAGCCGGACGGCACCGCGCAAGCCATCAGCGCCGGATTGCCCAAGCCGGGCACCATTACCGGAACCTTTCCGCCACATGGCGGAACCCCGCCTTTGACATGCGGAAACCTGCCTTCATTTGGCGGCGTTTCCCGCGGCCTTTCGCGCAGTTCCCCGGCCATCCGCCACGGCCCGAGACGCCGGGCAAAATTCGTGCGGATGTGCCGATGCACCGCCACGGATGGCGGGCAACATGAACCTCGAAACCCTGACGGAGGATAAAAATGAAACGCACAGCCCTCGCCCTCATCATCGCCGCTGCCGGCACCGCGCCCTTGATGGCACAGGACATGATCGACGCGAACGAGGACGGATTTCTGTCGCTGGCCGAAATCCAGGCGGTCTACCCGGACGTGACCGAGACGGATTTCACCGAGGCTGACGCCAACGGCGACGGCCTGCTCGACGAAGAGGAGCTTGCCGCGGCCCGCGAGGCCGGGCTGATCCCGATGGCAGAAGAATAAGGAGGTGATGGTTAGAAAAGACAGCTGATCCAGCAAACCCCCCAGCAAAAACCCCCGCCGTGGCAACACGGCGGGGGTCGTTTTTCAGGCGGGCCGGATCAGTGGATCACGGCGTCGTCCGGCTTGGGCTTGTTCGAGGCGCCGCGCTTTTCCCCGACGATCAGCCCGTCGAGCCCGGCATGCACCGGCACGGTCTCACCATCGACGATGTCGCCCGCCAGCAACCTCTCGGCCAGCGGGTCCTGCAGCGCCCTCTGGATCACCCGCTTCAACGGCCGCGCGCCATAGACCGGGTCATAGCCCTGATCGGCCAGCCAGGTCTTGGCGGCCTCGTCCAGCGACAGGGTGATGCCCCGTTTCGCCAGCCGTTTCGCCAGCCGGCCAAGCTGGATATCGACGATCCCGTCCATGTTCTCGCGGCTGAGCCGGTCGAAGATCACGATCTCGTCCAGACGGTTCAGGAACTCCGGCCGGAAATGCGCCCGGACCGCGTCCATCACGTCGCGCCGTGCCTCGCTGCTGTCGGCGGTCTCGGGCAACTGGCTCAGCGCCTGCGACCCGAGGTTCGAGGTCAGCACGATCAGCGTCTGCTTGAAGTCGACCTTGCGGCCCTGACCATCGGTCAGCACACCATCGTCGAGCACCTGAAGCAGCACGTTGAACACGTCCGGGTGGGCCTTTTCCACCTCGTCGAACAGCACCACCTGATAGGGCCGGCGCCGCACCGCTTCGGTCAAGACGCCGCCCTCGTCATAGCCGACATAGCCCGGAGGCGCGCCGATCAGACGGGCGACCGAGTGCTTTTCCATAAACTCCGACATGTCGACGCGAACCATCGCGTTGTCGTCGTCAAACAGGAACTCGGCCACCGCCTTGGTCAACTCGGTCTTGCCGACGCCGGTCGGGCCAAGGAACAGGAAACTGCCCAGGGGGCGGTTTTCGTCGTGCAGCCCGGCGCGCGCCCGGCGCACCGCGTTGGCCACCGCCGTCACCGCCTGGTTCTGGCCGATCACCCGCTTGTGCAGGCCATCTTCCATCCGCAAGAGCTTGTCCCGCTCACCCTCGAGCATCTTCGAGGTCGGGATGCCCGTCCAGCGTTCGACCACCGCCGCGATCTGTTCGGGCCGCACCGCTTCCTCGACCATCATGTCGTCGTCGCGCGCTTCGGCCTCGGCCAGCTTGCGCTCAAGCTCGGGGATGATGCCATAGCTCAACTCGCCGGCCCGCGCGAGGTTGCCCTCACGCTTGGCGCCGTCCAATTCGGCCCGCGCCCGGTCAAGTTTCTCTTTCAGATCGCGCGCGCCTTCCAGCTTGTCACGCTCGGCCTGCCACTTGGCGGTCATGCTGGCCGATTGCTCCTGCAACTGGCTCAGTTCCTCGACCAGCGTCGCCAGCCGCTTTTTCGAGGCCGCGTCGTCCTCTTTCTTCAACGCCTCGGCCTCGATCTGCATCTGCATGATGTTGCGGTCAAGCTGGTCAAGCTCCTCGGGCTTGCTGTCCACCTCCATCCGCAACCGGCTGGCGGCCTCGTCCATCAGGTCGATCGCCTTGTCGGGCAGGAACCGGTCGGTGATATAGCGGTGGCTCAGCGTCGCCGCCGCCACCAGCGCCGAGTCGCTGATCCGCACGCCGTGGTGCAACTCATACTTCTCCTTGATGCCGCGCAGGATCGAGATGGTGTCTTCCACCGTCGGCTCCTCGACCAGAACCGGCTGGAACCGGCGGGCAAGGGCCGCGTCCTTCTCGACATACTTGCGGTATTCATCGAGCGTCGTGGCGCCGACACAGTGCAATTCGCCGCGCGCAAGCGCCGGCTTGATCAGGTTGGCCGCATCCATCGCGCCTTCGGACGCGCCCGCGCCAACCAGCGTGTGCATCTCGTCGATGAACAGGATGATCTCGCCCGCCGCATCGGTGACCTCGTTCAGAACCGCCTTCAGCCGCTCCTCGAACTCACCGCGATACTTCGCACCGGCGATCAGCGCGCCCATGTCCAGCGCCATCAGCTTCTTGTTCTTCAGGCTCTCGGGCACGTCGCCGTTGACGATCCGCAGCGCGAGTCCCTCGGCAATCGCCGTCTTGCCCGTGCCGGGCTCGCCGATCAGAACCGGGTTGTTCTTGGTGCGGCGGCTCAGCACCTGCATCGCGCGGCGAATCTCCTCGTCGCGCCCGATGATCGGGTCGATCTTGCCTTCGCGGGCGGCTTCGGTCAGGTCACGGGCGTATTTCTTCAGCGCCTCATAGCTGTCCTCGGCGCTCGCGCTGTCGGCGGTGCGCCCCTGGCGCACGTCGTTGATCGCGGCGTTGAGGTTCTGGGCATTGACCGCCCCCGCGTCGAGCGCGTCTTTCGCCTCGGACTTGACCAGCGCCAGCGCCGTCAGCAGCCGTTCGACCGGCACGAAACTGTCGCCGGCCTTTTTCGCCAGCTTCTCGGCCTCGTCCAGAACCCGCCCGGTGGCGCTGTCCAGATAGACCTGCGAGGCATCGCCCGTCACCTTGGCGATCTTCGCCACGGCAAGATCGACGGCTTCAAGCACGCGTTTGGGCTCGCCCCCTGCCTTGCGGATCAGGTTGGCGGCCATGCCTTCCTCGTCGTCCATCAGCGCCTTGAGCAGATGCTCGGGCGCCAGCCGCTGGTGGTTTTCGCGCATCGCGATGGTCTGTGCTGCCTGAATGAAGCCGCGCGACCGCTCCGTGAACTTCTCCAAGTTCATGTCTCTCTCCTTGTCCAAGCGCCCCTGTTGCCGGATGCCCGCGCTGCGGCGCACCCTGTATCGGGCCTCGCGATGTAGATGGGGTCGAAACCATTTCGTGACAAGTCTGCAACAGCCAAATCCGCGCCCCACCCGCGCCGCGCCGGGCCCGGTGGTTGCCCGGCTTGACCTCGCGGCGATCCCCGGCGCAGAACACTCCGGCATCACCCAGGGAGCACGCGCCATGCCGACCACACCAGATGACCGCCTGATCGTCGCGCTCGACGTTCCCAATGCCCTCGACGGGCTGGCGCTCGCCCAGCAGATCGGGGATGCGTGCCATTTCTACAAGATCGGGCTGGGGATGCTGACCGGCGGCGGGCTGGCTCTGGCGCGCGAGCTGATCGACGAGATGGACAAGCGCATCTTCCTCGACCTCAAGCTCTTCGACATCGGCGCCACGATCGAGGCGGCGGTGCGCGGGCTGGCGGGCTACGGGCTCGATTTCCTCACCGTCCACGGCGACCCGCACGTGGTGCGTGCGGCGGGCGAGGGCAAGGGCGGGTCGGACCTGAAAATCCTCGCCGTCACCATCCTCACCTCGCTCGACCGCGCCGATCTGGATTCCATGCTGATCCGCCCCGGCGACCTCGCCGAACTGACCGTCGAACGCGCCCGGCGCGCGCTTGCGGCAGGCGCCGACGGCGTCATCGCCTCACCGCAAGAGGCCGCTGCCATCCGCGCCCTGCCCGAGGCGACCGGCAAGCTCATCGTCACCCCCGGCGTGCGCCCCCTCGGCAGCGATGCGGGCGACCAGAAACGCATCGCTACCCCCGGCGAGGCGATCCGCGCCGGGGCCGATCACATCGTCGTCGGCCGCCCGATCACCCGCGCCCCCGCCCCGCGCAGCGCGACACAGGCGATCCTCGCCGACCTGCCCTGATTTCTTTCTGGCGAAAATACCTCGGGGAGCGCGAGGGGCAGCGCCCCTCGCACCCGCCCGCCGCAGGCGCAGACTAATCCTCGTTGATGTCGTGCTCGAAGGTCTTCAACTGCCCCTTGCGGACACCGAACACCTGCCTGAGCGCCACCCAGGCAACCGCCGAGATCGCCGCGAAGACCACCAGCGACCAGGCCAGCGAAAGCACGACGCCGAACGCCAGCATCACCCCCACGACCGCCGCGCCGATGGCGAAGCCGAGAAAGATGAACCCCGGCACGACGATCTCGAGGATCACCAACCCCAGCCCGAAGGCCAGCCAGGCCCACCAGATCGTCCAGATCATTTCGCGCGGCCCTTGAGCAGTCCGAAGGCATCGCCAAAGGCTTCGATCGCGCTGGCGGGCAGGATTATGGTCTGCTTGCCCTCGCCCGCGCCGACCTTGGCCAGCGCCTCGACCTGTTTCAGCGCCACCTGATATTGCGCCGCCTCAAGCCCGTTCTCGGCGATCGCCTTGGCCACCACCTCGGTCGCATAAGCCTCGGCGTCGGCCTGGATTCGGCGCGCCTTGGCGATCTGTTCGGCGGCGTAAAGTTCGGCATCGGCGTTCAGCTCGACCGCGCGTTTCTGGCCCTCGGCACGGGTCACTTGCGCGCGGCGCTCGCGCTCGGCGTTGAGCTGCTGCAGCATCGCGTCGCGCGTCGCCTGGTCGAGGTTCACGTCAAGCAGTTCGGCCCGCGTCACCTCGATGCCCCAGTCGTCCACCGCGTCCTCGACGCTTTCCTTGATCTGGCCGATCAGTTGCGAGCGGTTCGACTGCACCTCGTCCAAATCCATCTTGCCGATCTCGGCGCGCACGATCCCGGCGACCGTGGTGGCGATGGCGGCATCGACATCGCGGATGCGATAGACGGTCTTTTCCGGCTCGAGGATGCGGTAGAACACGCTGCTGTCGATCTGCACCAGCACGTTGTCGCGGGTGATCGCGTCCTGGCTGGCGTTGGGCAACTGCCGCTCGAGGATCGAGACCTTGTGGCGCACCCGGTCGAGGAACGGGATGATGAAGTTGATCCCCGGCCCCAGCACCGCCTGCAACCGGCCAAAGCGCTCGACCACGTATTTCTCGCTCTGCGGCACGATCCGTACGCCGAGATACAGCGAGATGATGATGACCGCCGCGAGCAGCAGCAGCGCGATGTTCGAGCCGAGAAACTCGCTCAGAAAATCCTGGGAATTCACCGTCGTCTCCATGCAAAGGATACTTAAATCGCGGTCACTATGACCGCTGGGGCGGGGTTGGACAAGCGCGCGTCTTCGCCCTGTGCCTGTCCGCGGGCAAGGCGTATACTCGCCCCATGCCCGCCCTGTGCCGCGATTGTCTGGCCACGTTCGACGATGGCGCCCGCTGCCCCTCTTGCCGCAGCCCGCGCATCGTCGCGCACCCCGAGTTGTTCGATCTGACCATCGCGCACATGGATTGCGACGCCTTCTATGCCTCGGTCGAGAAACGCGACCGGCCCGATCTGGCGACAAGGCCGGTAATCGTCGGCGGCGGTCGGCGCGGCGTGGTGTCGACCGCCTGCTACGTCGCGCGCATCCGGGGCGTGCGCTCGGCGATGCCGATGTTTCAGGCGCTCAAGCTCTGCCCCGACGCGGTGGTGATCCGCCCGCGCGGGGCGCATTACGCCGCCGTCTCGAAACAGATCCGCACGCTGATGGACGACCTCACCCCTTCGATCGAGCCCCTGTCGCTGGACGAGGCGTTTCTTGACATGACCGGCACCGCGCGCCTGCATGGCCGCCCGCCCGCGGTGATGCTGGCGGGGTTGCTCAAGCGGATGGAGGCCGAGCTTGGCCTGACCGGCTCGATTGGCCTCAGCCACAACAAGTTTCTCGCAAAGGTCGCCTCCGACCTCGACAAGCCGCGCGGGTTTTCGGTGATCGGCAAGGCCGAGACCGCCGATTTCCTCAAAGGCAAGCCGGTCAGCCTGATCTGGGGCGTCGGTGCAGCGATGCAGGCGAGTCTGGACAAGGTCGGCATCCGCACGTTCTCGGACCTCTTGCGCTGGGACAGGACCGACCTGCACGTGCGTTTCGGCGCGATGGGCGACCGGCTCTGGCACCTCGCGCGCGGCGAGGACAACCGGCGCATCTCGGCGCATCACCCGATCAAGTCGATCTCGAACGAGACCACGTTTTTCGAGGACACCGCCGATGCCGACCTGCTTGACGGCCACCTCTGGCGGCTGTCGGAAAAGGTCGCGGACCGGGCCAAGGCGCGCGATATCGCCGGGCGGATCGTGACGCTGAAACTGAAACGCGCCGATTTTCGCAGCCTGACCCGGCGCGTCAGCCTGCCCGACACGACGCAATCGGCCGACCGCATCTATCGCACCGCGCGGGCGCTGTTCGACCGGGCGGCGGGCGAAGGTCCGTTCCGGCTGATCGGCGTCGGGTTGTCGGACCTCACCAGCGACGAGGGCGCCGACCTGTCGGCCGACCTGCTCGACCCGCAGGCGGCAAAACGGCTGGCGGCAGAGCGCGCCACCGATGCGATCCGCGCCCGCTTTGGCTCTGACGCGATCCTGAAAGGCCGGGCGATCCGCTAGCGCGCTACTCTGCCGCCAGCGGCAGTTCGTCGGACCGCCCGATTACTGCAATCGCGGCGATGACACCGGACAGCCGCGCCCGCACCGCGTCGAAATTCCGGTTCGGGCGCACATTGGCCTCGTCCATGTAGAGCGCCCGGTCGATCTCGACCTGGACCGCATGTTGCCGGCGCGACGGGCGGCCATAATGCTGCGCGGTATAGGCCCCTGCGAAGGGCGTGTTGCGCGCCACGCGGAAGCCCGCATCGCGAAACGCCGCCTCGATCCGCTCGACGATCTCGCCGCCGGCCGCCGCGCCGAAACGGTCGCCCAGCACGATCTCGGGCTTCTCGCGCTGGCCCCGGCACAGGCTGTCGATGGCTTCATGCGGCATCGAATGACAGTCGATCAACAGCGCCTCGCCAAACAGCGCGTGGCTTTCGTCGATCAGCGCTTGCAGCCTGGCGTGATAGGGAAACCAGTGGTCGTTGAGCCGCGTCAGCGCCTCGGCGTGGCTGATCTTGCCCGTGTAGATCTCGCGCCCCCCCGCCACCACGCGCGGGATCACCCCCAGCCCCGAGGACACGCGCGGATTATGGGTGCCGCGCGGCAAGCCGCGGATCAGGGCCGGGTCAAGCTCTTCGGCGCCCCGGTTCAGATCGACGAAGGCACGCGGCGCGCGCGCGGTGATGAGGGGGGCGCCGTGGTCGGGCGCATCGGCGAACAACAGATCGACGAAGGCATCCTCGGACGACCGGATCATGCTGGCGTCCAGAACCGAGCGGCGGCGGAACGCCACACCATAGTCGCGCCCCGAATGTGGCGACGCGAATATCGCGCTGGACGTCCGTGCCGCCGGCTGTTGAACCTCGTAAGCTGGGTGCGCCATTGCATGACCTCATTACTTCCGTTTCTCAGTATAGAGCGGATTCGGCCCGTGCCAAAAGCCCCTTGCAAGGCCCAGCGACTCCTTCTATAGACCTGCGAACCGGCGCGGGCTTTCCCGCGTCTGTTTGTTTGGATCCCGATCCGGGCAGGCGACTAAGGGTGATTAGCTCAGCGGTAGAGCACTTCGTTGACATCGAAGGGGTCACTGGTTCGATCCCAGTATCGCCCACCATTCACCGCCCCGAAACGGGCAAAAGGTATTCAAGGCGCCAGCGGCGCCGCGACAAGAGGAGAAGGGCCATGAAAGTCCGCAACTCGCTTCGCTCGCTGAAGAACCGGCATCGCGATTGCCGCGTCGTGCGCCGCAAGGGCCGCGTCTACGTGATCAACAAGACGCAACGCCGCTTCAAGGCCCGTCAGGGCTGATCTTCGGTCAGAGCCGGATTTGAAAGGCCGTCGGGGAAACCCGGCGGCCTTTCGCTTTTCTGCCGTCAGTTCCCCGCCAGTATCCGCACCATCGTGTCGCGGGTGACATAGCCCGTCACCGGCAGGTCGCGCGAACGCTGGTATTGCCGGATCGCGCGGCGTGCCTGTTCGTCAAAGCTGCCGTCGACTCGGCCGACGTCAAAGCCCAGCGTCGCCAGCCGGGTTTCGACCAGAAGCGCCGTCACCGGGTTGCCGGCAACGCCGCGCTCCTCCTCGCGTGCGGCGGCGATCTCGTCGGCGCGGGCGGCTTCGTCCAGCTTGGCGGCCAGCGCCGCGCGGGCGGCTTCGGCGAAGGCGCCGTTCGGGTAGCGGTCGAGGTAGCGGCGATAGGCGGCGGCGCTGTCCTCGGCGCGGACCTGATCCCAGAACGCGCCTTCCTCGGCGGCGCTGTCGGCGCGCGCGGCCTCCTCGATGGCGGCAAGCTGGGCGCGGGCCACGTCCGCGAACTGCCCGTCGGGATAGCGTTTGAGATAGGCGCGCAGCCCCGCCTCGGTGCCGCCGCGCCCGGTGTCGCGCCAATAGGCCCGGTCAAGCTGCGCCTGCTCGGCGCGGCGCGCTTCGGCCTCGGCCTCGAGCTGGGCGGCACGGGCATCGGCGGCGGTCTTGAGCGCCAGAAACTGCTCGCGGGTGAGATAGCCGGTCGCCGGATAGCCCTTGGCGCGCTGCCAGGCGGTGATCGCGGCGCGCGAGCCGGGGCCGAAGATGCCGTCGATGCCGCGCGGGTCATAGCCCAGCAGCGACAGGTTGCGCTGCACCTGCCGGCGTCCGTCACGCCCCAGCCCCAGCGCATCCTCCGCCGCCTGCGCCCCGGAGACCACGCTGCCCTCGATGCCGGCGATCCGGTCCTCGGCCAGATCGGCGAAACGCCCGCGCGGGTAACGGTCGAGATAGCTCTCATAGGCGGCGACGGTGTTCATGCCCTTGACCACATCCCAGAACGCCGCCTCGGCGTCCGGCGCTGGCGGCGGCGGGGCGGGCGGCTGGACCACGACCGGGCCGACACCTGCCGCAGGCAGGAAGGGCAGCGCGTCCGAGACAAAGCCCGACACGGTGACACCGCGCGGCAGCCGGCGCAGCCCGGAGGCAGGCGCGGCACCCGGCACCAGCAACACGTCGCCGGCCACCCGCACCAATCCGTCGAGCGGGCCGGAGACCAGCGTCACACCCTGCGGCGCCTCTGGCCTCGCCCCCGGCGTCAGCCCGTCGCCCGCGATCTCGTCGCCGGACGGCGCCAGCATCAGCACCGCCTGCCCCGGATGGTTGCCCAGCAGGTCGAGGATCGGCCCCAGCGGCACCGAAACCGCGCCGATCGACACGTCGCTCGGCCGCGTCGCGTGGCGGGTCAGGAGGAATGCCTCGCGCGTGGTCGAGACCATGTGGCCCGACAGCAGCACGAACACCCGGTCGGCCCGGCTGGCATCGGCGCGGAAGGCTTCGACCGCCGCCCAGACATCCTCGGCGGCCTGATCCAGTGACGAGGTCACCCGGAACCCCGCGTTTTCCAGCGCCTGCGCCAGCGTCGCGGCCTGGGCAGCGCCCGGCACGTCGGGCAGGCGCCGGTAGTCGCTTTCGACGATGATCAGCGCCGCATCCTCGGCGGTGGCGATCTGCGGCGCGAGGAGGATCATCCCCAGCGCCACGCTTTTCAGAACGTCGCGCATGGGTATCCCTCCTGGCGGTTCGTCAATCGTAGCTTCTTGTGTCGTCTATCACCTTACCGTCATTCGGCAGGCTACCGGGAGACACGATCTCGATACGACCCTTCAATTTGAGGCTTTCGGCGGCACTCCGCCCATAGGCCTCGGCATCGCCACCCACCGCCTCGACCTGAACCGTCATGATGTCGCCCTCGCCCTCGCGGCTGGCGATCACCCGCGCGCGCAGGATCTCGGCGTGTTTGGCGACGAAATCGGCCACCTGTTCTGGCCGCACGAACATGCCCTTGATCTTGGTGGTCTGGTCGGCCCGACCCATCCAGCCCTTGATGCGCATGTTGGTGCGCCCGCAGGGGCTGAGCCCCTCCATCACCGCCGACATGTCGCCGGTGGCAAAGCGGATCAGCGGATAATCGGGGTTGAGCGTGGTGACGACGATCTCGCCGACCTCGCCCGGCGCGACCGGATCGCCGGTGCCGGGGCGCACGATCTCGACGATCACGCCCTCGTCGACGATCATCCCTTCCAGCGCCGGGGTCTCGTAGGCGATGTTGCCCAGATCGGCGGTGGCGTAGTTCTGATAGCAGGCGATGCCCCGGTCCGCGTATTCCTGCCGCAGCGACGGAAACAGCGCGCCGCCCCCGACCGTCGCCTTGCTGAGCTTGAGCTTGACGCCATCCGCATCGGCCCGGTCGAGGATGACCTTGAGGAAATCCGGCGTGCCGGCATAGGCGGTGGTGCCGATATCGGCGGCGGCGCGCACCTGGAATTCGGTCTGGCCGGTTCCCGCCGGCAGCACCGTCGCCCCGACCGCCCGCGCGCCGTTCTCGAAGATCATGCCCGCCGGGGTCAGGTGATAGCCGAAACAGTTCTGCACGATGTCGCCCTTGCCGACGCCCGCGGCATGCAGAAACCGCCCGATCCGCCACCAGTCATGGCCGACGCCGCCGGGCTCGTAGATCGGACCGGGCGACTGGAAGATATGGGCAAAATCCCGCACCGCCAGCGCGCCGTAGCCGCCAAGCGGCGGGTTCGCGGCCTGCGCGCGAACGAGGTCCGACTTGCGCAGCACCGGCAGCGCCGCCAGCGCCTCGGCCCCGGTGATGGCGGCGGGGTCCACGTCCCTCAGCGCACTTGCATAGCCCGGCAGCGTCCGGGCCAGCGCCACCTGACGCGGCAGGGCCCCGGCAAAGGCGGCGGCGCGTTCGTCGGCCGAGCGGGTCTCGAGGGCATCGTAATAATCAGACATGGGAATGGCTTTCATTGACTGTCCCGTTGCGACGGATGATCGCCCCCGGCGTTGTTCCTGCATCCCGGCACGGGCCTGCCGTGGCTGGCTGGTAGAGGCGAGGCATCACGCCAGCCAGCGTTTCCGGCGGCGATAGCTGCGCACGTCGCGAAAGCTCTTGCGGCCTTCCTCGGACATGCCGAGGTAGAATTCCTTGACGTCCGGGTTTTCCCGCAGGTCCGCCGCCGGGCCGTCCATCACGACGCGCCCGCTTTCGAGGATATAGCCGTAGTGCGCGAAGCGCAGCGCCACGTTGGTGTTCTGTTCGGCCAAGAGGAACGTGTATCCCTCGGTCTCGTTCAGGGATTTCACGATCTCGAAGATCTGTTCCACAAGCTGCGGCGCCAGACCCATCGACGGCTCGTCCAGCAGGATCGTCTCGGGCTTGCTCATCAGGGCGCGGCCGATCGCGACCATCTGCTGTTCGCCGCCCGAGGTATAGCCCGCCTGGCTCTTGCGGCGATCCTTGAGACGCGGAAAATATTCGTAGACCTTGTTCAGGTCGGCGTCGATCTCGCCCCGGCTGGCGCGCCGCGTATAGGCGCCGGTCAGAAGGTTGTCCTCGACCGTCAGGTGCTCAAAGCAATGACGGCCTTCCATCACCTGAATGACACCCTTGCGCACCAGGTCGGAGGGGGAAAGATCCTGCACCTTCTCGCCGCGATAGTGGATCGAACCCTTTGTCACCTCGCCGCGTTCGGAATGCAGCAGGTTCGAGATCGCCTTGAGTGTCGTGGTCTTGCCCGCGCCGTTGCCGCCCAGAAGCGCGGTGATGCCGCCCTTGGGGACGTTCAGGCTGACGCCCTTCAACACGAGGATCACATGGTTGTAGATCACTTCGATGTTGTTGACCTCGAGCAAGGCCTCTTTTTGCATGTCTGCGGCGTCCAGCATCGGCGTCTTGTCCTTACCCTGTCCCGGACCCGATCCGGGATCGTCTGGCTTTGGGCGCGGCGAACCTGCCGCCGCGCCCGGTGTTCAGCGCCCCGAGGTCAGCCCCGGAGCGCGGGTTGGCATCAGTTGCAGCGTTCCTGGATGCCGCTTTCGGCGGCATAGGCGGCACTGTCCTCGAGGATCAGCTCGTTGATCACCTCGCGGTCGGACTGGATGTAATCCGTGATCGCGATCCATTTCTTGGCGCTCGCGTCCCACTGCTGGATCAGGCCCATGCCCGGCCCGCCGTGGTTTTCGCAGGTCACGTTCACTTCCGGGCCAAAGCCGGGCATCCCGATCTCGGCCATCCGCTCGTTGGTCACGACAAGCGCCTCCATCCCGTCGCGCATCTGGGCCGCGTTGATCGCGGTGACGCCGTGGATTTCCTGCGCCTTCAGCGCCGCTTCGGCCGCCAGCATCGCGGCATAGAGACCGCGGTTATACTGGACCTGCCCCAGCGACTTGCCATCGCCCGCCGCCTTGCCGGCATCGACGACATACTTCTGAAGATCCTCGAAGATCGGATAATCGGTGCCGGTGCCGGTGAAGTTGGCCGACTTGTAGCCATTGGCCCCGTCGCCCGCCGGCAGCACGTCAGGTTCCGCACCCGACCACCACACGCCGATGAAGTGATCCATCGGGAAGCGGATGTTGGCGGCCTCCTGGATCGCGACCTGGTTCATCACGCCCCAACCCCAGAAGAACACGTAGTCGGGGTTTTCACGGCGGATCTGCAACCACTGCGACTTCTGCTCCTGACCGGGGCTGTCGACCGGGATCAGCGTCAGGTTGTAGCCGTGCTTTTCGGCCAGAACCTCAAGCGTGCGGATCGGCTCCTTGCCATAGGCCGAGTTGTGATAGAGCAGCGTGATCGACTTGCCCTCGAGGCTGCCGCCTTCCATGTCGAGCGCGTGCTTGATCATGATCGAGGCCGCATCCCAGTAGTTGCCGGGATAGTTGAAGACCCACTCGAACACCTTGCCGTTCGCCGCCGAGGTGCGGCCATAGCCCATCGTATGCATCGGGATGCCGTCGGCGGTGACTTTCGGGATCAGCTGGTAGGTGATGCCGGTCGAGAGCGGCTGATAGATCAGCGCGCCGTCGCCCTTGGTCGCCTCGTAGCATTCCACACCCTTCTCGGTGTTGTAGGCGGTTTCACATTCCGGCACGCGGGTCATTTCGCCGCCGATGCCGCCGTCACGCTCGTTGAGCAGCGTGAAATAGTCGGCATAGCCGTCCGCGAAGGGCACGCCGCCAGCGGCGAAAGGCCCGGTGCGATAGCTCAGCGACGGAAACACCAGTTCCGCAAGAACCGGGCTTGCCATCGTGATGGCCGCGGCCGTGACCGCTGCGAGTTTCTTCAGTCTCATTTGCTTTCCTCCCTAGATTGCAAATTCTGTGCGTCCCGACATGGGGCGCGGGTTGTCCTGGTCCGCCCCTAGTGCGGGAAGGGCCATAGCCTCAGTTTTTCCTTGGCAAGCCGCCAAAGCTGCGCGATCCCGTGCGGTTCGACCACGAGGAACGCGATGATCAGCGCGCCGACGATGACGAGCTGGAAATGCGCCGCGAGGTCCGTCGGCCAGCCCATCGCGCCGACCAGCACGTTCTTCAACAGCACCGGCAACAGCACCATGAAGGCGGCCCCCGCGAAGCTTCCGAAGATCGAGCCAAGCCCGCCGATGATGACCATGAACAGCACCAGGAACGACTTATCGATGCCGAACGCCTCGCCGACCTCGACCGCGCCGAGATAGACCGAGAAGAACAGCGCGCCCGCGATGCCGACAAAGAACGACGACACCGCGAAGGCCGACATCTTGGCCATCATCGGGTTCACCCCGATGATCTCGGCGGCGATGTCCATGTCGCGGATCGCCATCCACCTGCGGCCCGACGCACCCCGCGTCAGGTTGCGCGCGATCCAGGCGGTGAAGAACAGGAAGATCAGGCAGAACAGGTATTGCGCCCATGCCGCGGTGCTCGCACCGGTCACGACGATGCCCAGCACGCTGCGCTCGGGCGCGGTGATCTGGCCGGAGGCCGAGTGGTTGTAGGCCCAGCCCCACTTGTTGAACAGCCAGACCAGAAAGAACTGCGCCGCCAGTGTCGCCATGGCAAGGTAGAAGCCCTTGATCCTCAGGCTGGGCAGGCCGAACAGCACGCCGACGACAGCCGTGATGCCGCCGGACAGGATGACGGCCAGGAAGATGTTGAGCGGCGGGAAATTGACCCCGAAAATGTCGATCCCGGTCATCAGCTTGTAGCAGGAATAGGCTCCCACCGCCATGAACCCGCCGGTGCCAAGGCTGACCTGCCCGGCATAGCCCGTCAGGATGTTCAGCCCGAGCGCCGCAATCGCATAGATCAGGAACGGCACCAGCACCGCGTTGGCCCAGTAGTCGTTGATGATGAACGGGATCACCAGAAACGCCACCGCGATCAGGACGTAATAACCGACCCGGTCGAACTTGAGCGGAAAGGTCTGGCTGTCCTTGCGGTAGGACGTCTTGAAATCGCCGGCTTCGCGGTAAATCATCGGGCTTTTCCCCCTGCGCCGGTCTCGGTCAAGCTGAATTCAGACGCCATCGTCACACCCTCTCGATGATCTTCTCGCCGAACAGGCCCTGCGGCCGGAACACGAGGAACAGAAGCGCCAGCACATAGGCGAACCAGTTTTCGGTGGCGCCGCCGACCATCGGGCCGACGAAGAACTCGAACAGCTTCTCGCCCACGCCGATGATCAGCCCGCCGACAATCGCGCCGGGGATCGAGGTGAAGCCGCCCAGCATCAGGACCGGCAGCGCCTTCAATGCGATCAGGCTCAGCGAGAACTGCACGCCCGACTTGGTGCCCCACATGATGCCCGCGACCAGCGCGACGAAACCGGCGATCGACCAGACCAGCACCCAGATGAAGCGCAGGCTGATGCCGACCGACAGGGCGGCCTGATGGTCGTCGGCCACCGCGCGCAGCGCCCGGCCCTGCTTGGAATACTGGCTGAACAACGTCAGCGAGATCACCAGGATCGCCGCGACCACGGTTGCCACGATGTCGAGCCGGTCGATGTAGAAGCCGTAGAAATCCGGGCTGCCCCAGCCTGCCGTCACATCCTCCAGCCAGAACGAGGCGCCCTGCGGCAGGCCGACGTCGAGCTTCTTGATATCGGCGCCCCACATCAGGTCGCCCACGCCTTCCATGAAATAGGCCAGCCCGATGGTCGCCATGAACAGGATGATGCCGGGCTGGTTCACCAGATGCTTGAGCACGTAGCGCTCGACCGCCCAGGCGAACAGGACCATGACTGCGGCGGTCAGCACGATTGCCAGGATGGCCGGGACGGTCCAGCCGAAATGGTGGATCTCGGTGCCGAAGATCGCGTTGATCAGGTGGGAAAAGGGCACCTGCCCTTCCTGGATGCCCACCAGCGTCAGCGCCGCGAACAGCGCCATGACGCCCTGCGCGTAGTTGAAGATGCCCGACGCCTTGAAGATGAGCACGAAGCCCAGCGCCACGAGCGAATAGAGCACCCCGGCCATCAACCCGTTGAGCGTCACTTCCAACGCGTAAAGAAGCTGGTCAGGCATGGGTGCCCCCTGTTGCTGTGCGGGTCCGGCCCGGACCGCGACGGCTGCGGAACTCAGTCATGCGCCACCCCCAGATAGGCGTCGATCACCGCCTGGTTGTTGCGCACCTCGTCGGGCGTGCCGTCGCCGATCTTCTTGCCGTAATCCATCACCACCACCCGGTCCGACAGGTCCATCACCACGCCCATGTCGTGCTCGATCAGGGCGATGGTGGTGCCGAACTCGTCGTTCACGTCGAGGATGAAGCGGCTCATGTCCTCTTTCTCCTCGACGTTCATTCCCGCCATCGGCTCGTCGAGCAGCAACAGCTTCGGCTCGGCGGCCAGTGCGCGCGCCAGCTCGACCCGTTTTTTCAACCCGTAGGGCAGACGGCCCACCGGCGTCTTGCGGATCGCCTGAATCTCAAGGAAGTCGATGACCTTCTCGACCTGTTCGCGGTGCTGGATTTCCTCGCGCTCGGCGCGGCCGAACCAGAAAGCCTGTTGCAGCATGTTCGTCTTCATCATCGTCAGCCGCCCGGTCATGATGTTGTCGAGCACGCTCATCCCGTCGAACAGCGCGATGTTCTGGAATGTCCGCGCGATGCCCTGCGCGGCCACCTGATAGGGCTTCATCGAGGGGCGTTTCGCGCCGTGAAACCAGACCTCGCCCTCCTGCGGGTGATAGAACCCTGAAATCACGTTCAGCATCGAGGACTTGCCGGCGCCGTTCGGCCCGATGATCGCGCGGATCTCGCCCTCGCGGATGTCGAAACTGATATCCGAGATCGCCACCACGCCGCCGAATTTCAGCGTGATGTGTTTCATCTCCATCACCACCCCGCCGATGGTGCGGCCGTCCTCGGTGACGTAGCTGTCGCTTGTATCAAGGCTCATTCCGCCGCCATCCCCTTCGCTCCTGCCGTGTCCACCACCGCCGCGTCGCGGATCTGCAGCGTCGCCTTGATCTTGCCCTTGCGGCCATCCTCGTAGGTGACTTCGGTTTCGGTGTATTGCTCGGCCTTGTCGGAATAGAGCGCGTCGATCAGGTCGGCGAATTTCTGTTCCACGATGTTGCGCCGCACCTTGCGGGTGCGCGTCATCTCGCCATCGTCGGCGTCCAGTTCCTTGTGCAGGATCAGGAAGCGATGCACCTGGCAGCCCGACAGCATCGGATCTTCGGCGATCGAGCGGTTGGTTTCCTCGACATGGGCCTGCACCGTGTCCAGCACCTTCGGATGCCCGGCAAGCTCCTGATACGAGGCGTAGGAGATGTTGTTGCGCTCGGCCCAGTTGCCGACCGCGCTGAGGTCGATGTTGATGAAGGCGGTGCACATCTCGCGCCCCGCGCCGAACACCACGGCCTCGAGGATGTTGGGGTAGAACTTGAGCTTGTTCTCGACGAACTTGGGCGCGAACATCGAGCCGTCGGCCATCTTGCCGACGTCCTTGGCCCGGTCGATGATGCGCAGATGGCCGGTTTCCGGCTCGATGAAACCCGCATCACCCGTCGCCACCCAACCCTCGGCGTCCTTGGTCGAGGCGGTGCTTTCGGCGTTCTTGAAATACTCCACGAACACGCCGGGCGAGCGATAGAAGACCTCGCCCTTCTCGTCGATCCTGATCTCGACGCCGGGGCTGGGCACGCCCACGGTATCGGCGCGCACTTCGCCATCGGGCTGCTGGGTGATGAACACCGTCGCCTCGGTCTGGCCGTAGAGCTGTTTCAGGTTGATGCCGAGCGAGCGGTAGAAATCGAAGATCTCCGGCCCGATCGCCTCGCCTGCGGTATAGCCGACGCGCACCCGGCTGAACCCCAGTGTGTTCTTGAGCGGGCCATAGACCAGCAGATCGCCCAGCCTGTATTTCAGCCGGTCCCAGCCGCCCACGGGCTTGCCGTCGAGAATGGCCGGACCGTCCTTGCGGGCATGCGCCATGAAATGATCGAACATGCGTTTCTTGAGCCTGCCCGCGTCTTCCATGCGGATCATCACGTTGGTCAACTGGCCTTCGAACACCCGCGGCGGCGCGAAGAAATAGGTCGGACCGATCTCGCGCAGGTCGGTCATCATCGTGTCGGGGCTTTCCGGGCAGTTCACGCAGAACCCCGTCCAGTAGGCCTGACCGATGGAAAAGATGAAGTCCCCGACCCAGGCCATCGGCAGATAGGCCAGCACATCCTCGCCCGCGCCGAGATTGTCGAATTCCGACGAGTTCTTCGCGCTTTCGATGATGTTGCGGTTCGACAGCACCACGCCCTTGGGCTTGCCGGTGGTGCCGGAGGTGTAAAGCATGACGCAGGTGGTGTCGTAGGTCAGTTCGGCGATGCGCGCGTCCAGTTCGGGCTTGAGCCGGGTCGCCGCGGCGCGGCCTTCCTCCTGAACGTCATGATACCAGTTCAGGTTCTTGTGGTCGTATTTCCGCATCCCGCGCTTGTCGAAATAGATCACATGCTCGATGTGCTTGATCTCTTCCTGCGCCTCGATGGTCTTGTCGACCTGCTCCTGATCGCCGCAGATGACGAAGCGCGCGCCGCAATGCTCGAGCACGTAGGACATCTCTTCGGTCACAGCGTCCTGATAGAGCGGCACCGGAATCGCGCCGCACATCTGCGTGGCGACGATGGACCAGTAATGCGCCGGACGGTTGCGCCCGATGATCGCGACGGTGTCGCCGCGATTGATGCCCAGCGCCAGCAGGCCCAGCGCGAGATGTTCGATTTCCTCGGCGGTCTCGGCCCAGGTCCAGGACTGCCAGATGCCGAATTCCTTTTCGCGGTAGGCAGGGCGCCCACCATGAACCTTCACGTTCCGGGCCAGCAGCGCCGGAACGGAGTCAAACGCGCCGGACGCGGCTTGATCCTCAACCAAATTGTATCCTCCCTGCGCCGGCAATCTCCGGCGGCCCCGATCGGTTTTCCGATTCTCGTGCGCCTACGGTGACAGGGGTCCCTTGTTCAGGTCAAAGGTTTCGCCAGTTTTTCCAGAATGCAACGAATTGTTACCGCCGGGGTGACGTCGCGACAGGGCCTTCCCGCGCGCGCGCCGCGATGCTAGCGAAGGGTGAGGGAGGCTCTCGTGACATCGGAGAACACCGACATCGCCGAATATACCCAGGCCGGGTTGAACCTGATCGCGCAGGCGCTGTCGATCTATGACAACGACCTGCGGCTGGTGGTGTCCAACCGCATGTTCAAGGAAATGTTCGGCTTTCCCGACAACCTGGTGACGCCGGGGGCGCGGTTCGAGGACACCGTGCGCTATCTGGTCGCCTCGGGCGAATACGGCAAGGTCGACGACCCCGAAGGCTTTGTCCGCGACCGGGTCGAGCAGGCCCGCGCCTTCGCGCCGCACTACATGGAGCGCCCGCGCGCCAATGGCCGGATGATCTCGGTCGAGGGCAGCCCGCTGCCGCAGGGCGGCTGGGTGGCGGTCTATACCGACATCACCGGCATCAAGCGGCAGGAGGGACTGCTGCGTGCGCGCTCCGAAGAATTGTCCGACCAGTTGCTCGCCCATGCCGAGGAACTGGCGCGCACCAACCGGGCGCTGGCCTCGGCCAACGCCAACCTCGAGGAAACCAAGCGCCAGTTGACCGAGGCCGAGGCGCGCATCCGCCTGACCGCCGAGATGATGCCGGCCCATATCGCCCGGATCGGGCTGGACTGGCGCTATACCTATTCCAACCTGCGGCTTGCCAGCGTCCTGCCCGGCCGCCCGTCCAACGTCATCGGGCTGCACATGCGCGAGGCACTGGGCGACGAGGCGTTCGAGCTGATCCGCCCCAGCCTCGAGCGCGCCTGCCGCGGCGATGCCTGCCTGATCGAGTTCACCCACGAAGGCTCGGGCAAACGGATCCGCGCGGCCTTCACCCCCGACATCGCCGAGGACGGCAAGGTGCGCGGCACCTATGTGCTGTCGATGGACATCACCGAAGAGGCGCAGGCGCGCGCCGCGGTGATGCAGACGCGCAAGCGCGAGCTTGCAGCGCAACTGACCTCCGGACTGGCGCATGATTTCGCCAACCTGTTGACGATCATCCTCGGGCTGCAATCGCGGCTCGACCAGATGGCGCTGCCCGCGCCGGCGGGCGAGCTTGCGCGCGCCACCATCGGCGCGGCGCGGCGCGGCGGCGCGCTCCTGGACCGGATCGCCTCGATCTCGGGCGGGCGGAAAATGCGGCTCGATCCGACGGATGTGCCGCAACTGATTGCCGACACGGTGGCGCTGGCCGGGCCGACCCTGCCCGAGACGATCCGCCTGCAAACCAGCGTCGCCGGGTTCAGCAGCCGGGTGATGCTCGACCCCGGCTCGGTGCAGGATGCGCTGCTCAACCTGATCCTGAACGCCAAGGACGCGATCGGGGCGGAGCCGGGCGAGATCACCCTCACGGTGCGCACGTCGGGCGAAACCTGGCTTGATTTCACCGTGGCCGATACCGGGCCGGGGTTCGATGCCAACGCGCTCGACCACGCGCTCGACCCGTTCTTCACCACCAAGGGCGGCCAGGGTTCGGGCCTCGGGCTGGCGATGGTCTATGACCATGCCAAGATGGCCGGCGGCAAGCTTCGGCTCGGCAATGGCGACGACGGCGCCATCGTCACGATGCGCCTGCCGCTGCGCCGCGCCGACAAACCCGCGCCGCCGCCTCGCCTTGTGCTGCTGGTCGAGGACGAGGACGAGATCCGCGAGAACGTGCGCGGGATGCTGACCGATCTCGGGCATCAGGTGATCGAGGCGACATCGGCCGAGGAGGCCGCCGAACTGGCCCAGATCGACGGTATCGGCCTCGTGCTGTCGGACATCATGCTGGCGGGCGCGGAAACCGGCGACGCGCTGGTCGCACGGTTGCGCGCCAGCGGCCTGAGCGCGCCGATGTGCCTGATGTCGTCGCTGCCAAAGACCGACCCGCGCCGCGCGCATGCGCCGGTGCCGGTGCTGTCCAAACCCTTCGGCGCCTCCGATCTCGCCGCCTTTCTCGCGCGCGAGGTGCCCGCATGACCCAGCCGATCGTCGCCATCCTCGACGACGAGCCCGAGATCCGCCGGATGCTGACCGACGCCCTGACCGACGCGGGCTTTCGCACCTACGGGTTCGCCCGCGCGACCGAGTTCGAGGCGGCGCTGAAGTCGATGTCGCCCGATGTCTGCCTGGTCGATCTTGGCCTGCCCGACCGCGACGGGCTGACGCTGGTGCACCGGCTGGCGCTGGAAAGCGGTGCCTCGATCATCATCATCTCGGGCCGCGCGCAGGTGCAGGACCGGGTGACGGGGCTGGAACTGGGGGCCGACGACTACATCATCAAGCCGTTCGAGCCCGCCGAGGTCGTCGCCCGCGTCCGCGCCCGCCTGCGCCAGCCCCGCAGCACCGAGACCACCTCGAACACCGCGCATTTCGCCGGCTGGACGGCACATTTCGACCGCTACGTGCTGGAAGACGAGGCCGGAACCGAAACCGCCTTTTCCCACGCCGAGGGCGAAGTGCTGCGGCTGTTCCTGAACGCCCCCAAACGCCTGATCTCGCGCGCCCAGATGCAGGAGTCTCTGGGCGGCGCCGCCGGCGAAAGCTTCGACCGCGCCATGGACGTCCGCATCTCGCGCCTGCGCACCAAACTGCGTGAAGACCCGAAAAACCCGCGCCTGATCAAGACGATCTATGGCGCGGGGTATATCTTTCTGGGCGATGTGCGGTGGGGGTGAGGGGGGGTGGGTGCTGTCATTCGTTGGGTAAACTATGACAGCAGAAAAGTCGCGAAAATCGAATTCAGAACTCCTGCTTTCTCGATTAGAGTAGCATCCATCCGTCGGAGCACTAACATGAATGAAAACATAGACCGGCTACAGAAGCGACTCATGGGGGATGGCCCTGCCGAGAAGCAAGTTTTGTTGCTGAAGCTTCTACATGAATTTGAGTCTGCGCCAGATTTTGGCAGGCAGTATATCGCGGACGCGAGTTCTGAACCTCAACGATGGATTGCGCGGATAGGTGCACTCCTTTCACGGGTCGGCATCGAGCACAAGATCGCTTTCCAAGTCACAAAAAATTCAATGGTCCAGTATTGGTCGGTGGCCAGAGAATCGTTTCGCCAACAACTTCTTGCTGCAGCTGAAGAGATCAAGTTGGAGTTGGAGCTTGATGGCCATGAAAACATAGGACAAGTATATGGCCCCCGTCGACAATACGACTTTCTGCGTGATCTCAAAGAAATCATACTAGGTTCGCAAAAAGAGGTTTTTGTTGTTGACCCATATTTTGATGGTCAGGCTTTCGAGACATATCTTGGGCCTCTGGGTGGCGGTTGTTCGATCAGAGTTCTTAGCAGCAGATATATGAACGACGTTGCCGGTCATGTTGCGGCGTTTTCGGCCCAATACACGCTTAAACCGGAACTTAGAAAAAGTGATGATCTGCATGATCGGCTCGTGATTATCGACGGCACCGATTGTTGGATTGTGGGCGGCTCGATCAAGGACGCGGGTAAGAAGCCGACCTACTTAGTGCCACTTCAACCCAGCATATCACCAACAAAAATTTGCATATACGAGAGCATCTGGCAGCAAGCGACGCCAGTATGACGAGCTTCCGAACGCCCTTTCTAGGAAAACTGCCTGGCTTCGCGAAGTCGACACCCTGCACTTAGGAGTCGTTCGGGCCGAGAGCAGCATTGAACCGAAAGGGTTTCGATTGGACATAGAGCACGCCGACAACCTCCCACATCGACCCTTCGGAACGATCCATCGCTCCCGCACCCCGCCGGCCCAACACCCAAAATCCCCCTCCCCCCTTCCCCCCGCCGCGCTCGCGCGGTAGCCAAGGGCAGCGAAAGGGAGCAGATGGCACAGATCACGCTTATCCGTCACGGCCAGGCCCGGACCGGGGCGACCGACGAGGTCGGCTATGACAGCCTGTCGCCGCTTGGCCACCAGCAATCGGACTGGCTGGGCCAGCATTTCGGCGACATCGGCACGCGCTACGACCGGGTCTATACCGGCAGCCTGGTCCGGCACCGCGAGACGGCGCAGGCGATGGGCGCGCAGCTTCATGCCGCGCCGGTTGTGGACGAACGGCTGAACGAGGTCGCCTATTTCGACCTCTCCAACCGGATGCACGAGCAATTCGGCATTCCCCTGCCCACCGACCGTGACGGGTTCATCGAGCACCTGCCGCTGGTCTTCACCGCCTGGCAGGACGGCAGGATCGAGGGCGCGGGCGAGACGTATCACGACTTTCAGAGCCGCGTTGACGACGTGCTGCACGAGATCGCGGCGGGCAAGGGCGATGCGCTGGTCGTCACCTCGGGCGGGCTGATCGGCATGGCGACGCGGGTGGCGATGGGGTTGGAGCTTGGCGCCTTTGCCCGGCTGGTGATCGCGATCATGAACACCTCGGTTCACCGGATGGAAATCGTCGGATCGGGGCTGACCCTGACGCAATTCAACGCCGTGCCGCATCTGGAGCGGCCAGACCGGCAGCACGCGCAAACCTATATCTGAGGGCGGCATGACACATCTCTGGGTCCGCGCCGAACAGCGGCTGAACGAGGAACGCGTCGGGCTGACGCCGGAGGGGGCCAGGGCGCTGATCGCCAAGGGCTTTCGCGTCAGCGTCGAGGAAAGCCGGTTTCGCGCCCTCCCGATTGATGGCTACCACGATGCGGGCTGCGAGATCGTGGCGGAGAATTCATGGCCCGAGGCGCCGGGTGACGCGATCGTCTTCGGGCTGAAGGAGCTGCCGGACGACGACACGCCGCTTTCCCACCGCCACATCATGTTCGGCCACGCCTTCAAGGGGCAACATTCCGGCCGCCGCCTGCTGGCGCGGTTCAAGGCCGGGGGCGGGGTGCTTTATGATCTCGAATACCTGACCGACCAAGATGGCCGCCGCGTTGCCGCTTTCGGCTACTGGGCCGGGTTCGCGGGGGCTGCGGTGTCGGTCAAGGCCTGGGCGGCGCAGGTGGCGGGCGGGCTATGTCCGCCGGTCGCGACCTACCCCGACAAGACCGCGCTGGTCGATGAGCTTCGCGCCGAGCTCGCCGCCACCGCCCGCCCGAGACCCCGCGTCCTCGTGATCGGCGCGCTGGGGCGGGTTGGAACCGGGGCTGGCGACCTTTGCACCGAACTCGGCATGGAGGTCACACGCTGGGACATGGAGGAAACCGCCAGCGGCGGGCCGTTTCCGGAAATCCTTGAGCACGACATCTTCCTCAACTGCATCTTCGCGCGCCCCGGCACGCCGGTATTCGTGCCGCGCAGCGCGCTGACCCAGCCGCGCGCCCTGTCCGTCATCGGCGACATCGCCTGCGACCCCGACAGCGATTACAACCCGGTGCCGGTCTATGACGCCGCGACCGACTGGCAGGCGCCGGTTGTCCGGGTGCATGACGCGCCGCCGCTCGACGTGATGGCCATCGACAACCTGCCGTCGCTGCTGCCGGTGGAAAGCTCGCAGGACTACGCGGCGCAATTGTTGCCTTCGCTGCTGACCCTCGACCGGCCCGAAGCCGGTGTCTGGGGCCGGGCCAAAGCCATATTCGACAATCAGATCAAGGGAGTGTGACCATGACGATCCATTGGTGCGGAACCGGCCTCTCGGCCATCCCCGGCCTGCGCAAACTGATCGAGGACGGCCACACCGTCGTGGTCTGGAACCGCACTGTCGACAAGGCGCGCGCGGCGGTCGGGCATCTGACCGACGACATCCGCGCCTTCGACCCCGACGCGCTGGCCGACGCGCTGGCGCCGGGCGACGTGGCGGTGTCGATGCTGCCCGCCGACTGGCATGTGCGGCTCGCGGAAATGGCCATCGACAAGGGCGCGCATTTCGTCTCGTCAAGTTACATCGCACCCGAGATGCGCGCCCTTGACGCTCGCGCGAAGGCGGCTGGCGTGGCGCTGGTCAACGAGGTCGGGCTTGACCCCGGCATCGACCACCTGATGGCGCATTGGCTGGTGGCGGATTATCGCAAATCTCCCGCGTTCGACCCGAAAAACGCGATCAGCTTCACCTCGTATTGCGGCGGCGTGCCGAAACACACGAACGCGTTCCGCTACAAGTTCTCGTGGTCGCCGCTGGGGGTCCTGAAGGCGCTGAAATCGCCGTCACGCTCGATCCGCGCCTGGTCGGTGCTCGAGGTCGCGCGACCGTGGAACGCGATCCGCTCCTACGCAGCACCCCTGCCCGTGCCGGAGACATTCGAGGTCTATCCGAACCGCGATTCGCTGCCGTTCATGCTGGATTACGGCTTTGACCCCGCCTGGCCGGTCAAGGATTTCGTGCGCGGCACGCTGCGCCTCAATGGCTGGGCCGATGCCTGGGCGGATGTGTTCAAGGAGATCGAGACGCTGACCGGCCCCGAGGGCGACGCGCGGCTCAAGGAGATGTCCGACCAGTTCTGGGCCGATCACGCCTATGACCCAGGCGAGCCTGACCGGGTGGTACTTTGCGTCGCGCTGAAGGCGGAACATGACGGCACCCCGGTCTATGACAAGACCTATGTGCTCGACGCCTGGGGCGACGCGCGCGGCACGGCGATGGCGCGGCTGGTCTCGACCACCGTGGCGCAGGCGATCACCTCGGTGCTGGAGCGCCGGATCGCGCCGGGGGTCTCGGCGGCGCCCTCCGATCCGGCGCTGGTGGCGACCTGGATGCAGGAGGTCGACCGGCAGGCGCAGCACATGCAGGTGGTCGACCGGTTGAGGTGAGGCGGGGTCAGCTCCGAAGCAGCACCACGCCGACCCAGAGGAACCAGACGATGAAGCCAAGGCCAAAGACCGCCCCGGCCGCGTCAAGCGCCGGGATGACGGTGACCAGGCCGGAAACGCCGATCAGAAGGCCCAGCGCGTTCAGCGCCTTGGGCAACACGCCAAGCCGCCACGCCGCGAGGCTGGTCACCAGCACCCAGACTCCACCCGCGATCTCGTTGCCACCGCCAAGACCGTTCTCGACCGCCGTCAGGGTGGTCCACATCGTCTCCGCCGCCTGTGGGTCGGCAGCATAGCTCTGCTGCACTGCCACGAGCGCCACGTTCGCGATCATTCCCGCGCCCAGCACCAGAACCGCCCACATCAACCCGAACGCGCCCGATACCAGCGCCACCGGCGCGGGCCGCAGCCGTTCGGCCAGCGCAAGAACCAGCACCGCCAGAGCGAAGGCGTTCAGGACATAGATCACGAGGTTCCAAAGGGTCATCAGGCCGATGTTCGCGTCGATGAACGCCACCGCGCGCATCGCGTCGATGTCATCGGAACCATAACCGGCGGGGGCAAGAAGCGTGAATAACAGCACGAACCCGAACAGATAGGTGCCAGCGGCAAGGATGGCGGCAATACCGCCCGCTTTCTGAAGTGAAGACATTGTGCGTTCCTGTTTGATTGCCAAAAAACGCGCACTTTCTTTATCGACCAATCACTTGAGTCAACAAAAAAGCGCCCCGGAGCGGGGCCTTTCCCGCCCCTATCTCAGGTGTTCGGCGATCAACTCGTCGCTGTCGTGGCCAAGCTCTTCCAGCGCCGCCCTACCCACGAGGCAAGGGCGCGTTTACTTCGGGATGACCGTGGTGACGCCGCTCGATCTGTCGAACATCGTCTTGCGATGAACCCAGACAACGACAACCGCCGCCACCCCGAAGGTGAGCGTGTCGTATGGCTCGGCGTTGGGAAAAATCGGGTTGTTCAACTGCCAGTGCAGCAAGGCGGGCAACAGGATGCTGCCTCCGGATGAATTGAACAGCGGCGCGATGATGACCGAGATCATGATGGCCGCCGCGAAAAAGGGCATGAAGGACCAGCCGCTGTGGGGAACGCCGCTCAGCAGAAAGGCCGGAAGGTGCCACACCCCCCAGATCATCCCCAGAACGACGGATGCCCAGAACGGCGCCATCAGGCGTTGCAGCAGCGGCTGCGCCACACCGCGCCAGCCGATTTCCTCGACCGGCCCCAGCACCAGCATGAAGGCCAGTGCGGACAGCAACGCCCCGACACTCGTGAAGGGGAACGGATCGGTGAAAAGGGTCCCCCGCATCAGCGCCGCCGAATAGAACAGCACCGGAATTCCGACCACCAGGAACAGATACCAGCCCCAGTGCGCCCGCCACAGCAAGAGCCGGGACAGGAACCGCTTCAACGCGCCGGGACCGCCCGACCAGAGAACCAGCGCAATTGCCGCGATCGCGGGCGAATAGACAGCCAGAACAAAGACCGGGTTCCGGTTCGAAAGCTCTCCGAACAGCGACTCGATCACATCCGGAAACAGCAGGATCACCGCGACAAGCGACCAGCCCCAGCCAAAGGCGATGATCAGGAAGGGCAACAGCATCCGCGTGGTCATGGTCCCGGCCTTCCGTTCAGCGCCGTCTCGGTGATCGACCACCCGCTTGTGCTGGGCCTGTTCGAACCCGCCCCTATCTCAGGTGTTCGTCGATCAACTCGTCGCTGTCGTGGCCAAGCTCTTCCAGCCCCGCCTGCAGGTAGTCGGACAGCAGCGGGATGCCCAGAAGGTAGTCCGCCGTCGGGGACGAGGCTTCGGACCGTGCGGTTTCGATCGCCTCTTCGAGGTCGTCGGCGGTGAAGGTCTCGCGCCCGATCCACATGATCGCCACAAGGCTCGCCTGCTCGTCCTCGTTGAGATCCGAGATATAGCTGCGCAACTCATCCTCGGTCGCGTCTGAGGCGCGCGATTCCAGGATCGATTCGGCGTCGGCGTCGTCGGACGGCGTGTCCCAGCGCGAGGTCTTGGCGTCCAGTTCGCGGGCGCGAATGATGATCCGGGCAACCTTCGAGGGGCTGATTTCGAGCATGTCGCGTCCTCCACCTACGTTAACCGGATATAACGCGACCCCGCCGCGCCCGACAAGCCCGCTCAGAGTTTCGCCAACGGCAGCACGCCGGTTTCGGCCCCGACTTCGGGCGCCAGTTCCTCGAAATCGAAATTGTCGAGCCGTGCCGCCCGCTTGCCCGCCCGTTCGGCGGCGATGGTGATGCCCTCGAGGTCGTCGCGCGCCTGTCCGAAATGGCTGTTGAGCTTGTCGACCCGTTCCGCCACCAGTTCGACGTCGCGGTGCAGCAGGCGCAGCGTCTTGCGGATCGCGCCTGCCTGTTCGCGCATCCTTGCGTCCTTGAGGATCGCCCGCATCGTGTTCAGCGTCGCCATGCAGGTGGTCGGCGACACGATCCAGACCCGCGCGGCAAAGCCTTCGCGCACGATCTCGGGGTGATTGGCGTGCAACTCGGCATAGACCGCCTCGGACGGCAGGAACATGATCGCCCCGTCTGCAGTCTCGCCCTCGATGATGTAACGCTCTGAAATCGCGCGGATATGATGGCGAACCGCCAGTTTCAACTGCCGCCCGGCCTCGGCCTCCTCGGGCTTGGTCGCGGCCCGGCGCAGCGCCTCGTAGGCCTCAAGCGGGAACTTCGAATCGACCACGATCGGCCCCGGCGGGTTGGGCAGGTGGATCAGGCAATCGGCACGCTTGCCGTTCGAAAGCGTGGCTTGCAGCGTATAGCTGTCACTCGGCAGCGCCTTCGACACGATGTCGTTAAGCTGGATTTCCCCGAATGCCCCGCGCGTCTGCTTGTTTGACAGGATGTCCTGCAGGCTCAGCACGTCGCCCGACAACCGGGTGATGTTCTCCTGCGCCTTGTCGATGGTCGCCAGCCGCTCCTGCAACAGGGTCAGCGATTGCGTCGTCTTGACGGCGCTGCCAGTCAGCGTCTCGCTCATCCGTTCCTGCATGTCCGACAGCGAGCGCGCCGATTTCATCGCGTTGTCGTGCAGGCGTTCCTGCATCTGGCGCTGCACTTCCGCCAGCCGCATCTCCATCGCCTGCAACACCTGCGCCTGCCCGTTGGCCTGCGAATCCGACACGTTGCGAAGGCCGCCGGTCAGTTGCTCCTGCCCCTGCCCGAGCAATTGCACAGCCTGCCCCAGCCCGCCCATCTGGCTCGCCAGCCGCTCGGCCAGCCGCGCCGACTGCCCGGCCCGGCGCACCACGACGATGAGCAGCACGAACAGCGCCAGCACCAACAGCCCGCCGATCAGCGCGGCAAGGACCGCCGGATCGCCCAGCGAATAGCTCTGGTCCCCGATCTGGATCATGTGCGCCCGAACAGCCTCTCGATATCCGCCAGCTTCAACTCCACATAGGTCGGCCGCCCGTGATTGCACTGGCCCGAATGCGGCGTCGCCTCCATCTCACGCAATAGCGCGTTCATCTCCTCGGCCCGCATCCGCCGCCCCGAGCGGATCGAGCCATGGCAGGCGACGCGGCTCAGCACCGCCTCGATGCGCGCCTGCACCGTGGTGGTGTCGCCAAGGTCGGCCAACTCGTCGAGGATGTCACGGATCATCGCCTCGGCATTGACCGGCCCAAGGATCGCCGGCGTCTCGCGCACCGCGATGGCCCCGCCGCCAAACGGTTCGATCCCCAGCCCCAACCGGGCGAGGTCGTCCGCCATGTCCAGCAGCAACCGCGCCTCGGCGTCCGACAACTCGACGATCTCGGGGATCAGCAGCGCCTGCGCCATCACGCCGTTGTCCGCCATCTGGCGCTTGAGCTTTTCGTAATTCAGCCGCTCATGCGCCGCATGGCCGTCGACGATCACCATGCCGTCCGCCGTCTGCGCGATGATGTAGTTCTCATGCACCTGCGCGCGCGCTGCCCCCAACGGCAGGTGTTCGGCGGGGGCGTCATCCTCGACAGCCTCCCACCGGGCAGACGGTTCGGCGAACCCCGGCGCCTGCATGTCGCGCATGGCATGGATCAGCCCCGGCGACGGGCGGTCCATCTGGTAGGTCCGCGCCCCAACCGCCTCCGGCCGCATCGCGCCCAGCGTCGCCCCCGCCACGGTGCTCGACGCCCGATGCCCCGCCCCCGTCAGCGCGTGACGCAGCGCCGAGACGATCAACCCGCGCGCGATGCCCGGCTCACGAAACCGCACCTCGGATTTCGCCGGATGCACGTTCACATCGACCAGATGCGGGTCGCACGTGATGAACAGCGCCGCCGCCGGGTGCCGGTCGCGGCTGAGGAAATCGGCATAGGCCGCCCGCAGCGCCCCGATCAGCAGCCGGTCGCGCACCGGGCGGCCGTTGACGAACAGGAACTGCGCCACCGCCGCACCGCGCGAATAGGTCGGGAGTGCCGCATAGCCGGTCAGCCGCAGCCCCTCGCGCTCCGCGTCGATCGCCAGCGCGTTTTCGGCGAACTCGCGCCCCATCACCTGCCCCAGACGGCCATAGAGCGCATCGAACATGTCGCCAGTCTCGGGGCTGACGCGGAACAACACCCGCCCTTCGCCGCCGCCCGAAACATCGCGCAGGGTAAAGCCGACATGCGGCTCGGCCATCGCCAGCCGCTTGACCACATCGCCAATCGCCTGCGCCTCGGCCCGGTCCGAGCGCAGGAACTTCAGCCGCGCGGGGGTGGCAAAAAACAGATCGCGCAGCTCGACAACAGTGCCACCTGACAACGCCGCCGGCTTTACCGGCCCGACAGCGCCACCCGCCACGCGGATGCTTGCCGCCTCACCCCCCTCAGTGCGCGAGGTGATCGCGAGCCGCCCGACCGCGCCCAACGAGGGCAATGCCTCGCCGCGAAACCCGAAGGTGTGGATATCGAGCAGGTCCGAGCCGTCGATCTTCGAGGTCGCATGCCGGCTCAGCGCCAGCGGAAGGTCCTCGGGCGCCATGCCGAAGCCGTCATCGGTGACGCGGATCAGGGTCTTGCCACCATCGGCATAGGCCACCTCGATCCGCCCGGCCCCCGCATCAATCGCGTTCTCGATCAGTTCCTTCACCGCCGAAGCAGGGCGTTCCACCACCTCGCCCGCCGCGATCCGGTTGATCGCGCCCTCGTCAAGCTGACGAATCACCGGGCGTGTTGCGCTCATATGGGGGGCGGGCTCGGACATGCCACAAGACCTAGCACGGCAGCGGGCGATTCTGCCAGATGCACCTGCTTCTTGCTGGTTGAAATACCTCCGCCGGAGGCAAGAAATCTCGCCGCGCGCCAGCGCGGCGCGGGTCGGCCGGGCAACGCCCGGTCGATCCCTCAATCCGTGCCCTCAACCCCTTCAGGCTGCCCGACCACCACGAACCGCAGCGCGTCCGGCTGAAAGATCCGCGCCGCCACCCGGTTCGCCTCGTCCAGCGTCACCGCCTCGATCCGGTCGTTTCGCGTGGCGATATAGCTGGTCGGATAGCCGTCCATCTGCATCCCCACCAGAATCCGCGCGATCGGCCCGTTGCCGTCGAATCGCAGCGGATAGGCCCCGGTCAGGTAGGTCTTGGCCTTCTCCAGTTCCTCGGCGCTGATCCCCTCCTGCGCGATCCTGGCCCATTCCTCGCGCACCACCGCGATGGTCTCGGCCATGCGCGGATTGACCGATGAGACCATGCCCAGAATCGCCTCGGCATGATCGCCGTCGATCAGGTAGGTGCGAATGCCATAGGTCAGCCCGCGCTTCTCGCGCACTTCCTCCATCAACCGGCTGTTGAAACCGCTGCCGCCAAGGATGGTGTTGAGGATGAAGGCGGCGAAGAAGTCCGGGTCGTCGATCTCGATCCCGTCATGGCCGAACATCGCCACCGATTGCGGGCTGTCGAACGGCACCACCGTCACCCCCGGCGTGGCGGCGAATGTCGTGTCCTCGGGCATCGGCGCACCCGTCGCGGGCAGCGCGCCAAGCAGGTTGTCGATCAGCGCGCCAAGTTCCTCGGCGGTGATATCGCCCACCGCGGCGACATAGACCCGGTCGCGCGCCAGAACCCGGCCCTGCGCTTCTACGATGTCGTCGCGGGTCAGCGCCGCGACGCTGTCGAGCGTGCCGGAAATGTCCGAGCCATAGGGATGGTCGCCGTAAGCCAGCCGGTTGAAGGTTGCCGAGGCGATCGCGTCCGGGTCGGTCTCGCGGCGTTTCAGGCTGGAAATCACCTGCGCGCGCACCCGCACGATGGCGTCGGCGTCAAAGCGCGGCTGGTTCAGCGCCAGCCGCAATAGCTCGACCGCCGCATCGCGGTTCTCGGTCAGGAATTTCGCGGACACCGACAGGCTGTCGTCGCCCACGTCAAAGCGGAAACTTGCCGCCAGTTCCTCGCGCGCCTGCGCGAAAGCCCGCGCGTCCAACTCGCCCGCACCTTCCTCGATCAACCCGGTCATCAGGTTGATCGCGCCGCGTTTGCCCGGCGCATCAAGCGAGGCGCCGCCGCGAAACCGAAGCTCGAGCGCGACGAAGGGGATCGAGTGTTCCTCGACCAGCCAGGCGTCGATCCCACCGGGCGAGGTGATTTCCTGTATCTCGACCTCGGCAAGCGCCGGCAGCGCGATCAGGCAAAACAGGGCGGCCAGAAGATGTTTCATTGCGCGTCCTCCCCGCCCTCGGTCACCAGCCAGCCTGTCACCGACCGGCGCTTGTCCAGCACTTCGGCGGCGGCGGCCATCACGTCCTCGGGCGTGACCGCCTGCAACACCTCGGGCCAGGCCTGCACGTCGGCCACGCTCAGCCCCGAGGTCAGCGCCCGCCCGTAGCGATCCGCCAGATCGCCCACGTCGTCGAGCGCATAGATTTCCGACGCCTTGATCTGCATCCGGATCCGCTCGAACTGCGCCGGGTCGATGCCGCTGTCCATGAAGCGCGCCAGTTCGGCGTCCATCGCGGCCTCGGCATCGCCGAGGCGCACCCCGTCCGAGGGCACCACGACAAGGCTGAAGGTGGTGGTATCCAGCGAGGTCGCGCCGTAGCCCGCGCTGGTGTGCACCGCGACCTGCGTGTCGAACTCAAGCGCCTGCCCCAGAACCGAGGTCGCGCCGGAACCGCCGAGCACTTCGGCCAGATAGACCAGTGCTGCCGCCTTGGCCTGATCGCCGCTGTCACGCTCGGGCGCGAGGTAGGTGCGAATCAGATAGGGCTGCGCGACGCGGGGATCGGCATAGACCAGACGGCGCGGCGTGCGCGAGGGTGGTTCCTGCGGCCTTGCGCGCGGCTCGAGCCCCTCGGTCGGGGCGAGCGGGCCGTAATGTTCTTCGGCCAGCGCGCGAACCTCGTCGGGCTCCACATCGCCCGCGACCACCAGAATCGCGTTGTTGGGCGCGTAATAGCGCCGATAGAAGGTCAGCGCGTCGTCGCGGGTCAGCGCCGCGATTTCCTGCCGCCAGCCGATATTCGGCGTGCCGTAGGGGCTGTTGCGATAGAGCGCGGCGTTCATTTCCTCGCGAAACAGCGCCGCCGGTTCGCTGTCGGTGCGGGTGGCGCGTTCCTCGAGGATGACGTCGCGCTCGGTAGCGACATCGACCTCCGACAGCACCAGATCGCGCATCCGGTCGGCCTCCATCTGCATCATCAGGCCCAGCCGGTCGGCGGCGACGCGCTGGAAATAGGCGGTGTAATCGGCCGAGGTGAAGGCGTTGTCCGAACCGCCATTGGCCTCGACCACGCGGCTGAGCTCGCCCGGCGCCATGTCGTCGGTGCCCTTGAACATCAGGTGTTCGAGGAAATGCGCGATGCCCGACTTGCCCGGCGGTTCATCCGCCGAGCCGGTGCGATACCAGACCATGTGCACCACTACCGGCGCGCGGTGATCCTCGATCACCACCACCTCCATGCCGTTATCGAGCGTGAAGTCCGTCACCTCGCCTGCCGCATGCGCCGGAGCCGCGACAAGGCCCGCCACAAGGGCGAGCGGGATCAGATGTGAGCGCATGGGATGTCCTCCGTGATCCGGGCAAAGCTAGCCGTTCGCGTGGGCATGGCAAGCCATCCACGCGGGGTTGTGATCGCGGAGGGGTTTGGCGTGTGCCTACTCGATCCTGACTTGCGGGTCGGGCGGCGCGGAGGGGGTCCAGATCCCCTTGGCGCGCATCCGCTCAAGCTCGAGGTGCTGGTCCAGCGACATCGGCTTGTAGCTCGAATAATAGACGTTGACGTTGAACATCCGCTCCAGAAGCCGGCCGTTGTTGGTCTTGCGCCATTCGAGGTCTTCGCGGGCCAGCACCTGACGGATATCGCCCGGCACACCGTAGCGGGTGGCATAGGCGATCAGGGTCTGTTCGCCCGGATTGATCCCGCCGCGCACCAGCCGGTTGGGGTCGCCGCCCAGCGCCGCGACCGCATCGCCGCGCGGGTTGGGGTCGACAAGGTTGCCCTCGCCGGGTGTCGGCGTCGGCAGCGAGGCATAGGTTTCCGGCACCTCGAGCGGCTTTGTCGGCAGAATCGCGAACTCGTCGGGTGTGTCCGTGCGAATGTTCATCAGCTGCGGTTCGTCCGAGCTGTCACAGGCGGTCAGCGCCACCAGGCCGACAAAAGCCAGGAATAATCTTCCGCGAACGCCTCGCATGGACGCCTCCTTCACCCAGGTTCGCATTCTCTTTAACTCATTCGAATCGGCGCGTCACGGGGTCTTGTCACCGCTTTTTGCGCCACCGGAAAACAACGCCAGCCCGATGGCCCCCGCGAAGATCGCCACATCGGCCAGATTGAACGACCACGGGTTCTGCCAGCCGCAGCACGACATGTTGAGAAAATCGGCCACGGCGCCATAGATAATGCGGTCGATCACGTTGCCCAGCGCACCGCCGATCAACAGCCCCGCCGCGACCTGCGCGATGGGCCGCATCCGCTCGCGCCGGACCCACCAGATGACCCAGAAGGTGATGACCAGCGCCACAAAGATCAGCGCCCAGCGGGTCACATCGGCGTTTGACGACAGCAGCCCGAAGTTCACCCCCCGGTTCCACGCCATGCGCAGGTTGAGAAAGGGCGGGATCACGTCGATCTCGCCCCTGTTGGCAAGGTCGAGCACCTGCACCACGACGAACTTCAGAAGCTGGTCGAGCGCGAAGGTCGCGGCTGCGGTTATGGCTACCAGACGCATCCGTTCAGTGCTGGAAATGCCGCATGCCGGTGAAGACCATGGCAAGCCCGGCCTCGTCGGCGGCGGCAATGACCTCATCGTCGCGCATCGAGCCGCCCGGCTGGATCACGCAGGTCGCGCCCGCCGCAGCCGCCTCGAGCAGCCCGTCGGGGAAGGGAAAGAACGCGTCCGACGCCACCGCCGAGCCGATCGCGGGGCTGTCGGCCAGCCCCAGTTCCTTCGCCATCCGCCCGGCCTTGATCGCGGCGATGTTGGCCGAATCAAGCCGGCTCATCTGCCCCGCGCCGACGCCCACAGTGGCGGCGTCCTTGACGTAGACGATGGCGTTGGACTTGACGTGCTTGGCCACTTTCCATGCGAACATGAGGTCGCGCATCTGCGCCTCGGTCGGCGCTTTCCTCGTCACGACCTTGAGATCGTCGCGGTCGATATGGCCGTTATCCTTGTCCTGAAACAGATAGCCGCCCGCAACCTGCCGGATCGTCATCCCGCCCGCGCGTGCATCCGGCAGGGCGTCGGTGGTCAGAAGCCGCAGGTTCTTTTTCGCGGCGAAAATCTCGCGCGCCTCATCTGATGCGCCCGGCGCGATCACCACTTCGGTGAAGATTTCCACAATCGCCCGCGCGGTGTCGGCATCCAGCGGCATGTTCAGCGCCACGATGCCGCCGAACGCGCTGGTGCGGTCGCAGTCGAACGCCTTCCGGTAGGCCTCCAGCAGCGTTGCGCCACGGGCCACGCCGCAGGGGTTGGCGTGCTTGATGATCGCCACCGCCGGGCCGTCCTCGGGGGCAAACTCCGCCACCAGTTCGAACGCCGCGTCGGTGTCGTTGATGTTGTTGTAGCTGAGTTCCTTGCCCTGATGCTGCACTGCCGTCGCCACGCCGGGCCGGGACGAGCCGTCGCGGTAGAACGCCGCCTGCTGATGCGGGTTCTCGCCATAGCGCAGCGTCTGGACCAGTTGCCCGGCCACGACCCGGCGGCGCGGCGTCTCGACGCCGATGGCATCGGCCATCCAGCCCGACACCGCCGCGTCATAGGCGCCGGTGCGGGCATAGGCGATCTGGGCCAGTTTCTTGCGGAACTTCCGGCAGGTGGCGCCGTTGTGCTGGTCCATGTCGCCCAAGAGCTTCGCGTAATCCTCGACATCCACCACGGTGGTCACGAACGCATGGTTCTTGGCCGCAGCACGGATCATCGCGGGGCCGCCGATGTCGATGTTCTCGATCATCTCGTCGTAATCCGCACCGCGCGCCAGCGCCGCCTCGAACGGATAGAGGTTGACGACCAAGAGGTCGATCGCGCCGATCCCGTGTTCCTGCATCGCCGCGAGGTGTGCGTCGTTGTCACGCAGCGCCAGCAACCCGCCATGCACCATCGGGTGCAGTGTCTTGACGCGGCCATCCATCATCTCGGGAAACCCCGTCACCTCGGCCACGTCGCGCACCGCGACACCGGCCTCGCGCAGCGCCCTGGCGGAACCGCCGGTCGACAGGATCTCGACGCCGCGCGCCGCCAGTGCGCGGCCAAGATCGGCCAGCCCGGTCTTGTCGGACACGGAAATCAGCGCGCGGCGGATCGGGGAATGGGCGGGCGAAGTGTCGGTCATCTGGTGTTCCTTGGTCAGTCTGGCAATCCCGCCGGTCCGTCGCGCACAAGGTCGCGCAGCCCCACGGGCGTGTCCTGCGCCTTGGCCAGCGTCCAGCCGATGCGGGTCGCATAGTCCATTGCGGCGCCGGATAGAACCACCTGTTTCGCCGCACGCGGCTTCAGCCGGCCCTTTTCAAGGTAAATCCCGGCCTCGACCGACAGATCCGCCGCACCGTGATAGCGGAACACCCAGATCTCGCCACTTTTGAGCATCATCGACACCGCGGTGCCGCCAAGGTCGACGGCGGCATCGACATCGGGGTGCAGGTGAAACCGGATCGAATAGCGCACGCCGATCAGCCCGGTCGCCGCCAGCGCCCGGTCGAACAATTGCTGCTCATCGTCGGACACCGCCGCCAGCGTCTCTTCGCCGGTGATCACGCGCCCATCGGCGGTCATCTCGATCCGCCGCATATAGGCCAGCCCGTGACTGGGCACATAGCCGTCATGCCCGGTGACGATGCCGACCATGCCGTCATCGACCAGTTCCTGTGCGTTCACGGTTTCGGGATTGCGCAACAGAAGCGCGCGCTCGCCCGCGCCGGTGCGGCGGGTCGCACCCAGCCGCGACGAGGAATAGCCATCGAGCCCCAGCACCGAATGTGACGGCGTCGCGCGCCCGGCCTTGTGCCAGTCCTCGCCGAACTCGGCGCCCGAACCGCAACTGACGATCAGGGGCCGCCGCCCCGACGTGACCTCGATCGCCAGCGTCGAGGCATGGGCATTGGCCGAAGCCGCCCCGACCGGCGGGCGCGAGGCGTCGATGATCAACGTGGTGCGCCCGCCCGACAGCCGGGCGTAGCCCATCGCCAGCCCCGCGTTCACCCCGGCGCGCACCCGCGAGGTCGCCAGCGCCTGATCCAGCCGCCCCTCGGCCCCGCGCCCGCCACCGTGAAACCGCGCCAGGCTGCCATCGGCATGGCGCAGCGCGCGCAGGGTCGGCGCGATCCGCTCGATTGCCGCAAGGTGCTCGGCCTGCGCCATCCGCCCGCTTTCAGCGAGCGCCAGCGAGGCCCAGTTGAGCAGCGTGAAGACCTCGAGCAGTTCCTCGGGGTTGCGAGTCGGCAGCCCGCCCTCGGCGTCGATCTGTTCGCGACATTCGCGCGCCAGCCCCTGCATCGCCGCGGCGACGTGCTCTTCCATTCCGGTCAGCGACAGCCCGGCATAGATCAGCCCGGTCAGCGCCTCGAACCGGGGCAGACCGGGCGAGGCCACCGGCCAGCGCCGCGCCAGAAAGATCGTCTGCTGGCCGAGCGAGCGAAAGAACGCCTGCGACTCGGTGGTTTCCTGCCCGGACATCACGAACAGCGCATGGTTGATCCAGCGGATCAGCCGCCGCCCGGTCAGGTCCGGCGTCCAGCCCGGCCCGGCGCCCCGCCCGAAGCGGTCGATCCAGCCCGATGTCCAGGCCTGTGCGCGCAGCCGTGCGGCGCGATCCCCAAGGGCTGCCAGATCGTCCATCCAGCCGAACCCGTGCAGCGCCTCGGAAAACGCCGGCGAAGGCTGTGCGGCATCCCAGACCATTTGATCGGGTGCCTGCACCAGATGTCCGGCCAGAAGGATATTGCCCGCAACCAGTTGCCGGCCCTTGGCGTAGCTTCCGATGGTGCGGGGTTCGGGCTGCGAGACAAACCCGGTCGCCGGGCGCGCCCGTGCAGCCCGGCGCGCGTGCCAGCGGTTCATCCAGCGCGTTCGGCGCGCTGACCATGGATCATGACGTGGCACGGGGCTGCCTCGGCTCGGATACGCGGGTACCGTTGTCCCTTATCGGGTTCTTGACGCGCATGCTATCGCGATGCGCCGGTTGAGTCATCGCCTATTCAGGCGTGACAAGGCAAGCGATGAAGAAGCCGTCCATCCCGCCCCGGTCGGCCCAGAAATCCGGGCGCAGGCGCAAGCCGCCCTCGGGCCCGATCCAGGCAGGGTCGATGCCGGGACGGGCAAGCGCGCTCTGGTCGACGCGCAGGCCGGGGTGGCGGGCAAGCGCGTCGCGCACTTGTTCCTCACCCTCGTCGATCAGCAGCGAACAGGTGCAGAAGACGAGCCGCCCGCCGGGTTTCAGCAGGCCGAGCGCGCGGTCGATCAGGTGTTCCTGCAACTTGAACAGGCCGGGAAAGTCCGAGCCGTCCTTGGCATAGGGCAGATCGGGGTGGCGGCGAATCGTGCCCGTGGCACTGCAGGGCGCATCGAGCAGGATCGCATCGAACGGCCCGCCCTCGTATTCCAGCGCGTCGGCCACGATGGTCGTGGCCGTCAGCCCGGAGCGCGCAAGGTTCTCGGTCAGCCGCGCCATCCGCGAGGCGGAGATATCGACGGCGGTCACGTCCGCCCCGGCGGCGGCAAGCTGCATGGTCTTGCCACCCGGCGCGGCGCAGAGGTCGAGCACCGCCTCGCCCGGTTGCGGGTCGAGGACCTTCGCCGGCAGCGCGGCGGCGGCGTCCTGCACCCACCAGTCGCCCGCCGCAAAGCCGGGCAGTTTCGTGACCTGCGCGCCGACCGCCAGCCGCACCGATCCGGTTGGCAGGAGCGTGCCGCCCACGGCCTCGGCCAGCGCCGCCGGGTCGCCCTTGGCGGTCAGGTCGAGCGGCGGCCCGGCGTAATGCGCCGCCTCGATCGCCTCGACCGCCGCCTTGCCGAAATCGTCGATCAGCGGCTTGCGCAGCCATTTCGGCAGGCGCGGCACCGGCAGGCTGTGCCACTTCTCGGCATCGACGGCCACCTTGCGCAACACGGCGTTGACCAGCCCGGCCATGCCCGCGGTCTTGGTGTCGGCGCGCGCAATCTCGACTGCCGAATTCACCACGCCATGCGCCGCCTCGCCGGCCTCGCAGATCTCGGCAACCCCCAGCCGCAACAGGTTCATCACCCGGATCGGCGGGCGCCTGCTCAGATGCGGGCCGAGCATCCGGTCGGAGCGGTCCATCACCCTGAGCGCCATCGTCACCAGCCTCTGGGTGCGGGCACGATCTTCGGGGGCCAGGCGTTCGACCCGGCGCGGCAGGACTTCGGACAGCAGCCGCTGTTCCTCGATCACGTCACCCATCAGGTCGACCGCCTGTTTGCGCGGCCTTGTCGCCTTGTCCACCATGCGCCCTGTCCTTTGCCAATGGTTGCGAAGCGGCCTATATCATCGCCAGAGCACAAGGAAGCCCGGCATGAGTGACGAGACCCGACCAGACCTGCCCCCCGAAGCCCTGCGCGCGCTGGCCGAGGCCGAGGAGCGGCGCAAGGTGAAGGCGAAACCGCTGCCGACCGAGCTTGGCGGCCGCGACGGGCCGGAGCCGGTGCGCTATGGCGATTGGGAGAAGAAGGGCATCGCGGTCGATTTCTGATCGGAGGAGCCAAGCGTTGCGCCTGCGGCGCGCAGGTTTTCGCGCTGGGGGTTCCACCCCCAGACCCCCGGAGTATTTTGGCCAAGATGAAGGACGGGCGGTCAGAGACCGAGCACGTCCATCATGTCGTAGCTGCCGGGTTTCTGCCCGATCCCCCAGAGTGCTGCCTTGAGTGCGCCGCGCGCGAAGATCTCGCGGTCGGTGGCGATGTGGCGCAGGACGATGCGCTCGCCTGCGCCTGCGAAGATCACCTCATGCTCGCCGACGATGTCGCCGCCCCGGATCGCGGAAAAGCCGATATGGCCGTCGATGCGTTCGCCGGTGATGCCGTCGCGGCCCCGGTCGGCGATGCGGCCCAGTTGCACGCCGCGCCCTTCGGCGGCGGCTTCGCCCAGCATCAGCGCGGTGCCGGAGGGGGCGTCGACCTTGTGCTTGTGGTGGGCCTCGACGATTTCGATATCGAAGGCCTCGTCCAGTGCGGCGGCGACCTTTCTGGTCAGCTGGACCAGCAGGTTGACGCCAAGGCTCATGTTTCCGGCCCGCACGATGGTGGCGTGGCGCGCGGCGGCGTCGAGTTTCGCGATGTCATCGGCGGTGAGTCCGGTGGTGCCGATGACATGCACGGCGCGGGCCTGGGCGGAGATGGTGGCCAGCGCCACGGTCGCGGCGGGCGCGGAGAAGTCGATCACTGCCTGCGCCTTTGCCATCGCCTCGAGCGGGTCGTCGGTGACGGTCACGCCCAGCGCAGCCCCGCCCATCGCCTCGCCGATGTCGCGCCCGATCCAGTCGTGGCCCGCACGCTCAAGCACGCCGACCAGCCGCACCGCCGGGCTTTCGCTTGCCAGTTTCACCAGCATCCGGCCCATCCGGCCCGATGCGCCGTTGATCACGATGCCCGGCACGTCCGTCATGTCGCTCTCCCGTTTTGTCCCGTCCTAAGGCCTGTTGCCTAGACAGGCAATCGGGCATACATGGCGCGCCATGGCAAAGAACCCGTCCCATACCCCGAAAGGCCCGTCGCAGCGCCAGCTTCGCGTCGCCGAACTGATCCGGCGCACGCTGTCTGATGCGCTGATGCAGGGGCAGATCCATGACCCCGACCTCAACCGCATGTCGATCACCGTGGGCGAGGTGCGCATCACGCCCGATCTGCGGATCGCGACCGCCTATGTGCTGCCGCTGGGTGGCAAGAACGCGGACGAGGCGGTCAAGGCGCTGGCGCGCAACAAGGGCGAGCTGCGCCGGGTGGTCGGCAAGGTGACGAGCATGAAGTTCACGCCCGATCTGCGCTTTGTCATCGACCAGACCTTTGACCAGCTTGACGAAACCCGCCGCCTGTTTTCCGACGAGACGGTCCGGCGCGACGTGGCAAGCGGGCGGGAAACCGACGACGACGGGGACGCCTAATGGCCCGCAGGAAGAATGCGCGCGACGTTCATGGCTGGCTGGTCGTGGACAAGCCCGCCGGCATCACCTCGAACGCGGTCGTGAACAAGGTGCGCTGGGCGTTCGACGCGAAGAAGGCTGGCCATGCCGGCACGCTCGACCCCGAGGCGACCGGAGTTCTGGCGATTGCGCTGGGCGAGGCGACCAAGACGGTTCCCTACATCACCGATTCGCTGAAGGCTTACCGCTTCACCGTCAGGCTCGGGCAGGCTACCAACACCGACGACACCGAGGGCGAGGTGATCGCGACCTCCGATCTGCGGCCTTCGGATGATGAGATCAATGCGGCGCTGGGTGCATTTGTCGGTGACATCATGCAGGTGCCGCCGAAGTTCTCGGCGGTGAAGATCGACGGCGAGCGCGCCTACAAGCTGGCGCGCGACGACGAGGACTTCGAGATCGCCGCGCGCCCGCTCTGGGTCGAGGAGCTGAGCATGGTCGAGCGGCCGGACCCCGACCATGTCGTGCTGGACATGACCTGTGGCAAGGGCGGTTATGTGCGCGCCATCGCCCGCGATCTGGGCGAGGCGCTGGGGTGCCATGGCCATGTCGTCAGTCTGCGCCGGGTCTGGTCGGGGCCGTTCGATGCCGAGGACGGGATCGGCATGGATCTGATCGAGAGCCTTGCGAGGACGCCCGAACTCGATGCCTATCTGCGTCCGCTCGAGGACGGGCTGGACGATCTGCCGGAGTTGAAATGCACCGCCGAAGGTGCTGCGAAGTTGCGCCACGGCAACCCCGGCATGGTGATCACCCCGGACGCCGAATATGGCGACGAGGCCTGGGCATCGTTCGAGGGCAAGGCGGTGGCGGTGGGCATCTACCGCGCCGGCGAGTTGCACCCGAGCCGGGTGTTCAACCGGTAATCAGTCAATGACCTGCAGGACCGGGTCCGGCACGGGTTGCGCCGCGCCGATATTGTAGGCCGCCAGCACCCGCGCCTCGGCGGCGTCCGCCGCGGCCTCGCTGTCGGCGTGGATCAGGCAGAGCGGATCGCCCTTGGCGATGGGCTCGCCCAGATCGACCAGCGCGGTCAGGCCGACCGCCGGGTTCACCTCGTCGCTCGCGACCCGCCGCCCGCCGCCAAGTTCGACCACCGCAAGGCCGATGTCGCGGGTCTGGATCGTGGTAACATGTCCGCTTTCGGGGGCGCTGACGCGGCGCGTCAGCTTGGCGCTGGCCAGATGCTGCGCGGGGTTCTCGGTGAAATCTGTCGGCCCGCCGAGTGCGGCCACCATCCGGCCGAACACTTCGGCGGCGGCGCCGGAGGTCAGGGCTTCGGTGGCCTTTGCCAACCCGGCCTTGCGATCTGCCGCCAGCCCGGACAGCGCCAGCATTTCGCCCGCCAGCGCCAGTGTGACGGTTTCGAGCCGCCTGTCGCGATGCGCGCCGGTCAGGAAATCGACCGCGTTCACAACCTCGAGCGCGTTGCCCGCGGCGCTGGCGAGCGGTTGGTTCATGTCGGTGATCAACGCATTGCAGGGCAGCCCCGCCTCGCGCGCGACGCCGGTGAGGCTTTCGGCCAGTTCGACGGCGCGCGCGCGGTCGTCCATGAAGGCGCCGTTGCCGCATTTCACGTCCATCACCAGCCCGCCCAGCCCGGCGGCGAGCTTTTTCGACAGGATCGAGGCGGTGATCAGCGGCACGCTCTCGACCGTCGCGGTCACGTCGCGGATGCCGTAGAACCGCTTGTCGGCGGGGGCAAGTGCTGCGGTCTGGCCGATGATGGCGCAGCCGACCTCGGCCACCACGCGGCGAAACAGCGCGTTGTCGGGCTGGGTGACATAGCCGGGGATCGCGTCCATCTTGTCGAGCGTGCCGCCGGTATGGCCAAGCCCGCGGCCCGAGATCATCGGAACATAGCCGCCGCAGGCCGCGACGATCGGGGCGAGCATCAAGGAGACGTTGTCGCCGACGCCGCCGGTCGAATGCTTGTCGATCACCGGGCCGGGCAGGTCCCAGGTGAAGACATCGCCGCTGTCGCGCATTGCCAGCGTCAGCGCCGCCGCTTCGGCGTGGTCCATGCCGCGAAAGAACACCGCCATGGCGAAGGCAGCGACCTGCCCTTCGCTGGCGTCGCCGGAGGAAATGCCCTGAACCATCGCGGCGATCTGGTCCGCGCCAAGGGTCTTGCCGTCGCGTTTGTGCCGGATGATCTCGGAAATCAGCATGGTGCCTCCTCGGTTGCGATCAGTTTGACCGGATGGCAAAAAACCGCAAGCGGCTTGGCTTGCCAATCGCGGTCGATCCGGCCACAAACCGCGTATGATCATCCGTGAGCATATCAAGGACGACGCACCTTCGGTGGCGGTGTATTCCGATTGCGAACGCTACCGCTATCTGCTGACGCGCACCTGGGACGCGCGCGGGCGCAGGGCGTTGTTCATCATGCTCAACCCCTCGACGGCGACCGAGGTGCAGAACGACCCGACCGTCGAGCGCTGCGAGCGGCGGGCGCGGGCTTTGGGGTTCGGCGCGGTGCGGGTCACCAACATCTTCGCCTGGCGCGATACCGATCCGCGCAAGATGCGGGCGGCGGTCGATCCGGTCGGGCCGGAGAATGATGCCGCGATCATGGACAGCGCGCCCTGGGCCGATCAGATCATCTGCGCCTGGGGCACGCATGGCGCGCATCTGGGGCGCGGCCCGGCGATGGAGCAGTTGTTGCGCGGCACTGGCTTGCCGCTGTTTCATCTGGGGTTGAGCCTGCACGGCCACCCGAAACACCCGCTTTACATCGCCTATGCCAGGCAGCCGGAGCCCTGGCGCTAGGCGAAGACGTTTTCCACGACCTCGACATAGACGTCGTTGACGCTGGCCCCCGGCGCGCCGCGCAGCATCGCGACCGGCTGGCCGTTGATGGCGACGATGGCGTCCTGCCCGTCGCCGGTGGCCGCGACGGTCAGCGCGGCGTCGCCGTGGTCGGCGTCGGGGTTGAGCGAGATGCGCAGGAAATCCTGACCGACCGCGAAATCGGTGATCTCGGCCGCGCCGCTGCCCGAGGTGCCGTCGAAATAGACCCAGAAGGTATCATTGCCGCTGCCGCCGGTGGCGGTGTCGGCGCGATCAAAGATCAGCGTGTCATTGCCTGCGCCACCGTCGAGCCTGTCGGCATTGTTGTCGATATGCCAGCCGTAATCGTGCCTCTCCCACGAGATGTCCTCTTCCACCCGGCCAAGATGGTTGATCACGTCGTCGCCGTCGCCACCGAACAAGGTGTCGGCGCCAAAACCGCCATGGATGATGTCGTCACCGCCGCCGCCGTCGATCCAGTCGTCGTCCGGCACGGCCTCGCTGCCGGCCCGGTGCGCGCCGCCTTTCAGGACCTCGCCGGCCGCGCCGCCCTGCAACGCGTCGTTACCCTCGCCGCCGTCAAGCCATGCGGTCGGGCCGGTGTCGGTGCCGGTCAGGGTATCGGCACCCTTGCCGCCGAACAGCGCGGCCACGCCCTCGCCCGCTGTCAGTGAGTCGTCGCCGTCGCCGCCAAAGGCGTAGGCCGCATCGTCGCCGGTGGTGATGTCATCGTCGCCCGCGCCGCCGTCGATCACCGTGATGCCGTGCGGACTGTGCAGAAGCGGCGTTCCGTCCCAGGTGGACAGGGTGTCCGCGCCGGTGCCGGGCAAGCCGTCATCGGGTTCGGCGTAAACATCGTCCTGCCCGGTCAGGTGAATGTCGTCGGTCAGGTAGATCCTCGTGCCGAGGAATCCGACGCCGACGTCCGAATCGCTGTCGCGCATCAGCATCTGTTGCAGGAAGGTCCCGTCACCCTCGATGGCGAACTCGTCCGCCGGGTCGCGGATCGGCGCGAGGATATCGGCGGGGTCCACCGGATCGGGATCGGCGGGCGGTTCATCGTCCGTGACCGGGTCGAGAATGTCGTCGGGGTCTTCGCCCGGCTCTGCGGGCGGTTCATCGTCGGTCACGGGCGCGACCGGAGCGCTGGCGTCGGTCAGGCCGAGCAGCGTCCCACGTTCCATATCCGGGTCGATGCTGTCGAGGAAATCGCCTGTCACGCCGACCGTGCCCGCATCGACGTCGGCATCGGGCGCGTCGGCATCATCGTCGGTGGCCGTCTCGGGAAAGACCTCACCGAAGAACACGATGGGCAACAGCCCGAGAAACAGAAGCGCAAAGACCATGGTCCTACCCCGATTGCGGCCCTCTGGATACCACGTCCGCGCCGGCTCGCGAAAAGGATAGTGCCGAAAATTCTATCCATACCGGTAGTTTACCATGATCTCGACCTTGGGCGCGATACGGTTGGGGGCTTCGCATTCGCGCCGCCATCGGTTAGGCTGGATCGGGTCGAGCAAAGGGGGAACCATGACGGACAGCACCGACGAGAGCGCGCTTCTGGACGAGCTTCGCGCGGTGCGCGCCGAGGTTGAGCGGCTGAACCAGCAGAAACTGTTTCAGAATGAACGGAGCCTGAAGCGCGTGATGCTCTGGGGCCTCGTGCGCGGGCTGAGCTTCGGGCTTGGCTCGGCTCTGGGCGCGACGATCCTGATCTCGACGCTGGTGTGGATACTCAGCAGCATCGACTTCATCCCGGTGATCGGCGACTGGGCGCAGCAGATCATCGACGAGATCAACCCGTCCCAGCTCGAATAGCGGAATTCGCTTTTCTTTTGCCGGCGGATTTCCTATACGCCCGCATCCGCGGATACGCCGCGGCATCTCCACGGGCCTTGCTGGACGACATCCCGGCCTGCGCCATCAACCCGAACCCAGAAGGAGACCCCGATGTCGATCACGCCCGATGAAAAGACCCGCCTGATGACGGAATTCGCGACCAAGGAAGGCGACACCGGTTCGCCGGAAGTCCAGGTTGCGATCCTCACTTCGCGCATCACGACCCTGACCGAACACTTCAAGACCCACAAGAAGGACAACCACTCGCGTCGTGGCCTTCTGATGATGGTCGCCCAGCGCCGCAAGCTGCTGGACTATCTCAAGGCCAAGGACGAGGGCCGCTATCAGGACCTCATCAAGCGCTTGGGCATCCGCCGCTAAGGCCTGTCGCAAACGCGCGACGGTCCCGGCCGTCTCGAATTCGGAAATGCCCGTGCCGGAAGGTGCGGGCGTTTTTCGTTTCAGGCCGGGCGTGGTTTTCGGTGCGGCTCCCCTTGCGTCAGGCATGTTTGCTTGACGATCGTCATATGGATTTTCGGCCAGCCGCATTTGGCTTTCGCATCGCATTATGCGAAGATGTCGCACCCGGCGCGGAATTGCGGCATGTTATCATTCACATGCTTCAGCGCCCGGCACCGGGACCAATCAGGGGGACGGAACAAAATGTCAGACCAATTCGACACGCCACGGGAACGCCTCTTTCTTCCATTTCTTGCACCTTTCTACGCCTATTTCGCGCAGCCGGTGGGCTGGCTGGCCTTCCGCATCATCATCGGCGGCATGTTCGCGCTGAACGGATGGGACAAGATCGTGAACCCGATGGGCATGTCGGGCTTCGTCGAGATGATCGGCTTCGCGCCCGGCTGGCTGTTCTCGCCGCTGCTGGCGATCGTGAACTTCTTCGGCGGGCTGTTCATCCTGTTCGGCTTCCTGACCCGCCCGGCGGCATTGGCGAGCACATTCGTGCTGTTGCTGACCTACTGGTTCCATGCCGCGAACCCCTATGGTGACGCCTTCCTCACCGCCGAAGGGATCGCCTATCTCAACGAGAACAAGGACCTCCTGACTGCGGACGGACAAAGGCGGCTGCTGGCCGATGGCGGGGCTGCGTTCCTTGCGGGACCGACCGGGGTGCAGCTCAAGGCCGAGTATGCCTCGCTGTTCTGGACCGCGGGGGCCGCGATCATCGCGGCGCTTGGCGGCGGCAAGTATTCCGTCGACCGGATGTTCATGAAGCGGGAATTCTGAAGCTTTCCGGGCGGGGCCGGTCCCGACCTCGCCCGGCTCACGCCAAGGCCGCTACAGGCCGAAATCGGCCGGGTGCAGCACCCGCGCCTTGCCCTTCTTCTTCGTGACATCGACATGCAGGATGCGCCGGGTCCTGTTGCCCTCGACCACGCGGCGGAAATAATAGTCCTTTTCGGTGAAATTTCCCGGCTCCATCACCCAGCGCGAGATGCCTGCGATCAGGCCGGGATAGGGCGCGATCAGGTCGATCAGCCACAGGTGATCGCCCGACCGCCAGTCCTGCGGCGCCAGCCTTTCGCCCGCGATATGGCGCTTCTCGGCCTCCGGGCCAAGCCGTGCCCAGGTGATGAGGGCGCGCGGAATGTCATCGAACCGGAAGATGCGATACTGGCCCAGCGCGATCGGCGTCTCGATCGCTTCGTGCAGGTTCTCGACCCGCATCTGGCGGTGATGGGCGCTGCGGCAGGCAAGAAACAGGAAGTCGCCATAGACCCGAAGCTGATGCTCGGTCGGAAATTCCGGGCCGGTGCCCTTTGGCCTGGCGGTCTGGGCGGTCAATGGGTCGGCCCCGGACCGAGGTCCAGCCGTCCGACAAGACGCACATCGGCGGTCCTTGGCGCCATTCGCACCGCCGGGCATAGGCGTCGATATCGGCGGCAAGCTCGGGGAAGATCCGCAACAGCTCGTCGCGCGCCGGGCCGTCGATCTCGCGGACCGACCAGGGGCCGGGATGAAAGCTCTCGGTCAGCGCGCCATCGGTCTCGATGATCTGATGGGTGTCGAACAGCAGGTGGAAATACTCGACCTCGTCGGCCTCATGGTCGGCGCGGATGGTGCGGTCGTTGATGAGGCCCTTGGCGGCCACCAGCATCTCGGACTCGCCGAACAGGAGCTGCGCGCGCCAGTCGCGCAACAGAACCCGGTGTTGCGGCGAGACGGTCAGCGGCCGGCGCGGCCGTTTGTCGCCCAGCGCGCCGGGGGCGATGCGGATCGGGCGCAGGCTGGGGTCATGACGCAACTCGGCAGCGCCGATCCGGCGCGACCCGATCCAGCGGACGGGTTGCGGGCCGTCATCCAGCGTCCAGATCATGTCGCCGGTCTCGACCTCCTCGACCGGCACGCGGCCCCGGTCGGTGCGGATCAGCGTGCCACGCGCCACGCAGACCAGAAGGTTGATGATGACCTGATCGTCGTCGGAACTGCCGCCGCTTCGGCCGGTGACGGTGAAGGTGACGGTCTGGTCAGAGCCGGACTGGAACACCGCGCTGCGGTCGATCGTGAAGGTGAAGGTGCCGTCGGTGGTGTTGTAGCTGAGCGTGCCGTAGGCCGTGGTGTTGAGCGCGGAAAACACATAGCCGCCGGACGCCTCGCCCTGGTTCGTGCCGCCGGTCGTGACCTGGTCGAAATCGCCGGTCACGGTCGTGACGCCGGGATCCGACAGGTCGACGGTCATGGTCCAATCACTCAGATTGGCCGTGCCTCCGCCGGTGAACCCGGTGGTTTCGCTGATGTTGTAGCCCAATGGTCTTGCCCGCCAGTGTTTTCTGTCTGCTCGTTTTTTCTTAGAATAGTCCGAGATTGACCGGCGCGTCCAGTTCGGTGATTGCCAGGGGGCGGCCATGCCTTGCACCCCGCGCGGAGGTTTCCTCCGGCAGGGTGTCGACGTCGGGGCGTGTAATCAGTCAAACCGTCTGAAAAGTGGCGGGCCCGCCTTTTGGGCAAGTGATCCTTCGCCGGGCGCAGAGCCTCGCCTGCACCTTCATCAGGTGGTCTTCGGTGTCCCGGCTAGCCCCTGCCCGGTTTTGCTATGCCGGGGTCGGGGCTTGGATACCACTTTCGTGCACGCAAGCACGCACCAAGAGGTTTTTACGGTGATTTACCAATGTGTTAGCAGATTTCTGCGAATCAGCGGATTGCGCGTCTAAGCAAAAGTCTAAACATTCTGTTTTTGTTTTGTTCTTTTGATGCGCCCGATTCTCACCGAAATTCACTCTTTCGAAAGCTCCCCGGTTCGGCAACTATCGCCCCAGACCGTCGAAGGCAATGGTCACAAAGACCGAAAGGAATCTGGACATGCTCAACAACATCGGCCTTCCCGGCCTCGTCGTAGTTTTCGGTGTCCTGCTTGTGTTCCTCGTCCTGCCAATTTGGCTGATCACCCGCTCAGGTGGGCGAAAGGCAAAAGATCAGGCGCGCATTGCAGACGCGCTTGAAGAAATCGCCAAATCAAGAAAGGAGCAGGGCCGAAGCAAGTGAGCTTGGCCCGCCGCCACGAGACCGGCGCTGCTCATGCTTACCTAACGTCCGGTTCGCTGTTCAGTTCGCATCTGTTGGGCCTGCACGGCCCGGATGTGCTGGCGAACCTTCTTGGTGTAGTGCTGGACCATCGGCGGGCTTTGCCCGGTTACAGAGGCGATCAGGTCGTCGCTGCAGCCCGCTTCAACCCCCGACCCTCCTCCGATACTTGGGGTCTCCGGAGAGTCGGGGCTAAGCTTGCGTCTAACCAGCAACTTGATCAGATTGGAGCGGAGCAACAATTCGCCGAAATACCGCTTCTCAGAACTGTTAACACCGCGCGCGCCCAAAAACACTGATTGTTAGACTTTCCGCCTTGAGCTTGCCCGTTGTTCAGGCCGCTTTCGCCAGTTCCGTCCATTCTAGGTCAACTTGGCTCTAGCATTGTTCTAGCATTCGCCTGAGGTCAGCAAGTCGGGATGGAGGCTGCTCGGGATAATCTCTCCCGATTTTGGCCCATTTGCACATATCCCCGATGCGGTCCGTTGCTTCGAACAGGCGCGCCAAAGCATAACTCGCATGGTGCGGTTCCTCCGGAAAGTGCTTAAGAAAATTCGCCTCGGCTTCAATAGGATGCGCCGTCATGGCTTTCACGCATCCCGGCAAATGAGGAAAAGCGACGGCAATCCGAAACGCGTTGTCGAAGTCGCCCTGTTCCAGGTATTCGGCGACAGCCCGTTGGAAAGCGGTCGTTGGAAACTTCATTTGTTGCCGGGACGCAGCCCCGAAACACGCTCCGAAGATTTCGCTGGCAGACATGCGATTCGCGAGCGACTGCACTAGGGCGCCAAAAACTTGGTTTGCGTTTTTCCCCTAGAGCTTCCAAATCGCCATTGCTGGCTCCACAAACCCAACCTGATCAACCTTGGACATGAGGGTCGAGAAGGTGACG
>JBLWUQ010000001.1:0-392697 GCA_048268845.1 Maritimibacter sp. | reverse complement strand
ACGTCGGGTGGCACCTCGGCCCGCGTCATGCGCTCAAGCACCGTCTCGGCCTCGGGAAAGCTCGAAGCCTTGGACATGAGGGTCGAGAAGGTGACGACGTCGGGTGGCACCTCGGCCCGCGTCATGCGCTCAAGCACCGTCTCGGCCTCGGGAAAGCTCGAAGCCTTGGACATCAGCATTGACCAGAAAAAAACATCTCCACAATTACCCGTGACTTCAACGAGCGCAGCGAGAGCTTGGGCCTCAGACCAATCAGCGGCCGAAGCCATAATATTCCGAAATGCCGACAGATCGGCAAAATCACGGCTAACAGCTACTCTTAGGGCTTTCAGACTCTCGGCAAACGACCCGAAATCCAATATCCCGCGCACGGCGGTTCGTGCGCCGCGCTTTGCACTTTTGGCAATATCGTCGAAAGCTCCCGGCGTTTCGTCAACGACCCTGCCGAAAGTCGCGAGAGCCTTTTCCAGCAAGGTACGTGCCTCTGACGGCTCCTCCGTAGCTTCGGCACAGCGAAGTAGGTTTTGTCCGATTGCAAGGCGGTTTCGGGCTAGACCTTCGAGGACTTGCATCGCTTCATCTTCGTGCTTGCTGAGTTCTTTGTCCTGATCCGCCAGCAACTTTCTGGCGGTCATCGGATCGCCTTGATCTTCCAGTCGGGCAGCCTCTTCGATAACCCGCACGGTTTCTGGAATGTAGTTCATTCGCTGCCGAAGCGTGGTTCTTTCTGCTTCTAGTGCTTCGGCCTCGTCGGCCAAGATCGCGCGTTCGGCGCGCTGGTATTGCCCCATGAGTTCCGTCACAGGATTCACCAGAACGATACCGTCCCTTTGGGATTTCCATGCAGCGTATGCCTCTTTTCTCAGCTTCCTTCGACCATTGCGTCCGTCGACCCTGATTGTTTCCGAGAACAAGTTATACCACTCGGCGCTTTCAGGCTCCGGATCGGTCAGGACACGTTGGAGCGGCGCCTCAAACCTCGGAACCGAGTGACCATTCTTCCAGTATTCAATGGCTTGGGAGGTAACAACCTTACCCGCAAGCGCAAGTGAATCAGCCAGTGTCCCTGTCTTCCAGTACAGGTCTTGGTCAATATCCTCCAGGCGCGGTCTAGGTTTGCCAAGGCCGTGTTCCATGGCAAACGTTATCAATTCGAAGAAGAACCATTTGTCAGAGCCATCCGGTGGTTTGCGTTCGAACATTCTCCAACCTGTTTGGGTAGCGTTTGGTGCGTTTCGCGGTCGATATGGCAGTTTGGAATTGCCGGACAGGAAGTCCGGAGGAAGTGAAACCAAACTTGAGGAGAAAAAATATGAAACGCAAGCTTTCAAAATCGCTCATGGCGCTGGCCGCTGCCGCGACGCTCGCTTCGATAAGCGGAATTCATACCGCATCCGCTGGAGGCGTCGGGAAGCTAATTCGTCAGAATATCAAGATCTACCGGTGCGTCGGTTGGGAAGCCGGACGGATGATCTCGATCAAGAAGTACGGGCGCGCCGGCGACCCGGGCGTCTGCCCCAGCGGCTGGTGGCTTAAGCGCTAAGCTCAACTGGACCACGTCTCTTGGAAGAAAGGAGTATTGTCATGACCAGCAAAACAACGCGCCATTATCACGGAAACGGAACTTATACCAAGAAGACCACACACACCCGTAGTGATGGGTCAAAGAAGATCGTTTCGAGCAACTACAAGTCAGGATTGATCTTCGATCGGCCTGCAGGTCGTACGACCGTGACTGAGGTTAGCAAGAGCGGCAACAGCAAGACGCGCAAGCTGTGAGCGCGCCAATATCAAAAGACCCAGCCGCGAACCTCGTCGGCTGGGTCAGCCATGCGGCACGATCGGCCCCTTGCGTCTAAACATTCACCCAATGCTCTAGGAAACTGGACAGCCTGTCTAATCATTTAAATACGTTATTTCAGGAACTTACCCACTCTACCACTTTCGTGCACGGGCCTGTTCATACGCCATCAAGGTTAACGCGCGCGAAACCAGGCGTTCGGTGCTTCATCTTGGGCGAAATACTCCAGGGGGAGCGTTCAGGTTGCTTGCAAGCTGAACGTGGGGGACAGCGTCCCCCGGCTTGTCGGCCGCACCAGTCCAACCCCCCTTCCCCCGCAGCGCCTTTTCCTGTATGGCCCGCGCATCTGAGACGCGGCGCCCTGACCCCGGCGCTCGAAATGGTGATAGGGGTCGGCGGCAATGGGGCCGCCATGAAAACGGGAGACCCGGAGGGCCGGGAGTGCTCCCATACAGGATACGATACGTACATGTTCAATATTTCGACAAAATCCATCCAGTGGGGTGAGGAGACACTTACCCTGGAAACCGGCAAGGTTGCCCGTCAGGCCGACGGCTCGGTGATCGCCACGCTCGGCGAAACCTCCGTCATGGCCAACGTGACCTTCGCGAAAGAGCAGAAGCCCGGACAGGACTTCTTCCCGCTCACGGTCCACTACAACGAGAAATACTACGCCGCCGGCAAGATCCCGGGCGGCTTCTTCAAGCGCGAGGCGCGCCCGACCGAGAAAGAGACGCTGACCTCGCGTCTGATCGACCGGCCGATCCGCCCGCTGTTCGTGCCCGGCTTCAAGAACGAAGTCCTGGTGATCTGCACCGTGCTGTCGCACGATCTGGTCAACGATCCCGATATCGTCGCGATGATCGCCGCCTCGGCCGCGCTGACGATCTCGGGCGCGCCGTTCATGGGCCCTATCGCCGGTTGCCGCGTCGGTTACGAGGATGGCGAATACATCCTCAACCCGACCTGCGACGACATGCACAAGCTGCGCGAGAACCCCGACCAGCGCCTCGACCTCGTCGTCGCCGGCACCAAGGATGCCGTGATGATGGTGGAATCGGAAGCCTATGAGCTGTCCGAGGCCGAGATGCTGGGCGCGGTCAACTTCGCGCATCAGCAGATCCAGCCGGTGATCGACCTGATCATCTCGCTGGCCGAAGTGGCGGCGAAAGAGCCGTTCGACTTCCAGCCGGAGGATTACTCCGACCTCTACGCCGCGGTCAAAGCCGCTGGCGAAGACAAGATCCGCGCGGCCTATGCCAACACCAACAAGCAAGAGCGCGTCACCGCCGTCGCTGCCGCCAAGGACGCGATCAAGGCTGCGCTGAGCGACGAGCAACTGGCCGACGAAAACCTCGGCAACGCGCTGAAGAAGCTCGAAAGCGCGGTCGTGCGTGGCGACGTGGTCAAGACCGGCAAGCGGATCGACGGCCGTGCGCTCGACACCGTGCGCCCGATCCTGTCGGAAGTGGGCATCCTGCCCCGCACGCATGGTTCGGCGCTGTTCACCCGTGGCGAGACCCAGGGCCTTGTGGTCACGACGCTCGGCACCGGCGACGACGAGCAGATGATCGACGCGCTGACCGGCACCTACAAGTCGAACTTCATGCTGCACTACAACTTCCCGCCCTACTCGGTCGGTGAAGTGGGCCGCTTCGGCTTTACCGGACGCCGCGAGATCGGCCACGGCAAGCTGGCGTGGCGGGCGTTGCAGGCGGTTCTGCCGGCGGCGACCGATTTTCCCTACACGATCCGCGTCGTCTCGGAGATCACCGAGTCGAACGGCTCGTCGTCGATGGCCTCGGTCTGCGGCGGCTCGCTGTCGATGATGGACGCGGCGGTGCCGCTGAAAGCGCCGGTTGCCGGTGTGGCGATGGGCCTGATCCTTGAAGACGACGGCTCCTATGCCGTGCTGACCGACATCCTTGGCGACGAGGATCACCTCGGCGACATGGACTTCAAGGTTGCGGGCACGGAAAACGGCATCACCTCGCTCCAGATGGACATCAAGGTTGCCGGCATCACGCCCGAGATCATGGAGAAGGCACTCGAGCAGGCGAAAACCGGCCGGTTGCACATCCTGGGCGAGATGAACAAGGCGCTGTCGGCTGGCCGTCAGGAGTTTTCGGCCCATGCCCCGCGCATCGAGACGATGACCGTGCCCACCGACAAGATCCGTGAAGTGATCGGCTCGGGCGGCAAGGTGATCCGCGAGATCGTGGAAATGTCCGGCGCCAAGGTCGACATCAACGACGATGGCGTGATCAAGATCGCCTCGCCGAATGCCGAGGCGATCCAGAAGGCCCATGACATGATCTATGCGATCGTGGCAGAGCCGGAGGAAGGCCATGTCTACAAGGGCACCGTCGTCAAGATCGTCGACTTCGGCGCCTTCGTGAACTTCTTTGGCAAGCGCGACGGGCTGGTGCATGTCAGCCAGATCGAAAGCCGCCGCCTGAACCATCCGTCGGATGTGCTGAAGGAAGGCCAGGAGGTCTATGTCAAGCTCCTGGGCTTCGATGACCGCGGCAAGGTGCGTCTGGCGATGAAGATGGTCGACCAGGAAACCGGCGAAGAACTGCCGCCGGAAGAGCGCAAGAAGAAAGACGGCGACGACGAGTAATCGTCGCTCGCTGCCGAAACGAGGGCCCCGGTGGAGACGCCGGGGTCTTTTTTTGACGCAGGATCGCGCCGGGCGCCGCGAAAGTTCGGCCGCGTGAGTTTCCCGTTCCGAGCCGGGGCATTTTTTCGTATGGTGAGACGATCACCAAGGAGGCAGACACATGAAACCGAACGCATGGATCACCCTGTTTTGCATGGCGGGACTGGCACCGCCGGCCTTTGCCGAAGCGACGCTGTCGGTGGTCCTGAACCTCGATTCCGAAAGCGGCGTGATCGCCGCGAACTACACCTGCAACGCTGGCACGCCGTTTACCGTCCAGTATGTCAACGCCGGCATGAACAACCTCGCGCTGATCCCGATCGACGGGCAGGAGGTCATTTTCGTCAACGTGGTCTCGGGGTCGGGGTCACGCTATGTGTCCGGTCCGTATGAGTGGTGGACCAAGGGCAGCGACGCCACGCTGACCAACCAGTTCGAAAAAGGCAACGCGGCCGAATGCGTCTACCAGGAGTGACGGGGGCGGGGCGCTAGCGCGGGTCCACCCGCACGCGCCCCTCCTCGGTCAGCAGCCAGGCCCTGCGCCCCTCGAGCACCACGGCGCTGAGCGGGTCGCCGTAGCCGGCGCCGGTGTCGATGTTCAGGCGGTTGCCGTAGTGGCTGACCACCTCGACCGGGGTATGGCCATGGACGACCAGCGCGCCATGGTCGGCGGTGCTGTCGAGAAACTCGCGGCGGATCCAGATCAGGTCGTCTTCGACCTGGTTTTCCAGTGGCACGCCGGGGCGCACGCCGGCGTGGCAGAAGAAGATGTCACCCAGGCGATATGAGGTCGGCAGGGTCTCGACGAAGGCGCGATGCGCTTGGGGAACCCTGTCGCGGGCGGCGCGGTGGATCGCCTCGGCGTCGGTGCCGGTGTCGATGCCGTAGGAGGCCAGCGTCTGCTTGCCGCCAAGGCTGGGGTGCAGCCAGAAAAGACCTTCGCGCAAGCGATGGTCGCGGCGCGGCACCGGATCGAGAAACCGCGCCATCATCCGGTCATGATTGCCCTTGAGCACCACCCAGGGCGCACCCCGGCCGATCCCCGCCATGAGCAGGTCGATCACGCCGCGCGTGTCCGGCCCACGGTCGCAGAGATCGCCGACATGGACGACCGGCGCGTCGCCGTCGCCCACCCGGTCACGGTCCGCACGGATCAGGCGATGCGCCCGCTCAAGCTCGGACAGGTGGCCGTGAATGTCTCCGATCGCATAGGCGCGCATGGTGGCTCCTCCGGGCTTGAGATAGCAAAAAGGCCCCGGCGTTGCCACCGGGGCCCTGGCATTGATCGTTGGGCCTCAGACCTCGAATTCGAGCGGCGCGACCAGTTGGAACAGCCCGGTCTGGCGCAGTTCCTCGAGCACGTTGTCCGCCACCCGCGCATCGACGTAGAGCAGCGCGATGGCGTCACCGCCGGATTCGGTGCGGCCAAGGGTGAAGTTGGCGATGTTCACGCCGTGCTTGCCCATCGTCACGCCCAGCGTGCCGATGATGCCGGGCTCGTCGCGGTTGGTGGTGTAGAGCATGTGCTGGCCGATGGCGGCGTCGATGGTGATGCCCTTGATCTGGATGAAGCGCGGCTTGCCGTCGGTGAAGACGGTCCCGGCGATGGAGCGTTCGCGCTTCGCCGTCTTGACCGTCACCTTGACATAGCCGTGGAACACGCCGGAACTGGCCTGCGTCGTGGTCGAGGTCTTGATGCCGCGATCCGCCGCGATGACCGGGGCGGACACCATGTTCACATCCTGGTTGGCGGGCTTGAGCAGCCCGGCGAGCACGGCGCAATCCAGCGCCTTGGTGTTCATCTCGGCGGCGACACCGTCGAGCAGGATGTTGACCTCCTCGATCGGCTCATCGGTCAACTGGCCGACGAAGGCACCCAGATGCCCGGCGAGCTTGATCCAGGGCCCCATGACCTTGGCTTCCTCGGCGGTCACGGACGGCATGTTCAGCGCGTTCTGCACCGCGCCATCCAAGAGGTAGTCCGACATCTGCTCGGCGACCTGAAGGGCGACGTTCTCCTGCGCCTCGGTGGTGGCCGCGCCAAGGTGCGGCGTGCAGACGACGTTGGGCAGGCCGAACAGCGGGCTGGCGGTGGCGGGCTCGACCTCGAAGACGTCGAAGCCGGCACCGGCGACGTGGCCCGACTTCAAGGCTTCGGCCAGCGCCACCTCGTCCACCAGACCGCCTCGGGCGCAGTTGATGATGCGCACGCCCTTCTTGGTCTTGGCGATGTTTTCCGCCGACAGGATGTTGCGGGTCTTGTCGGTCAGGGGGACGTGCAGGGTGATGAAATCGGCGCGCGCCAGCAGCGTGTTCAGATCGACCTTCTCGATCCCCATCTTGTCGGCACGCTCCTGCGACAGGAAGGGGTCGTAGGCGATCACCTTCATGCGCAAGCCCTTGCCCCGGTCAGCGACGATCGAGCCGATATTGCCGCAGCCGATGACGCCGAGCGTCTTGGCGGTCAGCTCGACGCCCATGAACTTCGACTTCTCCCACTTGCCCGACTGGGTCGAGACGTCGGCCTCGGGGATCTGGCGCGCGACCGCCATCATGATCGCGATCGCGTGTTCGGCGGTGGTGATCGAGTTGCCGAACGGCGTGTTCATCACGATCACGCCTTTCTTGGAGGCCGCCGGAATGTCGACGTTGTCAACGCCGATCCCGGCGCGGGCGATCACCTTGAGGTTGGTGGCCCTGTCGAGCACATCGGCAGTCACTTTCGTGGCCGAGCGGATGGCGAGACCATCGTAGTTGCCGATCACTTCGAGCAGCTTTTCCTTGTCCTTGCCAAGGGCGGGCTGGAAATCGACGTCGATGCCACGGTCGCGGAAGATCTGGACGGCGGTTTCCGAAAGAGAGTCGGAGACGAGAACTCTGGGGGCCATTGCGGGCTCCTGTATCTGGGGATGATGGGGGAGGGCGGGGTTTGCCCCGCCCCTCATTACTGCGCGGCGATTTCGGCGTTGAAGGCCCAGTCGAGCCAGGGCATCAGCGCCTCAACATCGGCGGTTTCCACCGTGCCACCGCACCAGATGCGAAGCCCGGCGGGCGCGTCGCGATAGGCGCCGATATCGAAGGCGACGCCCTCGGCCTCGAGCCGTTTCGCAACCGCCTTGGCAAATGCCGCGCCGTCCTTGATCCGCTCGTCGGTAAACCGAAGGCATACGCTGGTGTTCGAGCGCGTCGCCTTGTCGTCGGCGAGGTTGGCGAGCCACTCATGCCCGTCGCAGAAGTCGAAGATCACCTGCGCGTTGGCATCCGCCCGCGCGATCAGGCCCCTGAGCCCGCCGACCGAGCGCGCCCAGTCGAGCGCGACGAGGTAATCCTCGACCGCCAGCATTGACGGGGTGTTGATCGTCTCGCCCTTGAAGATGCCCTCGATCAGCTTGCCGCCCTTGGTCATGCGGAAGATCTTTGGCAACGGCCATGCCGGCGTATAGCTTTCCAGCCGTTCCACGGCGCGCGGGCTGAGAACCAGCATCCCGTGCGCACCCTCGCCGCCCAGCACCTTCTGCCAGGAGAAGGTGGTGACATCGAGCTTGTCCCAGGGCAGGTCCATCGCAAAGGCGGCGGAGGTTGCGTCGCAGATCGTCAGCCCGTCACGGTCGGCGGCGATCCAGTCGCCATCCGGCACGCGCACTCCGCTGGTGGTGCCGTTCCAGGTGAACACCACGTCATTGGCGAAATCGACCGAGGCGAGGTCGGGCAACTGGCCGTAATCGGCGGTCTTGACCACCGCATCCAGTTTCAACTGCTTGACGACATCCGTCACCCAGCCCGCGCCGAAGCTTTCCCATGCCAGCATCTCGACGCCACGCGCGCCCAGCATCGACCACATCGCCATTTCCACCGCGCCGGTATCCGAGGCGGGGACGATGCCGATCCGGTAATCGTCGGGAATGCCGAGGATCTCGCGGGTGCCGTCGATCGCGGCGGCGAGCTTCTGCTTGCCGATGGCGGCACGGTGCGAGCGGCCAAGCGGCGCGTCGGACAGTTTCTCCAGGGTGAAGGCGGGGTTCTTGGCACAGGGGCCAGAGGAAAAGCGCGGATTTGCCGGCCGCGTTGCCGGAGTCTCGTTGACCATTGGTGCTATCCTTCCAGATATGCGCCCCTCGTTGGGGAGAGGTGTCCCGCTGACGCAGATACGGCGCAACGGGCGGGTTCACAACTGGCAAAACGTGGGCAAGCGACCCTATGGCGCGGATTTGCGACGTGGGCTGGAGCGGATCGGAAACCGGCGGCGCGTTTCGCGGCTATCGCGCCGGGGCGCAGGGGCCGCCCTGCATGCAGGTGACGATATCGGCCTCCATGTCCGGCGTCGGCTCGTAGAACGCATTTGTCTCGCACAGCATCTGGTCCAGCCGATAGCCGCCACCGGTCTGGCGCAGGAACATCAGATAGCGGTGCCCGGCCTCGAGCCCGCCGCACCAGACACCGGCGCAGTCGATGTGGACGGTGATGCTCTGTCTGAACGGCGTGATGAACCCGGCATAGGACAGCGAATTGCCCGTAGCCTGCGCGGAAAACGTGGCGCCCCTGGCCTCGGTCACGCCATCGGTCCGGGGCAGATTGCCGCTGTCGAAATCGAGCCGGCCCAGCACCACCAGATAATTGTCGGCAGAGGCATCGGCGTCGAGGAATGCCTGGGTGTGGGAATACGGCAGGCACGACAGCGCCAGCGCGGGAACGGGGGCGAGCAGCACGGCGATGAGGGCGATCGGGCGAATCATGGCGACCTTCTCAGCGAGACGGCTTGAGCTTATCCCCGAAGGCCGCGATCACCTGGGCATAGATGTCACGCTTGAACGGCACGATCTTCTCGACCAGGTCGCGCGGGTCGACCCAGGTCCATTGCCGGAACTCCGGGTGCGCGGTTTCGATCACGATCTGGTTGTCGGCGCCGTGAAAGCGCATGAGATACCAGCGCTGCTGCTGGCCGCGAAACTTGCCCTTCCAGATTCGCGGCACCACGTCATGCGGCAGGTCATAGGTGATCCAGCCGGGATACTCGGCCTCGACGGTGACAAGATCGCGGGTGACGCCGGTTTCCTCCTCAAGCTCGCGCAGGGCCGCAACCAGAGGCTCCTCGCCCGCGTCGATGCCGCCTTGCGGCGCCTGCCAGGCGGTTTCGTCAAGACCCAGAAGCGGCGCGTCGATCCGCTGCCCGGCGAAGATCAGCCCCTCCGGATTGGCCAGCATGATGCCGACATTTGGGCGATAGGGCAGACGGGAGATGTCGTCGGGGGTCATGGGCGGGTTCCGGTGGTGGCGTCGCTGCAAGACTATGCGCTTGCGGCGGCAAGGCCAACAGGCGGCATGGCGTCGAGGGGCAAGGGGACACGTTTTCCGATGGTCGCCGACGTGATAAAAGCGCCTGTGCCACAGGAAGGCGCTCCGAGGCCCGCACCATGCGACATCCGTTCTTCGTCTTCGTGCTGATCGCCTATGCGCTGTCGTGGAGCGCCTGGGTCTTCGGGTTCTGGCAGGGCGAGGGTCCGCTTGCGACCCTGGGCCACAATCTCGGCGGTTTCGGGCCGCTGATCGCCGCATTGATCGTGACAGCCGCAATGGGGCGCGATCCGTGGGCGTGGTTCAAGGGTCTGTTCAAGTGGCGGGTCGGCTTGGGCTGGTATCTGTTCGTGCTGGGCTTTCCGGTGCTCATGGTGGCCATCGCCTCGGCGCTGTTCGTCGCCTTGGGCCATTCCATCGACTTCGGCCTCGCGCCTGCGCGGCTGGCCTCCTATGCGCCGTTGTTCGTGTTCATGGCGCTGGTCGGCGGCGGCAACGAGGAGCCGGGGTGGCGGGGGTTCGGGTTGCCGGACTTGCAGGAAACCCTGACCCCGTTTCGCGCGACTTTGCTGTTAGGGTTGGTCTGGGCGTTCTGGCACTTTCCGCTGCTCTGGGGCGATCCGGCGGTGCGCGCGGGCGAGGTGCCGGTGTCAGCGCTTGGCGTGCAGATCGGGTTCCTGCTGGTGTCGATCACCGCGCATGCGTTCTGGTATACGTGGCTGATCAACCGCACTGGCAGCGTGCTTTTGTGCATCCTGCTGCACGCCGGATACAACACTTCGAACGGGCTGCTGGTGCTGGTGTCGGAGGCCGACATGGCGGGCGACGCGGGGGGCGTGCTGTTGGCGCTGATGACCGCTGTCGTGCTCGGGTCCGTGCTCGTCCTGCTAGCGCTGACGCGCGGGCGGCTGGGGAAACCGGCGTAGTCGGCCCGGCCCCCTCGCGTGCGAGAGGGCCGGGCCGGGGATCACTTCACATCAATCGCCGACAGACCCTTCAGCAGATCGACCGCGTAGGACAGCTGGAAGTCCTCGTCGCGCAGTTTCGCGGCCTCTTCGGCGGCGGCGCGTTCTTCCTCGATCAGCTTGATTTCGTCTTCGGTCAGGCTGTCATTCTCCAGCCGCCCGCGCAGGTCGGCCTCGCTGCGCGACGGGCGGCCGTTGTCTTCCTCGGCCGCGTCGTCGGGATGCGCCACCGGCTGTTCGACGACGATATCGGGGCTGACGCCCAGCGCCTGGATCGACCGGCCCGACGGCGTGTAGTAGCGCGCCGTGGTCAGGCGCATCGCACCGCCCGAGCGCAGCGGCATCACCGTCTGGACCGAGCCCTTGCCGAAGCTCTTGGTGCCCACCACGATTGCGCGGTGGTGATCCTTGAGCGCGCCTGCGACGATCTCGGAGGCCGAGGCCGAGCCGCCGTTGATCAGCACCACCATCGGCTTGCCCATCGCCAGATCGCCGGGCTCGGCGTTCACGCGCTCGGTGTCTTCCGGGTTGCGGCCACGGGTCGAGACGATCTCACCCGATTCGAGGAAGGCGTCGGAAATCGCGATCGCCTGATTGAGCAGCCCGCCGGGGTTGTTGCGCAGGTCGAGCACGATGCCGTCGACGTTCTCAAGCCCGCCCATTTCCTCGGTCACCTTGGCAAAACCGTCGGCGACGTTGGCGTAGGTCTGATCGTTGAACGTCGTCACCCGGATCACCACCGAATTGCCCACCGCGCGCACCGTCGCGGCGGTCAGCTTGATCTCGTCGCGGATGATCGAGACGTCGAAGGGTTCGGCCACGCCCTCACGCACAACGGTGATGATGATCTCGGAGCCGACCGGGCCACGCATCCGGTCGACCGCATCGTCGAGCGTCAGCCCCAGCAGGCTTTCGCCGTCGACATGGGTGATGAAGTCGCCCGACTGCATGCCGGCGGCATCCGCCGGGGTGCCGTCCATCGGCGAGACGACCTTGACGAAGCCCTCTTCCTGCGTCACCTCGATGCCCAGCCCGCCAAACGAACCGCGGGTCTGCACCCGCATGTCGTCGGCATCGTCGGGCGCCAGATAGCTCGAATGCGGGTCGAGCGACGACAGCATCCCGTTGATTGCCGCCTCGATCAGGTCCTTGGTCTTGGCCTCCTCGACATACTGGCTGCGGATGCGCTCGAACACGTCTCCGAACAGGTCGAGCTGTTCGTAGACCGAGGCATTGCGCTCGGCGTCCTGTGCGATCAGGGGCCCTGCCACCTGGGTGGTCAAAATCACGCCTGCCAGTGTGCCGCCCAGCGCGGCCATCGCGAATCTTTTCATGCTCGGTCCGTCTCTTTCATTTCGCAGATCGGGCGAACCATTCGGTCGGGTCCACGGGCGATCCATTCCATCTGAGTTCCATATAAAGCGTTTCTGTCGCCTCCGCGCCACCTCCTTGCGCGGCGGTCATCAAAAAGGCTTGAGAATCGGCGGCTTCTGCACCCCCCATCAATCCCACCGGCGCGCCCTGAGGCAAGACCTCGCCGACTTCGCCGAAAAGCTGCCCCAGCCCGGCCAGCACCAGAAGGAAGCCCTCGCCGGGTTCGACGATGGCGACCTGACCGTAATCCAGAAGCGGGCCGAGATAGCGGATCGTGGCCGCCCAGGGCAGCGTCACCAGCGTCAGTGGCCGGGTCGCGATCACCCAGCCGGGGCGGCGCACGCCGGCGGCGTCGGTCTCGTCATAGGTGCGGATCACCCGGCCCAGCACCGGCATCGCCAGCGTGCCGCGTGCTGCGGTGAAATCGGCCATGGGGACCACGACCGAAGCATCCTCGACAGCCGCCGACATCAACCCGCCCGCGAAACTTTCCAGCGTGTCGGCGGAGCTGATCAGGTTTTCCATCGCGACATCGTCGGCAACAAAGCGGCGCGGCAGGTCGGTGCGGTTCGACACCGCCTGGCTCAGTTCGGTGCGCGCCTCCTGCACGCCCTGAAGCCCCTCCTCCAGCGTCATCACCGCCGCTTCCTGCAACGCGCGCAGCGTCGCGACCTCGGTCAGGGCAAGGCGAAGTTCCGCCGCCTCGCGGCTGAGCGCGGGGGTCACGTCCGACAGGATCATCCCGGCGCGCACCGTGCCCTTGGGGCCGTCCGGGTGCAGCAGCAGGCTGGGTTCCGGCGCCGCCTCGATCGACTGGAGCACGCCCAGAAGCTGCGCCAGACGGTCGCTTTCGGCCTCGAACACGCCCTTGATCGCGGCCTCGCGAATCGCCGCGTGGCGCAGCCCCTCGCGCAGGGCCGCCAGCCCGGACTCGTAGGCCTGCACCGTGCGCGTCAGAGCCGCCACCCGGTCCTGTGAGCCCTCGGCGGCCTCAAGCGCCTTGGCGGCGGCGCGCAGATCCTCCATCGCGGTCTGGGCGCTCGCGGTCGCTTCGGCACGGGCCGAGAGCGGGGCCAACAGGAGCGTGGCGATCAGGGCGGCGACGAGTCTCACCGGACGATCAGGCTCTTGCCGGTCATCTCGGCGGGAACCGGCAGGTTCATCAGGTCAAGCAGCGTCGGCGCCAGATCGCTGAGCCTCCCCTCGCGCAGGCTGGACCCCGCAGGCCCGCCGACCATCACCACCGGCACCGGGTTCGTCGTGTGCGCGGTGTGCGGGCCGCCGGTCACGGGATCGACCATCAATTCGCAATTGCCGTGGTCGGCGGTGACGATGATCGCGCCGCCAACCTCCTCGATCGCGGCCAGAACCTCGCCGAGCGCCTTGTCCACCGCCTCGACCGCCTTGATCGCCGCCTGAAGGTCGCCCGAGTGCCCGACCATGTCGGGGTTGGCGTAGTTGGTGACGATCAGGTCATAGCCCTTGCGGATCGCCGCGACGAAATGCTCGGTCACTTCGGGGGCGGACATTTCCGGTTGCAGGTCATAGGTCGCGACCTTGGGCGAGGGCGCCATGTAGCGGTCCTCACCGACCTCCGGTTCCTCCTTTCCGCCATTGAGGAAGAAGGTGACATGCGGATATTTCTCGGTCTCGGCCAGCCGGAACTGCGTCAGCCCCTGTTTCGCCACCCATGCGCCCAGCGTGTTCACGATGTCGCGCGAGGGGAAAACCACGGTCATGTAGGCGTTGTGGCGGGTGGAATACTCGACCATGCCCAAGAGCGCCGAAAGCTTCGGGCGGGTGCCCACGTCGAACTCGGCAAATCCCGGCTCGCCCACGGCGCGCAGGATCTCGCGCGCCCGGTCGGCGCGGAAGTTGCAGAAGAACAGCCCGTCATTGTCGTGGATGCCGGTGTGGCCCGCGATCACCGTCGGCTTGATGAACTCGTCGGTCTCGCCGCGCTCATAGGCGCTGGCAATGGCGGCATCGGCACTGTCGGCGGTCTGACCCATCGCCTTGACGATGGCGTCATAGGCAAGGGTCACACGCTCCCACCGGTTGTCGCGGTCCATCGCATAGTAACGCCCCGAAACCGAGGCGATGGCGGCGCCTTCGGGCAGGTCGGCGGCAAACTTCGCCACCTGCTCGCGCGCCGATTGCGGCGGCACGTCGCGCCCGTCGGTGATCACGTGCACCTTCACCGGCACGCCTGCGGCGGCGATCACCTTGGCGGCGGCGACGATGTGGTCCTGATGCGCATGAACCCCGCCGGGGCTGGTCAGCCCGGCCAGATGCGCGGTGCCGCCTGCTGCCTTCACGTCGCGGATGAAATCCAGAAGCGGGGCGGCGGTCTGGAAGGTTCCGTCCTCGATGGCAAGGTCGATCATGCCAAGGTCCATCGCCACCACCCGGCCCGCGCCGATATTGGTGTGGCCGACCTCGGAATTGCCCATCTGCCCGGTCGGCAACCCGACATCGCGGCCATGGGTGACAAGCTGGTTGTGCGGGCAATCGCGCCAGATCCGGTCGAAGTTCGGGGTGCGGCCCAGCTTGACGGCGTTGTTCTCGGCCTCGTCGCGAAGGCCGAAACCGTCGAGAATGCACAGGACGACAGGTTTGGGGGTGGTCATGGGCGCCTCATTCTTTCGCCCCGTTCTAGTCCTGCGCCAAGGTCAGGACAACCGGTGTCCGTGTCGGGGTCACGCGGTCGCGAAGTCCGACTGGCCGTAGCCCTGAATGAACAGAAGCGCCGTCAGGTCGCCGTGGTTGATGCGGATGTCACATTCGGCCGCGACCGAGGGCTTGGCGTGCAGCGCCACCCCTGCCCCGGCAAGCTTCAGCATCCCGAGGTCGTTGGCGCCGTCGCCGACCGCCATCACCTCGTCATGGCGCAGACCCAGACGCGCGGAGATTTCCTCGAGTGCGGCGACCTTCGCCGCCCGGCCAAGGATCGGCTCGATCACCTTGCCGGTCAGCGCGCCGTTGGCGACATCGAGCGTATTCGCCCGGTTCTCGTCAAACCCAAGCTCCGCCGCGACCTTTTCGGTGAAGGCGGTGAAGCCGCCCGAGACCAGCGCGGCATAGGCTCCGGCACCGCGCATCGTCGCCACCAACTCGCGCCCGCCGGGCATGAAGGTGATGCGCTCGTCCAGCACCTTGCCGATGACGCTTGCGGGCAGACCCTTGAGCAGCCCGACGCGTTCACGCAGCGCGGCCTCGAAATCAAGCTCGCCGTTCATTGCGCGGGCGGTGATGTCGGCGACGCGCGGCCCGACACCAGCCTCGTCGGCCAGTTCGTCGATACATTCCTGCCGGATCATGGTCGAATCCATGTCGGCCAGCAGCATCCGCTTGCGCCGTCCTTCGGCGGGCTGCACCACGAGGTCGGTCCGCTGTGCCTGAAGATCGTCCCAGACCTGCCAGCGGTTCGCGGGCATGCTGGGCACCGGAAATTCCGCCGCCTCGCCCGGCGAAAGCCAGCGCGCCGGACCGCCGCCCCAGGCGTTGCGCAGGGCTTCGACCAGCGTTGTTTCCAGCGCATCGGTGCCGGGTGTGGCGATCAGGGTGACAACGAACATGGCATCTCCGGGGTTTCGCATCGCATAGACCGGAGCGGGGAAAAGCGCCAGCCTCGGCTTGGGTTAAAGCTGCGGCAGGAAACTGCCCTGCATCGCGGCGACATGATCGCGGATGCGCTGCGCCGCCGGGGTCAGCGGCGTGTCGGCGCGGTGCAGCAGAAACCACGTGCGCTCGATCGGAAGGCCCGGCAGGTCGAGCGTGACAAGCCGCCCGGCGTGCAATTCCTCGACCACGGTATGTTGCGAGATCAGGGCGATGCCCAGACCCGCGATCACCGCCTGCTTGATCGTCTCGTTCGAGCTCATGGTGATCACGTCATAGGGTCTGCCATCGCCGATCCGGTCGAGAAAGCGGCTCATCAGGATGCGGGTGCCGGAGCCGTCTTCGCGACCGATGAAGGTTTCCGCGAACAGATCGTCCGGGGTGATGCCCGCGACGCCCGCCAGCCGGTGGTCGGGCGGCGCGATCAGCACATGCGGGTTGCGGCCAAGCGGTTCCGAGATGTTGGCGGGCATCCGGGGCGGGCGGCCCATGATGGCGAAGTGGACCTGCCGCACCTCGAGCGCCGCGATGATCTGTTCGCGGTTGCCGATCACAAGCTCGACCTTGATGTCGGGGAAGGCGCGCTTCAGCGTCACCACCAGCCGGGGCGCGAAATACTTGCCGGTCGAAACCACCCCGATCCGGACCAGCCCGGCGCGGCCCTTGCGGTGTTCGGTGACGTCGCGCAGGCAGGCGTCAAGCTCGGCCTCGATCCGCGCGACGGTGGCGACGACAAGCTCGCCCTCCTCGGTCAGTTCCATCCCGCCACCCTCGGCCCGGCGCAGCATCGGGGCGCCGCAATGATCGGCAAGCTGCTTCAACTGCGAATGCACCGCGGGCGGGGTGAGGCGAATTGCCTCAGCTGCACGGGTGATCGAGCCATGCGCGGCGACTGCGGCAAGTGCCCGTAATTGCTTGAGACTTATGGCATCGCTGCGCTGCATGTTCAGAAAAATCTAATCCATTTTCTATCTTATTAAATTCTATAGACGACCTCGCCATGCCACGACAAGGGGGTTCGGCCCCATCGTGAAACGGGCCGGGCGACGGGAGGAATGATGAACGCAAGCGATGTCATCGACGACACGTCGCGGATTCCGGCGGATCTCGTGCCGGTTATCGTCGCGCTGGCGAATGTCGGGCGCAGCCTTTGCCGAACAATCCGGCGCGGGCCCTTGGGCGGCGCGCTGGGGGCGGGCGTCGGCGAAAACCTCGGCGGCGACCAGCAAAAGGCGCTGGACGTGATGGCCGACGAGGCCTTCGCCGCCGAACTGGTGGCGACGCCGGTGCGCTACTACGCGTCGGAAGAACAGGACGAGGTGGTCGAGCTGAACCCCGAAGGCCGCTTCGCGCTGGCCATCGACCCGCTGGACGGATCGTCCAACATCGACGTGAACGTCTCCATCGGCACGATCTTCTCGATCTTCGAGGCCAAGGCGGGCGACCCCTTGGGCAGCGTCCTGCGCCCGGCGCATGAGCAACTGGCGGGCGGATACATCATCTATGGGCCGCAGGCCTTTCTGGTTGTGACGTTCGGCGACGGGGTGCAGAGCTATATCCTCGACCCCGACAGCGGCCAGTGGCGGCTGGTCGACGCGAACCACCGGGTGCCGGAGTCGAGCCACGAGTTTGCGATAAACGCGTCCAATTACCGGCACTGGAGCCCGGCGATCCGCGCCTATATCGACGATTGCCTTGCCGGTGACACCGGGCCGCGCGACGAGAATTACAACATGCGCTGGGTCGCCTCGCTGGTGGCGGAAACGCACCGGATCATGTCGCGGGGCGGGATCTTTCTGTATCCGGCGGATGAGCGCAAAGGCTATGAGCGCGGCCGGCTTCGGATGGTCTATGAATGCGCGCCGATCGCGTTCCTGATGGAGCAGGCGGGCGGCAAGGCCACCGATGGCCATGACCGTATCATGTCGCAAACCGCAACCGAACTGCATGGCCGCACCCCTTTCGTCTTCGGCAGCGCCGTGAAGGTCGACCGCGTGACGGCCTATCAGGATCTGCCGGTCGAGGAAATCTCGGCCCTGTTTGGAACCCGCGGCCTGTTCCGCGCCTGAGGACTGACCCCATGAGCAAGAAACACCCCATCATTTCGGTCACGGGCTCGTCGGGCGCCGGAACCTCGACCGTCAAGGGCACGTTCGACCAGATCTTCCGCCGCGAGGGCGTTTCCGCCGTGTCGATCGAGGGCGATGCGTTCCACCGCTACAACCGCGCTGACATGAAGGCCGAGCTGGAGCGGCGTTATGCCAGCGGCGACCACACGTTCAGCCATTTCAGCTATGAGGCCAACGCGCTCGATGAGTTGGAGCGGGTGTTTCGCGAATACGCCGAGACCGGCAAGGGCCGCACCCGGCATTATGTCCACGACGATGGCGAGGCGGCGAAATACGGCGTCGAGCCCGGCAAGTTCACCGACTGGGCCGCGTTCGAGGACGGCAGCGACCTGCTGTTCTACGAGGGGCTGCACGGCGCGGTGGTGAATGACGAGGTGAACCTTGCCAAGCACGCCGACCTCAAGATCGGGGTGGTGCCGGTGGTGAACCTCGAGTGGATCCAGAAGATCCACCGCGACAAGGCCAGCCGGGGCTATACCACCGAGGCGGTGACCGACGTGATCCTGCGCCGGATGCATGCCTATGTGCATTGCATCACGCCGCAGTTCACCCAGACCGACATCAACTTTCAGCGCGTGCCGGTGGTCGATACCTCGAACCCGTTCATCGCCCGCTGGATACCGACCGCCGACGAGAGCCTGGTGGTGATCCGGTTCAAGAACCCGCGCGGCATCGACTTTCCCTATCTCGCCCAGATGATCGAGGGCAGCTGGATGAGCCGGGCCAACTCCATCGTCATTCCGGGCGGCAAGATGGATCTCGCGATGCAACTGATCTTCACCCCGATGATCGAGCGGCTGGTCAGCCAGTCCAAACGCGCCTGAGAGGAAGCCCGATGACCATCCAGACCGAGATCGACACCACCACCGAAGACCTGATGGCCAACGCGATCCGCGCGCTGGCGATGGATGCGGTTCAGGCAGCCAATTCGGGGCATCCGGGCGCGCCGATGGGGCTGGCCGATGTGGCGACGGTGCTGTTCAACCGCTTCATCCGGGTCGATCCGACAGCGGACAAATGGCCCGACCGCGACCGTTTCGTGATGAGCGCGGGGCATGGCTCGATGCTGCTTTACGCGATCAACCACCTGCTGGGCTACGACGACATGGGGATGGGGCAGCTCCGCAATTTCCGACAGTTGGGATCGCGCACCGCCGGGCATCCGGAATATGGTCACGCCAAGGGCATCGAGGTGACGACCGGGCCGCTTGGGCAGGGCATATCCTCTGCAGTGGGAATGGCGCTGGCCGAGCGGATGGCGAATGCGCGGTTTGGCGACGATCTGGTCGACCATTTCACCTATGTCATCGCCGGTGACGGCTGTCTGATGGAAGGGATTTCGCACGAGGCCATCGACTTTGCCGGGCACTACCGGCTGGGGCGGCTGATCGTGATGTGGGACGACAACAGGATCACCATCGACGGGTCGACGGACATTTCGACCTCGACGGATCAAGAGGCGCGGTTCGCGGCGGCGGGCTGGCATGTTCAGGCGGTGGACGGGCACGACAAGGCGGCGATTGCCGAGGCGATCGAGGCGGCGCGGGGTGATGCGCGGCCCTCGATGATCGCCTGCCGCACGGTGATCGGCTTTGGCGCGCCCAACAAGCAGGGCAGCCATTCGGTGCACGGCGCACCGTTGGGCGCGGACGAGGTGGCCGCGACGCGCGAGGCGCTGGGCTGGAGCCATGCGCCGTTCGAGGTGCCGCGCGAGGTCTACGACGCCTTCCACGCCATCGCCGCGCGGGGGCGGGATGCGCGGCGCGAATGGGAAAAGCGGCTTGGCGGGCATCCGAAGCAGGACGCGTTCGAGACGGCGCAGGCCAACCCCGACAGGCGCGCGCTGGATGCGGCGATCAATGCCTACAAGGCGCGATTGGCGCAGGACGCGCCCAAGGTCGCGACCCGCAAGGCCAGTGAAATGGCGCTTGATGTGGTCAATGCGACGCTGCCCAACACGGTGGGCGGCTCGGCCGACCTGACCGGATCGAACCTGACCTTCACGACGGGGATGCGGGACGTCGTGGCCGGGGATTTCACCGGCAACTACATCCGCTACGGCGTGCGCGAACATGGCATGGCGGCGATCATGAACGGGATCGCGCTGCATGGCGGGTTCGTGCCCTATGGCGGCACGTTCCTGGTCTTCGCCGACTACATGCGCGGCGCGATGCGGTTGTCGGCGCTGATGGGGCTCAGGGTGATCTATGTGCTGACGCATGACAGCATCGGGCTGGGCGAGGACGGGCCGACGCACCAGCCGGTCGAAACGCTGGCAAGCCTGCGCGCGATGCCCAACATGATGGTGTTCCGCCCCGCCGATGCGGTCGAGACCGCCGAGGCGTGGCAGGCGGCGCTGGAACTTGAGACGACCCCCAGCGTGCTGTCGCTGTCGCGGCAGGCGCTGCCCACCGTTCGCACCAATCACAATGACGCCAACCTGACCGCACGGGGTGCCTATGTGCTGCGCGAGGCGGAGGGCGGGCGCGACGTGACGCTGATCGCCACCGGCTCGGAGGTCGAGATCGCGTTGGCGGCGGCGGAGATGCTGGCGGCTGACGGGATCAAGGCGGCGGTGGTGTCCGCGCCGTGTTTCGAGGCCTTCGCGCAGCAGCCCGACGCCTACCGCGACACCGTGCTGGGCGATGCGCCCCGCGTCGGGGTCGAGGCGGCGGTGCGGCAGGGCTGGGATGCGCTGATCGGTTCTGACGGCGCGTTCGTCGGCATGACCGGCTTTGGCGCATCCGCCCCGGCAGAGGCGCTTTACCATCATTTCGGCATCACGGCGGATGCCGTCGCGGCTGCCGCCAAATCCCTCATCAAGGAGACCTGACATGGCGCTTATCACCCTTCGCCAATTGCTCGACCACGCCGCCGAGCAGGGCTACGGCGTGCCGGCCTTCAACATCAACAACATGGAGCAGGGTCTGGCGATCATGCGGGCGGCGGCGAAATGCGACGCGCCGGTGATCATGCAGGCCAGCCGCGGTGCGCGCTCCTATGCCGGGGACATCATGCTGCGGCACATGATCCAGGCGCTGGCGGAGATGTATCCCGACATCCCGATCTGCATGCATCAGGACCACGGCAACAACGAGGCGACCTGCCTGTCGGCAATCCGCCACGGCTTTACCAGCGTGATGATGGACGGCTCGCTGATGGCCGACATGAAGACGCCCGCAAGCTATGACTACAACGTCGAGATCACCGAGCGGGTGGCGCGGATGGCGCATTGGGTCGGCGCAAGCGTCGAGGGCGAATTGGGCGTGCTGGGCAACCTCGAGACCGGCGAAGCGGCCAAGGAGGACGGATCGGGGGCGGAAGGCAAGCTGACGCGCGAGGACATGCTGACCGACCCGGATCAGGCGGCGGATTTCGTCGCGCGCACCAAGGTGGACGCGCTGGCGATTGCCTGTGGCACCTCGCACGGGGCCTACAAGTTCAGCCGCAAGCCGACCGGCGACATCCTTGCGATCAGCCAGATCGAGGCGATCCACGCACGGATTCCCGATGTTCACCTTGTCATGCACGGCTCGTCCTCGGTGCCGCAATACCTGCAAGACCTGATCAACGATTTCGGCGGCAACATGCCCCAGACCTACGGCGTGCCGGTCGAGGAGATCGAGCGCGGCATCAAGTCGGGCGTGCGCAAGGTGAACATCGACACCGACAACCGCATGGCGATCACCGGCCAGTTCCGCCGGGTGGCGATGGAAAAGGCGTCCGAGTTCGACCCGCGCAAGTTCATGATCCCGGCGATGGACGAGATGGAAAAGCTCTGCCTTGACCGGTTCGAGCGCTTCGGCACGGCGGGCAATGCCTCGAAGATCAAGGTGATCGACATCGACGACATGGCGAAACGCTATGAAGGCGGCTCGCTCGACCCGAAAGTCGCTCCGGCGCGGGCGGCGGAGTAGGCTTTGAACTTCGCGCTTCAGGCGTGCTAGAGGGATGGCGACCGGGCCATGTCCCATCCCGCCCGACCCAGACAAGGAGAGACCCCATGCCCTTCGACCGTTCCATCAAGATCGCGCCTTCGATCCTGTCGGCCGATTTCGCCAATTTCGGTGCCGAGATCCGGGCGATCGAGGCCGAGGGCGCCGATTGGGTGCATGTCGATGTGATGGACGGGCATTTCGTGCCGAACCTGACCTTCGGCCCGCCCGCGGTGAAGGCGTTCCGTGCGCATGTGACGACCTTCATGGACGTTCACCTGATGATCGCGCCGGTGGACCCCTATATCGAGGCCTATGCCGAGGCGGGTGCGGACATGATCACCGCGCATGTCGAGGCCGGGCCGCATATCCACCGCACGTTGCAGGCGATCAAGGCGACCGGCAAGATGGCAGGCGTCTCGCTCAACCCCGGCACGCCGCTGGAAAGCATCGAGCATGTGCTCGACCTCTGCGACATGGTCTTGATCATGACGGTGAACCCCGGTTTCGGCGGGCAGAAGTTCATCCACTCGGGCGTCGAGAAAACCCGCCGCCTGCGCGCCATGATCGGGGATCGGCCGATCCATATCCAGATCGACGGCGGCGTGACAACCGAGACCGCGCCCTTGGTGGCCGCTGCCGGAGCCGATGTGCTGGTCGCCGGTTCGGCGGTGTTCAAGGGCGGATCGGTCGACAAGGCGTCGGTCTATGGCGACAATATCCGCGCGATCCGTGCCGCCGCCGAGGGCGCGCTGGGCAAGGCCGCCTGACCGGAGGAAAAGACCATGCCATCCATCCCCCCGATCTGCGATTTCGACGCGCCGATCCATGATTTCAGCCTGCCCGATGGCGCGGGCAAGGTGTTCACTCTGGCCGATGTGAAGGGCGAGAACGGCACGCTTGTCATGTTCATCTGCAACCACTGCCCCTATGTGATGGCGGTGATCGACCGGATCGTGCGCGATGCGCGCGACTTGCAGGCGTTGGGCGTCGGCGTGGTGGCGATCAGCGCCAATGACGTCGCGGACTACCCCGAGGATGCGCCCGACAGGATGGCCGAACTGGCGCGCAAGCACGGTTTCACCTTCCCCTATCTCTACGACGAGACCCAGGAGGTCGCGCGGGCCTATGGGGCGGTCTGCACGCCGGATTTCTTTGGCTACAACGCCAAGGGTGGGCTGCAATATCGCGGGCGGCTCGATGCCTCGAACAAGGAGGCCGGGCCGAAGGACCTGAAACGCGAGTTGTTCGAGGCGATGAAACAGGTGGCCGAGACCGGCAAGGGGCCGGAGCAACAGGTCGCGTCGATGGGCTGTTCGATCAAGTGGAAGGACGCCTGATGAACATCGTCTTTGATCTCGACGGCACCCTGATCGACAGCGCGCCGGATATCCGGGCGGCGGTGAACCGGATGCTGCGGGGGGAGGGGGCAGAAGCGCTCGACCTGCCGACCATCACCACGTTCATCGGCAACGGGCTGCCGAAGCTGGTGGAACGCGTGCTGGACGCGCGGGGGATATCGCAGAGCCGGTATCCGCAATTGTATGACGCGGTGCGCGATTTCTACAACGACGCGCCCGCCGATCTGACGCGGGTCTATCCCGGCGTGACCGGCGCGCTCGATCTGTTCAAGGCGGCGGGGCATCGGCTGGGTATCTGCACCAACAAGCCCGAGGAACCGGCGCGGCTGGTGCTGGAATTGCTGGGGCTGGCGCGGTATTTCGACGTGGTGGTCGGCGGCGATACGCTGGCGCAGAAAAAGCCCGATCCGGCGCCGCTGTCGCATGCCTTCGCGGCGCTGGGCGACGGGGCGCGGCTTTACGTGGGCGACAGCGAGGTTGACGCCGAGACCGCCCAGCGCGCCGGGGTGCGCTTTGCGCTTTACACCGAAGGCTATCGCAAGGGGCCGGTCGAGGCGCTGGCGCATGACTGGCGGTTTGCCGATTTCACCGACCTGCCGGGCATCGTCGCCGGGATTGCGCAGACCGCCCCGGCGTGAGGCTGGCCGGGCTGATCTTCGACGTTGACGGCACGCTGGCCGAGACCGAAGAGGCACACCGGGCGGCCTTCAACCGGGCCTTTGACGCCCGAGGGCTGGGCTGGCACTGGCCACGGGAGACCTATCGCGACCTCTTGCGCACCCCCGGCGGCAAGGAGCGGATGCACGCCTTTCAGAACAGCCTGACTGACGATGCGCGGCGGCTGGAGCAAGACGAGATCGCGCAGCTTCATGCCGAGAAGACGGCAGTCTATGGGGACATTCTGGCCAGCGGCGGGCTTGACTTGCGGCCCGGTGTCGCCGGGCTGATCGCGGCGGCTCGTGCAGAGGGGCTGCGGCTGGCGGTGGCGACCACGACCAGCCGCGCCAATGTCGCTGCGCTGACGCGGTGTTGCTGGGGGCAGGAACCGGACGCGGTGTTCGATGTGATCGCGGCGGGCGACGAGGTGGCGGCGAAGAAACCGGCGCCGGATGTCTATCTGCTGGCGCTGGAGCGGCTGGGCCTGCCGCCCGATGCCTGCATCGCCTTCGAGGACAGCGCCATCGGGCTGCGCGCGGCCATGGCTGCCGGTTTGCCGGTGGTGGTGACGCCTTCGACCTATACGCAAGGCGAGGATTTCACGGGCGCGGCGCTCGTCGCCGACAGCATGACCGGTCTCACGCCCGCACAACTAGCCCGCGCCGGTGGCGGCCTCGCGTAGCCGGTCCAGCAGCGCCGCGTCAAGATGACCGTCCGGCACCAGAGCGTGCACCGCCTGAAACGCCCGGACCGCGCGGGCGGTGTTCGGGCCGAACAGACCGTCAACGCCGTGGGTGTCAAAGCCCGCCTGCGTCAGCAGCATCTGCGCCGTGACCACATCGGTCTTGGACAACAGGGCCTCATCCTCGGGCCAGGCGGCGATAAAGGGTTTGCCACCGGCGATCCGGTCGCTCAGGTGGCCGATCGCGATGGCATAGGCGTCGGCGCGGTTATAGGCGGTCAGCACCAGGAAATTGCGCAGCGCCAGTAGTGCGACACCGCGATGCCCGGCCGGCAGCAGGATCATTCCCGAGCCGTAGTCGGGCAGCGCGCCACCGGTGGCATCCGTCACCCCCATGCCCGCCCAGTCGCGTGTCGGCCGGGCGGCGTCGGGTCCGGCAAGGCCATAATCGAAGGCATCCGGCAGGCGCACTTCCAGCCCCCAGGGCTGGCCGGTGCGCCATTGGTGTTTGTTGAGGTAATTGGCGATCGAGGCCAGCGCGTCCGACGGGTCTTCGCCCCAGAGGTCAAGCGTGCCGTCGCCGTCGAAATCGACCCCGAAATCCAGCACCGAGGAGGGCATGAACTGGCCATGCCCCATCGCCCCGGCCCATGAGCCAAGCATGGTCTCGGGCGCGATCTTGTGGGCCTGGATCATCCTGAGGGCGGCGATCAGCTGTTCCTCGAAGAAACTCGCCCGCCGGCCGCGAAACGCCAATGTGGCCAGCGCCGAGATCACCGGAAACCGCCCCGGAACGACTCCATACCCGGTTTCAAGCCCCCAGATTGCGATCACGACCTCGGGCTCGACGGAAAAGGCCAGTTCGATCCGGTTCAACAGGTCGCGGTGCTTGCGCAGCATCTGGCGGCCGATCCGGGCGCGCTCGTCGGATGCGGTGATGTCGAGATAGTCCCGGATCGGCAGGGAAAACTCGCGCTGATCAGCCTGCCGCTCGATCACATCGGGCAGAAAGGTCACGCCAGCCAAGGCGCGGCTCAGGACGGCGGGCTTGATGCGTCGTTCCAGCGCGCGGGGCGTGAATTCCTGCTCGACCCAGGCCCGGAACACGGCAGCGTCGCCTTGCCATTGTGCAGCACTCATCCGCCACTTCCTTCCGGATCGCCGAGGGGTTGCCGTGTGGGCGGGGCTACTTTCGCCGCCGCCGCTCTGCCTTGCTGGTCTTTTCCGCCTTGTAGCGGGCCTTCGCGCCCTTGCGCGATACCGGCGCCCTGGAGGTGCCCTTGCGACCGCCGGTTTTCAAGGTCTCGCCGCGCACCTCGAGCAGTTCCAGCATCAGACCGCCCGTCAGCGGCACCGCCTCGGCCAGCCTGACCGTAACCGGCAGCCCGACCGAAAGTTCCTGCCCCGTGCGCTCGCCGGTCAAGGTTCTGGCCGCTTCGTCATAGCGATAATACTCCGCCCCTATGGTCGACACCGGAATCAACCCGTCGGCGCCGGTCTCATCCAGCTTTACGAAGGCACCGAAGCGCTGGATGCCGGAAATATGCCCGGAGAACTCGGCGCCCACGCGTTCGGCCAGGTAGGACGCGAGATAGCGGTCTGTGGTGTCACGCTCGGCGGCCATCGAGCGGCGTTCGGTTTCGGAGATATGCTGCGCCGTGGCCTCGAGCTGGTCGATGTCGGAACGGCTGAGACCGTCCTTGCCCCAGCCATGCCCCGAGATCAGCGCGCGGTGCACGATCAGGTCGGAATAGCGCCGGATCGGCGAGGTGAAATGCGCGTAATTCTTCAACGCCAGCCCGAAATGCCCGAAATTTTCCGGCGCGTAATAGGCCTGCTGCATCGAGCGCAGGGTGGAGATGTTGATAAGCTCGTCGAACTCGGTGCCCTCGGCCTGCGACAGAAGCGAGTTGAGGTGGCGGGTTTGCAGAACTTGCCCCTTGGCCAGCGTGAAGCCCGAGGCCTGCGCCACTTCGCGCAGCGCCTCCATCTTCTCGGGGCTGGGTTCCTCGTGAACACGAAACAGCAGCGGGCGTTTCAGTCGGTTGAGTTCCTCGGCCGCCGCGACGTTGGCCAGCACCATGAATTCCTCGATCATCCGGTGCGCGTCGAAACGCTCGGCGAACTTGACGCTTTCGACCTTGCCATCGTCCGTCAGAACGATCTTACGTTCCGGCAGGTCGATGTCGAGCGGCTGGCGCTTGGCGCGGGCATCGCGCAGCGCGTAATAGGCGGCGTAGAGCGGTTCGATCACCTCATCCATCAGGGGGGCGCATTTGTCGTTCGCGTCGCCATCATGGGCGGCCTGCACTTCGGCATAATTCAGCGTCGCCTTCGACTGCATCATCCCCCGAATGAAGCTGTGGCTGACTTTGCTGCCATGCGCGTCGATCACCATGCGCGCGGCGAGGACAGCGCGCGGCACGCCCTCGTGCAATGAGCACAGATCGCCCGACAGCCGGTCGGGCAGCATCGGCACCACCCGGTCGGGGAAATAGGTCGAATTGCCCCGATTACGCGCCTCGCGGTCAAGCTCCGACCCCGGCGTGACGTAATGCGCAACATCGGCGATGGCGACCCAGACGACATGGCCGCCGGGGTTTTTCGCGTTGTCGTCGGGATGCGCCCAGACGGCATCGTCATGGTCGCGGGCATCGGACGGGTCGATGGTGACAAGCGGCAGGTGGCGCAGGTCTTCGCGGCCCTTCATGCCGGCAGGCGTCATCGCGTCGGCCTCGGCGATCACCTCGTCGGGGAAGGTGTCGGGGATGCCGTGCTGATGGATCGCGATCAGGCTGACGGCGCGCGGTGCGCTCGCATCGCCCAGCCGGGCAACGATCCTGGCGCGCGGCAGGCCCATGCGGGCGGTCGGCCCGGTCTGCTCGGCCTCGACCAGTTCGCCGTCCCTGGCGCCGTTTGCGGCCCCGGACGTCACCATCCACTCCTTGTCGGCGCCCTTGTCGATCGGCATCACGCGCCCGCCTTCGGCGCCGCTGCGATAGATGCCAAGGATGCGCGTCGGGTTGGTGCCGATGCGGCGGATCAGGCGTGCCTCGTAGGCGTGATCCTCGCCCTTGACCTCGGTCATGCGGCCAAGGATGCGGTCGCCCGCCGTCAGTGCCGGATCACCCGGTTTCGCGATGAACAGCACCTTTGGCGCGTCGCCTTCGCCCTGCCATTCCAGCGGGCGGGCGTAGAGTTCACCGTCCGGCTCCAGCCCGGTCACTTCAAGCACCGATACCGGCGGCAGCTTGTCGGGGTCGCGGTAGGTCTTGTCGCGCTTGGAAAGGTGGCCGTCGTCCTCAAGCTCGCGCAGGATGCGCTTGAGGTCGATCCGGTCCGAGCCCTTGATGCCAAAGGCCTTCGCGATATCGCGTTTCGATGTGAGGGTCGGGTTGTCCGAGATCCATGCGAGGATTTCGTCTTTTGATGGGATGCGGGTCATGGGTCAGCCGTAGCACGCGACGAATGAAACGTCAGCGCCCAACAGCATGTAAATCTGCCGCCACGTCAACATCTTGCAACACCGGCAGGCGCGCGATGCGGGAATAGGGCAAGGTTGCCAGCGTATCGGCCATCGCGTGCGGCGTGGACCAGCGCACATTGTCGAACAGACCGGCCGGAGTTGCGCCGCTGCGCTTCAACCCGATCGCCCAGAAGCCGCCATCCGTGGCCGGGCCGATCAACGCGTGATGGTCGCCCAGCCGGGCGAACCCGGCGGCGATGTGCGCCCGGGTGATCGCCGGAATATCGGCCCCGATGATCAGGACCGGCCCCGGTGGCAGCACCCGGAACAGTCGCGCCATGCGCGCGCCCAGATCGCCCGGCCCCTGCGCCAGACGCGGCAGGCGGGGAAGCATCGGCGAGTGCGCGGCGACATCGGGCGCGACGGCGAGGAGCGTCTGCCACCCCGGCGCGACCACCTCGCGCGCCAGCGCGGCAAGGCGGTGGCGCATCCACCATGCCGCGCGGACATGGCCGATGTCCTGCCCCAGCCGGGTCTTGACGCGGCCGGCGCGCGGCTCTTTCACCATGATGACAAGGCGCGGCACGGTGGCGCGTGGCCTGGTGCCGGAGCTGTGCGGGCGTGGCCTGTCCATCTTCCCCCAACCTTCGGCAACGGCGCGAGAACCGCGCAGGATCGTCGGTTTCGCCCCGGTTGTCCATTACGTGATTCAACGGATTGCGGCACCCCTGCGGCAGAGTGTAAAACCTGAAGTGAATGATAACATCTGTTCACGTCAAGCTGAACACACAGGGAATTGCATGGTGATCATTAAGGCAGTCGACGGCCTGAACGAAACCGTCGGGCGGATCGTTTCGGTGGTCGCGGTCATCTTTGCCGCGATCATCATTTTCGACGTGGTGATGCGGTATGTCTTCAACGCGCCGACGCGCTGGGCGTTCGACGTGACGAAACAGCTATACGGCTTCTATTTCGTCATGCTGGGCGGCTATGCGCTGCGCCACCAGGCGCATGTGCGGGTCGATATCCTGACCGAGCGGATGCAGCCGGTCATGCGGCGCTGGGTCGAGGTGGCGGGATACGCGATCTTCTTCTTTCCCTTCGCCTGGGTGTTCCTCACCCGGTCATGGGATTTCGCATTGAAGTCGTGGAACCAGGGCGAGACCACCTATGGCTCGGTGCAACTGCCGGTCTATCCGCTCAAGATGGCGATGGCGGTGGCGGCGGGGCTGTTGTTTCTGCAGGGCATCGTCGAGGTCCTGAAACTGATCCTCGACAAGCAGGAGAAGCCGCATGGCGCCTGAAATCATTGCCCTGATCATGTTCGGCCTGTTGCTCACGGGCCTGTTCATGGGGCACCCGCTGGCCTTCGTTCTGGGTGGAACGGCGGTGCTGGGCACGCTGATCGCGGGCAAGCCGATGGTGCTGGGCATCGTCATCAACCGCATCTTCGGCGACGTGCTGGACAACTTCACCCTGATCGCCATTCCGCTGTTCATCCTGATGGCGCGATTCCTGTCGGATTCAGGCGTGACCGACAAGATGTTCGAATCGCTCCGCCTGCTCATGTCGAACGTGCGCGGCGGGCTGGCGCTGGCGGTGGTGTTCATCTCGATCCTCTTGGCGGCGACCACCGGCATCATCGGAGCCTCGATCACCGTGATGGGGGTGATGGCGCTGCGGCCGATGCTGCAATACGGCTATTCGCCGACGCTGACGACGGGCGTGATCGCCGCGTCGGGCTGTCTCGGCATCCTCATTCCGCCCTCGATCATGCTGATCCTGATGGCCAGCTATTCGCCGCTGTCGGTGGGCGAGCTGTTTGCCGGCGCGATGATCCCCGGCGTGCTGCTTGGCCTGCTCTATGCGGTCTGGGTGGTGATCGTCGCCATCTTCCGGCCCGACATGGCCCCGGCGGTCGAGCCGGACGAGAAGATCGGGCGCGGTGCGCTGCTGCGGATGCTGGCGATCGAGGCGGTGCCGCCCCTGATCCTGATCCTCGGCATCCTCGGCTCGCTTCTGGCCGGGATCGCGACGGCGACCGAAGCCTCGGCGATCGGCGCGGCGCTTGCGCTGCTGATCGTGATCCTGCGCGGCAAGTTCGAGCTGAAGACCTTCTATTCCGCAATGCTCGAGACCGGGCGCACCTCGGCGATGATCCTGTTCATCGTGATCGGCGCGACCGCGTTCACCGGCGTGTTCAACATCACCGGCGGGTTGCGCGCGACGCAGGAGATCATCCGCGGCCTCGACATGGCGCCCTGGCTTCTGATCACGATGATGCTGTTCATCGTGTTCATCCTCGGCGCGTTCCTGGACTGGACCGGGATCGTGCTGTTGTCTTTCCCGATCTTTCTGCCCATCATTCAGGAGATGCAGATCAACCTGTTGTGGTTCGTCGTGCTCATGGCGCTGGTCCTGCAAACCTCGTTCCTGACGCCACCTTTCGGATACGCGCTGTTCTATCTGCGCGCGCTGGCGCCGAAAGAGGTCCGAACCGGGCAGATCATCCTGGGGGTCATGCCGTTCATCGGGTTGATCATCCTGATGAGCATCACCGTCGCGCTCATGCCGCAACTCGTGCTGTGGCTGCCGGACGTGTTCTACAACAAGTAACCAACTGGAGGAGAATGATATGAAACTGACGCATGTATTCGCAGCGGGGGCCCTGAGTGTCGGGGTGGCCGGAACCGCGATGGCTCAGGAAAGCTGGACCATGACGACGACCTGGCCGTCATCGCTCGAGCTGATCGAGATCGACCGGCATTTCGTCGAACTGGCCAACGCCCTGACCGGCGATGCCCTGACCATCGAGTTCTTCGATGGCGGCGAGCTTGTGCCCGCGGGCGAGGTGTTCGGCGCGGTCGAAAGCGGCACCATCCAGGCTGGCGGCGACTGGCCGGGCTACTGGGCCGGGCGCAACTCGGCGTTCTCGCCCCTGGCGACCACGGCGAGCCTGTTCAACGCGATCGACTATGTGAACTGGATCCAGCAGTGGGGCGGTGCCGATCTCTACAACGAGATCTACGGCAAGTTCGGCATGGTCTATCTGCCCTATGGCGTGACCAACAACGAATCCGGCTTCCGCACCAACAAGAAGATCGAGACGCTGGACGACCTGCAAGGCATGCGCCTGCGCCTTTCGGGGCTTGAGCAGGGGCGTCTGCTTGAACTGCTTGGCGGCAGCCAGGTGTCGATGGCCGGTGGCGAGATCTACCAGTCGCTCGAGCGCGGCGTGATCGACGGGGCCGAGTTCTCGACCCCGAACGTGGACTGGTCGGGCGGCTTCCAGCAGGTCACGAAGTTCTGGGCAACGCCCGGCTGGCACCAGTCGGCCTCGATGTTCGGCGTGATGATCAACAAGGCGTCGTGGGACGCGCTGTCGCCGGAAACGCAGAACGCGCTGAAAGTCGCCGCCGATGCGAACCTGATCTGGTCGCTCACCTTCACCGAAAAGCGCGCCACCGAGGCCTATGCGCTGTTCGATGAGGCGGTCGAGATCACCCGCTACGACGACGCGGCGCTGGCGAAGATCCAGGAGATGGCGAACCAGGTCATCATCCAGACCGCCTGCGAGAACCCTGACAGTGCCAAGGTGTATCTGAGCCAGGTCGAGTATCTGAACGACTACGCCAAGTGGCGTGACGCTTCGGCGCCCTACAACCTCGGCCGCACGCCCAACGGGCCGGATGTCGAGGAACTTCGCGCCTGTGCGGTCAAGTAATCCTGGCCTAGAGGAAACAAGGGAAAGGCCCGCCATGTGCGGGCCTTTCGCGTCAAAAAGCCCCGCGTCGGCGCGCAGGAGCAACGCTTTTTATTGTGGTGCCCGCCCGTTCATGGCAACTATCTTGCGGGACAAAAGGGGAGAGGGAACATGCGGGCAATGGCGATGCTGGTCCGGGCGATCAGCGGATTGAACGCGGTTGTCGGGCATGTTTTTTCGTGGCTGTCGCTGGGGATCGTGGTGATCTGCTTCACCGTCGTGGTGCAGCGATACGTCTTTTCCTCAAGCTATGTCTGGATGCAGGATCTATACATCTGGCTGAACGGCGCGATGTTCACCGCAGTTGCCGGCTTCGCGCTGATGCGCGGCGATCATGTGCGGGTCGACATCTTCTATCGCCCGGCGCGCATCAAGGCCAAGGCGCTGGTCGACATGTTCGGGGCGCTGTTCTTCCTCTTGCCGTTCTGCACCATCGTCTATCTCTATTCGATTCCCTTCGTCGAGCGCGCCTGGAGCTATCGCGAAGCCTCGGCCAATGTCGGCGGAATGCCCGGGCTTTTCATCCTCAAGAGCTTCATCATCGCGATGGTGGTGCTGCTGGGTCTTCAGGGCATCGCGATGATCCTGCGCTCGATCCTGGTCCTTGCCGGGCGCGAGGATCTCTTGCCACCATCACAACGCTATGACGTCGATCTCGGCCAGCCTGCGCCCGAGGGGGCGGCCTGATGGAGCCTGTCCTGATCGGAGAAATCCTTGCCGGATTGATGTTCTTCGGCATCATCGGCTTTCTGCTGCTGGGGTTCCCGGTGGCCTTCACGCTGGCGGGTGTGTCCCTGATGTTCGGCGCCGTCGGCATGGCCTTCGGCGTGTTCGACGTGTCGAATTTCGGAGCACTCCCGAACCGCTATATCGGCTTCATGACCAACGAGGTGCTGGTGGCGGTGCCGCTGTTCATCTTCATGGGCGTGATGCTGGAACGATCCAACATCGCCGAGCAGCTCTTGCTGACCATGGGCAAGCTCTTTGGCAACCTGCGCGGCGGGCTGGGCATGTCGGTGATCCTGGTCGGCGCCCTGCTGGCGGCCTCGACCGGGGTGGTCGGGGCGACGGTCGTCACGATGGGCCTGATCTCGCTGCCCGCGATGCTGCGGGCGGGCTACAACCCAAAGCTCGCGACCGGCGTGATCTGCGCCAGCGGCACGCTTGGCCAGATCATCCCGCCCTCGACGGTGCTGATCTTCATGGGCGACATGCTGTCGGGGATCAACAGCCAGGTGCAGATGGCCAAGGGCAATTTCGCGCCAACCCCGGTGTCGGTGGGCGACCTGTTCGCGGGCGCGCTGTTGCCGGGGATGCTGCTGGTCGGGCTTTACCTTGCCTACACGATCTTCAAGGCCATCACCGACCCCAAATCCTGCCCCGCAACGCCGGTGCCGCCCGAGGAAAAGGGCGACCTCATGCGCGAAGTGATGGTGGCGCTGGTGCCGCCGCTCTTGCTGATCCTCGCGGTGCTCGGCTCGATCCTCGGCGGCATCGCCACCCCGACCGAAGCCGCGTCGGTCGGCGCGATCGGGGCGATGATCCTGGCCGCGCTGCGCTGGCGGCTCTCGTTCAAGGTGCTGCGCGAAACCGCGGTTTCGACGGCGACGATCACCAGCATGGTGTTCATCATCCTCTTGGGCGCCTCGGTGTTCTCGGTGGTGTTCCGCCTGATGGGCGGCGACGACCTGGTGCACGAATTCCTGTCGAACCTGCCCGGTGGCGCGCTGGCGGCGGTCGCGGTGGTGATGGCGATCATGTTCGTGCTGGGCTTCATCCTCGACACGTTCGAGATCATCTTCATCGTGATCCCGATCACCGCGCCGATCCTGCTGGCGCTGGATGTCGATCCGGTCTGGCTGGGCGTGCTGGTGGGGGTGAACCTGCAAACCTCGTTCCTGACGCCGCCGTTCGGGTTCGCGCTGTTCTATCTGCGCGGGGTGGCGCCGCCGGACCTTCCGACCTCGGCGATCTACAAGGGCATCCTGCCGTTCGTGGTGCTCCAGATCATCGCCATCGCGCTTTTGTTCGCGTTCCCCGAGATCGTGACCTGGCTGCCGCGCGCCATCGCCGGCTGAGCGGCCTGCCCGACCGATTGGCCGGGCAGGCAGTGTGTTACGCGATCAGCTTGTTCGTGATCTCGACCAGGCGTCGGGCCTGATGCGCGACGGATGCCTTGCCCGCATCGTCGAACTTGCCCGCCTGGGCCGAGTAGCCATAGGGGTTCCCGCCGGAGGCATAGATCACCTCGTCGGTGTATCCCGGCGGAACCAGGATGGCGCCCCAGTGCATGAAGGTGGTGTAGAGGCCAATCAGCGTGGTTTCCTGCCCGCCATGGACGTTCTGCGCGCTGGAGGTCGCGGTGATGGCCTTGTTGGCCAGCTTGCCCTGCCCCCAGAGCCCGCCAAGCGTGTCGATGAAGGCGCGCATCTGCGAGGCGGCGGAGCCAAAGCGGGTCGGGCAGGAGAAGAAATAGCCCTGCGCCCATTCCATGTCGTCATGGCTGGCCTCGGGGATGGACGCCATCTTCTCGAGCTGCTGCTTCCAGGCATCCTGGCTGTCGATCGCGGCCTGCGGTGCGGTTTCGGCAACGCGGCGCAGGCGCACTTCGGCGCCGGCCTGCTCGGCGGCCTCGGCGGCGGCGGTGGCGATGGCGTGGTTGGTGCCATAGGTGGAATAGAAGATCACAAGGATTTTCGGTTTGGTCATCGGGGGGTCCTTTCAACGGGTTATCCTGTCAACGACCATATCGCGTAACGGTTCCGAAGTCTGTTCGGCACCGGCGCACAGAGGCCTCTGCAAATCCGAACAGGCAGGAACGTAAAAAGCCCGATCTCTCGACCGGGCTTTTCCGTTTCGATGTGATCGCGATCAGATCGTGAAATACTTCTCGCGCGCCACGACGAAGGCTCCATCGGTGTCGCGCGAGCGGGTACGCACGATGTTGAGCGATTCGATGAAGCTCTCGGTGGTCTTCTTGACCAGCGGATCGTCGGAATCGCGCAGGCCCGCCAGCACTTCCTTGGCCGCGACCGCCCCGGCTTCGAGGATCTCCTCGGGAAATTGCAGCACGTTGACGCCATGTTCGTTGACCAGCGTCTGCAGCGCGCGCGGGTCGTTGGCGTAGAAGTCGGACGCCACCTGGTCGTATTCCGCCTGTGCGATGTCCTTGATCAGCGCCTGCAGGTCGTCGGGAAGCTCCTGATACTTCTTCTTGTCGACCACAAGCTCGGTCGCCAACCCCGGCTCGACGAAGCTGGGGAAGTAGTAGTTCTTGGCAACCTGGTAGAAGCCCAGCGCCAGGTCGTTATACGGCCCGACGAATTCGGCGGCATCGAGCGTGCCGGACTGCAGCGCCTGGAAGATCTCGCCCGCCGCCATGTTGGTCACGGTGACGCCGAGTTTTTCCCACACGCGCCCGCCAAGGCCGGGGGTGCGGAAGCGCAGGCCCTTGACGCTGTCGACGCCGGTCAGCTCGTTCTTGAACCAGCCGCCAGCCTGTGTGCCGGTGTCGCCGGACAGAAAGCCCTGAACGCCGAACTGGTCATAGATCTCGTCCCAGATCTCCTGCCCGCCCATGTAGCGGACCCAGGCCGTCAGCTCGCGCGAGGTCATGCCGTAGGGCACACCGGTGAAGAACGACAGCGCGGGGGATTTGTTCTGCCAGTAATAGGCGGCGCCGTGGCTCATCTCGGCGGTGCCGTCGATCACGGCGTCAAGCGACTGGAGCGGCGGCACAAGCTCGCCCGCGGAATAGACCTGAACGGTCAGACGCCCACCCGAGGCGGCGGTGATCCGGTCGGCCAGACGCTGAGCGCCAACACCGAGACCCGGAAAGTTCTTCGGCCATGTCGTGACCATGCGCCAGGTGATGTTGCCCTGCGCGATGGCGGGTGCGGCAAGGCTGCCCGCGGTCGCGCCGACGCCAAGCACACCGGCCCGTTTGATAAAGGAACGACGATCCATTGTTGTTATCCTCCCAGATGATCATCCTTCCCACCGGGGGCAGGTTCGCCGAGCCGGTGAGGTGGCCGCGATGGCCAGCCTCCCTACCTAATTGGGTCTTGCCGCAAAAGTCCAGTTTTGGTGCCGGAAAACGCTACGGAAACCGCGATGGGCGATCAGGCGAAATAGTCCGCGATGATGCGGGCATAGATGCGTTTCAACTGGTGGATCTGGTCGATCTCCACGCGCTCGTCGACCTGGTGCATGGTCTGGCCGACCAGCCCGAATTCGACCACCGGACAGTGGTCCTTGACGAAACGCGCGTCCGAGGTGCCGCCCGAGGTGGAAAGCTCCGGCGTCATCCCGGTTTCGGCCTTCACCGCCGCCGCCACGAGGTCCGACAGCGGGCCCGGCGGGGTCAGGAAGCTTTCGCCCGAGACCTGCACCCGCATCGACATGTCGATGCCGCTTTCCTCCGCCTCGCGCTCCATTTCCTCGCGCAGCCAGTCGGACAACCCGGCCGAGGTTTGCGCGTCGTTGAAGCGGATGTTGACGGTCGCGCGGCACTCCGCCGGAATGACGTTGGTGGCCGGATTGCCGGTGTCGAAGGTGGTGACGGCCAGCGTCGAGGCGTCGAAATGCGCGGTGCCTTCGTCGATCACATGCGCGTCGATCCGGGTGATCAGCCGGGCCAGCGCCGGAACCGGGTTTTTCGCCCGGTGCGGATAGGCGGAATGGCCCTGAACCCCGCGCGCGGCGAAAAACGCGGTCATAGAGCCGCGCCGGCCGATCTTGATCATCTCGCCCATGTGGTTGGGGCAGGTCGGCTCGCCCACGATGCAGGCGGTCATCGCCTCGCCCTCGGCGGCCATCCAGTCGAGCAGAGCGGCGGTGCCGTCGGTCGCGTCGCCCTCCTCGTCGCCGGTGATGGTCAGGATCAGGGCGGCATCCTCGGGCAGCGTCGCGGTCGCGTCGATCGCGGCGGCGACCCATGCGGCGACGCCCGACTTCATGTCGGTCGCACCCCTGCCCCAGATCATGCCGTCCCGCTCCTCGGCCCCGAAGGGCTGCGCCGTCCAGTCAGCAGTGTTTCCGACCGGGACAACATCGGTATGGCCGTTGAAGCCCAGCGTGCGGGCAGCGCCCTTCGGCCCGAAACGGGCGAAGAGGTTGGCGATCCCGCCCCTGTCGACACGGCTGACCTCGAACCCGGCTGCGGTCAGAAGGTCCGCGAGCAGAACCAGCGCGCCGCCTTCTTCGGGCGTGACCGAAGGACACTGGATCAGGCGGCGGGTCAGGTCTACGGGGTCGGTCTTGGCCATGGTGCGCTCCTGCGAGGTTTCGGCCCGTGTTACACCTGCCCCGGCAGCGCTGCAAATGTGTCCCGGTAGCGACAGAGGCGCGCGGATAAGCGGCTGATCGCAGATCGCTATTAACAAATTGCATTTTTTCGACCATAGATCAGGGCAAGATCAAACCCGAGGCAGGGGTTGGGGCGACCACGACGCGAAAACGCGCGGCCCCGATGAGCAGTTGACCACAGCGTTGCGGGCTTGCCCCGTGGGCGGGCCAATTCCTTGCCGGACATGGGCAGGAGACAGGCATCATGGTCGCAGCATCAGAACTGCCGATCCAGACCAATGCGAGCGCCACGGCGATGGCGAACGAGATCTTCGGGCCCGGCGTCACCGTCGTTTCGGCCAGCTATTCCGGCGACAACCGCTCGTCGGGCATCTACACGAACGGCGATACCGTCTCGCCCGGAGTCACCCCCGGCGACACCGGGGTGATGCTGTCGACCGGACGGCTTTCGGATTTCACCAACTCGTCAGGGCAGGCGAACCAGTCGGGCAGCACGTCGCGCGACACAAGCGGCGTGAACAATGACAGCGATTTCAACGCGCTGGCAGGGGCCCGGACCTATGACGCCTCGATCCTCGAGGCCAATTTCATCCCCGACAGCGACACGCTGAGCCTTCAGTTCGTGTTCTCGTCCGAGGAATACCCGGAATATGTCGGCTCGCTTTTCAACGACGTTGTCGGCATCTGGGTCAATGGCAGTCTGGTCAATCTGGCGGTCGGCGATGGCACCGTCGCGGTCGGCAACCTCAACACAACCAACAACCAGAACCTTTTCGTCAACAACACCGGGTCGCAATACAACACCGAGATGGACGGCTTCACCGTCACCCTGACGTTGAAGATGAATGTCATTCCCGGTCAGGTGAACTCGATCAAGATCGGCATCGCGGACGTCGGCGACGCGCAATACGATTCGACCCTGCTGATTGCCGGCGGTTCGGCGCAGTCGGTGGTCAACCTTCAGGACGATCAGGTGACGATCGGGCCGGGCGGCACGCAGAACGTCGATGTGCTGGCCAACGACAACGCGCCCTCGACGCTGACGATCACGCATATCAACGGCATCGCGGTCTCGGCGGGCGATACCGTCACCCTGACCACCGGCCAGCAGGTGACGCTCAAGGCCGATGGCACCTTCGACATCACCGCCGACAACGACCTCGAGACAGTCAATTTCTCCTATACCGCGGCCACGGCCGGCGGCGTGTCCGATACCGCCTTCGTCACGCTCGAGACCGTGCCCTGTTTCGTTGCGGGCACGCGGATCGCGACGCCTGCGGGCGAGGTTCCGGTCGAGACGCTGGTGCCCGGCGATCTGGTGCTGACCCATGACAACGGGCCGCAGCCGCTGCGCTGGATCGGGCGGCGCCGCGTCGAGGCGACGGGTGCCTTTGCCCCGATCCGCATTGCCGCCAACACTTTCGGCCGCCACCGCGCGCTGCTGGTGTCGCCGCAACACCGGGTGCTGATCCGCGATGCGCGGGCCGAGCTTCTGTTCGGCGATGCCGACGTGCTGATCGCGGCGCAGGATCTGGTCAACGACCACAGCGTGCGCCGGGTCGAGGGCGGCACCGTCGATTACGTCCATATCCTGTTCGATGCGCATCAGGTGGTGTTCTCCGAGGGTCTTGCGACCGAGAGTTTCCTGCCCGGTCCGCAGACCGCCACCAGCTTCGAGGGTGCTGTCGCCAACGAGATCTTCACCCTGTTTCCCGAGCTTGACCGGGATGCCGGGCGCGGCTATCCGGCCGCCGCGCGGCGCACCCTTCGGCAATATGAGGCACGGGTTCTGGTCGACCGTCCCGGCAGGCACGCGGCATGAGCTGGATCGCGATCACCGACCTGCGCCATCCGGCCTTCAACATCCGCGGCATCGGTGTGCCGGCGGATGCGCCCGACGCGCGCCCGCCGATGACGCATGACGAGTTGCTGGCAACCGGCACGATGCTGATCGAGACGGTGTTTCAGCCCGACCCCGACACCGGGCAGGACATCGTGCTGTATCGGCGCAACCGTGGCTGGCGGCGCGAGGTCGAGGTGCGGCTCTCGGCTGGTGGGGTTCTGACCGTGGCGATGCGGCAGGGGGCGGCACGCTCGGTCGCGACGCTGCACTTTCCGGCGCCGCCGCGCGATACGCGGATGCGGATTTCCTATTCATGGCACGGGCCGATGCGCACCGGGCGGCTGACGGTAAAGCTGCCGGACCTGTCGCAGATCTATCAGGTCGAGGTGCGCGACCCGCTGCCGCTGCCGGCGATCGACGTGCGGGTTCTGATCCGCAACGGCAATGCCACGGTGATCGGGCCGGAAACCCGGTTCGTCGCGTTCTCGGACGCCATCGAGCCGGTCTGGCTGCGCTCAGGCATCGCCGCAGGCACCCCGGTCGAAACCGCCGAGGGCCCGGTTCCGGTGGAACGGCTGCGGCTCGGCGACATCGTCCAGACCGCGTCGAGCGGCCTGCAGCCGGTGCGCTGGATCAGTTCGCGCACGGTTCCGGCGCTGGGCGGGTTCCGCCCGATCCGGCTGCGCGCGCCGTTCTTCGGGCTGGAGCAGGACATTCTGGTCGCACCCGACCACCGCATCCGGCTGGGCGACGACGAAAGCGCCTATATGCTGGGCGAGGACGAGGTGCTGCTCGAGGCGCGTCATCTGGTCAACGGTCGCGCGGCGCGGCGCGAGGGAAAAGAGCCACTTGTCACCTATTATCAGGTGCTGCTCGACATGCATGACTGCCTGATGCATGGCGGGCTCTGGGCGGAAAGCCTGTTCATCCCGCGTCAGGCGCGCGACCCCGAGATCGTGAAGATCTCGACCCTGGCCGACATGTCGCCCCGCGCGATTCCGGTGCATCGCGGCCTTGCCCGCCGCACCCTTGCCGACTACGAGGCCCGCACGCTGGCCGCCGCCATCCACGGCTGATCGCGCGATTGCCCGACCGCGCCGCAAGGTGCATAATCGGCGCAAGGGATGACGGAAGGCCACCGATGACACGATACCTGCTGGCGGCAGTTCTGGCACTTGCCGCGTTCGCACCACTCGCGCGCGCGCAAGGCACCCCGGAGGATGCGCTGAGACTGGCGACGGTGACGCGCCCGCCGTTCTCGCTGTCCGAGAACGGGGTGGATACCGGCTTCACGATCGACCTTTGGGATGCGCTGATGCAGGACATCGGGCGGGACTACATCGTGGTGCGCACCGAGACCTTCGGCGAAATGCTCGATCTTGTCAGGCGGGCAGAGGTCGATGCCGCCGCCGCCAATATCTCGATCACCGCCGACCGCGAGGCCGAGATGGATTTCACCCAGCCGATCTTTTCGGCTGGCCTTCAGATCATGGTGCCGGCGTCGGGCAAGACCGGCAATCCCTTGTTCAGCCGGCTGGTGCTGCGCGATTTCTTCGTCGCCGTGGTGGCGGCCTTCGCGCTGCTGTTCGCCGCCGGGATGATGATGTGGCTGTTCGAGCGCAAGCATCAGGACTATTTCCGCCATGACGGGCGCAAGGCGATGTTTCCGGCGTTCTGGTGGGCGCTGAACCTGATCGTCAACGGCGGCTTCGAGGAACGCCAGCCGCTGAGCGCGCCGGGCCGGGTTCTGGGCGTGGTGATGGTGATATCGTCCTTGTTCCTCGTGTCGATCTTCGTCGCCAAGATCACCACGACAATGACGGTCGAGGCGATCCAGAGCGCGGTCAACTCGGCCTCCGACCTGTATGGCAAGCGCGTCGGCACGACCGCGGGATCGACGTCGGCGGCCTATCTCGACCGGCGCGAGATCCGGTATTTCGGCTATGACGGGTTCGGCACGATGATCGCGGATTTCGAAAGCGGCGCGCTGGACGCCGTGGTGTTCGACGCCCCGATCCTTGCCCATTACGCACATTCGGCAGGCCCGTCGGTCGCGGAACTGGCCGGGCCGATCTTTCTGCGCGAGAACTACGGCATCGCCCTGCCGACCGGCAGCATCCTTCACGAACCGATCAACCAGAGCCTGCTGCGGCTGCGCGAAAACGGCATCTACGAAGAGATCCGCCTGAAATGGTTCGGCCCCGGTGACGGCTAGACAGGTGCGACACCGCCTGCCAAGATGACGCCGAACCGCCATTTCTGACAGGAGCTTACCAGATGCGCCGTTTCCTTTCCGTCCTATCTCTGGCGGTCGTCGTGCCGCTTGCGGCCTGTTTCGACGTCGACGCCACCATCGCGATCACCGGCGACGATCAGGCCGAGACGACCATGAAGATGACCATCGGCGCGGACCTTGTCGCGATGCTGCAGGGCACCGACCAGGACCCCTGCGAGGGCATGGAAGGCAGCGTGCAGGATGATGGCAGCTATGTCTGCACCGAAACCAAGTCCGGCTCGATCGACGAGCTGATGAACGACCCGGAAATCAATGAGGGCATGACCATCGAGCGGCGCGACGGCGGGTTGATCTACGTCGCCTTCGACCTTTCCGACCTGACCGGCGAAATGGGTCTGGACGACATGGGCATGGGCGACGAGGAGATGGGTGCCGAGGAGCAGGCCCAGATGGCCGCTATGATGAGCGGGATGTTCGAGGGTCACTCGATGGTCATGCGCATCACTGGTGCCAAGGTGATCGAAACCAACGGCACGATCTCGGACGACGGCAAGTCCGCGAGCTACGAGCTTCCGCTGACCGCGCTGTTCGACGAGGAGCTGGAGCTGCCCGAGACCTTCCACGCGCTGGTCAAACCCGGCAACTGAAGAACGCCATACGCTTCAGGGCAGCGGGCTGACGCCGATCACCGGGGTGTGGAGCCACAAGAGCAGACCATAAACCCCGCAGCCGACCGCGAAACGCACAAGGCCGCCCGGCGTGATCTCGATCCGCCGGGCGGTTTTCGTCAACCGCTCCCAATCGGGCATCAGGCGGCGCTTGCGCTTGTCGATGATCCGCATCCCGAGCAGCGCGAAACCGAAGAACAGCCCGAACAGGATCACATGCGCAAGGTCGCCGTTCGGCACCATGTGCGCGCCCGCCCAGATCGCCAGCGCCGCCAGCAGCGGGTGGCGCATCCAGCCGACGATGCCGGGATGGTCCGGGTCGAAGCGTTCGTTGTGCAGGCCGCCGAACGACAGGGGATTGGGCCGCCCGAGAGACATCGTGATCAGCAGGGTGGCCGGCAGCATCGCGCTCAGCGGGACGTGGATCTGCCACGGCGCCCAAGCCCAGAGGATCACCTGAGGCGCGCGGCCGGCGGCGACGATCAGCCAGATCAGGATGACGGTCGACAGGATCGCATAGAGGGTCGTGAAACCGCGCGCGCCGATCCGGGCCACGATCGGACCCTTCACGCCCGGCCGGATCGGGATCACGTGCGAGGCAAAGAATACCACGAAGGCGGCGATGAATTCGGCCCATCCGGTCATTGTTCTCTCCTATCCGAGCAGCGCTTCGACGGTCGCGGCCAGCGCCTCGGGCCGGTCGCAAAGCGCCCCTGCCCGGTTCAGTTCGCCGGCCCCGCCAAAGCCCCATGTCACGCCGACGCTGGCCATGCCGACCGCGTTGGCCGCATCGATGTCGTGGTGCCTGTCGCCGATCATCACGCAGATGTCGGCCGAAACGTCGAGGGTTTCAAGCGCATGCGCCAGAAGGACGCCCTTGTCGCCGCGGGTGCCGTCAAGCTCCGGCCCGAACTCGGCGGCAAGGTAGCCGTCGAGCCCGAAATGCGCGGTGATCCGCGTGGCATAGACACGCGGCTTGGCGGTGGCGAGGCACAGCCGGTAGCGCCCGCCAAGCGCCGCGAGCGCCTCGGGAATACCGTCATAGACCCGGTTTTCGAACAGCCCCACGCTGGCATAGCGTTCGCGGTAGATCCGCAGCGCCGCCTGCGGGTCGGGGGTGCCGAGCCGGGCGAAGCTGTCGATCAGCGGCGGTCCGATCAGCCAGTCCAGATCGTCCGGGTCCGGTGCGGTCATGCCAAGGCTTTCCAGCGCATGAATAACCGAGCGCGTGATCCCCGGCCGGGAATCCGTCAGCGTGCCGTCAAGATCGAGAAAGACCGTCTTCATCGCCACGCTCACCACCAGCCGCCCCCGGTCGCAACGACCGCGAGGGCCATCAGCGCGACGATCACCGCCGACACCGATATCGAGATCCACGAGCTTGTCGCATGCGTCTCGCTTTCCCATTTGCGCGGCCGGATACCCTTGGCGCGGAACACCGCCAGTGCCGACAGGTTGATCGCGGCGATGTTGACCAGAACGGTGGTCAGCGCCCGGCCCGCCGCGAGCCATTCGCCGCCGCCCAGCAGCAGGCCCATGGCCGACAGCGGCGGCAACAGCGCGGCCGCCACCATCACCCCGACCAGCGCCGAGGTCTTGCCGCTTGCCCCCATCAGCGCCGCCGCCGCGCCCGAGGCCAGCGGCAGCGCGAAGGTGATCAGCGACAGCGGCGCGTCGTAGCTCGACACCACCGCGTCGATATGGCCCCGGAACATCAGCCCGAGCGCCGCCGCCGAAACCGCCGCCACCACCAGCCCCGCCGCCAGCGCCCGCAGCGCGACCAGCATCAGCGGCAGGGTGCCGAGGTTGACCGCGAAGGCAAAGCCGAGGATCGGACCGAGCAGGGGCGCGATCACCATCGCCCCGATCACCACCGCCACCTGATCGAGCGACAGGCCGATTGCCGCCACGACCGTCGCCAGCCCGGTCAGCACCAGATAGTCGAGCGTCAGCGCGGTACCCTGCCGGATATCGCTGTAAATCGCCTCGCGCGCCCGCGCCGTCTCTCGCTGGGCGATACGTTCCTGTTCTTCCTCGTCGTCGATTTCCGGCAGGCTGCCTTCGCTCGGCAGCACATGAAGGTGCCAGTCCGACTTGCCCTCGAGCGCCTCCGATATCCGGTCGAGCAGTTCCTGCGTGTCGACCGACTGCATCGCCGCGACCAGCACCCGCCTTTCGTCGTCCTCGGTGGCCATCTGGAACCAGTGCCCGGATGCCAGATCGTCCAGGCAACCCGTCACCGCCTCGACCTGATCCTTGGGCAGGACGATCTGGATCAGCTGCTGGGTCATGCCTCGTCGTCGTAGAATGGCGTCATCTGCGCGACGATGACCGAGTTCTCGTCCAGTGCGCGCTGCATCAGGGCGCGTTCCTCGTCGGAAATGTCGTGCCCCTCGGCCAGCCGCTCGTCGAGCGTGCCGTAGCCCGATACGTCGAGCGGGGCCAGATCGGCCTGTTTCAGGATCGCCACCGTCTCGCGCACCGCCTCGGCCTCGTCGACGCCGGAGGCATAGCACATCAACGCCGCGCCGGTCGCGCCCTTCGGCAGCCCGTCGCCTTCGTGGCGCCCGACCTCGACCAGCAGGGTAAAGACCTGCTGCGGGCGTTTGGGCTTGTCAGTCACGCAACAGCTCGTTGATTCCGGTTTTCGAGCGGGTGCGCTCGTCCACCCGTTTCACGATCACCGCGCAGTAGAGGTGGACACCGTTCTTCGACGGCATCGACCCGGCGACGACCACCGAATAGGGCGGCACCTCGCCATACATGACCTCGCCGGTTTCGCGGTCGACGATCTTGGTCGACTGGCCGATGTAAACACCCATGCCCAGCACAGAGCCTTCGCGGATGATGCAGCCCTCGACCACCTCCGAGCGCGCGCCGATGAAGCAGTTGTCCTCGATGATCGTCGGCGTGGCCTGCATCGGTTCCAGCACGCCGCCGATGCCGACGCCGCCCGACAGGTGCACGTTCTTGCCGATCTGGGCGCAGGAGCCGACGGTGGCCCAGGTGTCGACCATCGTGCCGGTGTCGACATAGGCACCGAGGTTCACGAAGCTGGGCATCAGCACAACACCGGGCGCGATATAGGCCGATTTGCGCACCACGCAATGCGGCACGGCGCGAAAGCCCGCGTCGCGCCACTGGTCGTCGCCCCAGCCCTTGAACTTCGAATCGACCTTGTCCCACCAGCCGCCGCCCTGCGGCCCGCCGGTTTGCGCCTCCATGTCCTGGATGCGAAAGCCCAGCAGCACCGCCTTTTTCGCCCATTGGTGGACGTGCCAGTTGCCGTCCGCCTGCTTTTCGGCCACCCGCAGGCTGCCGCTGTCGAGCGCGTTCAGCGTGTCCTCGATGGCCTCGCGGGTCTCGCCCGTGGTGGCGGGCGTGATGGTGTCGCGGGCTTCCCATGCGGCTTCGATGGCGGCTTCCAGCGCGGCGTTGGACATGTCGTCTCTCCGAATGCGGTTCAGTCTTGGTTGGCCCCCGGCTATAAGGGCTGATACCCGACCGCGCAATGCGGCAAGACAGGACGAGCACATGAACGAAGTTACCCGCGCCCACCCCTTCCGCCATTCCGGCCAGGATCGCGCCGAAGCGAGCCAGATCCCCGATACGCCGCAGACCCGGTCGCCGACCTACCGGCTGGCCTTTGCCGACGAGGATTTCATCCTGCGCGACGAGTTGCGCCCGGTGCGGCTGCAGCTCGAGCTTCTCAAGCCCGAGATGGTGATGCAGGAGGCGGGGATCGAATCGACCGTCGTGCTGTTCGGCGGCGCGCGCATCCCCCGGCCCGCCGACAAGGACAAGACCGACAATCCGGTGCTGGCCGAGCTGTCGCACTTCTATAACGAGGCGCGAAAGTTCGCGTTCATGATCAGCGAGCAGTCGAACGGATCGGGCCAGCGTTGCAAGGTCATCGTCTCGGGCGGCGGCCCCGGCGTGATGGAAGCGGCGAGCCGTGGTGCCGCCGAAGCGGGCGGCGTGTCGATCGGGCTGAACATCGTGTTGCCGCATGAGCAGGCGCCGAACGAATACGTGACGCCCGAGCTGTGCTTCAACTTCCACTATTTCGCGATCCGCAAGATGCATTTCCTGATGCGCGCCGAGGCGATCGTGGTGTTTCCGGGCGGGTTCGGCACGCTCGACGAGATGTTCGAAAGCCTGACCCTGATCCAGACCGGGCGGATGAAACAGGTGCCGTTCCTGCTGTTCGGGCGCGCGTTCTGGGAGAAGATCATCAACTGGGAAGCGCTGGCCGAGGCCGGCACCATCTCGCACGAGGATCTGTCGCTGTTCCGCTTCGTCGAGACCGCCGAGGAAGCGGTGGCGGCGATGGCGGAGTGGAGCGGCGCGGGCGAAAAGCGCTGCGAGATTCCGGGGCTTTGAGTTCGGGCGGCTAGCCCTTGGCGTAGAGCGGCACTTCGGCCAGCTTGTCGATCACCCAGGTGTGGCTGTGGCCCGGAAACGGTTCGGCAAAGCGTTTCATCAGCGCGGGATAGCCGAAGCCGATTTCCGAGGTGCGGCACAGGAACCGCCCGCTGACCAGATCGTGCAGCGCCAGCCCGCCGCCCGACTGGCGCAGGGCATAGCCCTTGTCGACCAGCCGCCGTTTCAGCGCCCGCCAATCGCCGGAGGCCAGGAAATCCTCGGTCACGCGGGCGCGGATCGGGGCCAGCAACCGTTCCTCGACCCGTTCGGGAAAACGCTGTTCGTCGCGGCGGCGCAGGTCACGGTCGACGGCGGCGCGGATGATCTGGCCCAGCGACACATCCTCGTCACGCGCCAGCGCCTCGAGCCGGTCGATCATCTGTCGGGATAGTTTGAACGCTACCGATTCCATGCCGCCAGTCTGCACCCGGTTCGGTTGCCGGACGGTTAACCCCGCTGCGGCAGAACCGATTTCGCCAGCCGCGCCTCGCGCCGGACGCGTTTGTGGACATCCTTCTTGCCCCAGACCGCGCCGGCTTCGCGGGTGTCGAACACGGCGATCAGGCGCTTGCGGCTGCGAAACGGCTCTTCCACCACGATCTGATAATTCGGCTCGCGCCCGGCCCAGCCCACGACCTTCTCAAGGCTGACGGGATCATGGACGTGATCCTCGAGCATGAAGGCGGGCCACATGAAGGGCACCGACAGGATCACCAGATCGCCCAGCGCCATGAGGCGACGGGTGAAGGCCTCGGCCTCGGGCACGTGTTCGAGAACCTGAAGGCAGGTCACGACATCGAACCGCCGGGCGAAATCGTAGGTCATGAAATCGCCCTCGATCCCGGTCACGGTGCCGGAGGCATAGGGCGGCGCGCGGTCGAAGGAAATCCGCTCGGGAATCCAGTCGAACCATTCCTGGTAGGGGCAATTGGCGGTGCCGACATCGAGGTGCGAGCGGGCTTCGCGCGCCAGCGTGCGCATGATGAAATCGACATAGCCGTAATACAGCAGGTCCATCCGGTCCTGCCAGTATTCGCCGCTGGAATAGATCGCGGCCTTCTTGCGCTCGGCCCGTTTCGCGCGAAAGGCGCGGCGCGCTTCGCGCATCGCCCGGATTTCGTCAGGTGTTCGCCTCGCCGGTCCGTCGGCCATCTGTCCCCGTTTTCCGGCTTTGCCGGTTTTTCGGGCAGGTTACCGCAATCATGACTCCGGTCAACAGAACAGGTGGCCTTGGTGCCGTCGGATCAGCCTGCGATGCCGGTCGGCAACACGCAGATGGTGTGCCGATGCGGCAGCCAGGACACCCGGTGGCCGTCGTCGGTGGGCTCGATGCCAAAGCCGAACTGGGCCAGGCGGCGCCGCCACGCGCGGTCCGACTTCACCAGCGCGCGCTGCTCCATGATGAAATCGACGGTGCGCTGACGCTCGGCTGCACTGATTCTTGTCATTGTCTGCCTCCTCTTGCTTTGCAGCGAGAATGTCCGGGCAGCATGGCGAGATTGGCGCGTAAATGCGGAATTATTTGGAAAATTGCCTGCGATTGTGGTGCCCCGCACGACAATCCTTTTGGCATCGGTCAGTTCACCCGACCGGAAAGACATGCAGTTTCAACCTGCCATCGACGCCGTGAAACAGGTAGATGCCGAACAGGAAATAGCCGCCGAAAATCATGTCGGGCACGCTGACCGGCTTGCCCACGCCGTCATGGCACCAGGTGACGATATCGGCGTTGGTGATCTGTTCGCGTCGCTCGGGGGTGGTGAAGTAACCGTCCCGGTTGTCATGGGGTCCAACCTTGCCGAACTTGTGCACATTGGCGCGATCCTGGCGGATGACCTGATTGGCGTCGGTCAGGCGCTTGCCCGACGAATTGAAGAAATCGAACGTGTCAAACCCGGTGATATAATCGACGATGACCTCGCCCGGAATGCCCGGATAGTCCTCCGGGTCATAGATGATGCAGTCCTGAGCGATGGCCGCAGAGGCAGACACAGCCGTCACAGCAAGGGCGAATCTCAGGTTGCGAAACATGGCAGGTCTCCTCGTTACCGGGCACTTGTCCTTTGCACGATGGATACCCCGGCGGTGCGGTCCAGCGCAACCGGGCAGCGCGCGACAGTGTCTAGACGCCAGTCTCGCGCGCGATCTCGGCCTTCGACTTGCGGGCGCGTTCGGTGGCGGATTTCAACTGACCGCAGGCGGCCATGATGTCCTCGCCGCGCGGGGTGCGGATCGGGCTGGCGTAACCGGCCTTGTAGATGATGTCGGCAAAGGCGTGGATGCGGTTGCCCGACGAGCGCGTATAGGGCGCACCGGGCCACTCGTTGAACGGGATCAGGTTGATCTTGGCCGGAATGCCCTCGATCAGCTTGACCAGCCGGTGCGCGTCCGCATCGGAATCGTTCACCCCGGCGAGCATGACGTATTCAAACGTGATCCGTTCCGAGTTCGACAGTTTCGGATAGGCCCGGAGCGCGTCCAGCAGCGCCTCGATGTTCCACTTCTTGTTGATCGGCACCAGCGTGTCGCGCACCGCGTCGGTGGTGGCGTGAAAGCTGATCGCCAGCATGCAGCCGATTTCCTCGCCCGCACGGGCGATCTCGGGCACCACGCCGGAGGTCGACAGCGTGATCCGGCGACGGCTGAGGGAAATGCCCTCGGGGTCCATCGCGATCTTCATCGCGTCGCGCACCGCCTCGAAATTATAAAGCGGCTCGCCCATGCCCATCAGCACGATGTTGGACAGAAGCCGGGTCTCGTCCTTGGGGTGACGGCCCGGTTCGGGCCATTCGCCCAGATCGTCGCGCGCCACCATGATCTGACCGACGATCTCGGCGGCGGTCAGGTTGCGCACGAGTTTCTGCGTGCCGGTGTGACAGAACGAACAGGTCAGAGTGCAACCGACCTGCGACGAGACGCAGAGCGTGCCGCGATCGGTCTCGGGGATATAGACGATCTCGACCTCGTGACCGCCGGCGATGCGCACCAGATACTTGCGGGTGCCGTCGGCGCTGACCTGCCGGGTGACGACCTCGGGCACGCGGATCTCGAAGCGCTCGGCCAGCATCGCGCGGTAGTCCTTGGCGAGGTTGGTCATCTCCTCGAAGTCGCGCACGCCCTTCTGGTAGATCCACTGCCAGACCTGCCCCACGCGCATCTTCGCCTGCTTTTCAGGCGTGCCCGCCGCGATCAGTGCATCGCGCAGCCCTTCACGGGTGAGGCCGACAAGGTTCGGCTTGCCGCCGCCGTCCGCGTCGGTGCGGGGCAGGGTCATGACGTCCTGGGTGATCGGGGCGGTTGGGGTGGTCATCGTGTCATCCTTGCGCGTTATCGCCGATATAGGCGCATTCGTCGCGGTTTCAAAAGAAAACGCCCCGGCGCGGTGGCCGGGGCGCGGAAATTCGTGCGGCAGGGCCTACTTGCAGCGCGCCGCCGCGTCGTCGACCGCCGCGGTGAAGCCAAGCAGCGAGAACTTGTCCTCGGTGCGGGTGCCGCGCCCGGATTCGCCGACCAGCACGGCATCCGTGCCGCGCTTCATCGCCGCGATGATCTTGGCGTCGTCCTCGGGGCCGCTCGACCAGGCCCATTCGCCATCGGTGAACAACTGGAAGGTATCGGCGCCGACCGTGACGGTCACGGCCGAATCGTCCTTGAAGGGATAGCCGCCGGTGAACGAGACCTCGCCCGCGATGCCCGCCGCAGGGCGGTAGCTGACGAACATCAGGATGTCGCCACGGCTGACCGCCACCGGACGGCCGTCCTTGGTGTTGATCGTCTCTTTCGGTTTCGAGACGCTCCAGCATTCCTTCGGGCTTTCCTCGACAAACACGCTCCAATCGGTGTTCGCCGCGACCCGGTTGCCGCTTTCGTCCTGCGCCTGCGCGCCGGTGGCGGCGAGCATCAGCGCCGCCGTGCACAGACCCCGTGCAAAATTCGTTGTCATGTCAAACACAGCCTCCAGCTGCTCCTGCCTCTTGGCCCTTGCGCCATCGCTTACGGTGCGATCTTTTCAAGGCGCGGACCCCGTTTCAAGTCTGGGCGCCACACTAACGTAATCCCGGCGGATTTTGAAAGCCCCGTTGGCGGAAAACCGCGCGTTCCCCGGGGCATGGAGGCCATGGATGACCGAACCCGTCGAACTGACCGAAATATGGCGCGGAGATCGCGTTGAATCGCTACATCTGGGCCATGTCGCGCTCTGCGGGGAGGGCGGCGGTGTCGTCGAAAGCTGGGGCGATCCCGAAACCGTGATCTATCCGCGATCGTCCGCGAAGATGATCCAGACCCTGCCGCTGGTCGAGAGCGGGGCTGCGGAGGCGGCGGGGCTGGGGACGGAGGAGCTTGCCTTGGCCTGCGCCTCGCATAATGGCGCGGCGATCCATACGGAGCGGGTGGTGGCCTGGCTGGACCGGCTCGGGCTCGGGGACGATGCCCTGCGCTGCGGCGCGCATATGCCGAACGATGCGGACGCCGCCAAGGCGCTGAGGTGTTCGGACACAGCGCCGCGGCAGGTGCATAACAACTGCTCCGGCAAACACGCCGGGTTTCTGACGCTGACGCGGCATCTTGGGGCCGGGCCGGACTATCTCGACATCGGCCATCCGGTTCAGCTGGCGATTCGCGAGGCCTGGGAAGACGTGACCGGCGAGCCGGTGCGGGGTTGGGCGGTCGATGGCTGTTCCGCGCCGAACTTCGCCACCACGCTGGCCGGGCTGGCGCGCGCGATGGCGTTTTTCGCCGGCGCCCGTGACGACGCGGACAGCCCGCGCGAACGCGCCGCCGCACGGCTGCGGCGGGCGATGGCGAAACACCCGGACCTGGTGGCGGGCGAGGGTCGCGCCTGCACCGAGTTGATGCGGGCGATGGGTGGCGATGTTGCGATCAAGACCGGGGCCGAGGGCGTGTTCGTGGCGATGCTGCCGGCGCTTCGGCTGGGCGTGGCGCTGAAGATCACCGATGGCGCGACGCGGGCGGCGGAGGCGACGATCGCGGCGGTTCTGGTGCGTCTGGGTGTGCTGGCGGCGGATCATACGGCGACGCGGAACTTTCTGGACGCGCCGATCGTCAACTGGCGCGGCATCACCACCGGGTATATTCGCGCTGGCAAGGCGTTGCGGTGAGGCCGAGCGGGGGGTTTTGCACCCCCCGCACCCCCCGCAGAGTATTGATGCCAAGATGAAGATCAGGCGCGGTGGTAGGGGGTTCCGGCGAGGATCGCGGCGGCGCGGTAAAGCTGTTCGGCCAGCATCACGCGCACCAGCATGTGCGGCCAGACCATCGCGCCGAAGCTGAGGGCGGTATCGGCGCGGGCGCGCAGGGCCGGGTCGAGCCCGTCGGCGCCGCCGATCACGAAGGCCAGGTCCTGCCGCCCGGCATCGCGCCAGTCGGCAAGCTGGCTGGCGAAGTCGGGCGAGGTCATGGTTCGGCCGCGCTCGTCGAGCACGCAGGTAAGCGCGCCGGTCGGGATGGCTTTTTCCAGCAGAAGCGCTTCGGCCGCCATGCCGCCGCCCTTCTTGTCCTCGACCTCGATCAGCCGCGCCGGGCCGAGGCCCAGCGCGCGACCGGTGCGGTCGAAACGTGTGAGGTAGTCGTCGGTCAGGTCACGCTCGGGCCCCTGGCGGGCGCGTCCGACCGCGACGACGTGCACCCGCATCAGGCGGTGGTGGGCGCGGAGGCTGCGGGCGGGGTCATCCACAGCTTTTCGAGCTGGTAGAAGTCGCGGACCTCGGGGCGGAAGACGTGGACGATGATGTCGCCGGTGTCGATCAGCACCCAGTCGCCCTGATCCTTGCCCTCGATCCGCGCGAGCACGCCGAGGTCTTGCTTGAGCCGGTCTGTCAGCTTATCGGCAATCGCCGAGACCTGACGCGTCGAGCGGCCCGAGCAGACCACCATGTGGTCGGCCATGGTCGATTTGCCCTTGAGCGGAATCGTGACGATGTCTTCGGCCTTGTCGTCCTCGAGTGAGGCAATGATGGTGTCGAGCAGGGTCTTGCTCGTCACCGGGGCGGACGTATCGCGCGCATCGTCCGACCATGCGGCTGTCGCGCGGGCCGCGTCTGGCGTTTGGGGCAGGACTGAGTCCTCCTTCATGGCGCGCCGATGGGTCCCTCGGCGCCGGGATGGATGCAAGATAGCATCGCGCCGGGGCGATCTCAACGCCACCGGCCCGACGAATTCGCAATGTGTTGCCTGCGGTTGCGCAGCGGTGGCTATTTGTCGCCCGCGGCATCCTCGAGCATCCGCACCTCGCGTTGCGGAAAGGGGATCGAGATGCCGTTGTCGCGGAACGCATCCCAGAGCGCGAGATAGACGTTGCCGCGGATGTTGGTCAGCCCGCCGGTGGGGTCGTCGATCCAGAACCGGAGGATGTAGTTCACCGACGAATCACCGAAGCCGACGATATGGCAGACCGGCGGGCGGAAGCTCAGCACCCGCTCGACGCCCGAGGCCGCGGCGATGGCGACCTTGCGCACCTTGTGGGGGTCGTCGTGATAGGCGGTTCCGAAGTAGATATCGAGCCGCACGAAGGCGTTGGTATGCGACCAGTTCACCACCTGCCCGGTGATCAGGTCCTCGTTCGGGATCAGGTATTCCTTGCCGTCGCGGGTGACGACCGAGACGAAGCGGGCACCCAGCTGCTCGATCCAGCCGAAGGTTTCGCCCAAGGATATCACGTCGCCCGGCTTGATCGACTTGTCGAGCAGGATGATGATGCCGGAGACCAGGTTCGACACCACCTTTTGCAGGCCGAAGCCGATGCCGACGCCGATCGCGCCCGACAGGAACGCGAGCCCGGTCAGGTCGACGCCCACGGCCCGCAACCCGATGAAGAACGCCGCGCCATAGAGCAGCAACTGCACCGCCTTGACCGTCAGCACCTGCATCGAGGGGCTGATGTCGGCGTTCTTGCGGATGCGCGTGGCCGAGTTCTTGGCGACGAACCGGGCGGCGGCAAAGAGAATCGCGAGGATCGTGACCGCCTGCACGATGGTCCAGACCGACAGCCGCAACTGGCCCATCTGCACCGCGATTCCGTCCATCAGCCCGACCGCCTCGTCCGACAGGCCGAGGATCGAGACCGTCACCCAGACCCAGCCGGCGGTGCGGATGATCGAGCGCAGGAAGCGGTTGCCGATGAAGCGCGACACCATCGCGATGACGAGCCAGGCCAGCGCCAGTTCGGCGATGCTCGCCAGCAGGTAGGAGCGTGACGGCCAGGTCACCTCGCGCATGACGAGGACGGTTGGCCAGATCAGCAGGACGAACAGGATCAGCCGCAGGCGCCGGTGGATGAGCACGCCCAGCCGCATCCGCCAGGTCGGCCAGCCTTCGCGCCCGCGCAGCCAGTCCTGCCAGCGCGGGCCAAGGACGCGGGCGGCGACATAGGCGATCACGAAGATGCCCAGCGCGATCAGGACCTGATAGGCGTTCCACGGCCGCAGCAGGCCCGCGAGGAAGGTGAGCATCTCGCCCCAGAGGCCAAGCGCGATGTCCTGCGGCGCGGGGCCGGCAACCGCTGCCCCCGCTGCGCCGTCTGTCACCGCCTCATCTGCCATCGCGCTCCCCCTGCATGCGCCCAAGGTCGCAAATCCGCCCGGCCCCGTCCAGCGCCAAGACTTGCAGGAATCTCCGGGCCGGAGTATCTGGCTTGTCATGAAACGGATTTTCGATATGGACGACCGCGCCCGCCTGCCCTGGCGGTTCCATGGCGCGACGCTCAGCGTGCTGGCGCGGCTTTGACGCCGCACCCCTATCCGTATTCCTGAAATTCAGACCCCTGACGGGAGATTTCCGATGTCCGCCAAGACGCTCTACGACAAGATATGGGATGCCCACGTGGCCCACGAGGCCGAGGATGGCACCAGCCTGCTCTATATCGACCGCCACCTGGTGCATGAAGTGACCAGCCCGCAAGCCTTCGAGGGGTTGCGCATGGCCGGTCGCAAGGTTCATGCGCCCGACAAGACCATCGCGGTGCCCGACCACAACGTGCCGACCACGCTCGACCGTGCCAAGGGCATCGAGAACGAGGAAAGCCGCATCCAGGTCGAGGCGCTGGACATGAACGCGCGCGCAACCGGCATCCACTATTACCCGGTGGACGATATCCGCCAGGGCATCGTGCATATCGTCGGGCCGGAACAGGGCTGGACCCTGCCGGGAATGACGGTGGTTTGCGGCGACAGCCACACCGCGACGCATGGTGCCTTCGGCGCGCTGGCGCATGGCATCGGCACCTCCGAGGTCGAGCATGTGCTGGCGACCCAGACGCTGATCCAGAAGAAATCGAAGAACATGAAGGTCGAGATCACCGGCAAGCTCAAGCCGGGCGTCACCGCCAAGGACATCACCATGGCGGTGATCGGCAAGACCGGCACCGCGGGCGGAACCGGCTATGTCATCGAATATTGCGGCGAGGCGATCCGCAGCCTTTCGATGGAAGGCCGGATGACCGTCTGCAACATGGCGATCGAGGGCGGCGCGCGTGCCGGTCTAATCGCGCCGGACGAAACCACCTTCGAATACGTCAAGGGCCGCCCGCACGCCCCGAAAGGCGCAGAGTGGGAACAGGCGCTGGCGTGGTGGAAGACGCTTTACTCCGACGACGACGCCCATTGGGACAAGGTCATCACGCTGAACGCCGACGAGATCGAGCCGGTTGTGACCTGGGGCACCTCGCCCGAGGACGTGCTTCCGATCACCGCCAGGGTGCCCAGCCCGTCGGACTTCACCGGCGGCAAGGTCGAGGCGGTCAAGCGCGCGCTCGACTACATGGGGCTGACGCCCGGCACGCCGCTGAACGAGATCAAGGTCGATACCGTGTTCGTCGGCTCCTGCACCAATGGCCGGATCGAGGATCTGCGCGAAGTCGCGAAAATTCTCGACGGCAAGAAGGTCGCGGAGGGCGTGCGGATGCTGATCGTGCCTGGCTCGGGCCTGGTGCGCGAACAGGCCGAGGCCGAGGGGCTGGCGGACATCTTCAAGGCCGCCGGGGCGGAATGGCGTCTGGCCGGGTGCTCGATGTGCCTTGCGATGAACCCCGACCAGCTTGCGCCGGAAGAACGCTGCGCCTCGACCTCGAACCGCAACTTCGAGGGGCGGCAGGGCTACAAGGGCCGCACCCACCTGGTTTCGCCCGGCATGGCCGCGGCGGCTGCGGTAACGGGGCATTTGACTGATGTTCGGGAGATGATCTGATGGAAAAATTCGAAAAACTCACCGGCATCGCCGCGCCGATGCCACTGGTCAACATCGACACCGACATGATCATCCCCAAGGTGTTCCTGAAGACGATCAAGCGTTCAGGCCTTGGCGTGAACCTGTTCGACGAGATGCGCTATGACCGCGAGGGCAACGAGATCGCCGATTTCGTGCTGAACAAGCCGCAATACCGCGATGCCGAGATCATCGTCGCGGGCGACAATTTCGGCTGTGGCTCGTCGCGCGAACATGCGCCCTGGGCGCTGAGGGATTTCGGCATCAAGGCGGTGATCTCCACCAGCTTCGCCGATATCTTCTACAACAACTGCTTCAAGAACGGCATCCTGCCGATCGTGCTGCCGCGCGATGAGGTCGACCTGCTGATGGCCGACGCCGGCAAGGGGCAGAACGCGCGCATGACGGTGGATCTCGAGAACCAGGAGATCACCACTTCGGACGGGGTGAAGATCGCCTTCGACGTCGACCCGTTCCGCAAGCATTGCCTGATGAACGGGCTGGACGACATCGGACTGACGCTCGAGAAGAAAACATCCATCGAGGCGTTCGAAACAATGGCGGCGCAGGAGCGTCCCTGGGTCTGATCCACATCTGGCGGGTCCGATCCCTGCCTCCACAACATCATGGGCCGTCCTACCAGGGCGGCCTTTTTATTGTCCAATTGTTGATGCACAATAGCACCAGTTCCTCCCCATTACCGCCCGAAATATCCCGTCATATGAACGTGTTACTTGCGGCTTCAGGGCGAAGTGGGCAACATTATGGCAAAGATGAGGCAGACCGCCATATTTGGCGGTGACAAGTTGGAACAAGGGCGGCAGCATTGCACTGTCCCCGGCCAAGTTGAGGGATAGAGCATTGTTTTCGCGGCTTCCAGGCGCCATTGCGCGCGCAATTCTGGTGGTGATCATGATCGCCACCCCGTCACTCATTCTGACACATGTGAGTTCGGACACGACGCAGATCGTGGTTCTTGTCGCGATCTTCGCGGCCACCCTGACGCTGTTCGAATACGCCACCACCTATCCCGGACTGGTCGAGTTCCGCGACGCGCCGCCGTTCAACCGCATCCGCTTCGCGAGCCTTTTCCTCACGATCTTCACGCTGTCGGTGGTGGTGCGGGGCGGCGACAGCTCGACCGTCGCGCAATTCATCGAGGCGGTGGGCACGCTGATCGGCAAGGCGATCGACTTCCCCTACAGCCCGGTGCGGCTGATCGTGCTGATGCTGCCCGAGAACGCCTCGGCCGACGACATCATCCTGCTGCGCACCATGGCCGGGGTCAGCTATCTCATTTCGCTGATCTCGCTGGCGGTCTTCCTGATCGTGCTGCGGCTGGGCAACTGGCCCAATGGCAGCCAGAGCTTCAATGTCTGGATCAATATTCCGACCTTCGATCCGACCGCCGGCGGCGACGTGGTCGAGCGGCTGGAGCGTGACGCGCGGTTCAACGTGGCGCTGGGCTTCCTCCTGCCGTTCATATCGCCGGCGATCATGCAGATCGCATCGGGCGTGTTCGGCTCGGTCTCGCTGGCCAATGAACAAACGATGGTCTGGACGCTGGCCGCCTGGGCCTTCCTGCCCGCCAGCCTGTTCATGCGCGGGATCGCAATGCAGCGGGTCGCGACGATGATCACCGAACAGCGTGAACGCAACACGCCCTCGGTCGACGAGGGGCTTCAAACGGCCTGATGCTGCGCATGTTTGCCTTTGCCGTCGCGCTCGCCCTTGCCGGGGCGGGCGCGTCGTTTGCCGAGACGCTGCGGATCGCGACCTTCAACGCCGAATTGTCGCGGCGCGGGCCGGGGCTGTTGCTGGGTGATATCCTCAAGGGTGACGAACAGGTCGCGGCGGTTGTCGCGGTGATCGTCGAGGCTGATCCGGATGTGTTGCTGATCACCGATTTCGATGTGGACACCGAGGGTCACGCGCTGGCGGCGTTTGCCGATCTGTTCGGAACGGACGGCACAGAAGGCAAAGGCTATCCGTTCCGCTTCGCCGCGCCGCCCAACACCGGCGTTGAAACCGGGTTCGACATGGACGGCAACGGGCGGCTGGGCGAGGCGCGCGATTCGCAGGGCTATGGCAGCTTCACCGGGCAGGGCGGCATGGCGGTATTGTCGCGCCTGCCGCTGGGCGAGGTGCGCGATTTCTCGGGCTTTCTGTGGGCCGACCTGCCCGGAGCGATCGCGCCGGAGGTGGATGGCCACCCCTTCCCGTCCGCCGCCGCCCGCGCGGTGCAGCGCCTGACGTCGGTGGCGCATTGGGATGTGCCGGTCGAGACGCCTTCGGGCCCGCTCCACCTGCTCGCCCTCTACGCCACCACGCCAGTATTTGACGGCCCGGAAGACCTGAACGGCCGGCGCAACCACGATGAAATCATGTTCTGGCTGCGGCTGCTCGACGGCGACCTGCCCTTTGCGCCGCCCGGCGGGCCGGTTGTGGTGATCGGCGATGCCAACCTCGACCCCGACGACGGCGACGGGCGGCGCGAGGCGATCCGGGCTTTGCTCGGCGACAGCCGCCTGCAAGATCCGATGCCGACGAGCGAGGGCGGACGCAAAGCCGCCAACCCCGAACATTCCGGCGATCCCGGATTGGACACTGCCGACTGGACCGACCCGGTGCCGGGCAACCTTCGGGTGGATTACGTGCTGCCGGATGCCGGGCTGAAGGTGGTCGGGGCCGGTGTGCTCTGGCCTGTCGATGGCCCGATGGCGGCCACGGTCGAGACCGCCAGCCGCCATCGCCTTGTCTGGGTCGATATCGCCTTGCCTTAAGCCGCGAGTGTTTCGACCCGATCGACCAGCGCGGCGCGCAGGGCCACCTCCGGTGGGGTCGCTCCAAACCCCGGCACCAGTTCGGCCAGCCGCGCCCCGTCGAGCCGCTGCGGCAGCGACCAGAGGTAGCGCATCTCGATCAGGCCGGCCATCATCGGCATCACCGGCTTCAACAGCCGCACCAGCCACCAGTGGAACGGCCTGACCGCGACCGGCCGACCGAGGCTGCGCGCAATCGCGGCGGCAAGGTCATTGCCCGAGAGTGTGTAGCCCTCGAACGGCACGTCCTCGAAATCCGACAGCCGGTCACGGATTTCGGCCAACGCCACGGCGGCCCGGGCGGCGTCGGGCAGCCAGGCCCAGGAATGCGGCGCGGCGGGGTCGCCGGGATAGCGGATGAAGCCCTTGGGCAGCGGCTTGGCGATGTGGCTTTCAAACCAGTTACCGCTGTCTTCGCCGTCGATGAAATCGCCGCAGCGCAGGATGATGGTGCGGGTGCCGTGGTGGCGATAGCGCGCCTCGGCCTCGCGCCGCAACCGGCCCAGCGGGTTTTGCGCCAGGTGCGGCGTGTCCGCACTCCAGGGCGACGGCGCGTCCGACCCGTAGACATAAACGTTGCCCGGCACGATCACCGTGGCTCCCGCCCGCCGGGCGGCCCGCGCCACACGGTCGTGCAGCGGCACCAACTGTTTTTCCCAGAGGTGATAGCCGCCGGGGTTCCAGCCCATCAGCACGACATCCGCGCCGATCATGGCGCGCTCGAGGTCGTCGGTCTGGCGATCAAACTGGCGCACCTGCCAGCCGGCATCGGTGAATGCGCGGGTGGCGTGACGGCCAAAGCGGCCCGAGCCGCCGAGGATGAGAACGGTTTGTGACATGAGTGCCTCCTTTTCTGACCGCAATCTATCCATTCGCCATCAAATAGAAATTGCCGAGATTCGAAGGTATGCTATTCAGGATTGAATGACGATGCCCTTCACCTCGCTCGACTGGTCGCTGGTTCAGGCGTTCCTTGCGGTGGCCGAAACCGGCTCGCTGTCCGCCGCCGCCCGCGCCACGGGGTCGAGCCAGCCGACGCTGGGGCGTCAGATCCAGACGATCGAGGCCGCGCTGGGGGTCGAGCTGTTTCGCCGCCATGCCAAGGGGTTGGCACTGACCGAGACCGGGCAGGCAATGCTGCCCGCCGCCGAAGCGATGCGCGAAGCTGCCGGGCAGATGGCACTGATCGCCGCCGGTGAGGATCACGGGGTCGAGGGCACCGTGCGGCTGACCGCCTCGGTGGTGATGTCGCATTTCGTGCTGCCGCCGATCCTGGCCGGGCTGCGCCGTGACGAACCGGGGATCACCGTCGAGCTGGTCGCCTCGGACAGTTCCGAGAACCTGCTGTTTCGCGAGGCCGATATCGCGGTCAGGATGTATCGGCCCGAACAGCTCGACATGGTCACCCGGCACGTGGCTGAACAGCCGCTCGGCATCTACGCCGCGCGGGCCTACCTCGACCGGGTCGGGCGGCCCCGAACGGTGGACGATCTGCTGGCGCTCGACTGGGTTGGGTATGACCGCAATGAGGTGCTGATCCGGGCGATGCGGCAGGCGGGCTGGCCGGTCAGCCGCGCATTTTTCCGGCTGCGCACCGACGATCAGGCGGCGCATTGGCAACTGGTCCGCGCCGGGGGCGGGGTGGGCGTGATGCAACAGGCCATCGGCGAGGCCGACCCGGCGGTCGAGCGGCTCATGCCAGCGCAGCCGCTGCCCAGCCTGCCGGTCTGGCTGACCGTGCATCAGGCCCTGCGCCGTGTGCCGCGCGTGGCCCGTGTCTGGGAGGCGCTGGCCGAGGGCCTTTCTTGACCGCGCACCCGCAACGGGCTAGGCGACGGGCGACACAATCAGCCCAAGGACAGCGACATGAGCACTGGCTCCATTCTCATCCTCCCCGGTGACGGGATCGGCCCCGAAGTCATGGCGCAGGTGCGCCGGATCATCGGCTGGTATGGCGACAAGCGCGGGCTGTCGTTTGACGTCAGCGAAGACCTTGTCGGCGGCGCGGCCTATGACAAGCATGGTGTGCCGCTGTCGGATGCGACCATGGCGCGGGCGCAGGAGGCCGACGCGGTGCTGCTGGGCGCGGTGGGCGGGCCGAAATACGACGATCTCGATTTCTCGGTGAAGCCCGAGCGCGGGCTTCTGCGGTTGCGCAAGGAGATGGACCTCTTTGCCAACCTGCGCCCGGCGCAGTGTTTCGACGCGCTGGCGGATTTCTCGTCGCTCAAGCGCGAAGTGGTCGCCGGGCTCGACATCATGATCGTGCGCGAACTGACCTCGGGCGTCTATTTCGGCGAGCCGCGCGGCATCTTCACCGAGGGTGGCGAGCGCGTCGGCATCAACACCCAGCGCTATACCGAGAGCGAGATCGCCCGCGTCGCGCGTTCGGCCTTCGAACTGGCGCGCAAGCGCGGCAACAAGGTCTGTTCGATGGAAAAGGCCAACGTGATGGAATCGGGCATCCTCTGGCGCGAGGTCGTGCAGAAGGTGCATGACGAGGAATACCCGGACGTGGAGCTTAGCCACATGTATGCCGATGCGGGCGCCATGCAACTGACCCGCTGGCCCAAGCAGTTCGACGTGATCGTCACCGACAACCTGTTCGGCGATATCCTGTCGGACGTGGCGGCGATGCTGACCGGCTCGCTCGGGATGCTGCCTTCGGCCAGCCTCGGCGCGCCGGCGGCGAATGGCCGGCCCAAGGCATTGTATGAGCCGGTGCATGGCTCGGCCCCGGATATTGCCGGGCAGGGCAAGGCCAACCCGATCGCCTGCATCCTCAGCTTTGCCATGGCGCTGCGCTATTCCTTCGACGAAGGGGTCGAGGCCGACCGGCTGGAAGCGGCGGTGGAAAAGGTGCTGGCCGACGGCCTGCGCACCCCGGACCTTCTGGGCGAAAAGGGCACCGACCCGATCACCACCGAAGGCATGGGCGACGCGATCCTCGCCGCGCTTGACGCGAGCCTCTAGAACCGGCCCGGCATGATCTTTCGGCGGCGCGGGCCTCCGCGCCGCCATTTTCATCACAAGCGCTTGCTTTCAGCCTCGCATCGCGATGTTGTCAGGCAAAGCAGATGGACAGCCCATGAACCTCTCCGGCCCGCTCATTGCCCTGATCGCCTTCGGTATCTTCGCCACGCATGACGTGGTGATCAAGGTCCTTGGCGCGGCCTATTCGCCGTTCCAGATCATCTTTTTCTCGACGATGTTCTCGTTTCCGCTGATCACCTTCATGCTGATGCGGGACGCCAAGGAGGGCAATCTGCGGCCGGTCCACCCGTGGTGGGTCGCCGCGCGCACCGGCAGTGCCGTGATCGCCGCGCTGTCCGGCTTTTACGCCTTTTCCGTGCTGCCGCTGGCGCAGGTCTACGTGATGCTGTTTGCCTCGCCGCTGGTGATTACCATCCTGTCGATCCCGATTCTGGGCGAACGGGTGGGCATCCACCGCTCGCTCGCGGTGCTGGTCGGGCTTGTCGGCGTGGTCGTGGTGCTGCGCCCCGGATCGACGCCGCTGGGGCTTGGTCATATCGCCGGGCTTTCGGCGGCGTGCTTTGGCGCTTTTGCCTCGGTGATCGTGCGCAAGGTCGGGAACGAGGAACGCGCGGCGGTCCTGATGCTCTATCCGATGGCGGCGAATTTCCTGATCATGGGCGCGATTCTCGGGCTGGTCTATGAACCGATGCCGATCCTGCATCTGGGCGGCATGGCGGTGATCTCGCTGTTCGGCTTCACCGGCGGGCTGCTGCTGATCGCCGCCTATCGCAATGGCGACGCGGCGATTGTCGCGCCGATGCAGTATTCGCAGATCATCTGGGCGACGGGTTTCGGATTCTTCCTGTTCGATGAAATCATCGACCTGCCGACCCTGATCGGGGCGGCGATCATCATCGCCTCGGGGCTCTACATCGTGTTTCGCGAAACGCGCCTGGGCGCCAGATCGCAAACCCCTGTGCTGCGCACCCGGACACGCGCGGCAACCGCACCCTCGCTCCGAATCTCACCCATCCTGCGGCGGATGCGCGGGCGCCGATAGGCGCTTGCAATGGCCCCGAAGCTGAGCTATCCCGCGCGTCACGGTCGGAGTGTAGCTCAGCCTGGTAGAGCACTGCCTTCGGGAGGCAGGGGTCGGAGGTTCGAATCCTCTCACTCCGACCAATTTTCCAGACATCTACAGGCTCGGTTCCGGCATGGCGCGCAGCGCTTGCCGGGTGACAGCCTGTGCTCGATCAGAGCGAAATGGGCCGTTCGTCGATGATCGCTTCCATCGAGAAATAGGACGTCACGGTTTCAAGTTCCGACCGTTCGGTCAGCTGCTGATAGACCCGGTCAAATCCCGCGATATCATCGGTCACGACCTTTATCAGATAGTCGAAATCCCCGGAAATGCGGTAAAAGCCGACAATTTCAGGGATCGTGGCGACCTTGGATTTGAACTGCTGAAACCATTCTTTCGAGTGTTGCCGCGTCCGGATCATGGTGAAGACCACAAGGCCGGCACCGACCTTCGTGCGGTTCAGCCTGACCGTCCAGCCTTCGATCAGCCCCTCGTCTTCGAAGGCTTTCAGCCGCCGCCAAACGGTGTTCTGGCTCAGACTCAGACGTTCGGCCAAGGCACGCTGCGACTGCGAAGCATCGCGCTGAAGTTCGTACAAAAGGATTCTGTCAATCTGATCGATCTTTTCCGCCATATTTCGTTCGTAATCTACAACATTAGCCGCGTCGATAGGGATTTTTCGTGAGTAAAATCGATACACATGGGTAATCCTCTACTTTGAAACATGGCAATTCCGACGCCACGACAGGCCTTCTGGACCAAATACCAACTGCCGCGAACAGCGGGTTCTGTTGGCGTGCCAAGGGCGGTAGATGTTGTGGATCGGGCTAGGCTGCATGACAGCAAGACAGTGAAGGGTTGAAGACATGAGTTCCAATGACACCGCATCGACAGGCCGGGAACGTATGCGGGCGGTGTTGGCCGGTCAGAAACCCGACCATGTTCCGGTCAGCATGTGGCTGCACAATTTCGCCCGCGAACAGGAGGCCGACGACCTGATCGCCGAAACCCTGCGCCTGCAGGAAAAGTTCCGGTTCGACTTCATCAAGCCGCAGTCGCCCGCGCATTCCGCCTGTGCCTTGTGGGGAACGGAAATCTCGACGCCTACCAGCGCCAGCGAATGGCCGGTGGTGACGAAATACGCGGTGAACGACCCCTCCGATCTGGCCTCGATCACCCGCAAGCCGGTTGCCGGGATGCTGGCCGATCAGGTCAGGGTGATGCGCGAGGTGCGCGAAGCTCTCGGCCCGGATACCCCGGTCGTTGCCACCGTGTTCAGCCCGATGATGACGCTTGTCCTGATGAACTCGAAGGGCAAGGCCGGTGCGCTTGAGATGATGCGCACGCATCCGCGTGAGCTTGGCGTGGCGCTCGGCCATATCGCCGACACGCTTGCCGACTTCTGCGAGCAGGTGATCGCGGCGGGTGTCGATGGCGTCTTCTATGCGTCCAACACCTGCAACAGGGGCGAGATCGACCGCAAGGAACATGACGAGTTCCACGCGCCGTTTGACGCACAGATCATCGGAGCCTGCGCCGGCGGCTGGATGAACATCCTTCATCTCTGCGGCCCGGCAATTCAGACGGAATTCTTCACCGAATATGCCCCGCCGATTTTCAGCTGGGCATTGTCGCCTGACAATCCGACCCTGTCCGAGATGCGCAAGATGACCGGCAAGGTCGTGTTGAGCGGCGTGCCCGGCAAGCCCGAGTTTGCCGATACCTCGGTCGCCGAACTGGGTGCGCAGGTTGACGCGGCGATCGCGGAAATGGACGGGCAGCATCTGCTGATCGGACCGGGCTGCTCGATCAATCCGGGGGTTGACGAGACGCTGATCGCGGCCGTCGTCAAGGCGACACGCGACCAGCGGGAGCACGCCACATAATGCCAGGTGCGCGCTTCTTCATCCGGAGGCTCATCTACGCACTGATCTCACTGGCGATTCTCGCGCTGACGGTGCTTGCCTTCAGCAAGGTCGGAGGCGATCCGGTTGCGATGCTGCTGGAGCCGGGCGCAAGCCAGGCCGACATCGACGCGCTGCGCCAGCGGCTCGGCCTCGATCAGCCGTTCTGGGTGCAGTATTTCTGGTTCCTGCGCAATGCGGTCACCGGCAATCTGGGGTCGTCGATCTATTACGGCCAGCCCGTGGTCGAGCTGTATTTCCAGCGGCTTCCCGCGTCGCTTGCGCTGGCCGGGGCGGCGTTCACCTGGTCGGTGATCCTGGGCGTCGGCGTCGGTGTCACCGCTGCGGCGCGCCCCGGCGGGGTGCTGGACCGTGTCGGTTCGGTCGTCGCGCTGATCGGCATGTCGATGCCCGCGTTCTGGCTGGGCATGCTGATGATCATGTATTTCTCGGTCTACCTGCGCTGGCTGCCGTCTTCGGGCAGCGGGACCTGGCAGCATCTGGTGATGCCTGCAGTGTCGCTCGGCTGGTATTTCGCCGCGTCGCATATGCGCCTGACCCGTTCGGCGATGCAGGAATCGCTGCAATCGGATTATGTCCGGCTGGCCCGGCTCAAGGGCATGCCCGAGTGGCGCGTCATAATGCGCCACGCGCTGCCGGGGGCGCTGATCCCGGTCGTGACGCTGGCCGCGATCAACTTCGTCCTGATGGTCAACGCGGCGGTGGTGATCGAGACGATCTATGCCTGGCCGGGCATCGGGCGACTGCTTTATGAAGCGATTTCCTTCCGCGATATCCCGGTCATTCAGGTCGTGGTCCTCTTGTCCGGTTCGATGATCATCATCCTGAACCTGCTGACGGATCTCTTGTATGTCGCCATCGACCCCAGGATTCGCCATGAAGAATAGACAGGGCAAGATCGACTTCGCGGCCAGCTTTGCGGCGCTGTTGCTGCTGAGCTTCGTGGTGGTGGCGCTGTTGGCGCCGCTGCTGGCGCCGCATAGTCCGACGCTGGGCACGTTGTCGGCCCGGTTGCTGCCGCCGGCCTGGGTCGAAACCGGCCGGGCCGAGTATCTTCTGGGCACCGATCACCTCGGGCGCGATGTGCTGTCGCGGCTGATCTATGGTGCGCGGGTGTCGCTGTCGGTCGGGATCGCCGCGGTTCTGGTGGCCGGCACGATCGGCACGACGCTGGGCATTGTCGCGGGCTATGTCGGCGGCATCGTCGATCAGTTGATCATGCGTGTCGTGGATGCCTGGATGGCGATGCCGTCGCTGGTCTTCGCGATCTTTCTGGCCGCGATGGTCGGGCAGAGCGCGGTGAACGTCGTCCTGATCCTGGGGCTGGTCTACTGGACGCGATATGCGCGGCTGATCCGGGGCGAGGTCCTGTCGCTGCGCGAGCGCGATTTCGTCAAGCTGGCGGTCGTCACCGGGGCTTCGTCCTGGCGCATCATGTTGCGGCACATCCTGCCCAATGTCGTGAACACCACCCTGGTCCTTGCGACCCTGATGCTGGGAGTTGTCATCGTGACCGAGGCGTCGCTGTCCTTCCTCGGCGTCGGCGTGCCGCCACCCAACCCCGCCTGGGGCCTGATGCTGGCGGATGGCAAACAGGCGATGATGATCGGGAAATGGTGGCTGACGGTTCTGCCCGGCACCTGCATCATGCTGACGGTTCTGTCGGCAAGCATCCTGGGCGATTTCATGCGCGATCGTTTCGATCCGAAGGGGCGGATGCGATGACCACACCGCTTCTGGAAATCGAAGACCTGTGCGTCGATGCCACCGGCCTGGCCGGAACGGTGCGCATCCTCAATCAGGTCAGCCTGCAGATCGCCGAGGGTGAAACCGTGGGCATCGTCGGCGAATCCGGCTCAGGCAAAAGCACGCTTGCCGCGGCGATTCCGCGCCTGTTGTCCGCCGGGCTTGCGATCAAGGGCGGCAAGATGCGGCTGTCGGGCGAGGATGTGATGGCGATGTCACCCAACCGGCTGCGCCGGATGCGGGGTGGCGAGGTCGCGACGATCCTGCAGGATCCGCTGCATTCACTGACGCCGTGGATGAAGATCGGCACGCAGGTGGCCGAGCCTTCGGTGGTGCATGACAAGCTGTCGTGGAAAGCCGCCCGCCAACACGCGCTGGAGCTTTTGCGGGGCGTCTGGATCCCCGAGCCGGAACGTCGCATGAATTCGCATCCGCACGAGATGTCGGGCGGGATGCGTCAGCGCGTTGCCGGCGCTATCGCCTTGGCCTGCGCGCCGCGCCTGTTGATTGCCGATGAACCGACGACCGCGCTGGATCCGACGATCCAGTTGCAATACCTCGACCTCTTGAAAACGCTTCAGCGTGAACATGGGTTTGCGCTGATGCTGATTACCCATGATCTGGGCGTGGTCGAGCGGGTCTGCGAACGGGTCGGCGTGATGTATGGTGGCCGTTTCGTCGAGGTCGGCGACACCGCGACCGTGATGGACAGCCCGCGCCACCCCTATACCCGCGGGCTGATCGCCTCGATGCCCACGCTTGAGGCGGCCGGGCGCAGCGACAAGCGGCTCGCGATCATTCCGGGCCAGCCGCCGGTGCCGGGACGGATGCCGACCGGTTGCAGCTTCCATCCGCGATGCGCGCAGAGGTTCGAGCCGTGCGACAAGCATGACCCCAAGGCGGTGACGATCGAAGACGGGCGCAGCGTCGCCTGCTGGCTGGAAACGGAGGCGCCGGCATGACCGACAAGCCCCCGATGATCAGCCTCGAATCCGTCGTGCGCCACTATGGCCGCGCGCCCCGGCTGGTGCATGCCGTCGATGGTGTGACGCTTGGCGTGGATGCCGGCGAGACGCTCGGGATCGTTGGCGAATCCGGCTGCGGAAAATCGACGCTGGCGCGTCTTGCGCTTGGCCTCGAGGCGCCGACCAAAGGCATCATGCGGATCAACGGCAATGACGCGCAATCGCTCACGCCCGAACAGCGGCGGCAGTATCGGCGCGAAGTTCAGGCGGTGTTTCAGGACCCCTATTCCTCGCTCAACCCGAGAATGCGGGTCGAGGCGACCCTGACCGAACCGCTTGCGGTCCACGGCCTGATGACACCGGCTGAGCGTCGCGACCGGGCGCTCGAAATGCTGGAGCGTGTCGGCCTTCCCGGCGATTCCCTGCGCCGCTATCCGCACGAGTTCTCGGGTGGCCAGCGGCAACGGATCGCCATCGCGCGCGCGCTGATCCTTGAACCCAAGCTGATTGTTCTGGACGAGCCGATTTCGGCGCTGGACGTGTCGATCCGCGCACAGGTGCTGAATATCCTTGCCGATCTGCGCGACGCATACGGCACCGGCTATATCTTCATCGCGCACGATCTGGCGGCGGTGGCGACGATCAGCGACCGCATCGCGGTGATGTATCTGGGATTGGTGGTCGAGGTCGGCCCGGCCGCGCTGGTCGCGCGCACGCCGGCGCATCCCTATACGCAAATGCTGTTTTCGGCCGCCAATCCGAAATCCGGCACCCTGCCGCCAAAAGGCGAGCCGCCCAGTCCCATCGCCCCGCCCAGCGGGTGCCGGTTCCATACCCGTTGTCCCTATGCGCGCCCTGATTGCTCGACCAGGGTTCCGCAACTGCGCGACGTTCAAGGTCGGCAGGTTGCCTGCCACTACGCCGAAACCCTTCAACCCCAAGAGGAGAGAGTATAAATGACCCGTAGTTCGATAGTCTCGAAACCCGTGACCCGCCGCGGCGCGCTGGCCACGCTCGGTGCCATCGTCGGTGGCACGGCGCTCAGCGGTGCGTTTGCCGGCCGTGGCTTTGCCGCCGACGGACAAAAGCTGACCTGGGCGGTCCATTTCTCGCCCACCAACCTGTTCTTCGATCCGGGCATCACCCCCGGCACCGGCGCGCCGCTGATCGTGCAATACGCGATGCATGACGCGCTGATCCGGCCGATCGAGGGCAAGGCGACCGGGCTGAGCCTCGCGGAAAGCATGGAAGAGGCCGAAGACGGTCTGAGCTATACCTTCGTTCTGCGCGAGGGGCTGAAGTTCCAGAACGGCGATCCCGTGACGGCGGAGGACGCGAAGTTTTCGTTTGACCGCTACAGCGGTGCCAATAACGAGCTGATCCGCAACTTCGTCACCGAAGCGCAGGTGATCGACGAACGGACCATCCGCTATGTCCTGTCGCAGCCCTGGCCCGATTTCCTGACGCTGTTCGGCACTCCTGCCAGCGGCGTGGCCTGGATACTGCCGAAGGCCTACATGGAAAGCGTTGGCGAAGAGGGCTTCAAGGCGGCTCCGATCGGCGCGGGCCCCTATCGCCTGGCCGAGTTTTCCGCGGGCACCGAGATCGTGTTCGAGGCGTCGGAACATTACTGGCGCAAGACCCCCGAAGTGCCGACACTGGTGCTTCGCGTCATCCCGGACGCGTCCACCAGACTGGCCGCGATCCAGAATGGCGAGGTTGATTTCGCCTATGGCATCAAGGGCGATCTTGTCACCCAGGCCATGGCGCAGCCGGATCTTCGGGTCAAATCCTCGGCGATTCCCGTGACCAACTTCGTGGTCTATGCGTCGCAATACGATCCCGATTCACCGTGGAGCGATGTGCGCGTGCGCCGTGCGGCCAACATGGCAATCGACCGCGCGGGCATCAACCAGGTGGCCTATGCCGGGCTTGGGACCGAGTCGATCTCGATCATCCCGCATGTCATGGACTTCTACTGGCAGCCGCCGGCGATTCCCTATGACCCCGAAGGCGCGAAGAAACTGCTTGCCGAGGCCGGGTATCCCAACGGGTTCGACGGTGGCGATCTCAACACCAGTTCGGATGATGAACTGGCCGAGCTGATCCAGGCCAATCTTGGCGGGGTCGGCATCAACATGAAGATACGCGCGGCCGAACGCGCCTCCTATCTGCAAACCGTGATGGGCAAGGCGCTGACCGGTCTGGTCCTGACCGGGTCCGGCGCGCCGGGCAACGCTGCCACCCGGTTGCAGCAGTTCGTCCACTCGGATGGTGCGCTGTCCTATCTCAAGGACGACGGGATCGACGCCGCCATCGATGAACAGGCCGAAAACCTGAACCCCGAGGAGCGCAAGGCGCAGCTCGACGCGATCCAGACGCAGCTCTACGACGAGGCGATGTTCATGCCGGTGGTCGAATTCTCGTTCCCGGTCGTGATCGGGCCGCGGGTCGATTACGATGGCGTGAACGGTATTCCGGGTAACCCCTATACCGGGCCATATGAGGATCTGACGCTGAAGTCGTAATCTCGAAAATTGTGGCGGCGGGGCTGTCTGGCTCCGCCGCCATTTTCTTGTCCTGCCTTGGCGCGGGTTGGTTTCACGGATTTCTGAAACGGAAAGGAACCCATCATGGATCTGGGGATCAAGGGCAAACGGGCGCTCATCGTCGGTGCCAGCGACGGCCTAGGCGCCGCCTGCGCCGAACGCTTGGCCGACGAAGGGTGCGAGTTGCACATTGTCGCACGCCGCGCCGGGCCTCTGGCGGCTTTCGCGGATGAGCTGTCCGGCCGTTCTGGCCGCCCGGTCGCGCACACCGCCGCCGATCTGACCGATCCGCAAGCCCGCGCCGAACTGGCCAAGGCGAACGCCGACGCCGATATCCTGATCATCAGCGGCGGCTGGCCCGAACCGGGCCAACCGGAAACCTGGACGATGGAGACCTGGCAGACCGCACTGGAGGCGATGCTGCTGCCGCAGGTCGATCTGGTCTCGCGGCTCTATCCCGGCATGGTGGCGCGCGGGTTTGGCCGGATCGTCGTGGTCACTTCGCGCCTGATCAAGGACCCCGAGCTTGTGCTGGCGATGCCGGCGGCGGCGCGTTTGGGTCTGACCGGCTATCTGAAATCGCTCAGCCGCGAGGTTGCGGCCAGCGGCGTGACCGTCAACACGATGTTGCCCGGTGTGTTCGGCACCCAGACCCAGATGGAAGCCATCGCCGAACTGGCGCGCACCAGCGGCCGGACCGAGGACGAAGTCATCACCGACCGCATGCGGCCCACCCCCGCCGGACGGTTGGGCAGGCCCGAGGAATTCGCCAGCCTATGCGCCTATCTTTGCAGCACGGATGCCGGGTTTCTGACCGGTCAGGCGCTGGTCATGGATGGCGGCGCGCATACCGGGATCTGGTGAGGGTAGAGACCCGCGCCCGGACAGCCAATCCTAAACAACTCCTTAACGCCCCGCGCGCGGCGTTTGCGCGATGGTGACGATCCCCGGCCTATACCTGACGCCTCATTCAGCCGTCAGGAGACCCCATGTCCGACACTTCGCCCCGGCTCGCCCTACCCTATCTTCAGCCCGCGCAGGCACAGAAACACGTCACCCATAACGAAGCACTCCGGGTGCTCGACGTGATCGTCCAGCTAGCCGTGGTGGCCTTTGGCGCCACCGTGCCCCCGACCCTGCCGGAGGAAGGCAAGGTCTATGCCCTGGGCACAGGAGCCACCGGCGCGTGGTTCGACGAGGACGGCAAGCTGGCCGTCTGGGTCGATGCCGGCTGGCAGTTTCATGTGCCCGAGCCGGGCTGGATCGCGACGCTTGCAGGCGGGCGCGAAGTGCGGGTCTGGACCGGGTCGGGCTGGCAGCCGGTCGTGGCGGCGACGCAGAACCTTGACGGGGTCGGGGTGAACACCGCCTCCGACAGCTACAACCGCCTCGCAGTCTCCGCCCCCGCCAGCCTGCTCAGCCATGAGGGCGCAGGCCATCAGCTCAAGATCAACAAGGCCAGCAGCGGCGACACCGCGTCGCTACTCTTTCAGTCCAACTGGTCGGGGCGGGCGGAAATGGGGCTGGCGGGCGACGACGCCTTCTCGATCAAGGTCAGCGCCGACGGGTCTAGCTGGGACGAGGCGCTGCGGATCACTCCCGGCACGCAGGTGTTTCACACCGGCAACATTGTCGGCCCGGTCAGCGCCACACCGGGGATCGGCAGCGGCATCATCGAGACTGGGACCAACGCCAACGGCAGCTTCACCAGGTTCGCGGACGGCACGATGATCTGCGTCGCCTCCGGCTTTGCCAGCGCCAGCGGCGCGGCGGCGACATGGACCTTTCCCGCCGCTTTCGCCGGCAGCGGCGTCAGCGTCACGGCAACCGCGCGCGGCACATCGGCGGCCATCGTCACGGTCGATGCGGTCAGCGCCAGCGCGGCGGATATCCACACGTTCGACACCTCCGGGGCCGATACGATCGCGCCTGCGGTCGATCTGGTTGCAGTCGGGCGGTGCTTCTGACGGTCACTTTTCTTGCCGGGGGCGCGTTTTGGTGCCAAACATCACCAAACCCGCCAAGAAAGACGTGGAATGGACAACCTGATCTATATCCTGAATGGCCCGAACCTGAACCTGCTCGGCAAGCGCGAGCCGGAGATCTACGGCGTGGATTCGCTCGAAGATGTCGCGGCGATGTGTGTCGAGGTCGGCGCGGGGTTCGGGCTGGACATCCGGCTGTTGCAGTCCAACCACGAGGGCCAGATCGTCGACTGGATCCACGAGGCGCGGGGCCATGCCGCCGGGATCATCATCAACCCGGCCGCCTATACCCATACCTCCATCGCGATCCTCGACGCGCTCAATGCCTTCGACGGGCCGGTGCTGGAGGTGCATGTCTCGAACGTGCACAAGCGCGAGGCGTTCCGGCATCATTCCTATGTCTCCAGACGCGCCGACGGGGTGATCGCCGGGTTCGGGGTCGAGGGCTATGCACTGGCGATGCGGCGGATGGGAACGCTGCTGGCATGACCGACCGCTACGCGGTGTTCGGCAATCCGCTGAGCCACACGAAAAGCCCGTTCATCCACGGTGAATTCGCCCGACAATTCGGCGAAGACATGACCTATGAGGCGATCGAGGCGCCGCTGGACGGGTTCGCGAACGCCGTGCGGGCGTTCTTTGCCGATGGCGGCAAGGGGATCAACGTCACCGTGCCGTTCAAGGTCGCCGCACATGATCTGGCGGACGCGCGCCACGAGGCGGCGGCGATCTGTGGTGCTTCGAACTGCCTCAAGCTCGAGGGCGAGAGGCTGGTGGCCGAGAACTTCGACGGCATCGGGCTGGTGCGCGATATCGAGGTCAACCTTGGCGTGGCGCTTGCCGGCAAACGGGTGCTCATCGCCGGTGCCGGCGGGGCGACGCGCGGCGCGGTTGCGCCGTTTCTGGCCGCTGGGGTGGGTGAGGTAGTGATTGCCAACCGCACGGTAGCAAAGGCCGAGGCGATCCGCGATCTGCTGGGGGATCGCGGAACGGTTTCCGCGGTCGGATATGACGGCATCGAAGGCGGCTTCGACCTGGTGCTGAACAGCACATCCGCCAGCCTGTCGGGCGAGGCGCTGCCGATCCCGGCGGGCGCATTCGCGGGCTGCGCGCTGGCCTATGACCTCGCCTATGGCAAGGGCAAGACTCCGTTTCTGCAACAGGCCGAGGCGGCGGGCGTGGCGCGGTTGGCCGATGGGGTCGGGATGCTGGTCGAACAGGCCGCCGAGGCGTTCCTGTGGTGGCGCGGCAAGCGCCCCGATACTGGCCCGGTGATCGCGGCGATGACGGTGCCGCTGGTCTAGAATATCCGGTGGAACAGGCCGATTGGCAGGTGTTGCCCGAGGGTGAACAGCCACGAGAACGGTGCCGGAAAGCTGGTCGAGAAGCGCCCCGATTTCATAGCGGCGACCACGCGGGCGGCGGCGTCTTCGGGTTCCATGATCTGCGGCATTTTGAAATCGTTCTTTTCGGTCAGCCGGGTGCGGATGAAGCCGGGGTTCATCCGCTGGACCGCAATCCCGGTGCCGCGCAGGTCGATCCGCAGGTTTTCCGCCAGATGCATCAGCCCGGCCTTGGACGCGCCGTAGCCGACCGCGCCCGGCAACCCGCGAAACCCGGAAAGCGACCCTATCAAGGCGATATGGCCGGTGTTTCGGCGCACGAAACCCGGCAGAACGGCACCGACCACGTTCAATCCGCCGATGAAATTGACCTCGGCCATGCGCCGCACTGCCTTTGGCTGCCAGTCCTTCGCGTCGACAGGGTCATAGGCCCCGGCGCAATAGATCAGCCCGTCGATCTCGCCCGCCAGCGCCAGCGCCGCGTCGACCGAGGCCGGGTCGGTCACGTCCACGGTGATCGCCTTGGCGTCGGTCAATTCCGCCGCCAGGCTTTCGATCCGCGCACGGCTGCGCGCCGACACGACCAGCCGCGCGCCCTCGTTGTCGAGCGCCAGAGCCAGTTCCCGCCCCAGCCCCTCGGACGCGCCGACCAGCCAGTAGCGGCGGCCCTCGATGTCAGGCATGAACAAGCTCCACCTGCACCACATCGGTCTGGCCGGTCGAGAAGGCGGCAGCGCAGATCGCGAGATAGTAGCGCCAGTTGCGCAGGAAGCCTTCGTCGCCATAGCCGACCCTGGTGAGTCTTGGGCGGGCGGCTTCGAGTTGTTCGCCCCAGGTCGCGCAGGTTCGGGCATAGTCGCGCCCGAAGGCAAAGCTCTCCTGCACCTTCAACCCCGCGCGGCGGGCCTGTTCGCGGATCACACCGTCGGCCAGAAGCATCCCGCCCGGAAAGGTGTAGTGGCGGATATAATCGGACCCTTTTCGGTAGGCCGGGAAATTCTCGTCGGTGACGGTGATCGCCTGGATCACCGCGCGCCCGCCATCGGCCAGTCGCGCCTTGAGGGTTCCGAAATACTCGGGCCAGTAGCGTTCGCCGACCGCCTCGATCATCTCGATCGACACGATGTTGTCGAAGGTGCCCGTGATGTCGCGGTAGTCCTGCAAACGGATCTCGGCGCGCCCGTCCAGCCGTGCATCGGCATAGCCCTTCTGGCTGGGCGAGATAGTGACGCCGGTGACATGGCGGCCGGTGTCGGCGGCGCGCTCGGCGAAACCGCCCCAGCCGCAGCCGATTTCCAGCACCTGCTCGCCCTCGGACAGCCGCCCGAGGATGCGGTCATACTTGCGGTGCTGGCCGCGCGTCAGGTCGGTGTCGCTGTCTGCGAACAGCGCCGAGGAATAGGTCATCGTCGGGTCGAGCCAGCATTGGTAGAACTCGTTTCCGACGTCGTAATGCGCCCGGATATTGCGCGCCGCGCCCTGTTTGGAGTTGGCCCGCAGGATACGGTCGACGACACGGAATTTCAGCGCGTTCAGCGGCGTGGGATAGGCGAAGTTGTCAAAGCGGTCCATGTTCAGGAGCACAAGCTCGGTCAGCGTCTGGATCGACGGGCTGTCCCACAGCCCCGCGACATAGCTTTCGCCAAAGCCGATTTCGCCGCGTGCGGCGCTGGCGGCGATCGCGGCCCAGTCGTTGATCTGCAACTCGGCCGCAGGCGCGCCGGACCCGAAATCGTGGATTTCGCCCTCGGGCGTGCGGATGCGCAGCGACCCCTTTTCGATTGCCTCGCAGGAGGCCAGGAAGTCACGCTTAACGCGCGTGGTGAGAAACGGCATCAGCTGACCTCCTCGGTCGGCGGTTCGGGGCGGCTACGATAGCGCGCGCCCTTGAATTTGAGTTTCAGCGCCTGCCAGTAGATCAGGGCGATGGTGCGCAACGCTCCGGCCGGGCGGCGAAAACTGGCACCGAGAATAGCACGATTCGTCAGTCTGTCGCGCGTGCCGGAAAGCGTGGCGATCAGCCCGTCCTTGCCGTCTTTCAGGGCGATCCTGATGGCGATCCCGTCGGGGCGGATGTCGAAGTTGAAGCGGTAGTCGCCGGCAAGGCGCTGGAACGGCGAGACGTGGAACGCCTTGTGCGCAACAAGCGTGTCTGACGCAGCAATAGGGTCGAATCCGGGGTTGTGGCTGAGGTAGGAATGGCGGTCGCCGAACGGGTTGTTGACCTCGGAAATGACCGCTACCAGCCGCTCGCCCCGCATCGCCAGCCAGAAGCTGACCGGGTTGAACCAGTAGCCAAGGAAACGCGGCTGGGTCAGGAGCAGGATCTGGAGGTCCTGCGTGTCCAACCCGTGCTCGGCAAACACCCGACGCGCCCACGTAGCGCCCTCGCCCTTGCCGCGTGTGCCGCCGTGATCGCGGTCATGCACCGCGATCAGGTTGAAGCGGTTGCGCGAGAACAGGGCCGGGGTTGGCGCGCTGTTCTCGGGGTCGATCAGCACGTAATCGACACTATAGCGGAAGGCATTGGCGATGCCGCCAAGCCGGGCGTGGGTGGTGATGCCGCGCATATGTTGGGCTGCGAAGGTCATAAGGAGATCAACTCCATCGCCGGGTTGATCCGGCGCGCGATGCGGACTGCCGAGGCAAAGCCGTCTTCGTGGAATCCGTGGCGGGTATAGGCCCCGGCGAACCATGTGTTGTTGTCGCCCTGAAGTGCCGCAAGATCCTTTTGCGCGCGCAGGGCGGCACGGTCGAACACCGGGTGGCGGAAGGTCACCTCGTCATGGATCATCGCGTCCGGCACTTCGCGCACCGGGTTCAGCGAGACGAACAGCGGATCGTCCTCGGGGATGTTCTGCAACCGGTTCATCCAGTAGGTGACACCGATGCGGGTTTCCTCCTGCGTCGTGTCGGCCTTGTAGACCCAGGACGACCAAGTCTTGCGCCGGTGCGGCATCTGGGCCGGGTCGCGGTGCAGGATGATGCGGTTGTCCTGATAGTTGAGGTTGCCCAGCGCCGCCTGTTCGTCTGGCGTGGGTTGGGCGAGAAGCCGCAGCGCATCGTCCGAGTGTGTCGCGAAGATGACCTGATCGAAGGTCTCGGGTTCCATCCCCGCCGCGTGAACTGTCGCCTTGCCGTGCGCGCGCGTCACCTTCGTCACCGGCGTTCCGGGGCGCAGCACGACGCCGTGCCCCCTGAGATGTGCGCTAAGGCGCGTGACATATTCGACCGACCCGCCCGCCACCGTCCACCACTGATGCTGGCCGGTTGCCGACAGAAGCGCGTGGTTGCGAAAGAAGCTGACCAGCGATTTCGCCGGGAAGGCACGGATGCCGGCGGGCGGGGTGGACCAGATCGCGCCGCAGATCGGCATCAGGTAATAGCGCTCGAACCAGTCGCCCAGACCAAGCTCATCGACCAGCTCGCCGATGGTGGTGTCGTCGGAGGTCGCCGCCGCTTCGGCACGGGCGTTGAAGCGAAAGAGGTCGCGGATCATGCGCAGGAACTGCGGCCGGGCGAGGTTGCTGATCTGGCCAAACAGCGCGCCGGGGCTGCGCAAGCCGTATTCGACCGCGCCATCGTCGATCGAGGCACCGAACGACATGTCGCTTTTCACCACCGGCACGTCGAGGTCGTGAAACATCCGCGTCAGGTTGGGATAATTGGCGTAGTTGAACACGATAAAGCCGGTATCGACCGGCTGATCGCCGTTCTTTCCGGCCATCACGGTGCGGGCGTGGCCGCCAAGTCGCACCTCGGCCTCATAGACCGTAACCGCGTTCTGCGGCGCGAGCTTGTAGGCGGCGGCAAGGCCGGAGATGCCTGCGCCGATCACGGCGATGCGCTGCGGGCTCAGGGGTGGGTGGTCAAACGACATGCGGTCTTCCTTGATTTCTTCGGGGGAACTACGGGCGCAAATCGCAGGCGGATCAAAAATGATCCGACCCGAGCCGGCCTGCGTAGGTCTGGTATGCTGAGTATGGATGACACCCTTGCACATCACGCCGAAGCACCCGAAAAAGGGTCTGACCCGGTCATTCGACCGGTGCGGAACGGGCGTGGCATGGTGACGGACAAGACCCCGACAAGCGGTTTCTCGGAACAGACGGTCTGGATGCTGGCAATCCGCGACGACCGCGACAAGGCGGCGTTCGGCAGGCTGTTCGACCACTACGCGCCGCGCCTCAAGGGCTTCGTCATCCGCGCCGGTGCGCCGCGCACGCAGGCCGAGGATATCGTGCAGGATGTGATGCTGACGGTCTGGCGCAAGGCGCATCTGTTCGACCCGACACGGGCGCAGGTTTCAAGCTGGATCTACCAGATCGCCCGCAACCGGCAGATCGACGTGATCCGCAAGGAGGCCCGGCCGATGCCCGAGGCGTTGAAGGCCGAGGACGATGGCTCCGAGGAACCCGACGCCGGGCAGGTCATCGCGCTGGAGCAGGAAACCGACCAGTTGCGCGCGGCGCTGGACAGACTGGCCCCGGCGCAGCGCGAAATGATCGAACGCGCCTATCTGGGCGAGCTTAGCCACAGCGAGATCCGCGACGTGACCGGGTTGCCGCTGGGCACGATCAAATCCCGCATCCGGCTCGGACTTGAGCGGCTGCGGCACGAGTTGAAGGACTTGAGACAGGAATGAGCGCGAACATCTCCCATCACATCCCGCCCGAGATCATGGCGGCCTATGCATCCGGATCGCTGCCGCATGCCTTTGCGCTGGTCGTGGCGACGCATGTCTCGATGTGCGAGGACTGCCGGGCGGAACTGGCCGCGCAGGAGGCGGCGGGCGGCGTGGTGCTTGAGGCGACCGACGGCACCGAAGTGTCCGCCGGGCTGAAGGCCGATGTGCTGTCCATGCTGGATGCGCCTGCCCCGTTTGAGCCTGCACCTGCCAGGCGTAGCGGGGTTTTCCCCGGTCCGGTGGTGGAGGCGCTCAAGGGCAAGCCGCCACGCTGGAAATCGCTGGGCGGCGGCGTCAAGCAATGCGTGCTGACCGGCGAAGGCGGCAGCGTCTCGCGGCTGTTGTGGATTCCACCGGGCAAGCCGGTGCCGGATCACGGGCATAACGGGCTGGAACTGACGCTGGTGCTGCAAGGCGCGTTTTCCGACGCGACCGGGCATTTCAAGGTCGGCGATGTCGAGGTGGCGACCGACGATCTGAACCATGTGCCGACCGCCGACGCGGGCGCGCCCTGCATCTGCCTTGCCGCGACCGATGCGCCGCTGAAATTCAACTCCTTCCTGCCGCGCCTGTTGCAACCGCTGTTCGGCATCTGACCTCTGGAAAAGCCCGGCGGTTTCGGGCAGATCTTGTCCGATGGTCGGGCTTTCACAAACACCGAGGCGGCAGAGCTATGACGTCGTCATCATTGGCGGCGCCATCATGGGTTCGTCGGTGGCGTGGTTTCTGGTGTCCAACCCCGGTTTCGACGGGCGCATACTGGTGGTCGAGCGTGATCCGACCTATCGCACCTGTTCGACCGCACACACAAATTCCTGCCTGCGCCAGCAATTTTCGGCACCGATCAACGTAGAGATCAGCCGCTTCGCCGCCGACTATGTGCGGCGGTTTCGTGACGAGATGGGCGACGACCGCGTGCCGCCGATCGACACGCAGTATTTCGGCTACATGTATCTCGCCGGAGACGAGGCCACCGCCGCGCGGCTGCGGGCGAACGCGGCGATGCAGGCGGGGCTTGGGGCAGGCACGCGCATCCTGTCGCCCGACCAGATCGCGGCGGAGTATCCGTTCTACAACCTCGACGGCATCTTGCTGGGCAGTCACAACCCGGTTGACGAGGGCTATTTCGACGGCGGCACGATGTTCGACTGGTGGCGGCGTCTGGCGGCGGAGCGCGGGGTGGAATTCGTGCACGGCGAGGTGGTCGGGATCGACATCACGGGCGATCGCGCGACGGCGGTGCGGCTTGCCTCGGGCGAAACCATTGCTTGCGGCTGGGTGGTGAACGCCGCCGGGCCGCGCGCCGCGGGGGTGGCGGCGATGGCGGGGATCGCGCTGCCGGTCGAGCCGCGCAAGCGCTACACTTGGGTGGTGCGGGCGGCGCACCCGCTGGACCGTGACCTGCCGCTGACCGTCGATCCGACCGGGGTGCATTTTCGCTCCGACGGCGCCTGCTACATGATCGGCGCGACGCCGGAGGATGACCCGGCGGTGGCGCCCGACGATTTCGGCTTTGACCAGGGGCTGTGGGAACGCAAGGTCTGGCCCGCCGTGGCAGAGCGCATCCCGCAATTCGAAACACTCAGGGTGGTGAACGAATGGGTCGGGCACTACGCCTACAACACGCTCGACCGCAACGCGGTGGTGGGGCCGGATGACCGTATCGGCAATTTCCTGTTCGTGAACGGGTTTTCCGGCCACGGGCTGCAACAATCGCCCGCGATGGGGCGCGGGGTTTCCGAGTGGATCACGTCAGGCGGCTACGGGACGCTCGATCTGAGCCCCCTGCACATCGACCGCATACGCGCCTCGCGGCCGCTTGGCGAAGCCGCGATCATCTGAGCCGCGTTGACAGCTTGCCCGACTCGGGTCATTAGTTATTTCGACGGCTGAAATAAATCGACCGCGGGAGGGCACATGTATCTGGGTCTCGATCTCGGCACATCCGGGCTGCGCGCGGTTCTGGTGGATGAAACCGGCGTGGTGCTTGGTGCCTCCGACCAGCATTTTCCGGTGTCGCACCCGCACTCGGGCTGGAGCGAACAGGACCCCGCCGACTGGACCGACGCCGCCGCGCGCGCGATGGAGGCGTTGCGGGCCGATCATCCGGCGGCTTTTGCGGCACTGAAAGCGATCGGCCTGTCGGGGCAGATGCACGGCGCGACGCTGCTTGACGCCGCCGACGCGGTGCTGCGCCCGGCGATCCTGTGGAACGACACGCGGTCCTCGGCTGAGGCGGCGGCGATGGACGGCGACCCGGCGTTTCGGCGGATCAGCGGCAACATCGTCTTTCCCGGCTTCACCGCGCCAAAGCTGGCATGGGTTCGGGCGCATGAGCCGGAGGTTTTCGGCAAGGTCGCCAAGGTGCTGTTGCCCAAGGACTATCTGCGGCTCTGGCTGACCGGTGACCATGTCTCGGACATGTCCGACAGCGCCGGAACCTCGTGGATGGACGTGGGCGCGCGGGCGTGGTCGGCGGAGTTGCTGGACCGCGCCGGGATGCGCGAGGGGCAGATGCCGCGCCTGATCGAGGGCTGTGAAGTCTCCGGCACCTTGCGCGGCGCGCTGGCCGACCGCTTCGGCCTGTCCACCAGCGTCAAGGTGGTGGGCGGCGGCGGCGACAACGCGGCCTCGGCCTGCGGCGTTGGGTGTTTTGACGAGGGCGACGGCTTCGTCTCGCTCGGCACCTCAGGCGTGCTTTTGGCGGCGAAGGCGGGCTTTGCGCCCAGCCCCGAGACCGCCGTGCACACCTTCTGCCACGCCATCCCCGACACCTGGTATCAGATGGGCGTGATCCTGGCGGCGACCGATTGCCTGAACTGGCTGTCGGCGCAGTTGGGCCCGAAACCCGCCGAGTTGAGCGGGTTGTTGGGCACGCGGATCGACGGCCCCGGCAGCATCCGCTTTCTGCCCTACCTGTCGGGCGAACGGACGCCGCACAACGACGCCGAAATTCGCGGCGCCTTCGTCGGGCTCGGCATCGGCGACGGGCATCGGGAACTGACGCAGGCGGTGATGGAGGGCGTCGGCTTTGCGCTCAGGGACAACCACGAGGCGCTGAAGGCCACCGGCACCACGCTTACCCGCCTGTTGGCGATCGGCGGCGGATCGCAGTCGGATTACTGGGTCGAGATGATCGCGACGCTGCTGGGCGTTCCGGTCGACTTGCCGCAACAGGGCGAGTTCGGCGCGGCGCTGGGCGCGGCCCGGCTGGGCATCGTCGGCGACACCGGCGCGGCCCCCGCCGAGGTGATGACCCGGCCCGACGTCGCGCGCACAATCGAGCCGCGCGCCAATCTCAGAGGCGCCTATGACGACGCCTATGCGCAGTTTCGCGCGCTCTATCCTGCCTTGAAGGAGGTCTTATGAGCACCGGTTTCTTTCCCGTCGATCACATCCCGTTCGAGGGCCCCGACAGCCGCAATCCGCTGGCCTTCCGGTATTACAACCCCGACGAAATCGTCATGGGCAAGCGGCTGGAGGACCACCTGCGCTTTGCCGCCGCCTATTGGCACAGCTTTGCCTGGGAGGGCGGCGATCCGTTCGGCGGGCAGACGTTCGAGCGGCCCTGGTATCCGCAGGACAGCATGGCCAATGCCAAGCTGAAAGCCGATGTGGCCTTCGAGATGTTTTCCGCGCTGGGTGTTCCGTTCTACTGCTTTCACGACGCCGACGTTCGCCCCGATTTCGGCAATTTTCCCGACAACACCAGGGCGCTGAACGAAATCATCGAGATTTTCGCCCGCAAGCAGGAGGAAACCGGCATTGGCCTCTTGTGGGGCACGGCGAACCTGTTCACCCACCGTCGCTTCATGTCCGGTGCCTCGACCAACCCCGACCCCGAGGTGTTCGCCTTTGTCGGCGCGACGATCAAGACCTGTCTGGACGCGACGCATCGGCTGGGTGGGCAGAATTATGTGCTCTGGGGCGGGCGCGAGGGCTATGAGACGCTGTTGAACACCGACCTTGCACGCGAAGATGCGCAGATGGGGCGGATGTTGAACATGGTGGTCGAATACAAGCACAAGATCGGCTTTGAGGGTCAGATCATGGTCGAGCCCAAGCCGCAGGAACCCTCCAAGCACCAGTATGATTTCGACGTCGCCACGGTCTATGGTTTCCTCAAGCGACACGGGCTGGAGCGTGAGGTGACGGTAAACATCGAACAGGGCCACGCCATTCTGGCCGGGCACAGTTTCGAACACGAGATCGCGCTGGCGCAGGCGCTGGGCATCTTCGGGTCGGTCGACATGAACCGCAACGACTACCAGTCCGGCTGGGATACCGACCAGTTCCCCAACAACGTGCCCGAGGTGGCGTTGGCCTATTACCATATCCTCAAGGGCGGCGGCTTCGGGCGCGGCGGCACCAATTTCGACGCGAAGCTGCGGCGGCAGTCGATCGACCCCGAAGACCTGCTGATCGCCCATATCGGCGGCATGGACACCTGCGCGCGCGGGTTGAAGGCTGCGGCGGCTATAATCGAGGACGGCGCGCTCGACGGGTTCGTGGATGAGCGCTATTCCGGCTGGAACAGTGACTATTGGCAGGGCGTTCTGGCGGGCGGCAAGACGCTTGACGACATGGCCCGGAAGGTCGAGGCCGAGGCGATCAATCCGGTGCCGAAATCTGGGCGGCAGGAGTATCTGGAAAACCTCGTCAACCGGTTCGTCTAGGCCATGCTGCGCCGCGCCGTCACCGAGATTTCCGGGCGCGCGGTCGACGAATACCGGCTGCGCGCCGGGCGGCTTGAGGTGGCGGTGCTGAGCTTCGGTGCGATCACGCGGGATTTCCGGGTGGACGGGCGGTCGGTCGTGCTGAGCTATGACGACCCGGCGGATTACGGTGGCGATCCCTACTTCGTCGGTGTCATCGCCGGGCGGGTCGCGAACCGGATCGCGGGCGGGCGGTTCATGCTCGGGGGCGAGGAGATCGTGTTGCCGCTGAATGACGGGGCAAACCACCTGCACGGCGGGCCGCGCGGGCTGGGCAAGCGGCATTGGAGCATCAAGGAGGACAGCGCCGCCAATGCGGTGCGGCTGCGCCACGTCAGCGGGCATGGCGATGGCGGCTATCCGGGGCGCGCGGCGTTCGAGGTGGTTGTGACTCTGAGCGAAAACACCCTGACCTATGACATGTGCGCCGAGGTCGACCGGCCGACGCCGATCAGTCTGGCGCAGCACAATTACTACAGCCTGACCGGCGGGGTGATCGGGGACCATACCGTGACTATCGCGGCGGATAGGGTCTTGCCGCGCGATGCGAGCGGCATCCCCACGGGCGGGTCGCAGCCGGTCGACGGCACACGGTTCGACTTTCGCGCCGGACGGCGGCTGGACGAGGCCGATCCGGCCGGCGCGGGCATCGACGATTGCCTTGTCCTGACCGGCGACACGCCCGCCGCGACTCTGACCGCGCCGGGCGCGCCGGGGCTTCGTTTCTTTACCGACCAACCCGCATTGCAGCTCTACACCGGCGGCGGGCTGGGAGACCCTTTCGCGCCGCGATCCGGCCTCTGTCTTGAGCCGGGCGGCTATACCGACGCGATGAATCACGCAGGGTTCCCGACAATTGTCGCAACGCCCGACGCGCCCTATCGTCAGCGCCTGACAATCGAGGTGTTCTGATGCCCCGCCTGCTCGCCTTTCTGCTGATGACCGCGACGGCGCAAGCCGCCGACCTGCCGGAACCGCTGACCGATGCGGACTACATCCAGACCGACCCGCGCGCCGTGGCACTGGGGCGGCTGTTGTTCTACGACCCGATCCTTTCGGGCAACAAGACCGTCGCCTGCGCCACCTGCCATCACCCGAGCCTTGGCACCGGCGACGGCTTGTCGCTCGGGCTGGGCGACGGGGCCACCGGGTTGGGGCCAAAGCGTGCGGTCGACCCCGACAACCTGCCGGAAAAACGCATCCCGCGAAACTCGCCGGGGCTGTTCAATGTCGGTGCCGTGGCGTTCGACGTGATGTTCCACGACGGCAGGCTCGAGGCCGATCCGACCAAGCCCGGCGGCATCCGCACGCCGCTGGGGCAGGAGATGGTTGCGGGGTTCGACAGCGTGCTGTCGGCGCAGACGATGTTTCCGGTGCTGTCGCCCGACGAAATGGCCGGGCATTACAGCGAGAATGACGTCGCCCAGGCGGTGCGGCAAGGGTTTCTGACCGGCGAGGGCGGGGCCTGGGACCGGATCGCGAAGCGGGTCGAGGCGATTCCCGATTACCGCGCGGCGTTCGACGGGCTGATCGGCGCGCGGCCGGTCAGGTTCACCGACATTTCCAACGTGCTGGCGGATTTCATAACGGTCGAATGGCGCGCGGATGACAGCGCGTTCGACCGCTACCTGCGCGGCGAGGCGGCGCTGGCACCGGATGCGCTGGCGGGGATGGAGCTGTTCTATGGCAAGGCCGGCTGTTCCGGGTGTCATTCTGGCAAGCTTTTGTCCGACATGGATTTTCACGCCATTGCGATGGTCCAGATCGGCCCCGGCAAGGTCGAGCGGTTCGAGACCGACACGCGCGACATTGGCCGGTTGCGCGTGACCGGGCGGGCCGAGGATGCCTATCGCTTCCGCACGCCGCCCTTGCGCAATGTCGCGCTGACCGCGCCCTATGGCCATGCCGGGGCCTATGCCACGCTTGAGGGTATCGTGCGCCACCACCTCGATCCGGTGCGGGCGCTGTTTTCCTATGATTTCGAGCAGGCATTGTTGCCGGACCTGCCCGGAGCGGCGGCCTGGGACACGGCCGCGCTGGCGGATATCAGCGAGATTACCGCGATCGCCGAGGCCAATGAGCTTGCGCCGGTGGCGTTGACCGATACCGAGGTTGCGGCGCTGGTGGCGTTTCTCGAAAGCCTGACCGATGAGGGCAGTCTCGCGGGGCGTCTGGGGGTGCCGGCGACGGTGCCGAGCGGCCTGCCAGTCGACTAATCCGCCTCGACAACCAGGCCATCGCCCGACCGCATCACGCGGTAGGTTGCGCCTGCGTCGAGCGTGACCCAGCCGCTTTCGCTGCCATCGGGCCATGTCACGCGCAACTCGGCTTGCTCGGCCTCGCCCAGCCCGAAATGTTCCGGCAACATCTGGCCGCCAGCATGGCCGCCACCCACGGTGATTTCGCGCGACAAGGTGCGCGCGCCCAGCTTGAGGTCGATCCATGCGCCGACTGCATCGACGTTCGGGCCGGGCTGCGCGAGGCGTAGTGCCAGCCAGTTACCGGGCGCGGGGCTGGTGTTCTGGTAGACCTCCATCGCCGCGCGGCGGTTCACCACGACAAGGTCGAGCAACCCGTCGAGGTTCAGGTCGGCCAGCGCCGCCCCGCGCGACCGCTCCATCGTCGCCACGCCAGCCGCGACCGAGACTTCGCGAAAGCTGCCGTCGGGGTTCTGCACGAGCAGGCTGTTGGGGTCCTCGAGCGCGTTCGACGGCATCTGTTCGACGTTGCCCTTGGCGATGAACACGTCGTCCAGCCCGTCGTTTGTCACGTCGCCAAAGGCGATGTGCCAGCCGGTCGAGGGGCGACCATCGTCGCCCAGATGCGGGCGCTGCGCGGTGGTGCCCCGGCTGAACGGAACGTCCTGCCAGCTTGGCCCGCTGCCCGACCGGATCTGCAGATGCTGATCGCCCATCGACGACAGATAGACATCCGGCAGACCGTCGCCGGAGATATCGCGGCTGGCGATGCCCATGCCCCAGAGGCTGTAGGGCTGCCAGCCCTCGTCGGCGGTGTAGAGCCTTGGCACCGGCTCCATCGCCCAGAGCTGTTCCTGCCCGCCGCGCACGTAGTAGTGCCGGTCATTCGACAACCGCAGGTCAGCGCGGTGGCTGCGCGACCAGTCGGAGAACAGCGCCGACAGGGCGCAGTAGCCGGGGGTGAGCACGGTGGCCGGGCCGTAGCTCGCGCCCTCGGGGCGGTAAAGCTGGTTGATGTCGCAGGCCTCGAACGGGCCGTTCGGGTTGCTGCGGTCGACGTAGTTGCCGAACGCCAGCGTCGGCAGGGCCGCACCCGCCTCCCATGTCGCGGTGAAGGCGGTGGTCCAGCGGTCATCTGAGGTGAACCCGAGCGTATTGGGGAACGGCGCAAAGCTGCAGTTCGGACCGCCGCGCAACAGCAGGTTCTCGCCCACCCGGATCACCGCGAGGTCGAGATGCCCGTCGCCGTCGATGTCGAGCGGATAGGCTCCGGTCACGCCGATCAGGGCCAGCGCCGCGGGGGTGCGGTCGACCAGCCGGATGGCTTCGCCGCGCGTTCCGGTATCGTTGTGCAACAGCATCGCGGGATTGGAGCCGCCTGCCGCGTAGATCTCGGGGAACAGGTCGCCGTCGCAGTCGAACACCGCGACGCCGCCGCCGACAAAATGCTCCCACCCGCCGGTATAGGCGTGGGCGGGAATGTCGACCGGGGCAAACAGCGGGTCGGCAAGGCCGGGCAGCGGCAGGACCGCGACCGCCAGCATGGCCCACCTAGGCATCGGCCGTCATCCCGCGCACGGCAAGCTCGGTGATGCCTTCGGTGGCATAGGCGGCGGCGCCCTTGGCCCACATCAGATCGCTCCAGCGGTGGATGCGCACCTCGGGGGGCGGCGCGTCGATCTTCAGGACCTGGTTCTTCATCGCCGCCATCACCTCGTCGGCGTAATAGAAATCGTGGCTGAACTGCTCGCCCGACAGGATGATCAGGTGCGGGTCGAAGATGTTGATGACATTGGCCAGCCCCATCGCGAACATCCGGCTGGCGCGGTCGAGGATCGATTGCGCGGGCTGCTCGCCGGCGCTGGCGGCGTCGAACAGCACGTCGAGCCGGTCTTCGGGCGTGGTCTTGTCGCCAAAACGCATCAGCACGTTGGCCTCGCGCAGCAGCGCGTAGTCGGACACATAGGCCTCAAGGCAACCGCGCTGGCCGCAACGACAGAGCGCGCCGTCGAGATGCACCTTGGCATGGCCGAACTCGGCCGCCACGCCGCGCTTGCCGCGATAGATCCGGCCATCGACGACGATGCCCATGCCGACACCCTCTTCCAGTGTCACGACGATGAAGTTGCTGACGCCCTGGCCCTCGCCGAACATCTGTTCGGCCAGCGCCACGAGGTTTGCGTCGTTGTCGACGAAAACCGGCATCTTCAGTGCCGACTCCATCAGGCTGCGGATATCGACGTTGCGGCTGTCGAGCGAGGGCGACCAGTGCACGAACCCGGTCGGCGCGTCGATGAACCCCGACATGCCGACACCAAGCCCGGAAATATCGCCGATGGTCTTGCCGATCTTGCCGGTCAGATCGACAAGCGCCGACCTGATGGCCTCGACAAAGCGGGCCGGGCTCATCGGCTCGTCGGCAAGCGGCACATGGTGTTCGGCCAGTGTCGCGCCGTCAAAGTCCATCAGCACCATCGACAGCAAGCGCGCGGCGACCTTGATTCCCACCAGCATATGCGCGCCGCCGCGCAGGCGCAGTGCGACGCGCGGGCGGCCACGCCGGTTGCCGGGGCGCGGCTCCTCGGGGGCGATCTCCTCGACCAGTCCGGCGCGGATCAGGTCCGAGGTGATGGCGGTGACGGTGGCGGGGCTGAACCCGGTTTCCCGGGCAATATCGATTCGCGCGATCTGGCCCGCCTGCCGGATCACGCCGAGCACCTGCTGGCGCCCGTTCTCGCGTTGCTCCGAGCCGCTTGCCGTGCGTTCCAAACGCGCCATTCGCCGTTCTCCCTCGCGTCGAAAGCCCTGATATCACAATTTTTCGCTACCACGCCAATATTTATTTAGACCACCGAAATAAATATGCTACGGATATTCTGCGCCGGCGATTCCCTGAAACTCGGGCGGCTCGGCGAGTGATTTGGGAGGATAGGATGAAAAAAGTTATGGTTTTCGCGGCCGCGATGTTCGGCGCCGCGATGGCAACCTCGGCAATGGCGGCCGATCTGATCGTCGGCGTAAGCTGGTCGAACTTTCAGGAAGAGCGCTGGAAGACCGACGAGGCCGCGATCAAGGCAGCGCTGGAAGCGGCGGGCGCGACATATGTCTCGGCTGACGCCCAGTCCTCGGCGGCCAAGCAATTGTCCGACATCGAAAGCCTGATCGCACAGGGCGCCAATGCGCTGATCATTCTGGCGCAGGACACGCAGGCGATCATTCCGGCGGTGCAAGCCGCGGCGGACGAGGGTATTCCGGTCATCGCCTATGACCGCCTGATCGAAGACCCGCGCGCGTTCTATCTGACCTTCGACAACGTCGAGGTTGGCCGGATGCAGGCGCGCGCCGTGTTCGCGCTGGCGCCCACGGGCCGTTACGTGATGATCAAGGGTTCGCCGACCGACCCGAACGCGGACTTCCTGCGTGGCGGGCAACAGGAAATCCTGCAAGCGGCAATCGACGCGGGCGACATCGAGATCGTCGGTGAAGCCTATACCGATGGCTGGCTGCCGGCGAACGCCCAGCGTAACATGGAACAGATCCTGACCGCGACCGACAACGGCGTCGATGCGGTCGTGGCCTCGAACGACGGCACTGCGGGCGGTGCCGTGGCGGCGCTGACGGCGCAGGGGCTTGAGGGTATTCCGGTGTCGGGTCAGGACGGCGACCACGCCGCGCTGAACCGCATTGCCAAGGGCACGCAGACGGTATCGGTCTGGAAAGACTCGCGTGACCTCGGCAAGAACGCCGCCGAGATCGCCGTGGCGCTGGCTGGTGGTGCCGCAATGGCCGACATCGCGGGCGCCAACACCTGGACATCGCCCAGCGGCACCGAGATGACGGCCGTGTTCCTCGCACCCGTGCCGATCACCGCCGACAACCTGTCGGTCGTGGTCGATGCGGGCTGGATCACGCAGGAAGCGCTGTGCCAGGGCGTCGAGAACGGCCCGGCCCCCTGTAACTGATCGCGTGCAAGTGAACTGACGGAACCGAAGACAGGGCCCTCATCCCATGCGGGGTGGGGGCCAGTCTCGCACCCACGGAACCCGGGCCATGACCGATACCGCCTCTGACTCGACCGAACCGACCCGCCTCAAGCGCGGCTTTTTCCAGACCCTCGAGATCGACACCCGCCTTCTGGGCATGATCGGGGCGTTTCTGCTGATTGCGCTGGTGTTCAACATCCTCACCGAGGGGCGTTTTCTGACCCCGCGCAACATCTTCAACCTGACGATCCAGACCGTTTCCGTGGCGATCATGGCGACCGGCATGGTTTTCGTCATCGTCAACCGCCACATCGACCTGTCGGTCGGCGCCCTTCTGGCGACGGCCTCGGCGATGATGGCGATGACCCAGACCGCGTGGCTGCCGAACCTGATGGGGCTCGAACTCGGCTCGCCCTTGATCGCGCCGATCGCGATTTTCGTGGGCATCGTCACCGGCATCGCCATCGGCGGGCTGCAAGGCTGGCTGGTCGGTTATCTGGCGATCCCGGCCTTCATCGTGACGCTGGGCGGCTTTCTGATCTGGCGCAACGTCGCCTGGTATCTGACCAAGGGCCAGACCATCGGGCCGCTGGACGAGACCTTTCAGGCCTTCGGCGGCATCAACGGCACGCTGGGCGAAACCTGGAGCTGGGTGTTCGGCGTCATCGCGGTCGCGGCGACGATCTGGGCGCTGATCCGCAGCCGTCGCGCGAAGGTCCGGCATGACTTTCCGGTCAAGCCGGTCTGGGCCGAGGTGATGATCGGCGCCATCGCGGCGGTCTCGATCCTCGGATTTGTCGCCATCCTGAACGCCTACGACATCCCCGTCCCGCGGCTGGAGCGGATGTTCGAGGCGCGCGGCGAGGTCATGCCCGAAGGCTATGCCGCCGGCTACGGCCTGCCGATCTCGGTCTTCGTGCTGATCCTTGTCGCCATCGGCATGACGATGGTGGCGAAACGAACCCGGCTGGGGCGCTATATCTTCGCCACCGGCGGCAACCCCGAAGCGGCGGCGCTGGCCGGGATCAACACCCGGTTTCTGACCGTCAAGGTCTTCATGATCATGGGGTTCCTTTGCGCGATCTCGGCGGTCGTGGCCTCGTCGCGCCAGACCTTCCATTCCAACGACATCGGCACGCTGGACGAGCTTCGGGTGATCGCGGCGGCGGTGATTGGTGGCACGGCGCTGTCGGGTGGCATCGGCACGATCCACGGGGCGATCCTTGGCGCGCTGATCATGCAGAGCCTTCAATCGGGCATGGCGATGGTCGGCGTCGACGCGCCGTTCCAGAACATCGTTGTCGGCCTCGTGCTGGTGATCGCGGTCCTGATCGACACATTCTATCGCAGACGGACGGGAGTATGAGCATGACTGACCAACGCGGCACCCCCCTCCTGGAAATGCGCAACATGCAGAAGGCGTTCGGCGGCATCCGGGCGGTCGAGAATGTCTCGATCGACCTCTACCCCGGCGAGGTCGTCGGCATCCTCGGCCATAACGGCGCGGGCAAGTCGGTGTTGATGAAGATGCTGTCGGGCGCCTATCCGCGCGACGGCGGGCAGATCTTCGTCAACGGCAAGGAAGTTCAGATCAACAACCCGCGCGATGCGCGCAAATACAACATCGAGACGATCTATCAGACGCTGGCTCTGGCGGATAACCTCGATGCCGCGTCGAACCTGTTTCTGGGGCGCGAACTGACCACGGCGATGGGCTTTGTCGACGATCCGCGCATGGAATCCGAGACGCGCAAGATCATGGCGCGGCTCAACCCGAACTTCCGCCGCTACAACGCGCCGGTCTCGGCGCTGTCGGGCGGGCAACGGCAGTCGGTCGCAATTGCGCGGGCGGTCTATTTCAACGCCAAGATCCTGATCATGGACGAACCGACCGCAGCACTTGGCGTCGAGGAAACCCGGATGGTGGCGGAACTGATCAAGGAGTTGAAGCGGCAGGGCATCGGTATCCTGTTGATCGACCACGACATTCATCAGGTCAAGACGCTCTGCGACCGGGCCAGCGTGATGAAGAACGGCCGCCTTGTCGGCACCGTGAAGGTGGACGAGGTCAGCGAGGACGACATCCTCGGGATGATCATCCTCGGCAAGAACCCGAGTGTGGAGGCGGCCTGAACCGGGCCGCCCCTAAAGCCCTTCGCGCGCCCCTACGGTCATTTCGTAGGTGTCCTGAGATGTGGTGCCGTCAAGCGCCAGCACGTCGCGCAGCGTCACGACCGAGCCGATCATGATCAGCGCCGGGCCTTTCGGCTTTGCCTTCGCGACCTTCGCGCCGATATCGCGAAGCGTGCCGGTCACGACCTTCTGGGTGGTGCGGGTGCCGTTGTCGACCAGCGCGATCGGCATGTCGGGTGACACCCCCTGTGCCATCGCTGCCTCTGCGATCTCGGCGACAAAGCGCAGCCCCATGTAGACGACGATGGTCTGCCCCGCGCGCGCCAGCGCCGTCCAGTCATGCTCAAGCAGCCCGTCCGCACCATGGGCGGTGACAAATACGACGCTCTGGGCATGGTCGCGGTGGGTCAGCGGGATGCCCGCCGAAGCGCCGCAGCCGGAGGCGGCGGTGATGCCGGGGACGACGACGACCGGGAAGCCCTGCGCCGCCACATCCTCAAGCTCCTCGCCGCCGCGCCCGAAGATGAACGGGTCGCCCCCCTTCAGCCGCAGCACGCGCTTGCCCGCCTTGGCCAGCTTGATCATCAGCGCGGTGATCTCGTCCTGCCGCATGACGTGGTTGCCAGCGGTCTTGCCGACGTTGATGCGCTCGGCGTCGCGGCGCACCAGATCAAGGATGCCGTCGCCGATCAGCCGGTCATAGAGCACGACATCGGCGTGCTGCATCATCCGAAGCGCCTTGAAGGTCAGCAGGTCCGGGTCGCCCGGCCCGGCGCCGACCAGCCAGACCTCGCCCCGGTTCAGGCGCTTGGTGCCATCACCGGCCAGATCCTCCTCGATCAGCCGTTCGGCCAGCACCTCGTCGCCTGCGAGGAAGGCATCGCCCGCCGGGCCTTCGATCATGTTTTCCCAGAACCTGCGCCGGGCAGTGCCGCCCTTGATTTCTGCCGCGATCCGGTCGCGGTAGGTCGACAGGAAGTTGGCGAGCCGACCATAGGCGGCAGGCAACATCGCCTCGACGCGGGCGCGCAGGATGCGGGCGATGACCGGGGCCGCGCCGCCGGTGGAAATCGCGATGGTCAGCGAATCACGCTCGACCACGCTGGGGGTGATGAAGTCGCAATACTGCTTTTCGTCCGCCACATTCGCCAGCGCGCCGTGTTCCTTGGCCCATTTGTAGAGGGCTGCGTCGCGCACCGGGTCTTCCGACGCGCCATAGGCGACGAGGCAATCAGCGAAATCCGCCTTTTCGGGCACCCGCGCGAAGTGGGTCAGGTTCTCATGCCCGATCAGCCGGGTCATCTCCTCGCCCGGCGCGGGATCGAAGACATCGACACGCGCACCGGCCCCCAGCGCGCGCTCAACCCGCCGCGCCGCGACCGTGGCACCACCATCGACGACGATTTTCTTGCCGGCGACGTCGAGAAAAATCGGAAGGAAGTCCATCAGGCCTGCGTCCTTGCCCAGTCGCCCATCGCATCCGCCAACGCGGCGGCGGAGTCGGCGTCCAGGTCTATCTGGGTGATCCGGTGGCCTTCGCGCAGCACCAGCCGCAGCATCTTCATGCCGCTGTCAAAGGTGAATTCCTTCAGCTCGGCCTTGCGCCGATAGGGCAATTCGTAGGTCGCGATATCGCGCACGTCGTCAGTCATATTTCAGCCCCCGGGTAAACGCCGCCTCGAGCAGCCATTCCCATTTGCGCGGCGTGTCGCGGAAATCGGGCTTTAGGTCGAACTCGAGATGCATGATGCCGCTTTCGCCGGCATGGGCGACCAGCTTTTCCAGTTCGGCAAACTTGGTCACTTCTGGATGACCGATGATCAGGTCGCTCAGCTTGGCTACATTCGTCATGTCAGCTTCCTTTCACGCGATTCTGAAACCGGACGCGGTAGACGGTTCTGGGCGAGTGCGCCTGCGCCTCGCTATCAAATCCTGTCCGGTCGTGCAGGACGTTGTTGCACAGAACACCCTGCCCCGCCTCGAACCTCAAGGAGATCGTCAGCGGGTCGGGGGTTTCAAGGGTGGATTGCAGGAATTCGACCGCCTCGCGGGTCAGCGCATCGTCGCGCCAGGCGATCGAGCGGGTGCGGGCGGTATAGCGCATCTGCATCGCGCCGGTGTCGGGATCGGCGAAGAACACCGGGCCGGTCGCGGCGGGCCGATGGCTGCCGTCTTCCTCGTTGGCAGGAATGGTCATCGCCTCGGGATGCATCAGGGCGTGGATGTAGTCGGGGTTTTCGTCCATTAGCCGGATATAGGCGATGGTGTGATCGAAAAACCGGTTCGAGCCGCCGTCGTCGGCCGGTTGCGCCGTGTGCAGGACCATCGCGCTGATGCGTTCGTCGGGCGCGTTGTAATAGCCGTCGGTGTGCCAGTTCATCTGGCGCCTGGAATAGGGGATATAGCCCTGCTGCGACGGTGCATCGCTCTGACGCAAGGCGACGATGCCGTCACCACCCGCCGAGCGGTGCCGCTCGGCGATACGCAACCCGAAGGATTCGGCGAAACGGCGCAGGTCGGCGCGCAGATCTGCGCCTTGCGGTGCCTGGTAAAGCGCCAGATTCGCGGCGCGACAACGGCGGACAAGTTCGGCTTTTTCCGAATCCCCTGGCGACGACAGGTCGGAAATCTCGACGAACCCCGCCGATCGGGCCTCGTCGGCGGCGCACAATCGCGCATCGCGCCATTCCCGATAGAAATCATCGGCCTTGGGGTCGGTCCAGGAAAACCCGTTGTGTTCTGGCGTGTTAATGGCCTGTCCTCCCTCTTGCCCTAAATCCGATAAAATCGCTCGGAAATTTTCTTTTATTTCTTTTGCACTTACCGTGTCTTTTTTCTTTTACATTCGATTATCCTGATGTGTAAATTAAAAGGTGACGTCTGTCGTCTACTGTCGAAACACATGCGCCGGGCTGTGCCCATGTGCGGGAGAATGTTCCGCCGACGACCGGCAAGATTGAGATTGCCAGCGCGAACGCTCGTAAGGGAGGAGAAACATGAAAGACGAATCCAAGGACAAGGCCACGCACCAGACCCCGATTCTCGACGAACTCGAGGGTGGCAAGTGGCCAAGCTTCGTCACCGGCCTCAAGCGCCTGCGCGATGAGGGCGTGCCCAGCAACAAGGCGATAATGAACGACCTTCTCGGCCAGCTCGAGCTTTCCTACACGGAGAAGCTCGGCTTCTGGAAAGGTGGCACGATCTCGGTGCGCGGTTACGGCGGCGGGATCATCCCGCGCTTTTCCGAAGTAGCCGACCGTTTCCCGGCATCGAAGGAATTCCACACCCTTCGCGTGATGCCGCCGCCGGGCTTTCACTACACCACCGACGTGCTGCGCAAGATGTGCGATATCTGGGAAGAGTACGGCTCTGGCCTGATCGCGTTCCACGGCCAGTCCGGCGACATCATGTTCCAGGGCACCACGTCCGAGAACACCCAGCCCGCCTTCGACGCGTTGAACGAGCTGGGCTTTGACCTCGGCGGTGCCGGTCCGGCGCTGCGCACGGCGATGAGCTGTGTCGGTCATGCCCGCTGCGAGCAGTCCTGCTTTGACGAGCAGCGCGCGCACCGGCTGATGATCAACACCTTCCTCGACGAGATGCACCGCCCGTCGCTGCCCTACAAGTTCAAGTTCAAGTTCTCGGGCTGCGGCAACGACTGCGTGAACGCCATTCAGCGCGCCGACTTCGCGGTGATCGGCACCTGGCGCGACGACATCAAGATCGACCAGGAGAAGGTGAAGGAGCACGTCGCCAAGGTTGGACGCAAATACACCATCGACACCGTGGTTTCGATGTGCCCGACGCGCGCCATCTCGCTCAACGACGACGACACGCTGGAGATCGACAACCAGTCCTGCGTGCGCTGCATGCATTGCATCAACGTCATGACCAAGGCGCTCAGCCCCGGTGACGACAAGGGCGTTTCGATCCTGATCGGCGGCAAGCGCTCGCTCAAGATCGGCGACCTGCTCGGCACCATGATCGTTCCGTTCATGAAGCTCGAGACCGACGAGGATTTCGAGAAGCTTGCGGAGTTCGGCGAGACGGTGATCGAGTTCTTCGGTGAAAACGCGCTGGAGCACGAGCGGATCGGTGAGACCATCGACCGGATCGGATTGCCGGCCTTTATCGACGCCGTTGGCGTGGAGGCGGACCCGAACATGGTCAACCACCCGCGCACCTCGTCCTATGTGCGCACCGACGACTTCGACGAGGAGGCCGCGAAGTGGTTCGAGCGCAAGGCGGCGAAGGCTCAGATCAGCGCCGAGTGATCGGCGTCACACCCTAGTTTCACTTACACCGCGTCCGCAGTCCGGCGGCGCGGCCTGGGAGGAAAACCATGAATCAAGTAGCAGACAAGCCCCGCATGCCTGACGAAATCGGCGTCCCCGATGCGTTCCCGTTCATGCATCCGGTGCTGAAGGCCAACTACGGCAACTGGGACTGGCACGACCGCCCGCGCCCTGGCGTTCTGCATCACGTCTCGAAATCCGGCGATGAGGTCTGGACCGTCCGGGCCGGCACCCAGCGCCAGATGGACGTGTTCACCATCCGCAAGCTCTGCGACATCGGCGACGAGTACGCCGACGGTCACGTGCGCTTCACCACCCGTTCGAACATCGAATACATGGTCACGGATCCGGCCAGGGTGGACCCGCTGATCGAGAAGCTGCAGAGCGAGGGCTTTCCGGTGGGCGGCACCGGCGCCTCGGTGTCGATGATCTCGCACACCCAGGGCTGGCTGCACTGCGACATTCCCGGCACCGACGCCTCGGGCGTGGTGAAATCACTGATGGACATGCTCTATGACGAGTTCGTTCAGGAAAAGATGCCGAACCGGGTTCGCATCACCACCTCGTGCTGCCAGATCAACTGTGGCGGCCAGGGCGACATCGCGGTGAACGTGCAATACACCAAGCCGCCGCGCATCAACCACGATCTGGTGGCCAACGTCTGCGAACGCCCGGCGGTCGTGGCGCGCTGCCCGGTGGCGGCGATCCGGCCGGCGATGGTGAACGGCAAGCCGTCGCTGGAAGTGGACGAAAAGAAATGCGTCTGCTGCGGCGCCTGCTATCCGCCCTGCCCGCCGATGCAGATCAACGGCAAGGAAGAAACCCGGATCGCGATCTGGGTTGGCGGCAAGCACTCCAACGCGCGCTCCAAGCCGACCTTCCACAAGCTCGCAGTGGCGAACCTGCCCAACAACCCGCCGCATTGGCCGGAAGTGGCAGAAGTCGTGCGCCGGATCGTCCATACCTACAAGACCAACGCCAAGCACTGGGAGCGGATGGGCGAATGGATCGAGCGTATCGGCTGGAGCCGGTTCTTCGATCTGACCGGTCTCGCCTTCACCAAGCACCATCTTGACACATGGACAGGTGCGCGGAAGACGATGAACATGTCTGCACACATTCATTTTTGATGGGGTGAAGCAGTGAAATTCGGAGTTCTCGTCAGTGAAGGTCCGTACACGCACCAAGCGGCGGATTCGGCCTATAAATTCGTGACGGCCGCGCTTGCGGCCGGCCACGAGGTGCCGCGGGTGTTCTTCTATCACGACGGTGTCAACGTCGCGACACGGCTGGCCGTGCCACCGCAGGACGAACGCAACATCCAGAAGAACTGGACGGCGCTTGCCAAGGAACACGGGGTCGACCTCGTGGTCTGTATCGCGGCAGCCCAACGGCGCGGGATGCTCGATGAAAACGAAGCGAAACGCCAGGGCAAGGATGCCGACAACATCGCCGAGGGGTTCCGGATTTCCGGCCTCGGGCAATTGATCGAAATGGGAATCCAGACTGACCGTCTGGTGACCTTCGGGGACTAGGGGGCTGCCATGTCTGACGTGAAAAAGTTCCTCTATGTGAACCGCAGGGCGCCCTACGGCACGATCTATGCGCTTGAAAGCCTTGAGGTCGTGCTGATCGGTGCCGCGTTCGAACAGGACGTTCGCCTGGCCTTCGTCGATGACGGGGTGTTCCAGCTGACCAAGGGCCAGAACACGGACGGGATCGGGATGAAGAACTTCTCGCCGACCTTCCGGGCGCTGGGCGACTACGATGTCAACAAACTGTTCGTCGAGCGCGAGAGCCTCGAGGAACGGGGACTGACCGAGGACGATCTGCAAGAGATCGTCTACGAGGACGAGGACGACGACTGGGAGGAAAAGCCGTCGATCCGGGTCATCAGCCGCGCCGAAATGGCGGACGTCATGGCCGATGCCGACGTCGTGCTGAGCTTTTAGGGGAGGGGAAGGAATGTCTACGCTTCACACCGTGAACAAATCGCCCTTCGCGACACAGGCGCTGATCAGCTGCCTGAACCATGCCAAGGCCGGCGACGCGATCCTCATGTTCGAGGATGCCGTTTATGGCGGGCTTGGCGGCACGGGTTTGACCGAGATCATTGCGGAGTTCGGCAAGAACGTGTCGCTCTATGTGCTATCGCCCGATCTCGCAGCGCGCGGGATCGATGCCGGTCGGTTGATCAAAGGCATCGAGGGTGTCGATTATTCCGGGTTTGTGGATCTGGTCGCCAAGCACGACCGCACCCACGCCTGGCTCTGAAAGACCAAGTTCAAGAGAAGGAAAGCGAACATGGCATACGAAGTAAACGGCCAGACGGTCGAACACGACGAAGAAGGCTACATCACGAACCTGGGCGACTGGACCAAGGAACTGGCCGAGGTGATCGCCGAGGCCGAAGAGATCGAGATGGACGACGAGCGCTGGGAGGTCGTGAACTTCCTGCGTGAGTATTACGACGAATACCAGATCGCCCCGGCCGTCCGCGTGCTGATCAAGGCCCTGAAAAAGACGATGGGTCCGGAAAAGGGCAACAACAAGTACATGTACGAGCTGTTCCCCTATGGCCCGGCCAAGCAGGCGTGCAAGATCGCCGGCCTGCCCAAGCCGACCGGCTGCGTCTGACACATATATCGCGCACCTCGGCCGCCAAGGCGCGGTCGAGGTGCCCTCGAATTTCCTAACGCCCTGAAAAACAACAATAACTGGGCAGATGACGGGAGGAGTCCGCGTGCTCGCCACGGTTTACGCCTTGCTGTTCTACTTTGCGACGATCGTGCTCGTCGTGGGCATCGCGATGCGGATCCGCCGCTATGCGCGGATTCCGGCCCCGTTGAAGATCCCGATCGCTCCGGCCCCGATAACGACAGGCGGCGCGGTGCTGCGAATGATCCGCGAAGCCGTGTTTTTCGAAAGCCTGTTCAAGTCGAACAAGTGGATCTGGCTGTTCGGCTGGACCTTTCACATGGCGCTCTGGCTGGTTCTGGCGCGGCATGTCCGCTATTTCACCTTCGATGTGTGGTGGTGGGTGCAGATCGTGCAGCCGTTCGGCACCTATGCCGGATTCGCGATGGTCGCGGGACTGCTTGGCCTCTGGGCACGGCGGTTTCTGGTCGACCGGGTGCGCTATATCTCGAGCCCGTCCGACCACCTGATCCTCGCGCTTCTGGTGGCGATCGGCTTGTCGGGCCTGACGATGCGGTTCGTCGCGCATACCGACATCGTCGCGGTCAAGGCGTTCATGCTGGGGCTGATGCGGCTGCAGATCAACGATCTGCCCGCCGACCCGATCCTGCTGACGCATCTCGGACTGGTGGCGATCCTGATGATCATCTTCCCGATTTCCAAACTCATGCACGCGCCGGGAATGTTCTTCAGCCCGAGCCGTAACCAAGTCGACAATGCGCGCGAAAAACGCCACCTGGCCCCCTGGGCGGCGGAACTGGAGAAGTGATCCATGGCTGACGGCGACAACCAGATTCCGATACGGGACGATGCCCTTCAGGTGCCCTGCATCAAGCCGGGCTCGATGGACGGATTGCAGCCGTTCCTTGCCTCGCCCGAACACCAGGAGGCGCTGGGCTTTCCCGGCGAACTGGTGCCGGACTGGAAGGAACGCGCGCTGGCCAAGATGGAAGAGCTGGCCGAGAAGAACCGTGCGTTTCAGGTCTATCTCGACATCTGCGTGAAATGCGGCGCCTGCACCGACAAGTGCCACTATTTCCTCGGCACCGCCGACCCGAAGAACATGCCGGTGGCGCGGCAGGACCTGCTGCGCTCGGTCTATCGGCGCTATTTCACCTTTGCGGGCAAGTATTTCCCCTGGCTGGTGGGCGCGCGCGACCTGACCGAGGACGTGTTGAAGGAATGGTATTCCTACTACCACCAGTGCTCGGAATGCCGGCGCTGCTCGGTCTATTGCCCCTATGGCATCGACACCGCCGAAATCACCATGGCGGCGCGCGATATCCTCGCGTCCGTGGGCATGGGCCAGAAGTATTCCAACGAGATCATCGGCAAGGTCCACACGGTCGGCAACAACCTGGGCCTGAACCCGAAGGCGCTCGGCGCGACGCTGGAAGGGCTCGAAGAGGATATCGAGGACGACACCGGCATCTCGGTGCGCATCCCGCTCGATGAGAAGGGTGCCGACATCCTGCTGGTGACGCCCTCGGCGGACTTCTTTGCCGAGCCGCATATCGACGGGCTGATCGGCTATGCCAAGGTGTTCCACCAGGCGGGGGTGAGCTGGACGCTTTCGTCCTATGCCTCGGAGGCCGCCAATTTCGGCCTGTTCATCGGCAACTACGAGAACATGCGGCTGGTCAGCCAGCGCATCCGCAAGGCGGCGCTGGATCTGGGCGTCAAGCGGATCATCTTCGGCGAATGTGGCCATGCCTGGCGGGTGGCCTACAGCTATCTCAACACGCTGGCCGGGCCGTGGGATTTCCTCGATCAGAACTACCCGATCCCGCAGCACATCCTCGAGTTCACCTGGAACGAGATCGAGAAGGGCACGCTGACCTTCGACAAGTCGAAGAACGACCACCTGAACATGACCTATCACGACAGCTGCAACGTCGCGCGCGGCTCGCGGATGGGGAACAAGCCCGGCGGGCAGTTCGAGATCCCGCGCAACGTGATCAAGGCGGTCTGCAACAACTACGTCGACATGGATCAGGACACGATCCACGAGGCGACGCTGTGCTGTGGCGGCGGTGGCGGGCTGTTGACCGACGACCTGATGGACCTGCGCGTCAAGGGCGCGAGCCCGCGGATGACGGCGCTGCAACAGGTCACCAAGGATCACGGCGTCACCCACATGGCGGCGATCTGCGCGATCTGCAAAACGCAGTTTTCCAAAGTGATGCCGAAATACGGATACGAGATGGATTCGGTGGTTTCGGTCCATCAGCTCGTGTCGAACGCAATCATCCTGGACGGACAGGAAACAGAAGAAGACGCCCTTCAAGCGGCGGAAGCGGAGGAGTAGGACATGAACGACATGACCCCGGAGAAGAAGCTGACCTTCCGGCGCTTCGAAGACGGCGAGATGCCCGAGGATTGGGATCTGGAAGAGAAGATCTTCCAGGCCGATGCCAGCTACAAGTGTCCGACCTACGTCCACAAGACACCGCCCTGCCAGGCCGCCTGCCCCTCGGGTCACGAGATTCGCGGCTGGCTGTCGATCGCGCGCGGCATGGACAAGCCTGCCGACCCCGACATGGCGTGGCAGGAATACGCGTTCCAGCGCATGGTGCAGGCCAACCCGTTCCCGGCCACCATGGGCCGGGTCTGCCCCGCGCCCTGTGAAGCCGGTTGCAACCGCAACGAGGTCGACGACTACGTCGGCATCAATGGCGTCGAGCAGTATGTCGGCGACTGGGCCAACGCCAACAACGTGAAGATGGCCGCGCCGGGCGCCGATACGGGCTTCAAGATCGCAGTGATCGGCGCCGGGCCCGCGGGCCTGTCGGCGGCCTATTTCCTGCGGCTTTATGGCCATGCGGTCACGATCTTCGAGGCGCATAGCGAGCTGGGCGGGATGATGCGCTACGGCATCCCCGGCTACCGCACCCCGCGCGAGATGCTCGACAAGGAAATCGGGCGGATCATCGACATGGGCGTGGACGTGCGGCTCAACACCCGCGTCGGCGCCGATCTTTCGCTGGAAGAACTGGACAAGGCGTTCGACGCGGTGTTCTGGGCGATGGGCGCGCAGAAGGGCCGCGACCTGCCGATCGAGGGCTGGGAGGGCACGGATAACTGCATCAACGGCATCGAGTTCCTTGACGCGTTCAACCAGGGCTATGTTCTGGGCACCGCGAAAAAGGTCGTGGTGGTCGGTGGCGGCGATACCTCCATCGACGTCGCCTCGGTGGCGCGCCGGTTGGGCAAGATCACCGGCATGAAACCTTCCGAGCATCCGGATGGCACGGTGATCGACTGGGCCGCGCATGACGTCGCCGGTTCGTTGATCCGCGAGGGGATGGAGGCGACCCTGACCTCGCTGTTCCCGATCGAGCAGATGACAGCCGCCGAGCGCGAGCGCGCCGACGCCAAGCGCGAAGGCATCGACCTCAGGGGCGGAGTGATGCCGCTTGCCGTCATCAAGGACGACAAGGGCCGGGCGACCGGGCTGAAGATGTGCCAATGCGTGATGAAGGGCAACGTGCCCCAGCCGGTCGAGGGCACCGAGTTCGAGATCGAGGCCGACATCATCATCGCCGCCATCGGCCAGATGGGCGACCTTGAAGGTGTCGAGGCGCTGGACAACGGGCGCGGCTTCATCGACATCTCGCCGACCTATCAGGTCAAGGACCGCGAAAAGCACTTTGCCGGTGGCGACATCATCCGCCCGCACCTTCTGACCACGGCCATCGGCCATGGCCGGATCGCGGCCGAGACGATCACCGAATTCCTCGACGATGGCAGCGTCGACAAGCGCCCGAAGGTCGACGTTCATCACTTCGACCTGCTCGAGGAACTTCACCGGCGCGGCAAGGAACCGGCGGCCTATGCCCACGGGCAGACCAGCGGCACCGACAGCGCGGACTGGGCGGTGCACAACTACGAAGACCGCTCAACCAGCCAGATCATCCCGCATACGGAATTGTTCAAGGGACACTTCAACTTCGTCCCGCGCGAGGTCCGCGAGGAGGTGCATATCGAGGGTGACGCGGTTCTGGGCAACTTCGAAGAACGGATCATCGCCTATTCCGAGGAACAGGCACAGAAAGAGGGCGAGCGCTGCATGTCCTGCGGCATGTGCTTTGAATGCGACAACTGCGTGATCTACTGCCCGCAGGATGCCGTGTTCCGGGTGAAGAAATCTGAACGGACCGTCGGTCGCTATGTCGATACCGACTATTCCAAGTGCATCGGCTGCCATATCTGCGCCGATGTCTGTCCGACCGGCTACATCAAAATGGGGCTCGGGGAGTAACCATGCGGCTGGTTTTCGCTTTCCTTGCCGCCATGGGAATTGCCGGGGTAGCGGCGGCCGAGGGGCCCAGGCCCATCGTGCCCGCCGCAACCGGCGAACCACACCCCGAGGGGAATGAGTATTGGCGCAAGCATCACATGGAACTGATGCGCCACGACCGCGACCTGACGCTGCGCGAGGGCGAGCGGGATATCGAGGCGAGCCTTGGCCAATGCTTCGACTGCCATGCGGTTCAGGATGATGCGGGCGTCGAACTGACGGCCGAGGATGACCGGCATTTCTGCCGGGTCTGTCACGATTATGCCGCGGTGCAGGTGGATTGCTTCATGTGCCACCGCTCGACCCCGGACGAGGAAAAACTGTACCGCACGATGGCAACGCCAGCGGAGGACAACTCGATCGCCGCCTATCTGGCGCGGCTATCGGGGGAGGAAGCCGAATGACCAACCGGGCCGAAATGACCCGCCGCGACATCCTGAAATCCGGCGCGGCGGTGGCGACGGTGACGCTGGCCGAAGGCGTGACCCTGATGGCCTTTGGCGGCTCGGCTGCCGAGGCGGCGGGGGCCGATGCCGGCAAGCGCTGGGGCCTGCTGATCGACGCCTCGAAATGCGCCACCGACTGCACCGACTGCGTGACCGCCTGCAAGGTCGAGAACGGCTGGGGGTCCGAGGCGGAAAACGCGCATCTCGACCCGGAACAGGCGGTGCAGTGGATCCGCAAGGTCACGCTGAAGGACAAGCACACCGGCCGCGTCACCTCGGCGCCGGTGATGTGCCAGCATTGCGAGGAACCGCCCTGCGTCGACGTCTGCCCCACCGGCGCCTCGATGAAGCGTCCCGACGGCATCGTGCTGGTCGACAAGCACATCTGCATCGGCTGCCGCTATTGCATGATGGCCTGCCCCTACAAGGCGCGCTCCTTCGTGCATGAGGCCGTGACCGACCAGAAGGTACATTCGCCGCGCGGTCAGGGCACGGTCGAAAGCTGCAACCTCTGCGCCCCGCGCCTCGATACCGGGCGGATACCGGCCTGCGTCGAGGCCTGCGAGAAGGCTGGACATTCGGCGATCCTGTTTGGCGATCTGAAAGACCCCGACAGCCCGATCTCGAAGGCGCTCAAGGAATATCCATCGGTGGCGCTGCGTGACGATCTCGGGCTGAATCCGGGCGTGCGCTACACCAACCTCTGACGGGAAGACCCCATGGCAATGGACCAGACAATCTATCGCGAACTCAGGGCCACGCCGGGCGTCTGGCAGGTCGGTGTCCTGCTGCTGGCATTCATCGCCGCCGCCGGGGGCGCGGTGCTTTACATGGAGCATCACGGCCACGCCGTCACCGGCATGAACAACCAGATCGTCTGGGGCCTTCCGCACGTCTTCGCGATCTTCCTGATCGTCGCCGCCTCGGGCGCGCTGAACATCGCCTCGATCGCCTCGGTGTTCGGGCAGGCGGCCTACAAGCCGATGGCGCGGTTTTCGTCGCTGCTGGCGATCACGCTGCTGGCGGGGGGGCTCGCGATTGTCGTGCTCGACCTTGGCCGCCCCGACCGGCTGATCATCGCGATGACGACATACAACTTCTCGTCGATCTTCGCCTGGAACGTGCTGCTCTACACCGGCTTCATGGGCATCGTCGCGGTCTATCTCGTGGTGCAGATGTTTCGCCGCATCGACTACCGCATCGTGCGCTCGGCGGGCTTCGTCGCCTTCCTGTGGCGGCTGGCGCTGACCACCGGCACAGGCTCGATCTTCGGCTGGCTGGTGGCACGCCCCGGCTATGACGCCGCGATCATGGCGCCGATGTTCATCGCGATGAGTTTCAGCTTCGGCCTTGCGATGTTCATCCTTGTCACGCTGGTGCTGTTTCGCCTGAACGACCGCCCGGTGGGGGATGAGCTTCTGAAACGCCTTGGCCGGCTTCTGGGTATCTTCGCCGCCGCCGTGCTCTACTTTGTCGCCGTGCAGCACCTGACCAACCTCTATGCCGCCGAACATGGCGCGGTGGAGCGGTTCCTGCTTCTCGACGGCGGCATTTACACGCTCCTGTTCTGGGGCGTTCAGGTGGTGATCGGCGGGCTGGTGCCCATCGCGCTGGTGTTTCTGAACCCGTCGCGCTCGTCCACCATCCTCGCCTCTGTGCTGGTGGTGATCGGCGGCTTTGCGCAGGTTTATGTGATCGTCGTCGCCGGGCAGGCCTATCCGCTGGAGATCTTCCCCGGCTACGAGGTGCTCGAAGGTTTCCATGAAGGCGTCATCAGCCCCTACACGCCGTCGATCTGGGAGCTTATGTTGGGTCTGGGTGGCGTGGCGCTGGCACTGTTCGCGGCTGGATTGGGGGCAAAGGTGCTTCGTGTCCTGCCGACGAACCTGTCGGATGCCAATGTCGCCGCCAAGAACTGACCAGACAGGGCGGCCAAGATGAACATGCAGACCAAAGTCGACGCCAGTAATCCGCACCCGTTTTCGCGCTTTGTCGCGATCCTCGGACGGGGCAAGACCAAGCAGCGCGATCTGACGCTGGAGGAAAGCCGCGAAGCGATGGCGATGATCCTGCGCGGCGAGGCGGTGGCCGAACAGATCGGCGCGTTCCTCATGCTGCTGCGCCTGAAGGAAGAGGCGCCGGAGGAAATCGCGGGCTTTGCTATGGGCACCCGCGACACGTTCAAGCTGCCCACCGATCTGCCGAAGGTCGATCTTGACTGGTCGTCCTATGCCGGCAAGCGGGTGCAACTGCCGTGGTATCTGTTGTCGGTGATGGCGCTGGTCGGCGCGGGCCATCGCGTGGTGATGCACGGGACCGAGGGGCATACGCCGGGCCGGGTCTATACCCGCAACGTGCTGGACGCGCTTGGCCTGCCGGCCGCGGGCAGTTTCGAGGACGCCGCGCGGCAGGTCGAAACGCAGGGCTTTGCCTATATCCCGCTCGAGGTGATGAGCCCGGTGCTGCGCGATCTGATCAACCTGCGCCCCATCCTTGGCCTGCGCTCGCCGGTCCACAGCTTCACCCGGATGCTGAACCCGTTCAACGCGCCCGCCGTGATGCAGGGCATCTTTCATCGCGGCTTCATGGAGGTTCACGCGGGCGCGGCGCAGCTTCTCGACATTCCGTCGGCGGCTGTCTTTCGCGGCGACGGCGGCGAGATCGAGCGGCGACCGAACAAGCCCACGCAGGTCTGGACGACGCACGGCGCATCTGCGCCCGAGGTTGAGACATGGGCCGCGACGCTGGACGACGGCCACGCCCCGCCCGATGAGGTCATGGACATTGGCCGGATCATGCAGGTCTGGCGCGGCGAGGATGGCGACGAATACGCCGAGCACGCTACCATCGGGACGATGGCAATTGCCCTGAGGACAATGGGCAAGGCCGACACGATGGCGGCCGCCGAGGCGCTCGCCCGCGAGATCTGGGACGGGCGCGACAAGGCGAAGCTGCCGGTTCACGCATGACGCCAGCGCCGCGCTTTCTGATTGCGGCTGCGCATAAATCTTCGGGCAAGACGGTGGTATCCACCGGGCTGGCCGCCGCCTTGACGGCGCGGGGGCTGACTGTCGCGACGTTCAAGAAGGGTCCGGACTACATCGACCCGATGTGGCTGGGCGCGGCAACCGGGCGGCCCTGTTACAACCTCGATTTCAACACCATGAACGAGGGCGAGATCGCGCCGTTCTTCACCTCGCGCGCCGTCGGGGCGGATATTTCGCTGGTCGAGGCGAACAAGGGGCTGTTTGACGGGGTCGCGATGGACGGGTCGAACTCCAACGCGGCCATGGCGCGGTTGCTGGGCTTACCCGTCATCCTGGTGATCGACACGAACGGCATGACGCGCGGGATCGCGCCGCTGCTGCTGGGCTATCAGGCGTTCGATCCCGAGGTGAACATCGTCGGCGTGATTTTGAACAAGGTCGGCGGGCCGCGCCATGAGGCCAAGCTGCGCGAGGCGGTCGAGACATTTACCGACATGAAGGTGGTCGGCGCGGTGCAGCGCAACCCCGCGCTGGAGATCGGCGAGCGGCATCTGGGGCTGACCACGCCCGCGGAAACCGGCGCGCTGGGCCAGAAGATCGGCGCAATCGGCCAGATTGTCGGTGGGTCGGTCGATCTGGATCTGCTGATCGAATTGGCCAAGGCCGCGCCCGACCTGCCCGACCTTCCCGCGCGGGCGCCTGACCCCACGCCGGACCTCACCATCGCCATCGCGCGCGATCGCGCCTTCGGGTTCTACTACCCCGACGACCTTGAGGCTTTCGCCGCCGCGGGCGCGCGGCTGGTGCCGTTTGACAGCATGAGGGACAGCACCCTGCCCGCCTGCGACGGGCTGTTCATCGGCGGCGGATTTCCCGAGATGTTCGTCGATGAACTCGCCGCCAACGAAAGCCTGCGCGCCGACATCCGTGCGAAGATCGAGGCCGGGTTGCCCAGTTATGCCGAGTGCGGCGGGCTGATGTATCTGTGCCGGTCGATCCGGACTGCCGAGACGTCCGGTGCAATGGTCGGCGTGGTGCCCGCCGATGCCGTGATGCACAAGCGTCCGCAAGGTCGCGGCTATACCGCTTTTCGCAACACCGACCGGCATCCGTGGCCGGATGATCGTGAGGCCCACGCGGCGCATGAGTTTCACTATGCGCGGCTTGAGAATACCGGCGCCCCGCTGACCTTTGCGCGTGAAATTCTGCGCGGGCATGGCGTTGACGGCGACCATGACGGGATCGTTGTTCACAACCTGCTGGCCGGGTTCTGCCATTTGCGCGCCACCGGGCCGATGCCCTGGGTCGCACGGTTTGTCGATTTCGTGCGGTCGCACAAGGCCGGTAAATAGGAAAGGCCCCGCCGATGGCGAGGCCTCTCTGCGTTCTAGCGGCTGCGATCAGCCGACCTTGATCTCGAACTTGTAGACGTCACCCTCGTTCGACTGGGCCATCAACTGGTTGCCGGTCTGGTTGCAGAAGGCCGCCATGTCGGCGACCGAGCCGGGGTCGGTCGCGATCACTTCGAGCACCTGGCCCGAGGTCATGCTCTTGATCATCTTCTTGGTCTTCAGGATCGGCAGCGGGCAGTTCAGGCCCTTTGCGTCAAGCGTTTGGTCGGCCATTCAGGTCTCCTCCGGAATATTTGCGCGCGTTCTTGTCAGATATAGAGATTGATGTCGGACTTCAGCGCCCCTTCCATATAGGTCGCCGCGCCGCCAATCTCGATCCCGTCAATCAGGTCTTTCTGGTCCATCTCGAACAGGTCCAGCGTCATCTGGCAGGCGATCATCTTGATGTCCAGATCGATCGCGGCCTCGCGCAGATCGGGGATCGACGCGACGCCTTTTTTCTTGATCAGGTTCTTCATCATCGTGGTCGTCATCCGGTCAACGCCCGGAATTGCCGAAATGATGTTCGGCATCGACATGTGCATCCCCATCATCGGCATTTCCATCGCCGGATTGCCGAGTGTCGAGACCTTCAGATCAAGATCCTTCTTAAGCAGTTGCAGCCCGTAGAAGGTGAAGAACATCGTGACCTCGACATCCATCGCCGCTGCGGTGGTGCCGAGGATGAACGGCGGGTAGGCCCAGTCGAGCGTGCCCTTGGTCACGATGATCGACATCCGTTTGGTATTTTCGCCAGTGTCGAGCACGGCGGCCCTCCCTTGTTGAGTATTTGGGTATCGAAATTTTTGAATACAAAACCCCGCGCAGTCAAGTAAACTCTGTGCAAAGCAAGAGGATTCGCGTCCAAATGGCGCGGGTCATCGAGGAGGGCGGATGCACAGCGAGGAACTGAGTGAAACCGCGGACAAGGCGTGCGAGCTTCTGCGCGTTCTGGCCAACCCGAAACGGCTTCTGATCCTCTGCCACCTGGCCGATGGCGAGCTGTCGGTGCAGCAGATCCAGAACGCAACCGGGCTGGGTCAGTCGACGGTATCGCAGCAGCTTGCGATCATGCGCGGCGAACACCTGGTCAGCACGCGGCGCGAGGCGCAATCGGTGTTCTACTCACTGGAAAACCGCAAGGCCCGGTCGGTGATCGAGGCCCTGCAGGACATCTATGCCCCTGACCCGTCACGCAACAGGACCCGCTTGCCCAGCTGAGCAACTTTCACCCAGAAATGGTTTGCACCGCGCAGCAATTGTGCGATGTTCATTCAAATATCTAGATGCCGAGATATATGCCCATGACCAGACCCGAGAAGATCCAGATCGACACCTCTCCGCCGGTCTCCGACGAGATCCGCAAGACCACCTGCTACATGTGCGCCTGCCGTTGCGGGATCAACGTGCACATGAAGGGCGGCGAGGTTGTCTATATCGAGGGCAACCGCGATCACCCCGTCAACAAGGGGGTGCTCTGCGGCAAGGGCTCGGCCGGCATCATGCAGCATTATGCGCCGTCGCGGCTGCGTGCGCCGATGAAACGGGTCGGCCCGCGTGGCTCGGGCGAGTTCGAGGAAATTTCCTGGGACGAAGCCTATGACATCGCGGCAGGCTGGCTGAAGCCGATCCGAGATACAGACCCGAAAAAGCTGGCTTTTTTCACCGGGCGCGACCAGTCGCAGAGCTTTACCTCGTGGTGGGCACAGGCGTTCGGCACACCGAATTACGCGGCCCACGGCGGCTTTTGCTCGGTCAACATGGCGGCGGGCGGCATCTATACGATGGGCGGCGCGTTCTGGGAATTCGGCCAGCCGGACTGGGACCGCACAAGGATGTTCGTGCTGTTCGGCGTGGCCGAGGATCACGACAGCAACCCGATCAAGCTGGGCATCGGCAAGGTCAAGGCGAACGGCGGCAAGATCGTCGGGGTGAACCCGATCCGCTCCGGCTACAACGCAGTCGCGGATGAATGGGTCGGCATCACGCCCGGCACCGACGGGCTGTTGATCCTGTCGGTGATCCACGAGTTGTTCCGGTCGGGCAAGGTCGATCTCGACTATCTGCGCCGTTACACCAACGCCGGTTTTCTGGTCAACGAAGACCCTGAATCGCCGGAACAGGGTCTGTTTCTGCGTGACAAGGACGGCAAGTCGCTGGTCATCGACCAGGCGACGGGCAAGGCGGTGGCGTTCGACAAGCCGGGTTCACTTGCCAACCTCGCCGGGTCGCAAAAGACCGGCAAGATCACCAACCGCACCGTCTTTCAGCTTATGGCCGAGCGCTATCTTTCGGACGAATACGCGCCCGATGCCGTGGCCGAACGCTGCGGGCTGACGCCGGATCGCATCCGCAATCTGGCGGCCGAGTTTGCCCGCGTGGCGTTCGAGGAGGAGATCGTTCTCGACCGACCGTGGACCGACTGGAAGGGCGAGAAGCACGACAAGATGATCGGCCGCCCGATCAGCTTTCACGCCATGCGCGGCATTTCAGCGCACTCCAACGGTTTCCAGACCGCGCGCGCGCTGCATGTGCTGCAAATCCTGCTGGGTTCGGTCGAGGTTCCCGGCGGTTTCCGGTTCAAGCCGCCCTATCCGAAACCGCCCGAGGCGCATCCGAAGCCGCACGCAGGCGCGCAACCCGGCAAGCCGCTGGACGGCCCGCATCTGGGCTATCCGTTGGGGCCGGAGCATCTTCTGATCAACGAGGACGGCACCGCCAAGCGGATCGACAAGGCGTTCACCTGGGAAAACCCTCTGTCGGCGCATGGGCTGATGCATATGGTGATCTCGAACGCCCACGCGGGCGATCCCTACAAGATCGACACGCTGTTCATGTATATGGCCAACATGGCCTGGAACTCGACGATGAACACGTCCGAGGTCATCCGGATGCTGACCGACAAGGACGAGAGCGGCGAATATGTCATCCCGCATTTCATCTATTCCGACGCCTATTCCTCGGAAACCGTGGCCTATGCCGACCTGATCCTGCCCGACACCACCTATCTTGAGCGCCACGACTGCATCAGCCTGCTTGACCGGCCGATCTGCGAGGCCGAGGCAGCGGCGGATTCGATCCGCTGGCCGGTGGTCGAGCCTGACCGCGACGTGCGCGGCTTTCAGACCGCGCTGATCCAGTTGGGCGCGAAACTCGGCCTGCCGGGGTTCGTGACCGACGACGGATCGCCGAAGTTTGAGGACTACGCCGACTACATCCAGAACCACGAACGCCGCCCCGGCGTCGGCCCGCTGGCCGGTTGGCGCGGCGAGGACGGCGAGAAGTCGGGACGTGGTGAGCCGAACCCGAACCAGCTTGAGAAATACATCGAGAATGGCGGCTTCTGGATCGGCCACATTCCCGAGGAAGCGCAGTTCTATAAGCCGTGGAACAAGGCCTATCAGGACTGGGCGGTCGAGATCGGGCTGTTCGACGCCCCCGCGCCCTATGTCTTCAACCTCTATGTCGAGCCGTTGCGCAAGATGCAGCTGGCCGCCGAGGGGCATGGCGACATTCAGCCGCCAGACCATCTACGCGCGCGCATCAAGCGCACGATGGACCCGCTGCCGATGTGGTATGAGCCGTTCGAGGATACCAACGTCGACATCGAGGAATTTTCCGTCCACGCGCTGACCCAGCGACCGATGCACATGTATCATTCCTGGGGGACGCAAAACGCCTGGCTGCGCCAGATCACCGGCAAGAACTACCTCTATCTGCCGACGAAGATCTGGGAGAAGGGCGGATTTGCCGAAGGCGACTATGCCCGCGTGACCTCGGCGCATGGCTCGATCGTGGTGCCGGTGGCGCTGCATGCCGCGCTGAACGAGCACACGGTCTGGACCTGGAACGCCATCGGCAAACGCAAGGGTGCCTGGGCGCTGAACGAAGACGCGACCGAAGCAACCGAAGGCTTCCTGCTCAACCACCTGATCCACGAGCTTCAGCCACCCAAGGGCGACGGGCTGCGCTGGGCCAATTCCGACCCGATCACCGGACAGGCGGCGTGGTTCGACCTGCGCGTGAAGATCGAGAAGGCCGACCCGAAACCCGCCGAGTCGCAACCGTCGTTCCCGCCGATCAAATCGCCGGTCAGCAAGGCCCCGAAGAACGTGGCGAGGAAGATCTGATGACCCAACTTCCCACCCAAACCAAAAAGAAACTCGGCCTGGTGATCGACCTCGATACCTGCGTCGGCTGTCATGGCTGCGTGACCTCCTGCAAGGGCTGGAACACGCAGAACTACGGCGAGCCGCTGTCGGATATCGACGCTTACGGCGCGGACCCCTCGGGCACGTTCTTGAACCGCGTGTTCAGCTACGAGGTCGAGGCGCCGAACAAGCCGGCGCAGACCGTGCATTTCCCGAAATCCTGCCTGCATTGCGAGGATGCGCCCTGCGTCACGGTCTGCCCGACCGGGGCCAGTTACAAGCGCGAGGAAGACGGGATCGTGCTGGTCAACGAAGACCGCTGCATGGGTTGCGGGCTCTGCGCCTGGGCCTGTCCCTACGGCGCGCGCGAACTGGATTTCCTGTCGGGGATCATGAAAAAATGCACGCTCTGCGTTGACCGGATCTACAACGAGAACATCCCCGAGATCGACCGCGTGCCGGCCTGCGTGCGCACCTGTCCGTCGGGGGCGCGGCACTTTGGCGATCTGGGCGATCCCGACAGCGATGTCTCGAAACTGGTTGCTGAGCGTGGCGGCTTCGATCTGATGCCCGAGCAGGGCACCAAGCCGGTGAACAAGTATTTGCCGCCGCGCCTCAAGGATACGCTGGACGCCAGGCCGCCGAAGCGGCTGGAGAGCGTGACCGAAGACGCCAAGGGCTTTCTCAGCTGGCTTGATCGGGCGCTTGGCGCGCTGCCGGGCGGCGACCGGAAGTCGCCCGCCGAACAGGAGGAAAACTGATGCATCCGGCACCTTCCGTCATCATCTTCACCTCGCTGTCGGGCCTTGGCTTTGGCCTTTTCGCCTGGTTGGGCCTGGGCGTTCCCGACGTCCATGGCTGGACCGCGTTCGGGTTCTTCTTCGTTTCCTACGCGCTGTCGGTCGGCGGGCTTCTGGCCTCAGTCTTCCACCTCGCCAACAAGAAGAACGCGATCTATTCGTTCAGCCAGTGGCGCACCTCATGGCTGTCACGCGAGGGCGTATTGGCGATCATCACGCTCCTGACTTTCGCACCCTACGCGATCGGGCGGATCTTCCTTGGCACCGACCTGCCGATCTTCGGCTATGTCGGCAGCGTTCTGGCGCTTCTCACCGTGTTCGTCACCTCGATGATCTACACGCAGCTCAAATCCGTGCCGCGCTGGAACATGCCGCTGACGCCGGTGCTGTTTCTGCTCTACGCCGTTTCGGGCGGTGCGCTGCTCGCCGGCGAGGCGCGTATCGCGGGCTTTTTGATCGCGATCCTGACGCTGGTGCAGATCGCCGGCTGGGTGATTGGCGACGGTCGTTTCACCGGGTCGGGCACCGACAAGGGCACGGCCACCGGGCTGGGCGGGCTTGGCAAGGTGCGGGTGTTCGAGAGCGCGCATACCTCGCGCAACTACATCATGGACGAGATGGTGCATGTCGTCGGGCGCAAACATTCGATGAAGCTGCGCATCATCGCGGCGCTGACGATCGGGCTGATCCCGGTGGTGATCCTGCTGCTTTTGCCAGCCGGGCATCTCATGTCGCTCGTCGCGCTGATCATCCACCTGGTCGGCGTCTTCGCGTCGCGGTGGCTTTTCTTTGCCGAGGCCGAGCATGTCGTGGGCCTTTACTATTCGCGCGGCTGACACCGGCCGCCGACATCCAGACTGGAGAATGATATGAAAACGCGCATCATGGCGCACCTTGCCCATGTCGAGGCCGAGGGTGTGAAGGGCAACATCGTCGAGGCCGGGCTGGTGTCGGAAAAGGACATCGCAGTCACCGGCAACAAGGTCGTGGTCTCGGTGAACGTGCCGGCCGATTTCATGGGCGATCTGGCGAGGCTCAAGGCCGAGATCGAAACCCGGCTGAAATCGCACGAGCCTGAGGTCGAGAACCTGCTGGTGGTTCTGACCGGCGAATCGGGTGCCGCCGTCAAGGCCGCCGCACCGCCGCCGAAGCTGCGCAAGGCGCCCGCGCCCAACCCCGGCGTTCCCGGCCCCGACATGCGCCCGGCGCAAGCCGCGATTCCCGGCATCAAGCACATCGTCGCGGTGGCCTCCGGCAAGGGCGGTGTCGGCAAGTCGACCACTGCGGTGAACATCGCGGCGACATTGGCCGCGATGGGCTTCAAGGTCGGGTTGCTGGACGCCGACATCTACGGCCCGTCGATCCCGCGCCTGCTCGACATTACCGAGCGGCCGGAAATCAAGAACGACCGCGTCATCCCGATCCGCAAATACGGCATGAAGGTCATGTCGATGGGGTTCCTCATGGACGAGGAAGCGCCAGTGATCTGGCGCGGCCCGATGGTGGTGTCGGCGCTGATGCAGATGACCCGCGAGGTGGATTGGGGCGAGCTTGATTTCCTTGTCCTCGACATGCCGCCGGGCACCGGCGACGCGCAGTTGACGATGGCGCAGCAGACGCCGCTGTCAGGCGCCGTGATCGTCTCGACGCCGCAGGATCTGGCGCTGGTCGATGCCCGCAAGGGGTTGAAGATGTTCAAGGATGTGGACGTGCCGATCCTTGGCATCATCGAGAACATGTCGACCTTCATCTGCCCGCATTGCGGCGAGAGCAGCGACATTTTCGGCCATGGCGGCGCGGAGGCCGATGCGCGCCGTCTGGGGGTCATGTTCCTGGGCGCGGTGCCGCTGCACATGGCGATTCGCGAAACCTCGGACGCGGGCAAGCCCTGCATCGTGGCCGCACCTGACGGGCCGCATGCCGAGGGTTACAGGAAGATCGCGCTGAAGATCGCGACGCTTCTGGGCGAGGGCGACCCCGGCGACGACGACTGAACCGAGAGGGGGCGCTGGTCAGGCCAGCGCCTCCATCGCCTTCATTCCGATCACGCCGCCGATCACGATACAGATGAACGTGATCAGCGACCCCAGTGCCAGCGTCGAGAACCCGGTGACCGACTGGCCGATGGTGCAGCCCAGCCCGGTGACACCGCCGATTCCCATCAGAACCGCGCCGGACAGGTTGCGCAATGTGTCGGAACTGTCGCTGAAAGTGGCGAAGGCAAAGCTCTTGTTGGTGATCGCGCTCAGGAACGCGCCGATCAGCGCGCCGATCAGCGTCACCACGGTGAAACTTGCCGCGTCATAGGCGGTGAAGCGCATCAGGTAGTCGACGGTATCGCCTGCCGGACGCACGAAGCTCAGAGATTGCACCTGCGGATTGTCGGCGAAATCGTCGAATGTCAGCCCGGTCAGCACCCAGCCCGCCAGCACGCAGAGCCCGATGACCAGCCCGGCCAGCACATGATTGGCCGAACTGCGAAACCCGCGATCCCGGAAACACCAGGCAAGGATGCCGCCTGCGATCACCACGATGGCAAGGATGTTGGCGGTATTCGCGCCAAGCCCGGTCAGCGTGGCCAGAAGCCCGTCGATCCGCTGGCTGTCGGCACCAAACGCCGTCAGATCGGCGCTCATCGGCGCGGTAATCGCCACCCGCGCCGGGCCGAACAACCCGCCCATCGTCATGTATCCGGCAATGCCGATCACGACCAGGACGATCAGCGAGCGCAGATCGCCACCCCCGGCGCGGGCGAGATTCTTGGACACGCAGCCGCCGGCAAAGACCATGCCAAAGCCGAACAGAAGGCCGCCGATGATGTGGCCGCCCCATTGCAGGTTGGCCGAGGTATAGATCGAGTTTCCCATGTCCGCGACGCCGAACCGCTCGATCACCGCAACGCCGATGATCGCCACCGCCCCCGCCATCAGCCAGGATCGGAACCGGCGCCAGTCACCGAAGGACATGATGTCCGAGATCGACCCCATGGTGCAGAAATTCGTGCGTTGCACGGTGAAGCCGAAGACGATCCCGATGACAAGTCCGCTCCAGGCGACCCATGTGGCGGCATTTTCCAGCGCCGCCTCGCGCCACAATTCGATCATTCATCCCCCCATTCTTGCAGCCCGGTTGTGTTGTCGGGTTTCCTACACATTATCACATTACGTTTCTTTGATGCGTGATTTTTTCCACTCCGCCAGAAACGCGCGTTGAACCGGGACGTCAACCGCTCTATCAGGTCCGAAACCAGAGCGAGGCGCCCATGGCGAACCATCTTCACATCCGCGACCTGCCTGACGGGCTCGTGCTTGGCGCGGTCGTCGCGATTGATTGCGAGACGATGGGGCTGAACCCGCACCGCGACCGGCTTTGCGTGGTGCAATTGTCATCGGGCGACGGCAATGCGCATATCGTGCAGATCCAGAAGGGCCAGACCGAGGCGCCGAACCTCGTGAAGATGCTGGCCGATCCCGACGTGCTCAAGCTGTTTCACTTCGGCCGGTTCGACATCGCGGTGCTGCTCGCCGCCTTCGGTGTTCTGGCCGCCCCGGTCTATTGCACCAAGATCGCGTCGAAGCTGGTGCGCACCTATACCGACCGCCACGGGCTGAAATATCTGCTCGAGGAACTTCTGCGCGTCGACATCTCGAAACAGCAGCAACAGACCGACTGGGGCGCGGCGAACCTGACCGAAGCGCAGCTCGACTATGCCGCTTCGGACGTTCTCTATCTGCACCGGCTGCGGGGCAAGCTCGATGCGCGGCTGGCGCGCGAGGGGCGGACGGAAGTGGCCCAGGCCTGTTTCGATTTCCTGCCCACCCGGGCGCGACTCGATCTCATGGGTTGGCCCGAGATCGATATTTTCGCGCATTGACACCCGCGCGCCGGATTGAGTTGACTTCGGGCACCACAGGTCGCCAAATGGATATCGTGAAGATGCTTGAACACGCGCATTTCCGGTCGGCGAGCCTCCTGTCATATCAGGACGCTAGAGATGCCCGGCCGCCTCGGGCAACCCCGGAAACCGCAAACCCCCCCGTATTCCGCCTGCCACCTTGCACGCCAGATGTGGCGGCAGGGGCCGGCCATGCAAGAGTGAGGATGTAGGATGAAGTATCAGATCAGCGGCAAACAGATCGATATCGGCGAGGCGTTGACCACTCACGTCAAGACCGAGCTTGACGGCGTCATCAACAAGTATGCGATCCGTCCGACCGACGCCAATGTCGTGTTTTCCAAGCACGCGCACGAGTTTTTCTGCGAAACCACGGTGCACCTGTCGACCGGGCTGACGGCACAGGCAACCGGCAAGGCGACCGAGATCTACGCCGCCTTCGACCAATGTGCCGAGAAGATGGACAAGCAGCTTCGCCGCTACAAGCGCCGGTTGAAGGACCATTACCGCGAGCGGACCGACCCGGTTGAAGTTCTGGGCGGTGCCTCGTATATCCTCGCCTCGGAAGAAGTGGCAGAATCGGCCGAGCCGGACTCGCTCCAGCCGATGATCATTGCCGAGATGGAAACCCGGATACCGACCATCTCGGTTGGGGAAGCCGTGATGCACATGGAGCTCGCGCATGCGCCGGTCATGGTCTTCCGGAACGAGAAAACCAAGGGGGTCAACGTGGTGTATCGTCGGGACGACGGTAACGTTGGCTGGATCGAACCGGGCAGCACCGCCTGATTGCCGGCAACCGGTCCACACCTGAACGAACAAGTAGGGACGATGCAACTTTCGCGTATTCTCCGCCCCGCCGCCGTCAAGGTGGTCGGAAATGTATCAAGCAAGAAACGCCTCTTCCAGGATCTGGGCGAGATCGTCGCGTCGGCCTATGGGCTTGACGCGGCGGTGGCGTTCGCGGCGCTTCAGGAGCGGGAAACGCTCGGACCCACCGGCGTGGGGCACGGCATCGCCCTGCCCCATGCTCGCATCAAGGGGCTGGACGCGGTGATCGGGGCCTTCGTGCGGATCGAAAAGCCGCTCGACTTCGACGCCGTCGACCGGCAGCCGGTCGACCTGGTGTTCGCGCTGTTCGCGCCCGATGGGGCGGGGGTCGATCACCTGAAGGCGCTGGCCCTAGTGTCGCGAACGATGCGCGACCCGGCCGTCTGCGCCAAGCTGCGCGCCAATGACGATCCGGTGGCGCTTCATTCGATCCTGACGGAATGGGAAACGACCCGCGCGGCCTGACGCGGCTACGCGGCTTTCCAGTTGCGAAAGCCGAACATCACGAAATCGCGCTGATAGGCGTTTCGCACCGCCTTTTCGACGTTGCCATCGTAGATCTCGGCCAGCGTGAACGGCTGATCCGGCGCGCGCGGCGGAAGGTCCGGCATCGCGATGCCCAGCGCGTCGCAAAGATACCCCAGCCCCGCCGCCAGCTCGGATTCGCGCAGGATGTGATCCGGCGGCAGCACCTGCCCGAAACCCTGGATCACCTGCGCCTGCGTCGCCCAGGTGCCGTCCACCCGCAGCGGTGTCTGGCCGCCGAGGTTCTTGGCGACAAACTCCAGAAACCCGAGAAATGCCGCCTTGTGCGCGGCACGGTCATAGCCGTCGTCCGGGGGGAAGCTGGCGGGGAACGGCACGTCGTAATGTTCGGCCAGGGCGCGGCGGATCTCGTGGTAGGTTTCCGGGCCGTCAGTCAGGAAATGCCGGCAAAAGGCGGCATGGGCGCGTTCGGCCGGGTGGCGGATGACGGTGAAGCTGCGATGCGCCGGATGCTGGCGCCGCCAGCGCCGAAGATCCTTCTGCGTCATGCCGCTGCCCAAGTCATCGTCGCCAACATTGTCGATCGCCGCCAGCCAGGCGCGCACCTCGTCCGTGGGGCCGGCCTGAACGGGCATGAACATCACGGGTGCCTTGGCGGCGGTCACGAAACTCGGTACCATCGGGGTGCGACGTGGTTCGAAATTCGGGATGCGGCCAAGGTCGAACAGGTCGATCCTGGCGACCGTTGCGACCAGATCGTCGTAGTTCTGGACCTTGTCGCGCAACGGCTCGGGGTTCTGCTTGGTGAACTTCGACGCAAACTCGGTGATTTCCGTGGTCTCGCCCAGAAACTTCGCCAGCCCGTTGACCACGCCAAGGTCGCGGAGATCCTCGTAGTCGAGATGGAACGCCGTCTGCCCGCTGCGTTGCAACCGGTCTTGCACCATCAGTTGGAAATCCTTCATCCGGTAGTAGAGCTTTTCGAACTCCTCCGGCACGACACGCGCCTTGGCCTTGACGACGTGCTTGACGTCGGACAACTGCCACTGGTCGGTTTCCCAGGCGATCTTGCGCGAGACATAGGCATCGACGTGATTGCGGGTCAGAACCACCTTGGCACAGCGCGGGTCGTCGATGATGTGCTCGAACACGCGCGGGTCATGGTCGTGAAAGAAGCGAAACCCCGGCATCCCGGACGAGTGTTCCATCATCCGCTCGATCAGCTTGACCGGGTTGCGGTTGCGCGCCTTGACGCTGACGCCGAACAGCTCCTTCATCTTCGGCTGGACCATGAAATAGGGATTGAACGCCTCGCCATAGGTCTTGAGCCCCGGAAACTGGTCGAGGTTGGATTCGAGGAAATTCGATCCGGTGCGCATCTCGGCGAAGATCACGAAATAGTCGAACTTGCGGCCCATGGTCCTGCCTTCATTTCACCAGATACGGCTTGCCGGGTTTCTTCTGACTGCGCGGCAGCGGTGTGCCAACCGGGAAATCACCCATCAGATGCGGCTGCATCCCCTGGTTCTTGAGGTTCTGGAGGAACTGGCCGAAGCCTTCAAGCGACACCATGCGCGGCGCTTCGGTCAGCCGGTGCGAGGCGCGCACGCCGATCTCGTCGATGATGGTCTGAAGCGGCTCCATCGGGCTTTCGACGAAATCGGCCATCGTCCAGATCCGCACCCGCGCCTTGGCATACGAGGTGCGCAGCACGTTCAGGTGCTCGGCCTCGATCTTTTGCAGCCGGGCGGCCTCCTTGCGGATGTCCGAGAAATTGGCGTTGGAATAGAACAGCGGCACCGCCCAGGCCCCGGAAATCACCGAGATCTGGGCGTTCACGTCCTTGGCGATGTCCCAGCTTATCGCCTGGTTGTCGCGCGGGCCGAACTGGAAACACTGACGCTCGCCACGGGTGCTCCAGATCAGGTTCGTCAGGAATGCGCGCGCGTTGTAGTCGCGCAACACGGCGCTGTCGGTCAGCGCCCCGGCAAAGACCTTCTGGCGCCCGGAAAACTCGACCCGTTCGGGGGCATAGAGGTGGCCGTGAACCCGCGCGCCCACCGCGCGCGCAAGCCAGTCCTCGAAATCGTCGAACAGCTCGGTAAACCCCTCGAACACCGAATATTGCGCGGCGGTCAGCCCGTTTTCCCAGCCGTCGTTGGGAAAGCGGCTTTGCATGTAGAGGCCCGGCCGCCCCTTGGTGCGCCGCTCGACCGCCTTCGAGAAGATCCGGTCGATCTTGCCGGGGTTCGGCTCGGCGCCGGTAAAGATCGAGGCGTCGTCGGACAGAAACCCGGTGTAGAGCTTGTTGGCGTTGGGCCAGATCTTGCGGGCGACGAAACAGTCGGACCGGCGCAGAAGCTGCATGTGGTCGTCGTAGAAGATATGCGGCTTGCCCTGGAAATCGAACTTGGCCAGCGTCAGGGAACGGCTTTCGATATTGGTGGAATAGAGCCTGACTAGGGTCTGATAATAGCTCTCATCCGGAATCCAGACCTTCGAGAAATAGGCGTCGTATCTCGGGCGATCAGGGTCTTCGAGGATCGCGGTCAGGGTCTGGCGCGTCAGGCACCACCACTGGCTGCCCAGATGCGGCACCAGCCCGTCCGGGATCGAGCGTGTGAACCTGACCCGGCGTTGCAGTTTCACATAGGCATCGAACAACCGGCGCTGGCGCTTCCATGAGAACGGGAACCGCAGCGTGAAGCGTTCCTCGTCCAGCCCGCCGACGGTCCAGGGGACGTCTTCGGTGGTCACGCTTTCGATGAAGTTGGTCATCGGCCGATCGGCCAGATAATCGACCATCTCGCGCACCGGGCGCAGCGGCAGGCATGACCCGGACGCCAGAAAGACGTGGCGAACGGCGGGAAAAGAGGCCAGCAGCAGTTCCGCCGCATCCTGCGAAGCCCTGACCAGTGACCAGGTGCCCCATTCGCAACTGTGCCGGGCGCAGAACTTCACGTTGTCCAGATCGGCAAGGTTGGCGACGATGCTGTTATAGGCGCGCCGGTTGACCTTCTTGTCGACGTGGATCACCACCGGACAGCCGTTTTGCGCCCAGTGCCGCGCCACCTGCTCGGCCCGGCCCAGCGAGTTGTGCACCAGCATGGCGAACCCGACGCTCATGCCCAGTTTCCCTTGGACATGAGCCCGAGAATCTCAAGCTGGCGCCAGTTGATGTAGCGTTCGCTCCACTTGCACCAGAGGTCGGGGTTGTCCTTCAGGTGCTGGTGATAGGCCTTGTATTCGTGGCTGGCGGCATAGTGCTGCTTGCGCTCAAGCTCCTCGGCCGCCTTCCTGGCAAATGTGTCGAGGAACTTGGCGTGAAGCAGGACGCCCGAAGCCTTTTCGCCACCCCATTCGTCATAGACCAGGTTCAACCCGCGCGGCAGCAGGCTGTGGGTCGAGCTGACATAGGTGTAGGCGCGGTGCCATTTGACCAGCGGAATCTTGTTCAGCGCCGGCGCGCGCTCGGGGTTGGTCGAAAAGAACGCCCTCGCCCGTGGTCCGCCCTGAATCCACAGGTTGCCGAACTTGTGGTTGCGCGAAATCATGTAATTGGCCGAGTCGAACCATGAGGCGATCTCGAACGGATCCTGGCCTTCCTGATAGGGCTGCGCGTTGATCGTGCCCTTGGGATACATGTCGAGCAGCATCGCCCCGAACGACCGGATCGACGAGGCGTCGAGCCAGTCGGTCAAGGCACGCAGAGAGCGGGTATCGCTGAACGGATAGATCAGGAATTCGTCGGGATCGACGGTCAGGCACCAATGGCCATGGCCGTATTTGCGCATCAGCCAGTTCAGCCAGTCCACCCCGAAGCGCGCCCGCTTGTAGCTGCCGCGCGTCGTCCAGAGCGAGACGTCTGGCTGTTCGGCAAGATACTCACGCGACCCGTCGTCGGAGTCGTTGTCGACGATCAGGAAATGACTGACGCCAAGCTCGCGGTAGTAGCGCAGGAAATACGGCAGCCGCACCCGTTCATTGCGCAGCGTGGTGAAGACGAGGATGTCATCGCCACGGATTGTTTCCGTATGGTTGACGACAGAAGAAAGCTGACGCCGCTTTCGCAGCGCGCGCAGCCGCCAGCGTTTTCGCTCCCAGCGAAGCCGATATGAACGCGCAATGCCCAACCCTGGCCCTTCCGATCCGCAGAGGCGTCGTCGCAGCTATCACGTTACCTTTAAAACAAGATTGAAATGCTCTTGCCAGGTCGGGACCTTGCCTATGCCCCCCGTCGCCACCGTCTGCCGCGGTTTTTCTGCCTTTGATAATTCGAGTATCGTTGTCTGCCAAGAATACATATCGGCCACATCGACGTAAACGGGATTGTTTCCAAGTATTTCGCGATAGACCGGCAGCGGGTTCACCACCGCCACGGTGCCCAAGAGATGCGCCTCGGCGGGTGGCAGTCCGAAGCCTTCGGCAAAGCTGGGCATCAACAGCGCCCGCGCGCCCTGCACCAGCGCCGAGACCGCGCCATCGCTCAGCCCGCCGAGTTCGTGCACATGGCGCCCGATCAGCGGCGAGGTGTCGAGCCAGGCGAAGACGTCCTCATTCAGCCAGCCACGTCGGCCGACGACATAGAGGTCCGGGATATCCTCAGGCGGCAGCGTCTTGGCGAAGCGCTCCCAGATGTCGAACAACAGCCGGTGATTCTTGCGCGGCTCGATGGTTCCGAGCACCACGAAATAGGGTCGCGTCAGGTTCAGCCCCTCGGGCAGTTCACCCGCAGCCGGTTCGGCAGCCTCGACGCCAAGCAGCGCCGTTATCCCCGGCGGCACGCGGCCGAACTCCGCCATCCAGCTTTCCGCAGCGTCCCGCGTCTGTTGCGAGTTGTAGATGACCAGATCGGCGCGGCGCGCCACCATGCTCAGTCGGTTGCGAAACGTCCTCAACGTGCCGGCACTTGCATACTCGGGAAGGTCGAGCGGGATCGTGTCGTGGATCAGGACGCTCGCCCGTCCGCCGGGGACCTTGGCCATCATGTCGAAACCCCCGGACATGAGGTTACTGGTGCTGACGTTGATCCAGGCGGTCCCCTCCGGCAAATGCCGTGCCAGCGGCGTCATCGGTCGTTTGCGCCCCGTGTGGGCGATCGACAGCCGGGCGATATCGGCATGTGCCGCGCGCCTGACGGGCGGCAGTTTGCGAAACAGGTGCGAGATCAGATCGGGCTTGCCCCAGGGAACGCGTCCATGAAGCCGATCCGATAAAGCCTGAGTCCCCCCCCGGTCGAGCAAGAACGTGCCCCGACCGGTGACAACAAGGCTGAACAGCGGATCGGGAAGCTCCAGAAGATGCCTGAGATAGGCCGCCTCGACCCGCTCGACGCCAGTCCAGCGTTCTCCCCCGACCCGCTGCACAAGCCGGCGCAGATCAAGCAACCGCGCGGTCGGCGGTCCTTCGGTCCGGTCTGCCGTCATCATTCCCCGGCTGCCTATTGTGCGGCTTTCGGCACCGACATCAGTTCTTCGAGGTAGGCGGCCAGTTCATCGCGCAGATCTTCGCGCGCCAGGCCGAATGCGACATTGGCCTGCAGGAACCCCGCCTTCGATCCGCAATCGAACCGCTGGCCACGGAACCGATAGCCGAAAACCTCCCTGCCCTCGGTGATTTCCTCGGCGATGGCGTCGGTCAACTGGATCTCGCCGCCGGCGCCACCTTTCAGCTTGTTGAGGTTGCCCAGAACCTTGGGCGACAGGATATAGCGACCGATCACCGCAAGGTTCGACGGTGCCGTGCCTGCGGCGGGTTTCTCGACCATGCCCTTGACCCTGACCTGCATGCCCATGTCCTCGGCAATGTCGAGCACGCCGTAGGACGATGCCCGTTCCGGCGGAACCTCCATCGCGGCGACCATGCTTCCGCCGGTTTCCTGATAGGCCTCTACCATCTGTTGCAGACAGGGTTTTTCCGCAGCAATCACGTCGTCCGGCAGGATCACCGCAAAAGGCTCGTTCGCGATCAGCCGGCGGGCACACCAGACCGCGTGGCCAAGCCCCAGGGCCTTGTGCTGGCGGATATAGGCGATGGCGCCGGATTCCATGTTGGTCTGTTTCAGCTCATCCAGAAGCTCGACCTTGCCGGAGCGCCTCAGGCTGGCTTCAAGCACCGGGTTGATGTCGAAGTAATCCTCGAGCGCACCCTTGCCGCGCGAGGTCACGAAGATGAACTCCTTGATCCCGGCCGCGCGCGCCTCGTCGATCGCATATTGGACCAGCGGACGGTCGACCAGCGTCATCATTTCCTTGGGAATGGACTTGGTGGCCGGCAGAAACCGCGTACCAAGCCCGGCCACGGGAAAGATCGCCTTCGTCACTCTGCGTCTCATGTCACTTCGTACCCTTTGACCGCGTTGCTGCATCTTCTCTCGCGATTCTCACGATACAGTAAACAAAACAGGTTTTCGCATCTTCATGGCGTATTTCTATCACATTGGCGCAGCTTTGCCACGCGCGCCCATTCGCTCTCGACCCGGTCGGCATGGCGCGCGAAACGGAGCCGGGGGCCAATGCGCTCGGATCGTCCGAAAAGTCCGCCGGTTTGTTCCCACCAGCCCTTGTCGCTGAACCGGACTGTATGCGCGCGTGGGGTCGGGCCGAACCGGAACACCGTCACGATATCACCGCCGCGGACAAGTTCGTCCGCCTTGCGGGCAAGCGCGCGGCGTTGCCACGCACGCCCCGCGAGGTAGCGGGACCGACCGGACAGGGGCGCGGTGAACGGAAGGAAGGGTGTGGATGGTTCAGGCATCGGGGCAAGCGGGACAATCTTGCGCGTCATACCCTCGGCGATGCCGTCTTTGAGCGTGGCCAGCACCCGGCGCACATCGCGCGGCTCGAGCCTGCCGCCGACCATGAAACGCAGGAGGCTGGTGCGACGTTCTGCAATCAGGGCGTCGAGCGCGGCGCGATGCTCGGAGTCCGGGGCATGTTTGCGCAGATACACCGCCGTCGAGGCGCCGATCTCGGTCAGGTCTGTCGGCGCACGGTCGCTCTTGCGCCGAACCGAGGCGGCGGTGCCATGATGCACCTGCGCCAGAGGAACCAGCACGACATCGCCGGGCACGCTCGCGAGGCGCATGTTGAGCTCGGTCTCGTCAAGGTGGAACCGAAACAGCGGATCGAATCCGCCGATCGCGGCCAGGGTTTCGCGTCGGAACGCCGCGTTGGTGCCTTCGGTCATCACCCCAAGCCCCGGTGCGGGCTTTGGCGTGAAGGGCGCTGTTCCGTCGTGGGCGATGGCGATCTTGACCCCGGTCCGCGTCACCAGATTGCCGCGCCATTGAAAACGGATGCCGCTCCGCCCGATGACATAACCCCCGGTCGCGATGACGCCGGGATCGGCAAACGGGGCGGTCAGATGGGTGAGCCATGTCGGCTCGGGCACCGCATCGTCGTCGATGAAGGCCACGACGTCACCGGCCGCTGCGGCAATCCCGACATTGCGGGCGGCCGAAATGTTGGCCTCGTCGAACCCGAGCAGCTTGACGCGCTCTTCCCACCCCATCCCGACAACCACCTCGCATCCGGCCGGGTCCGCCACGACGACGATCTCAAAATCCGGGTGACAGAGCTGGCCAACGCCCGTCAGGCAGCGCCGCAGATGTTGCGGCCGGCCACGGCTGACGATGACGACCGAGACACGCGATCCGCTTGAAAAGGCTTTGTTAGAGACGTTTTCGCCCGGCAAGTCCTAGGCCTTCCGCAGGTCGACACCGGGCGCGAGGGCGATGAAGAACGGGTTTTCATAGCCGGGCTTGCCATAGATCAGCGGGGTGTGATCGTCAAAGCGCAGCACCGCGCCACCCGCACCCGCCAGAACCGCGTGCCCTGCCGCTGTGTCCCATTCCATAGTCCGGCCGAGGCGCGGATAAAGATCAGCCTCGCCGGTCGCGACCAGGCAGAACTTCAGGCTCGAACCGGCGCTGGTCATGTCCCGCACTGCATATTTGCCGATGTAGTCGTCGGTGGCCTGATCCCGGTGCGACTTCGACGCGACCACCATAAGCGACGAATTGTCCGGTTTAGACACAGATATCGGGCGTGTCTTGCCCAGCACGTTCTTGTCGAACGGGCCATCCTCCTCGACCGAACGCCCATCGGCCTCGGTAAAGAACATGCGCCCGCGCGCCGGCGCATAGACCACGCCGCGCACCGGCACGCCGTTCTCGACATAGGCGATATTCACGGTGAAATCGCCCCGGCGATTGACGAACTCCTTGGTGCCGTCGAGCGGATCGACGATGAAAAAGGCATCGGCCCGCGCGGTGTGGCTGTCCGCCTGCTCCTCGGTGACAAGCGTGACGCCGGGAAACGCCTTGCGCAGGCCGGTCGAGATCAGCGCATCGGCGGCCTCGTCGGCGGCGGTTACGGGGCTGTCGTCGGACTTGGTGCGCACCTCGAAATCGTCCGAGGTGTAGATCGCCATGATCGCCTCGCCCGCCTCGATCGCCAATCGTCGCATTTCCACCGCAAGCCTGTCGTAATCCACACTGATTCTCCTGCTACCTGCCGCATGGCTGAATGTTGAAAATGCCACCCGTCCCTCTTATGGTCGCCGCGTAAGGGATCGGCAAGAAATCCCTGCGAAAACGGCGGTGAAGGTAAAAGGCGTACGGATGTTTGAGGTTCGCAAGGAACAAGGCAAGCTGTCGCAGACGGTTTCGCTGCTCGAGGTGATCTATCACGCGACGGTGCGCAGCGTCCGGCGGACCCATCACAACGCGCTGATCGGCCTGTTCGTGAACATGCTGCAGACGATGATCCTGGTCGCCGTGTTCTACATCATGTTCGCGGTGCTCGGGCTGCGCGGCGCGGCGCTCCGGGGCGATTTTCTGGTCTACATCATGACCGGGATCTTCCTTTACCTCACGCATACCAAGACCATGGGCGCGGTCGTCAGCTCCGAAGGCCCGGCGTCGCCGATGATGCATCATGCGCCGATGACCACCTTCATCGCCATTACTTCGTCGGCGCTCGGCGCGCTGTATATTCAGGTGCTGTCGGTGGCGGTGGTGCTCTACATCTACCACATCGCCTTCACGCCGGTGCATATCGACCATATGGCCGGGGCGTTCGGGATGCTGATGCTGGCGTGGTTCTCGGGCGTCGGGGTCGGGCTGATCTTTCTGGCGATCAAGCCGTGGTTTCCGCAGGTCGCCAGCGTCGGGTCTACCATCTATGCCCGCGCCAACATGATCGCTTCGGGCAAGATGTTCGTCGCCAATACGCTGCCGTTCAACCTGCTTGCCCTGTTCAGCTGGAACCCGCTGTTCCACATCATCGACCAGGCGCGCGGCTTTGCCTTCATCAACTACAACCCGCATTATTCGAACTGGCAATATCCGCTCATCGTCTCGGTCGTGCTGATCATGCTGGGCTTCATGGGCGAGGCTTATACCCGCAAACATGTCTCGCTGAGCTGGAGTGCACGTCGATGAAAGCCCTCATGGCGCTGATCCTCCTGCTGCTGCCGCTCGCCGCCATGGCCGAGCCTTATCCGGCGCTCCACAACGTGACCGGGGTGGCCGGCGACGATGTGCTCAATGTCCGCGCCGGCCCGTCGTCCTCGACCGAAATCATCGGGGCCTTCGGACCATTTCAGCGCGACATCGAGGTGATCGCGCTCAACGCCGCCGGAACATGGGGGCTGGTGAATGTCGCCGAGGGCAGCGGCTGGGCCTCGATGCGCTTTCTTGCCCGTCAGCCGGGGCAGGACTGGGGCAATCTGCCCATCGCGCTTGAATGTAGCGGGACCGAGCCGTTCTGGAGCCTGTCGGTCCGCGCCGATGGCACCGTCCGGCTGGACCGGCTGGGCGAGCTTGATTTCTACATCACCCGCGCGCGCATACCCGCATCGGGGCGGCGCGATCGATTTGCGATCCGGGCCGACAACGATGCGGGCGAGATTACCCCGATCCTTGCCTATGCCGCCTGTTCCGATGGAATGTCGGACCGGAGCTTCGGGCTGACCGTCGATTTCATCCGCCGTTCGGCTGGGGATGAGACGCTCTATTCCGGCTGTTGCAGCCTCGCGCCCTAATCGACCACCCGCAGCGTCAGGTTGATCCGCCCGCCACCGCGCAACAGTGTGGACGAGCCGAAGCGTATCCGGTCGATCCCGTGATAGGCCAGACGTGCCGCGCCGCCCAGCACCAGCACGTCGCCCGAGCCAAGCCAGACCGATTGCGTCTTGCCGCCGCGCGTGGTGCCGCCGATGCGAAACAACCCCTCGTCGCCAAGGCTGACCGACACGACCGGCTGCGTGAAATCCGCCTCGTCCCGGTCCTGGTGCAGACCCATGCGCGCGCCCTCGCCGTAGAAGTTCACCAGACAGCAATCCGGCCCCCGATCGGTTCCCGCCACCTGCCCCCAAACCGCCAGCGCACCCTTCGGGATCGGCGGCCAGTTCACGCCGGACGGATGGCGATCGACATAGCGATAGCCCTTGCGGTCGGAATACCAGCCATACCTGCCGGCCGAGGTCATCCCGACCGACATCGGTTTGCCATAGGGCGTGTCGGGCGAGAACAGGGGCGCGCGGCGCACGACGTCGCGCACCTCCTCGACCAGCGCCTCCTGCGCTGTTCGGTCAATAAGCCCTTGAAACACGGCAGCACCGCCCACCATCAGATCGGGCGCGTTCGGATATGTGCCTTCGTCCATTGTTGAAACCCTGAAAATGACTCGCCTTTTTGCCCCGAACTCCGGTTTCAAGCGCTTGCAGGGCCCAATTGCCCTCCTTATATACGCCCAGACGCCGGAGCGGGATCCCCGCTGCGGCCAAAAAAATCGGGATCGGGCACGGGTGCTTTCGAAGGCCCAAGCCCCAAACATCGCCAAGAGAGGATTTTGAGCATGGCCAAAGTCATCGGTATCGACCTCGGGACCACCAACTCCTGTGTCGCCATCATGGACGGAGCGCAACCGCGCGTCATCGAGAACTCGGAAGGGGCGCGCACGACGCCCTCGGTCGTCGCCTTCAAGGATGAAGAGCGACTGGTCGGTCAGCCCGCCAAGCGGCAGGCCGTCACCAACCCCGAAAACACCATTTCCGCCGTCAAGCGCCTGATCGGGCGCCGGTTCGGCGATCCGGCAGTCGAAAAAGACATGCAGCTGGTGCCCTACAAGATCATCAAGGGCAACAACGGCGACGCCTGGGTCGAAGCCGCGGGCGAGAAGTATTCGCCCTCCCAGATCTCTGCCTTCATCCTGCAGAAGATGAAGGAAACCGCCGAGAGCTATCTTGGCGAGAAGGTCGAACAGGCCGTCATCACCGTGCCCGCCTATTTCAACGACGCCCAGCGTCAGGCGACCAAGGACGCCGGCAAGATCGCCGGCCTCGAAGTGCTGCGGATCATCAACGAACCGACGGCGGCGGCGCTGGCCTATGGCCTCGACAAGAAAGAAACCAAGACCATCGCGGTCTATGACCTTGGCGGCGGCACCTTCGACATCACCATCCTCGAAATCGACGACGGCCTGTTCGAGGTGAAATCGACCAACGGCGACACCTTCCTGGGTGGCGAAGACTTTGACATGCGCCTGGTCAACTACCTCGCCGACGAGTTCAAGAAGGAACACGACGTCGACCTGAAGAAGGACAAGATGGCGCTCCAGCGGCTCAAGGAAGCTGCCGAGAAAGCCAAGATCGAGCTGTCCTCCTCGTCGCAGACCGAGATCAACCAGCCGTTCATCTCGATGGGCGCCGGCGGCCAGCCGCTGCACATGGTGATGAAGCTGACCCGCGCCAAGCTGGAAAGCCTGGTTGGCGACCTGATCAAGAACTCGCTCAAGCCCTGCCAGGCCGCGCTCAAGGATGCCGGACTGTCCAAGGACGACATCGACGAGGTGATCCTGGTCGGCGGCATGACGCGGATGCCGAAGGTGATCGAGGAAGTCACCAAGTTCTTCGGCAAGGAGCCGCACAAGGGCGTGAACCCGGACGAAGTCGTGGCGATGGGTGCCGCGATTCAGGCCGGCGTGCTGCAGGGCGACGTCAAGGACGTGGTATTGCTCGACGTCACGCCGCTGTCGCTCGGGATCGAGACCCTGGGTGGCGTCTTCACCCGGCTGATCGACCGCAACACGACGATCCCGACCAAGAAAAGCCAGATCTTCTCGACCGCCGAGGACAGCCAGAGCGCGGTGACGATCCGGGTGTTCCAGGGCGAGCGTGAAATGGCGGCAGACAACAAGATGCTGGGCCAGTTCAACCTTGAAGACATCCCGCCCGCGCCGCGCGGCATGCCGCAGATCGAAGTGACCTTCGACATCGACGCCAACGGCATCGTGTCGGTCGGTGCCAAGGACAAGGGCACCAACAAGGAACAGAAGATCACGATCCAGGCCTCCGGCGGCCTGTCGGATGCCGATATCGAGCGCATGGTGAAGGAGGCCGAGGAGAACGCCGAGGCCGACAAGCAGCGCAAGGAACTGGTCGAGGCCCGCAACCACGCCGAAAGCCTGATCCATTCCACCGAGAAGTCGATGGAAGAGCATGCCGACAAGGTCGACCCGACCACGATCGAGGCGATCGAGCTTGCGATCGCCGCGCTCAAGGACGAGCTCGAGAAGGACGACGCCGGCAAGATCAAGTCGGGCATCCAGAACGTGACCGAGGCGGCGATGAAGCTGGGCGAGGCGATCTACAAGTCGCAGCAGGACGAGCAGTCCGGCGAAGCGGCCGACGTCGATAACGGCCCGCGCGGTGTCGATGACGACATCGTCGATGCCGACTTCGAGGACCTCGACAACGACAAGCGGTCGTAAGGCCCGACCGTGATTGCGACCGGCCCGGCACTGTCCGGGCCGGTCCTCGCGTTCCGAAGGGGAACCAAGACCAATGTCCAAGCGTGACTATTACGAGGTTCTGGGCGTCGGGAAGGGCGCTTCGGCGGACGAGATCAAGAAGGGCTATCGCAAGAAGGCCAAGGAACTTCACCCCGACCGCAACGCCGACAATCCCGAGGCCGAAGCCCAGTTCAAGGAAGCGAACGAGGCCTACGACGTCCTCAAGGATGCCGACAAGAAGGCCGCCTATGACCGGTTCGGCCACGCCGCCTTCGAAGGTGGCATGGGCGGCGGTGGGCGTCCGGGCGGCGGATTCCAGGGCCAGGGCGATTTCGCGTCCGCCTTCTCGGACGTGTTCGACGACCTCTTCGGCGATTTCATGGGTGGCGGCCGCGGCGGTGGCGGGCGGCAACGCGCGACCCGTGGCTCCGACCTGCGCTATAACCTGCGCGTGACGCTCGAAGAAGCGTTCAGCGGGCTGCAGAAAACCATCAATGTGCCGACCTCGGTCACCTGCGAGGAATGTAGCGGCACCGGTGCCGAAAGCGGCGCCGAGCCGACCACCTGCCCGACCTGTTCGGGCATGGGCAAGGTCCGCGCGCAGCAGGGCTTCTTCACCGTCGAACGCACCTGCCCGACCTGTCACGGCATGGGCCAGATGATCAAGAACCCGTGCAAGGCCTGCCACGGCGCCGGCCGGATCGAGAAGGAACGCGCGTTGTCGGTCAATATCCCGGCAGGTGTCGAAACCGGCACCCGCATCCGCCTTGCCGGCGAGGGCGAGGCCGGGATGCGCGGCGGCCCCGCGGGCGACCTCTACATCTTCATCAACGTTTCCGACCACGCGATCTTCGACCGCGAGGGCGTGAACCTGCACTGCCGCGTTCCGGTGTCGATGACCGCCGCCGCGATGGGCGGCGACATCGAGGTGCCGACGATCGACGGTGGCCGTTCACGGGTGAAGATCCCCGCCGGCAGCCAGTCCGGCCGTCAGATGCGCCTGCGCGGCAAGGGGATGCCGGCGCTGCGCGGCGGTGGACATGGCGACATGTATATCGAGCTGGCGGTGGAAACCCCGGTCAACCTGACCTCGAAACAGAAAGAGCTTCTGCGTGAGTTCGAGGGGCTTTCCGCCGAGAACAACCCGGAAAGCTCGGGCTTCTTCTCGAAGGTCAAGCATTTCTGGGACGGGATGAAGGGCTGATCCTTAGCCCCGTAAGGTTTCAGGCGCGGCACGTTAACCAGTGATTCACTCCAATGTGCAAAGCTGGGCGCATGTCGCAGCACGCCAACCAGCTTTCCGAGGCCACCCTGCCGCTTTTCGCGGCGGGGCAGCCGTCGCCCAGCCAGGCGATAACTTCGGGTCGCCTGCCCTCCTACATCCATGACCACCGCAAACGACTGCGTTCCCGGTTTATCGAAGGCGGCGCAGCGGCGATGCCGGATTACGAACTGCTCGAGCTCGTGCTCTTTCGCGCGATCCCGCGTCAGGACGTCAAGCCGCTGGCTCGTCGGCTCCTCGACCGGTTCGGCGATTTCAACGGCGTGGTGTCGGCCCCGCCGGAACGTCTGCACCAGATCGAAGGCGTCGGCGATGCGGTTGTTCTGGAGCTGAAACTGGTCGAGGCCGCCGCGCACCGCCTGTCGCGCGCCCGCGTGTTGCGCCGCGATGCGATTTCATCCTGGGACGCGCTGCTGTCCTATTGCCACACGACCATGGCGCACCGCGAGACCGAGCAATTCCGCATCCTGTTTCTCGACCGCAAGAACACCCTGATCGCGGATGAGGAGCAGGCGCGCGGCACGGTCAACCACGTGCCGGTCTACCCGCGCGAAGTGGCGAAACGGGCCTTGGAACTGAACGCCTCGGCGCTGATCCTCGTGCACAATCACCCCTCCGGCGACCCGACGCCGTCGCAGGACGACATCACGATGACGGCGCGGGTGCAGGACGCGCTGACACCGCTCGATATTGCCTTGCACGATCATCTGGTCATCGGGCGCGGGCGAGAGGTCAGTTTTCGTGCCGAGGGTCTGTTGTGACCGAATTCGCCAGAAACCGAGCCTACTTCACCCAGATCTCGACCCGCCGGTTCACGTGCCGGCCCCAGGGCGCGTCGTCGCAGGCCATCGGCATCGCCTCGCCAAATCCGTCGGTCGAGATCGCGACCGCCTCCGGGTCGAAAGCCTCGATCTCGTCCAGAACCGCGTCACGCACGGCTTCGGCGCGGCGCTGGGACAATTGCAGGTTCTGGGTTGCGTCGCCCATCCCGTCACTGAACCCGACAAAGACCACCGAACGCCCGTCGAACCGGCCCGATTCCAGCGCCGAGGCAAGCAGCATCACATTCGAGCGCGACGGCGCGTCGAGTGCGGCCGAGCCGCCGCGAAAGCGAAAGGTCAGGGTCAGGCGCGCTGTCTGCGAGCTGAGTGCGACCATCCGTTTCAGTTCGTCCAGCGATGTGCCGTCCCCGGCCGCACGGATCGCATTGGCAAGCCGCTGGCCCTGCACATCGATCGGCACCTCGTCCAGCGCCTGATCGACAAAACCGGCTTGCCGGATCACCAATTGGGCATTGTCGGTCCGCAGATAGCCGAGGAAATCACGGGCCAGTTTCGGCAGGCGCCGGGCCGGCAGGTAAAGATACATCGGCACGGTCAACGGATAATCCCCCGCCTTCGCGCTGCCGCGACTGGCCGCGAGGTCGAAGCCGCAACTGCCGCTCAGCGTCATGATCTCGGACAGGCCATTGCGGGTGAACCCGGTAACCCCGATGCCGAACGGGTCCTGCGCCACGGCTTCGGCGATGGCGCGGTCCGAGGCCAGACGCACCGCTTGGGACGCAAGGTCGGACTCCGCGAGCGTCAAGCCGGCAAACGCCTGCCCCAGCCCGAACTCCGGGTCGCGGGCGTAGACGGTGATCGGGGCATCCTCACCGCCCAGTTCCGACCAGCGGGTGACGCTGCCCGCGAAGACGTCATGCAGCTCCTGCATGGTCAGGCGACGGACGGGGTTGCCGCCTGCAACCACCGGGACCAGCGCGTCGAGCGCAATGACCCGCGATTGCCGCGCACCCGCCAGATCGCCCAGCCCCGCCTCCTGTGCCAGTTCGCGCTCGCGCACCGATACCTCGCGCAGCGACAGGACCATATCGGTCACTTCGCCGAGCAGATCTTCAAAGCCCTCGTCCGACGTGGTCAGCCGGATGGTGATGCGCGCGGCGGGCCTGGCGCCGTCCGCATCGTAGAGGGTAAAGAGCGTGCCGATGCCCGGTTGCTCCTCGCGGCTGAGCGCAAAGCCGGATTGGAGCGCGAAACCCTCGACCAGCGCGGGCACCAGCACCTCGCCCATCGACTCGGCGCCGGACAGGGTGAATTCGGCGACATAGGCGCCAAGGTTTGGGCAAGCCGGGCCTTCGCAGTTCACCCCCGAGCCATCGACCGTGAGTATGCCGAAGCGGGTGTCGACGCGGTAGAATTCGCCATCATAGCCCAGCAGCGTGCCGGTGATTTCGACCTCGCCGTCGCGTGACGTCAGGGTTACATCATCGGCCCGGGCAGAAACCACAGCCAGGAACAAGAAAAGTGCGGCGAAAACCGCCGCACCAGGATTTCGCATGTTGTGCCCCGCAAACCGCGCCTCAGTTGCCGGCGATTTTCAGGTCTTGGGGCAGATTTTTCAACACCAGATATTCGCCCACAGCGTCGCAGCCCGGAACCATCATGGAAAGATCGGACAAGGTCGGAGCGCGGCCGGGGTTGGCGCGCAGGATCGCGCCTTCGATCTGCGTGCCGCAGGTGGTTTCCGCGACCTGTGCCTCGATCGAGACGTCGGATACCGCACCCTCGCGTTTCAAGCTGAGCGGGAAGGTATAGATATCGGCCGCGTAGCCGTTGGCCGAGCTTCCGAGGACCGAGACAAAGCCGCCCAGCCCGGAAATCGCGTTGTCCGGCTTTGACGGGGCTTCGGCCCAGATGTGGCCTTCGTCACCGTAGAAGGCACCGTTTTCCAGGGCGTGAAGTTGCAGGCCCGTGCCACCCTGCCAAACCAGCGCCAGACGCTCGAAGTCGCCAAGGTCCGGCACGCTGGCCGAGATGGATTGCCGCTTTCCGTCTTCGAAGGTCAGTGCGAAATTCGCCGCCTCCATCAACGCGGGCACCAACACGACGAGGCTGCCTTCGGTATCGAGTTGTTCCGTGAATTTCAGGCCGGCATGGTCGAACTCGACGGTTTCGCCGGAATTGCAGGGGGCTTCGAGCGCCAGGAAGACCAATGCGCCGGGCCGCACCTCGGCCGACAGCTGTATGTCACAGACCGACGCCAGGGTTTCGGGCATGGCCGGAACCGGCGGCGGCGCAAGCTCTTGCGGAACATCGACCGCGGCGAGCGTTACCGGCACGGTCGCGATCGGGTCGACGGCCGGGACCGGCGAGGCTTCGGGCATCGCCAGGGTGCGCAGCGGATCGGTCGCGGCGCGGGTGACTTCGGCAAGCGGCGCGCCGGAACCGGTGCCGGCCACGGCAGGGACCGCAAATGGCCGTGCCAGTTCGGCCAGGTCAGGAAGTTCTGGAAGTGCCGCGTCCACTGCGACCGGCTCTGCCAGGTCTGCGGATTCGATGGCCGTGGGCGCAAGGTCAGAAGGAACCAATGCCGCTGGCACCATGGCTGCTTCAATATCGCCGGGCGCCGCGTCGGGCTGAGGCGCGAGTTGCGTGGCGGGTGGAGTGTCCGCCACAATCGTCCCTTCCGGCTTTGACGCACCGCCGCGCTGCATGAAATGCCCGGCAGCACCCGCGATCAGCAGTGCCGCCACGGCGGTATACACGCGTTTCTTGTCAAACCCGGCTGTCTTTTCCGCGAGCTTGCCGAACATGGCCTTCTCCTTCCAATCCTTCGCCGTGGAGTCTGGCCCAGCAATAGGCCGAAGGAATGAACAGAAGGTGGCTTTTTCCGGTTTTGTTTCGGAAACCGGGCGAAGAATTTTCGTTTGCGGACAAGCCGTTCATGGCGGCCCCGTCACACCATGGCCACGATCGGGCCATGGTGTCGAAGGTCGGGCCGTCAGGTCAGAACGCGCCGTGGCAGTGCTTGAACTTCTTGCCGGAGCCGCAGGGGCAGGGCTCGTTGCGGCCGGGATTGCCCCAGCTCTCGGGATCGTTCTCGTCGAACCCGGCGCGCGGGGCGCCGACGGGAGGTTCTTCCTTGCCGGTGATCGCCAGCGTCGCCAGGCGCTGCTGTTCGGCCAACGCCTTTTGCTGTTCGAGCAGTTGCTGCATCATCGCTTCCTGCTCTTCCTTCGACATCGGCCGGACCTGCGACAGCTTCTGCGTCACGTCTTCGCGCAGCGAATCGAGCATTCCCTCGAACAACTGGAACGCCTCGGTCTTGTATTCGTTCAGCGGGTCGCGCTGGGCATAGCCCCGGAACCCGACGACCGACCGCAGGTGTTCGAGCGTCAGGAGGTGCTCGCGCCACTTGGCGTCGATGGTCTGAAGCAGGATCTGTTTTTCGATCGAGCGCATGGTTTCGGGGCCGAAGGCCTCGGCCTTCTCGGCCATGACCTTGTCGGTTGCCTCGACCAGACGCTCGCGGATCGTGTCGTCGTCGACGCCTTCCTCGGCGGCCCAGTCCTTGACCGGCACGTCGACGTTGAGCTTTGCGCGCACGGTATCGTGCAGACCCTGGGTATCCCATTGGTCGGCATAGCTTTTCGGCGGCATGTAGCTGTCGACCAGATCGTCGATCACCTGATGGCGCATGTCCTCGACCACGTCGGACAGATCGGCCGATTTCATGATGTCGAGACGCTGGGTGAACACCACCTTGCGCTGGTCGTTCATCACGTCGTCGAACTTGAGCAATTGCTTGCGGATGTCGAAGTTGCGCGCCTCGACCTTGGCTTGCGCGCGCTCGAGGCTCTTGTTCACCCAGGGGTGCACGATGGCCTCGCCTTCCTTCATGCCCAGTGATGACAGCACCTTGTCGAGCCGCTCGGACCCGAAGATCCGCATCAGGTCGTCTTCCAGCGAGAGAAAGAAGGCCGAGCGCCCCGGATCGCCCTGCCGGCCGGACCGGCCGCGCAACTGGTTGTCGATCCGGCGGCTTTCGTGCCGTTCGGTGGCCAGAACGAACAGCCCGCCGGCCTCCTTGACCTTCTGTTCCTCTTCGGCGTGTTCGGCACCGATGCGCGCGCGCACCTCGTCGGGGTGCGCCTCGGGGTCGGCTTCGAGCGCGTCCATCACCTTCATCTCGACGTTGCCGCCCAGCTTGATGTCGGTGCCGCGCCCGGCCATGTTGGTGGCAATCGTCACCGCGCCCAGCTTGCCGGCTTCGGCGATGATCTGCGCTTCTTTCTCGTGCTGGCGGGCGTTCAGGACGTTGTGCGGAACTTCGGCGGCGGTCAGCATGTCCGAGAGGAATTCGGATTTCTCGATCGAGGTGGTGCCGACCAGCGCCGGCTGACCCTTCGCGTGGGCTTTCTTGATTTCCTCGACGATGGCCGCGTATTTCTCGTTCGCGGTGCGATAGACGGCGTCGTGCTCATCGACGCGTGCAATCGGCACGTTTGTCGGGACTTCGATCACGCCCAGCTTGTAGATATCGGCGAATTCCTCGGCCTCGGTCAGTGCCGTGCCGGTCATTCCGGCCAGCTTGTCGTAGAGGCGGAAGTAGTTCTGGAAGGTCACGCTGGCCAGGGTCACGTTCTCGGGCTGGATCTTGCAGCCTTCCTTGGCCTCGATCGCCTGGTGCAACCCCTCGGACAGACGCCGCCCGGCCATCATCCGGCCGGTGAACTCGTCGATCAGCACGACCTCGCCGTCGCGCACGATGTAATCCTTGTCGCGCTTGAACAGCTTGTGCGCCCGCAGGCCCTGGTTGATGTGGTGGACGATGGTGGTCGATTCCGGGTCATAGAGCGTCTGGCCCTCGGGCAGGATGCCCGCCTCCAGCAGCTTCTGTTCCAGAAACTCGTTGCCTTCCTCGGTGAAGGTGACGTTGCGGGTCTTTTCCGCGAGCGTGAAATGGTCGTCCTGAAGCTCGGGGATGATCTTGTCGATGGTGACGTAAAGCTCCGAGCGGTCCTGTGACGGGCCCGAGATGATCAGGGGCGTGCGCGCCTCGTCGATCAGAATCGAGTCGACCTCGTCGACGATCGCGAAGAAGTGGTCGCGCTGATACATCTGGGTCAGCTCGGACTTCATGTTGTCGCGCAGATAGTCGAAACCCAGTTCGTTATTGGTGGCATAGGTGATGTCGGACTGATAGGCGGCCTGCTTTTCCTGATCCGGCTGCTGCGGATAGATCACGCCGGTGGTCATGCCCAGCGCGCCATAGACCTTGCCCATCCACTCAGCATCCCGCTTGGCGAGGTAGTCGTTGACGGTGACGATATGCACGCCCTTGCCGGTCAGCGCGTTGAGGTAGGCCGGGAAGGTCGCGACCAGCGTCTTGCCCTCGCCGGTCTTCATCTCGGCGATGTTGCCTTCGTGCAGGAAGATGCCGCCCATCAACTGAACGTCGAAGGCCCGCAGGCCCAGCGCACGGCGCGCCGCCTCGCGGCAGTTGGCGAAGGCTTCCGGCAGGATGTCGTCGAGCTTCTCGCCCTCGGCCACGCGTTTCTTGAATTCTTCGGTCTTGGCGATCAGCCCGTCATCGCTCAGCGCCTGGAATTCCGCTTCCAGCGCGTTGATCTTTTCGATGGTGGGGCGGGTGGCCTTGATCTTGCGGTCGTTCGGGGTGCCAAAGACTTTCTTGGCGAGGTTTCCGATACCCAGCATGTTTTCTCCGCCCGTATGGGTCTCTCTGTGTCGTGATCGCGCGGGGTGCTTGCTCGTCCCGGCCCGGCCCCATATCAAGGGCGGGAAACCCCGCCTCGGGGACTCTTGCGATGTAAGGGCCGGGGGCAGAATAGTCAACGACACCGGACCGCTGGTCCTTTCAAAGGAATTCACATGACCCTGACGGCAAAACATACCTCGTTCCTGCTCGGCGCGGCGCTCACGCTTGGCCTTGCGCTGCCCGCCCATGCGCAGGACGCCGCAGCCGGTGCCGAGGCGCCTGCCGCAGCGGCCGAGACCGAGGCGGCACCGGTCACGGCCAGCACCGTCGTGGCAACGGTGAATGGCGAAAACATCACGCTGGGTCATGTGATCGCGGCGCGTCTGGCGCTGCCACAGCAATATCAGGCCTTGCCCGAAGACGTGCTGTTTCCCGGTCTGGTCGAACAGCTTATCCAGCAGACGGTGCTGGGCCAGGCGGCGGGTGAGATCAGCGCGCGTGGTCAGGTGCAGATCGACAACGAGATCCGGGCCGTCAAGGCGACCGAGACGCTTGGCGAAATTCTTGCCGGCGCGGTCGACGACGAGAAGGTGCAGGCGTTCTATGCCACCACCTTTGTCGATGCCGAGCCGAGCGTGGAATGGGACGCCTCGCATATCCTGGTCGAGACCGAGGAAGAAGCCGCGGCGCTGATCGAGGAATTGAACAACGGCGCCGATTTCGCCGAGCTGGCGCGCGAACATTCCACCGGCCCCAGCGGTCCCGAAGGCGGCGCACTTGGCTGGTTCGGCCCCGGCATGATGGTCGAGCCCTTTGAGGTTGCGGTGACCGACATGGAGGTCGGCGAGGTCGCGGGCCCGCTCCAGACCCAGTTCGGCTGGCATGTGGTCAAGCTCAACGACACGCGCGAAGCTCCGGTGCCCGAGCTTGAAGCGGTGCGCGGCGAGATCATCGAGGCGCTGGAAAACGAGGCCGTCGAGGCCGCGCTGGCGGAGCTTCTTGAAGGCGCCGAGGTTGAGCGGGTCGAGCTTGAAGGTTTCGATCCGTCGGTGCTCAGCAATCCCGCGATGTTCGAATAAGCGTCGGCAAAGGGTCGGACCATGGGCAAGACGGCGAAGATCGCCAAGCTGAAGAAGAAGCTGGCAAAGACCCGGGCACAACTTGAAGCGGCCCGCAGCCACACGCACAAGGTGGCGCCGCTGGCGCCGCCGGGCGGGTTTCCGGCGCTGCCGCAGATTGGCGGCGTCCGGTTTGCGGCAACGCAGGCCGGGGTGCGCTATGCCGAGCGCACCGATGTGATGCTGGCGGTGCTCGATCCGGGCACCGCGGTCGCCGGGGTCTTCACCCGGTCGGCCACCAGGTCGGCTCCGGTGCTGGATTGTCAGGAAAAGATCGGCGGCGATGCTTCTGCCGGTGCCGCGATCATCGTCAACTCGGGCAACTCCAACGCCTTCACCGGGGCGAGCGGACAAAAGGCCGTGGCGGCGATCACGTCCGAGGTTGCGCGCGTGACCGGCGTGCCGCAATCGCGGGTGTTCTCATCCTCGACCGGCGTGATCGGCGAACCGCTGCCGTTCGAGCGGATCACGGCCAAGCTCGACGAGCTGAACGTAGCACTTTCGCCCGACGCCATCGCCCTGGCGGCGCGCGCCATCATGACGACCGACACCTTCCCCAAGGGGGCCGGAGCCGAAGTCATGATCGGCGGCCAGCCGGTCCGGATCGCCGGCATCGCCAAGGGGTCCGGCATGATCGCGCCGGACATGGCGACGATGCTGGTCTATATCTTCACCGATGCGAAGATCGCGCAGCCTGATTTGCAGGCGATGCTGGGCGAGTTGACCGACAAGACCTTCAACAACATCACCGTCGACAGCGATACGTCTACGTCGGACACGCTGCTGCTGGCAGCGACCGGTGCGTCGGGTGTCACGGTGAGCGGCAAGGACGAAGGGTTCCGCGATGCGCTGCACCACGTGATGCTCGACCTTGCGCATCAGGTCGTGCGCGACGGTGAGGGCGCGACGAAATTCGTCGAGGTCCGGGTCAGCGGCGCGGCATCGGATTCCGACGCGCGGATTCACGCCATGGCAATCGCCAACTCGCCGCTGGTCAAGACCGCGATTGCAGGTGAAGACCCGAACTGGGGCCGCATCGTCATGGCGATCGGCAAGTCCGGGGCGGCGGCGGATCGTGACCGGCTGACGATCCGGTTTGGCGATATCCTTGTCGCGGAAAACGGCTGGGTTTCGCCGGAGTACCGCGAGGAGCTTGGCGCGGGCTACATGAAGAACGCCGAGCTAGTGATCGCCGTCGATCTCGGGTTGGGCGAGGGTGCTGCGACGGTCTGGACCTGCGATCTGACCCACGGCTACATCCAGATCAACGCGGATTACCGTTCGTGAAGATCGTTCTGGTCAGCGCGGTTGCGCTTATCGACATCGACGGCCGGGTGCTGCTAGCGCAGCGCCCGGAGGGGAAATCCATGGCCGGGCTTTGGGAATTTCCCGGCGGCAAGGTCGAGGATGGCGAAACCCCCGAGGCCGCGCTGATTCGCGAGTTGCAGGAAGAGCTTGGCATCGACACCCATGCCTCCTGCCTCGCGCCGCTGGCCTTTGCGAGCCACAGCTACGAGGATTTTCACCTGCTGATGCCGCTGTTTGCCTGCCGCCGCTGGCAGGGCAGTGTAACCCCGCTTGAAGGGCAGAAGTTGGCATGGGTGCGGGCAAATGACCTGCGCAATTATCCGATGCCGCCGGCTGACCTTCCGATCGTGCCGATCCTGCGCGACTGGTTGTAAGCGCAGCGTCCTTCTGTCCTTAAGATTCCCTTTCCAATTTATCCTGATCTCGTGCAAAATGGGGCACCATTTGGGGGAATAGGTAAAATGGTGAGAACAATCACATTGGGAAGCTGCGTCTCGGTGCAGGGGATCTTTGTTCGCGATCTGCCTGACGGGCGGGTTGTCGTGCGCGTCGGCGAGCGCGAGTTTGTCGGACGGCCCATCATCTCGGCCAAGGCGGCCTGACAGGCAGCAACGAGCGTCAGAAACGAAAACGGCGGATGCCCTGGAGCACCCGCCGCTTTTTTGTGTCAGAGAAACAAGGCGATCACGCGAGGGTGCGCTCGATTTCTTCGCGCTCGAAGATCTCGATCACGTCGCCGGGGCGGATATCGTCGTAGTTCTCGAACGCCATGCCGCATTCCTGGCCGGACTGGACCTCTTTCACTTCGTCCTTGAAGCGCTTGAGCGTCTTCAGCGTGCCTTCGTGGATCACCACGTTGTCGCGCAGTAGCCGCACACCCGCCGAGCGGCGGGCGATGCCCTCGGTCACCAGACAACCGGCAACCTTGCCGACGCCCGAGACCTTGAACACTTCCCTGATCTCGGCGTAGCCGATGAAGTTCTCGCGCACCTCGGCCGACAGCAGGCCCGAAGCCGCCGCCTTCACGTCGTCCACAAGGTCGTAGATCACGCTGTAATAGCGAATCTCGACGCTTTTCTGGTTGGCGCTGTTGCGCGCCGGGGCGTTGGCACGGACGTTGAAGCCGATGATCGGCGCGTTCGAGGCTTCGGCCAGGCCGACATCGGTCTCGGTGATCGCGCCGACGCCGAAGTGCAGCACCCGCACGCGGACCTCTTCGTTGCCGATCTTCTCCATCGCCTGAACGATGGCCTCGGCCGAACCCTGCACGTCGGCTTTCACCACGATCGGCAGTTCCTTGACGTCTTCGCTGGCCTTGGCCTGCGCCAGAAGCTGCTCGAGCGAGGTGCCCGCACCAACGGCGGCGCGCCTTTCCTTGGCGGCGTGGGCGCGGTATTCCGCGATCTCGCGCGCCTGGGCTTCGGTGTCGACCACGTTCAGAACGTCGCCCGCCTCGGGCGTGCCGTTCAGGCCGAGCACCTCGACCGGCACCGACGGGCCGGCTTCGCTGATCCGTTCGCCACGGTCGTTCTCCATGGCGCGAACCTTGCCCCACTGCTCGCCCACGACGAAGATGTCGCCCTGGCGCAGGGTGCCGTTCTGGACCAGAACCGTCGCAACCGGGCCGCGCCCGACGTCGAGCTGGGCCTCGATCACGGCGCCCTGGGCGGGGCGCTGGGGGTTGGCCTTGAGTTCGAGAATCTCGGACTGAAGCGCGATGGCTTCGAGCAGTTCCGTGATCCCCTGACCGGTGGTGGCCGAGACTTCGATATCCTGCACATCGCCCGAAAGACCTTCGACGACGACTTCGTGCTGAAGCAGTTCGGTGCGCACCTTGTCGGGGTTCGCCTCGTACTTGTCGCACTTGTTGATCGCCACGATCATCGGCACCTTGGCCGCCTTGGCGTGGTTGATCGCCTCGATCGTCTGCGGCATCACCGAGTCGTCGGCGGCCACGACCAGCACGACGATATCGGTCACATGAGCACCGCGCGCGCGCATCGAGGTGAAGGCGGCGTGGCCCGGCGTGTCGAGGAAGGTCAGCGCCTGCCCCGACTCGGTCGTCACCTGATAGGCGCCGATATGCTGCGTGATTCCGCCCGCTTCACCGGCGGTCACCTTGGCCTTGCGGATCGCGTCGAGCAGCGAGGTCTTGCCGTGGTCGACGTGGCCCATGACGGTAATGACCGGCGGGCGCGGCTCAAGGTCCTCGTCCTTGTCCTCGACCTGTTCGATGACCTGTTCGACATCGGAATCGGACACGCGCAGCATGCGGTGGCCGAATTCCTCGACGATCAGTTCGGCGGTGTCGGCGTCGATGGACTGGTTCTGCGTCACCATCATGTCCATCTTCATCAATGCCTTGACCACGTCGGCGACGCGCTCGGCCATGCGGTTGGCAAGCTCCTGCACCACGATGGTTTCGGGCACCCGCACGTCGCGGATGATCTTTTCGCGCGGCTCGGAGCCGCCCATCGCCTTCTGGCGCAGACGCTCCTGCTTGCGCTTCATCGCGGCCATCGACCGCTGGCGGCCGCCTTCGCCGCCACGCAGCGCCTGATTCAGCGTCAGCTTGCCCGAGCGACGGGCGTCTTCCTCGCGGGTTGCCTTGGCGCGCACCTGACGGTCGTCCACGACACGCTCGCGGTCGGGCTTGCGCGGACCATCGGCCTTGCCGGCGCGCGCTTCGGCCGCCTGGGCCGCAGCCGGGTCGTCCACCGCGACGGGTGCGGGCTTGACGCGAGTCTTGGCGGCCTCGACGTCGCGCTGCTTGCGCTCCTCGTCCTCGGCCTTTTTGCGTGCCTTTTCCTCGCGCTCGCGTTCGTCGCGCTCTTTTTCTTCCAGCTCGCGACGGCGCAGCTCGCGTTCTTCCTCGCGCGCCTTTTCGTCCTCTTCCCGCTGCTTGGCTTCATCGGCCGCGTTGGCCCTGGCAGCCGCGAGCGCCTTCATCCGGCGCTCCAGCTCGGCATCCGAGATACCGGCAGGCCGCTTGGTCGGATCACCGCCAATGGGTTTCTTGCCGTCGCCGGGCGATGCGGCAGCAGCGCCGGGCTTGGGCACGACAACGCGTTTGCGCTTCGTTTCCACAACCACGTTCTTGGTCCGGCCGTGGCTGAAGCTCTGCTTCACCTGACCGGGGCGCGATCCGCCGCGCAGACCAAGGGGCTTTTTGCCGTCAGTATCGTTCATTCGATTTCGTACCTTTCCGACGGGCGGTCCCGTCGTCATTTTCGCGAAAGCCATGAAGCTTCGCGGCTTCCTCTACAACACGTTGTGTGAGTCCACCACCCGCGAGCGCGCCATGTATCACATTTTCCCGTCCGAAAGCCAAACCCAATTCGTTGGCGCTCAAACACCCTATAAATCTGCCTTTTCCGTGCGGCGGGCGAAGTTTCGTCTTGCCCCGCTCGGACCCGTCGGACGCCTGGATCAGCACCTCGGCCTGATCCTTCGACAGCCAGTCCTTGACCTTTTCGAACCCCGCCACCGCCTCGCCCGCCTTGCGCGCCAGGGCGATGAGGTTCACCACCCGGTCGGCCAGTGCCTTCTCGACCTGGGCCACCAGATCGGGCGGCACATTCACCGGTTGCCGCGCGGCGCGGGCAAAGAGGTTCTTTGCCACCGCCTTGTCGAGCGCGGCGCGATTGGCCGTGACCCAGATGCCGCGACCGGGCAACTTGCCGAGCAGATCGGCGACGACAACATCACCGGGGCCGACCACGAACCGGATCAGGCCTGCGGTCGGCTGAACCTCGCCGGTCGCGATGCACCGCCGCTCAGGAGCCGCCGTCCGGTCACTGGTTTTGCCCCCGCGCGCCATGGGCCGCATCCGGAGCCTGCGATCAGGCCCCGGCCTCCTCGCCGGTTTCGGCCTCGGCATCTTCGTCGGTTTCCCCGACCAGATCGGCCGGATCGACCCAGCCCAGCAGGATCCGCGCGGTCATCACAAGGTTCTGCGCTTCTTCGAGGTTGACGTCGAACTTCTCGAGCAGGCCGTCGTCCTTCACGCGCTCGCCATCGACCGTGGTCCAGCCGCCGGCCAGTTCCCAGTCGGCGCAGGTGGCGAAATCCTCGAGCGTCAGCACGCCGTCTTCGGCCAGCGCCTCGACCATCTGCGGGGTCAGACCCTCGAACCCGATCAGGCTGTCCTCGGCGCCCAGTTCGCGGGCATGGTCCAGCGCCTTGCGGCTCTGTTCCTCGATAACGTCGCGGGCCCGCGCCTGAAGCTCGGCGGCGGTCGAATCGTCGATGCCGTCGATCACCAGAAGCTCGTCCATCTCGACATAGGCAACTTCTTCAAGGCTGGTGAAGCCCTCGGCGACCAGAAGCTGAGCGAAGAACTCGTCGAGGTCGAGCGTGTCCATGAACAGCTTGGTGCGCTCGGCGAACTCGGCCTGACGGCGCGCGCTTTCCTCTTCTTCGGTGAGGATGTCGATGTCGAGCCCGGTCAGCTGGCTTGCAAGCCGCACGTTCTGGCCACGACGCCCGATCGCCAGCGAAAGCTGTTCGTCGGGCACCACGACTTCGACCCGCTCGGCCTCCTCGTCGAACACCACCTTGGACACTTCGGCGGGCTGCAATGCGTTCACAAGGAACGTCGGCACGTCCTCGTTCCACGGGATGATGTCGATCTTCTCACCCTGAAGCTCGTTCACCACGGCCTGAACGCGCGAGCCGCGCATCCCGACGCAGGCGCCGACCGGGTCGATCGAGTTGTCATAGCTGATGACCGCGATCTTGGCGCGCGAGCCCGGATCGCGGGCGACGGCCTTGATCTCGATGATGCCGTCGTAGATCTCGGGCACTTCCATCTTGAACAATTCCGCCATGAATTCAGGCGCGGTGCGGGACAGGAAGATTTGCGGCCCGCGAACCTCGCGGCGCACGTCCTTGACGTAGCAGCGGATCCGGTCGTTCGGGCGATAGCTCTCGCGGCCGATCTTTTCGTTGCGGCGCAGGATCGCCTCGCCGGCGCCGACATCGACGATGACGTTGCCGTATTCCTCGCGCTTGACCACACCGTTGATGATGGTGCCGGCGCGGTCCTTGAATTCCTCATACTGACGGTCACGCTCGGCTTCGCGGACCTTTTGCAGGATCACCTGCTTGGCCGATTGCGCCGCGATCCGGCCCATCTCGACGGGCGGAACTTCCTCGACGATGGTGTCGCCGACCTTGGGATCGTCCAGATATTGCTTGGCCTGGGCCACGGTCAGCTCGGCCTGATAATTCTCAAGCTCGTCGTCCGCGACCACGGTGCGAACGCGGGTGAAGGTGGCGCGCCCGGTCTTGCGGTCGATCGTGACGCGGATGTCCATCTCGGCGCCGTAGCGGCTCTTGGCCGCCCGCGCGAGGCTTTCTTCCATCGCTTCAATCACCAGCACCGGGTCGATCATCTTTTCCCGGGCCACGGCCTCGGCTGTCTGGAGCAGCTCAAGCTGGTTGGCAGAGGTAATCGCCATGTCAGTCCTCCTCAGAACCGTCTTCTGTTTCGATCTCGTCGAATTTCGTTTCGTCAATCTCGCCGGTCGTCTTGCGCTGGCGCAGCATCTCGGTGATCAGGTCTTCGGTCAGCATCAGCTTGGCGTCGGCCAGGATATCGAAGGTCAGCCCGATGGTGACCTTCTCTCCACGGTCGTCGATCTCGATCAGAACCTCGTCGCCCTCGGTGCCGGCCAAAATGCCGCGAAAGCGCTTGCGCCCGTCGATCAGCACATCGGTCTCGATCTTCGCCTCATAGCCGTTCCAGACGTCGAAATCCTTGAGCCGGGTCAACGGGCGGTCGATGCCGGGGCTCGACACTTCCAGCGCGTAGTTGTCGGTAATCGGGTCCTCGACATCGAGCACCGCGCCCAGCGCCGTGTTGATCTGCGCCAGATCCTCGACCTCGATGCCGCCATCGGGCCGGTCAGCCATGATCTGCAACGTCTTGGTATGACCGCCCATCAGCCGAAGGCGCACAAGCTCAAAGCCCATCCCCTCGATCACGGGGCGGACGATCCCGGCCAGCCGGCGGTCGATCGCGGTTTTGGCAATCAGGTCGTTCAAGTCATCTCCAAGCACAAAAAAACGGGCGCGCGGCCCGTGAAACTTTCCGGTGGAGCCTCGGGGGTGGAAGCCGAAGCGCCGCTGTTGAGGGGGATATAGGCGTGGTTGACCGAGTCTGCAAGCCAGAAGTTAGTCCGCCACCCGACCGATCAGAAACAATGCCGCGCCCTTCCGGGCCTGCCAGTCCTCGACAATCTCGAATCCTGCCGCTGCCATCATCGCCCGCAGCTCGTGCTCCGAGAGCAACGCCAGCGGCGGGATCAGGCCGGTGGCACGGCCGATGGGGGCGAGCAGTCGCAGCGGCCACATCGACTTCAGACAGGCAGTCGAGGTCACGAAAACGCCGCCCGGCTTCAGGCACTTGCGCACCTTCGCGATGGTCGCCGCAGGGTCGGGCACGAGGTGCAGGACCGACAGCGCCAGCACCGCGTCGAGGCTTGCCGGCGCAATGCCGATCTCGTCGAAATTCGCGGCTTCCATCGTCATGTTGTCGGGGATCGGGGCGGCTGCCTTGCCAAGCTCGATCATCCTCGGTGACAGGTCTATCGCGCGGTAGCTTTTCACCAGGGGCGCGCGCAGCCGTCCGGTGTTGCCGGAGCCGCAACCGATTTCCAGAACGTCCATGTCGGGGCGAAGGTAATTTCGGGTCAGCGCCAGCTTGTGCTCATATGCAGCCGTGTCGCCGATGGGTGAGGCGATGTAGCGCTTCGCCATCCGGTCCCAGAATTTCGGGCTCTGCGTCACAACCCGAGCGTCGAGCGCTGGCGTTTGAGCTTGTCCATCGTGCGCACAAGCTCTGCTGCGATGCCGGGTTCGGACACCGCGTGCCCGGCCTTCGCGATCATCTTCAACTCGCTCACTGGCCAGGCCTTGTGCAGGGTCCAGGCCGACCGGGGCGGGCAGATCATGTCGTGGCGGCCCTGAACGATGGTGCCGGGAACGTGCGCGATCTTGCGCATGTTCGGCAGGATCTGCTGGCTGTTGTCAAGAAAAGCGCCGTTGAGGAAATAGTGGTTCTCGATCCGCGAAAACGCCAATGCGTAATCCGCCGGGCTGTCGATCTGCGCGCCGTCGTTCTCGATCGAGGCCAGCGCGTTCTCCCATCCGGCCCAGGCTTTCGCGAGCGCCACTTCTTCGACGCGGTCGCCGGAAAACAGCCGCTTGTTATAGGCGGCGATCAGGTCGTCGTGTTCATCCACCGGGATCGGTTCGAGAAAGCGCGCCCAGAGGTCGGGCCAGAACTGCCCGGCGCCGCCACCATAGAACCAGTCAAGCTCGCGTTTCGTTGCGAGGAACACGCCGCGCAGCGCCAGCCACGCCACCCGCGACGGATGCGCCTGCGCATAGATCAACGCCAGCGTCGCGCCCCAGCTTCCGCCGAAGATGATCCAGCGGTCGATGTCCAGCGTCACGCGAATGTGTTCGATGTCGCGCACCAGGTGCCAGGTGGTGTTGTCGCGCACCGTCGCATGCGGGCGCGAACGGCCACAGCCGCGCTGATCGAACAGGATGATGCGATAGGCCTCGGGGTCGAAAAACCGCCGCATGGCGGGCGAACAGCCGCCGCCCGGCCCGCCGTGAAACACCACGACCGGCATGCCATCGGGGTTGCCACATTCCTCGACATAGATCGTGTGCCCCTCGCCAACCTCAAGCATGTGGCGGCGATAGGGGTCGATCATGCGGTAGAGATTCCCGCCTGTGGTGGATTTTCCTGCGGCCTTGTCCATATCTTCCCTATATAACGCGGGCAACTTGACTGCCATGAGAAAGAGAATGCCGATGCAATCCGCACAAACAACCGTCGATCCCACGGAAGTCGCCAAATTCGAGGCGATGGCCACAGAATGGTGGGATCCGAAGGGCAAGTTCAAGCCGCTGCACATGATGAACCCGGTCCGGCTCGACTATATCACCAGCCAGATCGCGGCGGAGTTCGGGCGGGACCTGACCGGATCACGGCCTTTCGAGGGGCTGCGCCTGCTCGATATCGGCTGCGGCGGCGGGCTGTTGTCGGAGCCGATGGCGCGGCTTGGGGCCGAGGTGGTCGGTGCCGATGCGGCCGAGCGGAACATTCCCGTGGCGCGGATTCACGCCGAGCAATCGGGGTTGGAGATCGACTATCGCCACACCACCGCCGAGGCGCTGGCGGCGGCGGGTGAGGAATTCGATGTCGTCCTGAACATGGAAGTGGTTGAGCATGTCTCGGACCCGCTTGCCTACCTGACCGCCTGTCAGCGGCTTCTGAAACCCGGCGGGCTGATGATTGCCTCGACGCTCAACCGCAATCCGAAAAGCTTCATGGTCGCCATCGTCGGGGCCGAGCGGGTGATGCGCTGGTTGCCGGTCGGCACGCATGACTGGTCGAAGTTCATCACGCCGCGCGAACTGGAAGACCTGATCACCCGCGCCGGGCTGCGTCAGGTCGATGTGAAAGGCTTCGTGTTCAATCCGGTCGCCTGGAGCTGGTCGATCTCGACCCGCGATCTGAGCGTCAATTACGTCACCACCAGCCTCAAGCCGGCGTAAGGCTCAGCCCTGCTGGTCGAACCGTGCGCGCACTTCGCGCAGCACCGGCAGCGCCGCGCGCACCTTGTCAAAACCGATGGTTTTCACCACGTCCTCGATGATCGGCGAGATTGAGGCCAGTGCCGTATCGCGCGCCTTGCGCCCCGCGGGGCTGATCGTCACCAGCTTGCGCCTTGCGTCGTCCCAGTCGGGATGCACATGCACGTGACCGGCCCATTCCAGCTTGTTCAGCGTGTTGGTCATCGCGCCGCGCGTGACATGAAACGCCCGCGCCAACTGCCCCGGACTTTTCGGCTCGCCCGCGTTGGCGAGGAGGTTGAGCACGGAGAAATGACTGAGCTCCATACCCTTTGGCAACACCTTGGACAGCGCGTTTCGGGCGAGTTGGTCGGCCATGAACATCTCGCTGAACAGCGCAACGGACAGGCTATCAGCGGTCTGGTCGGTCATTCACGGTCCCTCAAACGGGCGGTCATGGGTCAGCGACGGAACCCGGTTGCGTGACCTTTCCACGTCCGCGAGATCGAAATCAACCATGGTGATCCCCGGCTGCGTGCCGCCATCGGCCAGAACCTCGCCCCAGGGAGAGACCGCCAAGGAGTGTCCATAGGTGGCGCGGGTGTCATTGTGTTGGCCAGTTTGCGCCGGGGCGAGGATGAAACACCCTGTCTCGATTGCCCGCGCGCGCAGCAGGGTTTCCCAGTGTGCGGCGCCCGTGACCGGCGAAAACGCGGACGGGACGGTGATGATCTGCGCGCCAGCCTTGGCAAGGATGCGGTAGAGGTGTGGGAAGCGCAGATCGTAGCAGATCGTCAGCCCGATCCGGCCAAGCGGCGTGTCGGCCATCGCCGCGCGGTCGCCGGGTCGATAGCCGGCGCTTTCGCGATAGCTTTCGCTCTCGGAAATCTCGACATCGAACATGTGGATCTTGTCATAGCGCGCCACGATCCCGCCATCGGGCGCGATCAGGAAGGACCGGTTGGCAAAGCGCCCGTCAGAATCGTCGGTCTTGAGCGCCAGCGAGCCGATCAGAAGCCAGACGCCCAGCGCCCTCGCCTCACCCCGAAAGGCGGCAAGGCTCGGGTCGGTGTCTTCCGGGTGCAGCATCTCGATCTGTCGCTTGCGGTTGGACGAGACGATGTTGGTGACCTCGGGCGTCAGGATGAATTCGGCACCCTCAGCCGCCGCCGCACGGATCAGGCCCAGCGTGACCGGCAGGTTTTCGGCCGGGTCATCACCCGCCGTGATCTGAACCAGCCCGGCGCGCATCTATCCGGCCAGGAGCGCGTCGAGCTTGCCGGAATACTCGAGATCGTAGAGCTCATCGCTTCCGCCGACATGGGTCTCGCCTACCCAGATCTGCGGCACGGTGTGGCGGCCGGACTTCTGCATCATCTCCTGACGAAGCGCCGGATTGCCGCCGACGTCGATCTCGTCGAAGGCCACGCCTTTCTTGGCCAGCAGACGCTTGGCCGAATGGCAAAAACCGCAGAATTGCGTGGTGTAGATCTTAACGGGTTGCATCGTCTTTCCTTTCCGTGCGCGCTTCTGCGCCGTTTCGGAAGGAACTTAGGCATCCTTGACCACGCGCGCCAGTGTCAGCACCCGGACCTCGGCGGCACCGGCCTCGAGACAGGCATCCGCCGCAGCGCCAAGCGTCGCGCCCGAAGTCATCACGTCGTCGATCAACAGAACGCAGCGCCCGTTCATCTGCGCGCCGTTGCGCAAATGCGGGCGGATCGCGCCCGCGACATTGGCGAAACGCCCCTCCAGACCCTTGCCGTCCTGCGTTTCGGTCCGCCTTGGCCGGATCAGCGCCGTCGGTGCGACGGAAAGACGCGCCTCACGGGCGAGGGCGCGGGCAAGCTCGGCGGCCTGGTTGTAGCGTCGGGTAAAGATCCGCGTCCAGTGCGCCGGCACCGGAACGACCAGAACATCCGGCGCGATCAGGTCACGGCCTGCGCGCATCAGCCAGCCGGCGGCGGGCGGCACAAGGTCGAGCCGGTCGCCGTGTTTCAGCGCCAGCACCAGCCGGCGGGCGTTGTCCTTGTAGATCATCGCCGCCCGACCGTGCGACCAGGGCCGCGCGATCGTCATGCAATCATCGCAGAAATCCACCGCGCCATCGCCGTCGCCCGGCAGGGGTGTGCCGCATTTGTCACAGGCATGGCCGGTGATGAAGGGCGTTTCGACCCAGCACTTGCCGCAAAGGCCAAAGCCGCCCTCGATCGGCTCGCCGCAGCTTACGCATTGCGGCGGGTAGAGGAACGCCAGCGACGATTGCATTTCGGGTCTCTCCTACTATGGTCCGCGCCATGTCGAACACCACGTCAAAACTCGTCGACCGATCCCGGCTTTCGCTGATCCGCGCGCGTGCGCGACCTGACGGCATGTTCCTGCAACGCCTCGCCGTGGACGAGGTGCAGGATCGTCTGGAAATGGTTAACAGAACGTTTACCAAACCCGCGGTCGTGACGGGATTTCCCGAAATCTGGGGTCAGGCGTTCCCGAAGGCCGCCATTGTGCCTGACGATGACCTGCTCGCGCTTGAACCGGGCGCGCATGATCTGGTCATTCACGGGCTGTCGCTGCATTGGGCCAACGACCCGGTCGGGCAACTGGTGCAATGCCACCGCGCGCTGGTGCCGGACGGGTTGTTCGTGGCCGTCCTCTTTGGTGGCCAGACCCTGCACGAGCTTCGCGCGGTGCTGGCCGAAACCGAAATTGCACTGACGGGCGGGCTGTCGCCGCGCGTCCTGCCGATGGCGGAGATCCGCGAGCTTGGCAGCTTGCTGCAACGGGCGGGCTTTGCACTGCCGGTTGCCGACAGCGCGGTTCAGACCGTGAGCTACCCCGACGCCCTCGCCCTGATGCACGATCTGCGCGCGATGGGCGAAGGCAATGCGCTGGCGGATCGGGCCAGTGCTACGCGGCGCGGCTTTTTCGCCGAGGCCACCGCCCGCTATGACGCGGCTTTCGGTGAAGGCGGGCGCATTCCGGCCACGTTCGAGATGATCGTGCTGACCGGCTGGGCGCCGCATGAAAGCCAGCAAAAGCCGCTGCGCCCCGGGTCCGCCGCCGCGCGCCTTGCCGATGCGCTGGGCGCCAATGAAACCAAATTGCCCGATTGACCGTAACCGGTCGGACGCTATCACGGGCCAACGAGCCCCAAGCCAGGACATCCCATGCGCGACACAACTCACATGCCCCCCGACCATCCGACGATTCCCGGCGAGAAGGTCGGCGTGCTGATCGCCAATCTCGGGACTCCGGACAACCATGACTACTGGTCGATGCGGCGGTATCTGAACGAGTTTCTGTCAGACAAGCGGGTGATCGACTATCCGGCGTGGAAATGGCAGCCGGTCCTGCAAGGCATCGTCCTGACGATCCGCCCGTTCAAGTCAGGCGCGAACTACCGCAAGATCTGGAACAACGAGGCCGGGGAAAGCCCGCTGTTGACGATCACCAAGTCGCAGACGGAAAAGCTGCGCGCGCTGATGGCAGAGCGGTTTGGCGACCGTGTCGTGGTCGATTTCGCGATGCGTTACGGCAACCCGTCGACGAAATCAAAAGTAGCGGAAATGGTCAGGAATGGCTGTAACAGGGTCTTGTTCTTCCCGCTCTATCCGCAATATTCCGGCCCCACCACCGCCACCGCCAACGATCAGTTCTTTCGCGCGCTGATGCAGGAGAAGTGGCAGCCCGCGGCCCGAACCGCGCCCGCCTATTTCGACCGGCCAAGCTATATTGAGGCGCTGGCGCAATCGGTCGAGCGTGTCTATCCGACCGAAGCCGATGCGCCCGATATGCTGGTCTGTTCCTACCACGGCGTGCCCGAACGCTACTTGAAGGAGGGCGACCCCTATCATTGCCAATGTCAGAAAACGACGCGCCTGCTGCGCGAGCGTTTGGGGTGGGCGAAGGACCGGATCGTCACGACGTTCCAGTCGAAATTCGGCCCCGAGGAATGGTTGAAACCCTATACGGTCGAGGAGGTCGCGCGGCTGGCCAAGGCCGGCAAGACCAACATCGCCGTGATCGCGCCCGCGTTTTCTTCGGACTGCATCGAGACGCTGGAAGAAATCCAGGAAGAGATTCAGGACAGCTTCAAGGACGCGGGCGGCAAGAGCTTCACCTATCTGCCCTGTCTCAACGACGATGATGCGCATATCGAGGCACTGGCCGAGGTGGTGGTCGAAAACCTTGCCGGATGGCTTGATTAGAGACTGTTTTCAGATCTCCCATCCGCGCGCGCGACAGGTCTGTATGATCCGCGCGGGGGCGTCCGGTTCATCCGCCTTGATCGCGTTCAGGTGGATGAACCAATAGAGGTATTGCGCATAATCCGGTTCGGTTTCTGCCGCTCTACGAAATGCTCCGTCGGCACCGAGATCCGCCACGCCTGGCATCTGGTGGTGGAAATCCGACTTCGCGAACAGGATCGCGGGCTTGTGAAAGAAAAACCCCGACAGCGCGGCGGTCGAGTTCTGCGTGGCCACCAGTTCGCAGCGGCGCAAGGCTTCCTCCATCCCGGCGGTTTGCAGCGAAATGCGCGAGTCCGCCGTGCTTAGAGCCTCCAGCGCGGCAATTTCCTCCGGTTCATAGGTTTCGCCGGGATGCAGACCGAGCAAGATCCGCCGGTCGCCAGCCTGCGCCTGAACTTCGTGGATCATCTCCAGCGGGGCCATGCTCTGAAACGAGCGGTGTTGCAAAATCTTCCCCTGGAGCGGGACATAGATCATCGGTTCGCGAACCGTCCGCGCGGGGGCGTCGCGAAAAAGGTAGCGGCCCCAGTTCCCGGCCCACTTCTTCGCGATATGTGGGTCTATTTCGGCTGAATCGAAGGATTTCTGCGCGACATCGAACGCCCAGCGCTCGGCCGACTTCTCGATCCGCCAATAGGGATAGTAATAGGCCTTGCGCATCGAAAGGGCGCGGGGATGGAACGGGTCTTTCATCAGGAACAGGCTGTAGCCCCGGCGCGCCGCAGATTTCAGGCGTTCAGCATCGGTGTCGCGCACAAGATCGACCTTGAATTCGACGCCCTCGAACGCCTCGATCACCCGGCTCACAAACCCGAATGTGCCCTCGCGGGCCATGCCCAACATGACCGGGTCGAGGTAGATACGAAGGATGCGGGCCTCGGGCATGGTCGGACGCTAGCCGCGGGAAAAACCGGCGGCAAGGGCGGTGGTTGTGCGCATCGAACCTGAAGGCCATATACGGGGGAACCAAATGGAGGCGACATGGCTGAGAGTGATTTTCCCGGCTGGCATGGCACCACGATCATCGGCGTCAAGAAGGACGGCAAGGTGGTGGTGGCGGGCGACGGGCAGGTGAGCCTTGGGCAAACTGTCATCAAGGGCTCGGCAAGGAAGGTGCGGCGGCTGAAGCCGGGCGGGCATGAGATCGTCGCCGGGTTCGCGGGCTCGACCGCCGATGCGTTCACCTTGCTCGAACGGCTCGAGGCCAAGCTTGAAGCCATGCCCGGCCATCTGGCGCGGGCCTGTGTCGAGCTGGCGAAGGACTGGCGCACCGACAAGTATCTGCAAAAGCTCGAGGCGATGCTGATCGTTACTGATGGTGCCGAGATGTTCGTCATCACCGGCGCGGGCGATGTGCTGGAGCCCGAACATGACGTGACCGCGATCGGATCGGGCGGCAACTTCGCACTCGCCGCCGCGCGGGCGATGATGGACTCGGGCAGATCGGCCGAGGAGATTGCCCGCAAGGCAATGGCGATTGCCGCCGATATCTGTGTCTATACCAATGGAAACCTGACCGTGGAGACGATCGAGGCATGACCGACCTGACCCCGCGCGAGATCGTCTCGGAGCTTGACCGCTATGTTATCGGCCAGAAGGACGCCAAGCGCGCCGTGGCGGTCGCGCTGCGCAATCGCTGGCGGCGCAATCAACTGGCGGATGACCTGCGCGACGAAGTTTATCCGAAGAACATCCTGATGATCGGGCCGACTGGCGTCGGCAAGACCGAGATATCGCGCCGCCTCGCCAAGCTGGCGAAGGCGCCCTTCATCAAGGTCGAGGCGACCAAGTTCACCGAGGTCGGCTATGTCGGGCGCGACGTTGAACAGATCGTGCGTGACCTGGTCGACAGCGCGATCATCCAGACACGCGAGGCGATGCGCGAGGACGTGAAGGCCGCGGCCGAGGCCAGCGCCGAGGACCGGGTGATCGAAGCCATTGCGGGCAGTGATGCGCGCGACCAGACCCGCGAGATGTTTCGCAAGAAGCTGCGCTCGGGCGAGCTGGACGACACCATCATCGAGCTTGACGTGCTGGACACGGGCGGCGGGATGCCGTCCTTCGATATTCCCGGCCAGCCGGGGATGGGCGTTGGCATGATCTCCCTGGGCGACATGTTCGGCAAGGCGTTCGGCGGCGGGCGGACCACGCGCAAGAAGCTGACGGTGGCGGAAAGCTACACGGTTCTGGTGGGGGAAGAAGCGGACAAGCTGCTGGACGATGAGGCGGTCAATCGCGCCGCGCTGAAGGCGGTCGAGGAAAACGGGATCGTGTTTCTCGACGAGATCGACAAGGTCTGCGCGCGGGCCGATGTGCGCGGCGGCGATGTTTCGCGCGAAGGCGTGCAGCGCGACTTGCTGCCACTGATCGAGGGCACGACCGTCTCGACCAAATACGGCCCGGTCAAGACCGACCATATCCTGTTCATCGCCTCGGGCGCGTTTCACATCGCCAAACCGTCCGATCTGCTGCCCGAGCTGCAGGGGCGCTTGCCGATCCGGGTCGAGTTGCGGGCGCTGACCGAGGGCGATTTCGTCCGCATCCTGACCGAGACCGACAACGCGCTGACGCTGCAATACACCGCGCTGATGGGCACGGAGGATGTGACGGTCAGTTTCACCGAGGACGGCATTGCCGAGCTTGCGCGGATCGCGGCGGAGGTGAACCAGAGCGTCGAGAATATCGGCGCGCGGCGGCTTTATACCGTGATGGAGCGGGTGTTCGAGGAATTGAGTTTCGCAGCCCCCGACAAGCCGGGTGAATCCGTCACCGTCGACAAGGCCTTCGTTCAGGCGAATCTGGGTGAGTTGCTGGTCTCGACGGACGTAAGCCGCTATATGTTGTAGCGTGGTCGCGCACCTCTCGGCGATTTGATGCGAACGGCCTGACCCGCATCAGATCACGCTGGCCAAGGACGGCAAAGCGTCGTAGCGGTGCGTCGAAACAGATCGGATTATCCCCCATGCCCCTGCGCATCCTCAGTGTGTTCTTTTTTGCGCTCATCACGCTCGCCGCCTGTTCGGGCGCGCGGATGGTCAGCCTTGAGGAAGTCAGCCGAGCCGGGGCTGACATCGTTCCGATACTGGTCGCCAGCACCCGGAACGTGACCGAAGATGGCGTGTTCGGAAGCGACCGTGGCGCCGGGTTGTCATATGGCCGGTTCGATGTCTCGGTGCCGCCGAAACGGCGGGCGGGCGAGATCGACACGTCCAGCCTGCGCACCAACCCGCGCAAGCACTTCGCCACGGTGAACAACGAGATCTTCTCGGGTCAGGTGATGTTCCGCAGCCAGATCTCGGCGCAACTCATCGGCCGGCCCGCCGGGGCGCGCAACGTCGTGGTCTTTGTCCACGGCTACAACACGACCTATGAAGACGGGCTGTATCGCTTTGCCCAGTTCTACACCGATCTCGGGCTCGAGGATGTGCCGGTGCATTATTCCTGGCCCAGTGGCGAGCGGCTTCTGCGCTATGGCTATGACCGCGATTCCATGCTGTTCGCCCGTGACGGGTTTGAAAAGATGCTGCGCGACGTGGTCAATGCCGGGGCCGAGCGGGTGCTGATCGTCGGCCACTCGATGGGCTCGATGTTGATCATGGAGACGTTGCGCGAAATCGCCATTGCGCGCGACGATCGGATGCGGAGCAAGATCGGCGGCGTCATTCTGGTGTCGCCCGACATCGACCTCGACGTGTTCCGCGGGCAGGTCGAACGGATTGGCGAACTGCCGCAGCCCTTCGTCATCTTCTCGTCGCAGCGCGACCGGGTGCTGTCTTTTGCAGCCAATGAGATCTACGGCTCCAAGCCGCGCCTCGGCAACCTCCAGATGGAAGGCGAATTGTCGGATCTGGATGTGACGGTCGTCGATGTCACCGATTTTTCAAGCGGTATCCTGAACCATTCGACCGCGATCACCTCGCCCGCCTTCATCAAGATCGTCGGCAACATGCAGATGTTCACGTCGAGCTTTGGCGAGGGTCCGGGCGCGCGCGGGACAGGCTTTCCCGACGCCTTCATCGCGGTCGAGGATGCCGACCACCTCCGGGTTGGGCCGTTTCAGCGCGGCTTTCTGAGGTAGACGTAGAACGCGCCGCCGCCGCCATGCTTGAGATGCGCCTCGGTGATCTGCAAGACATGCGGTTTGAGCGGCGCGGTGCCGAGCCAGTGCGGCACCTGATGGCGCAAGACGCCGTGGCGTTCGGGGATAGGTCCGTGGTCCGGCCGCGTCTTGCCCTTGCCGGTAATGACCAGCACCAGACGCCGCCCGTCCGCCGCCGCGTCAAGGATGAAGCGTTGCAACGCCGGATGTGCCTGCGCGATGGTCATGCCGTGCAGGTCGATCCGCGCTTCGGGTGACAGGCGGCCCTTCTTCATCTGGCCAAACCGCTTGCGGTCCATCGCGACCGGTTGCCGGGTGATGCGGTCGGTCAGGCTTGGCGCAAGGTCGGCATGTGGCGGTCTGGGCTTGGCGGCTGCGCCGATGAGAAAGGGCTTGGCGGGCAGTTTCACCGGTTTGGAGCGGGTCGTCGGCGGTGGTGGGGCCGTCATCGGCCGATCCGGGTGCATCGGCGCGGCGTTCTCGATGACCTTTTTCCACAGCTCTTTTTCCTCGGGCCGCAGCCCGCGCGGTTTGCGCCGGGGCATCGCTCAGCCCTCCGGCTTCAGCGCATAGGCGCGCTGAATCGGCAAGAGCACCACCATGCGGCCGGGGTCACGAAAGCGCCCGGCAAAGCGCCCGGCCTCGTCCCCGGTTCCGACGAAAATGTCGGCCCGCTGCGCGCCCTTGATCCGCGATCCGGTGTCCTGCGCCACCATCAATTGCCGCATCGGCCCCTCGCCATCCTTCTCCAGCCAGACAGGCGCACCCAGCGGTGTGAAAGCCGGATCGACGGCGAGTGTGCGCATTGCGGTGATCGAACGGCTCATCGCGCCGATCGGGCCACGGTCGGCGGGGATATGGGCGATCTTGCGGAAAAAGACGTAGGACGGGTTGTGCAGGATCAGGTCTGCGCCTTCAGCGGGATGGCGCGCGACCCAGGCGCGGATCACCGGGGCAGAGACCTGATGCACCGTGTAGATGCCGCGCCGGACCAGTTCATCGCCCAGCGAGCGGTAAGGATGGCCGTTCGATCCGCCATAACCGATGCGAATCACGTCGCCGTTTTCCAGAACGATCCGGCCGGAACCCTGGATTTGCAGGAAGGTCAGATCGACCGCATCGTCGACCCAGGCGATCTCCAGCCCGCGACCTTCGAGCAGGCGACCCTCTTCGATTTCTTCACGGGTATACCAAAGCGCGCCGTTAACCATTTCCGGCGGGCGGGCATAGACGGGAATGTGGTATCGGGCGGTGCGGCGCAGCGAGCCGTGGATTTCCGGCTCGAAATAGGCGGTGAAAACGGCGTTCTGGCCGTCTTCGATCAGGACGGGGCGGAAGAACAGTTCAAAGAAACGCCGGGCTGGCCCATCGAATTCCTCGGCCAGATTGCAGATCGGCTGCCAGCTTGGGTCACGCAGCAGATCGCAAGTCTCGATGAAGACGCGAAGGGCCGCGTCGTGGTCATCCTCGGCCCAGCCCTCCAGCGCCTCGAATGGCAGGATCGTGATGTCGGCCTCGTCCAGCCCGGCCGTTGCGGGCGCGGCAAGACAGACCGCCGCCGCAACCGCTATGGCCGTGAGGCCGCGCATGGATCATTCCCCCGTGGCGACAAGCTGCCAGTTCGGGTTGTCCGACCCCATGATCCGCCCGAAGGTCCAGACGTCTTTCTGGCGCTTCACCTCGTTGGGGTTGCCTTCGACGATATCGCCGGACTTGTCGCGGATGACCGAGGTCAGTTCGCCCACGAAACGCACCGTGATCTCGCCTTCCTTGGTGGCGTTGTCGAATTCGGCACCCACCAGCTTGAGCTCGCGAAGCCCGACGAAGGTCGCGTTGATGGAAAAGCCTTTCTCGGCGCGGTCCTCGACCACCGTGGCGAAGGTCGCATAGACGTCATCCGACAGGAACGGCTTGATCTTGGCAAGATCGCCCGCCTCGAACGCCATCAGGATCATTTCATAGGCCCCGCGCGCGCCGCCGAGGAACTCGCCGACATTGAAGGTCGGATCGGCCGACTTCATCGCGGCAAGCGCGTGGGCGGCCGGACTGCCGGCTTCGACATGATCGGTGATGTCGGCATCCGGGCCGCCCTCGATCACCTCGAACTTGCTGCGCCGGGCGGTGTTTGCCTCGATCGAGCGGGGAACCGGCGGCTTCTCGAAACCTTCCCGCGTGCCAAGCACGCTGCGCAGGCGCAGGATCAGGAAAATCGCGATGGCAGCAAGCACGATGAGCTGGATCACCGGAGACGACATAGACACCTCTTTTCTCGGCGCGATTTGAAAACATGCGCGAACGGCACATATGTAGGCGAGGGCAATGGTCAAGTCTACCACGCCCGGCAACGCAAAAGGGGAACACATGCCGCTCTTACTGATATTCATCGCGGTCCCGCTGATCGAGATCGGGCTTTTCATTCAGGTCGGCGGCGCAATCGGACTCTGGCCGACCCTCGCGATCGTGATCGTGACCGCGATCATCGGCACCTGGCTCGTGCGTCTGCAGGGCGCGCTGGCGCTGGACCAGTTGCGCCAGTCGTTCAACGCGCTGAGCGATCCGACCGAGCCGCTGGCGCATGGCGCGTTGATCCTGTTTTCCGGCGCACTCCTCGTGACGCCGGGGTTTTTCACCGACGCCATGGGCTTTGCGCTGCTGGTGCCGGCGGTGCGCCGTGCGGTGTTCAACTGGCTGCGCGCGCGGGTTCAGGTGCAGAGCTTCACCATGGGCACGGGGCCCGAAACCCGGCACCAGCCCGGGGCCGACGACGTGATCGACGGCGATTTTGAGGATGTGACACCGGGCAAGCGCCCGACCCATCCGCCCGTGCAGGGGCCGTCGGGTTGGACAAAGCACTAGGCTCCAATCCGATTGAGGCGCAGGGTGCGACCTGCTAAGGACTGTTCGTTTCCGAGATTCCAGGAGAGTTCAATGGCCGACGAAGCCACACCGCAGCCGCAGCAGCCGGCGCAACCCCAGGCCAAGATGCAGGTTCTGGGTCAGTTCATCCGTGACATGTCGTTTGAAAACGTGCTGTCGCAAAAAGGCGCCAAGGGCGAAGTGAAGCCCGAGATGAAGGTCGAGGTCGCGCTCGACGCCAAGAAGCGCCCGGCCGAACATCAGTATGAGGTCATCACCAAGTTCAAGATCAGCTCGGTCAATCAGGGCACCGATGACCCCGTGTTCGTGCTCGAGCTTGATTATGCCGGGATCTTCCAGATCGAGAACGTGCCGGATGACCAGATGCACCCGTTCCTGCTGATCGAGTGCCCGCGCATCCTGTTCCCCTTCGTGCGCAGGATCGTGTCGGACGTCACCCGCGACGGCGGCTTCCCGCCCGTGAACCTCGATAACGTGGATTTCGTCGGGCTCTACCGTCAGGATCTGGCGCGTCGGCTCGAAGCGCAGAAGGCCGCATCGCCCAGCAACTGACGCAGGTTACGACCCCGCGAATTTCTTCCAGATAGCGCCGTCGCCCAGGGTTTCGACAAAACCCGCATGGGCGGCGGCTTCTTTTTCGGTGATCCGTGGCGGCAGCGGCTTGGGCCGTGGGCGCGGGCGCCAGTCCGTTGCGGTGTCACTGGCAGAGGTCTTGTCTGGCAGCGCCGCGGCAAGGATCAGGCCGGGCTGCCGCCCGCCGATCAGCTCCAGATAGACTTCGGCCAGGATTTCACTGTCGAGAAGTGCTCCGTGCAGCGTGCGGTGCGCGTTGTCGATGCCGAACCGCCGGCACAGCGCATCAAGCGAGGCGGGCGAGCCCGGAAACTTCCGCCGGGCAATGTCGAGCGTATCAATCGCGCGCTCCATCGGCAGCGCCGGCACGTTGCACCAGCCCAGTTCGGCGTTCAGGAACGGCACGTCGAATCTGGCGTTGTGGATGATGAGACGCGAATCCTCGATGAAGTCGATGAAGCTCTCGGCGATGTCGCGAAAGACGGGCTTGTCCCTGAGCGTGACCTCATGCGCCGCCGCCACGCGGGGCGGGGTCAGGAGGTCGGGGCCAAGCCCGTGCACATCGAAGGCCGATTGCGGCATGTCGCGCTGCGGGTTGATGTATTGGTGATAGGTGCGCCCGGTCGGCATCTGGTTGAACAGCTCGACCGCGCCGATCTCGACCATCCGGTCGCCTGTTTTAGGGTCGAATCCGGTGGTTTCGGTGTCGAGAACGATTTCACGCATGGTTCAGCCTTGCCCGTATGTCTTGCAGCACAGCCTGCACCCCGGCGCGTGCGCCTTCAAGGGTCTGGGTGTCGATCACATAATCGGCCCGCGCGCGTTTCTCGGCATCCGGCATCTGTTTTGCGCGGATCGTCTCGAAGGTTTCCGGCGACATGGTTCCACGCTGAAGCACCCGTTCGCGTTGAAGCGCCTCGGGGGCCGAAACGACGACGATGGCATCCATCCCCGCACTTGCGCCGGTCTCGAACAGAAGCGGGATGTCGAGAAGGACGATATCGCCTTCCGTGTCCGCAAGAAACGCGGCCCGGTCGGCGGCGACCAGCGGATGCACGACGGCCTCGATCCGGCCAAGTGCGCCGGGGTCCTGGGCGATCCAGTCCTTCAATGCCGCGCGGCTTACGCCGTCGTCGCTCACTGCTTCGGGCCGTAGCGCACGGATCGGAGCAATCGCCGCCCCGCCCGGCTCATAAAGTCGGTGGACGGCGGCATCGGCGTCCCATGTCGGCACGCCCTCATCGCGAAACATCGCCGCAGTGGTAGTTTTACCCATGCCGATCGAGCCCGTTAGCCCGATTTTGAACGGCGGTTTCATATGCCGAACTGGCCCAGAACGGCCTGCCGCGCTTCGTGATCGACCTCTGGCCGCGTCCCGAACCAACGCTCGAAACTGGGGGCCGCCTGATAGAGCATCATCCCGACGCCATCGACAGGAAAACAGCCCGCCTCCATCGCCGCGCGCAGCAGCCGTGTCATGGGCGGGTTGAGCACCAGGTCATTGACCACCGCGCCTTGCGCCAGCGCGTCGAGCGGCACGCGCATCTCGGGCTTGCCCGCAGCCCCAAGCGGCGTGGCGTTCACCACCGTCATCGCGCCATCGAGGATATTGCCCGCCTTGACCCAATCATGCACCACGATCCTCGTGCCGAATTCGGAACGCAGCGCTTCGGCCCGCGGCCGGGTGCGGTTGGCGATGCGAACCTCGTTCACACCGACTTCCAGCAGCGCAGTTACCACTTCGCGCGCCGCACGGCCCGCGCCGAACACCGCAGCGGGGCCGGCCTTGGGGTTCCAGCCCGGGGCGTGCTGGCGGATGTTCTCGATGAAGCCGTATCCGTCGGTATTGTCGGCGTGGATCTTCTTGTCGGGCTTGAAAATGATCGTGTTCGCGCCCGACATCAACGCCGCGCGGTCGGTGATGATATCGGCATGCTCAAGGATCATGTGCTGAAACGTGCCGGTGATGTTCAGCCCTACAAACCCGATCTTCGGCAGAAGCCGCATCACGTCGCCCAGATCGTCGGGGCGGATCGAAAGCGGCACATAGCGCCCGGCCGCCCCGGTGACCTTCAGCCAATGGTCGTAGATCGGCGAAACGGTGCCGGGGTCCTCAGGGCTCTGCAATACACCGGCGAGCGGCGTGCCTTTGGTCGTCATATGCTCAGATCTCCGCGCTCAATCAGGTATGACAAAAGTTCGATCATCGGCAAACCCAGAACGGTGAAGTAATCGCCGTCTATGCGCGAAAACAAGCGCACGCCTTCTTCTTCAAGCTTGTAGGCGCCGACGGCATGGCGAATGCTGTGCCAGTCCCGGTCCACATAGGCCCTGACATAGGCATCCGAAAGGGTGCGCATGGTCAGGCGAACGGTTCCGACGTGGCGCCAGACCGGTTCGGCATCGTCGCAGATGACGACTGCGGACAGCAGGCGATGGGTCTTGCCCGACAGTCTGGCCAGTTGCGCAGCGGCATCCTCAGGCGTTTCGGGCTTGGTCAGGACCACGCCGTCCAGTTCCGCGATCTGGTCGCATCCGAGGACCAGCGCATCCGGGTGCTTGGCCGCAACCCGTCTGGCTTTGTATTCGGCAAGCGTATCCGCCACGTCGCGCGGGGTGGCATCCTCGGCGGACAGTCCGGCGCGAATCGCTTCCTCGTCGATCCGGGCGGGCTCGACCGTGAAGGAAACGCCCGCATTTTGCAGCAGCGTCGCGCGAATTTCGGAACCGGAGGCCAGGATCATGGATTTGGGCATGGGGAGGACTCTGTGGATTTCTACTGTTTGTTCCGGTTGGGGGATCTCTGGAGAACCTGCGGAGCGCAGCGCGTGGGTATGGTCCGGCATCATAGCATCGCGCTGTCCCGTGTCGATCCACAGGGGATGGATGGGCAGGGTCGGCTCAGGACGGATCATCTTTTACGCAGAACAATCCACATAAGCATGAACAGCGCGATTTCATAATAAGTTATTGATATTTATATGTTATTCATCATGCTCGGCCATACATACCGGTCTTGTTCACCGGACCGGGCCGATTGCCGGTCTCTGAGGATGGAATCTGTAATCCACACTGACCACAGTCCCTACTATCTCATCATCCTGTTCTATATTCTTATTTATTTATTGAGTGCCTCACCGGGACTGCCTGATCGATATCGATCCCGGGCTCCGATTGACTCGGACTTTCGCAAACGCTATGAAACGCGCCAAGCGGGCCGTTCGGCCTGATGTTTTCCCATGATCAAGATGATGGTCCGCCAACGCGGAACCTGCGGGTGCACTCCATGACAGAACGACTGAACCTCTCCGAGCTCAAGGCGCAGAGCCCGAAAGAGCTGTTGGCGATGGCTGAAGAGCTTGACATCGAAAACGCCTCGACGATGCGCAAGGGCGAGATGATGTTCTCGATCCTGAAGGAACGCGCGGAAGACGATTGGGAAATCGGCGGCGAAGGCGTGCTAGAGGTCTTGCAGGACGGGTTCGGTTTCCTGCGCGCGCCCGAAGCGAACTATCTGCCCGGCCCCGACGATATCTACATGTCTCCCGAGATGATCCGCAAATTCTCACTGCGCACCGGTGATACCGTCGAAGGCGAGATTTCCGCGCCGGGCGAGAACGAGAACTATTTCGCGATCACCAAGGTCGAGAAGATCAACTTCACCGATCCGGAAACCGCGCGCCACAAGGTTGCCTTCGACAACCTGACGCCGCTCCACCCGGATGAGCGTTTCAAGCTCGAGACCGACGATCCGGCGACTAAAGACCGCTCGGCCCGGATCATCGATCTGGTGGCGCCGATCGGCAAAGGCCAGCGCGGGTTGATCGTCGCGCCGCCCCGGACCGGCAAGACCGTGCTGCTCCAGAACATCGCCCATTCGATCTCGGTCAACCATCCGGAGTGCTACCTGATCGTGCTTCTGATCGACGAACGTCCGGAAGAAGTAACCGACATGAAGCGCTCGGTGAAGGGTGAGGTTGTGGCCTCGACCTTCGACGAGCCTGCCAGCCGGCACGTAGCTGTTGCCGAGATGGTCATTGAAAAGGCCAAGCGGCTGGTCGAGCACAAGCGCGATGTGGTGATCCTGCTCGACTCGATCACCCGGCTTGGCCGTGCCTTCAACACGGTGGTGCCATCCTCGGGCAAGGTGCTGACCGGCGGTGTCGATGCCAACGCGCTGCAACGGCCCAAGCGGTTCTTCGGCGCTGCCCGCAATATCGAGGAAGGCGGCTCGCTGACCATCATCGCGACCGCGCTGATCGACACCGGATCACGCATGGACGAGGTGATTTTCGAGGAGTTCAAGGGCACCGGCAACAGCGAACTGGTGCTGGATCGCAAGGTTTCCGACAAGCGGATCTTCCCGGCGATCGACATCCTGAAATCCGGGACGCGCAAAGAGGAATTGTTGGTCGATCCGAAGGACTTGCAGAAAACCTATGTGCTGCGTCGAATCCTCAACCCGATGGGCACGACCGACGCGATCGAATTCCTTATCTCGAAGCTGAAACAGACCAAGACGAACGCCGAGTTCTTCGATTCGATGAACGCCTGACGTTCGCCTGACTGGACGGGGCCATGGACACGATCTTTGCTGTGGCCACAGCCCGCGGGCGCGCGGGCCTGGCCGTGATCCGGATATCGGGGCCGGACGCGTTTGCGGCCGGCGAAGCGCTGTGCGGCGTGCTGCCTGATGCGCGCGGCCTTCGCATGTTGCGCGACCAGTCCGGCGCACCGCTCGACCAGGCCTTGGTCCTGCGGTTCAACGAGGGTCACAGCTTCACCGGCGAATCAGTGGTCGAGCTTCACGTTCACGGCTCGGTCGCGGTGACGGACGCGGTGTTGCGTTGTCTCTCCATGATGCCCGGATTGCGCGCGGCAGAGGCGGGGGAGTTCACCCGGCGTGCGCTGGAGAACGGGCGTCTCGACCTTGCGCAGGTCGAAGGCCTGGCCGATCTGATCGACGCGGAAACCGAGGCGCAGCGGGTGCAGGCATTGCGGGTTCTGTCCGGCGCGCTGGGCGAAAAAGCTGAGGGCTGGCGGCGTGACCTGATCCGTGCGGCGGCGCTATTGGAAGCGACGATTGATTTCGCGGATGAGGATGTGCCGGTCGACGTGTCGCCTGAAGTCATCATGCTGCTGGATCGCGTTCGCGACAGCCTGATTTCGGAACGCGACGGCGTCGGGATGGCCGAGCGAATTCGCGACGGGTTCGAGGTGGCGATTGTCGGGCCGCCCAATGTGGGGAAATCCACGCTCCTGAACGCGCTGGCGGGGCGCGAGGCAGCGATCACCTCCGAGGTTGCCGGAACGACGCGTGACGTGATCGAGGTGCGGATGGACCTCGGCGGTCTGCCGGTCACGATTCTCGATACGGCAGGGCTGCGCGAGACCGAGGACCTGGTGGAAGGTATCGGCATCCGTCGAGCGGTCGAACGTGCGCGCGCTGCGGACCTTCGGGTTTTTCTTATACTGGATGGACAGTTGGGCGTGGGCCTGGAGCCATCCGGCGATGACATCGTGGTGCAGGGAAAGGCCGATCTGGATGATGCCGTGGACGGTGTCTCCGGAAAGACCGGAATGGGGCTGGACCAGTTGGTGATGCGGATAGAAGGGATACTCGCGTCCCGAGCCGCGCAAGCGGGCACCGCGATCCGCGAACGTCATCGGGTAGCGTTGATTCGCGCGGTTGAGGCTTTGGAAAGCGCGCGAATCGAGATAGGTCGGGGGTCCGACCGGTCCGAGCTGGCGGCCGAGGAGCTTCGGTCGGCGGTGCGGGCTCTTGATTCGATCGTTGGTCGTGTCGATGTTGAAAACATCCTGGATGAAATTTTCGCAAGCTTCTGTGTCGGGAAGTGAAGCGCAAGAGATGGAGTGTTTCACGTGAAACATTCGCGGTTCGATGTGGTGGTGGTCGGTGGTGGCCATGCAGGCGCCGATGCGGCGCTGGCGTCCGCACGCCTTGGCGCGCGCACGGCGCTGGTCACGCTTCGCAAGGGTGATCTGGGCGTCATGTCGTGCAACCCGGCAATTGGCGGCTTGGGCAAAGGACATCTGGTTCGCGAGATCGACGCGCTTGACGGTGCGATGGGGCGGGTAGCTGACCGTGCGGGTATCCAGTTCCGGCTGCTCAATCGCAGCAAGGGGCCTGCGGTGCAGGGGCCGCGCGCACAGGCGGACCGGAAACTCTATCGGCAGGCAATGTCGCAGGAGATCGCGCACGCGCCGGGGCTTGAGCTGATCGAGGGAGAGGCCGTCGAGCTTGTTGTGCAGAACGGAACCGTGATGGGTCTTCGTCTGGCGGACGGGTCACAGATTGATTCCCCCTCGGTGGTTCTGACAACCGGCACATTTCTGCGCGGCGTTATCCATATTGGCACCGAGAAACGCGAAGGCGGGCGAATGGGTGACCGGCCGTCGGTGCGGCTGGCCGAGCAGATCGACGACTTCGGGCTTCCCCTGGGGCGCCTGAAAACCGGCACGCCGCCGCGCCTTGATGGCAAGACGATTGATTGGGCAAGCCTCGATGAACAGCCGGGCGATGACGTGCCGGAGATGTTCTCGTTCCTGCATCGCCGCCCATTTGTGCGGCAGGTCTCTTGCGGGATAACGCACACGAATGAGGCGACTCACGCCATCATTCGGGAAAACCTTGGCCTTTCGGCGATGTATGGCGGTCAGATCGATGGCGTAGGTCCGCGTTATTGCCCGTCGATCGAGGACAAGGTGGTGCGGTTCGCAGAAAAGTCCTCACATCAGGTGTTTCTGGAGCCGGAAGGTCTGGACGTCGACACGGTCTATCCCAACGGTATTTCGACCTCGCTGCCCGCCGACGTGCAGGAACGATATGTGCGCTCGATCAAGGGGCTTGAGGCGGCGGTGATTCTCCAGCCCGGCTACGCCATTGAGTATGATTATGTCGATCCGCGCGCCTTGCGCTCGACGCTTGAGGTTCGCGAGGTGCCGGGCTTGTTTCTGGCCGGACAGATCAATGGAACGACCGGCTACGAGGAGGCGGCAGCGCAAGGGCTGGTCGCGGGCCTTAACGCCGGTCTGAACGCGCTGGGCCGCGACCCGATCGTTTTTTCCCGCGCTGACTCCTACATCGGCGTAATGATTGACGATCTGACAACGCGCGGCGTGACGGAACCTTACCGCATGTTCACTTCGCGGGCTGAGTTTCGACTGAGCCTGCGCGCGGATAACGCCGACCAGCGCCTGACGCCGCTCGGGATCTCGCTCGGTTGCGTCGGCGAGGCGCGGCGGACCGCGTTTGAAGAAAAGATGGACGCCCTCGGCGCTGCCCGCAGCGCCCTCGAGACGCGGAGCTATAGCGCCGCGCAGGCGCGGAAGCTTGGGGTGACACTCAGCCAGGATGGCACCCGTCGCACGGGATTTGCACTTCTTTCATTGCCCGGTGTGACTGTCGATCAACTGGCCACCAACGACGAGGAGCTCTCCGCGATCGCCCCGGACATACGCCGGCAGGTCGAGAAGGACGCGCTTTACGCAAACTATATCGACAGACAGAAGCGCGACGTTGAAGCCCTGCAGCGCGACGAGGCCCACCGGATTCCGCCCGAGTTCGACTATGATGCGCTCGACGGCTTGACGCGGGAATTGTCCGGCAAGCTGAGCAGAATTCGACCGGAGACCATCGCGCAAGCCGGCCGGATCGAGGGAATTACGCCCGCAGCACTGACGCTCATTCTAGCGAAACTGCGTCAAGCGGACCGGGCAAAGTCGGCATGAATGGGCGCGCGCGGTTTATCTCGACCGTGGATGTTTCACGTGAAACACTCGAGCGGCTCGATATCTACGCCGCGCTCCTGATGAAATGGACGCCTTGGATCAATCTGGTGGCAAAATCGACCGTCGCCCAGTTGTGGGACAGGCATTTCCTCGACTCCGCGCAGATCCTTGGCGTGACGGCGAAGCAGGAGGGGTTGTGGGCGGACCTGGGCAGCGGCGGTGGATTTCCCGGCATGGTCATCGCGATCCTGACAGCCGAACACCGTCCAGGGTTATCAGTGACCTGCGTTGAAAGCGACCTTCGGAAAGCCACGTTTCTGAGGACCGTTGCAAGGGAAACCGGATTGAATGTTCCGGTGTTGTCAGAGCGGATCGAAGCGCTTTCCCCGCTTGACGCCGACGTGGTTTCTGCGCGCGCCCTTTCCCCGCTTGTGCAATTGCTTGAATATGCCCAGCGGCATCTTCGAATGGGCGGCGAAGCCATCTTCCTGAAAGGCGCCGGGGCCAACGCCGAGATACAACAAGCGCTTGAAACCTGGGCGTTCGAGTTGGATACATACCCGAGCAATACGGACCCACAGGCAACCATTCTTAGAATTGGAGATATCAGGCGTGTCTGATCCGGCGCGGCCGCGGGGCCCGAAAATCATCGCGATCACCAACCAGAAGGGCGGCGTGGGCAAGACCACGACCGCAATAAACCTTGGTGCGGCCATTGCGGCACAGGGAAAAAACGTGTTGATCGCGGATATCGACCCGCAGGGCAACGCGTCGACCGGCCTCGGAGTGGAGCCGGAAGACCGGCTGTTCACCACCTACGATCTGATTCTGGATGAAGTGCCGTTGAAAAAGGTCGCGCAACCGACTGCGCTCGAGGGGCTTTGGATCGCACCGGCGACCACGGACCTTTCATCGGCCGACATCGAACTGGTTTCCAACGAAAAACGCAGCCATCTTCTGCATGATGCTCTGCGCGCGCCGGATGTGGCGGACCTGGCGCTCGATTTCATCCTGATCGACTGTCCGCCGTCGCTGAACCTGCTGACTGTCAACGCGATGGTGGCGGCACATTCGGTGTTGGTGCCGCTGCAAAGCGAGTTTTTCGCCCTCGAAGGGCTGTCACAACTCATGCTGACGATCCGAGAAGTGCGCCAGACCGCCAACCCCGAGCTTCGCATCGAAGGCGTTGTGCTGACGATGTATGACAAGCGCAACAACCTGTCGAAACTGGTCGAGGACGACGCGCGGGAAAACCTCGGCACACTGGTTTTTGACACGATCATCCCGCGAAACGTGCGGATCAGCGAGGCGCCGTCTTACTCGATGCCGGTTCTGAGCTACGATCCGACCTCAAAAGGCAGTGTCGCCTATACGGCGCTCGCGAAAGAGCTGTTGGCCCGATCGACTTAGGAGAGAGTGATGACGAAGAAGCCTACTCGCGGTTTGGGGCGCGGCCTCTCGGCCCTCATGGCGGATGTCGCGCCGCAGCCAGCGACCGAAGATGGCAGCGAGACCGCGGCCGAGACGCCACGCCGGCATGATCAGATGGTGGCCATCGAAAAGATCATCCCGAACCCGGATCAGCCGCGCCGGACCTTCAACGAGGAAGATCTTGCGGACCTGGCCGCGTCGATCAGGGAAAAGGGAGTGATTCAGCCGATCATCCTGCGCCAGAACAGCCGGACCCCCGGAACCTACGAGATTGTCGCCGGTGAACGGCGCTGGCGGGCGTCGCAGATGGCCAAGCTCCACGAGGTGCCCGCGCTGATTCGCAGCTATACGGACACCGAAGCGCTGGAAGTCGCGATTATCGAGAATATCCAGCGGTCCGACCTGAACGCTGCGGAGGAGGCCGCGGGATATCGTGAGCTGATGGACCGCTTCGGTCATACGCAAGAAAAGCTGGCCGAAGCGCTGGGAAAGAGCCGGCCGCATATCGCCAACATGCTGAGACTGCTGAATCTGCCGCCAGAGGTGCTGGACCATGTCCGCAGTGGCCAGCTTTCGGCCGGTCATGCGCGGGCGCTGGTGACGGCGGACGACCCGGTCGGTCTGGCGATGCAGGTGATCGCGAGGGGATTGTCGGTTCGTGAGGTCGAACGGCTCGCGAAAGCCCCGAAAAGGCAAAGCGGATCTGAGCCGCCCAAAAAGCGCGAGAAAGACGCGGACACGGCGGCGCTTGAGGGCGATCTGTCAGCCAGCCTCGGCATGAAGGTCGCGATCGACCATGTTGTCGGGCAGGAATCGGGCTCGCTGACGATTCGTTACAGCACCCTCGAGCAACTCGACGATCTGTGCCGCAAGCTTGGCGGCTAGACGCCGGGCAGGAGGGCCGTAATGATCGAGTTCAGAACCGCGCGGCCAGCTCGCGTTGCGCGCAGGTGGCTGGGGGTTGCTTCGAGCAGATTGTGACCGTTCAAGTCATTGATAATATTATCATTTAGCGGAACTCCCGCGATATCCAGATACCGCGCCAAGTCAAGCCCCTCCGACGTCCGCAGGCTCATCATGAGGTATTCGCCAGCCTGATCCTGCGCGCTCAAGACCTCGCGCCCGCTCTCACCAGTCTCGGCGCTGCTCGCCTGCGAGAGCCATTTGGCGGGTGAGAGTTCGGTCGTCGTGGCGTAGCGCTGCCCTGCCAGCGTCAGGCGCCCATGCGCGCCGGGGCCGATGCCGACGTAATCGCCGCCGCGCCAGTAGATCAGGTTGTGCCGCGATTCCTGGCCGGGTTTGGCATGGTTCGACACCTCATAGCCCGGCAAGCCCGCGGCGTCGCAGATGTCTTGCGTCAGGAAAAACATGTCGGCGGCCAGGTCTTCGCCGGGAAGGCCCGGCAGCTTGCCGCGCCGGAACCGATCGCCAAAGGCGGTGCCATCCTCGATCGTGAGTTGGTAGAGCGACAGGTGCTCAGGCTCAAAACTCAGGGCAGTGGTGAGTTCATCACGCCAATCGCTCAGGGTCTGGTCCTGCCGGGCATAGATCAGATCGAAACTCACCCTGTCGAAGGTTGCCTTCGCGATACCGAGCGCGTTTCGGGCGGTCTCGACGTCGTGCAGGCGCCCCAGTCGGCGAAGATCGGGGTCGTTCAGGGCCTGAACCCCAAGCGAAACCCGGTTGACGCCCGCCTGCCGGAACTCCGCGAACTTTCTGGCCTCAACCGAGGTCGGGTTGGCTTCAAGGGTAATCTCGATATCATTGGCAAAGGTCCAGTGGCGCGCCGCCGCGTCAATCACGGCCTCCACGACCTCCGGGGCCATCAACGAAGGTGTTCCACCGCCGAAATAGACACTATTCAACAGGCGTGGCCCGGTTTGGGCAGCATAGCGCGCGATTTCGTCGACATAGGCGCTGCGCCAATCGTTCATCTCCACCTTTGCGGAAACGTGGCTGTTGAAGTCGCAATAGGGGCATTTCGCGGCGCAAAACGGCCAATGGATATAAAGGCCAAACCCGCCGAGGCGCCAGTCTTCAGCCAAAACAACCCTCGACGAGTTTTGCGAAGGCGACAGCTCGGTGGCTCATCGCGTGTTTTTCGGCGGGGTCCATTTCGCCGAAGGTCTGGGTTTTTCCCTCGGGCATGAAGATCGGATCGAACCCAAAACCGTTTTCCCCCCGCATCGGCCAGACGACGCGCCCTTCGACCTGGCCCTCGAAGATCTCGTCGTGACCGTCGGGCCAGGCAAGGCAGAGCGTGGCATTGAAACGCGCGGTTCTGGGTTCGGGGGCGTTCATTTCCTCAAGCAATGTCCAGACCTTCGTCATCGCCATCGCAAAATCCCGACCGTTCGGCGTTTCTGCCCAGTCGGCGGTATAGACACCGGGTTCACCGCCGAGCGCGTCAACCATGATGCCGCTGTCGTCGGACAATGCAGGCAGCCCCGATTTCTGCGCGGCGTAATGCGCCTTGATCCGGGCATTGCCGGCGAAGCTGACTTCGGTTTCCTCCGGCTCGTCCAGGCCAAGATCACCGGCAGATACCACTTCGACGCCAAAAGGCGCCAGAAGCGCGCCGATCTCGCGGATCTTGCCCGCGTTGTGCGAGGCGATCACCAGTTTGTCGCCGTCAAACCGCCGTGTCATTCAGTGGCGGCTTTCTGGGCCGCCACCAGTTCGGCAATGCCCTTGTCGGCCAGTTCCATCAGCCGGTTCATCTGGTCATGCGAGAAGGTCGAGCCCTCGGCGGACATCTGCACCTCGATCAGCCGGCCCGTGCCGGTCATCACGAAATTGCCGTCGACCCCGGCCTCGCTGTCCTCGGCATAGTCGAGGTCGAGGATGGTTTGACCGGCATAGATGCCGCAGGACACGGCCGCCACCTGAGCGGTCAGCGGATCAGTTGAGATATCGCCTGCTTTCAACAGCTTGTTGACCGCAAGGCGCAGCGCGACCCAGCCACCGGTGATCGCGGCGCAACGGGTGCCGCCATCGGCCTGGATCACATCGCAATCGACGGTGATCTGGCGTTCGCCCAGCGCCTGCCGATCAACGCCCGCGCGCAGGGCGCGGCCGATGAGGCGCTGGATCTCGACGGTGCGCCCGCCTTGCTTGCCCACGGCCGCCTCGCGGCGCATCCGGGTGTTGGTCGCGCGCGGCAGCATCCCGTATTCCGCCGTCACCCAGCCCTGGCCGGTGTTGCGCAGAAACGGCGGCACGCGCTCCTCGAGCGAGGCGGTGCAAAGGACATGAGTGTCGCCGACCCGGATCATGCAGGAGCCCTCAGCGTGCTTCGTGACCCCGACGTCGATTGAAATCGGCCGCATTTCATCTATCTTTCGATCAGATGGGCGCATGAGATGTCCTTCCTTTTCGTTTCGGGTGGACTCTCATGGCCCCCGACAAAAGGCAAGCCCGATGACGGGTGGAGGCAGAGGCACATGGCGGCAGGACCGCTTCTGGAAGAACTGAACGAACGGTCGCGCGAAGTGTTTCGCCGGCTGGTCGAGTCCTATCTGGAAACCGGCGAACCGGTGGGATCGCGCAGCCTGACGCGCGCCATGTCGGCCAAGGTGTCGGCGGCCACGATCCGCAACGTGATGCAGGACCTCGAGATCATGGGGCTGTTGAACAGCCCACATGTATCGGCCGGGCGCATACCCACCGAGCAGGGGTTGCGGATGTTTGTCGACGGCTTGCTCGAGGTCTCGAACCTGACCGATGCCGACCGGATGAAGATTGACGCGACGGTGACGTCCAACAAGGCCGATGTCTCGACGCTGATGGACCGGATCGGCTCGGCCCTGTCGGGAATTACCGCCGGTGCGAGCCTCGTCCTGACGCCGAAACACGCCGAAGCCCCGATCAAGCATATCGAGTTTGTCCATCTCGGGCCGGACCGCGGGCTTGTGGTGCTGGTCTTTGCCGATGGTCATGTCGAAAACCGGGTTTTCAACCCGCCAATCGGCCAGACCGCATCGTCGATGCGCGAGGCGGGCAATTTCATCAACGCTTTTGCCGAAGGCAAGACGCTCGCAGAGTTGCGCGACGCGATCCAGAAGGAGATTGCCAGCCGTCGGCAGGAGCTGGACAAGCTGGCGCAGGAGCTGATCGAGAACGGTGTCGCGCTCTGGGCAGATCCCGGAGTCGGTGAGGAGCGCCTGATCGTGCGGGGCCGGGCAAACCTGTTGGCGCATAGCGGTGACGGGGCGAACCTTGAGCGGATCATGCAGCTTTTTGACGATCTGGAAAGAAAGCACGATATCGCCGAGTTCCTCACGCTGGCCGAGGAGGGGGAAGGGGTGCGCATCTTTATCGGCTCGGAGAACCAGCTTTTCTCACTTTCGGGTAGCTCTTTGGTGGTTTCCCCCTATATGAACGCTGACCGTAGAATCATCGGCGCGGTGGGTGTGATCGGACCGACCCGGCTCAACTATGGACGGATCGTCCCGATCGTCGACTACACCGCGCAATTGGTCGGAAAACTGATCTCCGACCGAGGCTAGAAGGTAAGAAAATGGCAGATCCAAAGAAGAAAGACGAACTTTCCGACATCGAAGCCGCGATCGAGGAAATCATGGCGGGTGTCGGCACGGACGAGCCGACCGAAGCCCAGAACCCTCTTGAGGATGGCGCACCGGTGGACGAAATCGAACAGCTTCGCGCCGAACGCGATGCGCTCCGCGACCGGGTCATGCGGGTGCTGGCCGACGCCGAGAACTCGCGCAAACGTCACGAGCGTGACCGGCGCGAGGCCGAGCAATATGGCGGGTCGAAACTTGCCCGCGACATGCTGCCGGTCTTTGACAACATGAAACGCGCGCTCGAGGCGACGACGGATCAGGCACGGGCGCAGGCGCCGGGATTGATCGAAGGCGTCGAGTTGACCATGCGCGAGCTTCTGAACATCTTCTCGAAGCACGGGATCACCATCATCTCGCCCGAGATCGGCGAGGTTTTCGACCCGCAGCATCATCAGGCCATGTTCGAGGCCCCGGTGCCCGATACCAAGGCCGGCCAGATCATTCAGGTGATGGCCGAAGGCTTCCTGCTGCATGACAGGCTGCTTCGGCCTGCCCAGGTCGGGGTCTCGTCTAGTCCCCGCTGAGGTTTTTCAGCGCATAGACCAGCTCAAGCGCCTGTTTCGGCGTCAGCTCGTCGGGATTGATCCCGGCGAGCTTTTCTTCTGCCGGCGACGGGCCCTTGCGGGCGGGCGATGCGGTGGACACCACCGCCGAGAACAGCGGCAGATCGTCGATAAGCGCCTTCTGCGCCCTGCCGCCCTCGCGCTCACCCTGTTCCAGCGCCTCAAGAACCACCCGCGCACGCTCGACCACGGATGCGGGCAGGCCGGCGAGCTTGGCGACCTGAACGCCATAGGACCGATCCGCCGCGCCCTTGTGGACCTCGTGCAGGAAGATCACGTCGCCCTCCCACTCCTTGACGGCAATCGTCGCGTTGTCGACGCCGTCAAGTTGATGCGCAAGTTGGGTCAGTTCATGGTAATGCGTGGCGAACAGCGCGCGGCAGCGATTGACCTCGTGCAGGTGTTCTAGTGTCGCCCAGGCGATCGACAGCCCGTCATAGGTCGCCGTGCCGCGCCCGATTTCGTCGAGGATCACCAGCGACCGATCGTCGGCCTGATTGAGGATCGCCGCGGTTTCGACCATCTCGACCATGAAGGTGGACCGGCCCCGCGCCAGATCGTCGGAGGCACCGACCCGACTGAAAAGTTGCGAGACCAGCCCGATGCGCGCGGATTTCGCCGGAACAAAGCTCCCGGCCTGCGCCAACAACGCAATCAGCGCGTTCTGCCTGAGAAACGTCGACTTGCCCGCCATGTTCGGGCCGGTCAGCAGCCAGATCGCGGCACCCTCGGCGCCATCGGCCAGGTGGCAATCATTGGCGATGAACGGGCCGCCGCCCTGTTTGCGCAACGCCCGTTCAACCACCGGATGCCGACCACCGACGACCTCGAACGCACGGCTATCCTCAACCTTTGGCCTGCACCAACCTTCGGTGTCGGCAATCTCGGCCAGCGCTGCGGCAAGGTCGAACTCCGCCAGCGCCCGGGCAAGCGCGCCCAGCGGCCCCGCATGGGCAAGAACTTTGGCACAAATCCCTTGATAGAGCCGCTTTTCGATCTCAAGCGCGCGGTTGCCGGCATTGAGAATCCGGGTCTCCAGATCGGACAGATCGACCGTGGTGAACCGCACCGCGTTGGCGGTTGTCTGGCGATGAATGAAGGTTTCGGACAGCGGTTGCGACAGCATCTTTTCAGCATGGGTCGCCGTGGTCTCGATGAAATAGCCCAGCACGTTGTTGTGCTTGATCTTCAAGCTTTGCACCCCGGCGATGCTTGCGTAATCGGCCTGCAACCCGGCGACGACCGAGCGGCCCTGATCGCGCAGTTTGCGGGCGTCATCGAGGTCAGCATCGTAGCCCGGAGCGATGAACCCGCCGTCGCGGACCAGAAGCGGTGGTTCGGCGACCAGTGCATTGTCGAGGAGGCCATGCAGATCTTCATGCCCGGTCAGAGAGGATGCGAACCCGGCCAGCCGGTCCGGCAAGTCGGGTCGCCGCAGCATCTCGGCCAGATCGGCCGCAGCGCCCAGCGCGGCGCGGATCGCGGTCAGATCGCGCGGCCCGCCGCGGTCGAGCGACAGGCGCGAAAGTGCGCGGTCGATGTCGGGCGCCTTGCGCAGCGCGAGCCGCAAATCATCCCGCAAACGGCTCTGTTCCAGCAGAAAAGCCACGGACTCAAGCCGCGCATCCACCTCGGCAAGATCGCGTGAGGGGCTGGACACCCGCCGCTCGAGCAGCCTTCCGCCAGCAGCGGTCACGGTGCGGTCGATGGTGTGCAACAGCGCGCCTTCGCGCCCGCCCGCCAGCGCCTGCGTCAGTTCCAGGTTTCGCCGGGTCGCGGCGTCGATCTGCATCACGCGGGATGCGGATTCCCTGACAGGCGGCCGGATCAGCGGCAGCTTGCCCTTCTGGGTGATCGCAAGGTATTCGACAATCGCGCCCATCGCCCCGAGCTCGGCGCGCGAAAACGCCCCGAAAGCGTCGAGCGATGCGACCTGAAACAACTCCATCACACGCTTCTCGGCCGAGGTGGAGTCGAACGCCGACCCGGCCAAGGGTGTGCTCGCGGCGCCCATATCAGAGACTAATGCGTGCAGACTTGGCTCTGCCGCCTCGGCCAGAATGACCTCGCGCGGTGCAAGGCGCGCCAGTTCCGGCCCCAGCCGTGCAACCGAACAGGACATGACACGAAATGCACCGGTCGAGATATCCACCCAGGCCAGAGCGCCGTCGCCGCGGACCTCGTTATAGGCCGCAAGATAATTGTGCCGCCGCGCGTCGAGCAGGCTTTCCTCGGTCAGCGTCCCCGGCGTGACCAGCCGCACCACGTCACGTTTGACCACCGATTTCGAGCCGCGCTTCTTCGCTTCGGCCGGGTCCTCCATCTGCTCGCAGACCGCCACCCGAAACCCCTTGCGGATGAGCGTCATCAGATAGCCCTCGGCCGCATGGACCGGAACACCGCACATCGGGATGTCGTCGCCCTGATGCTTGCCGCGCTTTGTCAACGCGATGTCGAGCGCCTCGGACGCGGCGCGGGCATCGTCGAAGAACATCTCGTAGAAGTCGCCCATCCGGTAGAACAGGAGCGCATCCGGATATTGTGCCTTGATGTCGAGATATTGCGCCATCATCGGCGTCATGGCGGTGTTATCGGCTGTCACGTGATCCCCCAGATCGCCCGTCGCGCCAGACTAGTGAAGTGCCGGTTCGGGCGAAAGACCCTCAGAAGTTGTTGCGCCGCGATACCCAGTTCCAGCTAGTCAGGCACATGTCATCCAGCCCGCGTTCTGCCTCGAACCCCAGATAGGCACGCGCGCGCGCTGGATCGGCAAAAAACTTGTCGATGTCTCCGGCACGCCGCGGCGCGATCCGATAGGGCAACGTTTTGCCACAGGCGCGCTCATAGGCGTGCAGCATGTCGAACACCGAATAGCCGGTGCCGGTGCCGAGGTTGAGGATATGGGTGTCGTCCGCGTCGATCAGTTTGGCGACGGACTTGACATGGCCGCGCGCGAGATCGACGACATGGATATAATCGCGCACTCCGGTGCCGTCAGGCGTGTCATAATCGTTGCCAAAAACGCTCAGATGCGGCAATTCACCGGTCGCAACCTTGGCGATATAGGGCATCAGGTTGTTCGGAATGTCGTTCGGGTCTTCGCCGATCAGCGCGGAATCATGTGCGCCCGCCGGGTTGAAATAGCGCAGGATGCCATATGACCAGCGCTCATCCGCGGCCTTGCATTGCGCCAGCAGGGTTTCGCAGGTGACTTTCGATTGCGCATAGGGGCTGACCGGGGCGAGCCTGTGGTCCTCGGCAAAGGGCAGCACCTCTGGCTCGCCATAGACCGTGGCGGTCGAGGAAAACACCACGCGAAACACGCCCGCATCCCGCATTGCCATCAAGAGGTTTGAGAACCCCGTGCAGTTCGTCTCGAAATAGTCGAGCGGTTTCTCGACGCTTTCACCCACCGCCTTTCGGGCCGCGAAGTGGATCACCGCGTCGAAGTCATGCGCGGCGAAGACCGAAGCCAGGAACGCCTTGTCGAGCACATCGCCTTCGTGGAGCGCGACCGGCGCGCCGGTAATGACTTCGAGCCGGTCGATCACGTCGTGGCGGGCATTGGAGAAGTTGTCGAGGATGACGACGTCATGGCCAGCCGCCTTGAGTTCGACATAGGTATGCGAGCCGATATAGCCCGCCCCGCCTGTCAGCAATATCTTCCCAGCCACGGAACCGCCTCCTGAATACAGCGGCACAATACCGGTGAGGAGTCTGGTGGCAAGCCGTGGTTCAGCCTTGTCGACCGATGCAAACCTGTTGAGCGCGACCGGTGCGCCCGGTAAGACAGGCGGGTCGAGGAGGAGACGGGATCCATCACATGACCAAGCACAAGATCACGCCGGAAGAAGCGCTGTCCTATCATTTCTCGCCGAACCCCGGGAAGTTCGAGATCGTCCCGACGGTTCCGATGACCACGCAGCGCGACCTGTCGCTGGCCTATTCACCGGGCGTCGCGGTGCCGTGCGAGCGGATTCATGAGAACCCGGAAACCGCCTATGATTACACCAACAAGGGCAACCTCGTGGCGGTGATCTCTAACGGGACCGCGGTCCTCGGGCTTGGCAACCTTGGCGCGCTGGCCTCCAAGCCGGTGATGGAAGGCAAGGCGGTGCTGTTCAAGCGCTTTGCCGATGTGAACTCGATAGATATCGAGCTGGACACCGAAGACCCCGACGCCTTCGTGAACGCGGTGCGCCTGATGGGGCCGACCTTCGGCGGCATCAACCTCGAGGATATCAAGGCGCCCGAGTGTTTCATCATCGAGCAGCGGCTCAAGGAGGTGATGGACATCCCGGTGTTTCACGACGACCAGCACGGCACGGCGGTGATCTGCGCTGCCGGATTGATCAACGCATTGTATCTGACGGGCAAGAAAATCGAGGAATGCCGGATCGTCTTGAACGGCGCCGGGGCGGCGGGGATCGCGTGCATCGAGCTTCTCAAGACGATGGGCGCGAAACACGACAATTGCATCGTCTGCGACACCAAGGGCGTGATCTACCAGGGCCGGACCGAGGGCATGAACCAGTGGAAATCGGCCCATGCGGCGCGCACCGATCTGCGCACGCTGGATGAGGCAATGGTCGGTGCCGACGTGTTTCTGGGCGTGTCTGCAAAGGGAGCGGTGACGCCCGAGATGCTGCAAAGCATGGCCGCCGACCCTGTGATTTTCGCGATGGCCAATCCCGACCCCGAGATCACGCCGGAAGAGGCCCATGCGGTGCGCACCGATGCCATCGTTGCAACCGGGCGGTCGGATTATCCCAACCAGGTCAACAACGTGCTGGGCTTTCCCTACCTGTTTCGCGGCGCGCTCGACATTCATGCGCGCGCCATCAATGACGAGATGAAAATCGCCTGCGCCGAAGCCCTGGCCGCATTGGCGCGTCAGGATGTGCCGGACGAGGTGGCGATCGCCTATGGCAAGAAACTGACCTTCGGGCGTGATTATATCATCCCGACGCCGTTCGATCCGCGGCTGATCTACACGATCCCGCCCGCCGTGGCCAAGGCAGGGTCGGATTCCGGGGCTGCGCGGCGGCCGATCATCGACATGGAACGCTATACCAACACGCTCAAGGCGCGGATGGACCCGACAGCCTCGATCATCCGCTCGCTGAACGCCCGCGCGCGTCAGGCACAGGCAAACATGATCTTTGCCGAGGGCGACGACCCACACGTGCTGCGCGCGGCGGTGGCCTATCAGCGCAACGGCTTTGGCAAGGCGCTGGTGGTCGGGCGGGAGCCGGACGTGAAGGAGAAACTCGAGGCTGCGGGGCTGGGTGACGCAGTGTCCGAGCTTGAGATCGTCAATGCCGCGAACACCGAGCACCTGTCGACCTACAAGGCGTTTCTGTACGACCGGTTGCAGCGCAAGGGCTTTGACCGGCACGACATCCACCGGCTCGCGGCGCGCGACCGGCACGTGTTTTCGTCTCTGATGCTGGCACATGGGCATGGCGACGGGCTGGTCACCGGCGCGACGCGCAAGTCGGCGCATGTGCTCGACCTGATCAACCATGTCTTCGATGCCAAGGCCGAGGATGGCGCGGTCGGCGTCACCGCGCTGTTGATCAAGGGTCGGGTCGTGCTGATTGCCGACACGCTGGTGCATGAATGGCCGGATGAGGAAGACCTTGCCACCATCGCCGAGCGGGCAGCGGGTGTCGCGCGCAATCTCGGGCTTGAGCCGCGCGTGGCGTTCACCAGTTTCTCGACCTTTGGCTATCCGGTGTCCGAGCGGGCGGTGAAGATGCACCTCGCGTCCGAAGTGCTAGACCGGCGCGGCGTGGATTTCGAGTATGAGGGCGAGATGACGCCGGACGTTGCCCTGAACCCCGAGGTGATGGCGAATTATCCCTTCTGCCGCCTGACCGGTCCGGCCAATATCCTTGTCGTTCCGGCGCGCCACTCTGCTGCGATTTCGGTCAAGATGATGCAGGAGCTTGCGGGCGCGACGGTCATCGGGCCGATTCTGGCAGGTGTGGCCAAGCCGATCCAGATCTGCTCCACCACCTCGACCGCAAACGACATCCTCAACATGGCCGTTCTCGCGGCCAGCAAGGTGGGGTGATGACGGTCTTCTGTTTCGGGTCGATCAACCTCGACCATTTCTATGCGGTGTCGCACCTGCCGGCACCGGGCGAAACCATCGGGGCCGACGCCCATCATACCGGATTGGGCGGCAAGGGAGCGAACCAGTCGGTCGCGGCGGCGCGCGCGGGGTCCGCTGTGCACCATATCGGCATGGTGGGGCCGGAAGGCGATTGGGCGCTCGAGCGGATGCAGGCGATGGGGGTCGACACGCAGTTTGTCGGGCGGTCGGATGCGTCGACCGGACATGCGGTCATCCTTGTCGATCAGGCCGGTGAGAATTCCATCGTCACCTTCGGCGGCGCCAATCACGAACAGTCTCTAACGCTGCTGAATACGGCCCTCGATACCGGCAAGGCGGGCGACATTCTGCTAATTCAGAACGAAGCGAGCCTGCGCGAAGACGCCGCACGCGCGGCGCGGGAGCGGCACATGCCGGTGATCTATTCGGCGGCGCCTTTCAAGGCGGGCTTGGCCGAGCCAATGCTGCCCCTCACCGATGTTCTGGTGCTGAATGCCGTCGAGGCGGCGCAATTGTCAAAGGCGCTTGGCGTTGCCGAGACGGGGATACCGGTGCCAAACCTACTGGTGACAAAAGGCGCGGCAGGAGCGGCGTGGTATTCCAGAGGGTCGGGCGAAACAGTCTCTATTCCGGCGTTTTCGGCCAATCCGGTCGACACCACCGGCGCGGGAGACTGCTTCATCGGCTATGCCGCCGCAGGGCTTGACCAGGGCATGACCCGCGAGGCGGCGATGCGCTTTGGCGCTGCGGCGTCGGCGATCAAGGTCACGCGGCGCGGAACGGCTGACGCCTTTCCGACGCGCGCCGAGGTGGACGCGTTTATGGCGTCACACCCCTGAGCCTGCTTTACCTCAACCGCCGGTCGCGCGCCGCCAGCAACCGCAGACGTAGAGCATTCAGCTTGATGAACCCGGCCGCGTCTTTCTGGTCGTAAGCGCCCGCATCATCCTCGAAGGTCACATGCGCTTCGGAGTAGAGCGAATGCTCCGACCAGCGACCAACAGTGCGGGCAAGACCCTTGTAGAGCTTCAGCCGAACCGTGCCAGTCACATGCTCCTGGCTCTTGTCGATCAGCGCTTGCAGCATCTCGCGCTCCGGCGAGAACCAGAAGCCGTTGTAGATCAGCTCGGCATATTGCGGCATGATCTGGTCTTTCAGATGCGCCGCCCCACGGTCGAGCGTGATCTGCTCGATGCCGCGATGCGCCTCGAGCAGGATGGTGCCGCCCGGCGTTTCGTAGATGCCGCGTGACTTCATGCCGACGAACCGACCCTCGACCAGATCGAGCCGACCGATGCCATGCTTGCCGCCGTATTCGTTCAAGGCGGTCAAAACCGTCGCAGGCGACATCGCCTCGCCATTGACCCCGACCGCATCGCCGCGCTCGAACGTCACTTCGATGTATTCGGGCGTGTCCGGCGCGTCCTCGGGATGAACGCTGCGCTGATAGACGTAGTCGGGCGCCTCGACGGCCGGGTCTTCCAGCACCTTGCCTTCGGACGAGGTGTGCAGGAGGTTGGCGTCGACCGAAAACGGCGCTTCGCCGCGCTTGTCCTTGGCGACAGGGATCTGGTTCTGCTCGGCAAACTCAAGCAGCTTGGTTCGCGAGGTCAGCGCCCATTCCCGCCAGGGCGCAATCACCTTGATGTCGGGGTTCAGCGCGTAGGCGGACAATTCGAACCGCACCTGATCGTTGCCCTTGCCGGTCGCGCCATGCGCCACGGCATCGGCGCCGGTCTCGGCGGCAATCTCGATCAGGCGCTTTGAAATCAGCGGCCGTGCGATCGAGGTGCCCAGAAGATAGAGCCCCTCATAGACCGCATTGGCGCGGAACATCGGAAACACGAAGTCGCGCACGAATTCCTCGCGCAGGTCCTCGATGAAGATGTTTTCCGGCTTGATCCCCAGCAACTCGGCCTTGGCGCGCGCTGGCTCAAGCTCTTCGCCCTGGCCCAGATCGGCGGTGAAGGTCACGACCTCGCAACCGTATTCGGTTTGCAGCCATTTCAGGATGATCGAGGTGTCGAGACCCCCGGAATAGGCCAGAACGACTTTCTTCGGCGCGGACATGTGAGACTCCGTAACATCAGGTTTCGCGCGGGTTTATCGACTGGCGCGAGGGGCGGCAAGGGCAGTTCAGGGCGGAACCCGACGCGCGAACGGCTTGAACCGGCCCCGGATTCACGCAACACCTTGCGGATGGATGATTTTCACGACAGCGCGCTGGTCGCCGAACGCAAGATGCGGGAGTTGTTTGACGCAACGCCGCTCCAACGCAACGAACATTTGTCGGCGCGCTTCGAGTCCGAGATCTGGCTGAAGCGCGAGGATCTGACGCCGGTGCGCAGCTACAAGATTCGCGGCGCCTTCAACGCGATGCGCAAGTCGCTGTCCGCCCGCCCGGAAAGGCAGCTTTTCGTCTGCGCGAGCGCCGGGAACCACGCACAGGGCGTGGCTTTTGCGGCGCGGCATTTCGGGGTGACGGGCGTGATCTTCATGCCGGTGACGACGCCTATGCAGAAGATCGACAAGACCCGCGTGTTTGGTGGCGACAACATCGAGATTCGCCTGATCGGGGACTATTTCGACGACACGCTTGCCGCGGCGCAAGACTATTGCACCAAGGCGAGCGGGCATTTTCTGTCGCCGTTCGACGATGCCGATGTGATCGAGGGGCAGGCGAGCGTTGCCGTCGAGATGCTTGCGCAGATGGAGGGTCAGCCCGATATCGTCGTGCTGCCAGTGGGTGGCGGCGGGCTTTCGGCGGGAATAAAGACCTATCTGGACGCGGCCGCGCCGGGGATCGGTTTGCGCTTTGTCGAGCCTGCGGGCGGCAAGAGCCTCGCGGCGGCGCTGGCGGCGGGGCATCCGGTTTCGCTGCCGCGTGTCGATACCTTCGTCGATGGCGCGGCGGTCGCGCGGGTGGGTGACCTGACATTCGAGATCCTCAAGGATGTTGCGCCCGCGCATGTCCATTCCGCACCGGAAGATCGGGTCTGCGTGACGATTCTCGAACTTCTGAACGTCGAAGGCATCGTGCTGGAGCCCGCCGGGGCGCTATCGGTCGATGTTCTCGGCGATCTGGCCGACGAGATTCGCGGCAAGCGCGTGGTTTGCGTGACCTCTGGCGGCAACTTCGATTTTGAGCGGTTGCCCGAGGTGAAGGAGCGTGCCCAGCGCTACGCCGGGTTGAAGAAATATTTCCTGTTGCGGCTGCCGCAACGTCCGGGTGCCTTGCGCGACTTCCTTGAAATGCTTGGCCCCGAGGATGATATCGCTCGATTCGAGTATCTCAAGAAGTCCGCACGGAACTTCGGAACCGTGCTGATCGGGATTGAGACCAAATCGCCCGAGAACTTTACCCGGCTGTTTGCGCGGCTGGATGCCGGTGGCTTTGCGTTTCGTGACATCACCGCCGACGAGGCGGTGGCGGAGTTCATTCTCTGACACGCACGAAAGCGGCCCTGGACTGGCGATAGGCGGCCAGGATCGGCGCGAGATCGACGCTCTCCGGCCTACCGTCGGCCGCCGCGCGCTCGCCGATCTGGCAGAGGTTCGAAAGGGCGCGGAAGCCCAGGTTGAGCGACGAGGACTTGATGAAATGAAGATCCGCCTCATAGCTGGCCGGATCGGGCGCGTCGTGGAGGCGTGCGACGACCTGGTCGATCTCGGCCAGAAACAGATCGACGACTTCGGCAAAAGCCTCGTCCCCGACTTCGTCTCTGAGTTGATGGACCCTGTCCCAGTCGATCATCGCCGCCTCCCGCGGACATCCATCCAGCAAATTCGTTGAGAAACGATTAAGCGCTACGAAAAGTTTTAGCTTTAACCGCACGTTATTGCTGCGGGTCTAAACAAGTTCCTGAGTCATGAGGTGAGGCAAGGGGTTTGAGGTGGCTGGATCGGTGTCACGAGCCATCGAGCGAATCGATGACCTGCGCACGGTAATCGGGCGAGTGCTGGTCGTTGACGATTCGGCCGCGCAGCGCATGGTTCTGACCGCGTCGCTGACCCGGCAGGGCTACCGTGTCGTCAACGCGGCGAGCGGCGATGAAGCCTTGGCCATTGTGCTGCGTGACCCTGTCGATCTGGTCCTGTCCGACTGGATGATGCCCGGCATGGACGGGCTTGAGCTCTGCAGACAGGTTCGCGCCAACAGCCGCGACCATTATGTCTATTTCATCCTTCTGACTTCCAAGAGCGAAAAGGGGGCGGTGGCGCAGGGGCTTGACGTGGGCGCGGATGACTTCCTGACCAAGCCGGTCAACCCTGAGGAGCTTCGCGCCCGGATCAATGCCGGCGACCGGATCCTGCGGATGGAGCGTGAGCTTTCCGACAAGAACCGGCTGGTCGGTGAGACTCTGGCCGAGATCAGCACACTATATGATGCCCTCGACCGCGACCTGATCGAGGCGCGCAAGTTGCAACAGGCGCTGGTGCGCGAAAGGTTTCGTGATTTCGGGACGGCCAGCGTCTCACTGCTGCTGAAGCCCAGCGGTCATGTCGGCGGTGATCTTGTCGGGTTCTTTCGCGCCGGGCCGAACAGGGTGGTGCTTTTCGGGATCGACGTCTCCGGGCACGGCATCGCATCGGCGCTCCTGACCGCGCGACTGGCCGGGTATCTGTCGGATGGCTCGCCCGATCAGAACATCGCGCTGGTGCGCGGTGCCGACGGGCAATATTCCGCCCGCCCGCCATCCGAGGTCGCAAAGCGCCTGAACCGGCTGATGCTCGATGAGATGAAATCCGATCTCTATTTTACGCTTGTCCTCGGCTATGTCGATCTGATGAGCGGTCGGGTGGACATCGTGCAATGCGGGCATCCCAATCCGGTCGTGCGTCGTGCGGATGGCCGGGTGGAGTTTCACGGCAAGGGCGGGTTGCCGGTCGGGCTGATCAATGGTGCGGAATATGAGCAATGGCACCTGACCCTTGGCCCCGGTGACCGTCTGCTCTTTTACTCCGATGGTCTGACCGAATGTGCCGACGCGAACGGCGCGCTGCTGGAGGAACGCGGGTTGACGCGGATCATAATCGACAACGCCGAGTTGACCGGAAACGATTTTTTCGAGGCCATGGTCTGGGATCTCGACATGTTCAGCGCCGGGCAGGATTTTGCCGACGATCTGTCCTGCGCGATGGTCGAGTTTCGCGGCAATGGTCAGGCGAAATAGGCACGCAGGAAATCGCGATCGCCGATATTGCCGCCGATGATGCCGATCGCCACCTCCGGCGACGCCCAGATGGCGGCGTGTCCGGCCTCGATTTCCGTCGTCATCCGGCGCACCGGGCGGGCGATGAAAATGTGGCAGACCTTCTCGGCCCAGAGGTCATACTCCGGCATGAACGAAAAGCGCCGGAACACCCCCAGCTTGCGCGGCGCGCCGATCCGCCAGCCGGTTTCCTCGAAAACCTCGCGGTGCAGCGCCGCGACCGGCGATTCGCCGGGCTCGATCCCGCCGCCGGGAAGCTGGAAATCGGGTTCGGGCGCGGCCTGACGGGTCAACAGCACTGCACCCCCGCGCGGCAGGATGGCATAGGCGCCGGGGCGGAACACATAACGTATGTCTCGCCGGATCGGGTCGCCATAGCGCCGCATCAGGGGTTTTCTCCGCCGGTTGCCCTACCCATATAGACGCGGTAGAGGGGCCGGAACGCAACGGGAAAACACGCCATGAGCATCGGGTCACGCATCGCCTGGGACGATACGGTTCTGCCGTTTCAGCTTGATCGCAGCGACATTCGCGGTCGCGTCGTGCGCCTTGACGGGGTGCTCGATGAGGTGCTGTCGCAGCACGATTATCCGCCGGCGGTCGAACGGCTGGTGGCCGAGGCGGCGCTGTTGACCGCGCTGATCGGGCCGACGATCAAGCTGCGCTGGAAGCTGTCGCTTCAGGTGCGGGGCGATGGCCCGGCACGACTGGTGGCGACCGATTACTATGCCCCGACACAGCCGGGCGAACCGGGACGCATCCGTGCCTATGCCAGCTATGACAAGGACCGGCTGATCGGCAACGCTGACCCTTTCCCGCAGATCGGGCACGGCTATTTCGCGGTGCTGATCGACCAGGGCAAGGGCACGACGCCCTATTCCGGCCTCACGCCAATTGCCGGCACGTCGCTCGCCGATTGCGCCCAGACCTATTTCGCCCAATCCGAACAGCTTCCGTCCCGGTTCGCGCTGAGCTTCCGCAAGGAACCCGATGGCTGGCGCGCAGGCGGTGTGATGTTGCAGAAGATGCCGAAAGCCTCGCCGTTCGTCGCGAAAGAGGATGGCGCAGGCGTCCAGGCTCTGTTGTCGTCCGTCGATATCCTGACAGATGAGGATGAGCTTGAGAATTGGGCGCGCGCCAATGCGCTGCTTGAATCGGTGAAGGAAGACGAGTTGATCGGGCCGCAGATTCAGCCGACCCAGATGCTGGTGCGGTTGTTTCACGAGGAACAGCCGCGTGTCTTCGACCCGAGTCCGCTCAAGTTCGGATGCACCTGTTCGACCGACCGGGTCCGGCAAAGCCTTTCGATCTATTCGCAGAAGGATATCGGGCACATGACGACCGAGGACGGGATCGTCACCGCCGATTGCCAGTTCTGCGGCGCGCATTACAGGTTCGATCCGAAAACACTCGGCTTCGAGGCCGAGGCGTCGCGTGACACGGGAAACTGACCAGATCGCCGCGCTGCGGCGGGTGGCGGGCGCCGATGGATCGACCTCGGATTTCGATCTGGCCCCGGAATTTCGACAGGCAGGCCGCATCCTGCGCCCTGCCGGTGTGCTGATGGCCTTCGAGGAAACCGGGGACGGGCTGCGGCTCTATCTCACCAAGCGCGCGTCGGGGTTGACGCATCATCCCGGACAGATCGCGTTTCCGGGCGGCAAGATCGATCCGGGCGACAGCGACGCCGTCGCCGCCGCCCTGCGCGAAGCCGAGGAGGAAATCAGCCTGCCCCGGCGCGATGTCGAGATCATCGGCACGTTGCCCGACCACGAAACCGTAACCGGGTTTTCCGTGACGCCGGTGATTGGCCTTGTTCATTCGCGTTTTTCCCCGGTCGCCGAAGCGGGTGAGGTCGCCGAGGTGTTCACTGTGCCTTTTGCCCATGTCGCAGACCCCGCGCGATACATGGTCGAGGGCCGGATCTTTCGCGGCAAACAGCGCCAGTTCTACACGGTGCCATACGGCCCCTATTACATCTGGGGCGCGACCGCGCGGATGCTACATGTTCTGGCCGAAAGACTGGCATTGTGAGCGCGCGAATCACCGATGACTGGCTGCGTGATCCCGGCGCGCAAAGTCTCTGTGCGATGCTCCTCGATGCCGGGTTTCAGGCCTATTTCGTTGGCGGCTGCGTGCGCAACGCGTTGCTTGGCGTGCCGATCACCGACATCGACCTGACGACCGACGCAACCCCCGAACAGGTGGTCGAGCTTGCCCATGTGGCCGGGTTCAATCCGGTTCCGACCGGGATCGAGCATGGCACCGTGACGGTTGTCGTCGAGGGTCACCCGTTCGAGGTGACGACCTTTCGCCGGGACATCGAAACCGATGGCCGCCGCGCCGTCGTGTCCTTTGCCCGGACCATCGAGGAAGACGCCCTCCGGCGCGATTTCACCATGAACGCACTTTATGCGACGGCGGATGGCACGGTCCTTGATCCACTCGGCGGGCTGGCGGACCTGCGCGCCCGGCGGGTGCGATTCATCGACGACGCCTGCGACCGTATCCGCGAGGATTATCTGCGAATCCTGCGGTTCTTCAGGTTTCACGCCTGGTATGGCGACCCTGCGGGCGGACTTGACGGCGAGGCGATGGCGGCGGTGGCGAATCTGGCGGATGGGCTCGACACATTGTCGCGCGAACGCATCGGTGCAGAGATGCGCAAGCTGCTTGCCGCGCGCGACCCGGCCCCCTCGGTCGGTGCGATGGCGCAGGCCGGAGTGCTGGCGCGGGTGTTGCCGGGCGCAGACATGCGGGCGTTGGCGCCGCTGGTTCACCTTGAGGGGGCGGTGGGTGCGCCGCCGGATGCGATGCGCCGTCTTGCCAGTCTTGGCGGCGACGATCATCAGGAACGGTTCCGGCTGTCCAACACTGATGCGCGCGATCTGGCGCGGCTGCGCGATCATCTTGGCAGCGCGGTGGTGCCGGAGGAACTGGCCTATCGCCTTGGCAGCGATGCGGCGCGCGATGTGGTGCTGCTGAACGCGGCGATGTTCGAAAACGGGCTTCCAGACGACCTTGAGGCGCGGCTGGCGCTGGGCGCATCGGCAGAGTTTCCCGTGCGCGCCAAAGATCTGATGCCAAGGTATATGGGCGCCGCGCTGGGCGCGAAACTGCGCGAGCTTGAGGATCGCTGGATCGCTTCGGGGTTTACCCTGACACAGGACGACCTGTTGGGGCAGCCTTGATGGAAGTCACCATCGAGCGCCTCGGCCACCTTGGCGACGGAATCGCGCCGGGGCCGGTTTTCGTGCCGCGCACCTTGCCGGGCGAAGTGGTGGCGGGCGACGTTGTCGATGGGCGGATCGACGCGCCGCGCATCATCACGCCCTCGCAACACCGGGTCCGCCCACCCTGCCCAGATTATCGCACATGCGGTGGGTGTGCGTTGCAACATGCGTCCGACGGTTTCGTTGCTGATTGGAAGGCCGGCGTGGTTCAGGCAGCACTCAGGGCGCAGGGCTTGCCCGATGTCATCGAGGCAATCGCAACCTCGCCGCCGCGCTCCAGACGCCGCGCGACATTGTCGGGCCGAAGGACCAAGTCCGGCGCGCTGGTCGGGTTTCACGCGCCGAAATCCGACCACCTGACCGCCATTCCGTCCTGCATCCTGCTCGATTCGCGCCTGATGACCGCGATGCCCGCGTTCGAGGCGTTGACCATCGCCGGGGCCTCGCGGAAGGCGGAGATCCGTTTGCTGGTGACGGCGACGGACGGCGGGCCGGATGTGGCGGTGACGGGCGGCAAGCCTCTGGACGCCAGGTTGGAGACCGAACTTGCGCTGATCGCGGGCGAACATGGGCTGTCGCGTCTGACCTGGAACGACGAACAGATCGCGCTGATCGCACCGCCGATGCAGCGATTCGGTCATGTCGCCGTCGTGCCGCCGCCAGGCGCGTTTCTTCAGGCAACGCAGGCGGGCGAAGACGCGCTTCGCGCCTCGGTCGAGGCGGCGGTTGGCGATGCCCGGCGCGTCCTTGACCTGTTCGCCGGGTGCGGCACCTTTTCGCTGCCACTGGCCGCGCGGGCCGAGATTCATGCTGTGGAAGGCGACGAGGCGATGATCGCGGCGCTCGACAAGGGGTGGCGGATGGCCAAGGGGTTGAAGCCGGTCACGACCGAAGTGCGCGATCTTTACCGCCAACCGTTGCTGGCGGACGAACTTGACCAATTCGATGCCGTGGTGATCGACCCGCCGCGCGCCGGGGCCGAGGCGCAAATCGCGGAAATTGCGCGATCGCGGGTCAGCCTGGTTGCCGCCGTCTCGTGCAATCCGGTGAGCTTTGCGCGCGATGCTAGGGTGCTGACCGAAGCTGGCTTCAGGTTGGATGAGGTGCGTGTCGTCGACCAGTTTCGCTGGTCGACGCATGTCGAGCTTGCCGCCCGGTTCGTGCGGTAGCCGGGCTTAAGTGCCCATCAGCAGCGTCCACCAGATCTTGCCGTTTTCTTCCTGATACCAGGCGAAGCCGATCTGGGTCGCGCGCCGGTCGAGCACCACGTCGCGGGTGTCTTTCTGCTCCATCCAGGCGGCCAGCGTCTCAAGCTCGGTCTCGAAGGTCTCCGAGATGTTCTCGCCCAGCATGATGCCGGAATAGCCGACGCGGCCAACCCGGTCGAGCGGCGAGGAGCCGTCCGAGCCGAAATGCCAGGCCCGGTTCTGGATGTGCATGTCGCGCGAATGTGTCGCGGCGGCGGCGGTCAGCTGCGCGTTGAGCGTCACCGGCTGCGCCCCGGCGGCCTGCCGCAGCGCGTTGATGCCATCAACCATCCGGTACGTGACCTTGTCACTCTCGAACGCCGCGATCCGATGAACGGTGGGCAGCGGCTTGCCGTCCGGCCCGATTTGAACCGGCGCTGGCGTGTCGCAGGCAGCAAGCGCGAAGACGAGCGCCACGAAAAGAAAAAATGCGCGTTTCATGGTGTCCTTCCGAAGTCGACCAATTCCAATGTCATTGTGCGCGCCGCTGTGCGCAATGCAACCCGCCGGACCGGCCAAAATCAGCGACTTGACGCCCGTTTGATTTGCGAGCGCGGCACCACGGCCGTATATAGTGCGGCAGGTTGGCAATCAATCGAGGATTGGAACTACCGATGGATTCGAAGCGAACAGGCGGATTTGACCGCAGAACCTTTCTTGCGACATCGCTGGCGGCGGCCGGTGGCGTGGTCGCGCCAGCCCTGGCGCAGAACGAACCCGCCTATGTCACGGCCGAAGAAGAGATCGTGCGGCGCAACATGTCGAGCTTTCGGGCACTGGATTGGCGACCGTATTTCTCGAACCTGCGCAACGGCGTGATCCTGGTCGATACGGTGTCGCGCAGCCTGCACTTCTGGTCGGAAGACGAGACGATCTACAAGCTGTTCCCGACCTCGGTGCCGCTGACCGAAGAGATGACGCGGCGCGGCAGAACCAGTGTCGTGCGCAAGGTTGTCGGCCCGGATTGGCGGCCAACACCGTCGATGCTGGCGCGCAATCCGGAATGGCCACCCTATATTCCGCCGGGCCCGGACAACCCGCTTGGCACCCACGCGCTCTACCTGAGTTGGCAGTATTACCGGATCCATGGCACCCACGACACGCGCAAGATCGGGCGGCGGTCGTCGAACGGGTGCATCGGGCTCTACAATGAACATATTGCAGAGCTTTTCGCGCTCACGAAGGTCGGAACACAGGTGTTGCTTATTTGACAACACGAGGATGTTTTAGCTGAATCCAGTTGCAATAAAACATGGCTTCGGTTTTCTAGGCGCACGAGGTACAGAACTACCCTGGATCCGGCGCCTTGCGTCGGTTGGATAATTGGAGATTGAGATGAAAAAAGTCCTGCTTGTTGCGGCCGTTGCCGCTCTTGCCGCCACCGCAGCTCACGCCGGCACCGTTGCTCCGCCGATCATGGAGCCGCACGTTGTTGTCGAAACCACGACCTCGTCGTCGTCGGCCGGCATCATCGTTCCGCTGCTGTTCATTGCCGCGGTTGCTGCTGCCATCTGGCTGCTCTGATCGAGAGATCTGACCGGGTCTTCGGGTCCGTTCAGGGAAAACCCCGCCAATCGGCGGGGTTTTTCTTTGCCCGAGAGGCAAACTCCGGCCAACAAAAAGAAAAACGCCCGGAGCCATAAGCTTCGGGCGTTTTCGAATCAGTTCGGACGAATCAGATCGATTCCGAGATCCAGGTATCAAGGGCGGCTTTCGGGGCAGCTCCGACCTTGTGCGACACGACCTCGCCATCCTTGAACATGAACAGCGTCGGAATGCCGCGCACGCCCATCATCGCGGGCGATTGCGGGTTTTCGTCGACATTGACCTTGGCGATCTTGATCTTGTCGCCATACTGGGTGGCCAGCTCTTCAAGGGCGGGGCCGATCATCTTGCAGGGTCCGCACCATTCGGCCCAGAAGTCCACCACGACGGGAACGGTGGATTTCAGGACTTCTTCTTCGAAGGTGGCGTCCGTGACGGCTACGGTGGTCATCAAATTGCTCCTTGGCATATTCAGTTGGACAGAACCTAAGAACCGCCCTGCGGCCCGTCAAGGCGACCAAACGCGCGCAGGGCGATACCGGACGGCACGTGCATGAGCGCGCCGGTCCGTGTCCACAGCACCGCCGTCTCGATTACGCGCCCCGGATAGACCGATTGCAACGCCACCTCATAGGCACCCAACTGGCGCAGGATGCCCTCGGGAATGTCGGCCACGGACCCCGGAACCGCCTGGTTTGTCTTGAAATCCACGGCGAGAACGCTGTCTGGCCCGACGATCAGCCGGTCGATGACGCCATGGATCCGGCTTCGACCCGCGATGTCGACCGGGGCGGATATCTCGACCTCGGCCAGGGTGCCGGGCGCGAAGATCGGCGCAAGATCGGGGTTGTCGAGCACGGCGAATATTTCGGTCAGAAGCGCCTCGGCCATCTCGGGTGACGCCGCGTCTTCGCCAAACGCCAGCAGATCGCGCGCGATCCGGGGCCAGTCGGCCCGGTCATAGACCGGCAGGAACTCAAGCAGCCGGTGAATCTGACGGCCGTGGCGAAGCGCAGCGTCAAGATCGGCGCCATCCTCGGCCCCTTCGACGATCTTCGCGCCGCCAAGGTCGGATGGCACCAGCGGTGCCGGAGCCGCAACAGGGGCGCCGGGATGTGTGGTCGCCCAGTCGGGCAGCGACTGGGGCGGCGATTCGTCGGCGTCGATCACCCCCGCGCCGGGACGATCCGGCCAGTCACCGACCTGCGAACGCAGGCCAGCGCCCAGCGCAAAATTTGCCGCTTCCGCGCCGACGCCCTGCAACCCGGCCTCGACAATCCGATACCAGCTGTCGCCCGCATTGCCGACATCGCCGGCAGCCGCCACGATCAGCCAGCTTTCGGCCCGCGTCATCGCCACATAAAGCAGCCGCATGTCTTCCTCGCGCCCGCGCTCTGCCTTCTCGTGCAGAGCCGTTTGCATTGAGGCGGGCGCCTCGGCGGCCTTGCTGCGCCACGCCACGCGATCTCCGCCCAGAAGCACCAATTGGTCCGAATTCGGCGGGCGTCGCCTGGCCGTGTCGGGCAGGATGACGATCGGCGCTTCCAGCCCCTTGGCGCCATGCACCGTCATCACCCTGATCTGGTCGCCGGCGCTGTCCATCTGGCGCTTGATCTCGACCTCCTCAGCTGCAAGCCAGGTCAGAAAGCCGGTGAGGCTCGGGACCTCGGTCCGCTCATAGGCCATCGCCTGCGTCAAAAGCGCGTCGATCCCGTCCTCGGCCTCTGGCCCCAACCGCGCGATCAGGCGGCGGCGGCCATCATGACGGGTCAGAAGCCGGTCGAGCAGGTCGTAGGGCCGCAGGAAATCGGCCTGATCCCGCAGATCGCCAAGGATTTCGAGCGTGTCGGCGTGGTCGCCCGACCGCTCGCGCAACACGTTCCAGAGATAGCGCTTGCCGCGCCCATGGGCGAGGTTGAACAACGCGTTCTCGTCCAGCCCGAACATGGGCGAGCGCAGCGCGGCGGCCAGCGACAGGTCGTCCTCGGGGGTGGCAAGGAAAGCCAGCACGGCGGTCAGGTCCTTCACCGCAAGCTCGCCACCGATCCGCAGACGGTCGGCCCCGGCAATCGGCAGATCGCGTGTCTTGCAGGCCCGGATGATCTGATGAAAGATCTCCGACCGGCGCCGCACCAGCACCAGAATGTCACGCGGGCGAATCGGGCGCGCGCCCAGTTTGTCGTCAGGGACGGCACCGTGGGCGAGCATCTCGGCAATGGCGTCGGCCACGGAATTCGACAGCCGGATGCGCCCATCCTCGGGCGCCAATGTGTCGAGCGGATCGGTCCACGGCCGCGATTCATCGGCATCTGGTGTCTCGACCACAGGCCAGAGGTCCACCCGGCCCGGCCTGTCGCCATGAAAGGCGCGGTGCTTGACCTCCTGCCCAAGCCCCGGCACCGCCGCCAGCGCGGTGTCGACCAGTACCAGCACCGCAAGCGATGAGCGGAACGAGTATTCCAGCTGCAAATCGCCCAGGCGCTGCCCGACCTCGCCCAGCGCCGCGCCGAACTGGTCGCGCATGCGGGTAAACTCGGCCGGGTCCGCGCCTTGAAACGAATAAATCGACTGCTTGCGGTCGCCGACGACAAAGATCGTGCGCGCCCGGTCGGACCGCGCGCTGTCGCCGGTGGTGAATTCGCGCGCAAGGCTTTCGATCACCCGCCATTGTGCCGGGCTGGTATCCTGCGCCTCGTCCACAAGGATATGGTCGATGCCGCCATCCAGCCGGAACAGAACCCATGCCGCAACCGCAGGATCGTTCACCAGACGCCCGGCCCGCAGGATCAGATCGTCAAAATCGAGCCAGCCACGAAGCTGTTTGCGTCGCTCATATTCGGCAAGGAAGGGCTGGGCGAATCGGTGCAGGGCGAGTGTCTTGAGGGCGGTCTCCAACCGGATTCGCCAGTCGCGAGCCGTCTCGACACGCGCCATCAGGCCTTCGAGCGCTGGCATCAGATGCGCCGCGGCCCCGTTTCGCGTGTCCTTGGTCGGAAAGCTGCCGATCTTGGCCGCGAAGGGCTCTTTCGCGCCTGCGCCAGTCAGAAAAACACTCTCTAATACGGGCAGATCAGCGATGTCTGGCGGGCTGTTTCGAATCGCGGCGAGCTTGGCGGCGGCGGTGATCTCGGTCTTGCTGCCGGTTGCGAGAATACCGCGCAACTCGGCGATCAGCGCCGCATCGCCCGGCGCGAAGGCCATGGCGGACAGCTCGTCCGCGCCGAAACCCGGCGGCAAGTCGAACCAAACCCAAACGTCCTCCCGCGTAGCCGCGGCCACAAACGCCTCGCGCCGCGACAGGATTTCGCGGGTCAGCCTGGCAATGTCCTCACCGGAATAGAACTCGGCCAGCGCCTCGAACCGGGGCCTGTCGATCCCGGCAGCCATGTCCTCGACCACTTCGGTCTGCAGGATCTTCGCGGTGCGTTCGTCCATCTCGGTGAAATGCGGCGTGACCTCGGCCTCGAGCGGGAAGCGGCGCAGGATCGCGGCGCAGAATGAATGGATGGTCTGAATCCGCAGCCCGCCCGGCGTTTCGATCGCGCGGGCGAAAAGCTGGCGGGCAAAGCCCAGGTCGGCAACCTCGACCTCGCCCAACTCGGCCAGTTCGGCGCGCAGCGCCTCATCCGGTTTCATCGCCCATTCGCCCAGCCGTTTGAACAGCCGGTTCTGCATCTCGCTGGCGGCGGCCTTGGTGTAGGTCAGGCACAGGATGTTCTGCGGCGATACCCCGGCCAGCAACAGGCGCGCGACGCGGTCGGTCAGCACACGGGTCTTGCCGGAACCTGCATTGGCGGACAACCATGTGTTGGCGGTGGGATCGGCGGCCTCGATCTGGCGCAGGGTGGCGTCGTTCGGGCGCATCAGCCGACCTCCTCGGGGCTTGGCCTGGTGCCGTGATCCCATTCACCAAAACGCGAGAGGTGATCGTAGTCGCCGGGGAACCGCTGCTTTTCGACCACGCGCCGGGCGGTGTAGCCCTGTTCGCGCTGCTCATAGGCCCCGATCAGCTCGACAAGGCCGCTTTTGGTCATGTCGATGTCCTCGGCCCCGATCTCGATCCGCGCGAATTTCGGCGTCGCGCCAAGCCCGATATAGGCCACCTCGGCCACCCTCGCCGCGGCCAACCCGTCGAACGCCCCGGCTTCGGCCATCACCGCCTCTAGCAAAAGCTGTTTGTCATATTCCATCTGCTGCTTGTCGGAAGGCACCGCGCCGGTCTTGTAGTCGTAGATGTAAAGCGCCCCGTCCTCGTCGCGGTCGATCCGGTCGGCGGTGCCGGTCAGGGTGAAACGCCCCGGCAAGATTTCATAGCGCCCGGACACCTCGAGCGCCTCGACCTGCGCGCGCGTGGCACGGTCGGCTTCGCCGTCGAGAAATTCATTGGCGACGCGGCCGAGCTTGGCCAGCCACAACACCCTCGCGGCGGGCCATGGTGCCTCCGCCTCGAGCACCTCGGCGGCGATTCGCATCAACCGCTCGTGCGCTGAACCGCGGGGTTCGTCGTCAGGCCGCTCACGCACGAATCGCTCCATCACAAGATGCAGGATCGTGCCCCGCAAGGGCGCGTCGGGGGATTGGTTGAGCGGGCCGAGCGGGCGCAGGCCAAGCACCTTCTCGGCATAGATCGAATATGGATCGCGGATCAGTTTGGTGATGCGCGTGACCGACAGCCGTTTGGGCCGCGCCTCGACCGGCGGGCGGGGCGCGGGGCGCGGGGCGGGGGTAGTGCGGGGCGTTGCCTCCAGCGCGTCGACGAGGTCGAGCCAGCCCTTGCCCCTGCCGCGCATCGCCGCCAGCGAAGCCTTGCCGTCCTGCGACATCCCCTGCATCAGGTTCGTCAGCCGGTTCAGCCAGCGCGACGGCACCGTCTCGCTTTCCGCATCGCGGATCGACCGGGTCAGCACCACTTGCGGCGCAGCGATGGCCTGTTGAAAGTCATGCGCCGACAGGCCGATCTGCCGCTCGGGCAGCAACAGCCCCGCCTGATGCCGCATCTGCCGGTTCATCCATGGGTCGGGGGTGCGCAAGCCGGGCCAGATGCCATCGTTCAGCCCGGCGAGAATGACCAGATCAACCCCCTGAACCCGCGCCTCGAGCGTGCCCCAGATCTTCACCCCCGGATGCGGCGCGGTGGGGTCATGAACCTCGCCCCGTTCCAGCACCGCCGCGAACAGGTCGCAGTAGTCGGCGACCGACATGGTGCCGCCGTGAATGGCTTCACGCTCCAGCTCACCGACGATCTTGCGCGCTTCACGCCCGGCGGGCTTGTCCCAGAGTCCGCCCGCGCCGTCGCCGGTTGGACCGGCGGCCAGACGGGTCGCGACCGAAAGGGTATGCGCGACGTGTTGGCTGAGCGGTCGAACCCCTGTCTGGGCCAATTCACCAAGAATAGAGACTATCCAGCGCACCCAATCCAACCGATCCGCGCGCCCTTTCGCCCATTCCGTCAGCGCTGCTTCGGTCGGATAGGGCACCGCTTCGCGCAGTGCCTCAAGTTCCAGATCGCGGGTGTGGCGCAGGTGATCGCCACGCATGTCGCTGCCGGAATTGGTCAGCGGATGCTTCAGCAGGGTCAGCAGGTCGGGTCCGGTGACCTTGGCGCCGGAAAGTTCTGTGACATGGCGCAGGAGCCGACCGGGCGCGGTGAGCGGCAATGGTCGCCCGGCGCTGTCGTCGGGCTCGATCCGCCAACGGTCGAGGGCTGCGGTCACCTGTCGGGTCAGGGTCCGGTCGGGGGTGATCAGCGCGGCGCTGATGCCATCCGCCACCGCCTCGCGCAGGATCAGCGCGATTGCCGTCGCCTCGATGCGCGGTGACGGGGCTTCGAGCAGCGTCATGTGTCCGGTCGCGGCGGCTACATCCGCGAAGGCCGGCCCCTCGATCTGCCACTGATCCGTCACCGGTGCAGGGCGCAGGGCGAGCGAGACCAGCGCATTGAGTTGTGGCGAGGGGGCAGGCGTTTCTGTCCACGCCTTGACCGCACCCGGCGGAAGATCGAGGCCGCGCAGCAGGCGGATGAAGCGAAACTGCGGGTGGTCCTCGGCGGCGAGCGCGTCCTCCATCCCGTCCCAGACCGAAGGCGGCATCGCAAAGTCGAAACCGGGCAGGATCAGCGCACCCTGCGGCAACCGCGCGACCGCCTGCATCAGCATTTGCGTCGCGCCGCGAGAGCCGGTGGAGCCTGCGACGATCACCGGGTCTTGTGGCGGTGCAGCCCGCCAATCACGCACAAGGCGTTCGATGACCTGCCTCTGGCGCGCGTCCTGATCGGGCGGCTCGCCACTGTCCGCGCCGAAAAACCGTTGCACAACATCAAGAAACGTCAGGCTGCGTTGCCAGTGACCCGACAGATCGGTGACATCGAGGTTTCGGATCGCCTCGGGATCGACACCCTCGCCCTGCATCTCGTCCATCAGTCCGGCCAGGCTTTCGGCCAGATCGAAGATCGCGGCGCGAGGGGCAAGGTCGGGCTGGCTGTCGAGCAATTGTCCGATCAACTCCGCCAGTTCCAGCCGCCGCCGCAACCCGGACACCGCCGGTGGAAGGTCGGCAAAAGCGGCATCCAGTCCAAGGTCGGTGACAAGCCGGATGCGCGGCAACAACAGGCCCGGCCCCTCGTCGAACAACTCGGACAGCCGCCGCTGCATCCGCCTCGTGTTGACGAACAGGGTTACGCGGGCAAGCACCTCGGGCGGCAGGCCTGCCATGCGGGCGCGCAACCCGGCCACCACGCCGCGCGGGAAGTCGACGCCCGGAGGCAGGGCAAAGACGCGGGGGGCGGTCTGTGGCTCAAACATGGGCAAACAGGGTCATCAGGATGCAACCTGCCGGGGCATGCGAATGAATCGTCAGAGCGTCGGGATCGTGCCGCATCTTGTTTTCAATCTGTCCAGAACGTCGGGGGAAGGCTCGGGCAGAGTGTCACGCACCGCAGCACCAAGTGCAAGAAGCGCGGGGTGGTCGAGGTCTTCCATCAACAGCCGCCAGACGCGCGGGATCAGATCGACATAGCGCGGCTTGCCGAAATGTAGCGACAGGCGGGCAAAGACGCCAAGGATACGCAGGTTTCGCTGCACCGAGAGCAGGGCCATGGCGTGGGCAAGGTGGTCGGGTGGCGTTCCGGTGGCATCCGCAAAGACCGCCTGCATCGCCACAACGGTTTGCGGAGCTGCATCGCGGCGCGCGTCGCGGGCGAGCGAGACGAGATCATAGGCCGGATGCCCCAGCGCGGCATCCTGGAAGTCGATCAACCCGACGCGGGCAATGCCCCGGCGTTCGGGCAGCCAGAACAGGTTCTCCGCATGGAAATCGCGCAGGACAAGCACCGGGGTCCAGGGTGGCAGCGTGGCGAAAGCGCCCGCGAGAAGGGATGCGATTCGCTGCTTGCCGCGCGCGTCTATGCGGCCCGTTGCGCCGAAGCCATACCAGTCGCAGGCCAGATCGGCGAACGCGCACATCTGGTCCGGCCCATATGCCGGAACAGGAGGTGCCGGGTGTGCTTGAAGATGTGCAAGCGCCTCGGTTGCCGTTGAATAGAGACTGTTTTCGAGTGTCGGATTTGCTGTCAGGAGGGTCGAATAGAGCCGGTCGCCGAAGTCTTCGAGCAGGACAAGCCCGGCCGCAGCATCTGACGCGAATACCTGCGGGGCCGACAGACCGATGGCGGCGAGATGCTCAGCGATAGCGAGAAATGGCCCGACATCCTCGCCCGTGTCCGGCGGCGCATCCATCAACAGCGCGCCTCGCCCGTCCGGGCCGCCAGTCAGACGTTCGTAGCACCGGTTCGACGCGTCACCCTCCAGTGGCCTGCGCCGGGCGTTCCCCCATCCCTGGCGCGTCAGGAAATCGTCGATCGCAAGAGCGCGATCAGAGTTCACGGGCGAGTTCCGCTGCAATAGGGTCTAATAATGCCAGCCACCGCGCATTGTCGGTGATTGCGCACACCGTCCGCTCCTCGTCATCAGCGCCCGCAAGAAACGTCAGGGTCAGGGCGCCCGGCGGCGTCAGTGAACCCAGCCGGTCCGGCCATTCGACAAGGCAGATCGCGGTATCGAAGGCGTCGGTCAGGCCAAGCTCCTCGATCTCGTCGGGATGCGTCAGGCGGTAGAGGTCGGCGTGCCAGATCTCGGCGGCGGGGGTCTCGTAGGTCTGGACAAGGGTGAATGTGGGGGACGGCACATCCTCCAGCGGCAGGCCGGCGGCGAATTGGCGGGCATGGATCAACGCGCGGGCGAAATGGGTCTTGCCGGCACCGATGGCGCCCTCGAGCAGGATGACGTCGCCGGGGGCAAGGCAGGGCGCGAGCCTCTCGGCGAAGCGGGCGGTTGCGTCCGGAGACGGAAGGGCGAAGCAGGCTGACATGCGCCTGTTTTAGCCCGCAACCGTCGCCTCGCAAGCGCAATCAGGCCCCGGCGCGTGCGGGTTCCCGTGTCGCCAGCGGTGTTTCGGGTCCCACCACCGTTTCCTTGCCGATGAGCGGCGAGAAATCCACCAGCGTCGCACCCCCATCAAGGGGCGTTGCCCGGCAGGCCAGGCTGCGCCCGTCTTTCAACGCCACCCGCGCCGCCCAGGGTTCCCGCGCGTCGAGGCGGGTCACGAAATCTTTCAGCGCGGGCCAGATCGGGCTGGGCGCACAGGTGGCGCGCCAATGGTCGATCGCATCGGCGATGGACAGGTCGGCCAGGGTTTCGGATGGATCGACACCCCAGAGCCGGGCGTAGGCGCGGTTGCTGGTCGACAGCACGCCGCCGGGCGTGAAAACCGCAATGGCTTGCGGCAACGCGTCGAGCGTGGATTGCCCGATCTCAAGCTCGGCACGGAACCGGCGTGCCATCATGGTTTCGGTTGAAATGTCCTCGAACAAGAGCGCCACCGCGCCGTCGGGATGGGGCCGGCCGGTGACGCGGTAGGTCTGCCCTGCCGGTAGCGTCCAGGTTTCTTCGTAAGTGCCGTTCTCGGCTGCCTCGACCAGATCCGAGAGGTGTTGCCGCCACGACCGGTAGTCCTTGGGCTCGGGAATCATGCGGTGTTCGCGCAGCTTGTCGAGAAACGCCGACAGCGTGGGCTTGCCGCTGAGAAACTCGACCGGCAGCATGGTCAGATCGAGCAGCGACGGGTTGAACAGCCGCAACTCGCGCGCCCGGTCGAAGATCGCAAGCCCGGTGGGCAGGGCCGCAAAGGTCTTTGACAGGGTCGAAACGAAGGCATTGCGGGAGGTTTCGGCCTCGACCAGCCGATCCACCGGCGACGCCGCGAACAGCCGCTCGCTGTCACCGAACGGCATCTCGGAGATTTCGAACCAGTGGCGCGAGGCATCGCCAAGCGGCATGACCGCGACGCGCTGCCGCTCGGCCCGGTCGGTGGTCGACAGCGTGCCGAAGGGCGAACGCGGCGGCCAGACGCGAGGCTCCTGGATGCCGTGCACGATGTCGGCCAGTTCGAGATAGGCGCGGTTGCACCAGGTGACGGAACCATCGGCAGCGCAACGCCAGACGGGAAACGGCATCAGGTCCGCCGTGGCGCGCAGGCTTTCAAGCTCATGGGTCATCGAGGCGAGGCTGAAGTGGTCGACCTCATGCGTCGGCCGGTTTGCCTCGGTCCCCTCGAGGGTAAGCCGCGCGACACCGTCGTGCCATTCCGCCCGCAACTGGCTTGTCCCGTCGAGTGATGGCAAGGTCAGTTCGCCAATATCCGCAAGATCGGCGATCTTCGCGGCGAGGTCGGGAAAGGACGTGGTCAACAGCCCACTCAACCGGGCCCAGTCGCTGCCGGTCGCGGGAGCCTTGGCAAGGATGGCGCGGGCTGGCGCGGTGGCGTCGAGCAAGGTCTGATCGTCGAAGACGAACACAACCCGGTCACGTTCGGCGGCGGCAAAGCCGCGAAGCCGGCTGGCGCTGCGCCGGTCGAGCAGGGCGAAGGCTGCCAATACCGCCAAGGCTGCCGCAAAAGCGCCGATCACGAGCGAGAGGGCAAGAAGCGTGGTGACCATTCGGAAGGTTCCGGTGCGGTTTCTGGTTTCCGAAACCTTACCCGGAGATGGTTAACAGAGGCTTAAGGCAGCGCGGCGGTCAGCTTTGAAAGCGGATGTTCTCGCCCAGAACCGGCGTGCGCTCGCGTGCTTCGATGCCGCCCGGTCCGCTGCGTTTCCAGACCAGCTCGGCAATGGCGCCCGATGGTTCACCCGGATGGGGCATCCCGGTGTAGCGGCTGGTGCCGTTGGCGAAGTTCAGCTCGGCTCCGGTGCGCTCAAGCAGCGTCTTGGCGATGAACAGGCCAAGCCCCATGCCCTCATAGCCGGGGCGGCGTTGGTCGCGCGCCTGACGTCGTCCCCTGCGGATGAACGGATCGCCGATCCGGCCCAGAAGGTGCGGCGGATAGCCGGCGCCGTCGTCGAGAATTCGCACGCTGATCGTGGTCTCGGTCCAGCAGGCCTCGACCCAGACGGTGGTTGCGGCGAAGTCGACGGCGTTCTGGATCAGGTTGCGCAGGCCATGAATGATCTCGGGCCGGCGCAGGATGATCGGTTGCGCCTCGACCGGAACATTGTCCTTGCCGGTCTGGATGACGATGTCCTTGCCCCGGCCGATATGCGGCTCTGCGGCCTCCTCGATCACGGCGGACAGCGGAGCCTGACGCAACAGCAGGTCGTCCTTCCCCATCCGCCCCATCGAGCGCAGGATATCGCGGCACCGGTTTGCCTGGTCGCGGATCAGAACGGCATCGTCGTGCAGCTCCGATCCTTCGTCGAGGTCGTCGATCATCTCGGAACTGACAAGCTTGATGGTCGCCAGCGGAGTGCCAAGCTCATGCGCAGCCGCCGCAACGACGCCGCCAAGGTCGGTCAGCTTCTGTTCGCGCGCCAGGGCCATCTGCGTGGCCAGAAGCGCGTTCTGCATGGACTGGATTTCCGAACTGACGCGGCGGGTATAGAGGCCGATGAACATCACCGAGACGACAATGGCGCCCCAATAGCCCAGCTCGAACAGGTCCGGCATCCGCAGGATTCTGCCGCCTTCGGTGATGAGCGGCAGGTGTTCCCAGGTGACGAATGTAATGATCACGATGGCCGCGACGCCGATGGTGACGGCCGATCGCAAGGTCAAGGCGGTCGCCGCAATGGTAACGGGGGCGATGATCAGGAGTGCGAAGGGGTTGTTGATGCCGCCGGTCAGAAACAGCAGCGCGCCAAGTTGAAGGCTGTCAAACAGCAGGATCAGTGTCGCTTCACGATCACCAACGCGCTTGTTCTCGGGAAAGACGAAGAGCGAGATCAGGTTGGCGATGATCGACAATCCGATGACGAGGGCGCACAAACCCAGGTTCAGATCGAGGTCGAACAGCCGCTGCCCCACGCCGATCGCCACGATCTGCCCGGTGATCGCGACCCATCGCAGCACGATCAGGGTGCGCAGCCGGATCCAGCCGCTTTGCGGGCCGTCCTGGAAAAGCGGTTCGGTGCTGTCGGACATGTGTTGTTTTTGGCCCGTTTTTCTATTGCGTCATATTGGTATCTTGTTAGTCGGGGCGCAGTGAAGGATCAATGACGCCGCGAGAACACAGGAGAAACGCATGAAACCCATTATCGCGATCCTCGCCCCCGTCGGGGTCGTTGCGCTTGTCGGCATCGCCTGGTGGCTGACGCGGCCGACCGACGTCGATCAGTTCGCCGCCTGCCGCAGCACGATGATCGCAACCGGGGCCGAGTCGATCGGCGGGCCGTTCACGCTGGTTGACGAGAACGGCAAGACCGTCACCGATGCGGATGTCTTCACCAAGCCGTCGCTGCTCTACTTCGGCTATACCTTCTGCCCGGATGTCTGCCCGATGGACAACGCGCGCAATGCCGAGGCGCTCGATCTGTTGCAGGAACGCGGCTATGACGCGCAGGCGGTCTTCATCTCGGTCGACCCCGAGCGCGATACGCCCGAGCGGATGCTGGATTTCACCGACCTGATGCATGACGACATGATCGGGCTGACCGGCTCGCTCGAGCAGGTGAAGGCTGCCAGCCAGGCCTACAAGACCTATTTCCGCAAGGAAGAGGACGGTGACCCGGAATATTATCTGGTCGATCATTCGACCTTCACCTACATGGTGCTGCCGGAACACGGGTTCGTCGAGTTCTTCCGTCGCGATGAGACCCCCGAGGCTATGGCCGACAAGGCTGCCTGTTTCATCGACGCGGCGAAGTAGGTGGATTAACCTCCCGATCAAATTGACCCCCGGCGCGGGCGCGCATAATGTCGCGGCACGGCGAACAGTTAAGGGGACGTCATGTCGGATAGCGATCTTCAGGATATCGGCGAGGATAGGTCACTTCTTCTCGTCGACGACGACGAACCGTTTCTGCGCCGGTTGGCGCGGGCGATGGAGAAACGCGGGTTTGAGCCGGAGACGGCGGACTCGGTCGCCGGCGGCAAGGCAATCGCGCTTGCCCGCCCGCCAGCCTATGCCGTGATCGACCTGCGGCTCGAGGATGGCAGCGGGCTTGATGTGGTTGAAACCCTTCGGGAAAAGCGCCCCGATGCGCGGATCGTGGTGCTGACCGGGTATGGTGCGATTGCGACTGCCGTGGCGGCGGTCAAGGTCGGTGCGACCGACTATCTGTCCAAGCCCGCCGATGCCGAAGATGTCGTCAATGCCCTCTTGGCAAGGGGCGACAACCTGCCGCCGCCGCCGGACAATCCTATGAGCGCCGACCGGGTCCGGTGGGAGCATATCCAGCGGGTCTATGAGCTTTGCGACCGCAACGTGTCCGAGACCGCGCGGCGGCTGAACATGCACCGTCGCACGTTGCAACGGATTCTGGCCAAGCGCAGCCCGAAATAGGGATGCGTATTTCTCGCCCGACGATTGCCTGTGCCCTGTGCATCCTGACGCTCGTGGCTTGTGCCCCGGCGCGATCGCCCGAGGTGCGCGCGGATGTGCAGTTCTTGCCTGATGCGCGCGGTCTCGCGGTTGTTCCTGCCGGGCTGAGGGTGGATTTCGGCCGCGCGCCCTCGGGTGTGATAGCCGCGCTGGACCGTGAGCTTGGGCCGGGGCGGGCGCTGCCGATTTCAGGATGCCCGACCGGTGTTGCCCAACAGATCGTTTGGGGCGACCTTGCGCTGAGCTTCACGCGTGAGGAGTTCGTCGGGTGGCGGACTGCAAGCGGCAGCACCGGGGTGGTTTGCGCGGTTGCCTGATTGAGCCGAAATAGACCCTAACCCAGCGCTTTCAGAAGTTTTTCGTGTCGGTCAACAAAGGCACGGCGAACCTCGACCGGCGGGCGCAGGGCGATCATGTGGCCGTCGATGATCTTCGGGTCGGGCCTGCCGAAGAACCTGTCGCTCTCGGCTTCGGAAAAACCCGCGATCTGTGTCGCCTCGAGCCAGGCGGATATCCTGTCGGCGCGCTTGATCGCCTTCTTCACCGCCAGCGGCACCTCGGCGGGCAGACCGAAACGGATATGGACCGCCGCCTGCAACCGCGCATCCAGCTCGCCATAGGCCGGGCCGACCGCGGATTTCACCGGCGAGATCATGTCGCCGATCACGTATTCCGGCGCGTCGTGCAACAGCGCCGCCAGCCGCCATTTCGCGGGCGCGTCGGGGTTCATCCGGCCATAAAGCGCCTCGACCAGCAGCGAGTGTTCGGCGACGGAATAGGGCCAGTCGCCGAAGGTCTGCCCGTTCCAGCGCGCAACGAAGGCCAGACCGTGGGCGATGTCCTCGATCTCGATATCCATCGGCGTCGGGTCGAGCAGGTCAAGCCTGCGCCCCGACAACATCCGTTGCCAGGCACGTGGGGGTTTCGGGGCCATGTCAGTTCCGGGTTGGTGGCGGTTCGCCCCTTGCCTAGCCTTTGCCGCGTCGCTTCGCAATTCCAACCGGGTTGGATCCGGCTGCCTCGACGGTGATCCGGTCATCGGGAACGCCCCGGTCTTTCAGGACCTTCACGACCGCGTCGATCATCGGTGGCGGGCCGCAGACATAGAAGCGCTGGTCGTAGCCATCCAGAACCTCGTCAAGAAACGCGCCGTCGACCATGCGGTTCGGCAGGGTGCCGTTGTCTTCCCTTGGTCAGCGTGAAGATGGTTTCCAGATCGTCCATGCCTTCCCATTCCTGACGGCGGATGATGTCCTTTTCATAGTTGTTGGTGAAGATCAGCGTGCAGCCCTTCAGCGCCCCGTCACGGTGGCGCTGGCGCAGGATGGCGATGAAGGGTGTCACGCCCGCGCCGCCGGCGATGAAAACACCCGGCCCCTTGTCGGTGATGGCGCCGAACACTCCGCCGATGATGACCTTCTCGCCCGCGTGCAGCGTGCCGATCTGTTCGGTCACACCGCCATGGTCGGGATAGCTCTTGATGGTAAACTCCAGAAAATCGTCGTCCGGCAGACTTGTCATGGTGAAAGGCCGCGCCTTGTCGCGCCATCCGTCGCGGTCCAGCCGCATCTCGACCGCCTGTCCGGGCTTGAAGACAAAACCCTTTGGTTTGTCGAAGCGCAGGCAATGGACGTTGTGGGTGACCGGCTCGATGGATCGCAAGGTGAGTTCGTGTTTCATGGGTGCCTCCTGATCATGAAAGGCAGATTTGGCGCGCCTCTCGTGAAGTTTGATGCACGAGACGCGCAAAGGTTCCCGTCCGGTGGTGAAATGACGGAATATTCCTGTCATCGTCCGGGTTGGGCGCCTGATTCCGCTTCGCCGATTGTGCGCCCCGCGCCTGAATGTTAGAGGCCGCGCAAGCTGATGGAGAAAGCACGTGACCCAGGATTACATCGTCAAGGACATTTCGCTGGCCGAGTTCGGCCGCAAGGAACTGGACATCGCCGAGACCGAGATGCCCGGCCTGATGGCGCTGCGCGCGGAATATGGTGAGAGCCAGCCGCTGAAGGGCGCGCGGATCGCCGGCAGCCTGCACATGACGATCCAGACCGCGGTGTTGATCGAGACGCTTATCGCGCTGGGGGCCGAGGTGCGCTGGGCGTCGTGCAACATCTTCTCGACCCAGGACCATGCGGCGGCGGCGATTGCGGCAGGCGGCACGCCGGTATTCGCGATCAAGGGCGAGACGCTTGAGGAATACTGGGACTATGCCGACCGCATCTTCCAGTTCGACGAGGGCGGCGCCAACATGATCCTCGACGATGGCGGCGACGCGACGCTCTATGTCCTGATCGGCGCACGGGTCGAAGCAGGCGAGACCGACCTGATCGAGACCCCGACCAGCGACGAGGAAGTGGCCCTGTTCGCCCAGATCAAGAAGCGCATGGCGGCCAGCCCCGGCTGGTTCACCAGGCAGCGTCACATGATCAAGGGCGTGTCGGAAGAGACGACCACCGGCGTTCACCGGCTCTACAAGATGATGGAGAAGGGGCACCTGCCGTTCCCGGCGATCAACGTGAACGACAGCGTCACCAAGTCGAAGTTCGACAACAAGTATGGCTGCAAGGAAAGCCTGGTCGACGGCATCCGCCGCGCCACCGATACGATGATGGCGGGCAAGGTTGCCGTGGTTTGCGGCTATGGCGACGTCGGCAAGGGGTCGGCTGCCAGCCTTCGCGGCGCCGGTGCCCGTGTGAAAGTCACCGAAATAGACCCTATTTGCGCGCTTCAGGCCGCGATGGACGGGTTCGAGGTGGTTCTGTTGGAAGACGTGGTGTCATCGGCCGACATCTTCGTCACCACGACCGGAAACAAGGACGTGATCCGCATCGAGCACATGCGTGAGATGAAGGACATGGCCATTGTCGGCAATATCGGCCATTTCGATAACGAGATTCAGGTCGCCAGCCTGAAAAACCACAAGTGGACCAACATCAAGGATCAGGTGGACATGATCGAGATGCCCTCGGGCAACCGGATCATCCTGCTGTCCGAAGGGCGGCTTCTGAACCTCGGCAATGCCACGGGCCATCCGTCCTTCGTGATGTCGGCCAGCTTCACCAATCAGGTGCTGGCGCAGATCGAGCTGTGGACGCGCGGCGATGCCTATGGGAACGAGGTCTATATCCTGCCCAAGCATCTGGACGAAAAGGTTGCGCGTCTGCACCTGGACCGGATCGGCGTGAAGCTCTCGAAGCTGACCGCCGAGCAGGCGGAGTATATCGGCGTGGCGCCCGAGGGGCCGTTCAAGCCGGAACACTACCGCTATTGAGGGAACGGAGGTTTCCGCCCCGTGGCGGAAACCTCCGGCCACGGGGCGGGTCGCGGTTTACCTCAGCTTTCGTCACCGAAGCCGAAGGTTTCGGTCACGTAGTCGATATCCTTGTCGCCCCGCCCGGACAGGTTGAGCAGGATCGTCTTGCCCAGGTGCTTGGGTGCCTCGCGCATGGCAAACGCAATCGCATGAGCACTTTCGAGCGCCGGGATGATCCCTTCGTAACGCGAGATTGCGTAGAAGGCATCGAGCGCCTCCTTGTCATCGCAGGCGGTATAATTGGCCCGGCCCGTGCGATAGAGATGCGCATGTTCCGGCCCGACGCCGGGATAGTCCAGCCCCGAGGCAATGGTATGAACCGGCGCAGGCTCGCCGTCCTTGTCCTTCAGCACGATTGTGCGAAAGCCGTGGATGTCGCCGTCTTCGCCATAGGTGAGCGTCGCCGCGTGCTCGCCAAGCTTGGATGACGTGCCGAGCGCCTCGACGCCGTAAAGCGCGACGCCCTCGTCGTCCATGAACCCCGAGAACAGACCCATCGCGTTGGAGCCGCCGCCGACGCAGGCCGCGACCATATCGGGAAGATCGCCGGTCATCTCGATGAATTGCTCACGCGCCTCAATGCCGACGATATGCTGGAAGTCGCGCACCATCATCGGGAAAGGGTGTGGTCCGACGACCGAGCCGATCGCGAACAACGTCGTGTCCGCCTGCGGGATATAGGCACCGAACGCGCTGTCGACCGCCTCTTTCAGCGACCGCCCGCCAAAGCTGACCGGCACGACGGTTGCACCCAGAAGCTTCATGCGGGTGACGTTGGGCGCCTCTTTCTCGATGTCGATCTCGCCCATGTGAATCTCGCATTCCATGCCGAAATAGGCCGCGGCAGTGGCCAGCGCCACGCCATGCTGCCCGGCGCCGGTTTCGGCGATCAGCTTGGTCTTGCCCATGTGCTTGGCCAGCAGCGCCTCGCCCATGCAGTGGTTGAGCTTGTGCGCACCGGTATGGTTCAGGTCTTCACGCTTGGCATAAATCTGCGCCCCGCCGCATCTGTCGGACAGGTTCTTGAGATAGCTGACCGGGGTGGGCCGTCCCTGGAAATGCTTTCGGATATAGCGGAGATCACGAATGTACTCTGCCGATTTCGAGATCCGCAGATAGGCCTCGCGGATTTCCTTGAAATGCGGTTCCAGCGGCGGAGGCAGCATCGCGCCGCCATACTCGCCGAAAAAACCATCGCTGTCGGGCGTGTTCTTGAGATAGCTCATTCGTCCCTGATCTCCTCCGGTTTGACACCTGAGGTCTGGCAAGAAACCGGCGATCCGACAAGCGGCTTTCTTGTTCAACCCCACAAGACCGGCGCGATGGGTGTTAGAGACAGGGGGAAATCACGGCGAGAATTCCCTTTGGTTCAGCCGGGATTGGGCTTACCTTCCCGTTCGATGGTTTTTTGCCGTGACGCAATACAATCTGGAGAGTGAAAATGGGAAAACGCGACGATCTGATCGCCAAATACGCCGATGACCTCAAGACCAAGTTCGGGATCACGCCCGACATGGACCTGCTGACCAAGGTCACGATCGGCTGCGGCCCGGCGATCTACAACGCGGATGCCGAAACCGTTGCGGCAACGCAGGCGAGCGAGCTTGAGACGGTGAAGAACAATTTCCTGATCAAGAAGCTCGGCCTCGCCGACGGGCCGGAACTGATGGCTGGGATCAATTCGGTGCTCGACACCTATGGCCGGTCCGAGCGCAACAAATACCGGCCGGTGGTCTACTACATGCTGACCAAGCATTTTGGCAAGGAGAAGGTCTACGCCTGATATCTCGGGATCGGACGGCATCGGGCGGTCGGGATTTCCGGCCGCCTTTTCTTTTCAGCCAGGGCAACCGTCTGGATTTGAACGAAATTTGAGATACTTGCAGATTGCACGAGCGGCGCCGAAACCGTAGTGTCAACGAGAAGACCAGGACGGTCGGACCCGATTTCAAAGAACACGTGTGGTGCTGAGGGAGCACGTGGGGTGGAAGGGGGGTTCCGAACGCGAGGTCGGGATCCCCCTTTTTTGGTGGCCTGTTCAGAACAGCGTCAGAACCGTGCCGATGATCGCGCAACCGATCACCGCATAGCCGCCGTCGATGATGGTCAGCATGAAGGGCCGCATCCCGTAGGCATTGTTGATCATCGTCCAGGGCGCGATGAAGAAAAGCCCGATGGCGCCGCCGTGAAGCAACCCCGCCATCACCGTCTCGATCCCCGCCAGCGCGAAGATGTAGCGCATCAGCCCGGCAACGAGCACCATGCAGATCGCCGACAACAGGTACGGCAGGGCACTGCCACCGCCGATCGGTTTCCCGCTCGCATCGGTCTCGATGCCGACAGCCGCCAACCAGGGTTTCGACAGCGACATATACCAGATCGCGCCGAACACCCATGATCCAGCGGCGGCGACAAGCACATTGATGGTTTCCATTAGCCCCTCCGAGATGCGTCGTTTTGTCGCGACTATGCCGGGGATCGGGAAAACCGCCTAGCCTTTTTCACCGGCCAGTTCGAGCACAACGCGCCATTCCTCGGGGGTCACAGGCTGAACCGACAGGCGCGAGTTGTTGACCAGCACCATGTCTTTCAGTCGCTGATCCGCCTTGCACATCTCGAGCGTGACCGGGTTTGCGAGTGGCCGCACCGCTTTCAGATCGACACATTCCCAGCGCGGATCGTCTGTGGTGCTGTCGGGATGGGCCTCGGCACAGACCTCGACGATCCCGACGATCTGCTTTTCGTTGACCGAGTGATAGAAAAACCCCAGATCCCCGAGTTTCATCTCGCGCATGTTGTTGCGCGCCTGGTAGTTGCGCACGCCATCCCATTCCTCGCCCGCATCGCCCTTGGCGACCTGATCGTCCCAACCCCAGGTGTTCGGTTCGGTTTTGAAAAGCCAGTAGCGCATCAGCCAATCACCTTTTTCCATTGCTCGATTCGCACATCCGAAAACAATCCCGCCTTGGCGTAGGGGTCGCCAGCGGCCCAGGCCTCGGCCTCGGCGCGGCTGTCGACGGTCAGGATCACCAGCGAACCGGACATCGCGCCGCCCGCGTCCAGGAACGGCCCGGCCTGCGCCACCACGCCTGTCTCGGAAATATAGGCGAGATGTGCGTCGCGGTTTGCCTTTCGGGTTTCGATGGCTCCGGGCTTGTCGGTGCAGATCAGTGCAAACATGCTCTATTCCTCCTTCAAGGGCCGCGCGAAAAGCAGTTCGACGGCTTCCTTGACGGTGATGGCCTGATCGACGAGCGCCACCACCATGTCAGCGATCGGCATATCGATTCCAGCGGATTTGGCCGCATTAGACACTGCTTTCGCAGTTGCGCGCCCCTCGACGGTCGTGCCGTTATCGGGTGGCGTCCCTCGCCCGAGCGCAAGGCCATAGGCGTAATTGCGCGATTTCTCCGAGGTGCAGGTCAGCGCCAGATCCCCGAACCCCGAAAGACCGGCGAGCGTTTCCGGATGCGCGCCGCGCGCGCTGGCAAAGCGAGACATCTCGGCATAGCCCCGCGTCATCAGCGCCGCGCGAGCGCTTTCGCCCAGACCAGCGCCAATTGCGATGCCGCAGGCGATGGCGACCACGTTTTTCAGCGCACCGCCCAGTTCAACCCCGGTGATATCGGTTGAGCGATAGAGCCGCAGGTTCGCCGTCGAAAGCGCGCGTTGCAGCGGTTCGGGGTCGCGCGCGGCGAGTGTCAGCGCGGTGGGCAGGCCAGCGGCGATGTCGACGGCAAAGCTGGGGCCGGACAGGATGGCCGGGGTCGCGTCGGGGCAGCTCCGCGAGATGATCTCGGCCGGGCCAAGGCCGGTGGCAAGGTCGATGCCCTTGCAGCAGGCCACAAGCGTCTTGCCGGCACCAATCCCACGGTTCTCTGCCAGAAATCCCGCCAGTTGCTGCATCGGAACGGCAAGCAGCAGGATGTCGGCCTCGGTCGCCGTGGCGATATCTCCAGTGACGGTGAGGCTGTCGGGAAAGCGATGCCCTGCGAGGCGGCGGCGGTTCTCGCGCGCAACCTGCATGTCGTCCGGGTCACGCGCCCAGAGCGTCACCGCCCGCCCGTCGCGCGCGATCGAAATCGCCAGCGCGGTGCCAAAGGCCCCTGCGCCCAGAACCGAAATACCGCTCATGCCTTCGCCCCTTTCTTGCCCGATCCAAGCATGGCGGGGCTGTGTCGGTCCAGAGGCCAGCGCGGTCGGGCGGCCAGCGTCATGTCGTCGGTCAGCCCTGCGCGAAACCTCTCGATCCCGACCCAGGCGATCATCGCGGCATTGTCGGTGCAGAGCGCAAGCGGCGGGGCAAGGAAACGCGCGCCGAATTCATCCGAAACAGTCTCTAACGCAGAACGAATCGTCATGTTGGCGGAGACACCCCCCGCGACGGCGAAGGTCGGGTGGGCCGGGTTCAAGGCCATGTAGGCGGTCAGAGCGCGGCGGGATTTCTCTGCCAGAACATCGGCAATCGCGGCCTGAAACGAGGCGCAAAGATCGGCGCGGTCCTGCACATGCAGCCCGCCATGTGCCGCGATCAGCCTGTCGCGCTCGCGCAAAAGCGCCGTCTTGAGGCCGGAAAAGCTCATGTCGCAGCCCGGCCGGTCGAGCAGCGGACGCGGCAGCGCGAAGCGCTGGGCGTCACCGGTCCTGGCCTCGGCCTCGACCGATGGCCCACCGGGTTGCGGCAGGCCGAGAAGTTTGGCGGTCTTGTCGAAGGCTTCGCCGGGGGCGTCGTCGATGGTGCCGCCAAGACGGGTGAAGTCCTCGATTCCCCGAGCGATCAGGAACTGACAATGCCCGCCCGAGACCAGCAGCATCAGGTAGGGAAAGGCGGCCTCGTCTGTCAGGCGCGGGGTCAGGGCGTGACCAGCCAGGTGATTGACGCCGATCAGCGGCAACCCGGTGGCGGCTGAAATTCCCTTGGCCAGCATCACGCCAGCCAGAACCCCGCCGATCAACCCCGGCCCGGCGGTGACGGCGATGGCGTCGAGGTCGGTGAGTGACAGCCCGGCTTCGGCAAGGGCCTGTTCGACACAGAGGTCTAGTTTCTCGGTATGGGCGCGCGCGGCAATCTCGGGGACGACGCCACCGAAGGCTTCGTGCAGATCGCTCTGTCCCATGACGACGGAGGACAGGATCTCGGGCGCTGCGCCGTCGCGATGGCGCACGATGGCTGCGGCGGTATCGTCGCAACTCGATTCGAGACCAAGGATGGTGACGGGTGCGCTCATGCTGTGCCGGTTGCGACGGGGTTGCGAGCGGGGTAACACCGCAGGAGGCCCCAGACAATCCCGAGAAGCCAATGCTGCCCACGCTTGTTCTGACACGACCCGAAGCGCAGTCGCGCGCCCTTGTGGCCGAGCTTGGCCTCGAGGTTGCGGTGGTGATCGCGCCGGTGATGGAGATCGGGCCCGCCGATGCGCCGCCGGATCTCGGCCCCTATCACGGGGTCATCCTGACATCGGTGAATGGTGTCGCCCATGCTCCTGATCTGACCGGAAAGCGGGTCTATTGCGTGGGAAAACGCACCGCCGAGGCTGCGCGCGCCAAGGGCGGCGACGTGGTGCTGACGACGCTCGACGCCGAACGTCTGGTCGCGCAGATCAAGGCCGAAGGGCCGCTGGTCCATTTGCACGGAAAATACCGGAGTGGCAATGTGGCCGAAAGGCTGAGTTCGCGTGGGCTGGAGACCCATTCGGCCACGATCTACGATCAAGCTGCGTTGCCCTTGGCAGACGAAGCGCGCGCGCTGATCGAGGGTGATCGCCCGGTCGTTCTGCCGCTTTATTCGCCACGGTCCGCCGCGCTGGTCGGGGCGGCGGTGTCGCATGTCGGGCCGAATGTGCATGTCATCGTGATCAGTCCAGCGGCTGCCGAGACATGGCACCGCGAGACTGGACACAGCCCGGAGGTCTGCGCTGACCCGGATGGTGATACGATGCGCAAGCGGATTCGCGCGGCCTGCGAAACTGAGTCGCCTTGAGGCGGGTCTGGGGCAGGTCTAGTGTTGCAGGGCACCGCGCGCCGCGTTCGAAGATTCGAAAGGTTAACAATGGCCAAGGTCCCCAAGTCGCCCGATACACCTGAAAAGGGCAGCGTAACCTTGACCGATGAGGTCAAGGACGCGATAGAGGACGCCGTGGTTCTGGGCGAACCTTCCGTGGAACCGGTGCCGGATGAGCCGGATGAACCTGCACCGGAAACCATCGAACCTGCGCCAAAAACCGTCGAGCCGGAAAAGCCAGTGCGCGTCACCCCCGATTCACCGACCAGTCGCGGTGGCGGGATGGGCGTTGCACTTGGGTTTATCCTCGGCGGTTTTGCCGCGGCGGTGATCGGGTTTGCCGCGGCGCGCACGATCGTGCCGGAAGGCTGGCCATTTCCGGGTGTCGCCCCCGCAGAAGACCCGCTGGTGGCCGTGATCGAGGCGCAAGACGCGCGGATTGCCGAGTTGGAGACGCAGGCCGGGGCGCTCGCTGCCGAGGTCGATGCGCTCAAGGCTGACGACAGCCTCTCGACCCTGCGCACGGAACTGGGCGAACGGATCACAGAGGACGCCGCTGCGGTCGAGGTCCGGATCGACGACCTTGCCGCGCGGATCGTCCAGATCGAAAAGACCGCACCGGGCGGCGGGACCGACGCCGCCGAGGCGGCAGCCGCGGCCTATGAAAGCGAACTGGCCGAGATCCGCGCGATGGTCGAGGCGGAACTGGCAAAGGTGAGCGCGGCGCAGGAGAAGGCTGCCGTGCTGGAACAGGACGCCGCCGAAGCGGCGCGGGATGCTGTCGGCCGTGCGGCACTGTCGCAGGTGATGGCGGCGCTCGACACCGGGCAGCCCTTTGGGTCGGCGCTGGATGAACTGGCGGCAATCACCGGGGTTGCGCCGCCCGAGGCACTGGCGCGAGTGGCGCCCGAGGGTGCGCCGACGCTTGCCGGATTGCAGAGCGAGTTTCCCGCCGCTGCCCGCGCCGCGCTGGATGCGGCGTTGCGCGCGGCGGTCGAGGACGGCAGCATGAACCGGTTTACGGCTTTCCTGCGGACGCAGTTGGGCACAAGATCGCTCGAACCCAAGGCGGGCGACGATCCCGATGCGATCCTGTCGCGCGCCGAGGATGCGTTGCGCAAGGGACAGATCGCGGCGGCGCTGACCGAACTCGACACCCTGCCGGAAGCCGCAAAACCCGCATTGGCGGAATGGCGGGACATGGCTGAAACCCGGTTGGCCGCGCTCGAGGCCGGGTCCGATCTTGCGGCGGCGCTGAAATGAGGATGATTTGATGCTCTGGTCCCTGTTCAAGATCGTCCTGTTCGTCGTCCTGATTGCGGCGCTGACGCTGGGCGCCGGCTACCTGATGGAGACCGAGGGCGGAATCCGCATTGCCATCGGCGGCACCGAATTGACGCTGGGCACCTTCCAGACGGCGATTGCGATGATCGTGTTGGTGCTGGCGGTCTGGCTGTTCATCAAGCTGGTCAACCTGCTGGTGGCGATGGTGCGGTTCTTCAACGGCGACGAGACCGCGATCAGCCGCTATTTCGACCGCAACCGCGAGCGCAAGGGCTATGAGGCGCTGGCGGACGGGATGATGGCGCTGGCCTCGGGTGAGGAAAAGGTTGCCATGGCCAAGGCCGCTCGGGCCGAGAAGTTCCTGCGCCGGCCGGAACTGACCAACCTGATCACGGCGCAGGCGGCGGAGATGTCGGGCGACCGCAAGAAGGCCGGGCAGGTCTACAAGCAGCTGCTGGCGGATGAACGGACCCGGTTCGTCGGTATTCGCGGACTGCTCAGGCAAAAGCTCGAGGATGGTGACACCGAAACCGCGATGAAGCTGGCGGAGAAGGCGTTCGCGCTAAAGCCTCGCCATGCCGAGACCGGCGATATTCTTCTGGTCTTGCAGGCGACCCAGAACGACTGGACGGGTGCGCGCAAGACGCTGGGCACCAAGGTCAGGACCGGCGCGCTGCCCAAGGACGTGGGCAAGCGGCGCGATGCCGTGCTGGCGTTGCAGGAGGCGAAGGACATCTTCGCCGACGGCAACTCGATCCGCGCCCGCGAATCCGCCATCGAGGCCAACAAGCTGTCGCCCGACCTGATCCCGGCGGCGGTGATGGCGTCGAAAAGCTATCTTGAGAAGGGCAATGCCCGCTATGCCGCGCGCGTGCTGAGCAAGACCTGGCAGGCCCAGCCGCACCCCGACCTTGCTGCCGCCTTTGCCGCGATCCGCCCGGACGAGACACCGGCAGAGCGGTTGAAACGCTTCAAGACCCTGACCAAGCACCGCCCCGGCCATCCCGAATCCCGGATGCTGCTGGCCGAGTTGCACATTGCGGCCGAGGAGTATGACAAGGCGCGCGAGGTTCTGGGCGATCTGGCCGAGACCAATCCGACCCAGCGCACCCTGACGCTGATGGCGGCGATCGAGCGTGGACAGGGCGCGGATGACGATGTCGTGCGTGGCTGGCTGGCGAAAGCCGTGGTTGCGCCGCGCGGCCCGCAATGGGTCTGCGAGAAATGCAACCACATCCACAGCGACTGGGCGCCGGTCTGCCTGGGCTGCGGCGCCTTCGACACGCTGAGCTGGACGGTTCCCTCCGAGGGCGAGATCAAGATGCCGGGTGGCGCCGAGATGTTGCCGCTTCTTGTCGGCAAACCCAAGGTGCCCGAGGTGATCGAACCGGAGCCGGAGGCGCGCGATACGTCGCAGGACGAGATCATCGAACCGCCCCACGCGGACTATGTCGACGCCGAGCCGGTCGATGACGAAGTGTTCGCCCCCGAGGTCGAGGCGAAACCGGAAAAATAGGGCTACACACCGCGCAACCGTGGTGCTAATCACCCGGCACCACGCGAAGTGCCGGTGTAGCTCAGCTGGTAGAGCACGTCATTCGTAATGATGGGGTCGGGGGTTCGAGTCCCTTCACCGGCACCACTTCGCGGGTTTCCAGACCACCTTACTCGAACAGGATGTCGGACAGGCTGAACTCGCCCGGACCGATGCCGTTCAGGGTGATTTCGCCATTGTCCCAGACGATGCTCAGGGTGCCTGATCTGTTGGTCAGCGAAAGGTCGGCGGCGGTTGCGTCGCGGATCACGATCCGGTCGGCGCTTGGGTCGAAGTCGGTGATCGTGTCATACCCGCTGGTATCGGTGTTGAACACGAAGGTATCGGCGCCGATGCCACCGGACAGGCTGTCGTTGCCCCGCCCGCCGATCAACCTGTCCGTGCCGGGTCCGCCGAGCAGTCGATCGTCACCATCGCCGCCATCCAGCAGGTCGTTGCCAAGCTGGCCATAGAGCTTGTCGTCGCCGGATTCGCCGTAGAGCGCGTCGTCACCGCGGCCGCCCCAGAGAAGATCGTTCATGGTGCCGCCCCAGATCGTGTCGTTGCCGTCGCCGCCCGACAGGCGGTCGTGGCCATGGCCGCCGATGATGATATCGTCGCCTTCATTGCCGCGAATCCGGTCACCGGCAGCGCCGCCGTCGAGGTAGTCGTTGCCTTCGCCCCCATTCATCAGGTCCATCCCGTAGCCGCCATAAAGCCGGTCGTCGCCGTCCGCGCCGTGGATCGTGTCGTCGCCATCGCCACCGAACAGCATGTCGTCACCGTCGCCGCCGGACAGGGTATCGTTGCCATTGCCACCACGCAGCGTGTCGTTGCCCGCGTCGCCGCGCAGCACGTCGTCGCCATCCTCGCCAATCAGGGTGTCGCTGCCATCGCCGCCGAACAGCATGTCATCGCCGGTGCCGCCGTTGAGGAAATCGTCGCCGGCGTCGCCGAACAACCTGTCACGGTGGGCCCCGCCATAGAGCCAGTCGTTGCCCGGCCCACCCTCGATCCGGTCCCAACCGCTGCCGCCATAGACGATGTCGTCTCCGGCCCCGGCAAGAACAAGGTCGTTGCCAGCTCCGCTGCGCACCAGATCATCGCCGTCCCCGGCGTCGATCATGTCGGCACCGGCACCGGTGAAGATCACGTCGTGACCGGCCCCGCCGAACACCACGTCGCCATCCCCCGGCAGGCTAAGCGAGAGGTCGCGGAACACGTCGTCGCCGGCCCCGAGGTAAATCACCTTCACACCGGCTCCGCCAAGAACGGTATCGTTTCCGTCGCCGGCCCGGACAGTGTCGTTGCCCGCGCCGGGTGCGATGGTCTGGCCGTCCGGCCCCCCAAGCAACGTGTCGTTGCCATCGGTGCCGGTGACGTCATGGGCGGTGTCGTCGGGGAAGATGTAGCTTCCGAGTTCCGGCGGGCGGTTCACCCCGCGCAGCACCGCAGCACGCACCGCTTCGGGGTTGAGGGTGGTTTGGTCGGGTCCTCGCAGCACCAGAGTTTCGCCGCGCCAGATCACCTGCGCCCCCGTGGCGGTGGGGGTGATCGTCAGGCTGGCAGGGTCGTGAAACATCGGCCAGGCGCTGAGGTCGAGTCGGTCGAACGCCGGGTTGAAGTCGGTGATGATGTCCTCTTCGCCATCGGCGCTCAGCACGAACAGGTCACGCCCGTTGCCGCCTGTCATGAGATCACGCCCGCCGCCATCAACGATGATGTCGTCGCCGTTTCCGCCCGAGATCTGATCGACACCCGCGCCGCCGATGAGAAAATCGTTGCCCGCGCTGCCGGGAATCGTCTGTCCGCCCTCCGTCGCGACGAGGGTGATGCCTTGCCTCGAGATGTCGATGGCCAGATCGGTCAAACCGGCCTCGGATTGCGACGCGACCAGCAGGCGCAGCGTATCGCCGAGCGCCGCACCGGCGATGGCCGTGACGTTTTGCAGGCTGGTGTCGTGCCGGTCTTCGATCGACGTGAGATACTGCAAATGACCGTCGGGCAGCAGCACGAACAGGCTCAGCCCGTCGTCGCCACCACCGGCCACCACATAAGAGACGTCGCCGGCGCGAATCACCTCGACGCTTTGAGTGCCACCGAATCTGGTGTCGAGCGTATCGAGAACGTGGTCTGTGGCGGTCAGCGCGCCATCCGCGCCGACCATGAAGACACTGAGCGCACCGGCCACGTCCTGCGCCGAGGCGACGACAACGAATTGCACGCCCGCGACCTCGGCGGTCGCCAGTGCGGTTGGCACCATCAGGCCGACGCCCTGGTTCGGGCCGCTCTGGTCGGCGGCGACCGGGCCGTTCGGGGTCAGCCGATAGCTGGTGATCGCATGATTCGGCCCCGAGGCGGCGATGAGGATGTCGGAGGTTCCGACGGTGAGTGTCGCAAATGCGGTGATCCCGTCGCGCAGCGTGCCGGGGGCGTCGGGCAGGGTGGTCTGATGTGCCAGCGCGCTCGGCCCCGCCACGGTATAGCTCGTGAACCCGCCACCCGGCTGGGCGATGATCAACCCCTGCGGAGTCTCGATCATCGCCGCAATGCGCCCCGCCGATGCGGTGATGCCGGTGTGGGCGGCAAAGCTGCCGATGCTGCCGTTCTGCGGCAGCGAATAGCTGCCCAGCGCTGTCGGCCCGGTCGCCCCGATCACCGCGCGCAAGCCGGAACCAGTGTCTATCAAGGCCAGATCGCCAGAAATGCCCGGTGCCCAGGCCGGGTTGAAGAACTCTTGATCGAGAACGGTGGCCTTGCCGGTCTCGGACATGGCAAGGCTGACCAGCCCGCCATTCGGGCCCGACAAGGCATAGATGCGCGCGGACGCGCCGTTGGCGATCAGCTCAAGATCGCTGATCGCATTATCCAGCGCCTTGACGCCGGTCGCGATGATGCCGCGCACTTGGAATTGCATGATGACACCCCCGTCTCACCCTATCCGGTGATATTCGGGGGGTATTTCGCCATTGGCGGCGCGGGTTTGTGTCGAAATCGCGAAGAATGACTCGACTGCGCACGGTTCTGTTAACCGGGGCGCTAACCTTGTTCTGGCCGGGTCAGGCGGTCAGCCGGGCCTCGTGCTGCCGGATTGCAGTGTCGATGTCCTCGAAATAAGTCAGGCGGCCATCTTCGAGGATCAGGGCAGCATCGCAATAGTCTCGGATGTCGCGCATGTTGTGGCTAACCATCACGGCGGTTCTGTTGGCGACGCGATGGCGAAAGACCGCCCGGCTCTTGCGGCGAAACGCGGCGTCGCCCACCGCCGTCACCTCATCGACAAGATAGGTGTCAAAGCGGATGCCCATCGCCGCGCCGAACACCAGCCGCGAGCGCATGCCGGTGGAATAGCTGCGCAGCGGCATGTGGAACTGCTGCCCAAGCTCCGAGAAATCCTCGACAAAGGCCATGAGCGCTTCGGTTTCGACGCCATAGACGCGGGCCAGGAACCGCACGTTCTGCGCACCGGTCAGTTCCGGGTGGAACGCACCGCCCAGCCCGACCGGCCACGAGATCGAGCCATTGCTGACGATGCGGCCGCTGTCAGGGCGGATGGTGCCGGCGATCAGGCCAAGCAGCGTGGACTTGCCCGAGCCGTTGCGGCCCAGAAGCGCCAGCGTCCGCCCGGTCGGCAGGGTAAAGTTGATCCGGTCAATCACCATCTTGCGCCGCCCGAGCACGCGAAAGCTTTTGGACAGGTTCTCGAACCTCACCATCGGCTAGTTTCGGTCGCGCAGGCTGTAGGCGATCAGTGACAGGATCGCCCAGCCCAACCCCAGGAACAGTGCGGCCAGCCCGAAGATCACCGCCCGGCGCGGGTATTCGGATTTCTCGGCCAGCGTCGGGCGGATGTAGGTCGCAAGATAGAGACTATCGCGCGCCGAATTGGCGATCGCACCGTCAAGCGCGGCAAGCGCGGTGCGGTAGCGCTGTTCGGCGAATTCAAGATCGACGGTCAGGTTCTCATATTCGGCCAGCAGCGCCGGATAGCCCGCCTGTCCGGTGGCGCCGGTTTCGGTGACGCTGCGCCGTTCTTCGTCGATGCGGTCACGAATCACCGCGATCTGGCGCCTGACGCGCTTCAGCCGGGCGTCGTCGTCGGTGGTTGTCTCGGCCAGCAGGTCATGCTCGATCAGCGCCTGGGCAAGCTGCTGTTGCAGACTGTTGAGAACCCCCATCCGGCCTTGCAGGTCGGTGGCGGGGTCGACAATCCTTGTGCGGGTGCGAAAGACGATCAGCGCGGCACGCGCCTCCTTCAGCCGAATCAGCGCCTCGTCGAGATCCTCCTCGGCATAGCGCAACGCGTCGCTGCGGGCGGTGGCGTTGAGGTCATTCACCAGCGCGCGGCTTTCGTCGAGAATCTCCTGCGAGATGCGTTGCGCCACGTCAGGCGAGAACGCGAGCACACGCATTGTCATCAGCCCGGTGGACTGGTCATAGGCCAGCCGCACCATGCGCTGCCAGAAGTCGTGCAGGTCTTCGGCCGTGCCGCCGGGGGCGAGCGTGAAGACCGGATCGGTATCATTTGCGGCGGTGAAATGGCCGCGCAGGTCGATCCTGCTGTCGATCCGGGTGACGAGGTCCTGGCTCTGGATGAATTCATAAAGGATGTCTGCCTCGCCCCCGCCCGCCCCCGCGCCGGTGAACTGCATCAGACCGCCGAACATGTCGGCCGGCGTGGCAGGCTCTTCACGCCGGACGGAAAACCCGGTTGTCGAGGCGAACTGGTCGGTTGCGCGTTCGGCGAGATACCAGCCGACCCCGCCCAGCGGAGCGAGCACGAACAGGATAAACGAAACCACCAGCGCCCAGTGCCTGCGCCGCATCCGCGCTGGTTCGGCGAGCGGAAAAATCTCGATCACCCGCGGTTGCAGCTTTTTCGGTCCGTTCTTGCCTTTCGACAGCGGTTTCGGCCCCGGTTTGGGTTGTGGCAGGTCGGCGCCACCCCCGGCCGGCCGAGGCGCGTTGCCTGCCGGTTGGCTGTGCTGCTTTTCTGCAAGCTCTACCAAATCTTCACCTCTTTGCCGCAGTGTGGCGCCGCATTCGGTGACCATGAGAAACGGAATTGGTGAATATCTCGCAAATGCCGCGGACTGCTCCGCCACTTTGTCCCCGCCTGTCCCGATGCGGGCGGCGGTTCGCGACCGGTCGTGTCATCGTCGCGCTGATCCTGCGCGAGATGGGCACGCGCTATGGCCGGTCGCCCGGCGGCTATCTCTGGGCGGTGCTCGAGCCTGTGGGGTTCATCGTGATCCTGTCGGTTGCCTTCGGGTTGGTGATGCACACGCCGCCGCTCGGGCGCAGCTTTCTTCTGTTCTACGCCACCGGTTTTCTGCCGTTTCACCTGTATCAGAGCCTTCAGGGCACGATCAGCGCGTCGATCCGGTTTTCACGCCCTCTGCTGATGTTTCCCGCTGTCACCTGGCTTGACGCGGTGGCGGCGCGGTTCGTTCTGAACCTGCTGACCGGGTTGATCGTGATCGGGCTGGTGCTGGCTGGAATTCTGCTGTTCGAGGGATCGCGGGCGATGCTCGATCTGCCGGTGCTGATGCTTGCGCTGGGCCTGACCGCGCTGCTCGGGTTGGGGGTCGGCACGCTGAATTGCCTGCTGTTCGGTCTTTTTCCGCTGTGGGAGACGGTCTGGGGCATCGCCATGCGCCCGCTGATCCTGATTTCCGGCGTGTTCTTCCTGGTCGAGGATCTGCCGCGCGTGGTGCAGGAGGTGCTGTGGTTCAATCCGCTGGTGCATGTGATCGCGCTGATGCGGGCAGGGATCTATCCGACCTATGTGCCGCAATACGTCGCGCCGCTTTACCCGGCGGTGATCGGGGCTCTGACGCTGGCACTGGGAATGCTGTTCCTGCGCGCCTGGCACAAGGATATCATCGCGCGGCGCTAGGGTCAGGTGACCACGTTCGGGCCATCGCGCCCGCTGCGCGCGCGGATGCCGGCAAGCTCTTCGGCGGCGCGGATGACCGGGGCAAGCGCCTCTTGCACGTCGAGGTCGAGGTCCTTTGGCCCCGGCATGACCCGCTCGAGATAGAGCCTGATCGTCGCGCCTTCGGTGCCGGTGCCCGACAGGCGGATGACGAACCGCGAGCCGTCCGAGAAACTCACGCGAAGACCCTGATGCGTGGAAACCGAGCCGTCTATCGGGTCTGTATAGGCGAAATCGTCCGCGCTTGTGACGGTCATGCCCTGAACCACAGTCCCCGGCAGATCGCCAAGCCGCGCGCGCAGGTCGTCGACGATGCTGCCAGCGAGGTCAACCGGCAGCGCCTCGTAGTCATGACGTGAGTAGTAGTTGCGGCCGAACCGCGCCCAATGATCGGTGAGGATTTCGGCCACCGTCTGACCGCGGGCCGCGATGATATCGAGCCAGAGCAGCACCGCCCAGAGCCCGTCCTTCTCGCGCACATGGTCCGAACCGGTGCCGAAACTCTCCTCGCCGCAGAGCGTGACGCGACCGGCATCAAGCAGGTTGCCGAAGAACTTCCATCCGGTCGGGGTCTCGTAGGCCGCGACGCCCAGCGCCTCGGCCACGCGGTCGGCGGCGGTCGACGTCGGCATCGAGCGGGCGACACCACTGATGCCCTTGGCATAGCCCGGCACCAGATGTGCGTTGGCAGCAAGCACGGCAAGGCTGTCGGAGGGTGACACATAGATGCCCTTGCCCACCACCATGTTGCGGTCGCCGTCGCCGTCCGAGGCCGCGCCGAAATCGGGCGCATCAGAGCCGAACATCACGTCCATCAGCTCATGCGCCCAGGTCGGGTTCGGGTCGGGGTGCATGCCGCCGAAATCAGGCAGCGGCGTGCCATTCACCACGGTGCCTTTCGCAGCACCCAGGCGGTGTTCGAGAATCTCGGTCGCATAGGGACCGGTGATCGCGCACATCGCGTCGAACCGCATCCGAAAACCGCCCGCAAAGGCGGCGCGCAGGCGGTCGAAATCGAAAAGTGTCTCCATCAGGTCGGCATAGTCGGCCACCGGATCGACGACGCTGACGCCCATGTCGCCGATCCGCGTCTCGCCGATGCGCGAAAGGTCGACATCCTGCGCTTCGAGGATGCGGTATTCGGCGATGTTCAGCGTCGCCGCAAAGATTGCGTCGGTGACGCTTTCAGGTGCCGGGCCACCGTTCGGCGTGTTGAACTTCAGCCCGAAATCCTCGTCGATCCCGCCGGGGTTGTGGCTGGCCGACATGATGAAGCCGCCATCCGTCCGGTTCAGCCGGATCAGGTGGCTGGCGGCGGGGGTCGACAGCAGCGTATCGCGCCCGACGATCACCCGCGCCGCCCCGTTCGCCGCACACATGCGCAGGATCACCTGCGCCACCCGGTCCGAGAAATAGCGCCCGTCGCCGCCCAGCACGAAGGTCTTGCCCTTCGCCCCGCCGATTGCGGTCAGCGTCGCCTGCACGAAGTTCTCGACAAAGTGCGGTCCCATGAAGGTGCGGGTTTTCTTGCGCAGGCCGGAGGTGCCGGGCTTCTGCCCCTCGATCGGTTGGGTGGCGACGGTCACGATGGTCATCGGGGTTCCTCCTTGCCTGGGCGGGCGAACAACAGGACCGATTGGGCCGGGGCGCGGATGGCGGCGGCTGCGCTCCGATCATCGGCTTCGGGGTCGCTGCTGTCGAGCACCTGTTGCCAGTCGCCTTCGGGCAACAGCACATCGCGGTCCTCGCCCGCGTTGAACAACGCAAAGACCTCTGGCGCGTCGCTGTCTTCTGCGCAATCCGCCGAGGTGCGGATGACCACGCCGATGGCGTTGAGGTGATCGTGCCAGTCGTCATCGTTCGGCGCGCGCCCGTCCGGGTGCCACCATTCGAGGTCCGCCAGCCCGTCGGTTGCCCGTATCCGGCCATGCAGGAAGCTGCGCTGCGACAACACCCGGAACCGGCGGCGCAGGGCGGCAAGCTTGCGGGTGAAGGCCAGAAGCCCCTCGTCGGCGCCGGGCCAGTCGATCCAGCCGATTTCGTTGTCCTGGGCATAGGCGTTGTTGTTGCCGCGCTGGCTGTTGCCGATTTCGTCGCCCCCGAGCAACATCGGGATGCCCTGCGACAGGAACAGCGTGGCGAGGATCGCACGCTGGCGGCGGGCGCGGGCGGCGGTGATCTCGGGGTCGTCGGTCGTGCCTTCGACGCCGAAATTGTCCGAGAAATTCGCCGCGTGTCCGTCGCGGTTGCCCTCGCCGTTGGCGTCGTTGTGCTTGTGGCGGTAGGACACCAGATCGGCCAGGGTAAAGCCGTCGTGGCTGGTGACAAGGTTGATGCTGGCGGTGGCGCGGCGGCCATCGCGGTCGAAGATCTCGGGCGAGCCCAGCAACGCCTTGGCCAGCGCCGGCAGCATGTGTTCATCCCCGCGCCAGAACGCGCGCACGTCGTCGCGGTAGCGGTCGTTCCATTCGTTGAACGGATGCGGAAAAGCGCCGAGGCGGTAGCCGCCGGGGCCAACGTCCCAGGGTTCGGCGATCATCCGGGCGGGCGCAAGCACCGGGTCTTGCCGCAGCGCGTCGAGAAAGCTCGAGGTGAACCCGTGCGGCCCGCGCGTCAGGGCGGCGGCAAGGTCGAAACGGAAGCCGTCGACGTGCATTTCCTCAACCCAGTAGCGCAGCGAATCCATCACCATGCGCAGCACCGCGGGGTGGTCGAGGTTCAGCGCGTTGCCGGTGCCGGTGTCGTTGACATAGTGGCGCGGGTCGTCGGCCAGCCGGTAGTAGCTCGCGTTGTCCAGTCCCCGGAATGACAGCGTCGGGCCGAAGGTGTCGCCCTCGGCGGTGTGGTTATAGACCACGTCGAGGATCACCTCGATCCCGGCGGTGTGAAACCGGCGCACCATCTCCTTGAACTCGGCAATGCCGGCGCGCGACATGTAGCGCGGTTCGGGTGCGAAAAAGCCGATGCTCTGATAGCCCCAGTAGTTGCGCAGGCCGCGCTCGGCAAGAAAGCGGTCGTCGATGAAGGCATGGACCGGCAGAAGCTCGATGGCGGTCACGCCTAGGCTGGTCAGGTGGTCGATCATCGGGTCCGAGGCAAGCCCGGCATAGGTGCCGCGCAGCGCCGGGTCGACTTCGGGGTGCAGCGCGGTCAGGCCCTTCACATGCGCCTCATAGATCAGCGCGTCGGTGCTGCGATGCCGGGGTGGGGTGTCGCCCTGCCAGTCGAAATCGTCGTCGCCCAGCACCACGCCCTTGGGCATGGCAAAGGCGGAATCGCTGGTTGAAAAACTCAGATCGCCCGCCGCCGCACCGACATGATAGCCCATCAGCGCCTTGGACCATCGCAGCTTGCCGTCGATCTGGCGGGCATAGGGATCGAGCAATAGCTTGTTGGCATTGAAGCGATGCCCGCGCGCCGGGTCGTAGGGCCCATGCGCGCGCAACCCGTAGCGGGTGCCGGGCCGCAAGCCCGCGATATGGCCGTGCCAGATGTCGCCGTCACGGTCCGGCAGGGCGATGCGGGCAAGCTCGACCCGGCCATCGTCCGAGAAAAGACACACCTCTATCCGGGTGGCATTGGCAGAGAACACCGCGAAGTTGACGCCATCCTCATCCACGCTCGCCCCCATCGGCCAGGGCCGGCCGGTCGAGACGTCGAGGCCCGAAACAATGTCGGGCGTCAGGGCAGGGCGCATGGCGTTCAAGCGGTCAGGTTCCCGTAGATTTCGCTGTAGCGTGCGGCGGGGCCGTGCCAGCCGACATCGGCCTTCATCGCGCGTTTGACCATCGCCGTCCAGACTGGCCGGTCGGAATGGAGCGCCACCAGACGGCGCAGCGCCCCGGCCAGCGCGATGTGGTCGACCGGGTGAAAGGTGATGCCGGTTGCGGCCTTGGCCGACAGGCTGGCTGGGGTCGCGCCGATCACCGTGTCATTGAGCCCGCCGGTGGCCGCGACGACCGGGATCGTGCCGTAGCGCAACCCATACATCTGGGTCAGCCCGCAGGGTTCGAACCGCGAGGGCACCAGCACCGCGTCGCCGCCGGCAATCAGGCGATGCGCCAGCGCTTCGTCATAGCCGATCTTGACTACCACCCGCTTGGGCCAGATATGGGCGGCGCGGCGCATCGCTTCCTCAAGCGCGCCGTCGCCGGAACCCAGCACCGCCAGGCCCCCACCCGCCGCGATGAACTCCGGCAGCGCCTCGGCCAAGAGGTCGATGCCCTTCTGCCAGGTCAACCGGCTGACGATCACGGCCAGCGGTCCCGGCACGTCGCCCAGACCGAAATCTTCGATCAACCGGGCGCGGTTGGTGGCCTTGCCCTTCAGGTTTCTGGCGGAATAGGGCGTGATCGCGGTGTCGGTCTCGGGCGACCAGATCGCCTCATCCACCCCGTTGAGGATACCGTGCAGGTCATGCGCGCGGGACGCGATGACGCCTTCCAGCCCCATGCCGAACTCGGGTCGCATCAGCTCTTCGGCATAAGTCGGCGACACCGTGGTGATTGCGTCTGCCGTCACCAGCCCGAGCTTGAGCGTCGACAGGTTGCCCCAGTATTCGGCGGCCTCGGGATCGAATGCGCGGGGCGGCAGGCGCAGCGCCGCCAGCCGGTCGGCACCGGTCACGCCCTGAAACGCGATGTTGTGGATCGTCAGCACGGATTTGACGCCGCCGCTGCCGTGATAGTGCAGATAGGCCGGGGCAAGACCTGCCTGCCAGTCATGCGCGTGCAGGATATCGGGTTTCCAGCCGTCGCTGGCCCCATCACGTGCAATCGCCGCCGCCGCCCAGCACAGGGCGGCAAAGCGTTCCGGGTTGTCGGGGTAGTCGCCCTTGGCATCGGCATAGATGCCGCCGTCGCGGTGATAGAGGTGCGTCGCGTCGAGGGCGATGACGTCGAAGCCGGCCACACTCCCCAACATCGCCCTGGCCGGGCCGCCGAATAGGTCGGGGTCAGCCCAGACCTCGGCAGTCTTGCCCAGTTTGTCGAGAACACCTGGATAGGCCGGGATCATCACCCGCATGTCATGGCCGAACGGCGCCAGCGCACCGGGCAGCGCGCCGACGACATCGGCCAGCCCGCCGGTCTTGACCAGCGGCACGCATTCCGAGGCGACCGAGAGGATGCGCATCGCCGCCTAGCCCAGCGCCAGCGCGCGTCTGTCGAGCATGTCTTGCGTGATCAGGACAATCCCGCTCTCGGTGCGCCGGAACCATGTGGCGTCTTCCATCGGGTCTTCGCCAACCACCAGACCCTCTGGAATGATCACACCGCGATCAATCACGACGTTCTTCAACCTTGCCTTGCGATTCACCGTCACATCGGGAAGCACCACCGCGAAATCGAGCGCCGAATACGACCGCAGCCGCACGCCGGTGAACAGCAGCGAGTGCTTCACCTCGGAGCCGGACACGATGCAGTCGCCCGAGATCAGCGACGAGATTGCGGCACCGCGCCGACCGTCCTCGTCATGGATGAACTTTGCCGGCGGCTTGATCTCGGCATAGGTCCAGATCGGCCAGGACTGGTCGTAGATATCGAGCTTGGGGATGAAATCGGTCAGGTCGATATTGGCTTGCCAATAGGCGTCGATGGTGCCGACATCGCGCCAATAGGGCTCTTCCTCAAGCCCGGAGCGCACGCAGCTGTCGGAAAACTTGTGCGCCACGGCCTTGCCGTTCTGGACGATCGCGGGGATCAGGTCGTGGCCGAAATCGTGGCTGGAGTTCTTGTCCTCGGCATCGCGCAACAGAAGCTCGCGCAGGAAGGCCCAGCGAAAGACATAGATCCCCATCGAGGCCAGCGCATGATCCGGATCGCCGGGCATATAAGGCGGTTTGGCGGGTTTTTCCAGAAACTGCGTGATGTGCCCAAGGTCGTTCACGGCCATCACGCCAAAGGCAGACGCCTCGGCCAGCGGCACGGTCAGACAGCCCACGGTGACATCGGCGCCGCTGTCGGCGTGATGCTGGAGCATGATCTCGTAGTCCATCTTGTAGATATGATCGCCGGCCAGGACGACGATGTATTCGATGTCGTAGCTGTCGACGATGTCGATGTTCTGGCGCACCGCGTCGGCGGTGCCTTTATACCAGTTGGTCTCGTCGATGCGCTGCGAGGCGGGCAGGATATCGAGGTATTCGTTGCGCTCGGCCCGGAAGAAGCTCCAGCCGCGCTGGCAATGGCGGATCAGCGAATGTGCCTTGTATTGCGTCGCGATCGCCATCTTGCGGATGCCCGAATTCATCGCGTTCGACAGTGCAAAGTCGATGATGCGGGTCTTGCCGCCGAAAAAGACCGCCGGTTTGGCGCGCCGGTCGGTCAGTTCCTTCAACCGGCTGCCACGCCCCCCGGCCAGCACGAAAGCCATGCTTTGCGATGCCAGACGCCGGCTGTTCCTGTGCTGTATCATTCGGGTTTCCTCCCCTTCGCTCATGCCTGCCGAAATACCACGACCGAAAGCGGCGGCAGCACGACATAGGCGGATTGCGCCTGATCGTGCCACGCCACCGCTTCGGTCTCGATGCCGCCCATGTTGCCGCGATTGCCGCCGCCATAGACCTCGGCGTCGGTGTTCAGAACTTCGTCCCAGCGCCCGGCAGCGGGAAAGCCCAGCCGATAGACCCGGCGTTCCACCGGTGTCATGTTGACCGCGACGACCGCCATCGGATCGCCGGCCCTGCCCTTGCGCAGATAGGCGAAAACCGAGTTCTCGGCGTCGTTGGCCTCAAGCCATGCAAAGCCCTCGGGCCTGGTGTCGTTCACATGCAGCGCCGGAGTCTCGCGATAGATCCGGTTCAGATCGCGCACCAGTGTCTGGATACCCCGGTGCTGCGGGTCGTCGCATTGATGCCAGGCTAGGCTTTCCGAGTGGTTCCATTCCGGTCCCTGGGCAAACTCCTGCCCCATGAACAAGAGCTTCTTGCCCGGATGCGTCCACATGTAGCCGTAGAAGGCGCGCAGGTTGGCGAATTGCTCCCAGGCGTTGCCCGGCATCTTGGCCAGCATCGAGCCCTTGCCGTGCACCACCTCGTCGTGGCTGATCGGCAGGATGAAGTTTTCCGACCAGGCATAGACCGTCGAGAAGGTCAGGTCGCCATGGTGGTATTTGCGATACAGCGGCTCTTTCTCGATGTAGGCGAGTGAATCGTTCATCCAGCCCATGTTCCACTTGTAGCCGAAGCCCAGCCCGCCCTGATCGACCGGGCGCGACACGCCGGGAAAGGCGGTCGATTCCTCGGCCACGGACATGATGCCGGGGTGCTCGCCATAGGCCAGCACATTGGTTTCCTGAAGCAGCGCGATGGCCTCGTAATTCTCGCGCCCGCCATCCTTGTTGGGCACCCATTCGCCGGGCTGGCGGGAATAATCGCGGTAGAGCATCGAGGCCACCGCATCCACGCGCATCCCGTCGAGGTGGTATTCCTCAAGCCAGTAGAGCGCGTTGGCCTTGAGGTAGTTCGCCACCTCGGCCCTGCCGTAGTTGTAGATCAGCGTGTTCCAGTCGGTATGGAAGCCTTCCTTGGGGTCGGCGTGTTCGTAGAGCGGCGTGCCGTCGAACCGGCCCAGCCCGTGCTCATCGGTCGGAAAATGCCCCGGCACCCAGTCGAACAGCACGCCAAGCCCTGCGTCATGCGCCGCTTCGACGAAGGCCGCGAATTCCTGCGGCGTGCCGTGGCGGATGGTGGGGGCGAACATGCCGATCGGCTGATAGCCCCATGAGCCATCGAAGGGGTGTTCGCTGACGGGCATCAGCTCGATATGGGTGAAGCCCATCCATTTGACATATTCGACCAGGTCGGTCGCAAGCTCGTGGTAGGACAAGGGCCGCTTGCCGTTGTCGGCGCGGCGCCAACTGCCCAGATGCACCTCGTAGATCGAGATCGGCGCATCGACCGAGTTCTTCGCGGCGCGGGTCTTCATCCATGCCTTGTCTTTCCAGGCCCGGCCCAGCCCGCTGCGACGCACGACCGAGCCGGTCGCGGGCGGATGCTCCGAGCCGAAGCCGACCGGATCGGCCTTGAGCGGCAGGATCGCGCCACCCTGCGCGCGGATCTCGTATTTGTAGACGGTGCCTTCGCCGAGACCGGGGATGAAGATCTCCCAGACCCCGGTGCCGCCGCGCCGGCGCATCGGGTGGGCGGTGCCGTTCCAGGCGTTGAAATCGCCGACCACCGAAACCCGCTCGGCGTTCGGCGCCCAGACGGCGAAATGCGTGCCCGACACCTTGTCGAGGGTCTTGAGATGCGCGCCCAGCGCCTCCCACAACCGTCGATGCCCGCCTTCGCCCAGAAGGTGCTCGTCGAATTCGCCAAGCACAGGGCCGAAGCGGTAGGGGTCGGTAAACTCCCAGCTCACGCCCTCGGCGTTCTCGGCATACAGGCGATAGGGTTTGGCGGCATCGACCGGGCCCTCGAACAGGCCAGGGGCGGCGGGGTTGGGGGCGAGCGGCCTGGGCTTGCCCCGCCCCTGGATCAGCGAAAGCGCGACCGCGCCGGGCGCCCAGGCGGCAAGGATGCCGTCATGCGGGCCGAGGACCGCGAAAGGATCGGCGTGCCGCCCTTCGGCAATGGCGCGCGCGTCTTTGTTCGAAACCTTGAACGCCATCCTTCGCCCTCCTTCTAGAGTGCCGAGTCAGCCCCCCAGACATTCCGCATGTAATCACGGATCGCCCGGTCGGACGAGAAAAACCCCATCCGCGCGGTATTCAGGGCGGCCATACGCGCCCATCGGTCACGCTCGACAAACGCCGCGTCAACCTCGGCCTGCGCGCGCTGGTAGTCGGCGAAGTCCGCCGCGACGAGGTAATGGTCGTGGTGCCACATCCGGTCGACGACGCCATGATAGCGGTCGCGCTGATCGGGCGAAAACCGGCCCTCGGCCAGCAGTTGCAAGACGTCGCGCAGCGCGTCATTCGCCTCGATCGCCATGCGGGCATGGTTCACGTTCTTGCGCCGCTGCACCACTTCATTGGCGGTCATCCCGAACAGAAAGAAGTTCTCGGCCCCGACCTTTTCGCGGATCTCGACATTGGCGCCGTCCAGCGTGCCGATGGTCAGCGCGCCGTTCAGGGACAGTTTCATGTTGCCGGTGCCGGATGCTTCCTTGCCGGCGGTCGAGATCTGTTCCGACAGGTCGGCGGCGGGGATCAGCCTTTCGGCCATCGAGACGTTGAAATTCGGCGGATAGACCACCTTCAGCCGGTCGCCGATCTCGGGGTCGTTGTTCACCACCCTGGCGACATCGTTGATCAGGTGGATGATCTCTTTCGCCACCGCATAGCCCGGCGCCGACTTGCCGCCGAAGATCTTCACCCGCGGCACGAAATCGCCGCCGGGGTTCTTCTTGATCTCGTGCCACTGGGCGATGGTTTCGAGGATGTTCATGAGCTGGCGCTTGTATTCGTGGATGCGCTTGACCTGCACATCGAACATCGCGTCGGGGTTGACGGTCACGCCAAGCGTGGCGCTGACCCAGTTCGAAACGGCGGCCTTGTTGGCCCGCTTCACCGCCATGAACCGGTCGAGGAAAGCCGCGTCGCCGGTATGCGGCTCCAGCGCCTCCAGCCGGTCGAGGTCGGCCTCCCAGCCCTCGCCGATGGTTTCGGTGATCAGCGTGGCCAGACCGGGATTGGCAAGGCGAAGCCAGCGGCGCGGCGTGATGCCGTTGGTGATGTTGATGATCCGGCCCGGATGCAGCACGTCAAGTTCGCGAAACAGGGTCGATTTCACCAGTTCGGAATGCAGTGCCGAGACGCCGTTGACCTTGTGCGCCATGATGAACGACAGCTCGCCCATGTGAACCTCGTTGCCGCGCACGATGGCCACGCCGGCGGGGCGGTCCGGGTGGGCAAGTGCATGCGCCGCGTCGATCATCTCGATGATCTGCATGTGACGCGGCAACACGTTGCCCATCAGCCAGGTCGACCAGCGCTCCAGCGCCTCGGGCAACAGCGTATGGTTGGTGTAGCCCAGACAGCCCTGCGCGATCCGCATCGCGGTCGCGAAATCCATCGCGTGTTCATCGACCATCAGCCGGATCAGCTCCGGCCCGGCCAGCGCCGGGTGGGTGTCGTTGAGCTGGATCGCGACATGTTCGTCAAGCTGGCTCAGGTCTTCATGCGATTCCAGATAGCGACGCAGGATGTCCTGAATCGCCGCCGAGGCCATGAAGTATTCCTGCTTCAGCCGCAGTTCCTTGCCCTGATAGGTGGTGTCGTCGGGGTAGAGCACGCGGCTGATGGTGCGCGCCAGCGTCTCCGGCTCAGCAGCGGCGGTATAGTCGCCCCGGTTGAAGCGTTCGAGGTCGAACAGCGTCGTCGGCATCGCGCCCCAGAGCCTGAGCGTATTGGCCCAGCGCCCCTGCCAGCCGATCACCGGCATGTCATAGGCCGAAGCGATCACGGTTTCGCCCGGCGTCCAGACCGCGCGCCCGTCAACCTCACGCACCTCGCCCTTGAAGCCGATGGTATAGGCACATTCCGGGCGCTCGAATTCCCACGGGTGGCGCTGGGTCAGCCAGTCTTCGGGGGTTTCGACCTGCCGACCGGCTTCGAACCGCTGGCGAAACAGCCCGTGTTCGTAGCGGATGCCATAGCCGTAGCCGGGGCAGCCGATCGTCGCCATGCTTTCCATGTAGCAGGCCGCCAGCCGCCCGAGCCCGCCATTGCCCAGCGCGGCGTCGGGTTCATCGTCGGCCAAGGTATCGAAGTCCTGACCAAGCTCGGCCAGCGCCGCCTTCGCCGTTTCCTTCAGCCCGAGATTGATCGCCGCGTCTTCAAGGATGCGGCCGATCAGGAATTCCATCGACAGGTAGAACACCCGCTTGCGGTTTTCCTTCCAAGTCTTGCGGGTCGAGGCGAACCACGGCTCGACGATGTGATCGCGCAGCGCATAGGACAGCGCGAGGCGCCAGTCATAGGTCGAGGCGTGGGCGGGGTCCTTGCCGATGGTGAACTTGAGATGATGCAGGATATCGTCGCGCAGATCGTCCTGCGTCAGATCGTCGGCCGGTTGCTTGCTCACGCGCAGTCCTCTTGTGTCCTTGCGGGGTTGATAGCGCTATCAACCCGGCCATGCCAGTCAAACCTTCGCAGCGGCTGCCGGGGCCCGATCAGGGTGCGTCGCGGGCGGAGGGTTGCGCGGTCACGGTCGAATGCGACTGGATCGCCCAGCGCGCTTGTCGGACCATGAAATCAGGGTGCAAGTGGTGAGCCGGCCGGGATCCGAACCCGGGACCTACTGATTAAAAGTCAGTTGCTCTACCAACTGAGCTACCGGCCCACTGCGGGGGGGTAGGTATAGTCGTGTTTCCACCCGGTCAAGGGTTAAATCCGGCCCCACTGGCAAAAACGCTTGCGCGGGCGTATATGCGCGCCATGAACAGCGCGCGCGCGGATATGGGTCTGGCCATCATGAAGTGGCACGGGGCCGGAAATGACTTCGTGATCATCGATTCACGCGGCCTCTCGGCACGTGTGACCGAGGCTCTGGCGCGCGGGCTGGGCGACCGGCATCGCGGCGTCGGCTTCGACCAGTTGGCCGAGATCCGAGACAGCGATACCGCCGATGCCGATCTCGATTTCTGGAACGCCGATGGCAGCCGGGCGGGCGCTTGCGGCAACGCCACCCGCTGCGTCGCGCGGTTCCTGATGGATGAGAGCGGGCGCGAAAGGCTGACGATCCGCACAGCGCGCGGTCTGCTTGAAGCGCGCCGGATCGACGGCGAGGTGCATGTCAACATGGGCCAGCCGCAGACCGCCTGGGACGAGGTGCCGCTGGCGCGCGCGGTCGATGTGCAGCATCTGCCGCTCGAGGGCGAACCGGTGGCGGTGAGCATGGGCAATCCGCACGCGGTGTTCTTTGTCGAGGATGCCGAAGCGGTTGACGTTGCCGGGGTCGGCCCCAAGGTCGAGCATGACCCGCTGTTTCCCCAGCGCACCAACGTCGAATTCGCCCAGGTCCGCGCCCGTGACGAGATCCGGATGCGGGTTTGGGAGCGCGGCACCGGCATCACGCTCGCCTGTGGTTCTGGGGCCTGCGCGACGGCGGTGGCGGCGGTGCAGCGCGGATTGACCGACCGCAAGGTGCGGATCGAGGTCGATGGCGGCTGGCTTGCGCTCGACTGGCGCGACGATGGCGTCTGGATGACGGGCCCGACGGCGCATGTGTTCGATGCCGTGCTGACGCAGGACTTTCTGGAGCAGCTTTGATGGCGTCGAAACCCCCCATTTTCGCGACCCACGGCTGTCGCCTGAACGCCTATGAGACCGAGGCGATGAAGGCGCTGGCCGCCGAGGCCGGGATTTCGGATACGGTCATTATCAACACCTGCGCCGTCACCGCCGAGGCGGTGCGCAAGGCCCGGCAGGAGATCCGGCGGCTGCGGCGCGACAACCCGACTGCGCGCCTGATCGTGACCGGCTGTGCCGCGCAGACCGAGCCCGAGACCTTCGCGGCGATGGACGAGGTTGACGCGGTGATCGGCAACGCCGCCAAGATGGAGCCCTCCACCTGGGCCGGGCTGACCGAGGCCACCGAAAAGGTGCGGATCGACGACATCATGTCGGTGACCGAGACAGCCGGGCATCTGATCGACGGGTTCGGCACGCGAAGCCGCGCCTATGTGCAGGTCCAGAACGGCTGCGATCACCGCTGCACCTTCTGCATCATCCCCTATGGCCGGGGCAATTCGCGCAGCGTGCCGGCGGGCGTTGTTGTCGAGCAGATCAAGCGGCTGGTGGGGACGGGTTACAACGAGGTGGTGCTGACCGGCGTCGATCTGACCTCTTGGGGCGGCGATCTGCCGGGGGCGCCGCGTCTGGGTGATCTGGTGATGCGCATCCTGCGGCTGGTGCCGGACCTCGCGCGGCTCCGGATCAGCTCGATCGACTCGATCGAGGCCGACGACAACCTGATGCTGGCCATCGCGACCGAGCCGCGCCTGATGCCGCACCTGCACCTGAGCCTGCAACACGGCGACAACCTGATCCTCAAGCGGATGAAGCGCCGGCATCTGCGCGACGACGCCATCGCCTTCTGCGACGAGGCGCGGCGGCTCAGGCCCGACATCACCTTCGGCGCCGATATCATCGCGGGCTTTCCGACCGAGACCGAGGCACATTTCGACAATTCGCTGAAGCTGGTCGAGGAATGTGGCCTGACATGGCTGCATGTCTTCCCCTATTCGCCGCGTCAGGGCACGCCCGCCGCGCGGATGCCGCAGGTTCATGGCAGCGCCATCAAGGAGCGTGCGGCGCGTCTGCGTGAGGCGGGCGAGAGGCGGGTTCAGCAGCACCTTGCGGCACAAGTCGGTATTCGCCATGAAGTGCTGATGGAAAGCCCCGTAATGGGGCGAACCGCGCAGTTTGCCGAAGTCGTGTTTGCCGCCGACCGGCCCGAGGGTCAGGTGATAGGGGCCACGATTACCGGCTACGATGGCCATCAGTTGACGGCCTGAACGGCATAGGCAACCGGGCGCGCGCCAAACGACAATCCGCGCTGCAGGATGGACAGGAGGTTCCGGGCTTCCTACATTCCGCAATGTAATGGAGGATCACATGCCGCTTCCGCTTGCCCCGATCGTTGCCCTGTCCCTGCGCTATGGCACAGTGGCGCTGGCGACATACACGATTGCCCGCCGGATCGAGCGGGGGCGGCGCGATCAGCGCGCCGAGGATTCGTTCGACGATACGCCCGAGGGACTGACCGCGCGGCGCGAACCGGAGCAGGTGAACGCCACCGGACGGATGCGCCGGGTGATCCGCTTCGGCGCCTCCGGTCCCGGTTTCGAGATCGACGCCACGGCGCTGGGCCGGGTTCGGTTCAGGAGGGTCTGACGATGTTTCAGCTGATGCATTCGCCGGCCTCGCCCTATGTGCGCAAGGTCAGGGTGGTCCTGCACGAAACCAAGCAGACCGATGAGGTCGAGCTTGTCGCCGTCGCCACCTCGCCGACGCAGCCCGCGCCGGAACTGGCCGCCGCCCATCCGACCCGCAAGATCCCGGCGCTGGTGCGCCCGGACGGCTGCACGCTCTACGACAGCCGGGTGATTACCCGGTTTCTGGATGCCCGCGCTGGCGGCAGGCTCTATCCCGAGCGGCATATCTGGGAGACGCTGACGCTCGAGGCGACCGGCGACGCGATCATGGATGCCGCCACGCTGATCGTCTACGAGGGCAAATGCCGGCCCGAGAACACGCAGGACAAGGGCTGGATCGAGGCGCAATGGGGCAAGGTCGAGAACGCGCTCGACACGCTCAACGAACGCTGGATGAGCCACCTTGCCGGGCCGCTCGACGCCGGACAGATCTCGGTCGGCTGCGCGCTGGGCTATCTCGACTTCCGCCACGACGCGCGTGAATGGCGCAAGGGCCGGGATTCGCTCGATGACTGGTTCGCGGTCTTTTCCCAGCGCGACAGCATGAAGGCGACGATGCCGGCCTGAGGCGCACCCGCCCAAGTCCGATGCGAATCGGGAACGAATCCGGATTTTCAGAGAGTTACCGCGCTGCCACGTCGCAGCCTTCACTCCCCCTGCGCGCGATTGTCCGCTGGACGGTTGGATTTCAGCGCGCTAAACAGCCGCGCAATGGGCTGCGGGCATTCGTGGCCGCATGTCGTGTTGGCCGCGTCGGCGGCTCAGGAAGGGAGAAGCTCTCGTGTCACATGCAGACGACCACGAAGGGACCCGCCGGGATTTCCTCTATTACGCCACGGCCGGCACCGCCGTCGTGGCGACAGGCGCCGCCGTCTGGCCGCTTGTCGATCAGATGAACCCCTCGGCGGACGTGAAGGCGCTCAGCTCGATCCGGGTTGATATTTCGGAAGTCGGGGAAGGCAGCCAGTTGACGGTGAAATGGCTGGGCAAGCCGGTCTTCATCCGCCACCGGACCGACGAGGAGATCGCCGAGGCGCGCGCGGACGACGACGCGAACCTGCCCGACGACAAGGCGCGCAACGCCAATATCGACGACACCGCCGATGCCTCCGACGCCAACCGGGCGATGGACGCAGACGGCAAGTGGCTGGTGATGATCGGCGTCTGCACCCACCTCGGATGCGTGCCGCTGGGCAACGGCGCGGGCGACTATGACGGCTGGTATTGCCCCTGCCACGGCTCGCATTACGATGCGTCCGGCCGTATTCGCCGAGGCCCGGCACCGGAGAACCTTCCGGTTCCGGTCGCCGAATTCCTCGACGAAACCACGATCAAGCTGGGCTAGGGAGGACGGACATGTCGGGAATTCCCCACGACCACTACGAACCGGGTACGCGGTTCGAAAAATGGCTTCACGAGCGGCTGCCGATCGTGGCGCTCGCTTATGGCACGATCATGATCCCCACGCCCAAGAACCTGAACTGGTGGTGGATCTGGGGCATCGTTCTGGCCTTCACGCTGGTGTTGCAGATCGTGACCGGCATCGTGCTGGTGATGCACTACACGCCGCATGTCGACCTGGCCTTCGCCTCGATCGAGCACATCATGCGCAACGTGAACGGCGGGCACATGCTGCGCTATGTTCACACCAACGGCGCATCGCTGTTCTTCCTGGCGGTCTACATCCACATGTTCCGCGGTCTGTTCTACGGCTCCTACAAGGCGCCGCGTGAAGTGACCTGGATCATCGGGATGCTGATCTACCTCGCGATGATGGCGACCGGTTTCCTCGGCTACGTGCTGCCCTGGGGGCAGATGTCGTTCTGGGGCGCGACCGTGATCACCGGCCTGTTCGGCGCGATCCCGTTCATCGGCGACGCGATCCAGACCTGGCTGCTGGGCGGCCCGGCGGTGGACAACGCCACGCTGAACCGCTTCTTCTCGCTGCACTACCTTCTGCCCTTCGTGATCGCTGCGCTGGTCGCGGTGCATATCTGGGCGTTCCACACCACTGGCAACTCGAACCCGACCGGGGTCGAGGTGCGGCGTGGCTCGAAGGAAGAGGCGAAGAAGGACACGCTGCCGTTCTGGCCCTATTTCGTGATCAAGGACCTGTTCGCGCTGGCCGTGGTTCTTCTGGTGTTCTTCGCGGTGGTCGGCTTCATGCCGAACTTCCTCGGCCACCCGGACAACTACATCGAGGCAAACCCGCTGGTGACGCCCGCGCATATCGTGCCGGAATGGTACTACCTGCCGTTCTACGCGATCCTGCGCGCCTTTACCGCCGACGTCTGGGCGGTGCAGGTCGCCAGCTTCATCACCGGTGGCATCATCGACGCCAAGTTCTTCGGTGTGCTGGCGATGTTCGGTGCGATTCTGGTGATGATCTTCACGCCCTGGCTCGACACGTCGAAAGTGCGTTCGGGGCAGAACCGGCCGATGTTCAAGTGGTGGTTCCGGCTGTTGGTGATCGACTTCATCGTTCTGACCTGGGTCGGCGCGCGTGACACCAACTTCCCGCACGACTGGATCTCGCTGATCGGCGCCACCTACTGGTTCGCCTACTTCCTGGTCATCCTGCCGCTGCTGGGGATCATGGAGAAGCCGAAGACGCCGCCGAAGACCATCGAAGATGACTTCAACGCCCACTACCCCGAAGCCACCGGCTCGGCGGCTGAGTGAGAGAAAGGATCGTAGAACAATGATCAGGAAACTCACCCTCACCGCGATCGCCGCGCTGGCGCTGATGGCCGGCGGCGCGAATGCCGCCGGTGACGGCGCGCCGCATATCGAAGATGTCGCGTTCTCGTTCGAAGGCCCGTTCGGCAAGTATGATCAGGCGCAGCTTCAGCGTGGCCTCAAGGTCTATGTCGAGGTCTGCCGCGCGTGCCACGGGCTGCAATACGTGCCCCTGCGCACGCTGGCTGATCCGGGCGGTCCCGGCTACACCGAGGACGAAGTGCGCGCCTTTGCCGCCGAGAACTTCGAGGTCTTTGACGCGGAGCTCGATGACTGGCGTCCGGCAACACCGGCCGACAACTTCCCCGCCGTCACCGGCGAGGGCATGGGGCCGGACCTCAGCCTGATGGCCAAGGCCCGTGCTGGCTTTCACGGCCCCTATGGCACCGGCCTCAACCAGCTGTTCCGGGGGATTGGCGGTGCGGAATACATCACCAGCTTCCTGATGGGCTTCACCGGCGAGGAAGAAGAGGTCGCGGGCCAATATCTCTATGAGAACACCGCGTTCGATGGCGGCTGGGTCTCGATGGCGCCGCAGCTTGACGACGGGCTGATCGACTATGATGACGGGCATCCGAACGACGCCCAGAATCTGGCCGAGGACCTTGCCGCCTTCCTGATGTGGACGGCGGAACCGAAGATGATGGCGCGCAAGCAGGCGGGCTTTGTCGCGGTCACGCTTCTGGTGCTCTTGAGCGCGCTGCTCTACCTCACCAACAAGAAGCTCTGGTATCCGGTCAAGCACGGCGGCAAGCAAGCCAAGCTGTAATCTGCCAAGCCGCGCTTCAGGCAAATGAAAACCCCGCCCGAATGGGCGGGGTTTTTTCTTGCGGTGCCGGAACGTCAGGCGGCCGGATCGGCCACGGTGCGCAGATAGGGGAAGGTCTCTTCCACCGCACCGAACTTCGCCTTCGCGTGTTCGGTCGACAGGCTCATCGCCACGATGACATCCTCGCCCGGCACCCAGTTGGCGGGCGTCGCGATCGGCGCGCCGTCGGTCTTCATCACGGCGTCAAGTGCGCGCAGAACCTCGGCGAAGTTGCGCCCCACCGACATCGGGTAGGTCATCGACAGCCGCAGCTTCTTGTCCGGCCCGAAGATGAAAACGACCCGAACGCTGGCCGAATCCGCTGCGGTGCGTCCGTCGGGCAGATAGGCCTCGGCCGGCAGCATGTCGAGCGCCTTGGACACCGCCAGATCGTCGTCGGCGATGATCGGGAAGGACGCTTTCGCGCCGGCGAATTTCTCGATGTCCTTCTTCCATTTCACATGTTCGTCGACGCTATCGACCGACAGGCCGATCACCTTGACGCCGCGCTTCTCCCATTCGTCGGCCAGTTGCGCGACGGCGCCGAACTCGGTGGTGCATACCGGGGTGAAATCCTTGGGGTGCGAAAACAGCACGGTGTAGCTGTCGCCAATGAAATCATGAAATTGGATGTCGCCGTGGTCGGTCTTGGCGTGAAAATTGGGAACGGTATCGTTGATGCGAAGTCCCATGTCGGTCTCCTGTCTAAGTGTTGCTATACCTCTTTAGATACGTTCCAAATCGCCGAATTCCACCCCCTGCGTCAGAATATCCTCCCTACTCCGACCGCTGCGCCGGGCCGCCGTCCTGCCTTGTCCTGCCCGGTGCGGAATGACAGAGTGGCGCCAAATCTGAACAGGAGTGTGACATGATCGAAAAACGCGACTTCTATATCGACGGTGCCTGGGTGGCGCCTGCCGCAGCCAACGACCACAAGGTGATCGACCCCTCTACCGAAGAAGCGGTGGCGGTGATCTCGCTGGGCGGTCAGGCCGATGTCGATGCCGCCGTAGCCGCCGCGCGTGCCGCGTTCCCGGCCTGGATGGCGACCCCGCCTGCCGAGCGCATCGCGCTGGTCGAGAAACTGCTCGAGGTCTATCTGGCACGCTCCGAGGAGCTGGCGCAGGCGATGACCCTCACCATGGGCGCGCCGATCGAGTGGAGCCGCACCCAGCAGGTCGGAGCCGGCACCTTCCACATCCAGAACTTCATCCGCGCCGCCAAGGGCTTCCAGTTCATCCGCCCGCTTGGCGACCACGCGCCCAATGACCGGATCGTGTATGAGCCGGTCGGCGTCACCGCGCTGATCACGCCGTGGAACTGGCCGATGAACCAGATCACGCTGAAGGTCGTGGCCGCCGCCATCGCCGGTTGCACGATGGTGCTGAAACCGTCCGAGGAAAGCCCGCTCGACGCGATCCTGTTTGCCGAATTCATGGATGAGGCAGGATTTCCGAAAGGCGTCTTCAATCTGGTGAACGGCGACGGCCTCGGCGTCGGCACCGCGCTGTCGGGGCACAAGGACGTCGACATGGTCAGCTTCACCGGCTCGTCCCGCGCCGGTATCGCGATCTCGAAGAACGCCGCCGACACGCTCAAGCGGGTGCATCTGGAGCTTGGCGGCAAGGGCGCGAACATCATCTTCGCCGATGCCGATGACAAGGCCGTCAAGCGTGGCGTCACCCACATGATGAACAACACCGGCCAATCCTGCAACGCGCCGTCGCGGATGCTGGTGCAGCGCGGGATCTACGATGCCGCCGTCGAGACCGCCGCCGAGGTTGCCAACTCCATCGCCGTGGGCAATGCCCATGATGAGGGCCGCCATATCGGCCCGGTGGTGAACGAGGCGCAGTGGAACAAGATCCAGGGCCTGATCCAGAAGGGCATCGACGAGGGCGCGCGGCTGGTCGCGGGCGGCACCGGGCGGCCTGATGGCCTGAACCGGGGCTATTTCGTCAAGCCCACGGTGTTTGCCGACGTCAACAACGACATGACCATCGCGCGCGAGGAAATCTTCGGCCCGGTGCTGTCGATCATCCCGTTCGACACCGAGGAAGAGGCGGTCGAGATCGCCAATGACACGGTTTACGGCCTGACCAACTATGTCCAGACCCAGGATGGCAAGAAGGCCAACCGGGTGGCGCTGCAACTGCGTTCGGGCATGGTCGAGATGAACGGCAAGTCACGCAGCGCGGGCGCACCCTTCGGCGGCATGAAGCAGTCGGGCAACGGCCGCGAAGCCGGGGTCTGGGGCATCGAGGACTTCCTCGAGGTCAAGGCCATCGGTGGCTGGGCCAGCGACGCCTGAGCATAGCGTGCCGGCGGTTCACAAGCCGCCGGCACGCCGTCAGAACGGCACCTTCGCGCGGAAGGTGAACCACTCGCCGCCATCCGGGTGGCGCAGCTTCAGGCTTTCGGCGTGCAGCATCATCCGCGGAAACTCCCGCGCCGCACCCTCGGCATAGAACGGGTCGCCCAGAATCGGGTGGCCGATTTCCTTCATGTGCACGCGAAGCTGGTGGCTGCGCCCGGTATGCGGAAACAGCCGCACCCGCGTGGTGTCGCCCTCGTATTTCATCACCCGCCAGTCGGTCAGAGCGGGCTTGCCGGTCTCATGGTTCACATGCTGCAGCGGCCGGTTCGGCCAATCGACGATAAGCGGTAGATCGACGCTGCCGGTCTTCTCGGCGATCCTGCCGGAAACCCTTGCGACATAAGCCTTTTTCAGCCGCCGTTTCTCAAACTGCTGGCCCAGATGGCGCTGGGCCTGCGGGCTCATGGCAAAGACCATCACGCCTGATGTGTCACGGTCGAGCCGATGCACCAGCAGCGCCTCGGGAAACGCCGCCTCGATCCGCGCCAGCAGGCAATCGGCCAGATGATCGCCCTTGCCCGGCACGCTGAGCAACCCTGCGGGCTTGTTCACGATCAGCAGCGCGTGGTCACGGTGGATGATCTCCAGCGGGTCGCCGGGCGGGTCGTAGTCGCTGGTCATGCCGCGCAGCCTGTCATCGCCCGAAAACCCCGGCGAGGATCGCGGCCAATTGTGTGGCATCCTCCTCGGTGAACGCATCGACCCGATTGCTGTCGATGTCGAACACCGCGATCAGCGCGCCGGACTTGCCCCAAACCGGCAGGACCAGTTCCGACCGGGTCGAGGACGAGCAGGCGATGTGTCCGGGAAACGCCTCGACATCCGGCACCAGCTGCACCTTGCCGGTGCGCGCCGCCGCGCCGCAGACACCGCGCGAAAACGGGATGTCGAGGCAGCCATGCCCGCCCTGATAGGGCCCGATCTTGAGGTGCTCCGGGCCGGTCACGCGGTAGAACCCGGTCCAGTCGAACCGCTCGTCGAAGTGGTGCACCTCGCAGGCGATCGTCGCCATCAGGGCGATCACGTCCGTCTCGCCCTCGCACAGCGCGGCGATTCGCCCGCCAAGTTCGGCGTAATCCATCACTGCCACGCAGTCAGAATGTCGCTCATGCCGCATCTCCCCTATCTCCGCGCCCCCCGCTTACCGAATGGTAAGGTTCGGGGTCTAGCCTCTGTCGAAACGACGTTGCGGCGAAGGAGATTGCAATGGAACTTTCGCGTGAGGATATCGGCAATACCCGGCTGATCCTGGTCAGAGAGACGCGAATCGATGCCGCCGTCGCGATTCGATTCAAGGACAGGATGCGCGAGCTGACCGAAGGCGCGCCGGAGCGGATCGTTCTCGATCTGTCGAAGGTCGGATTTCTCGACAGTTCCGGGCTGGGCGCGCTGGTCGCGGTGATGAAGATGGCCGCGCCCGATCGCCGGGTCGAGCTTGCCGGGCTGACCAGGATGGTCGCCAAGGTGTTCCGGCTGACGCGGATGGACACGGTCTTCACGATCCATGACTCGGCTGAAACCGCGATGATCGGTCACGCCAATGCTGGCTAGGGCATACGATTTCATGGGCAAGGCCCGCGACCTGCACCAGCGCGACAGCGCCGAAGCGCGACCTGGGGTGCATCTGGTCTTTCCCGGCGATCCGCAATCGGTCCGGCGTGCGCTGCGTCGTGCGATGACCGCCTTTCGCGCCATGTCGATCCCTGACGAACACAGCGGCGTCGCCGAGATCGTGCTGGCCGAGGTTCTCAACAACATCGTCGAACACGCCTATGCCGAACATGGCCGCGGCGTGGTCGAGCTTGGGGTTCGTCCGGTGCCCGGCGCTCTGGCGTTCACCATCCGCGACGACGGCCTGCCGATGACGGGTGGCGCGGTGCCCAAAGGCCATCCGCCCGACCTTTCCGTGCCGCTCGACGACCTGCCGGAGGGTGGCTTTGGCTGGCTGATGATCCACGACCTGACGCGCGACCTACGATACCGGCGAATCGGAAACCGCAACGAACTGACCTTCCTGCTCGATGTCGGGCGGTCCGCGACGGAGGCAAAGAGTGACCGTGATTGATGCGAACGGCGCCGTCGCCAGCCGAACAAAATGCCTTGGAAATGCCCGATTGGCGCTGCGCTGCGGACAGATTGGAACGCGACATTCGAGTTGTAGCTGCATAGGCTTCCCTCGGTGTCGCGCGTAACAGCCCCCACCCAGTGCGTGACACCGAGGTCCTCTGTGCCAAGGCTGCTGCCGCTTCGGCCCGCAGGCGAAATCTGCCCCGCACATGCCGCAGCACGCTCGGAACCCCGATCACGACGATTGCAGTCCGGTGTTCAGTTCAACTGGAAATCGAGCGGATAGTGACCGTCTTCAAAGTCGCCGAAAAGCTCCGGCACATCAGGATGCGTCACCGGCTCGCCGGAATAATCCGCGATGAGGTTCTGTTCAGAGACATAGGCGACGTAGTAGCTCTGATCGTTCTCGGCCAGAAGATGATAGAAAGGCTGGTTCTTTGCAGGACGGCTGTCCTCGGGGATCGCCTCGTACCATTCGTCGGAATTGTTGAACATCGCGTCGACGTCAAAGACCACACCCCGGAAGGGATGTTTGCGATGGCGCACGATCTGGCCCAAGTGATATTTGGCTCGCGTTTTCAGCATGTGTTCACAGTCCCCAAGCCAAGTATTAGTGCCTGTGACCGGGTAATGTCCACAAACGCCTTCGCGATTTGCCGGAAACAGACTGTGAACTCCAGCCCGACAGCGCTCAACCTGCGGCCTCTTTTGGCTGAACTTCGCCGATCGAACCGGTTGACGCGAAAACCCGCCGAGCGGTCCGGTCGCGCAACAGTCAAACCGACCCGCGACACCGGCGCACCGGAATTACTGCCGAGCCCCATTTCCACGCCCGGCCATTTCCGTTATCATGTTCGAAAAATGATAACATAATGATGCGAGGGGCAGATGAGCAGACATCTTCGCACGCTTATTCTCTTGGTGCTGCTGGGCTCTTGCGCCGGCAGCGACTTCACGCCGCCGAGGAACCTCGACGACGCCTGCGCCATCGTGCGCGAACGTCCGAAGTATCTGAAGGCAATGAAGCAGACCGAGGGACGTTGGGGCGTTGCAGTGCCGGTTCAGATGGCGATCATCCATCAGGAATCGAAGTTCGACGGCGATATCCGCACACCGGTGCAATACGTTCTGGGGGTGATTCCGATGGGGCGGCAAAGCTCGGCCTATGGCTATGCCCAGGCACTTGACGGGACATGGGCGGAATATCAGCGCGACCATGGCGGGCGTAGCGCGCGGCGCGATGACATCAACGACGCCACCGATTTCATGGGCTGGTACATGACCCATACGCTGAGGGAAACCGGCATCGACCTGAACGATGCGCGCGGCCAGTATCTTGCCTATCATGAGGGACGCGCCGGCTATCTTCGCGGCTCGCACAACAGCAAGGCCTGGCTTCTTCGCGTCGCCGACAACGTGGCCGCGCGTGCCATTGTCTATGACACCCAGCTTCGGATGTGCGGCAAGCGCTAGATCTGCCGGCCTTGCAGGAGGCGCGGCAGGTCGCCGCTCAGCCCTGCGGCTTCGCGCATGAAATAGCGCTTGAGCGACGGCAGCGCGTTGATCACGCCCAGGCCGATGCCACGCCCGACCCTGAGGATCGCGTTGTCGTTGGAAAACACCGCGTTGGCGGTTTCCGTCGCGGCCACCATCATGGCGACATCGAACCGGCGCCAGCGCTGATAGCGTTCGAGCACGTCGATCCGGCCGAAATCCTCGCCCCGGCGGCGGGCGAGGGTCAGCACCTCGGCCAGCGCGCCCACATCCTTCAGCCCGGCATTCAGCCCCTGACCCGCGATCGGATGCACCCCATGCGCCGCGTCGCCCACCAGTGCCAGCCGGTCGGAGACATAGGATTCGGCCAACGTGAGGTTCAGCGGATAGGTGAACCGCTTGCCCGCCAGACTGATCGCGCCCAGAAAATCGCCGAATCGCGGGCGCAAGTGGTCCATGTAGGCCTCATCGTCCAGCGCGTGAATCCGCGCGGCCTCGTCATGGGTTTCGGTCCAGACGATCGAACAGCGGTTGCCCGGCAGCGGCAGGATCGCCAGCGGTCCCGGCGGCAGGAAAAGCTGATGCGCGATGCCGCCATGGGGCTTTTCGTGGTCCAGCGCGCAGACCAGCCCGGACTGGCCGTAATCATGCCCGCTGCGCCTGATCCCGGCGCGCGCACCCGTCCCGGATCTGCGCCCGTCGCACCCGACGATCATGCGCCCGGTCAGCGTCTTGCCGGAGGCGAGCGTTACCGTCACATCGGCCGGCCCGATGGCTTGGTCGACCACCGTTTCGCCGTCGATCAGCGTCACCTTCGGGTGCGCGCGAACCGCCGCCGTCAGCGCCCGTGACAGGAACCGATCCTCGAGGATGAAGCCCGCCGGGCCTTCGTCGATGCCGCCTCGCTCGAACTCGACCACGAAGGGCCCGGCACCAATGCCGGGCTTGCCGTCCGACACCCGGACCTCGGAAATCGGCTGGGCGTTCGCCTGCACGTCGCCCCAGATTCCGATGGCTTTCAGCAGGCGTTGCGAGGCCAGCGACAAAGCATAGGCGCGGCCGTCAAAGTCCTCCGCCCCCCGGCTGCCAGCCGGCAAAGTGTCGATCACGGTGACGTCGAAGCCGGTATCGCCCAGCGCCAGCGCCAGCGCCGGGCCGTTCAGGCCGCCGCCCACGATCAGGATGTCGGTGTCGCATGTCATGGCTCATCTTTGGCGCGGGGAAACGGGATTGTCCATGCGTGGGCCTGCCGCTACCGTCGCCCTGATCACAGGAGGCGGGCATGGCAGACGAGTGGCTTTGGCAGAGCGCGGCGGACCTCGGGCGGGGCATCGGCGCGGGCGACATTGATCCGGTCGAATTGGCCGGGGCCTGTTTCGACGCGATCCGGGCGCATCCCGACCACGCCCGAATCTATGCCCGCACGACCGAGGCGCGCGCCATGGCCGAAGCCGAGGCCGCCGCACGGCGCGCGAGGCTTGGTCAGCGGTTGGGGCTGCTCGATGGTGTGCCGGTCAGTTGGAAAGACCTGTTCGACACCGCAGGCACCGCGACCGAGGCCGGATCGGCGCTGTTGCGCGGTCGGGTGCCTGATGAGGATGCCGAGGTCGTGAAACTGGCGACGGCACAGGGGCTCGTCGGGTTGGGCAAGACCCACATGTCGGAACTGGCGTTCTCCGGGCTGGGGCTGAACCCGATCACCGCGACGCCGCCTTGCGTCAATGATGAAGGTGCGGTGCCGGGTGGGTCGTCCTCGGGCGCGGCGGCGTCGGTGGCCTTCGGCCTCGCGCCAGCCGCGATCGGGTCCGACACTGGCGGATCAGTGCGGATACCGGCGGCATGGAACGATCTGGTCGGGCTCAAGACCACATCGGGCCGTTTGTCGCTGCGCGGCGCCGTGCCGCTGGTGGCGAGTTTCGACACGGTCGGGCCGATTTGCCGCAGTGTCGAGGACGCGGCGCTTTTGCTCGCCGCGCTCGAAGGCGCCCCGCGCGCCACCGACTTGACCAGTGCCAGCCTGCGCGGTGCGCGGCTCATGGTGTTGGAAAACGGGTTGCGCGAGGCGCGTGACGAGCCGAGGGCCGGGTTCGACAGCGCGCTGGGCCGTCTGGTGGATGCCGGAGCCGAGGTGTCACGCGGGCATATCGACATCGTCGACGAGGCGCTGGCCATGTCGGCGATCCTGTTCACCACCGAGGCCTATGCCACCTGGCGCGACGTGATCGAGGCCAACCCGGACGCGATGTATGACCAGATTCGCGACCGCTTCCGCTCTGGCGGCCAGTTCAACGGGGCCGATTACGTCGCCGCCTGGCGACGCTTGCGAGCGATCCGGGCGGAATTTCATCGGCTGACGGCGGGGTTTGACGCGGTCGTGCTGCCCACCGCCGCGAACATGCCGCCCAATCTGGAGCGGCTGCTGACGGATGCGGAGTATTACGTCACCGAAAACCTGCTGACGCTGTCCAACACGCGCATCGGCAACCTGATGGGATCAGCGGCGCTGACGCTTCCGACCGGGTTGCCCTCGACCGGGATCATGTTCCTTGGCGCACCGATGGGCGAAGAACGCCTGTTGCGCCTTGGCGCCGCCGCTGAGCGGGCCTTGGCCTAAAAGCCACAGGCGGAAACGGCAAACGCCGGGATTTGCGGCGTTTTTCTGGACCGGGCCAAGAGAACCGGCTATTCTGGAAAAAAATCGGGGCGCAAATGACCCCGGACGAGAGGCAGTAGCAGTTCACCATGACGTTCCCAGAGCGGTTTTCCGGCTTGCCAGAATACGCGTTCCCGCGCCTGAGGCGGTTGCTCGACGGTCATCCGCCGGGCGGTGATGTCGTGCACATGACTATTGGCGAGCCGAAACACGCCTTTCCCGATTTCGTCGCGCAGGTGCTTGCCGAGCATATTTCCGAGTTCGGCCAATACCCGGCCAATGACGGCACGCCAGAGCTTTGCGCGGCCATCGCCGGATGGGTGAGCCGCCGGTATGGCGTGACGCTCGACCCCGCGACGCAGGTCATGGCGCTGAATGGCACCCGCGAGGGGTTGTTCAACGCCGCAATCGCGCTCTGCCCCGAGCAGGTTCGCGGTGAGCGCCCGGTGATGCTGATCCCCAACCCGTTTTATCAGGTCTATGCCGCGGCGGCGGCGGCAGTCGGGGCCGAGCCGGTTTTCGTGCCCGCGACGGCCGAAACCGGGTTCCTGCCCGACTATCGCGCGTTGCCGAAAGACATCCTGAACCGCACCGCGATCGCCTATCTTTGCTCGCCGTCAAACCCGCAGGGCGCGGTGGCGGACCGGGATTACTGGGCCGGGCTGATCGCGCTGGCCGAAAAGCACGATTTTCAGATCTTCGCGGACGAATGTTATTCCGAGGTCTACCGCAACACGCCGCCGCCCGGCGCGCTTGAAGTGGCGAGCGAGGGCGGCGCGGACCCCGACCGGGTTGTGATTTTTCATTCGCTGTCCAAGCGCTCGAACCTGCCCGGCTTGCGCTCGGGCTTTGTTGCGGGCGGGGCCGAGAGCATCGCGCGCATCAAGCAGTTGCGCGCCTTTGCCGGAGCGCCATTGCCCCTGCCGCTTCAGCGCGTGGCGGAAAAGGTCTGGAGCGACGAGGCGCATGTCACGGCGTCGCGCGCGCTCTATCAGGAGAAATACGCGATTGCCGATGCGGTCTTCGCGGATGTTCCCGGCTACAGCGGGCCGGAGGGCGGATTTTTCCTCTGGCTTGCGGTCGCAGATGGCGAAACGGCGGCGCTGAAGCTCTGGACCGAGACCGGCGTGCGGGTTCTGCCCGGCGCCTATCTGTCGCGCGAGGTCGATGGCCGCAATCCGGGCAAGGGCTATATCAGGGTCGCTTTGGTGGCCGACAAGAACGAGATGCAGCGGGCGCTGATGGCGCTGAAACGCTGCCTGTACGATTAAGGACGAGGTGAGGCATGGCATATCAGACACGCGACCGTGATCCGATCTTTGACACCAGCACGCGCGAGATGATCGAGCGTCGCGGCAAGGAGCTTGTCGGCCTCGGGCTTTTGGCGCTCGCGACCCTCGTGATCCTGATCATCGGGTCGTATTCGCCCGACGATCCGGGCTGGCTGTCAGTGACCGAAGGGCCGGCCAACAACCTTCTGGGCGGGGTCGGGGCCACCATTGCCTCACCGCTGGCGATCATCGTCGGCAAGGGCACCTGGGCCATCGTGGTGATCCTTCTGGCCTGGGGGCTTCGGTTCCTTCTGCACATGCAGACCGAGCAGCTGCTCAGCCGGCTGATCTTTGCGCCGATCGTCATGGCGATGGCGTCGGTCTATGCCTCGACGCTGGTGCCGGGACCGCTCTGGACGCACACCTTCGGGCTTGGCGGGCTGTTTGGCGATACCGTGCTGGGTGCGGTTCTCGGGGTGCTGCCGCTTGATACCGCCCTTGGGCTGAAAGTCATGTCGGCGGCTTCGGGTCTTGGCATGTTGCTGCTGGGCGCCTTCGTGATCGGCGTCACCTTTTCCGAGGTGCTTCGACTGGGCAAGTTCCTGGCCCTCGGCGCGGTCGGGTCGGTGGTGATGATCTATGCCGGCGCGCTGAAACTGGCTGGTCTGGGCGCGCGCGGTGCCGCCAGCGGTGCGGTGGCCGGCGCGACCATGGGTGCTCAGGCGCTCAGAACCCGCCGCGAACAGCGGCGTGAGGCCCGCGCCCATGCCGCCGAATACGCCCATGAAGACGGGCACGACACGGATTTCTCGCCCCCGCCGCCGCTGCAATCGCGCCGTGTGTTGCGGGCGGAACCGCCGATTGATCGCGCCCACGCCGCGCCCATGCCGCCGCAGGCGCCGGTCGAGGCGCCGCGTCAGGGGCTTCTGGCCCGGATGCCCGGCCTGAAACGCCGCGCGCCCGAGCCGGTGCCGGAGCCCGAACTGGTCGAGGCCGGCTTCTTTCAGGGCGATATTCCTGACGGGCAGGGCATGTCGGACCGGATCAGCGCCAAGATTGCCAATGCGCTGCGGTCGCGCAGCGGCCAGCAGACGCCGACCGAGTGGCCCGGCGTTGAAGCCGAGCCGCTGTCGCCGATGGCCGCCGCGATCGCCAACGCGAGGTCGCGGGTGCGCACCCGCGAGACGGGTGCACACGGCGCCGTCGCACGCGCCGAGCCGCCCTTGGTGCGTGGCGCCGGGCCAACGCCGATGATCCTTGATACCGTGCGCAGGGAGCCCCCCGCGCCGGTCAACACCAGACCGATGGCCCATGCGCCCGATCCCGAGATGATCGACGAGGACGATGACGACCTGATGGAGCCGGACATCGCAAGCTACACCTTGCCGACGATCGAGCCGAAAAGGGTCGTGCAGCACCCGCCCAAAAAGGCGGTTCTGCCCTCGACCAAGGCCCAGGCCGAGGCGCAGCCGTCGCTGCGTTTCGAGGAGAACCGGGTCGAATATGAACTGCCGCCGCTGAACCTGTTGACCAACCCGGTCCATATCGAACGCCTCCACCTGTCGGACGAGGCGCTCGAGGAAAATGCGCGGATGCTGGAAAGCGTGCTCGACGATTACGGCGTCAAGGGCGAGATCGTCTCGGTCCGTCCCGGCCCCGTGGTCACGATGTATGAGCTTGAGCCTGCGCCGGGCCTCAAGGCCAGCCGCGTGATCGGGCTGGCGGATGATATCGCGCGCTCGATGTCGGCCCTGTCGGCGCGGGTCTCGACCGTGCCGGGGCGCAGCGTCATCGGCATCGAACTGCCGAACGCGCACCGCGAAAAGGTGGTCCTGCGCGAGATCCTGTCGACCCGTGATTTCGGCGATTCGAACATGAAGCTGCCGCTGGCGCTGGGCAAGGATATCGGCGGCGATCCGATTGTCGCGAACCTGTCGAAGATGCCGCACCTTCTGATCGCCGGCACCACCGGGTCGGGCAAGTCGGTCGCGATCAACACGATGATCCTGTCCCTGCTCTACCGCCTCACGCCGGAAGAATGTCGGCTGATCATGATCGACCCTAAGATGCTGGAACTCAGCGTCTATGACGGTATCCCGCACCTTCTCAGCCCGGTTGTCACCGACCCGAAAAAGGCGGTCGTGGCGCTGAAATGGGTCGTCGGCGAGATGGAGGAACGCTATCGCAAGATGTCCAAGATGGGCGTGCGCAACATCGAGGGCTATAACGGCCGGGTGAAGGACGCGCTCGACAAGGGCGAGATGTTCTCGCGCACCGTGCAGACCGGGTTTGACGACGACACCGGCGATCCGGTCTTCGAGACCGAGGAGATCCAGCCGGTCAAGCTGCCCTATATCGTCGTGATCGTCGACGAGATGGCCGACCTGATGATGGTCGCGGGCAAGGAGATAGAGGCCTGCATCCAGCGGCTGGCGCAGATGGCGCGGGCGTCGGGCATCCACCTGATCATGGCGACGCAGCGGCCTTCGGTCGACGTCATCACCGGCACGATCAAGGCCAACTTCCCGACCCGGATCAGCTTTCAGGTCACGTCGAAGATCGACAGCCGCACCATTCTGGGCGAGCAGGGCGCCGAACAGCTTCTGGGCATGGGCGACATGCTCTACATGGCCGGCGGCGCGCGGATCACCCGTATTCACGGGCCGTTCGTGTCGGATGAGGAAGTCGAGGAGATCGTCACCCACCTGAAAAGCTACGGTCCGCCCAGCTATTTCGGCGGTGTCGTTGACGGGCCGGACGATGACCGCGCCGATGACATCGATGCCGTTCTCGGGCTGAACACCGGCGGCAACACCACCGGCGAGGATGCGCTTTACGATCAGGCGGTTGCGATCGTCATCAAGGACCGCAAATGCTCGACCTCGTATATCCAGCGCAAACTGGGCATCGGCTACAACAAGGCGGCGCGTCTGGTCGAGCAGATGGAGGACGAAAGTCTGGTGTCGTCCGCCAACCATGTCGGCAAGCGCGAGATCCTGGTGCCGGAGCAATAGTCTGGCGTGATATCGCCTATCACCGTGATTTGTGCGGATATGAACCGCGGCGGGATGGATTTCGCCGCGGTTCTGATTAGGTAGATGCCATGAAAATGTTTCGCCTGATCCTCGCGCCGGTCCTGCTGGCACTCACCGCCCTTCCCGCGATGGCCGACAAGCTGTCGCTGAACGATATTTCGCGCTATCTCAACGGGCTGACCACACTTCAGGCCGAGATCACGCAGATCAACTCCGACCAGACGATTTCGACCGGAAAGATCATGATTCACCGGCCCGGTCGGGCGCGGTTCGAATACGATCCGCCGAACGAGGCCTTGGTGATCGCAGGGTCGCAGAAACTGGCGGTGTTCGACGGCAAGTCGAATACCGGGCCGGAAGAATATCCGCTGGACCGCACGCCCCTGAACCTGATCCTTGCCAAGGATGTCGACCTGTCGCGCGCCAACATGGTCGTGGGCCACGATTACGACGGAACCGCCACGATCATCACCGCGCAAGACCCCGAACACCCGGAATACGGCAATATCCGGCTGATGTTCACCGCCGATCCGGTCGAGCTTCGGCAGTGGATCATCACCGACGATTCCGGGTCGGAGACGACGGTGATCCTTGGTGAATTGACCGAAGACGTGCGCTTCAACACGGCGATGTTCTCGATCGTCGCCGAGGTCGAGAAGCGCAATCGTTAATCCTCGAACTTGCGCGCCTCGTCGATCAGCATGATCGGGATGCCGTCACGGATGGGAAAGACCAGGTTCGCGGCCTTCGAGGTCAGCTCCTGCCTGGCGGCGTCATAGGTCAGCCGCGTCTGCGTCACCGGGCAAACCAGTGCTTCGAGCATCCGGCGATCGAATCCGGTGGTTTCGGTCATTGCAACTTGTCCTCTGTTCCGGCGCGTTTCGAGGCAAGCTCGAATTCCATCAGCGTCACCAGCGTTTCGCGCCGCGTCGTCAGCGAGGGTGCTTCCAGCAGCGCCTGTTTGTCTTCGGGTGCGAATGGGCAGAGCATGCTGAGCGAGTTGATCAGCAGCTCATCGTCCGCGTCTTTCAGGTTGTCCCAATCGGTGCGCAATTCGGTCAGGTCGAAATAGCGCGCCAGAAGGTCGAGAAACGGCTCGCGCCGAAAGCCCCGATCCTGCTCGGCAGTGCCAAGGTCACGCTCGAACCCGTCCCAACTGACGTTGGCGCGCAGGTAGGGGGTAAAGCCCTCGACCGTGCGGCCGATACGAAACCGGCTGATGCCGGTCAGCGTGATCATGTAGCGATTGTCGGCGGTCTCGGTGAACGTGGTCACGCGTCCGGCCGAGCCGATGCTGTGCAGGCGTTCGCCGCTGTCGTCCATCGGCTGCATCATGCCAATCAGGCGGCCCGGTGTTTTCAACACGTCCTCGACCAACGCCAGATAGCGCGGCTCGAAGATATGCAGAGGCAACCGGCCACGCGGCAAAAGCAGCGCGCCCGGCAGCGGGAATACCGGCAAGGTATCAGGCAGATCGACGCGTCGAATCATGGTGCCTCCCTCAGCGGCGCGCGCCGGTCACGCAAAGATCATCGACGACAGCCTGCGCCGCCCGGTGATGACAATCGGATCCTTGGCCGGCAGCGCGTCGAAAATGGTGAAAAGCTGGGTCTTTGCCGCGCCCTCGTTCCACTCGCGGTCGCGGCGGAACACATCGAGCAATTCATCAACCGCGCCTTGAACGTCTCCGGTGGCATGAAGCGCCTTGGCCAGATCGAACCTTGCCTGCAGATCATCCGGCGCAGCCTCGACCGCAGCCTTGAGATCGGCGACCGGTCCGGCTTCGGCGGCCTGTCGCGCCAGCGCGATCTGGGCATGGACGGCGTCGATTTCGGCGGCGTGCGATATCCCGGCGGGCGCGCCATTCAGAACCGCCTCGGCATCGTCGATCTCGCCTTGCGCCAGCTTGACCCGCGCCAATCCGGCGAAGGCGGCTGCCGATGTCGGGTCTTCCTCGATGATCGCGGCAAAGGTCTGCGCGGCATCGTCGAACTCCCCATTGGCCAGCATCTCGTCGGCTGCCGCAATCGCCTCGGACAAACCGCCGTCACCGGCCAGTGCTGCGATCTTGTTGACGAATTCCTTGACCTGGCTGGGCGGAAGCGCGCCCTGAAAGCCGTCGGCGGGCTGGCCGTCGTGGAAGGCATAGACCGTCGGGATCGACTGGATGCGCAGCTGGGCCGAGATCTGCTGGTTCTCGTCGACGTTGATCTTGACCATCTTCACCTTGCCGCCAAGCGCGTTCACCGCGTCTTCCAGCGCCGGGCCGAGCTGTTTGCAGGGTCCGCACCAGGGCGCCCAGAAGTCGACGATGACCGGCACCTCTTTCGAGGCTTCGATCACGTCCTCCATGAACGTGGCTTCCGATATTTCCTTGACATGCGCGTCCGCTGCTGCGGCGGCGCCGTTCGTTTTTCCCAATTCGAGCATGGTCGGCTCCCATAATTCTGTTGTCGTCAATATGGGCGCGGACCGTGGCCAGTCCAACCCCGCGCCCGGCTTGCCGCGACGCTTTGTCTACAGGTCGAACTCTGCCAGCACCGGCGCGTGGTCCGAAGGCTGGTCCCAGCCGCGCACCTCGCGCAGGATCCGGCTGTTGTGGCCGGCGCTGGCAATGTCGGGTGTCGCCCAGATGTGATCGAGCCGCCGACCCTTGTCGGCGCTATCCCAGTCGGGCGCGCGGTAGGACCACCAGGAATAGAGATTGCCCTCGGGAATGTCCTTGCGGGTAATATCGACCCAGCGCCCGGCCTCCTGCGTCTGGGCCAGATGCTCGACCTCGATCGGCGTATGGCTGACGACCTTGAGCAGTTGCTTGTGGCTCCAGACGTCATCCTCGCGCGGCGCGATGTTGAGGTCGCCGACAAGGATCGCCTTCTCGAGCCGATCGCTGTGAAACCAGTCGCGCATCTCGGTCAGGTAGTCGAGCTTCTGGCCGAATTTCTCGTTCACCGCGCGGTCGGGCTTGTCGCCACCTGCGGGGACGTAGAAATTGTGGATCACCACGCCGTTTTCCAGCCGCGCGGCAACATGGCGGGCGTGGCCGAGGGACGCGAAATCCATGTCGCCCACGTCCTCGATCGGCAGTTTCGACAGGATTGCGACGCCGTTATAGCCCTTCTGCCCGCGCGCGACGATGTGGCCATAGCCAAGCTCTCGAAATTTCTCGAGCGGGATCAGGTCGACCGGGCTCTTGCACTCCTGCAGGCACAGGATGTCGGGGGTTTCTTCCTGCATCAGGCGGCAGACCAGGTCTTCGCGCAGCCGCACCGAGTTGATGTTCCAGGTGGCAAGCGTGAAGGCCATGGGGCGTCTCCGGTTGAGGGTTTTGGTGACCCTATCCGCGCGGCCGCCAGAGTTCCAGCCGCGGCGCGCGCGGAAAAAAAGACCCGGGCAAAGCCCGGGTCAGTCCAACAGGGAGGTTTCCGCGCCATGACCCCGACGCGGACAGGGGATCTGATTAACCCGTATGGCGAAACAATCGCCCGATACCGTCAGGATATCCAGAAAACGGGGCGGCAATAAGGCGTGATTTTCGCCCTGTGGCCGTCATGCAACAAGTCGATAACCGCCGCTTTCCGTCACCAACAGCCGCACGTTCGAGGGATCGGGCTCGATCTTCTGGCGCAGGCGGTAGATGTGGGTTTCCAGCGTATGCGTCGTCACCCCGGCGTTGTAGCCCCAGACCTCGTGCAGCAGCACGTCGCGCGCCACCACGCCGTCTTGCGCGCGGTAGAGGAACTTGAGGATGTTGGTTTCCTTCTCGGTCAGGCGGATCTTGCGGTCCTCCGCGGTGATCAGCATCTTCATCGACGGTTTGAAGGTATAGGGGCCAAGCTGGAACACTGCGTCCTCGCTTTGCTCATGCTGGCGAAGCTGGGCGCGGATCCGGGCCAGAAGCACCGGGAACTTGAACGGTTTGGTCACGTAGTCGTTGGCCCCGGAATCGAGGCCAAGGATGGTATCGGCGTCGCTGTCATGCCCGGTCAGCATCACGATCGGGCATTTCACGCCCTGTTTGCGCATCAGCTTACACAGCTCTCGCCCGTCAGTGTCGGGCAGGCCGACGTCGAGGATGACGAGGTCATAGATCGCCTCTTTCGCCTTGCGCATGGCGTCGGCGCCATTGCCGGCCTCGAAGACGTCGAAATCCTCGGTCATCACCAGTTGCTCGGCCAGTGCCTCGCGCAGGTCTTCGTCGTCGTCGACCAGAAGGATGTTTTTCTGCGTGGCCATTGCGTTATCTCCCTTTTGCGTGACCCTGATGTGAGGGCGGCACCCGGCATCGGCAACAAATGCTGCAACGGACTCACGCGGTCGTGTCGAAATCGCGGTAATTGTTTCACATTTCCGCAAAGGGGTTTACCTAGAGCGGCGAATGTGAGGGACCGATGCCGCTTCTGCCTGATCTCAGCGAACTGACTGCCCGCGCCCGTGCCGATCTGCGCATGGGGCTGCCGGTGGCGATCAGCCTTGGCGGACAGGCGGCGCTGGTCGCCGCGGCCGAGACGCTGAGCGACGACCGGCTGTCGGCGATGCGCGCGCTGGGGCCGGTGGTGCTGGCGATCACGCCGCGCCGCTCCGATACGCTGAAGGCGCGGGCCTATTCCGAGCATGTGGCGCGGGTTCGGGTGCCGGGTGAGGTCGGGGTTGCGTGGATTCACACGATTGCCGACCCGGCGGACGATCTGTCGATGCCGATGAAAGGCCCGCTGATCACCGAACGCGGCGGCGACGAGGGCATCGCGCGCGCGGGCGTGATGCTGGCCAAGGCGGCACATCTGCTGCCGGCGGCGGTGCTGGTCGGGGTCGACGATGCGAAAGCCGTCGCCGCCGAGAACCGGCTGACCTGGCTCGCGCTCCAGGCGCTCGACGATCTGGTGCCGTCCGGGGGGCTTGCCGAGGTTGTCGCGGCACGGGTGCCGCTGGCGGTCAGCGAGGCCGGGCGCGTGCATGTCTTTCGCCCGCGCGACGGTGGCGAGGAGCATTACGCCGTCGAGATCGGGCGACCGGAGCGCTCGAAACCCGTGCTGGCGCGGCTTCATTCGGCCTGTTTCACCGGCGATCTGATGGGCAGCCTGAAATGCGATTGCGGCCCGCAACTGCGCGCGGCGCTGGCGGCGATGGGCGAGGCGGGCGCGGGGGTCTTGCTCTACCTCAATCAGGAGGGGCGCGGCATTGGCCTTGCCAACAAGATGCGGGCCTATTCGCTACAGGATCAGGGGTTTGACACGGTCGAGGCGAATCACCGGTTGGGGTTCGAGGATGATGAGCGGGATTTCCGGATCGGCAGCGAGATTCTGACGGCGATGGGCTTTTCGTCGGTCCGGCTGATGACGAACAACCCCGCCAAGGTCGCGATGATGGAGGCGAATGGCATCACGGTCACCGAACGGGTGCCGCTGAAAGCCGGGCACAGCGCCCACAATGCCGCCTATCTGGCGACCAAGGCGAAGAAATCCGGGCATCTGCTGTGACGCCGGACGATCTGGTCGTCACCCGCTGGGGCGCGCGGTTTCGCGGGCGGCGGTTTCCCTGCGCGGTCGGGCGTGGCGGGATCACCGGGACCAAGCGCGAGGGGGACGGGGCGACGCCTGCGGGGGTGTGGCGACTGGCGTTTGGCGGCTATCGCGCCGACCGGATCACGCCGCCGGAAACCGTGCTGCCGCTGGTGCCGATCGGCCCGGCTGACATCTGGTCGGACGACCCGGCTGATCCGGCCTATAACCACTGGCTGCACGCCCGCAATCACCCGTTCGGGCATGAGCGGCTGCGCCGGGGCGATCCGCTATATGATCTGGTGCTGGTCAGCGATTGGAACTGGCCGGATGCGCGACCCGGCGCGGGGTCGGCGATCTTTGTCCATGCCTGGCGGCGGCCACGCTATCCCACGGCAGGCTGCATCGGTTTTCGCCCGGATCATCTGCGGTGGATCACGGCGCACTGGTCGCAGCGGTCGCGGGTTGTGGTCTATCCGTAGTCACGCTCGCCGAAGATGGCCGAGCCGACGCGCACATGGGTTGCGCCCTGGGCGATGGCGGTCTCGAAATCGCCGCTCATCCCCATCGACAGCCCGTCGATGCCGTTGCGCACGGCGATCTTTGCCAGAAGCGCGAAGTGCAGCGAGGGTTCGTCGCCCGCGGGCGGGATGCACATCAGCCCTTCTATCTCCAGCCCCAGCACGCGACATTCGGCGATGAAGGCGTCGGCGTCGGCGGGCATCACGCCGGCCTTCTGGTCTTCCTCGCCGGTGTTGACCTGCACGAACAGGCGCGGGCAATGGCCAAGCTCGTCCTTCAGGCGGGCGATGGTATGGGCGAGCTTGGGGCGGTCGAGGGTTTCGATCACGTCGAACAGCTCCATCGCCTGACGCGCCTTGTTGGTCTGGAGCGGGCCGACCAGGTGAAGCTCGACACCGGGGAAGCGTTCTTTCAGCTCGGGCCACTTGCCCGCGGCCTCCTGCACCTTGTTTTCACCGAAGATGCGGTGGCCCTGTGCCAGCACCGCGATCACGCGGTCGAGCGGTTGCACCTTGGACACCGCGATCAGGCGGGTCGAGCCGGGGGCGCGGCCCGCGCGGGTTTCTTCGGTGCGGATGCGGTCGAGAATGTCGGTGAGCGGCATGGTGCCTCCGGCCTGGGGTGAACCTGCCCTGTTCTAGGCCGAGGACGCCCCAAAAGAAAAGAGCGGGCGCAAGGCCCGCTCTTCCCGATCAGATCCCTGAGTGGGATCAGAACTTCATGCTGACGCCAACGGCGAAGATCGAGCCGGCGCTGTCGTCGTCGTAGATGTACTGGCCTTCGAGCGCGACACCGCCACCAAGGTCGTAGGCCGCGTTCACACCGTAGTCGAGGTTGTCGACCGGATCGTCGTCCTGAACGAAGGCACCGATCGAGTACGGGCCGGACGAGTAGGAAGCCGAGGCTTTCCAGTCGAAGTCGCCTGCACCGAGGGTGTCGTAGTCGGCGTCGAGTGCGATGGTGAAGCCGCTCATCGTCGCGCTACCACCGAACAGGTACTTCAACCGATCGCCAGCGGGGTCCGAGGCGTCGTAGTCAAGGCCGGCGTAGGCCTTGTAGTCGCCCATGGTGTAGGTCAGCTTGGCACCCATGTCGCCGTTGGTGGCACCCATACCGCCTGCACCGTCGGTCGGTGCGACAGTGTAGAAGGCGGAGACGCCGAAGTCGCCCCAGGTATTGGAGTACTTGAAGTTCACGTCGTAGAAGTTGCCACCGGCGCCATCGGGATCGTAGACCACTTCGAACTTGCCGAAGTCACCCTTCAGGTAGACCGAGGCAGCCGAGATGGTGTTTTCCGGAACGAAGCCGGTGCCGTTCCAGGTCGTCTCACCGAAGCCGGTGTCGGTGTTGTCCTTGTCCATCGACACGCCCATCGCCTTGATGGTGATGCTGGCGCCAGCTTCCAGGCCGCCGTCGGTGGTGGTCTTCATACCGGCGGTGAACGAAGCGGTAACTTCCGGGGTCAGGTAGTCGGCGACGGTGTCGGTGGTGTCGCCGTCGTTGTTGATGTCCAGGCCGTTTACGTTCTCGTCAATGCCCGAAGCCCAGGCCATGCCGGCATAGGCCGAACCCGACCAGGTGAAGTTTGCGTTGTCAGCAGCGGCGAAACCGGCGGTACCCACCAGCATCGTCGAAGCAAGAAGAATCTTTTTCATTTCGGTTCCCTCGTTTTCTAAAGGTCTACCTCAATTCAGGGGAATCCGAATTGAGTATGCTGTTTCTTCTCGCTTTCACCGGATCATTGCAAGCGATCCAGACGGGGCGTGGCGATTGTGGGTCGTAATGGTGCAGCTATGCCACAGTCCGCCCGTGACACCCCAAATAGCTGAGGCGATTCATCTTTATACGGCACATCTGGTAGGCGCACCGGCGAATCCCCCAACGGCTGTGGTGGGAAATCGCTTGCCCGGACTATTGCCCTTGGTTACTTAGGGACTGAACTTGGACGAGCGGGGCATTCTTATGCGCATCGGGCAGACCACAACCATGGCCGTCATCTTCGCCGGGCTTCTGGCATTGCCGGGTTGCAGCGGCGGTTTCGGCAATCTTTTCGGCGGCACCAGCACGGAGGCACCGGCCAACGCCGAACGCCCGCAGCGCGAACGCGCCAAGCCGGAGCGGGAAACCATCTGGGACCTGTTCACGGATCGCGACGACCCCAACACCACTGTCGAGGTCAACAAGTATCTGTGGAACGCGGCGCTGGACGTCTTGAACTTCCTGCCGCTTCAGGCCGCAGACCCGTTCACCGGCGTCATCGCCTTCGGCTACGGCACGCCTCCGGGCGGCGGGCGCGCCTACAAGGCGACGGTCTTCGTGCGCGACCCGGCGCTGGACGCGCGCTCGATCGAGGTGGCGCTGCAGACGCAGGGCGGCGGTGCGGTCTCGGCCGAAACCGCCCACGCGGTCGAAGACGCGATTCTCGCCCGCGCACGCCAGCTTCGGATTCAGGACCGCAGCCTCTAGCGCGGGACTGGACCCTTTCCTTTCGTCAGATTAAACCAGCGCCGGGCCAACGCCCGGCGTTCTCATTTCCCAAGGACCGACCCCATGTCCCGTTACGACGCGCGCAATATCGAGCCGAAATGGCAGCAAGCCTGGGACGAGGCCGGCACATTCCGGGCCGTCCGTGATCCGGCCAAGCCGAAGTATTATGTGCTCGAGATGTTTCCCTATCCGTCGGGGCGCATCCATATCGGGCATGTGCGCAACTACACGATGGGCGACGTGGTCGCGCGCTACAAGCTGGCGACCGGCCACAACGTGCTGCACCCGATGGGTTTCGACGCCTTCGGGATGCCGGCGGAAAACGCCGCGATGGCGAGCGGCGGGCATCCCAAGACGTGGACCTATGACAACATCGACACGATGGTTGCGCAGATGAAGCCGCTGGGCTTCGGGCTGGACTGGAGCCGGATGTTCGCCACGTGTGATCCGGAATATTACGGCCAGCAGCAGGCGATGTTCATCGACTTCATGGAAAAGGGTCTGGTCTATCGCAAGAACGCGGTGGTGAACTGGGACCCGGTCGACATGACCGTGCTGGCCAACGAACAGGTGATCGACGGCAAGGGCTGGCGCTCGGGTGCCGAGGTGGAACGGCGCGAGCTGACGCAGTGGTTCTTCAAGATCTCGGATTTCTCCGAGGAACTGCTCGAAGCGCTGGACGGGCTGGAAAACTGGCCTGACAAGGTGCGGCTGATGCAGGCGAACTGGATCGGCAAGTCGCGCGGGTTGCGATTCGGTTTTGACCGGGTGGATGGCGGCGAGGCGATCGAGGTCTTCACCACACGCCCCGACACGCTGATGGGGGCAAGCTTCATCGGCATTTCGCCCGACCACCCGATTGCGAAGGCGCTCGAGGCCGAAAACCCCGAGATCGCCGCGTTCATGGCGCGATGCCGCAAGGGCGGCACCACCGCCGAGGCTATCGAGACGGCGGAAAAGCTGGGGATGGACACGGGGATTCGGGTGAAGCATCCGCTGGATGCGTCGTGGGAGATGCCGGTCTGGATCGCCAACTTCATCCTGATGGACTACGGCACCGGCGCGATCTTCGGCTGCCCGGCGCATGACCAGCGCGACCTGGATTTCTGCCGGAAATACGATCTGCCGGTGATCGACACCTTCTTTGCACTGGAAAACCCTGCGCCGGTGGCGAACGACGCCTTCGTGCCGCCGAAGACCGACAAGGTGAAATGGGTCGACCACTTCACCGGGATCGACGAGGCGACCGGCGAAGAAGCTATCGAGGCCACCATCGACTTTGCCGAGAAGCAGGGCTGGGGCAAAGGCGTCACCCAATACCGCCTGCGCGACTGGGGGCTTTCGCGCCAGCGCTACTGGGGTTGCCCGATTCCCGTGGTGCATTGCGAGGCCTGCGGCGTCGTGCCGGAGAAGAAGGAAAACCTGCCGGTCCGCCTGCCCGACGATGTCAGCTTCGACCAGCCGGGAAATCCGCTCGACCGGCATCCGACCTGGGCCGCGACCGACTGCCCGAAATGCGGCAAGCCGGCCCGGCGCGAGACCGACACGATGGATACCTTCGTCGATTCGTCGTGGTATTTCGCCCGCTTCACCGCGCCCCATGCCGACACGCCCACGGTGGCCGAGGATGTCGACTACTGGATGAACGTCGACCAGTATATCGGCGGCGTCGAACACGCGATCCTGCATCTGCTCTATTCGCGCTTCTTCGCCCGCGCGATGCACATCTGCGGCCATCTGCCGAAGAAAGCGATCGAGCCGTTCGACGCGCTGTTCACCCAGGGCATGGTGACGCACGCGATCTATGTCACCCGCGACGAGCATGACCGCCCGGTCTATCACTTCCCCGAGGATGTCGAAGTCACCGAATCGGGCGCGCGACTTGGCGCGACCGGCGAGGCGGTCGAGGTGATTCCCTCGGCCAAGATGTCGAAGTCGAAAAAGAACGTCGTCGACCCCGAGGACATCATCCGCGACTACGGCGCCGACACCGCGCGCTGGTTCGTGATGTCCGATTCGCCGCCCGAACGGGACGTTGAATGGACCGCAGCGGGCGCCGAGGCTGCTTCCAAGCACCTTTCACGGGTCTGGCGCATGGCCGACGAGATCGCCGGGATGACTGGTGCGGGCGAGGGTGACGACGAGTTGTTGCGCGCGACGCACAAGGCAGTCGCCGAGGTGACGGCGGGAATCGAGGGGTTTCAGTTCAACTCGTCGATTGCCAAGCTCTATGCCTTCGCCAACACGATCCAGAAATCCAAGGCCGGGGCCGAGGCGAAACAGGCCGCTATGCGGGTCATGGCGCAGCTCATGTCACCGATGACGCCGCATCTGGCCGAAGAGATCTGGGAGCGGCTGGGCGGCGAGGGGCTGGTTGCCAATGCGGACTGGCCGAAGGCCGATCCGGCAATGCTGATCGACGATACCGTGACGTTGCCGATCCAGGTGAACGGCAAGCGACGCGACGAGATCACCGTGCCCAAGGATATGCCCAAGGACGAGGTCGAGGCGCTGGCGATGGCCACCGCCGGGGTTCAGCGCGCACTGGACGGCAAACCGCCGAAAAAGGTGATCGTGGTGCCGGGCCGGGTCATCAACGTGGTGGCCTAGGCGATGAAACTCGGCCCCCGCGACGCCCCGCGATTTTTCGCGAAACCCGATCCGGGGCGCACCGGGGTTCTGATCTACGGCGGCGACGCGATGCGGGTGGCGCTGAAGCGGCAGGAGTTGATCGCCAATCTGGTCGGACCGCAAGGCGAAGAGGAAATGCGCCTGGCGCGGATTCCGGCCAGCGAGTTGCGCAAGGACCCGGCGCTCCTGACCGATGCGATCAAGGCGCAGGGGTTTTTCCCCGGCCCGCGTGTCGCCTTCGTGGACGAGGCGAGCGATACGCTGGCCAAGACGATCAATACGGCGCTGGACGATTGGCAGGACGGCGATGCGACGGTCATCGTGACCGCCGGCAGCCTCACGCCGCGTTCGGCGCTGCGCAAGTATTTCGAGGGGCACAAGAACGCCTATGCCGTCGCGATCTACGACGATCCGCCGACCAAGGCCGAGATCGAGGCCGATCTTGCGAAGGCCGGGCTTGACCGGATCGACCCCGAGGCGATGACCGACATTCTCGGGCTTTCGCGCGCGCTCGACCCCGGTGATTTCCGCCAAACGATCGAGAAACTGTCGCTTTACATGCTGGGCGAGGCTGCGCCGGTGACGCCCGCCGATGTGCTCGCCGTCGCCCCCGCCTCGACCGAGGCCGATACCGACGAGGTGCTGCACGCCGCCGCCGAGGGTCGGGCGGGCGAACTTGGCCCGCTTCTGACGCGGCTCGAGGCGCAGGGGGTGCAGCCGGTGGCGCTCTGCATCGCCGCGACCCGGCATTTCCGAACGCTCTTTGCCGCCGCCTCCGACCCCGGCGGCGCAGCGCAGGGCATCGCGCGGATGCGCCCGCCGGTGCATTTCAAGTCGCGCGACCGGATGATCCGACAGGCGCAGAACTGGGGCGCGAACCGGCTGGAAACGGCGCTGGAACTGATCGTGGACACCGACCTCACGCTGCGGTCAAGCGCACGGGTGCCGCAGATGGCGCTGGTCGAGCGGGCGCTGATCCGTCTGGCGCGCATGCCCAGAACCTGACGTCACTGTTGCCGCGTGATCGGCGCTCTGATCCTATCGCCGCATACGGGGAGGATCGCATGTACACACTTATCGGACCAATCGACACACGGGCGTTTCGGGTGCTCTGGATGCTCGAGGAACTTGGCCTGCCCTACGAGCACGTCAAATCCAAGCCGCGCACCAGCGAGACATTGAAGCACAACCCTGCGGGCAAGGTGCCGGTGCTGCTGGTCGATGGCGAGGCGCTGACCGATTCGGCAGCGATCATGCAGTATCTGGCGGACAAGCATGGCAATTTCACCTTCCCCTGCGGCACGATCGAGCGTGCGCGGCAGGATGGCTTCACCCATTTCGTGAATGACGAGCTTGACGGCACGCTCTGGACCGCCGCGCGCCACAGCTTCATTCTGCCTGAGGAAAAACGTGTTCCCGGTGTGAAGGACTCGCTGAAATGGGAGTTCGCGCGCAGCGTCGACGAATTGATGCGGCGGATGGGCGAGGGGCCGTTTCTGATGGGCGACAAGATGACCGTGCCCGACATTCTGGCTGCGCATTGTGCCAACTGGGCCTTCGCGGCGAAGTTTCCGTTGGAGAACGAGAAATTCAACGCCTATGCCAAGCGGATGCGCGATCGCGAGGCGTTCAAGCGGGTGCGCGCGCTGGGGTGACGGGGTCAGCCGCGTGACTGAACCCTATCCGCCGCCGCGCGACCCGCCGCGCGCCCGGTCGCAAGGCAGCCGGTAATCAGATAGCCGCCGGTCGGCGCCTCCCAATCAAGCATCTCGCCAGCGGCGAAGACACCGGGACAGGCGCGCAGCATGTAGCCGTCGAGCGCGCTTGTGGTGATGCCGCCAGCGGTCGAAATCGCCTCGTCCAGCGGACGAAACCCGGTGTGACGGACAGGCAGCGCCTTGATCAGCGTGGCAAGCGCGGCACCTTCGGGCAGCGGGCGACCGAACTCCATCAACAGCGCCAGCCGCGCCGGGTCGAGGCGAAGCGTCTTGCGCAGGTGCGCCGCGACCGTCGCCTTGCCGCGCGGGCGGGCGAGGCGCGTGGCGACTTCGGCCTCGTCCCAATCCGGGCAGAGGTCGAGCAGTAGCGGCGCGCTACCGCGCAGGGGTTTCGTGACGGCATAGATCGCGCTGCCCTCGAGCCCGCGCGCCGAGATCACGAACTCACCGCGAAGCGACACATCGCCCGCCGTCAGCCGGACGGCCTTGACCGGCGATCCGAACTGCCGGGCCATATGCGGCGACCAGTCGACCGCGAGCCCTGCATTGGCCGGCTGGAACGGCGCGAGGTCGACGCCTTTTTCCGCAAGCCAGTCGGCCCACGCCCCGTCCGACCCCAGCCGCGCCCAGCTTGCGCCGCCCAGCGCCAGAACAGTGACATCGGGCGCCATCTGTTGCCGCCCGTCCGGCGTGTCGAAAGCCAGCGTTTCACCCTCGAACCCGGTCCAGCGCCAGCGGGTGCGAAACGCGACACCCAGTTCCGCGAGGTCGCCCAGCCATGCTCGCAGCAGCGGCGAGGCTTTCATGGTTTTCGGAAAAACCCGGCCCGAGGTGCCGGTGAACACCGCTTGCCCCAGGTCGCGCGCCCAATCCGCCACCTCGACGGGGCCGAAGTCGGCAACAGCCGCCTTCACCATTGGCGCGGCGCTGCCGGTATAGGCCGACTGAAACACGGCGAGCGGTTCATCCTTGGTCAGGTTCAGGCCGGATTTTCCGGCCATCAACAGCTTGCGTCCGACCGACGGCTTGGCTTCGGCGACGATGACCGACAGCCCGGCGCGCGCCAGTTCGCCCGCCGCCATCAGCCCGGCAGGCCCCGCCCCGATCACCAGTGCTGTCTTGGTCATGCTCGCTCCATCCGGTTGCGGTCGATGGCGGGACGCTACCCGACCAGCGCCTTGATTCCCGCGACATGTTCGGCAGTCGCCCCCAGCGCGTCGGCGGTGAGCGTGGCAATCGTCTCGTCCAGCGCCTCGCGCGGCACGATCCGGTCGATCAGCCCCCATGCCAGCGCCTCGTCGGCGGCGATCTTCTGGCCCGCCATAAGGATCATCTTGGACCGCGCCGGGCCGATCAGCGCCGTCATGCGCCTGGGGTCGGAGGGCTGCGGCAGGAAGCCGAGCTTCATCACCGGATAGAAAAATCTCGCCTCGGGCACCGCGATGCGGATGTCGCAGGCCAGCGCCATGCCGAAAGCACCGCCGGCAAGCGTGCCGTTCAGGGCGGCGATGGTCAGGCAGGGCGCGGCGGCGATGGCGCCGGAAAGCCGCTCCCACACCCCGTCGGTGGCCAGCCCGGCGCGGGCTTCGTCAAGGTCGGCGCCGGCGGAAAACACCTTGCCCGTGCCGGTCAGAACCAGCGCGCGGGCCTCGCGCGCCGCGCCTTCGACGAAACCGGCAAGGTCTTCGAGCATCGTCTTGGTCAGCGAATTGGCCTTGTCCGGGCGGTTGATGGTCGCGGTCCATAGCCCGCCGGATTTCTTGCAGTCGATCATCGTCGCGTCCCGATCCAGCCCGTTGGCAGTTGTCTCGTTTGCGCCATCGCTAGCGCAAGCAGGCGATGGGTTCCAGCCCGCACTCCCTTGCGGCAGGGCGTGCGCGCCGCTACCTGACAGGAACAAATGTGAGGACCACCATGCCCGATACGCTCGAAACCCTGACTGACCGCCTTTTGTCCGCCGCGAAACGCGCCGGGGCTGACGCCGCCGATGCGCTCGCGGTGCGGGGCACTTCGCTGTCGATCGACGTGCTGAAAGGCAAGCTCGAACATGCCGAGCGGTCCGAGGGGGTCGATATCGGGCTGCGTGTCCTGATCGGCAAACGGCAGGCCAATGTCTCGGCCTCGGACATTTCGGATGCCACGATCGCGACGATGGCCGAACGCGCCGTGGCGATGGCGCGCGAGGCGCCTGAGGATGCGACGATCGGGCTGGCCGACCCGGATCAGTTCGCGCGCGACTGGGATGTGGCGGCGCTGGAGCTGTCCGATCCGTCGCCGGAGCCGGACCCCGCCACGCTTGAAGATGACGCGCGCCGGGCCGAGGCGGCGGCGCTGGCGGTCGAGGGCGTGTCGCAGGTTCAGGGCACGTCCGCCGGGTATGGCAAGCAGGCGATCCATCTGGCTACGTCGAACGGATTTTCTGGTGGCTATGGTCGCAGCAACCGGGCGGTATCGCTGGCGGCGATTTCCGGCACCGGGGCGGACATGGAGCGGGATCATCACGGTGAAAGCCGGGTGTTTCAGGCCGATCTGCCCGGCGTCGAGGAGATCGGGCGGATCGCCGGGGAACGCGCCGCGGCGCGGGCGGGTGCGCGCAAACCGCCGACCGGAGCCTATCCGGTGGTGTTCGACGAACGTGTGTCGGCCTCGCTGATCGGGCATCTTCTGGCCGCGGTGAATGGCTCGTCCATTGTGCGCGGCTCGTCCTTCCTGCGTGACAAGCTGGGCGAGGCAATCCTGCCCGAAACCCTGTCACTGGTCGAAGACCCGCATCGGGTGCGGATTTCAGGCTCGCGCCCGTTCGATGGCGAGGGGCTTGCCACCTCGCGCCGCGTGATCGTCGAGAATGGCGTGCTGATCGGTTGGACGCTCGACCTCGCCACCGGGCGCAAGCTCGATATGCCCTCGACCGCGAACGCCGCGCGCGGCACCTCGTCGCCGCCGTCGCCGTCGATTTCCAATGTCGCGCTGACCCAGGGCGGGCAAAGCCGCGACGAGTTGCTGCGCGACATCGGCACCGGGCTTCTGGTCACGTCGCTGATCGGCTCGACCGTGAACCCCACGACCGGCGACTATTCGCGCGGTGCGGCGGGGTTCTGGGTGGAGGGCGGCGAGATCGCCTATCCCGTCAACGAATGCACCATCGCCAGCAACCTGATCGACATGTTCAGGACGCTGGTGCCGGCCAATGATGCCAGGGCGCACGGATCGCACATGGTGCCGTCGCTTCTGGTCGAGGGGTTGACGCTTGCGGGAAGCTGACGACCTGAGCCTGCTGGTCGATGCCGCGCGCGGGGCCGGTGACATCGCGCGCCGCTACTTTCGCCGCGATCCCAAAGCCTGGGACAAGCCCGGCAGCGCCGGGCCGGTGACCGAGGCCGACCTTGAAGTCGATGCCATGCTGCATGAGCGGCTGACCGGGGCGCGTCCCGGATATGGCTGGCTGTCCGAGGAAACGCCCGACACCGAGGACCGGCTGGGCACCGACCGGCTGTTCGTGATCGACCCGATCGACGGCACCCGCGCCTTCATCGAGGGCAGCCCGTCCTGGGCACATTCGCTGGCCGTGGTCAGGGAGGGCCAGGTCAGCGCGGCCGTGGTCTATCTGCCTGCGACCGACAAGCTCTATGCCGCCGCGCGCGGGCAGGGGGCGACGCTGAACGGCGACGCGTTGCACGTCTCGGCACAGGCCGGGCTGACCGGCGCGTCGGTGCTGGCGACAAAGGTGAATTTCGAGCCCTGGCACTGGGCCGACGCCAGGGTGCCCGAGGTCAAGCGCAAGTTCCGCTCGTCGCTGGCCTACCGGATGAGCCTTGTGGCCGAGGGGCGCTATGACGCGATGCTGGCCCTGCGCGCGACCTGGGAATGGGACGTGGCAGCGGGCTGCCTGATCGTCGAAGAGGCCGGTGGCAAGGTCAGCGACCGGCGCGGCGCGGCGCTTCGGTTCAACAATGCGATGCCGCAGGTCAATGGCGTGGTTGCCGCGGCGCCCGAGGTCCACGCCGAAATCGGCCACCGCCTGGTATGACAGCCTCGGCACGTATTCCGCTTGGCCGCGCCGGTGGATTGGCGCTAACATCCGGGCACAGCCCGAAAAGGACATGACCCGTGACCGATGAGAGCGTCCCAGTCCCGAAACGCCCGCTGACGCTTCGCGATGTTTCGGAAGCCTCCGGCGTGTCGGAAATGACCGTCAGCCGCGTGTTGCGCAACCGCGGCGATGTCAGTGCCGGCACGCGCGAGCGGGTGCTCGAGGCGGCCAAGCAGTTGGGCTACGTGCCCAACAAGATCGCCGGTGCGCTGGCGTCGCAGCGGGTCAACCTGGTGGCGGTGATCATCCCGTCGCTGTCGAACATGGTGTTTCCCGAGGTGATGACGGCGATTTCCGAAGTGCTGGACGGCACGCCGCTGCAACCCGTGGTGGGCGTGACGAACTACAAGCCCGAGCGCGAGGAAAAGGTGCTCTACGAGATGCTGTCGTGGCGGCCTTCGGGGGTGATCATCGCCGGGCTTGAACATTCCGACGCGGCCAAGGCCATGATGGCCTCGGCGGGTATTCCGGTGGTCGAGATTATGGATACCGATGGCGACCCGGTGGATTCCGTCGTCGGAATTTCGCACCGTCGCGCCGGGCGGATGATGGCGGAAACGATCATCAAGGCGGGCTATCGCAAGATCGGATTTCTCGGCACCAAGATGCCGCTCGACCACCGCGCGAGGAAGCGGTTCGAGGGGTTCACCCAGGCGCTGGCCAAGGCCGGGCTCGAGATCATCGACAAGGAATTCTACGCCGGCGGCTCGGCGCTGGCGAAGGGGCGCGAGATGACCGCGGCCATGCTGGCGCGCAACCCGGATCTTGATTTTCTGTATTACTCCAACGACATGATCGGCGCGGGCGGCTTGCTCTATTGTCTTGAGAAAGGCATCGACGTGCCCGGGCGTCTGGGACTGGCCGGGTTCAACAACATCGAGCTGCTCGACGGTTTGCCGAAGCGGCTGGCGACGATGGATGCCTGCCGCGCCGAGATCGGGCGCAAGGCCGCCGAGATCATCGCCCGGCGGGCCGCAGAGGGCGACGTCAGTGATGTGAAAGGCGAACGGATCGAGCTGAGCCCGACGCTGAACCGGGGCGACACGCTGCGTCTGCGCCCGTCGCAAGGCGCCTATCCGGAGGAGTGAGCCGGGCGGTAGACAAATCGCGCCGAAGACCGCATTAAGGCGCCCGTGGCCCTGTGGCTCAACTGGATAGAGCAGCCCCCTCCTAAGGGGCAGGTTGCAGGTTCGAATCCTGCCAGGGTCACCACCTCCGAAGACGGCGCGGCAGGCCGGGATTCGGGCCGGTACAGGCGGTTGGCCGTGCAATCCGCGCGTCGCCCGTCTGATCGGAATGCCATGGATTCATTCAAAAAACACCGGGCTCAGTGGGAGCGTCTTTGATCTGGATCATATCGCGACCGTGTTTTTTCAACGACGGTCGGCGGAAACGGCCTGTGTTCTGGGAGCACCGGGTCTGGAGTTCACGCAGGACACCCGGACCCAAACATAATGTAGGAAGTGCTTTCCTCAGAGCAAGGGCGTTGCTAAACATTTTATGCGACCCGCCCATCGCAGTTCCAGAAAACTCGTGGCGGGCCGTCGTTTATCCTCAGGGAGGGAAGTACATGGCAGACAAAGACCAGACCACACAGGAAGCGCCGCCGGAATCGACCGAGCGGGTTCCGGCGATGCAGCAGATCCTGGACAACCCGTTCCTGCTTCTGTTTCTCGGTGTCACCATTCCGACGGTGATCTATATCATCTGGGGCATCATGGAAGTTGCATCCATCCCGGTAGCCCACTGATAACAATCAAGCCCGAAAGGTCGCACCATGGCCCTTAATCCCCCGAGCAACCGCCTTTGGTGGAAGGAACCGATCCACGGCATCGAGCTTGCCTGGATCATCATCGCCTTCCTCTGGGGGCTGTTCATGTTCTTCTTCATGATCGCCTGGCATTTCATCGGCGATCAGAACCTTTCCACCGAGACCTACCGTATCCAGCCGGACAGATTTGCCGAAAAGGTCGAGGAATTCGCCGAAGAATACCAGCTTTTCGATGCTGACGGCGAGCCGGTCGAGATGAACGGCATGCCGGTCATCAGCCCGCCCGCCGGTGGCGATGTCTATCTGCTCGGACGGCTCTGGGAATGGTGGCCCGCGCTCGAACTGAAGAAGGGCCAGAGCTATCGCTTCCACATCTCCTCGGTCGATTGGCAGCACGGCTTTTCGCTGCAGCCTGTCAACATCAACCTTTCGGTGCACCCGGGCCTTGAACACGTCCTGACGCTGACCCCGACCGAAGCCGGGGACTACGGTATTGTCTGCAACGAATACTGCGGAATCGGCCATCACACGATGTCCGGCTTCATCCGCGTCGTCGAATGATCGGGAGAACAGGGATATGACCACCATTGATCACGGGGCAATTTCAGCCCCCCTTGCGGCAGTGCAATACCGCACCTGTCCTTTCACCGGTCGCCGGATCGAACGCAGCGCGGAAATCCTGATCCGCGTGAACGCGGTCGCGGCCGTTCTCTTCCTCGCGCTGGGCGGGTTATTCGGCCTTCTGGTCGCGTTGACGCGCTGGCCGGCCGTTCAGCTTCTTCCGGCCGACTGGTTCTACCTGGTCCTTACCGGGCACGGCGCCAACGTGCTTCTGTTCTGGATCATCTTCTTCGAGGTCGCAGTCCTGTATTTCGCCTCGGCCGTGGTGCTGGGGTCGCGTCTTGCGGCGCCGAAATGGGCCTGGCTGAGCTTCGTGCTGATGGTCATCGGTGCGGTGATGGCGAACTACGCCGTTCTGCATGGCGATTCGACGGTGATGTTCACCTCCTATCCGCCAATGATGGCAGAACACTGGTTCTATCTGTCCCTGATCCTTTTTGCGGTGGGGGCGCTGATCGCGGTATTCGTCTTCTTTGCCACGCTAGTCGTCGCGAAGGACGAAAAGACCTATAACGGATCGGTGCCGCTGGTGACGTTCGGCGCTATCACGGCCGCGATCATCGCGGTCTTCACGCTGGCGGCAGGCGCGATCATCCTGGTCCCGACCTGGCTCTGGTCGATGGGAATCATCTCCGGCATCGACACGCTGATGTACAAGCTGGTCTGGTGGGGCATGGGCCACTCGTCGCAGCAGATCAACGTCTCGGCGCACGTCTCGATCTGGTATGCGATCGCCGCGATGGTTGTGGGCGCCAAGCCGCTGTCCGAGAAGGTCAGCCGCTTTGCCTTCCTGATGTATATCCTGTTCCTGCAGCTTGCATCGGCCCACCACCTGATGGCCGAGCCGGGGCTGAGCGTGTCCTGGAAGATCGTGAACACGTCCTACATGATGTATCTCGCGGTCATGGGCTCGATGATCCACGGCCTGACCGTGCCGGGTGCAATCGAGGCGGCGCAACGCCGCAACGGTTATAACCGAGGCATGTTCGAATGGCTGACCAAGGCGCCATGGGGCAACCCGGCATTCTCGGGGATGTTCATGAGCCTCGTGATGTTCGGCTTCATCGGCGGCATCACCGGCGTGATCCTGGGCACGGAACAGCTCAACGTTCTGATGCACAACACGATCTACGTTCCGGGCCACTTCCACGGCACCGTGGTTGCGGGCACGACGCTTGCCTTCATGGCGATGACCTACCTTGTCGTGCCGCTGATCTTCCAGCGCGACATCGTCTGGCCGACGCTGGCGAAGTGGCAGCCCTACCTGTTCGGGCTGGGTGCCGGTGGCATCTCGCTGTTCATGATGGGGGCGGGAACGCTCGGCGTGCCGCGGCGTCACTGGGACATCTCGATGACCGACGCCGGAATTCCCTATGAGTTCGCGCCAGGTGCCTACCTGATGATGGCTCTGAACGGAATGTCCGCGATCCTTGCGGCGACCGGCGGCCTGTTGTTCATCGTGCTGGTGGTGGTGTCGATCTTCTGGGGTCCGAAGCTGGACAGACCGGGTGCGAAGCTCCGCTTCCCGCTGCATGACGACGGCGCCCAGGCGGTGTCGGAATACGGCAGCGAAGGCACGTTGAAAATTCCGGGAACGATCATGCTGGTGACGATCTTCTTCATCTCCTTCGTGCTCTACTACTTCATCAACTGGAAGTATCTCTCGGACCTCTGGTTGTTCAACTGACGAAGATCGGAATGCCGCGATGCTCGCTGCTCTGAACATGACCGTGTCGATCCTGAAACTCAGGATCGGCACATTCATCGCGCTGGCCGCGCTGGTCGGTATCCTGACCAGCGAAGGCGAGCTTGGCGTCATCGAGGCGCTGGTCTTCACCCTGGCCGTGCTCGGCGCGTCGGGCGCGGCTGGCGGGTTCAACCAGTATTACGAACGCGAGAGCGATCGTATGATGGCCCGAACCCGCAACCGGCCCTTCGCGACGGGTCTGCTCAAGGAAGGGCCGATCTGGCCGGTGTCACTCGCCGCGCTCTTGACCGGATCGCTCCTGATGGCCTGGTCGGTGGGCGGCACGCTGGCCACCTTCCTCGTGTTTCTAGGTGCCGTGACCTATGGCGGCATCTATACCGTCTGGCTGAAGCGCCGCACGGTCTGGAATATCGTGATCGGCGGTGCTGCAGGCAGTTTCGCCGTTCTGGCGGGCGCGGCTGCCGCGGCCCCGCAGTTCGGCCCGGTCATCGGGCCGGTGCCGGTCATCCTGGCGCTGGTGATGTTCCTCTGGACCCCACCGCATTTCTGGAGCCTCGCAGTTGTGCGGGGCGAAGACTACGGCCGCGCCGGCATCCCGATGCTGCCCTCCGTTGCCGGCCCCGATGTCTGGGGTCCGGCGATCTTCAGCCATGTCGTGACCCTGGTCGCCTTGTCCCTGACGCCGCTTCTCTTTGGCATGGGTTGGGTCTATGGTCTGTTTGCACTGCTGGGCGGGGTGCCGTTTTTGCAAACTTCGTGGCGCCTCATGCGCCACCCGAGCCGAGACGCCGCGAAACGCACGTTCCGCGCATCCCTCGCCCAGTTCGCCCTGCTGTCGGCGGGGGTCATACTGGATGAGGCTGTCCGATGGGTATTCTAGGTCGCGCGTTTACAATTCTATGGGTGGCGGCGCTTGGTTCTCAAGCGCATGCCCAGTCGGTGCCGGCCAAACCGGCGCTGGATGCCGAACAGGTCTACGAGATCAGCCAGGCGGCGATCGGTGGTCAGGTCGGTGACCATATTTTGCGCGACCAGAACGGCGACCCGCTGGCGCTGGCGGATCTGCGCGGACGCCCCTTGGTGGTGTCGCTGATCTACACCGCCTGCGCTTCGATCTGCCCGGTGACAACCGACCATCTGGCCGATGTGGTCAAGCAGGCGCGCCAGGTTCTCGGCAAGGACAACTTCGCGGTTCTGACCTTTGGCTTCGACGCCAGCGGCGACAAGCCCGCGCGCCTGCGCGCATTTTCCAACCTGCACGGGCTGGACGGTCTGGGCGAATGGTATCTCGCCAGCGCCGATGCGGACGTCACCGAGGCCTTCCTCGCCGATCTGGGATTCAGCTGGCGCGAGGCTGCGGGAAGTTTTGACCATCCCAGCCAGACGACAATTCTCGATGCCGATGGCCGGGTCTACCGGCAATTGTACGGCGAGGATTTTCCGTTGCCGGTGTTCATGGTTCCGATGAAGGAACTGATCCTCGGCCGGACCACGAAATCGGTTGCGCCTGCTGACCTGTGGAATAGACTCACCTTTCTATGCACCGTCTATAATCCACTGACCCGCGCGTACAGGTTCGACTATGGCATCTTCTTCGGCATCTTCTTCGGGGCGCTTTCGCTCATCGCGACCGGGGTGGTCATATTCCGGCTCTGGCTCGAGTGGCGCCGCGCCGCACGGCGCAAAGCCCCGCGGCGCACATCCAGTGCCACAGGGCGCGGCTGAGCCGAAGGCGTTATAATGGGTATCCGTCTAGCGTTGAAGCGCGGCTTCGACCGCATTGAACGACCGCTTGACGCGGCCTTTGGACCGGACTGGAACCCGCTCGCAAACCTCGGCACGCTCGGCTGGTTCATGTTCTGGATCGTTGCCGCCACCGGCATCTATCTGTTCATCTTTTTCGACACCGGCGTAGTCGAGGCCTATGAGTCGGTCGAATGGCTGACCGTCGATCACTGGTTCCACGCCGGGGTGACGCGCAGTTTCCATCGCTATGCCTCGGATCTGCTGGTTGTCGTGATGTTCGTGCACCTCGTGCGGGAATGGTCTTTCGACCGTTTTCGCGGCAAGCGCTGGTTCTCGTGGATCACCGGCGTGCCGCTCATCTGGTTCGTCTACATGTCCGGCATCACCGGCTACTGGCTGGTCTGGGACACACTGGCGCAATACGTCGCGCTGACGACGACGGAACTGCTGGATGCGCTGCCGTTCTTTGCCGAGCCGATCGCGCGCAACTTCCTGACGCCCGAGAGCCTGTCGAGCCGGTTCTTCACCCTCATGGTGTTCCTGCACATCGCGATCCCGCTGATCATGCTCCTGCTGATGTGGATACACATCCAGCGTATCGCGGGCGCGCGGACCAATCCGCCACGCGGTCTGAGCTGGCTGACGATCGGCGCTCTGCTGGTCGTGTCCCTGGTGATGCCGGCCGTGTCGCAGGAGCCTGCGAACCTCGCGATCGTTCCGGCCGAGGTGGGGATCGACTGGTTCATCCTTGGCCTCTACCCGGTGATCGACATGGTTCCGCCCGGCGTGATCTGGACCGGGGCGATGCTGATCACGTTGCTCCTGATCGGCTTGCCCTGGCTGCCGCCCCGGCGCGAGGGCGAAGCGGCCGAGGTGCATCTGGATTTCTGCAACGGCTGTGCGCGCTGCGTCGAGGACTGCCCCTATACCGCGATCACGCTGGTGCCACGCACCGACGGCGCACCGTTCCCGCATGAGGTGGTGGTAGATCCGGGGCGTTGTGTCGCCTGTGGCATCTGCATGGGCGCCTGCCCGTCCTCGTCGCCGTTCCGCCGTTCGGGCCCGCTGATCACCGGCATCGACCTGCCGGGCAGGCCGCTCGAACAGGTGCGTGCCGAGGTCATCGCTGCCGCCGCCGATCTTACCGGGCCGGGGCGAATTCTGACGATTGCCTGCGAACACGGCGCCGCCGGTGCGCCCGAGAAGGGCCGGGTTGTCCTGCCCTGCGTCGCCATGGCGCCGCCGTCGCTGTTCGACTTCATCCTCAGCCGCGATCTGGCCGACGGCGTCTGCATCGCGGGCTGTGCCGAGCGCGACTGCCAGAACCGGCTGGGCAAGGACTGGACCACGGACCGGATCGCACGGACCCGAGACCCGATGCTACGCCAGCGCGTCCCGCGTGAACGCCTGCTGACGATCTGGAAGGGGCCGAGCGAACGCGGGCGCATCGTCGGCGAGGTCAAGCAGTTTTCCGACAACATCGCCGCGATGGGGCCGGTCGAGAATGCCCGGCCGATCAACCCCGATGATTTCGTTCCGGTCGGGCCGTCGGCGAACTCCGAAGGTGACGGCAAATGAAGGGGCGTCTGCATCATCTGGCCATCGGCGGCATCATCTCGACGGCGCTGTTCTTCGGCGTGGCCTGGCTGTCGGCCTCGCCGTCATGGCGCAGCGTCCCCGAAGGCATGGCGCTGGTCCGGCTGAGCTTCACCCACAGCGGCGACCGCAGCGCGACCTGCCGCGACCGGACGCCCGAGGAACTGGCGAAACTGCCGCCGAACATGCGCGCGGCACAGATCTGCGACCGCAGGCGGCCACCGATCTATGTCGAGCTTGTGGTTGACGGCGAGCTTGCCTATGCCGCCGAAAGCGCCCCGTCGGGGCTTTCGGGAAGCGGCCCGTCGCGGCTATATGAGCGTGTGCTTCTGCCGGCGGGCGAACATTCGCTGCTCGTGCGGATGCGTGACAACCCGGCGACCACGGGGTTCGACTTCGAGGCTGAACGGCAGATCGAACTCGTGCCGGAACAGAGCTTCGTGATTGATTTCCGCAAGGACACCGGTTTCATCTTTCAATGACAAACGGAGGCGATGACGATGGCACCCATCGGATGGAAGCCCGAATATTCTGTCGGAAACCCGGCAATCGACCATGAGCATCAGGAACTGATCGACCTGGTCAACCAGACCGCGGCGGCGATCCTCGACCGGCGCCCGGATGCGGACGTCCAGCGCGATTTCGGCGACCTGTTGCGCGCAATCTCGTCGCATTTTGCGCTTGAGGAGCAGCAGATGAGGGCGCACCTCTATGATCAGCGGGACGAGCACAAGGACGACCACGAACGTCTTCTGGACGATCTTCGCGACATCATGGACGGCGACAGGGACTCCCCCGAACAGGCCGCCGACCGCTTGGCAAAGACGCTCGAGGATTGGTTCGCGAACCATTTCAAGACCCACGATTCCCGCCTGCACAACAAGCTGGGCCCGCACGAGCACGACTAGGCCGCCGCACCGCAGTCAGCGTTGATCGGAGAAGGCCGCGCGCCGAGGTCGCGCGATAGCTGAAGCCGTTCGCGTGCCTCGGGTCAAACGCCAACGGCGTCAGATCATCCGAATCACGTCCTTGTCGATCGACAGCATGTAGCCGCGCCGTGCGACGGTGCGCACCAGAAGTTCGGACATCATCTGGTTGCCCAGCGCATCGCGCAGGCGCTTGATGCGCGTCGCGCCGGCCGCCTCGTCGCAATCGGACGCGTCACGGCCCGAAATCACCGCTTCGATCTCGGCGCCGGTCAACACATCTTCATCCATCCGCGCCTCGGCCAGCACCGCGAGGGTTTCGATGGCGGCCTCGGTCAATGTGAATTCCATGTTGTTGAGGTGAACCGCGCGGTCGGCCCGGCTGATGATCAGGGAATTGATCTGGATGCCAGCGCGCTCGACCTCGGACATCCGGCGGCTGAGCGCGATGATCGTGATCAGGAACACCAGCGCCGCCACCAGCAGGCCGGTGGCGAACAGCATCAGCACGAAGATCACCACCCGGTAGCTGGTCAGCGTGTCGGAAAAGGCGGTTCCGGACTGGGCGAGAATTTCCAGAAGCTTGATCTCGGCGCCGGAGGTCAGGTCGTCGTTCTCGACGAACAACCGCTCGACTCTGGCATTGAACGCGTTGGCGTCGGGCAGGTTCACGAACAGGACAACCGCCGCAATCGCGAGGATCGCGACGATTGCGGCTATGCCAAGAATGACGACGCGGTTGCCCGTGAAGCGCGTGTCAGTAGCGAAGGAAGTACTCGCCCGCACTGGTTTTCCTCTTCTCCGTCAACCCGTCCGCTCCGAAAAGCGACACCACATTCAACAGCGTCCAGCCGTCGGCCGCGATCCGCTGGGCGATCACGGGGCTGGCCGCATCCACCGACGCGCAGGCGCTGTCGGGCAGTTGCATGACACCATAATGCAGGTTCAGGGGGTTGTCGCGCTTGGCCTTGTAGTCGGCATAACAATCCGCCGCCGCCGGGTTGGAAGCGAGGATCAGGGCGGCGCCAAGCGCCAGGGAGATGAGTGCGTTTTTCATGCCCCGGAATCTGCGCCGGGTGACGATGCTATTCAATATCAAACCCCTCCGGGGCCGCTGATATCACATAGCAGACGGCCGATATTGTTTAGCCGCGCGGTCCCGCCGCACCCTTGTGTCATCGCTTCCGCATCGGCCCGCCCCCCACTCCCCGGCCCCTGCACATCGAAATGAGATGATGAAAGGACACGACATGAAACTCGGTTTTGCAAAGACCCTCTCCCGCACGGCGATCGCCAGCACCCTGGCGGTGTCGATGGCGCTGACCCCGATGACCGCGAAACCGGCCCGCGCCGATGACGCTGCCAATGCGATTGCGGCAATCACGCTGTTCAGTCTGTTGCTTGGCGGCATGGCCATCGCGGCGAACAAGGATCGTGACCGCGGCCGCGACCATGGCGGCTGGGACGATCATCGCGGCAACCGTGCCAAGGTTCTGCCTGCCCAATGCGCCATGGTGGTGCTGCAAGGCCATAACCGCAGCACCTATTACCGGGCGAACTGCCTGCGCAACAACTTCAGCAACTGGCGCCAGCTTCCCGACCAATGCTTTGAGCGGCTGAACGTGCGCGGCGAGCGTGACCTGCGCGCCTACAAGGGCCGCTGCCTTGAGCGCTTCGGCTATCGCGAGGCTGGCGGTCGCGGCAACCGCTGGAACTGATCCGCTACGGCGTCCCAAGGGTGCGCACGCGTCTTCGCCTCCGTCCTCGTGCGACCCTGAAAGCGGGTGGGCCATCGGCCCCCCGCTTTTTCGCTTGCCCGCGCGGCGTCCGTGGGCGAGGCAGGCATATGGTAAAACCCGTTCCCGATTTCAGTTTCGAGGCCGATCTTCTCACCGCCGGTGCGCTTCGCGTGGCCGGCGTCGACGAGGTTGGTCGCGGGCCGCTGGCGGGGCCGGTTACCGCCGCTGCCGTGGTGCTCGACCCTGCGCGCATCCCGCCGGGGCTGAACGATTCAAAGGCGCTGACCGCGAAACGCCGCGAGGCGCTGTTCGATCAGATCATGGGCGTCGCCCAAGTCTCGGTCGCCCATGCCAGCGTCGAGGAGATCGACCGTCTGAACATCCTCTACGCCAGCCATCTGGCGATGGAACGCGCGGTGGCGGGGTTGATGCCCGGTCCGGACGGGCTGTTGATCGACGGCAACCTGATCCCCGCCGGGCTGACGATTGCGGCGCAGGCCATCGTCAAGGGCGACGCCCGCTCGCTGTCGATTGCCGCGGCGTCGATCATCGCCAAGGTCACGCGCGACCGGATCATGGTGGGATTGGCGCAACAGCATCCCGGCTATGGCTGGGAGACGAACGCCGGATATCCTTCAAAAAGCCACGTTTGGGCACTCCAAAGTATTGGGGTGACCCCTCACCATAGGCGTTCGTTCCGGCCAGTGCACAATATCTTGTATCAAGACAAATCGTAAGTGCCTGATTCAAAAAAGAAATTGACCTCGAATCACCTATGACTCATCTTTGTCTGCAAAGAACGAGCGCAGAAAGCGCCGGGACAGAGGCAGACAGAATGACGAAGAAATCCGCGTCGGCGACGGCGGAGCTACCGCTTAACCGGATCATTGACGGCGATTGCGTCGAGGTGATGAACGGGCTTCCCGAGGGCTCGGTCGACCTGATTTTCGCCGATCCTCCCTATAACCTGCAATTGCGCGGTGATTTGCACCGGCCCGACAATTCCAAGGTCGACGCGGTGGACGATCACTGGGATCAGTTCGCGTCCTTCAAGGTCTATGACGATTTCACCCGCGCCTGGCTGGCCGCCGCACGGCGCATCCTCAAGCCGAACGGTGCGATCTGGGTCATCGGCTCGTATCACAACGTCTTTCGCATGGGTGCCGAGTTGCAGAACCAGGGTTTCTGGATTCTCAACGACGTGGTCTGGCGCAAGTCGAACCCGATGCCGAACTTTCGCGGCAAACGCCTGACCAACGCGCATGAAACGCTGATCTGGGCGTCGCGGTCGGAAGAAGCGAAATATACCTTCAACTACGAGGCGTTGAAGGCGCTGAACGAGGGTATCCAGATGCGGTCGGACTGGGTCCTGCCGATCTGCACCGGGCATGAGCGGCTGAAGGACGACAACGGCGACAAGGCGCATCCGACGCAGAAGCCCGAGTCGCTGCTGCACCGCGTGATCCTCGGCACGACCAACCCCGGCGATGTGGTGCTCGACCCGTTCTTTGGCACCGGCACCACCGGCGCGGTGGCCAAGATGCTGGGTCGCGATTTCATCGGAATCGAACGCGAGGCCGCCTATCGCGAGGTCGCGGAAAAGCGGCTGGCAAAGGTGCGCAGGTTCGACAAGGAAGCGCTGCTTGTCTCGACCTCGAAACGCGCCGAACCGCGGGTGCCGTTCGGCCAGCTGGTCGAGCGCGGCATGTTGCGCCCCGGCGAGATGCTGGTCAGCCCGCGCGGCAAGCGGGCCAAGGTGCGCGCGGATGGCACGCTGATCGCCGATGACGTGAAGGGCTCGATCCATCAGGTCGGCGCGGCGCTGGAGCACGCGCCGTCGTGCAACGGCTGGACCTACTGGCACTTCCTGCGTGAGGGCAAGTCCATCCCCATCGACATTCTCAGACAGCAGATCCGCTCGGAACTGGGCTGATCGCAATGAAGTACCGCCTGTGCCTGTGGCCCATGCCACGGCACACCAACTGACCCCGCCCGTGTGGCGGGGTTTTTTTGCGTCTCAGCGCACGATCGGCACCGGGTGCTCGCCGCGCTTGTATGGCCCCCAGTCGGTGATCTCGGGGTAATGAAGCTGCCGCCAGTGCCGCACCCTGGGGTTCATCACCCGACGCCACAGCGGCGGCACCATCGCCGCCAGCGCCATCAGCGGATAGCCGAACGGCAATTGCGGCGCTTCATTTTCGGGGTAGGTCTGGAGCAGCGGATAGCGGCGCGCGGGTTTGTAGTGGTGGTCGGAATGGCGCTGGAGGTTGATGAACTGCCAGTTTGTCGCCTTGTGGTCGGCGTTCCAGCTATGGCGCGGACGCACCGGCTCATAGCGGCCATCGCCAAGGTATTTGCGCGTCAGCCCGTAGTGTTCGACGTAATTGGTCAGCTCAAGCTGCCAGATCGCCACGAAGGCCTGCACCAGGAACAGCCCCAGCCCCTCCCAGCCGCCGACGACCAGCGCCAGCACCAGCGCCAGCGCCTGCAATGCCCAATAGCGCCAGAACGGGTTGGAGCCGTCGAGCACCGACAGCCCCCTTCGCGCCAGCATCGCCTTTTCCGCGTTCCAGGCCGAATGAGGAGCCTGCCGCAGCACGCGGAAGAAATAGCGGTGAAACCCCTCGTTGTAGCGCGCCGTCACCGCGTCGCGGCGGGTGCCGACCCAGGGGTGGTGCACCAGCAGATGCTCGCTGCGGAAATGGCTGTAGAGCACCGTTGCCAGCAAAACATCGGCCAGCCGACGCTCGAACCTGTTGGGCTGGTGCATCAGTTCATGGGCATAGACGATGCCGATCGACCCCGACAGGACGCCGACGCCAAAGAAGACGCCGAGCTTTTCCCAACCGGCCAGGTGGGTGCTGTGGGTGACGTAGGAAATCGTGCCGTAGATCATCACGATCTGGATCGGCAGCCAGACCCAGGTGATGAGCTTGTACCAGAACAGGCTGGCCGAGGGCGTCTCGGGGTCCGGGTTGTCGGTGTTGCGCCCAAGGACCGCATCGAGCGCGGAGTAAAGCCACCATGCCCCCGCCGGCGGCAGCAGCAGTGCCCAGCCGCCATAGCGTGCCGCCAGCGCCACCAGCGGCAACAGCGCGAGCGACGCCCAGAACGGCAGCGCGCGGCTGAACCGGGCAACAATCGGTGCTGGAATCATCGTGAAGCCTTTCGGTCATCTCCCGGCGGGAGTGTAGGCATTGCGGCAGGTGCGCTCAACCGGCGCTCTCGTCCCCGTCCAGCGCGGCGCGGGCAAGGTCATGGGCCTTGCGCATCACCGTCGGCAGGTCGCTGGGGCGCAGGCGGGCGATGAATTCGCCGGTCTCGGGCTGGCAATCCAGGGGCAGGGTTGCGACGCGCAGATCAAGGCGCAGGTGGAAATGGGTGAAGGTATGGCGCACCTCGACGCCCGGATCGCGCCAATCGGCTTTGGCGGGAGGATGGCTTTCGGCACTGTCGCCCCATGCAGCCCCAGGCCAGCCGAGCATCCCGCCGAGAAGCCCGCTCTCCGGCCGCCGCTCGATCAGCCACGCGCCATCTTCGCGCCGGCCAAGATAGGCGATGCCGTGGCGCGTCGGCTTGGGCTTTTTCGGCGCGCGCGCGGGCAGATCGGCCTGCACCCCAGCCGCATGGGCGGCGCAGCCGGCGCGCCACGGGCAAAGGCCGCAGGCGGGCGATTTCGGTGTGCAGATCGTCGCGCCAAGGTCCATCACCGCCTGGGCATAGTCGCCGGGGCGAGTGCTTGGCGTCATCGCCTCGGCGCGCGCGCGGATTTCGGGCTTGGCGGCGGGCAGCGGAGTTTCGATGCGGTAAAGACGCGCCATCACGCGCTCGACATTGCCATCGACCACGGTTTCGGGTCGATCGAAGGCAATCGCGGCAATCGCGGCGGCGGTATAGGGGCCGATGCCGGGCAGCGCGCGCAGCCCGTCCAGCGTGTCGGGGAAGATGCCGCCCAAGTCACCCGCCACCACGCGAGCGCATTTCAACAGGTTGCGCGCACGGGCGTAGTAGCCAAGCCCGGCCCATTCCCCCATCACTTCGGCATCACCCGCAGCGGCCAACGCCCCGACCGTCGGCCAGAGCGCGAGGAAACGCCGGAAATATGCCGAAACCGCCGCCACGGTGGTCTGTTGCAACATGATCTCGGACAGCCAGACCGCGTAGGGGTCGGGCATGACGCCCGCGCGGCGGGCGGCGGGCGGCACACGCCAGGGCAGATCGCGCGCGTGGCGGTCATACCAGTCCAGAAGATCGGCGCTCGCCCGCCCGTCGCGCATGATTTGTCCCGTCCTTGCCAAATGCGGTGGCACCGACCGCTTCGGCCCCGTAGTATCGCGGCTGACCGGAGGAAGTGCCAGTGGCGAGGACGGACAACAACGACAACCGCCGGATGCGCGGATTCGAGCGCACGTCGAGCCTGTTGCAGACCCGTATCCGCAAGGTCGGGGAAAGCCGGGGCTTTGCGGTGTCGCGTCTGTTGACCCATTGGGAAGAGATCGTCGGTGCCGAGACCGCCCGGGTCGCCCGCCCGGTCGAAGTGTCCTATGGCCGCAGCGGCGGATTTGGCGCGACGCTGGTCCTGCTGACCACCGGAGCAAATGCGCCGATTCTCGAGATGCAGAAGGAAAAGCTGCGCGAGAAGGTGAACGCCACCTATGGCTATGCCGCGATCTCGCGCGTCCGCATCACCCAGACCGCGCCGGTCGGATTTGCCGACGGTCAGGCCGAGTTCACCCCGGCGCCGAAGCCGCGCGCGCCTGCGCCCGATGCCGGAGTTGTCGCCGACGCGCACAAGACCGCGTCCGGTGTCCACGATCAAGATCTGCGCGAAGCGCTTGAAGCTCTTGCCAGAAACGTCCTATCCCGTCGGCAACGCCCGGCAGACTGAAAGGTGCCTTAATGACTCGAACAATTGCCATCATCGTTGCCGTGCTCGCCATTGCGGTGGGCGGCTATGTTTTCCTGACCCAATCCAGCGACGAGCAGCCGCAACCGGCCCCCGCTGTCGAAGAACCGGCGGCCCCGGCGGAAGAACCTGCCGCCGATGCCGGTGCTGCCGTCGAGGAGCCTGCGGCTGACGATGCGGCGGCGACCGATGCGCCTGCCGAAACCCCGGCCCCTGCGGACGATGCAGCTGCCCCTGCGGACGATGCAGCTGCCCCTGCGGACGACGCTGCCGCCCCTGCCGAAGACGCCGCGCCTGCCATGTCCGAGCCCGCCCCTGCGGGCGACGATGCCGCCGCGCTTGACGGCGCACCGGAGGCGGAAACGCCCGCCGTTGCCGAGGCTGCGGCAAGCCTCGACGCGGTTGCCATGGCGGCCGATATCCCGATGGGCAATGCCGACGCGCCGATCACGGTGATCGAATACGGCTCGTTCACCTGCCCGCATTGCGCGGATTTCTACGGCGGTGTGCATGGCCGGTTGAAGACCAACTACATCGACACCGGCAAGGTTCGCTTCATCCACCGCGAGGTCTATTTCGACCGTTTCGGGCTTTGGGCCGGAATGGTCGCGCGCTGTGGCGGTCCGCTGCGGTATTACGGCATCGTCGAGCGGATCTATGGCACCCAGCGTGACTGGATCGGCGCAGGCGAGAACGAGGAGGTGATTGAAAACCTCAAGAAGATCGGGCGTGCCTCCGGGTTGAGCAACGACCAGATCGATACCTGCCTGCAAAACGAGGGATTGGCCGAGACGCTGGTGTCGGTCTATCAGGCCAACGCCGAAGCCGACGAGATCAACGGAACGCCGACCTTCATGATCAACGGCGAGAAACACCCGAACATGGGCTATGCCGACTTCACCAAGATCCTCGACGGTCTTCTGGCCGAGTGATCAGGGCAGGCGCGCGTCCAGCGCGCGCCAGTCCGCAAGCTCCAGACGCACCGGCAGGCTGACGACCTCCTGCCGGTGCTCGGGCGGCAGGCGCACCGCGTCCTTTTCCGTGGTGACAAGCTGCGCGCCGCGCGCCTTGGCCTCGAGCACGAGCCGGGTCAGCAAGGTCGGCGTCAATTCCTGATGATCGCTCAACGCCTGCGCCCGCAGCACATTTGCGCCCAGACCGCGCAGCGTGGCGAAGAAGCGCTCCGGTGTGCCGATCCCGGCGAAGGCGACGACATCGAGCCCCTGCCAATCCATCCCGGTCGGCAGCGGTGCCAGCCGGGCGCCGGCAACGGGGCAGGGCAGCACCCCGCCCCAGCGGTCGGCAAATCCGGCCTGCGCCTCGGCAGGGCCGATCGCGATCACCAGATCGACGCCGTGCAAGCCCCGCCGCAGCGGTTGTTTCAGCGGCCCCAGCGGCCAGGCGATGCCATTTCCAAAGCCGCGCACCGCATCCTCGGCCAATACGGTGAGATCGGCGGCGACCAAGGTGTCGGGATAGCCGCCGTCGAGCACCACCACCTCGGCCCCCGCCGCAATGGCAGCGCGCGCGCCCTCGGCCAGATCCTCGGCCACCCATGTCGGCGCAAAGGCGGCGATCAGCCGCGGCTCGTCGCCCACGTCCTCGGCATCGTGGCCGCGTTCATTGACCCGGAACGGCACGCCCGGCCCCGGCGTCACCACATGCACCTTGCGTCCGTGTGCGGCAAGGCGCTGGGCGATGGCGATGACGGTCGGGGTCTTGCCGGTGCCGCCCAGCGACAGGCTGCCGATCACCACCACCGGCACGGTGAGGCGGGCGGGCGCAGCATTGGCGCGCACCCGCCCCGGCGCCAGCGGTGCGATCAGGCGCAGCAGCGGGCTTGGCGGGCGATACCAGAACCGGGGCGCCATCCTCAGATGCCCCGTTCGTCCAGCACATCGCGCACCAGTGCGACGATCCGGTCGGTGGCCTCGGCGCCGCTGGTCGTGACCTCCCAGGCGGCGGCGGCCATGTCCGCCACCTTGTCCGGCGCCAACAGGAACTCGACCGCGCGCGCCAGGCTCTCGGTGTCGCTGACGGCGCGCGCCGCGCCGCTGTCGCGCAGCCGTTCATAGCTTTCGCGCCAGAGGCCCATGTCCGGGCCATAGAGCACCGCCGAGCCCAGCGCCGCCGCCTCGTAGGGATTGCGCGCGCCGGGGCCGTCGCCGGTGAGCGATCCGCCCATGAAGGAGATCGGAGCCAGCCGATACCACAAGCCATATTCGTCGGGCAGATCGGCGATGAAGATCTCGACCGCAGGTTCCGGGTCGTCATCCTTGGAGCGCAGACCGACCACCCAGCCTTCGGCCTCGAGGTCTTGGGCAAGCCCCGCACCGATCTCGATCCGTTCCGGCAGGATCACCAGCAGCAGCCGGTGCGAGCGGCGCATCGCCAGCCTGTGTGCCTCGACGACCATCGGGATCTCGTCCCGCGTCGCACCGGCGGCCAGCCAGACCGGGCGGGCGGCCAGCACCTCGGCCAGGCCGTCGCGCTCGGCCTGACTGCAGGGCAGCGGTGCGCCGCCTTCCTGCAGGAACCCGGTGGCCTCGATCCGGTTTTCGGGCACACCGAGCGCGCGCAACCCCGTGACCGCGCGCGTGTCGCCGGCCAGCACATGGCGAAAGCGTTTCAGCAGCGCCCGGCGCAACCCCGGAAGCCAGCGCCCGCCCGGCCGCTCCGGCACCCGCGCGTTGATCAGGAACATCGGAATCCGGGCACTGTCGGTGGCCTCGATCAGCACCGGGTCAAGCCGGTTGTCGGCCCAGATGCACAGGGCAGGCCGCCAATGCGCGATGAAGGCCGCCGCGCCCGGCCCCTCGGGAAAGGGCGAATATTGGACGATCACGTCCGACGGCAGGCGCACGGCAAGCTGTTCGTCCGGCCCGTGCCGCGCCGTCGTGATCAGGATCGCGGCATCCTCGCGGTCCTCGCGCAGCCGGTCGATCAGGTCGGGCAGGCCCAGCGCCTCGGCCTCGCTGCCGACATGGACCCAGATCAGGACGCCCTTGGGCCGCGCCAGCGTCGTCACCCCCAGGCGTTCGTGGCCGCGTTCGGGGTCTTCCTGCCCGCCCGCGATGCCGCGATCCAGACGCCGTTCGGCCCGCGCGCGTCCGTTCGCCTTGCGCGAGGCGAGGAACAGGGCGAGCGCGAGGCCTGACCGACTGGCCACAGGCTGCTCCCGCTCAGCCCAGCTCTTCGGTCGGTGAGGCTTCGGCCCCCTCGTCGCGAAGGCGGTGCAGATGGGCGATGAAATAGCGCATATGGGCGTTGTCGACGGTGCGATGGGCTTCGGACTTCCAGGCGTCATAGGCGCTCTTGTAATCCGGATAGATCCCGACCACGTGGATATCGTCCACGTTCTTGAAGACCGATCTGGTCGGATCGACCAGTTCGCCCCCGAATACGAGATGCAGCCGTTGAACCATCATAGCCTCCGCGTTTCGCCTGTCGCGGCGAGCCTAGTGGAGTTGCGGCAGCGGGGAAAGCCCCGGCGCCCAACCGGCCTGCGCCACCAGCGGCACACCTGGGGCTGATCGGCGCGTGGCGGAAACGAGCGCAGAAGTGACGGAAATGCTATCCGTGCCGGGGCCGGGAGGCGTTAAAGCGGGACACGACGGCGCGGGGTTGCCGTGGAACGATCTGAGGAGGAGGCTATGGCTGTGGTGAACCTGCTGGACCGCTCTGGTCCGAGCCTGCTCGCGAGTTTTCTCGACGGCGTGTCGATCGAGGTGATGCCGCGCACGGCGGTCAAGATCGAGGATTTCAAGCCGCTCCTGCCCGCTGGCAGCCGCGTCTATATCGCCCATATCGAGGGCACCCCGATCGACGAGATGGTGGCGACGGCCAAACGCCTGTCGGCGGATGGTTTCGCGGTCATGCCGCATCTCCCGGCGCGCATCATCCGCGATACCGCCGAGCTTGACCGCTGGATCGGCCGCTATGCCGACGAGGCGGGCGTGAGCGAGGCGCTGGTTCTGGCGGGCGGCGTCGCCAGGCCCGTCGGTGCGTTCGAGAACTCGATGCAACTGCTCGAAACCGGTCTGTTCCAGAAACATGGCTATACCCGTCTGCATGTCGCAGGCCACCCCGAGGGCAACGGCGACATCGACGCGCGGGGATCGAGTGCCAATGTCGATGCCGCGCTGATGTGGAAACAGGCCTACGCCGAAGAAACCGGTATCGACATGGCCATCGCGACCCAGTTTGCCTTCGACGCCGCGCCGGTGATCGCCTGGGCCGAGCGGCTTGCGGCGATGGGGATCACGCTGCCGATCCATGTCGGTGTGGCAGGACCTGCAAAGCTGCAAACGCTGATCAAGTTCGCCATCGCTTGTGGTGTCGGCCCGTCGCTGGGTGTGCTTCAGAAACGCGCGAAGGATCTGACCAAGCTGCTGCGGCCGTTCGAGCCGACCGAGGTTCTGACCGCGCTTGCCCGGCACAAGGCCGCGAACCCCGACAGCCTGATTGCCGGAGCGCATGTCTTTCCGCTGGGCGGTATAACCGCGAGCACCGAGTGGCTTGCGGCGCAGGCGGACTGAACGGGCCATTTCGCAAGCCGAACATGCGGCCGTCAGGGCCGTGGTCTTTCATCGGCGCCGAACGACCTCGGATTGGTCCTCGCACACCGCGACGCAGTATCGACGGACCGGAATTTCATCCTGCTCGCGGCACAGTCCGCCATACAGAACTGGTATCCGTGAGACTGGCGCCATCAGGCTCGTGGGCGACGGGCTTCTATTGATACCGTAGGGCTTCAATCGGGTCGAGCTTCGCCGCGCGACGCGCCGGGAAATAGCCAAAAATGATGCCTACGACCAGCGAGAACAGGAAGGCACCAACGATCACCAGCGGGTTTGGTTGGAACGGGATCGCCAGCAGGTTCGAGGTAAGGGCCGCCAATCCCAGGCCAAGAATAATGCCGATCAAGCCACCGATCATCGACAGCACGATCGCCTCGACCAGAAACTGCATCAACACCTGGCTCGCCTGAGCCCCTACCGCCAGTCGAATACCGATCTCGCGGGTGCGTTCGGTGACCGAGACCAGCATGATGTTCATGATCCCGATGCCGCCGACCAGCAGGCTGACCGCCGCCACGGCCGACAGAAGCCCGGTCAGGACATTGGTGATACCGCTCAGCATCGACGCGATCTGTTTCATGTCCATGATGCTGAAATCGTCGTCCTCACCCTCAAAGATACGCCGACGTTCGCGCATCAGTGCCTCGATCTCGACCTTCGCGCGGGTGGTTGACTGGCCGTCGCGCACCGAGACGTAGATCATCGAGACGTCGTTGCTGCCCGTCACCCGGCGCATGAAGGTTTTCATCGGCAGGGCCAGGACATCGTCCTGATCCATTCCGAACGACGACGCGCCCTTGGCTTCGAGCAGGCCGACAACCTGGCAGGTCAGAGTGTTCAGGCGAATGGTTTCGCCGATCGGGTTGGTGTTGCCAAACAGGTTCTGGCGCAAGGTTTCGCCCAGAATACAGACCGGTCTGCCCGATACTTCCTCGCTGCTCAGGAATTCACGCCCCATGACGATCGGCCAGTCGATCGCCGTGAGGTAGCGATTGTCGGTGCCCACGACAGTCGTTCTGGCGCTTTGCGCGCCGAAGACCGCCATCGCCGAGGATTGGCCATAGGGCGCCGCGGTCTCGACAATGCGGATCTGCTCGATGATCGCGTCGACGTCCTTGAGCGTGAAGGCCTTGGCAACCGTTCTCGCACCCGGCCCCTGCTGTCCGCCGCCGCCCGGCGTCACCATCAGGATGTTGGTGCCCAGCTTCTCGACATCGGAGGTGACCTGACGCGACGATCCTTCGCCCACCGTGACCATCGCGATGACCGCGGCAACGCCGATCACGATACCCAGAACGGTGAGCGTCGAGCGCAGGGTGTTGCGAAAGATCGCCTGAACCGCCAGTCGGATGGTTTCCAGAATCATCGCCCCGATCCTCCACCCAGCGGTTTGCCGTCACGCTCGACCTTGCCATCGACCATCCAGATCAGGCGATGGGCATATTCGGCCATGTCCTCTTCGTGGGTGACCATGACAATGGTCATGCCGTCCTCTTCATTCAGGTCGCGCAGGACCTCCATGATCTCGCGCGACATCCTGGTGTCGAGGTTGCCGGTCGGCTCGTCGGCCAGAATCAGTTCGGGGCTGCCGACCAATGCCCGCGCGATCGCGACGCGCTGCTGCTGGCCGCCGGACAATTCGGACGGGTCATGGTGTTCGCGCCCCTGCAGCCCGACCTTCGCCAGCGCATCGAGCGCCAGTCGTCTGCGCTCGGTCCTGCCCATGCCTTTATAGACCAGCGGCAACTCGACGTTGTCGAGCGCCGAGGTGCGTGCCAGCAGATTGTAGCCCTGAAACACGAAGCCGAAATAGTTCCGGCGCAACAGCGCGAGCTGGTCGCGATCGAGGCTGGCAACGGGCACGCCGCTGAACAGGTATTCCCCCGAAGTCGGGCTGTCGAGACAGCCGATCAGGTTCATGGCGGTCGACTTGCCCGAACCCGACGGCCCCATGATCGCAACGAAATCGCCTTCCGCGATCTTGAAGCTTGCACCGTCCAGTGCCCGCACCTCGGCTTCGCCGTGGCCGTAGATCTTGGAGACGTCGCGAAATTCGATCAAGGGAGTTGCGGCGACCACGTCACCTTCCCTCGACCATGTCGACAATCACCAGATCGCCCTCGGCAATCTCGCCGGACAGGATATGCGTCATCCGGCCATCGGTGTCGCCCCGTTCAACCGGCACTTCCACGGCCGAGCCATCGCGCAGCACCCAGACGCTCCGCCCCGAACGCACCCGGTCATCCCCGCCCGGTCTGGACGGCATGAGCAGGCCGAAAAGCCCGCCGCCGCCGGACCCTTGCTCATCCGCTGTATCGACCACCTGCGGCGGGGCAAAACGCAGCGCCGCGTTCGGAACGACAAGCACATCCTCATATTCCGCCACGACGATATCGGCGGTTGCGGTCATGCCCGGCCGCAACAACAGGTCCTCGTTTTCGATCGACAGAATCGCCTTGTAGGTGACCAGGCCGTCTATCGTTTCGGCGGCGAAGCGGACCATGGAGATCACCGCCGGAAAGCTCTGCTCGTCATAGGCGTCTACGCGAAAGGTCGCCGTATCGCCGGGTTCGATACGGCCGATATCCGCCTCGGACACGTCGACGTGCAGTTCCATCTTGGACAGGTCCTCGGCGATGGTGAACAGGACCGGCGCGGACAGGGCCGCCGCCACGATCTGCCCCGCGTCAACGTTGCGGCGCAGAACCATGCCGTTGATGGGCGAACAGATGCACGCTTTCGCCAGTTCGGCCTGCTGCGCCTCAAGCTGCGCCTGCGCAAGGTCCAGACTTGCATTGGCATTGGCCAGCGCCGCCTTGGCACGCGCCAGCCCGGCCTCGGCGGCGGTCTGGTTGGCAAGCGTGGTGATGCCGCGGTCGCCCAGTTGCTTGACCGTGTCGTAGTTCAACGTGGCCTCAAGCAGGCTCGCCTCGGCACTGGCGACCTGTGCCTGCGCCATCGCATGCGAGGCGGTCTGCACCGCCAGTTGCGCCTCGAGCTGGGTCATGTCGAGTTGTGCCAGCACCTGCCCCGCGGTGACGGTGTCGTTGAAATCAACAAGGACCTCGCGCATCGTTCCCGACAGCTCCGAGGATATCTCGACCAGGTTGGTTGGCTCGATCGTGCCGGTAGCAGTCACGGTGACCAACAGATCGGCCCGGCCGATCACCTCGGTCTGAAACGTCACCGTCCGGCGCGTCTCAGCCTCGTCATTCCACCAATAGATGCCACCGGCAGCCGCAACGGCGATCACCAGATAGTAGACCCATCCCGGCACCTTGTAGCGGGACGAGCTCACGCCGATTGTGGCTTCGATTTCGCGTCGCTTGTCAGCCATGGTCGCGCTCCAGATTCATCTTGGTGCCACATCAATACGCGAAAATGCGCCAGATGCATTGATACATCTCAGTTTCTTCAATCGCGGGTGCAGCAAAGCCCGTAGCTTTCCCTGGAGCCGCGGTCAATGATGCGACCGACCAGCACGACCCTGTCGGCAGAGGCGGGCTGTCGAGTGGATTGCGAGGCGAGATCCCCGCGCGACCGTCATTCAGGCAGCATTGCCGGCCGTTCGGTCAGGCTTCGTGGTCACCCAACGGCCTCCCACAGACCCTGGCGTTCGTTGCTGCTGGCGGCGGCTGGGCGCCCTATTCGACGAATGCTGCCGTGTGCAGCAAGGACGGTTCTGCCGTGTTTCGACGATGAAAGTTGAAGGATGAGAACCACGACGCTCAAACGAGATGCAGCCCAGTGTGTTTCGCACGCGTGCTCGGCAAGTGTTAGTCTTGCTGTGTGCTTCCCAAGCTGGCACAACCCCCACTCACCTCACGCTTGCATCTGGATCCAGCTTTGAGTTTTCTCTCTGTCACGTCGGTCCCAAAGCTCCGATGGAGTTCGCCAACGGCTTTCACCATGAGGCCGCCCTTGGCGTCGGTCGTGTTTCTGATCATCGGTCTGGTGCTGTTCGGCCTGGGAGAAGCAATGCTGGTCACCGCAGGTGTTGGCGTGAGTCCCTGGACCGTGTTCGCCGAAGGGATGACCAATGTCACAGGTTGGAGTCTGGGGTTTGCGACCTTTGTCATCAGCGTGTCCGTCCTGGTCCTGTGGATTCCGCTGAAGCAAACACCCGGTATGGGAACGATCCTCAACGTGATCATTATTGCGTTGGTGCTGGAGCATGCGCTGCCCCTGCTACCAAGATTTGAGACGTATGTTGCGAATGCCGTGCTGGCTCTGGCGGGTGTGTTGGTGACCGGGTTCGGCGGGGCGATATACCTGATCGCGAACCTGGGCCCAGGACCCAGAGATGGCCTCATGACCGGGCTTCAGGCTGTCACAAATCGACCCATCGCACTCGTGCGCACGCTCCTTGAGTTGACGGTCATCGCAATCGGTTGGGTTTTGGGGGGCACGCTGGGCTTGGGCACGGTTTTCTTTGCCTTGGGTATTGGGCCGGCAATGGCAATCGGGATGCATATTCTGCAGCTTCGCAGCAGAGCGCATTAATATCTGCCGTAGGGGCGAGGAACTTGGTGCGGTCCATCGCCGGTCAGTGTCAGGTCTGAGCCCGCCCAAGCGAAATCCTGCGATGCAGCGAATGGCAGCTTTCGCTGAAGCGGCAAAAATCTTCAACAATTGCGTGGATTTGGAACGAGGGCGGCAGTTGGCGTTGACGACCGGGCTCCAATACTGCAATTTGCCGACAGATGGTTCCCGGAAAGCGCAAAGCGGCCTGGGATGAAAAGGGAATACGGTGAGGAGGAGCCATCAGGCGCCGAATCCGTGACTGCCCCCGCAACTGTGAGCGGCGAGCGACCCCGAGAATGCCACTGGACCCGATGAACGGTCTGGGAAGGTTCGGGAAAGCTGTGACCCGCAAGTCAGGAGACCTGCCATCTGAGGCGTCACATGACGCCGTTGGTGCCCTTGGGCATCAAGGGAAACTTGACCCGGGCGGGGTGTCCGGAAATGGAGGCCAAGATGGCAAGACCGGCTGACGCCGTAACGACCAGCCTGTCCCGACTTCACGCCCCGCGTCCGCGCGGAGGCACCGATGGACAGAACAGACAAACACATCATCACGATCTGCACCTCGTGTCGGCATCAGGGACAGGACTGTCGGCCCGGCCATGAGCTGATCCGCCGTTTGCGCGCCGCGCTCGACGTGGCGGTGGGCGTCACGGGCGATGCATTTCAGATTGAGGGTTTCGCCTGCCTCGCGGCATGCGACCGGCCCTGCACTGTTGCCTATCGCGCCACGGCCAAGACGGTCTGGCTGTTCGGAGATGTCGACCCGGACGAGGACATCGACGATCTGGTCGCGTTTGCCGCGCAATATGCCGCGTCTGACGAGGGCTGGTTCAGGGTCGCCGGCCGCCCCGGCAAGCTGCGTCGGACGGCGCTGGCCCGTGTGCCTTCGCTGGTGATCCGGTCGGACCTGGAGCGGCTGCAATGAACCCCGCTTCCCTGTCAGTCCGCGATCTGGGCTGGTCCCCACCCGGTGGCACGCCAATCCTGACGGACATCGGGTTTGACCTGGCACCCGGTCGGATGCTGGGTATCGTCGGAGCCAACGGGGCGGGCAAGTCCACGCTGTTGCGGATGCTCTATCGGTTTCACCGCCCTCGGAACGGCAACGTCAGGCTCGATGACGCGGACATCTGGCAAATGTCCGCCCGCGATACCGCGCGCAGGATAGCCGTCGTCCTTCAGGAACAACCGACCGATTTTGCCCTGTCGGTTCGTGAGATCGTGGCGCTGGGGCGCACCCCGCACCGGCGCGGCTTTGCCGGGGGCGGCGCGCACGACGAGGCAATAGTCACCCGCGCGCTCGACCGGCTGGACCTTGCGGCCATGTCCGACCGCGCTCTTGGCACCTTGTCGGGTGGGGAAAAGCAACGCGTGATGGTGGCGCGGGCACTGGCTCAGGAGCCAGGCCTGCTGATCCTCGACGAGCCCACCAACCACCTCGACATTCGTCACCAGCTGGAGGTGCTGGCCCTCGTGCGCGGCCTTGGCGTCACCGTCATCACCAGCCTGCATGATCTCAATCTCGCTACGGGCCTCTGTGACGACGTGCTGGTTCTGTCTGGCGGCCGTGCGCTCGCCTTCGGCCCACCGGGCGAGGTGCTGACCGAAGCCCTCGTCGCCCGCGCCTTTTCCGTCATTGCTTGCCGCGAACACCTCCAGCCCAGCGGCAGGCCGCATTTCACCTTCCATCTCGGCAACTCCGAAAGAATCTGATCCATGCCCCGTCTACTTGCACTTCCCCTCGTCCTGTTCGCCACCCACGCGACGGCGCAAGACTACCCCGTCACCGTCCAAAGCTGTGACCGCGAGGTCACTTTCGATGCCGCCCCGCAACGGGCCGTATCCAATGACGTCAACCTGACCGAGATGATGCTTGTCCTCGGTCTGACCGATCACATGGTCGGGTTCACCGGTATCAGCGGTTGGAGCAAGCTCAATGAAACCATGCGCGAGGGCGTCGCCGAGCTGCCCGAGCTTGCCGAGAAATACCCGAGCCGCGAGGTCTTGATCGGCGCCGATGCCGATTTCTACTTTGCCGGTTGGAACTACGGGATGCGCGTCGGCGGCGAGGTGACGCCAGAGACGCTCGCCCCGTTCGGGATCGCGGTCTACGAACTGACCGAGAGCTGCACGCATATCATGGAAAAACCCAAGGCAAGCCTCGAGGACATGTATAGCGACATCCTGAACCTGGGGATCATCTTCGGCGTGTCCGACCGGGCAGAGGCGCTGGTCGACGGCTGGCGCGCCGAAGTGGCCGAGATCACTGCCGATGTCACACCCGGCGAAGGGCCGCGGGTGTTCGTGTATGACAGTGGGGAGGATGCGCCGGTCACCGCCGGAAGATACGCCATGCCCACTGCGCTGATCGAAGCGTCTGGTGGAATCAACATCATGGAAACGTTCGAGAAAAGCTGGGCGACGGTTGGCTGGGAGGAGGTCATCGCCCGCGACCCGGAGGTGATTGTGATCGTCAACTACGGCGAAGTGTCGGCCGGGCAGAAGCGGGAGTTCATGATGACCAACCCTGCCTTCGCGGACATGGCGGCGGTGCGCAACGACAATTTCGTCACCCTCGAATATATCGCGGCAACACCGGGGCCGCGCAACATCGAGGCCATCCGCACCCTCGCCGCCGCCTTTGCCGCATCAGGCATCGACCAGTGAGCGATGCGGCGATCGCGCTTCGGGCGAAGTCTGCGCGTCACAAACACGCCTTTCCGTTGGCCGTGGCTTTGTCGGCGCTGGTGCTGGTCGTGTCGCTGTCGGCTGCGATTAGCGTGGGCGCCGTCGCGGTGCCGACAGGGACGGTCTGGGGCATCATCGCCGATCGCCTGCTTCCCGGTCTCGTCACACCCGACTGGTCGCCGGGCAGCGAGGCTATCGTCTGGGAACTGCGACTGCCGCGCGCGATTCTGGCGGCGATGGTCGGGGCGGGTCTCGCGATGGTCGGGGCAACCTTGCAGGCCGTCACCCGCAACCCTCTGGCCGACCCTCACCTTCTGGGCATCTCGTCCGGTGGCGCGTTCGGTGCCATCGTGGCGCTGCTGCATACCGGACTGATATTCGGGGGTGCGACGGTGCCAGCCTTCGCCTTCGTCGGTGGGCTGGGGGCGATGGCTCTCGTGCTGGGTGTGGCAAGGGTGGCGCGGGCGTCGTCGGCAGACCGTCTGGTTCTGGCAGGTGTCGCGGTGTCGTTCATCATCATGGCGGCCGCCAACGTGATGATCTTTCTCGGTGATCCCCGCGCGACACATACGGTCGTGTTCTGGATGCTCGGCGGGCTTGGCCTCGCCCAGTGGTCGCACCTGCTCTACCCGCTCGGCGTGCTGGTGGTCTGCGGCATATGGTTCCGCCTGCGCGCCCATGATCTGGATGCCATGACCGTAGGCGACGAAACCGCCGCGACCCTTGGCATCGCTGTGGGCCGGTTCCGCCTTGAGGTGTTCATCGCAGGCGCACTGATTACCGGTGTCATGGTGGCGTTCTCCGGCGTGATTGGCTTCGTTGGCCTGATGATCCCGCACATCGTCCGCATGGCCGTTGGCGGCAGCTACGCGCGCGTCCTGCCCGTATCGGCGTTGTTCGGCGCGGTGTTCCTCTTGTGGTGCGACATTCTCGCCCGGACCGTCATGGCCCCCGAAGACATGCCCATCGGAATCGTCACCGGCTTGATTGGCGGCGTGTTCTTCGTCTGGCTGCTATGGCGAAAGGCCTGAAGGGATTTCAGCCGAAACGAGACCTTCATCAAACCACCGTTTGATGAACTCTAGAAATGAGGTTGGCTTTATGCCCGTTCCGCCAAAGCGGGCGTTGGCCCATCCAGGATCAAGGTCCGCTTTGCCCGCATGGCGGTCGTCAGGCTGGAACGGTGTCGGACTGGAACGTGGCTGCCCCTGCGCAACCGCAAAGGGTTACCAGGACCTGACGCTTCAGAGCTCGAATTTGACGAAAGCGGTCCCGATCGCAAAGCCAAAGCACTGTTTGCGTTATGTTTCTTATGCTTAATACGGGGAATTTGGTGCCCAGGAGAGGACTCGAACCTCCACGACCTTTCGATCACTGGTACCTGAAACCAGCGCGTCTACCAATTCCGCCACCTGGGCAGGTGTCGTGAAGCCGCGATGTAATGGGGGCCGCTGGCGGTGTCAACGGGTTTTGCGGCGGAATCTGCGCGACGGTTTGCGCCCTTGTCCTGATGGGGGCGCGCGGCTATTCAGGGGCGCGACACTGGCAAGGAGTTGGGCATGTCGAAACTGGTCACGATCTATGGCGGTTCGGGCTTTGTCGGGCGGTATGTTGCGCGGCGGATGGCGAGGGCAGGCTGGCGGGTTCGGGTCGCTGTGCGCCGGCCGAACGAGGCGCTGTTCGTCAAGACCTACGGCACCGTCGGTCAGGTTGATCCAGTGCTGTGCAATATCCGTGACGATGCCTCGGTCGCGCTGGCGATGCGGGGGGCGGATGCGGTGGTGAACTGTGTCGGCACCTTTGACAAGGGCGGCAAGAACAACTTCGACGCGGTGCAGCACGAGGGCGCCGCGCGGGTCGCGCGTCTGGCGGCGGCCGAGGGCGTGGCGCGGCTTGTCCATATCTCGGCGGTCGGGGCGGACAAGGAGGCGGACAGCCTCTATGCCCAGTCCAAGGCGCTGGGCGAGGAGGGGGTGCTCGCGCATTTCCCCGGCGCCGTGATCCTGCGGCCCTCGGTGGTGTTCGGGGCGGAGGACGCGTTCTTCAACCGCTTCGCCGGGATGACCCGGTTTGGCCCGATCCTGCCCGTCGTGGGGGCGTCGACGCGGTTTCAGCCGGTCTATGTCGACGACGTGGCGGCGGCGGCGGAGGCTGGCGTGACCGGCGCGGCCTTGCCGGGAGTCTATGAGCTTGGTGGGCCCGAGGTCGCGACATTCCGCGCGCTCATGCACAGGATGCTGGACGTGATCGAACGGCGCCGGGCGGTGGTGAACATCCCGTTCTGGCTGGCGCGGTTCCTCGCCTTCTGGTTCGACCTGTGGCAGACGCTTTCGGGCGGTTTGATCCGCGCGCCACTGACCCGCGATCAGGTGCGAAATCTGGCGCATGACAACGTGGTGTCGGAGGGAGCCAAGGGGTTTGCAGATCTCGGGATCGAGCCGACCACCATGGAGGCGGTGCTGCCCGACTATCTCTGGCCGTTCCGCAAGTCCGGGCAATATGCCGCGATCAAGGCGTCGGCAAAAAACCTGCGCGCCTAGCTATACGCGATCACCAGCAACGCCACGCCGAGGATCACGCGGTAGATCACGTAGGGCGTGAAGCTGACCGATTTCAGCAGCCGCATCATCAGGCTGAGCGCGACCAGCGCCGAGAGGAAGGCAAAGCCGGCGGCGATGCCGCCGTCGCGCGCGGCTTGGGTGTCGGCGCTGGCGACGACTTCGGCCCCCAGAAACAGGCCCGAGGCCAGGATCGTCGGGATCGACATCAGCATCGCCAGTTTCGCGCCGTCCTCGCGGGTGTAGCCCAGCGCGCGCGCGCCCGAGATCGTCGCACCCGAGCGTGACACGCCAGGAATCAGCGCGATGGCCTGCCAGAGCCCCATGATGATGGCGTCACGCAGGGACCACTCCGGCGCGGTCTTTTCGGTCGCTCCCTTCTGATCGGTCCAGTAGAGCACCAGCCCGAAGAGCAGCATCGTCCAGCCGATCACCGCGGTCGAGCGCATGACCTCGTCATATCCGGTGAGTTTCAGGATCAGCCCGGCGATAACCACGGGGATCGTCGCGATGGTCAGCAGGAACGCCAGCCGTGATCCCGGCGTGTCGATCCGCCCGGACAGCAGGCGCGGCACTCCGGCCAGCCCCTCGACGACATCGCGCCAGAAATAGACGATCACCGCGCCCAAGGTTCCGACATGCACCGCAACGTCGATCACCTGTCCCTGATCGGCAAGCCCGGTGAGATTCGGCAACAGGATCAGGTGGCCCGAAGACGACACCGGCAGGAACTCGGTAATCCCCTGGATGACCGCGACGATGAACAGGTGCCAGAGTGACATGCCGGGTGCTCCGCTGAAAGTTGCCCAAAGCTAACCTTCGGAAATCCGATGGGAAGCGTAAAATTAGGTCAGCTTGTATTCCATAAAAATACCATGGCAATGCATTTTTTTGTTGAGGCAGAAAATTTTCTCTGCAAAAAGGTCAGCCTTGATGACTGTTATTTTGATTGAATCCTGCTAGAAACGCGCCGAACCGACGGAGGACTCCATGGCAAGGCAGCCGATGCTGAAATTCGTGACCATCGGGCGCGACATGCCCGAGAAGCGTGATGCCGATCTGCGCAATCACGATTTCGATGAGATCTACGCCGAGTTTGCCGAGGCGAAGGCCGCCGAACAGGCCAGCCGGTGCAGCCAGTGCGGCGTGCCCTATTGCCAGACGCATTGCCCGCTGCACAACAACATCCCCGACTGGTTGCGCATGACGGCGATGGGGCGGCTGAAGGAAGCCTATGAGCTTGCCCAGGCCACCAATACCTTTCCCGAGATCTGCGGCCGGATCTGCCCTCAGGACCGGCTTTGCGAAGGCAATTGCGTGATCGAAACGGCGGGGCATGGCACCGTGACGATCGGCGCGGTCGAGAAATACATCACCGATACGGCGTGGGAGCGCGGCTGGGTTCAGGAAATCACGCCGCTGGCCGACCGGGGCGAAAGCGTCGGGATCATCGGCGCGGGGCCGGCCGGTCTGGCCGCCGCTGACGTGTTGCGCCGCGCCGGGGTGCAGGTGACGGTTTATGACCGCCACGACCGGGCGGGCGGGCTGATGACCTACGGCATCCCGAGCTTCAAGCTGGAAAAGGACGTGGTGATGCGCCGGGTCGCACAACTGGAGCGCGCCGGGGTCGAGTTCGTGTTGAATTGCAACGTCGGCGTCGACCTCAGCTTTCAGGCCATCCGCGGCCAGCATGATGCGGTGTTGCTGGCCAACGGCGTCTACAAGTCGCGCGAGTTGACCGGGCCGGGGGCGGGCGCGGGCGGCATCGTTCGTGCGCTCGACTATCTGACCGCCTCGAACCGGATCGGGTTTGGTGACGAGGTCGAGGATTTCGCGAACGGCACGCTGAACGCGCTGGGCAAGAAAGTCGTGGTGATCGGCGGCGGCGACACGGCGATGGACTGCGTGCGCACCGCAATCCGGCAGGGCGCGACCAGCGTGAAGTGCCTCTATCGCCGCGACCGGGCCAACATGCCCGGCTCGCAGCGCGAGGTTGCGAACGCCGAGGAAGAGGGCGTCGAGTTCGTCTGGATGGCCGCGCCCAAGGGGTTCGGCGGCGATCCGGTCTCGGGTGTCGTGGTGCAAAAGATGCGGCTTGGCGCGCCCGACGTGACCGGCCGCCAGAGCCCCGAGCCGATCGAGGGCGCGGAGTATGTCGAACCGGCCGATCTGGTGATCAAGGCGCTGGGCTTCGAGCCGGAGAACCTGCCGGCGCTCTGGGACGAAGCGGCCTTGCCGGTTACGCGTTGGGGCACCATCAAGGCCGATTTCAACACCGGTGCGACCGAGCTTTCCGACGTCTTCGCCGTGGGCGACATCGTGCGCGGCGCGAGCCTTGTGGTCTGGGCGATCAAGGACGGGCGCGATGCGGCGGCAGCCATTCTCGAAGGCTTCAACGCACAGGCACAGGTGGCGGCAGAGTGACGTCCGTGAAGCAAGGACCGTCAACCTGCATGGTCGTCAAAACTGCGGCCAATGGGTCAGTGTTCATGACCTTGAACGCGACAGAGGTAACAAAACCATGAAACTGCCATCTGCCCATGTCTCCGCCGCCCTCGCCGCGCTGGCGCTTGCATCGCCCGCCATGGCCGCGAGTTTTGCGCCGCCCAAGGGCTGCGACGCGTTCCTCACGGTTCAGTCGCGGGAATGTTCGGTGTCGCTGCTCTGGCGCTGCGGCGCTGAGGCCGACACTCCGATCTGGGAGGCGAATTTTTCGGATGACGGGCTGCAATCGGTGGTCAGCTATTCGCCAGCCTACCAATGGCTCGACGCGGTCTATGTGTGGGACGCCTCGCGCGAGGAACTGGTGCCGCCCGCGACCGATCCGATCGACCTCGATGCGCTGATGGAAACCGGGATCGACACCTATGATTTCATCATGCGCCGGTCCGAGCCGCAGGGAGCGCGCGACGTGCGGATGGTGGGGGCCGACCAGTTGACCGGAACGAAGGTGACGATCGACGGCTACGACCTCGAAACGGTGGCGACCGAGCTTCAGATCCTGACCGAGGAAGGCATTGTCGAATACCACAGCCGGGGCATCCAATACCTGTCACGCGATCTCAGGCTGTTCTTTCTGGGCCGCGAAACCGTGACCGGCGTTGACGGCGTGGCGGCGGATTACGACGGCACCCCGGTCGATATCATCCGCCCCGGCGAGCCGGGCTTTGGCGCGACGGTGCCGCTCTATGACTGCAATCCACAGGATGCGGGCTTCATCCCAACCGCCCCGATGCTGCGGCAAGAGGAGACGACAGATGACCGGATTTGATGACAACTGGATGGCCGAGGAAGCCGCCCGCCGCGCCTGGCTGGCGGAAAACGGCATGTATCGGGACGAGTTCGAACATGCCTCCTGCGGGGTCGGGCTGGTGGTGTCGATCGACGGCAAGCCCAGCCGCAAGGTGGTCGAGAACGGCATCGACGCGCTCAAGGCGGTGTGGCACCGGGGCGCGGTGGATGCGGACGGAAAGACCGGCGATGGCGCCGGCATCCACGTCCAGATCCCGGTGCCCTTCTTTCACGACCAGATCCGCCGCACCGGACATGAGCCGCGCGAGGATCAGATGATCGCGGTCGGGCAGGTGTTCCTGCCGCGAACCGATTTCGGAGCGCAGGAAACCTGCCGCACCATCGTCGAGACCGAAGTGCTGCGCATGGGCTACGACATCTATGGCTGGCGGCATGTGCCGGTGGATATCTCGTGCCTTGGCGAAAAAGCCAACGCCACAAGGCCCGAGATCGAGCAGATCCTGATTTCGAACGCCAAGGGCGTGGACGAGGAAACCTTCGAGCGCGAGCTTTACGTGATCCGCCGCCGGATCGAGAAATCCGCCTTCGCCGCCGGGGTGCGTGACCTTTACCTTGCGTCGCTGTCGTGCCGGTCGATCATCTACAAGGGCATGATGCTGGCCGAGCAGGTCGCGGATTTCTATCCCGACCTCAAGGACGCGCGGTTCGAGAGCGCCTTTGCGATCTATCACCAGCGCTATTCCACCAACACCTTCCCGCAATGGTGGCTGGCGCAGCCGTTCCGGATGCTGGCCCATAACGGCGAGATCAACACGCTCAAGGGCAACCTCAACTGGCTGAAATCGCACGAGATCCGCATGGCCAGCGCGGCCTTCGGCGATCTTGCCGACGACATCAAGCCGATCGTTCAGCAGGGATCTTCGGATTCGGCGGCGCTTGACGCGGTGTTCGAGGTGCTGGTTCGCGCCGGCCGCTCGGCGCCGATGGCAAAGACCATGTTGGTGCCCGAGGCATGGTCGAAACAGGCGCGCGAACTGCCGAAGGCCTGGATCGACATGTACAGCTATGCCAACGCGACGATGGAGCCGTGGGACGGCCCGGCGGCGCTGGCGATGACCGACGGGCGCTGGGTCTGCGCCGGGCTTGACCGCAACGGGTTGCGCCCGATGCGCTATGTCGTCACCGGCGACGGTCTGGTGATCGCGGGGTCCGAGGCCGGCATGGTGCCGACCGACGAGGCCAACGTGGTCGAGAAGGGCGCGCTTGGCCCCGGCCAGATCCTGGCGGTGGACATGCAGGAGGGTCTGTTGTTCCACGACACCGAAATCAAGGACAAGCTCGCCGCAAGCCAGCCGTTCGGCGAATGGGTCGGCAGGATCAACGACATCGAGGAAGATCTGGCGAAGGTCGAGGAAAAGGCGCTGTTTACTGGCGACGACCTGCGCCGGCGTCAGATCGCGGCGGGCTACACGCTCGAGGATCTGGAGCAGGTGCTGGCGCCGATGGCCGAAGATGGCAAGGAAGCCATAGGCTCGATGGGCGATGACGCACCAAGCGCGGTGCTCTCGACGCGCTACCGGCCGCTCAGCCATTTCTTTCGGCAGAACTTCAGTCAGGTGACGAACCCGCCGATCGACAGCCTGCGCGAATACCGGGTGATGAGCCTCAAGACGCGCTTCGGCAACCTCAAGAACGTGCTCGACGACACCGGCAGCCAGACCGACATCCTGGTTCTGGACAGCCCCTTCGTCGCCAATGCGCAGTTTGACGAACTGACCCGTCAATTCAACGCGGCGATGGTCGAGATCGACTGCACCTTCGCCGCAGATGGCGGCCCGCACGCGCTGGCCGATGCGCTGGTGCGTATCCGGGCGGATGCCGAAGAAGCGGTGCGTTCGGGTGCCGGCCATATCGTGCTGAGCGACATGAAACAGGGCCCCGACCGGGTGCCGATGCCGATGATCCTTGCCACCAGCGCGGTGCACTCATGGCTGACGCGCAAGGGGCTGCGGACCTTCACCTCGCTCAACGTGCGGTCTGCCGAATGTGTCGATCCGCATTATTTCGCGGTCCTGATCGCCAGCGGTGCGACGGTGGTGAACGCCTATCTGGCCGAAGACAGTATCGCCGAACGGGTCGAGCGTGGCTTGCTCGATATGACGCTGACGCAAGCGATGCGCAACTACCGTGAAGCAGTGGATCAGGGGCTTCTCAAGATCATGTCGAAGATGGGCATCTCGGTGATCTCGTCCTATCGCGGCGGGCTCAACTTCGAGGCCGTGGGGCTGAGCCGTTCGATGGTGAACGAGTATTTCCCCGGCATGACCAGTCGGATTTCCGGCATCGGCATCGCCGGCATCCAGCGAAAGCTCGAAGAAATCCACGCCTCCGGCTGGCGGCCTACGGGCCCGAACATCCTGCCGATCGGTGGCTTCTACAAGGCGCGCAAGGGCGGCGAAACCCACGCCTGGGAAGCGACCACGATGCACCTTCTGCAATCGGCCTGCGACCGCGCGTCCTATGAAACGTGGAAGCTCTATACCGCCAAGATGCGGGCCAATCCGCCGATCCATTTGCGCGACATGCTTGACATCAAGCCGCTCGGTGCGCCGGTTCCGATTGAACAGGTGGAAAGCATCACCGCGATCCGCAAGCGTTTCGTCACGCCGGGGATGTCGCTGGGCGCGCTCAGCCCCGAGGCGCACATGACGCTGAACATCGCGATGAACCGGATTGGCGCCAAGTCGGATTCCGGCGAGGGCGGCGAAGACCCGGCGCATTTTCTGCCCATGCCCAACGGCGACAACCCGTCGGCCAAGATCAAGCAGGTCGCATCGGGCCGGTTCGGGGTGACGGCGGAATACCTGAACCACTGCGAGGAACTGGAAATCAAGGTCGCCCAGGGCGCAAAACCCGGCGAGGGCGGACAGTTGCCGGGCATGAAGGTGACGGACCTGATCGCGCGGCTGCGTCACTCCACCAAGGGTGTGACGCTGATCTCGCCGCCGCCGCACCACGACATCTATTCGATCGAAGACCTCGCGCAACTGATCTACGACCTCAAGCAGATCAACCCGCGCGCCAAGGTGACGGTCAAGCTGGTCGCCTCGTCGGGCGTCGGCACGATTGCGGCGGGGGTGGCCAAGGCAAAGGCCGACGTGATCCTGATTTCCGGCCATAACGGCGGCACCGGCGCCAGCCCCGCGACCTCGATCAAGTTCGCCGGCCTGCCGTGGGAAATGGGACTGACCGAGGCGCACCAGGTGCTCAGCATGAACCACCTGCGCGAGCGGGTGACGCTGCGCACCGATGGCGGTTTGCGCACCGGGCGCGATATCGTCATGGCCGCGATGATGGGGGCCGAGGAGTTCGGCGTCGGCACCGCCGCGCTGATCGCGATGGGCTGCATCATGGTGCGCCAGTGCCAGTCCAACACCTGCCCGGTGGGGGTCTGCACCCAGGACGAAGACCTGCGCGCCAGGTTCACCGGGTCGGCCGACAAGGTGGTCAACCTGATCACCTTCTACGCCACCGAGGTGCGCGAGATCCTTGCCGAGATCGGCGCGAGGTCGCTGGACGAGGTGATCGGGCGGGCCGACCTCTTGAGCCAGGTCAGCCGCGGCTCGCCGCATCTGGACGACCTCGACCTCAACCCGCTTCTGGTGACGGTCGGGGGCGCCGAGAATGTCGTCTATGACCGCGACCGGCCGCGAAACGAGGTGATCGACACGCTTGACGCCGAGATCGTGAAGGACGCCGCGCGGTTCCTGAAGGACGGCGAGAAGATGCAGTTGCAATATGCCGTGCGCAACACCGACCGCACCATCGGCACGCGGATCTCAAGCCATATCGTGCAGAACTTCGGGATGCGCAACAGCCTGCAACCCGACCACCTGACGGTGAAGCTGACAGGCTCCGCCGGGCAATCGCTGGGGGCTTTCGCGGCACCCGGGCTGAAGCTCGAGGTGTCGGGCGATGCCAACGACTATGTCGGCAAGGGACTGTCGGGCGGCACCATCGTGGTGCGCCCGCCGATGGCCAGCCCGCTTGTCGCCAGCGAAAACACCATCATCGGCAACACCGTGCTTTACGGCGCGACAGACGGCTACCTGTTCGCGGCGGGCCGCGCTGGTGAGCGTTTCGCGGTGCGCAACTCGGGTGCCAGGGTGGTGATCGAAGGCTGCGGTTCGAACGGTTGCGAATACATGACCGGCGGGATTGCGGTGATCCTCGGCTCGATCGGGCCGAACTTCGGCGCGGGCATGACCGGCGGCATGGCCTATCTCCATGACCCCGACGGCGTGGCTGACGATTTCCTGAACACCGAGACGCTGGTGGCCGTGCCGGTGGCCATGGCGCATTGGGAGGCCGAGCTGCGTGGCCTGATCCAGCGCCACGCGGATGAGACCGGCAGCGTCAAGGCAAGCCAGATCCTTCAGGACTGGGAGATCGAGCGCGCGAATTTCGTCCAGATCTGCCCGAAGGAGATGCTGGCGCATATCCCGGTGCCGCTGCGCGAGGATGCCGCCGCCATTTCGGCCGAATAGGATGAGGCCGGGCCACGCACCGACTTGACCGCTCCGGGTCGCGCGGTGACAAGGAGGCATGGCGCAATCCGGGCGAAAGAAATCGAAGCGAGCGGCACGCAAGAGGCCGTTCAGAAGCATGTGGCGGATCGTCATGCGCTGGGCCGGACGCCTGTTCGCCGGCTTCGCCATGATCGTGCTGGCGCTGGTCGTCCTCTATGCCTTCGTGAATCCGCCGACGACGCTCTATATGGCGGCCGAGAAGGCGCGGCTGGACGGGCTGAAACATGAATGGGCGTCACTTGACGAGATTGCGCCGGTGATGGCGCGCTCGGTCGTGGCGGCGGAGGACGCGAATTTCTGCACCCATTGGGGGTTCGACATGACCGCGATCCGGCAGGTGATCAAGGCGGGCGAAAGCCGGGGTGCCTCGACCATCACGCAGCAGGTCGTCAAGAACGTCTATCTCTGGCCCGCCCGAAGCTGGGCGCGCAAGGCGCTCGAGGCGCTGATGACGCCGGTGGTCGAACTGGTCTGGACCAAGCGCCGGATCGTCGAGGTCTATCTGAACGTCGCCGAATTCGACGAGGGCGTTTTCGGGGTCAAGGCCGCCTCGCAGCATTATTTCGGCATCACGCCCGACCGGCTTTCGGCCGATCAGGCGGCGCGGCTTGCGGCGGTCCTGCCTGACCCCAAGGGCCGGTCGGCGTCGCGCCCCGCGCAATTCGTGCAACGCCGCGCGATCTCGATCCGGGACGGGGCGGCGACGATCCTGCTCGATGGCCGCGCCGCCTGTTTTTCCGACACCCCGCAGTGAGCGCCGCGCTGGCCGAAACCCGCCCCGCCGGTCCGGCCTGCCCTGACGAGGATTGAACCGCGCCCGGTTTCGCGCCATTACGAATGAAACCACAAACCGCACTGTAGTCCCATGAACCGACTGTTCCATTTCCAGCTCTCCCCGTTCTGCCGCAAGGTGCGGCTGTCGCTTGCCGAGAAGAAGATCGAGGTCGAGCTGATCGAGGAGCGCTATTGGGAGAAAGGCGTCGAGTTCATGCGCCGCAATCCGGCCGGCAAGGTGCCGGTGCTGCGCTATGGCAGCAAGACCCTGACCGAAAGCGCCGCGATCTGCGAATACCTCGAGGAGCGCCACCCCGAACCGCCGCTGATGCCGACCGACCCCGACGGGCGGTTCGAGGTGCGCCGGCTGGTCGCGTGGTTCGACGACAAGTTCCATGACGAGGTGACGTCGAAACTGGTCTATGAGCGGGTGAACAAGAAGCTTGCCGGTCAGGGCTATCCCGACAGCACCCGGATCAAGGCCGGGGCCAGGGCGATCAAGTATCATCTCGACTACATGGGCTGGCTGCTGGACACGCGGCGCTGGCTGGCTGGCGATGCGATGTCGCTGGCCGATTTCGCCGCGGCGGCGCATCTGTCTTCGCTCGACTACATCTCGGATGTCGATTGGGACCGCAACGCAAACGTGCGCGAGTGGTATTCCAAGATCAAATCGCGACCGTCGTTCCGCTCGATCCTCGCTGACAACGTGCCCGGATTCCCGCCGCCGCCGCATTATGCGGACCTGGATTTTTGACAGCCGATCTGAAACGCGCCCTGATCGACCGCGCCCTTGAGGAAGGTTTCGCCAAGGTCGGCGTTGCGCGCCCCGACGCGGTGCCCGAGATCGCCGGGCGGCTCGCGACCTATGTGGCCGAGGGGCGGCACGGTCAGATGGGCTGGATGGCCGAGCGGATGCACTGGCGCGGCGATCCCGCGGCGCTCTGGCCCGAGGCGCGGTCCGTCATCATGCTGGCCGAACCCTATACGCCCGAGCACGACCCGATGGCGGTGCTGGAGCGGCGCGACCGGGGCGCGATCAGCGTTTACGCGCAGAACAGGGACTACCACGACATCGTAAAGAAGCGGTTGAAGCGGCTGGGGCGCTGGCTGATCGACGCCGCCGGGCCGGACACGGAAATCAAGGTTTTCGTCGACACCGCGCCGGTGATGGAGAAGCCGCTGGCAGCCGCTGCCGGGCTGGGCTGGCAGGGCAAGCACACCAACCTTCTGTCGCGCGATCTGGGCAACTGGTTTTTCCTTGGCGCGATCTTCACGACGCTGGAATTGCCGGTGGATGAGCCGGGGCGCGAGAATTGCGGCACCTGCACCGCCTGCCTCGATGCCTGTCCGACAAATGCCTTTCCGGCACCGTTCCAGCTCGACGCGCGGCGCTGCATTTCCTACCTGACGATCGAGCACAAGGGGCCGGTGGACGACGAATTGCGCCCGCTCCTGGGCAACCGGATCTATGGCTGCGACGACTGCCTCGCCGCCTGCCCATGGAACAAATACGCGGTGACGGCGCAGGAGGCGCGCTATCATGCCCGCGACGATTTGATCGCCCCGAGGCTCGGCGATCTGGCCGCGCTCGATGACGCCCAGTTCCGCGAGATGTTCTCGGGCTCGCCGGTCAAGCGGGTCGGACGCGAGCGGTTCTTGCGTAACGTCTGCTATGCGATCGGCAATTCGGGCGATCCGGCGCTGATCCCGGCGCTTCGCCCGCTGCTGGAAGATCCCGACCCGGTGCTTGCCGAGGCGGCGGGCTGGGCGCTGGCAAGGCTCGACGCCTGACGCGCCTTTATCGTGTCTGCGGCGCAGGTCGGATGAAAATTATCCATAATAGTGAGATTGCGTGGACCCTTTCGCGCTACTCTCGTAGCAGGAAGAGCGCAAAGCCATCAGCCCCCGACCGGCACCTTCATCCGGTAGGCGTCGACCGCCGCGCTGATGCCTTGGGCGGCGCGCGATGCCGGGTAGGGGCCGATGACCGAGGTGCCGATGACATAGCTGACGCGTGTCGTGCCGGTGCCCGGCAGGAATTCGACCTCGAGATCGACCCCCTTTGCCGCGAAAGCATTGACCAGCGCGCGGGCCAGGCCGTCCTGGCCGCGGTCGGAGTCGGGGTCTGTCCAGATCACCTGCGCCACGAGGATCGTGCCCTCGCCATGGCTGCCGGTATAGGCGCGCAACGCCTCGCGCGTCACGCCGAGCGGGCGGAAGTTTGGGTTCTTGGTGACATGATACCACGTCAGCGACATGGCGCTGGGCATGACCAGCACCGCGATGATCAGCATCAGATATGCGAAACTGTTGCGTGTCGGCATGGCAGTCCCCGGAAGATCGTTCCGGGGACATTACGCAACCGAAGTTGAGAAAACGTAAAGAGCGGGAACCTACGCGCGCACCAGCGCCTCGTAGGCTTCGGAGATCTCGCGCGTCAGTGCGCCGACCTCGAAGGTGTAATCGCCGATCTGGCCCACCGGCGTCACCTCGGCGGCGGTGCCGGTCAGCCAGCACTGCTCGAACCCTTCCATTTCTTCGGGCATGATGCGGCGTTCGTGCACCGCGATGCCGCGATCCTTCAGCAGCCCGATCACCGTCTGGCGGGTGATGCCGTTGAGGATCGCGTCGGGGTCGGGGGTGTGCACCTCGCCGTCCTTGACGAAGAAGATGTTGGCGCCGGTCGCCTCGGCGACATAGCCGCGAAAGTCCATGAACAGCGCGTCCGAGCAGCCCTTGGCCTCGGCGGCGTGTTTGGACATGGTGCAGATCATGTAGAGCCCGGCGGCCTTGGCGGCGGTCGGAATGGTCTCGGGGCTGGGCCGCTTCCATTTCGAGATGTCGAGCTTGGCACCCTGGAACTTGGCGTCGCCGTAGTAGTTGCCCCACTCCCACGCGGCGACGGCCAGCCGCACCGGGTTGCGCGATGACGACACGCCCATGTCTTCGCCCGCGCCCCGGAAGGCGATCGCGCGGACATAGGCGTCGGTGAAACCATTGGCCTTGAGCACGTCGTCTTTCGCGGCCTCGATCTGATCGACGCTCCACGGAATCGTCATGTCGATCAGCTCGCCCGAGCGCAGCAGGCGCGCGCTGTGTTCGCGGGATTTGAAGATCTTGCTGCTGTAGCAGCGTTCACCCTCGAACACCGACGAGGCGTAGTGAAGCCCGTGGGTCAGGATGTGAACCTTGGCATCGCGCCAGTCAACCATTTGCCCGTCGAACCAGATCTTGCCGTCACGATCATCGTATGCTCCAGCCATGTTCTCTCCTCCTGGCCACGTCTTCTTTGCGAAAGTTGCGCAAATTAGGTCCGGTGCGGGCATAATCTTGCGGAAAATTCGAGGATCGCTAGCAGTTGAGCCTTGGAAAGTCAACAAGGCTGACATAAAATTCACGCAGTCACACAGGATGAAACCGAAGGACCGGCGCATGAACGACCGAAGGCCCCCAGGTGGACCGCAATTGCTGTTTCTGACCGACGAACAGCTCCGGCGCGGGATCGAGGCGATGTTTTTCGCCTATCGCGGGTTCACCGCCGATCCTGACCGGATCCTGCAGAAACACGGCTATGGCCGGGCGCATCACCGGGCTTTGCATTTCATCCGCCGCAGCCCGGATACGACCGTCAACAACCTGTTGTCGATTCTCGGCGTGACCAAGCAATCGCTGAACCGGGTCCTGCGCAGCCTGATCGAGGACGGGCTGGTCGAAGCCAGGGTCGGCACCCGCGACAAGCGCGAGCGCAACCTGGTCCTGACCGAGGCGGGGATCGAGCTGGAGCGCGAACTGGCCGAGGTGCAGCGCGAACGGATGCGCCTTGCCTATCGCGACGCCGGGCCAGACGCGGTGCAGGGGTTTCGCCATGTGCTCGAGGCGATGATGGACCCGGACATGCGGCGCCATTTCAACCGGTTGATGGAACCAGAGGAATGACACCCGATGCCCCCGCGCATCTCTTGCTTGTAGAGCGTGACGAACGCCTGCGCGGGCTGCTGCGCGCGTTTCTGCGACAACAGGGGTTTCTGGTGTCGGTGGCGCGCGATGTCGCTCATGCAAGGCGGCTCATGGCGGGGCTTGATTTCGACCTGATCGTGCTCGACGCCGGGCTGGGGGGCGCGCGCGATCTGGATGTGGCAGGCGGGGCGCCGGTGCTCGCGCTCATAGGCAAGGACGACCCTGAGGGCGACGGGCTGCGCAAGCCGTTCGAGCCGGCGGCGCTGCGCGCGCGGATCGACGCGATCCTTGATCGTCGCCCGCCGCCTGCCCCCCCCGGCCCGAAGACCCTGTTCATGGGCGAAATGCGCTTCGAGCTGGACAGCGGCGCGCTGATGCGGGGCGACACTCCGATCCGATTGACCGTGACCGAGCTGCACCTGATGCGCATCCTCGCGACCCGCGAGGGCGAGCCGGTCGGGCGCGGTGAGCTGGTGGCGCAACTGGGCCGCAGCGGGCTGGCCACCGGGGCGCGCGCGGTCGATGTGCAGATCACCCGGCTCAGGCGCAAGCTCGAGCCTGACCCCAAATCGCCCCGGCACCTGCAAACGGTGCGCGGCGCGGGCTACATGCTGGTCGGGGGATGAGGGCGGTGCAATAACGCGGGTATTCGGCCCGGCAAGGTGCGAACCGCCCTTGGCATCGCCGCGCCGACAGGACACATTCGCCCCATGACAACAGCGCTTTTCACCCACCCCGACTGTCTTCTTCATGTGAACCCCCCCGGCCATCCCGAACAGGTGGCCCGCCTGCAAGCGATCGAGGCGGCCTTGGCCGCGCCAGGCTTTGCCGCGCTCGAGAGGCGCGAGGCGCCCTTAGGCCAAGAGGCTGATATCCGTCGTGCGCACCCGATGGTGCATCTTGATCGCATCCGCAACAGCGCGCCGGATGAAGGCTTGACCCAGCTTGACCCCGACACCTCGATGTCACCCGGCTCATACAACGCCGCGCTGCGCGCGGTCGGTGGCGGTGTCGCGGCGGTGGATATGGTGCTGGCGCGCGAGGCGGGCAACGCCTTCGTCGCCTGCCGCCCGCCGGGGCACCACGCCGAGAAGGCGCGCGCGATGGGGTTCTGCCTGTTCTCCAACGTCGCCATCGCAGCACTGCACGCGCTCGATTTCCACAACCTCGACCGGGTCGCGGTGCTGGATTTCGACGTGCATCACGGCAACGGCACGCAAGACGTGCTGTGGAACGAAAGCCGCGCGCGCTTTGCCTCGTCGCACCAGATGCCGCTCTATCCCGGCACAGGCGCGGCGCATGAGAAGGGCGCTTATGACCAGATCCTGAACGTGCCGCTGCCCGAAGGGTCTGGCGGCGAACGCATGCGCCACGAGTGGGAGAACAATGTCCTGCCGTGGATCGCCGATTTCCGGCCTGAACTGATCCTCGTGTCGGCCGGGTTCGACGCCCATGCCCGCGATCCGCTGGCGGGGCTGCATTGGCAGACCGAGGATTTCGGCTGGCTGACGCACCGCATCTGCGATCTGGCGGATGACGTCTGCGACGGGCGGGTGGTCTCGACGCTTGAGGGCGGATATGATCTGGAAGCCTTGGCCGAGAGCGTGGCCCTGCATGTTGAAATCCTGATGGAGCGCGGACAATGACCGACAAGCCGGTGGACGAGATGAGCTTTGAGGAAGCGATGGCGGAACTTGAAGCCGTCGTCGGCCAGCTTGAACGCGGTGACGTTGCGCTGGAGGCGTCGATCTCGCTTTACGAGCGCGGCGCCAAGCTTAAGGCGCGTTGTGAGGTCAAGCTGAAGGAGGCCGAGGAAAAGGTCGCCGCGATCACGCTGGATCAGGACGGCAACCCCAGCGGCACCACCCCTGTCGACGGGCTGTGATGTTTCTTGAACGTCTGGCCGAAACCCGCGAGGTGGCGCGCGATTGCCTGATCGCGGCGCTGCCGGCCTCCGGCCCGATGGCCGCGCCGATGCGCCATGCGGTCGCGGGCGGCAAGGGGGTGCGGGGGTTTCTGGTGCTGGAAGGCGCTCGGATGCTGGGTGTCGAGGCGGATGCCGCACGCTTCCCGGCGGCGGCGGTCGAGGCGATCCACGCCTATTCGCTGGTGCATGACGACCTGCCCTGCATGGACGACGACGACCTGCGCCGGGGCCAGCCGACTTTGCACCGCAAATGGGACGAGGCCACCGCCGTTCTGGCAGGCGACGCGCTGCAGGCGCTGGCGTTTGAACTCTTGGGCCGCGACGAGATCGGCGGGGCCGATGTGCGCATCGAGTTGTCGCGCAGGCTGGCCAAGGCTGCCGGAGCCGGGGGGATGGTGCTGGGCCAGGCGCTCGACATCGCCGCCGAAAGCGCCGACCTGCCGCTGACGCTCGATGAGATCGTGGCGCTGCAGGCGGGCAAGACCGGCGCGCTGATCGGCTGGTCGGCGATGGCCGGTGCGGTGATGGCGGGTGTTTCGACCGACCCTTTGCGCCAGTATGGCGCGGCAATCGGGCTGGCGTTCCAGATTGCCGACGATGTGCTTGACGTCGAAGGCGATCCGGATCGGCTGGGCAAGGCCACCGGCAAGGACGCGGGCAAGCACAAGGCGACGTTCGTGTCGCTGCTGGGTCTCGACGCCGCCAAGGCGCGGGCGCGTGAACTGGTCGAGACGGCCTGCGATTCCCTTGCGCCCTACGGAAATGAGGCGCAAACCTTGCGGGAGGCCGCGCGGTTCGTTATCTCGCGGGACTCATGATACTGTTGTGAGGTCTTGATGTCCGACCGGCCCAAAACTCCTCTGCTCGACCGCGTCCAGTCGCCCGCCGACATGAAGGCGCTGTCGCTGCGCGAATTGCGCCAGCTTGCCGATGAGGTCCGAGCGGAAACCATCAGCGCGGTCAGCGAGACCGGCGGGCATCTGGGTGCCGGGCTGGGCGTTGTGGAACTGACCGTGGCGCTGCACGCGGTGTTCGACACGCCGCATGACAAGCTGATCTGGGATGTCGGGCATCAGGCCTATCCGCACAAGATCCTGACCGGGCGACGCGAGCGTATCCGCACGCTCAGGCAAAAGGACGGGCTGTCGGGGTTCACCAAACGCGCGGAAAGCCCCTATGACCCGTTCGGCGCGGCGCATAGCTCGACCTCGATCTCGGCGGCGCTGGGCTTTGCCTGTGCGCGCGACCTTGGCGGTGCGCCGGAGCATGGCATCGGCGATACCATCGCGGTGATCGGCGACGGCTCGATGAGCGCGGGCATGGCGTTCGAGGCGATGAACAACGCCGGCCACCTCAAGAAGCGCATGTTCGTCGTGCTGAATGACAACGAAATGTCCATCGCCGCGCCGGTGGGCGCGCTGTCGTCCTACCTTGCCCGGCTGTACGAGACCGAACCGTTTCAGGACCTGAAGGCCGTCGCCAAGGGCGCGGTCAACCTGTTGCCGCCGCCGTTCCAGGAAGGTGCGCGCCGGGCCAAGGACGTGCTGAAGTCGATGACCGTCGGCGGCACGCTGTTCGAGGAGCTGGGCTTTTCCTATGTCGGACCGATCGACGGCCACGACATCGACCAGTTGATGGGGGTGCTCCGCACCGTGCACGACCGCGCCACCGGGCCGGTCTTGATCCATGTCATCACCAAGAAGGGCAAGGGCTATTCCCATGCCGAGAACGCGGGCGACCGGGGCCATGCGACCGCAAAATTCGACGTGATGACCGGCAAGCAGCACAAGTCGAAACCGAACGCGCCGTCCTATACTTCGGTGTTCGGCCAGACCCTGACCGCGCTGGCCGAAAAAGACAGCCGGATCTGCGCCGTCACCGCCGCGATGCCCGAGGGCACCGGGGTGAATTTCCTCGCCGACCGCTTCCCGTCGCGGGTCTTTGACGTGGGCATCGCCGAACAGCACGGCGTGACCTTTTCGGCGGCGCTGGCGGCGGGCGGGATGCGGCCGTTCTGTGCGATCTATTCGACCTTCCTGCAACGCGGCTACGATCAGGTGGTGCATGATGTGGCGATCCAGCGCCTGCCGGTGCGTTTCATGATCGACCGCGCCGGGCTGGTCGGGGCCGATGGCGCGACCCATGCGGGCAGTTTCGATCTGGCCTATCTTGGCAACCTGCCGGGTTTCACCATCATGGCGCCCGCCGACGAGGCCGAGCTTGTCCACATGATCGCCACCGCCGCCGCGATTGACGATGGCCCCTCCGCCGTGCGCTATCCGCGCGGCGAGGGCGTCGGCACCGAAATGCCCGAAACCCCGGAAGTGCTCGAGATCGGCAAGGGCCGGATCATGCAGCAGGGCAGCCGGGTCGCGCTTCTGAGCATCGGGACGCGGCTGGAGGAGACCATGATCGCCGCCGAACGGCTGGCGGCGCGCGGCATCACGCCCACGGTGGCCGATGCGCGTTTTGCCAAGCCGCTCGACGAGGAAATGATCCTGTCGCTTGCCGCTGGGCATGAGGCGCTGATCACCATCGAGGAAGGCGCCATCGGCGGCTTTGGCAGCCATGTCGCGCAGGTGCTGGCCGAGAACGGCGTGTTCGACACCGGGCTCAGGTTCCGCTCGATGGTCCTGCCCGATACATTCATCGACCAGGCCAGCCCGAAAGACATGTATGCGGTCGCCGGTCTCAACGCCGAACAGATCGAGGCGAAAGCCCTGTCGGCACTCGGGATCACCGACCTTGGGGCGAAGCGGGCCTCGGGACGCGCCTGATAGGACCGGATATGCAACACCGGCGGATTATTGTTCGCCATCCCCGGCCCATGGGTGGACATTGCGCGCTCACCAACACAGATTATGCGGGTCCAACTTCAATCTCTTGGGGTAAGTAAAATGAAAAAGTTCGTACTTGGCGCCGCTTTCGCACTTGTCGCCGGAACCGCCGTAGCGGGAACCGTCGCGCCGCCGATCATGGAGCCTGAGATCGTGATCCAGCAGGCGTCCAGCTCGTCGGTCAACCAGCACATTCTGCCGCCGCTTCTGTTCGTTCTGGCGGTCGCGACCAGCGTGATCTTCCTGCCGTAACAGGCCGGGATGAATGTTTCGGATAGGGCGCCTTCGGGCGCCCTATTCTTTTGCGTCTTCCAGCGCGAAAAGCGCCGCCAACCCGTCGCGATAGGTCGGATACTTCAGCACCACGCCCAGATCGGCCTTGATCCGGTCGTTTCGCACCCGCTTGGACTCGGCATAGAAGCTGCGCGCCATCGGCGTCATCTCGGCGGTCTCATAGTCTTCTGCGGGCGGCAGGGTGACGCCCAGAAGCTCGGCGGCGTAGGCCAGCACGTCCTCGGGCGGAGCGGCAAGGTCGTCGCAGACGTTGTAGACCGCATCCGGTTCCGGCCGGGTGATCGAGGCGGCGAGCACTTGGGCGATGTCCTCGACATGGATGCGCGAAAACACCTGCCCCGGCTTGACGATCTGGCGCGCGGTGCCGCGCCGGACCTTGGCGAACGGCCCGCGCCCCGGCCCGTAGATGCCGGCAAGGCGGAAGATGTGGAGCGGCAGGCCGGCCTCGGCGGCCAATGCCCGCCATTGACCTTCGGCCCGCACCCGCTGACGCCCGCGCCGGGTGCTGGGGGTCAGAGGTGTTGTCTCGTCAACCCAGTCCCCCTGATGGTCGCCGTAAACGCCGGTGGTCGAAAGGTAGCCGACCCAATCGAACCGCTCCCTCCCGATCTGGTCCGCCAGAGCGGCAAGCACCGGGTCGCCGTCGTCATCAGGCGCGGCGGACAGCAGGAGGTGGGTGGTGTCGGCCAGATGGGGTGTCAGGTCATTGCCGGGCCAGACCACCGCTTCGATCCCTTCGGCCGCCAGATCGCGCGCCCTGTCGGCGCTACGGGTGGTGCCGATGACGCGCCAGCCCTCGGCGATGAGGGTCCGTGCCAGCGCCCGGCCGGAATAGCCGCAGCCGAATATGAGCATCGTGTTCGTCATCGCGGACCTCCTCGGTTTTGACCGAACCTGTCACGGCGAACGTCCCGGCACCAGCCGGTTTGCGGCGCTGTTGAGGGCTTGCACTCGCCCGCCTTTGCTTCACAATTGATCCATGAGTGATACACCCCTGAAATCCTGGCCCGAAAGCGCCGCCCGACTTGTTGCCGTGGCCGCCGGGCGTGAAGCTGCCGATAGCGTGATCCGTGGCGGCAAGCTCGTCAACGTGCAAAGCCGCGAGGTGCTCGACGGCTGGCAGGTGGCGATTGCCGACGGGCGGTTTGCCTATGTCGGCCCCGATGCCAGCCATTGCATAGGCCCCGATACCGAGGTGATCGAGGCCGATGGCCGGTTCCTGATCCCCGGCCTTTGCGATGCCCACATGCACATCGAAAGCGGGATGCTGACCCCGGCGGGGTTCGCCCGCGCCGTCATCCCGCATGGCACCACCACGATGTTCACCGACCCGCACGAGATCGCCAATGTTCTGGGGCTGGCAGGCGTGCGGCTGATGCATGACGAGGCGATGATGCAGCCGGTCAACATCTTCACCGAAATGCCGTCCTGCGCGCCCAGCGCGCCGGGGCTGGAAACCACCGGGTTCGAGATCAGCGCCGAGGATGTGGCCGAGGCGATGAGCTGGCCGGGCATCATCGGGCTGGGCGAGATGATGAACTTTCCCGGCGTGGTCAACGCCGACCCCAAGATGCTGGCCGAGATCGCGGCGACGCTGATGGCGGGCAAGATTGTGGGCGGGCATTATGCCAGCCCCGATCTTGGCCCGGCCTTTCACGCCTATGCCGCCGGCGGGCCTGCCGACGATCACGAAGGCACCTGCGAAGCCGATGCGATTGCGCGGGTGCGTCAGGGGATGCGCGCGATGATGCGGCTGGGTTCGGCCTGGTATGACGTCGAGACGCAGATCACCGCCGTCACCGAAAAGGGGCTCGATCCGCGCAACTTCATCCTTTGCACCGATGACAGCCATTCCGGCACGCTGGTCAATGACGGGCACATGAACCGCGTGGTGCGCCATGCCATCGCCTGCGGCTGCGATCCGGTGGTGGCGCTGCAGATGGCGACGATCAACACCGCCACGCATTTCGGACTGGAGCGTGAACTTGGCTCGATTGCGCCGGGGCGGCGGGCGGATGTGATCCTGACTTCGGACCTCGTGACGCTGCCGATCGAGCATGTCATCGCGCGCGGACGGACCGTGGCGATTGACGGCAAGATCACCGTCGAGACGCCGCATCTGGACTGGCCTGACAGCGCACGCAACACCGTGCATCTGGGCAAGGTGCTGAGCGCCACCGATTTCGAGATCGTCGCCCCCGAGGGCGCCAACCGCGTCACTGCCAAGGTGATCGGCGTGGTCGAGAACCAGGCGCCGACCAAGGCGCTGACGGCGGATCTGGAGGTGCGTGATGGGATCGTCGAGGGTGACGAGGCCGGGGACGTGGCGCAGATCGCGCTGGTCGAGCGGCACCGGGGCACCGGCGGCGTCGTCAACGGCTTCGTGTCGGGTTTCGGCTACACCGGCAATATGGCGATGGCCTCGACCGTGGCGCACGACAGCCATCACATGATCGTGGTCGGCACCTCGCGCGCCGACATGGCGCTGGCGGCGAACCGGCTGGGCGAGGTTGGCGGCGGCATCACCGTGTTCAAGGACGGGCGGGAAATCGCGCTGGTGGAACTGCCGATTGCCGGGCTGATGTCGGAAGAACCCGCCGAGATCGTCGCCGCCAAGGCACAGGCGATGGTCGAGGCGATGGCCGCCTGTGGCTGCACGCTCAACAACGCCTACATGCAGCACTCGCTGCTGGCGCTGGTGGTCATTCCCGAGTTGCGCATCTCGGACCTTGGTCTTGTCGACGTGACCGCCTTCAGGATTACCGATCTCATCGAGGAGCCGCGATGACGCCCAGACACCTGACCTTGCCGGTCGTCACCCCTGCAATTCCCGAGCCGGAGCGGTTCACCGATGCCGCCGCCGCGGTCGCGCGTCTGAACGTGCTCTACGATGACGCCTGCGCGTTTCTGACCGAGAAATTCTCGCAGGCCGCGATCAGTGCCGAGCGACCGAAGAACCGGTTTCGCGCCTATTATCCCGAGATCCGGCTGCGCACCTCAAGCCACGATCCGATCGACAGCCGGTTGAGCTTTGGCCATGTCTCGGGGCCGGGTGCCTATTCCACCTCGGTCACCCGTCCCGACCTGTTTCGCGACTACCTGATCCAGCAGATCGGGTTGTTGTTGAAGAACCACGGTGTGCCGGTGTGGATCGGGCTGTCGTCCACGCCCATTCCCGTGCATTTCGCGGTTGCCGGGCGCTCCGACATCACCGTGCCGCAGGAAGGCGCGATGCCGTTTCCGCTGCGCGACGTGTTCGACGTGCCCGACCTGAGCACCACCCATGACAACATCGTCAACGGGCTGGACTATCTGAACGCGGACGGCTCATCGCCGCTGGCGCCGTTCACCGCGCAGCGCGTCGATTACTCGCTGGCGCGGCTGGCGCATTACACCGCGACCATTCCCGAGCATTTCCAGAACTACGTGTTGTTCACCAACTACCAGTTCTACGTCGAGGAATTCGAGGCCTTCGCCCGCGCCGCCCTCGCCGATCCCGACAGCGGCTACACCAGCTTTGTCGGTCCGGGGAACTGCGAGATCTTCACTCAGTCCGCCGAGATGGATCACCCGGCCAAGCTGCCGCAGATGCCGACCTATCACCTGAAACGGCCCGACCAGAGCGGCATCACGCTGGTCAACATCGGCATCGGCCCGTCCAACGCCAAGACCGCAACCGACCACATCGCGGTGCTGCGCCCGCATGCCTGGCTGATGGTCGGCCACTGCGCCGGGCTGCGCAATTCGCAACGGTTGGGCGATTTCGTGCTGGCCCACGCCTATCTGCGCGAGGACAAGATTCTCGACGACGATCTGCCGATCTGGGTGCCGATCCCGCCGCTGGCGGAGATCCAGATCGCGCTGGAAAACGCGGTGGCGGATGTGACCGAGCTGTCGGGCTACGAGCTCAAGCGGATCATGCGGACCGGCACGGTGGCGAGTTTCGACAACCGCAACTGGGAACTGCGCGAGCATACCGGCCCGGTGCAGCGGCTGAGCCAGTCGCGCGCAATCGCGCTCGACATGGAAAGCGCGACCATCGCGGCCAACGGGTTTCGCTTCCGGGTTCCCTATGGAACGCTGCTTTGCGTGTCGGACAAACCGCTGCATGGCGAGCTGAAATTGCCGGGCATGGCGAGCGAGTTCTACACCTCTCAGGTGGCCCGGCACCTCTTGATCGGCATCCGCGCAATGGAGCTTCTGCGCGACATGCCGCTCGAGCGTATCCACAGCCGGAAGCTGCGATCCTTCGAGGAAACCGCCTTTCTTTAGAAAGACAGTGGAAAATCGTCGAAAAAGCAGGCGGAAACCCGTTATTTCTCGGCTTTTTTCGATACCAGAGATTGTGCGGCGCGCCGACAATCAGTTAAATGCGCCGCATCAAACCCAAGAACGGGACATGTGAGGAGACAATACATGGCGAAACCGATGACCAAGACCCAACTCGTTGCTGCCCTGGCCGAGGAAATGGGTGCGGACAAGAAAACCGCTGCGGCGGCGCTTGATGGCGTGATCGCCGTCATCACCAGCGAAGTCTCGAGCGGCGGCGCTGTGACCCTGCCGGGCGTCGGCAAGATCTACTGCCGCGAGCGCCCCGAGCGCATGGTGCGCAACCCCGCCACCGGCGAGCAGATCAAGAAAGAGGCCGACAAGGTGGTCAAGATGACCATCGCCAAGGCCCTGAAAGACAGCGTCAACAACTAAGCCGCATCCGGCCTTGTGCCGGATCGGGTTTTGGATAGGGTCGCCCAACGGCGGCCCTTTTCGTTTGCGGGAGACATGATGGACATACGCGCAATCGTCATGGGGCTGGGCTTTGCCCTGATGTGGTCGTCCGCCTTCACCTCGGCGCGGATCATTGTGGAAGTCGCGCCGCCGATCACCTCGCTGGCGCTTCGGTTCGTGGCGTCCGGGCTGTTGGGCATCGTCATCGCCGCATGGCTTGGCCAGAAGATCAGCCTGACGCGCGGGCAGTGGATTTCGGTCGTGGTCTTCGGCGTCTCGCAGAACGCGCTCTACCTCGGGCTCAACTTCGTCGCGATGCAATGGATCGAGGCGGGGCTGGCCTCGATCATCGCCTCGACGATGCCGCTGATCGTGGCCGCGCTTGGCTGGGTGGTGTTTCGCGACCGGCTGTCGCCGCTGGCGCTGGCCGGGCTGGTGCTGGGCTTTGCCGGGGTCGCGCTGATCATGGGCACGCGGCTGTCGGGCGGGGTCGATCTGACCGGCCTTGTGCTCTGCGTCATCGCAGCGCTTGCGCTGGCCGTCGCCACGCTGACGGTGCGCAGCGTCTCGGGCGGCGGCAACCTTCTGATGGTGGTGGGCCTGCAGATGCTGGTCGGTGCGGTGGTGCTCGCCCCGTTCGCGCTGGCGTTCGAGAGTTTCGACGTGATCTGGAGCTGGAAGCTGGTTCTGGCCTTCGCCTATACCACGCTTGTCCCCGGCCTTGCCGCAACATGGGTCTGGTTCGCGCTGGTGGCGCGGATCGGCGCGGTGCGGGCCTCGACCTTCCATTTCCTCAACCCGTTCTTCGGCGTGTCGATCGCGGCGGTCCTCCTGGGCGAGTCACTGGGCGTTTTCGACGTCATCGGCGTTGCCATCGTGACGCTGGGCATCCTTGCCGTGCAACTCGCCAAGCAGGCGCCCGCCAAGCCGCTTGCCCCGGCCGCCTGAAACATTCCCTGACGCCGAGTTGACCGGGCTCACGGCTTCGTTGGGTGACTGTGCGTCCGCCGCCGGTTCATTTGACCGCCATGGAACTGAACCTTGCCTATGCCGCCGGGCTGCTGACGCTGATCAACCCCTGCGTGCTGCCTGTGCTGCCCATCGTGCTGGCGACCGCACTTCAGGCCTCGCGCCTTGGCCCGGTGGCGCTGGCGGCGGGGATGAGCCTGTCGTTCGTGGTGTTGGGAATGTTGGTCACCACCTTTGGCCATGCCATCGGGCTGACCGAGGACGTGGTGTCGCGGGCCGGTGCGGTGCTGATGCTGGGCTTTGGCGTCGTGCTGCTGGTGCCACGCTTCAACGCCGCTTTCGCCACCGCCACTGCGGGCTTTGCCGTCCGTGCCGATGCCGGGCTTGACCGCGTCGACCGCTCCGGGTTGTCGGGGCAATTCGTTGGCGGGCTGCTGCTGGGCGCGGTCTGGAGCCCCTGCATCGGGCCGACGCTGGGCGGCGCGATCTCGCTGGCCTCGCAGGGCGAAAGCCTGCTGCGCGCCGGGGCGATCATGGTGGCCTTCGCGCTGGGCGTCTCGACCCTGATCCTGGCCATCGGCTATGGCCTGCGCGCGACAGCGCTGAGGCGCATGGCTGGCGTCGCCCGCCCGGTGCTGGGCGCCGCCTTCATCCTCGTCGGGCTCGCAATCCTGTTCCGACTTCACCACGTCGCCGAAGCCTGGGCGGTGCAGAACCTGCCCGCCTGGCTGATCGACCTGTCCGTTTCCATCTGACCCGGAGGTTTACATGAAACGCCGCACATTCCTTGCCACCCTTGCCGCCGCGCCGCTTTTGCCGAGGCTCGTCCACGCCGCGCCGCTCGACTACAAGCCCGGCCTGATCAACGAACGGATCGACGCGGGCGAGACGGTGTTCCTCGACTACAAGGCAAGCTGGTGCACCACCTGCGCCGCGCAGGAACGCGTGCTGGACGCGCTCAAGGCCGAGAACCCGGACTACGAAGCCAAGATCACCTTCATCAATATCGACTGGGATATCTGGGCGCGCACCGAGGTGGTGTCGTCGCTGAACGTGGTGCGCCGCTCGACCCTGATCGCCATCGGCCCGGACCGGCGCGAAATCGGTCGCATCGTCGCCGGAACCGGCCGTGACGAGATCAAGGCGCTGATGGATGCAGCCTTGGCGGTGGCGAGCGCCTGAGCCTCAGCCGATCCGCCCGCGCGGGCCGTCGCCGACCTGGGCGCGATGAAGCAGCAGGTGGTCAAGGATGACGCAGGCCGCCATCGCCTCGCCCACAGGCACGGCGCGGATGCCGACGCAGGGGTCGTGACGGCCCTTGGTGACGATCTCGGCAGGTTCGCCCGCCTTGGTGATGGTCTTGCGCGGCGTCAGGATCGAGCTGGTCGGCTTGACCGCGAAACGCACCACGATGTCCTGCCCGGTGGAGATGCCGCCAAGGATGCCGCCTGCGTGGTTCGAGTTGAACTCCGGCCCATCCGGCCCCATCGCGATCTCGTCGGCGTTGTCCTCGCCGGTCAGCATCGCGGCGTTCATGCCTTCGCCGATCTCGACGCCCTTGACGGCGTTGATCGACATCATCGCGGCGGCAAGGTCGGTGTCGAGCTTGGCATAGATCGGCGCACCCAGCCCGGCGGGTGCGCCGCGCACCACCACCTCGACCACCGCCCCCACCGAACTGCCCGATTTGCGCAGCCCGTCGAGATAGGTGGCCCAGGTCTCGGCGGCCATGGCGTCAGGCGTCCAGAACGGATTGCGCTCGATCTCGTCCCAGTCGATGCGCGCGCGGTCGATCTCGTGCACGCCCATCCGCGTCATGTAGCCCCTGATCTCGACGCCCGGCGCCAGCGCCTTGAGCACCTCGCGCGCCACGCCGCCCGCGGCCACCCGCGCGGCGGTTTCGCGTGCCGATGAGCGCCCGCCGCCTCGCGGATCACGAATGCCGTATTTCAGCCAATAGCTGATGTCGGCATGGCCGGGCCGGAATTTCTCGGCGATGTCGCCATAATCCTTCGAGCGCTGATCGGTGTTCTCGATCATCAACTGGATCGGTGTGCCGGTGGTCTGACCCTCGTAAACTCCCGACAGGATGCGCACCTCGTCCGCCTCGCGCCGCTGGGTGGTGTATTTCGACTGTCCCGGTTTGCGCCGGTCTAGCCAGTGCTGGAGCATCTCGGGCGCCAATGCCACGCCCGGCGGCACACCGTCGACCGTCGCGCCCAGCGCGGGCCCGTGGCTTTCGCCCCATGTGGTGACGCGGAAGATGTGTCCGAAAGAGTTCATCATGGCCGGGTTCCCTTCGCAAATCCGTTTATGGCTTTCACCTTGCAGGAGCAAGCCTTCGGGGCTAGGCTCGCAACCACCTCGGGGTGCCGCACGCGCGGCTGAGATGCACCAGCAAACCCGTTGAACCTGAACCGGTTAGGACCGGCGGAGGGAAGGTCAGGATCATCCTACCGGAACGCCGCCCGCCCGTATGGAGGATGACATGAAGACACTCACCATCGCAGCGGGATTTGCAGCCATCGCCACAATGGCGGTTGCCCAGACCCCTGTTCTTACCATCTACACCTATGACAGCTTCGTTTCCGAATGGGGCCCCGGCCCGGTCGTGGAGGCAGCGTTCGAGGCCGAATGCGGCTGCGATCTGCGCTTCGTCTCGGTCGGCGACGGCGCCGAGATCCTGTCGCGCCTGCGCCTCGAAGGCCCGCGCACCGAGGCCGATATCGCCCTTGGCCTCGACGGCAACCTGACGGCAGCGGCGCGCGAGACCGGGATATTCGCACCGACCGGGGTGGACCGATCCGCGCTCGACCTGCCGATCGGCTGGGACGACGACACCTTCCTGCCCTACGACTGGGGCTATTTCGCCTTCGTCTACGACAAGACCAAGGTCGCGACACCGCCCGCCTCGTTCGACGAACTGGCCGCCTCCGACCTCACGATCCTGATCCAGGACCCGCGTTCCTCGACGCCGGGGCTGGGGCTTCTGTTGTGGGTCAAGGCGGTCTATGGCGACGATGCGCAGGCGGCGTGGACGGCGCTGAACCGGCGCGTTGTCACCGTCACCAAGGGTTGGTCGGAAGCCTATGGCATGTTCCTTGAGGGCGAGGCCGACATGGTGCTGTCCTACACCACCTCGCCCGCCTATCACATCATCGCGGAAGGCGACGACAGCAAGGCAGCGGCGATTTTCGACGAAGGCCACTACATGCAGATCGAAGTGGCGGCAAAGCTGGCCAGCAGCAAGCAGCCCGAACTGGCCGACAGGTTCCTTGCGTTCCTTCTGACGGATGAGATCCAGTCGACCATCGCCACGACCAACTGGATGTATCCGGCAGTGATGCCCGAGGGCGGTTTGCCCGAAGGGTTCGGCGAGATGCTCGACCCGGCAAAGGCGCTGATCTACCTCGGCGACGAGGCGCGCGCCAAACGTGATGAGGCATTGGCCGAATGGCTCGCCGCGTCCGCCAGATAAGTGGCGCGACCTGGGCCGGCGCGCTTGCGCTGGCCCTTGTCGTTGCGCTGACCTTCGGCACGCTCGTCGCCGTTGCGCTGCGTGCCGAAGGGGGCGCGGGGCTTGGTCCTGCCGACTGGGCCGCGATCCGCTTCACGCTGGTTCAGGCGATCCTGTCCGCCGCGATCAGCGTGGCGATTGCCGTGCCGGTCGGCCGGGCGCTGGCGCGGCGGCGTTTTTTCGGGCGGCAGGTGCTGATCACGCTGCTGGGTGCGCCGTTCATCCTGCCGGTGATCGTCGCCGTGCTTGGCCTGATCGCGGTGTTCGGGCGAAACGGAGTGCTGTCGCAGGCGCTGGGGCTGATGGGGTTCGAGCCGATCTCGATCTACGGCTTTCACGGCGTCGTGCTGGCGCATGTGTTCTTCAACCTGCCGCTGGCGACGCGGCTGATTCTGCAAGGCTGGCTCGACATTCCCGCCGAACGTTTCCGGCTGGCGGCCTCTCTGGGATTCGGCCCCGGCGACGTTGCGCGGGTCCTTGAGCGCCCGATGCTGCGGCAGGTATTGCCCGGCGCGTTTCTGGTGATTTTCCTCTTGTGCCTGACGAGTTTCGCGGTGGCGCTGACGCTGGGTGGTGGTCCGCGCGCCACGACCGTGGAACTGGCGATCTATCAGGCGTTCCGCTTCGATTTCGACCTTGGCAAGGCGGCGCTGCTGGCGCTGGTGCAATTCGCGCTGGGCGCGGCGGCGGCGCTGGTGGCGCTGAAGGTGGCGTTGCCGACTGGCATCGGCTCGGGCTTTGATCGGCCCGTGACCCGCTGGGATGCGGCGACGTTCTGGTATCGGGCGCAGGATACCCTGCTGATCACGCTGGCGGCGCTGTTTCTGGTCGTGCCGCTGGCGATGATCGCCATCAACGGCGCCGCAGCCCTGCCGCATCTGCCCGCCTCGGTCGGCTGGGCGGCGCTGCGTTCGACCGGCGTCGCGCTGGGGTCGGCGGCGCTGACCATCGTGCTGGCGCTGGCGATTTCGGCTTTGGTGGTGCGGCGAGGCTCAAAACTGGCCGAAGCGATCGGCACGCTGACGATTGCCGCCTCGCCCTTGGTGATCGGCACCGGGCTGTTCGTGATCCTGTTTCCGCTGATCCGGCCCGAGCGGGTGGCGCTTGCGGTCACGATGCTGGTCAACGCCACGATGTCGCTGCCTTTCGCCCTGCGCGCGCTGGTTCCGGCCTTGACCGCCGTCGAGGCCGATTTCGGACGGCTCGCGGACGAGTTGGGGTTGCGCGGCGTCACGCGTCTGCGCCGCCTGTGGCTGCCGCGCCTGCGCCGTCCCCTGGGGTTTTCCGCCGGGCTGGCGGCGGCGCTTTCGATGGGCGATCTTGGCGTCATCGCGATCTTTGCCAGCCCCGATGGCGGCACGCTGCCGTTGCAGATCTATCGCCTGATGGCGGCCTACCGGATGGACGCCGCCGCCGGTGCGGCGCTGTTGTTGCTGGCATTGTCGCTGGCGTTGTTCTGGGTTTTCGACCGTGGGGGGCGGCTGGATGCTGACGCTTGAAAAGATGTTCGTGGCGCTTGAAGACTGGACGCTGACCGCGGACCTGACGGTGCCGACCGGGACCAGGGTCGCGGTGATCGGCCCATCCGGCGCGGGAAAATCGACATTGCTTGCCGCGATTGCCGGGTTCCTGCCGGTGGCGTCGGGGCGGGTGATGTGGAACGGCGTTGACCTGACCGATGCCGCCCCCGCGTCGCGCCCGGTGTCGATGATCTTTCAGGACAACAACCTGTTTCCGCACATGACCGCCGCGCAAAATGTCGGGCTGGGGCTGCGGCCCGACCTCAAACTCGACGCCGGCCAGCACGCAGCGGTGGACAAGGCGCTGGCCCGTGTCGGGCTAGCGGGGTTTGGCGAGCGCAAGCCCGGCAGGCTTTCCGGCGGGCAGGCGGCGCGGGTGGCGCTGGCGCGCGCGCTGCTGCGGGAGCGGCCGTTGATGTTGCTGGACGAGCCATTCGACGCACTCGGCCCGGCGCTTCGCTCCGAGATGCTGGACCTTGTGCGCGATCTGGCCGACGAGACCGGCGCGACGCTGCTGATGGTCAGCCACGAGCCCGACGACGCGAAAACGCTGGCCGATCTGGTGATTCTGGTCGCCGAGGGTGTGGCGCATCCGCCGGTGCCGACCGCCGAGATCTTCGCCAACCCGCCGAAGGCGCTCAGCGATTATCTGGGCTAGGACATGATGTCCTTCGCCTCCGGCCTGGGTGGCTGGCCCGGGAATTGCGGCGCGTCGTCTTCGATGGCGCAGCAGGCCGATTTCTGCGCGACGAAGGCATGGCGAAAGACGTGCAGCCCGGCGCTGTCGTCAAGGCTGCCCGCGTGCAGGATCATCATCCCGGCATCCTCAAGCAACACCGGCAAGGGTGCACCGCAGGTCGCGCAGAAGTTCCGGCGATAGGCGGGCGGCTCATGCAGGATCGGGGCGGTGTAGCTCGCAATGGCGCTTTCGTCCCCGACCCACCTGAACCCCTCTGCCGAGGCGGCGATTTCCGGTGCGAATAACCCTCCGGTCGCGCGGCGGCAGCGTTCGGCGTGGCAGGCCTGTATCTGGCTGACCCAGCCGTCGATCTCATAGCCGATCCGCCCGCAAAGGCATCTTCCGCTAAGTTTCATGGCGAACCCCGCTGTGCTGAGAGTGCCAGCGTAGAAGGCTGCGCCAGCGCGGCAAGGTGAAACGCCGTTCCAACGCGACGAAGTTCTGCGCTATGATCTGCCCTTGAGCGACAAGACCCAGCCCAGGCTGCTGTCCAGCGGCAATCCGCAGATCCCGAAGGGCGAGGGCGATGCGCCCGTTCAGGCTTACATCGCCGCGATGCCGGGCTGGAAAAGCGAAATTGGCCGGCGGCTGGACGAGATCGTCGTGCGGGTCTTTCCCGGCGTCAAGAAGGCGGTCAAGTGGAACACGCCGCTCTATGGCAAGGAGGATGGCTGGTTCTTCGCGATGTATTGCTACAAGAAATACGTCCAACTGACCTTCATGCGCGGTACGTCATTGACGCCGGTTCCGCCGGGCACGTCGAAGGTGGAAGGCACGCGCTATTTCAGCATCCATGAGGATGATGACCTGGACGAAGCGCAGATCGCCGATTGGCTGCGACAGGCCATCGCGCTGCCGGGAAAGGCGTTCTAGCGAAGCCCGGCTTACTCAGATGCACCCGCCGCCAGTCGCAGCGCCTCGGTCAGCACCTTGCGGTCGCCGATGTGGTTGGCCAGCGTCAGGATCAGCCGGGCGTTCAGCGCGTCGCTGGCCGGTTTCGGCAGGCCGTCATGCACCGCCAGCAACTCGGCATAGAAATCGTCGGCACCGTCGATATTCGGGGTCAGGGTCAGTCTGGCCATGTCCTCATTCCTTTCCGGTAGCGCGGCGGATGGCAAAGCGGATCTGGTCCTCGTCATAATCCGCGAACCGCGCCGCGACGTGTTGGTCGGGGCGGATCAGGTAGACCGCCGTGGGCGCCGCGCCGAGATAGCGCGCCGTGAGCGCGCCGGTCGGATCGTCACCAGCCGACAGCGCCAGTCGCGTGGCGGTGATGCCGTCCTCCTCCACTGTCGCCGGCGCGTCGGTGTCGATGGTCAGAAGCGTGAAGCCGCCGCCAAGCCGGGACAGCAGGAAGCCATCGCCGACCGGCGCATCGGGGCAGGGAGCGCCGGGGCGACTGCGTTCAGGCCCGTCCGCGAGCGCGTCGGGCGTATTGATCGGCGAGCCGTCATAGACCGCCGGCAGCGACAGCCGGCCCGAGTTCACCAACGGACGGGTGAACTCATGCGCCTCGGCAAGGTCGAGCACGGCATCGCGAAACATCAGCGACATCTCGGATTTCGGGGTGATGAACTCGGTCGAGCGCGACGAGTGCCGGATGTTCTCGTCCGCCCCAAGAATCCGCTCGAAATCGTAACTCTCGAGCAGCGTCGCGGGCGCGCTGCCGTTCAGCACCAGCGCGAGCTTCCAGCCCAGATTGTCAACGTCCTGCAATCCCGCGTTCGCGCCGCGTGCCCCGAACGGCGCGACCTGATGCGCCGAGTCGCCGGCGAAGATCACCCGGTTCTGGTGAAACTTCTGCATCCGGCGGCATTCGAAGTTGTAGATCGAGGCCCATTCAAGCTCATAGCTCACCTCCTTGCCCAGCATCGCGCGCAGGCGTCGGTCGATGGCCTCGGGCGCAAGCTCGGCCTCGCGGTCGATGTCGCGGCCGATCTGGAACTCGATCCGCCAGAGGTCGTCGGGCTGCTTGTGCAACAGCACCGACTGGCCACGGTGGAACGGCGGGTCGAACCAGAACCAGCGTTCGCTCGGAAAATCTGCCCGCATGACAACATCGACGATCAGGAAATTGTCCTCGAAAGCCCTGCCGGCAAAGTCGATCCCCATCATGCGGCGGATTGGCGACCCGGCCCCGTCACAGGCGATCAGCCAATCGGCTTCGATGTTGTAGGCGGCTTCGGGCGTGTCGATCTCGAGCGTGACATGATCGTCGTGGCTGGCGATGGCCGAAACCTTGTTGCCGCCGCGCAGCTGGACCTGTTTGCCCTCGGCCTGAAGCGCGTGCAGGCGTTCGACAAGGGTTGCCTCGAGGCGATATTGCGGCAGATTGACAAAGGCCGGGCGTCCGTGGCCGTCTTCGGGCAGCAGGTCGAACGCATTGATCTGGCGGTCGGCGAAGAAGACCTTGCCGATGTTCCATGCCACGCCCTGCTCGACAATCGGCGCGCCGCAGCCTAGCCGGTCGAGGATCTCGAGCGGGCGCTTGGCATAGCTGACCGCGCGCGACCCCACCGAAACCTTCTCGTTGTTGTCGAGCACCACGACGGGCACATCCTGCTGGGCAAGGTCGATGGCCATGGCCAGCCCGACCGGCCCGGCGCCGACCACCACCACCGGGTGACGCGCGATCGGGATCGCATCCTGATCGCGGTTGCGCTGATAGGGGTAGAGCGGGACGTCGATAATCCTGGTCATGCGGGCTCCTCCGGGGTCCGTTCGGGCAAAGGATAGACATTTCGGGCGCGGCCAAAACGACACAGATCAAATAGGCGGTATTCGGCAGCAGCTTGCCATGCGGCATGTGCGCTGGACAGAGGTGCCGTGCTGTGCACCATTGCCACGATGTTCGACCGGCGCTTCCTGCCCTATTGGGTCACGTTATTCATCACGCTGGCAAGCGGCGTGATCCTCTATGCCATGGGCCGCACGATCATCAGCGCAAGCGGCGCGGTCTGGCTTTGGTATGGTGGCCTCGGCACGCCGGAAAGCAACATGCACCTGACCGACTGGTATACGCCCAGTCACCTGATCCACGGCTTCGCCTTCTATGGCGCGCTGTGGCTGGTGGCGCGGCGGATGCCGATTGGCTGGCGGCTGGTCATCGCGACGCTGGTCGAAGCGGGCTGGGAGGTGCTCGAAAACACCACCGCCGTGATCGAACGCTACCGCAACACCACCCTTTCGGCCGACTATATCGGTGACAGCGTGGTGAACTCCACCGCCGACATCGTCGCAATGCTGATCGGGTTCTGGTTGGCGCGCAGGTTGCCGGTCTGGGTCAGCGTGGCGATCTGCGTCGGGTTCGAGGCGCTGACCACCGCGCTGATCCGCGACGGGCTGGTCCTGAACGTGGTGATGCTCCTGTGGCCGTCCGAGGCGATCCTCAACTGGCAGGCGGGCGGCTGAGGCAGGATTCAGAATTCTGGCCTGCTGCGGAAAATGCGAACAAGTTGAAAGGTTAAGGGCGCCTTAACCGCCGTCGGATACACCTGATCGCGGGTGAATAACGAGGTGGTGGGATGACCGCGCAATCAAATGCGCCCGTCATCATCAAGAGGGTGAAAAAGGTTACGGCAGGCGGCCACCACGGTGGCGCCTGGAAGGTCGCGTATGCCGACTTCGTAACCGCGATGATGGCCTTCTTCATGTTGATGTGGCTGCTCAATGCGACGACCGAAAAGCAACGCAAGGGAATCGCGGACTATTTCAGCCCGACGATCCCGGTGTCGCGCACCTCGGGCGGCGGCGACGGGGCATTCGGCGGTGACAGCGTGTTCTCCGAGGAAAGGCTGGCGCAGAACGGCCAGGGCGGCATCGAGAGCCCGCCAAAGGACGGCGCCGCGATCGACGCGGCGGTCGAGGCGCGTGCGCTCGAAGAGCTTGAGGAACTGCTGACCGGCAATTCCGGCGAGAGCATGGTCAGCGAGATTGCCCGCCGACACATCCTCACTGAAGTGACCGACGAGGGGCTGGTGATCGAGATTTTCGACCTCGAGGGCGAGCCGGTTTTCGAGACGGGCAGCGCCGAGCCGACCGCCCTGCTCACCGATCTCGTCGCGATGCTGGGGCGGGTTTTCGCGCTGGTCAAGAACGGTATAGCGGTCGAGGGCCATGTCGCGGCGCGGCCTGTCGTGGTCGCCGGGTTTTCCGCCTGGGATCTGTCCTCTGACCGGGCCGACCGGGTGCGCGAAATGCTCGAGGCCGTGTCGATCGCCCCGGCCCGGATCATGCGCGTCGCCGGCCACGCCGACCGCAGCCCCGTCGCGCGAAACCCGATGGCGGCGCGCAACAACCGCATCAAACTGATCCTGCTGCGGTCCGACCGGTAGAAAGCCCGTCGCATTTTAGGCATTAGCCTGACGTTAATCGACGGGTGCTAGACCTGTCTGCGAATGTTGCAGCAGAAAGGCGCACCATGACCATTTCTTCCTCGCTGAGTGCCGGGGTCGCCGGCCTGAACGCCAATGCCACGCGGCTTGCCACGATCTCCGACAATATCGCGAACTCGGCCACCTATGGCTACAAACGGGCGACGGCGGATTTCGAATCCCTGGTCATCACCGGCATCGCCGGGGCGGGCAAGTATTCGGCCGGCGGCGTGCGGGCGACGACACAACGGTTGATCGATGAACGCGGACCGCTGATTTCGACCTCCAACCCGATGGACATCGCCGTCTCCGGCCGTGGCATGCTGCCGGTAACGAACGAGGCGTTCTTGCGGTATTCCGAGGCCGACAGGCCGATCATGACGACCACAACGGGCTCGTTTCGCCCGGACGAAAACGGCCTGATGAAGACCGAAACCGGGCTGGTGCTGCTGGGCTGGCCGGCTGATGCCGATGGCACTGTCGGCAATTATCCGCGCGATACCGTCACCGCGTTGCAGCCGGTGCGGGTGCAGGTGAACCAGCAATCCGGCGACCCGACGACACGGATGAACCTCGGCGTGAACCTGCCAGCGACCGAGACCGTGGCGGGTGCACCCGGCGACGTGCAGCCGCTGTCGATCGAGTATTTCGGCAACCTCGGCACCTCCGAGACGATGAACATCACCTTCACGCCTACCGTTCCGGCAACCGGGGCGTCGAATACCTGGACCATGCAGGTCCGCGATTCGGCCTCTGGCAACGCGGTGATCGGCGAATACGAACTGGTCTTTGACGCCAGCCGCGCCAGTGGCGGCACGCTTCAAGCGGTCACCGTGCTGTCGGGTGGCGCATACAACCCCGCCAACGGGGAGCTTGCCTTGACGGTTGCCGGCGGCCCGCTGGACCTGAGCATCGGTCGCATCGGCGACCCCAACGGTCTGACGCAACTCTCCGACAGTTTTGCCCCGACCTCGATCACCAAGGACGGCTCGCCCGTGGGTAATCTCACCGCGGTCGAGATCGACGTGAACGGCTATGTCACGGCAACCTATGACACCGGCTTCACCCGGACGATCTATCAGGTGCCGCTGGTCGATGTGCCCAACCCGAACGGGCTGATCTCGAATTCGAACCAGACCTATCAGATCTCGCCGCAATCGGGCTCGTTCTTCCTGTGGGATGCCGGCGACGGACCCACCGGCGAGGTGATCGGTTTTACCCGCGAGGGGTCGACCACCGATGTTGCCGGTGAACTGACCAACCTGATCCAGACCCAGCGCGCCTATTCCTCGAACGCCAAGGTGATCCAGACCGTCGACGAGATGTTGCAGGAGACCACCAACATCAAGCGCTAGGACAGAACACCCGGAGGTAGCCCATGACGATCACCGGTTCGCTGGCCAACGCCCTGTCGGGCCTGACCGCATCGGCGCGCGCGGCCGAGCTTGTCTCGTCCAACGTCGCCAATTCGATGACCCCGGGCTATGGCCGGCGCGAGATCGATCTGGCGGCGCGACAGACGGGCGATGGCTCTCCTGCCGGCGTGACCGTGAAGGGTGTCCGGCGCGAGATCGACATGCCCATCGTGCAGGACCGAAGGCTCGCCGATGCCGCCGTCGGCCAGGACGGAGCGCTCGCGCGGTTTCACAAGGACCTCGAGTCGATCATTGGCACCCCCGACAAGGCGGGGTCCCTCTCCGGTCGGCTGGCCCGGCTCGAAGCGACGCTGATCGAGGCGACCTCGCGCCCTGACAGCCAGGCGCGTCTGGCCGCGGTGCTGAGCGCGGCGCAGGACGTCGCGGGCAAGCTGAACGGTGCCTCGGATGCGGTGCAGTCGATCCGGATGGAAGCCGACGCCGCGATCGACACCCAGGTGCGGCAACTCAATGACGGCCTCGTTCGGGTGCAGGACCTAAACTACAAGATCAAGGAAGCGGTCGCGCGGGGGCAGGACGCCTCGGCGCTTCTCGACCTGCGCCAGCAACAGGTCGATGCGATCTCGGGGATCGTGCCGATGCGCCAGGTCGACCGTGGCCACGGCATGATTGCGCTCTATTCGACCGGGGGCACGATCCTGCTCGACGGGCGCGCGGCGGAGGTCGGGTTCACGCCCGTCGGCGTCATCGTGCCGGAGATGACCCAGGCCGGCGGCGCGCTGTCGGGGTTGAGCGTGAACGGTTTCGCCGTGCGAACCGGCGCCGGCCGTAGCCCCATGGGCGGCGGATCACTGGGCGCTGCGTTCGAGGTGCGTGACGTGCTGGCACCCGAGGCGCAATCGCGCCTCGATGCGGTGACGCGCGATCTGGTCGAACGGTTCCAGGTGCCGGGTATCGACGCCAGCCGCGCGCCCGGTGCCGCGGGCTTGTTCACCGATGCCGGTGCGGCCTTCGCACCGGCAAACGAGGTCGCGCTGTCGTCGCGGATACGCGTCAATGCACTGGCCGACCCCGACAAGGGCGGAGCGCTTTGGCGTTTGCGCGACGGGTTGGGCGCGGCCGTGCCCGGCGACGTCGGCAATTCCACGCTGCTGGGTGATCTTGCCGCCGCGCTGGGCGCCGAACGGGTGCCTGCCTCCGGCGGGTTTCTGGGTGTTGCACGTTCCGCGGGCGGGCTGGCTGCGGATTTCCTGTCGCTCGTCGGTGCAGCGCGCCTGCATGCCGAGGGCACACAGAGTTTCTCGGTCGCGCAACAGGACAGCCTGACCGAGGCCGAGCTGAGTACCGGTGTGGATACCGATCACGAGATGCAGAAACTGATGCTGATCGAACAGGCCTATGCCGCCAACGCCCGGGTTATCACGACGGTCGACGCCATGCTCGACGCGCTGATGAGGATTTGACGATGTCTCTCCTGTCGATCGGCGATCTCGCCAGCACGTTCCAGATCCGGCGGCAATCGACCGGGTTGAAAGCCGACCTGACGCGCCTCGGGCGCGAGCTTTCCACCGGAGTCAGGACCGACCTTGGCGCGCAGGTTTCGGGCGATTTCGGCCCGATTTCGGGGATCGAGCGCAGCCTGTCGAGGATCGCCGCCTATCGAACCTCGAACACCGAGGCCGCCGGGCTGCTCGACGCGACGCAGATCGCGCTGGGGACCGTGCAGGAGCTGGGGCGCGATCTCACGCCGGGGCTGCTGACCGCTGCAAGCAGCCGCGATCCGGTGATGATCCACGCGACCGCGCAGGATGCGCGTCAGAAATTCGCCGCGAGCGTCGCCGCCCTCAACACCCGAACCGCCGACCGGACGCTTCTGGCCGGCGCGGCCACCGACCGCCCGGCAATGGCGTCGGCGGACGCGATCATGGCGGCGCTTGTCGTCGAGGTCGGGGCGCAGACAACCGCGGCGGGGGTTGCGGCGGCGCTGGATGCCTGGTTCGACACGCCCGGCGGCGGATTTGAAACCCTCGCCTATCTCGGGTCCGGCGCTGACATGGGGCCACTGACCATCGCCGATGGCGAAACGGTCAGGATATCGACGCGCGCAGATGCCCCGGCGCTGCGCGAGACGCTGAAAGCGCAGGCATTGGCCGGGCTGATCGCCGAAGGCGTGCTGGACACCGATCGCGACGAACAGGCGTCCATGATCGCGACCGCGTCCGAACGCATGTTGGCAGCGGACGGGCTGATCACCAATCTGCGTGCCGATATCGGGACCATCGAGGCGCGCATCGAAGACGCAAGCGTGCGCAACGCCGCCGAGGCATCGGCCTATGAGATCGCGCGTGTCGGGCTGATCGGCGCCGATCCCTACAGCACCGCGACCGAGCTCGAGGCGGTCTATTCCCGGATCGAAATGCTCTACACCGTAACCGCCCGCATTGCGGGCCTGAAATTCACGGATTACATGCGATGAACATCGTCCGCCTGGCAGTTTTGGGCCTGTTGCTTGCGCTTGTCACCCATCCCGCCGTTGCCAACACGATCCGGATCAAGGACCTGGTCGAGTTTGACGGGGTGCGCAGCAACGACCTGGTCGGATACGGCCTTGTGGTCGGGCTGAACGGCACTGGCGACGGGATCCGCAATGCGCCCTTCACCGAGGATATCATGTCGAACATCCTCGAACGGCTCGGGGTGAACATCACCGGCGAACAGTTTCGGCCAAAGAACGTCGCGGCGGTCTTCGTGACCGCCAGCCTGCCGCCTTTCGCGCGCTCGGGGTCGACCATCGACGTGACGGTTTCGGCCATTGGTGACGCGAAAAGCCTGTTGGGCGGCACCCTGGTCATGACGCCCCTGAATGCGGCGGACGGCGAGATCTATGCCGTCGCCCAAGGTGCTGTGATCGCTGGCGGGGTGTCGGCCGAGGGCGATGGCGCCAGCGTTGTCGAGGGTGTGCCGACCGCGGGCATGGTGCCCTCAGGCGGCCGGGTCGAGCGCGAGATCGAGTTCGATTTCACCAGCCTCACGTCGATCCGTCTGGCGCTGCGCAATCCGGATTTCACCACGGCTGAACGGATCGAGGTTGCGATCAACACCTCGTATGGGCGGTCGGTGGCGCGCATGCTCGACGCCGGGACCGTGGCGCTCGACATCAAGGCGACCGGGGCAATCAGCCCGGCTCACGCGCTGGGAGATGTCGAGAACATCCTAATCGAGCCTGAACGCAGGGCGCGGGTCGTGGTCGATCAGCGTTCCGGCACCATCGTGATGGGCGCCGATGTGCGCATCAGCCGGGTCGCGGTCAGCCAAGGCAACCTGACGCTCAGGATCGAGGAGACGCCGCTGGTCGTCCAGCCCAACCCGTTTGCGGAGGGCGAGGCGATCGTCGTGCCACGCACGGGTGTGTCGATCGAGGAAGAACCGGGCACCGGGCTGGCCGAGATACACGAAGGAACCTCGCTGTCGGAGGTCATTGCCGGGCTGAACGCGCTGGGCGTCTCGCCCCGCGACATGATCGACATCCTGAAAAGCATCAAGGCCGCGGGTGCGCTTCACGCCGAGTTCGTCGTCCGCTAGCAGCCCGCGTGTCGCGTCTAGAAATAACTTCGGACAAGCGCGCCGGAGATCAGCGTCCAGCCGTCCGCGACGACGAAGAACGCCAGCTTGAACGGCAGTGACACGATGGCAGGCGGGACCATCATCATCCCCATCGACATCAGGACCGCACCCACGACAAGATCGATGATCAGGAACGGCAGGTAGATCAGAAAGCCGATCTGGAAGGCGCGTGACACTTCGCTGAGCAGGAATGACGGGACCAGAACCGACAGGGGCGAATCACCGCCCGGCTCGGCCGTCGCGCCGACGGTGTCGCGCAGGGCGGCGAGCGACTCGAAAGTGGCCGGATCGACACGCCCCGCCATGAACAGCCGGAAAGGCGCGAGGGCGGCCATGAATGCCTCTTCAAGCGGCAGGTCGCCGTTGGAAAACGGCTCGGCGCCCGCAATCCATGCCTCGGCAAAAACCGGCTCCATCACGAAATAGGTCAGAAACAGCGCAAGTGAGACGATCAGCATGTTGGGGGGCGATTGCTGTAGCCCGATGGCCTGACGCAGGATCGACAGCACCGTGACGATGAAGGGAAAGCAGGTAATCATCACCGCAAGTCCCGGCACCAGGCTGATGAGCGTGACCAGGACGATCAGCTGGATCGACCGGGTTGCGAGACTTTCGCCGCCATCGAAGGAGATCGAGACGTTCTGGGCGGCAGCCGGATCCGCAACCGCCACCAGGATCGTGGTTAACGCGATGAGCGCGACGGCACCCGGATGGGTCAGACGACGGGGCATCGGTCAGAGGCCAGGCTTGAGGTCGGCAACCTCGGTGAGGCGGACCGCAAGCTGACCGGCCGCGTCGCCCTCAAGCTCTTGCAGTTCGCCCCGCGCGACCAGCTTGTCGCCGATGAACAGCTCGACCGGGTCGGTGACCTTGCGGTCGAGCTCGAGCACCGAATCCTGTGTCAACCGCAGCAGGTCACGCACCAGCGGGCGGGCCTTGCCGACCGAAACCATGATCTCGATCGGGACCTGGGTGAAAGGGTTGCCCTCGACGGGCATGCGGGGGGCATCATCCATTCTGGAACGCCTTTTCGTTGAGTTGATAGAGGCTGCTGATTGCGGCGCCGATCCGGTCGACCGCCGCGGTGAAATCGATGTGACGTTCGAGGCCGCCGGACCGCAGGTAGACCTGACCGTCGGCAAGCGTCGGCTCTTCGACCAGCGTGAAGGGAACGGTGTCGGCACGTGCCAGCATGTCCTCGACCACCGGGCGGTTGTCGGGGCTGACCATGACCTCGATCGGGCTGCCGGCGGCGGCGGCGCTGGCGAGCGGCAGGAGTTCCTCGACGATGGTCTGGCCGATCGTCTCGGAAACCAGGCGCGGCAAGACCCGCTCGACCATGCCGGTCAAGAGTGGTTCGAGCGCCTGCATCACATGGGCGCGCGCCTCGTGGAAGGTAAAGCCCAGATCCTGGAGGTTGCGGGCGAACTCCGCCCCGATCCGGCTCTGATCCTCGGCCTCGGTGCGCGCGGCGTCCTCCCAGCCGGCGCGATAGCCGGTCTCATAGGCTTCGAGGCGCGCGGCTTCGACCTGGTCACTGGTCGCCGTCGGTTGCTCCGTGCCCGTGGCATCCGCCGACCCCGCATCCTGTGCGCGGACGGCGGCCGAAAAATCCTCAAGCGTAAGGCGACCCGACATCACGCTTTCTCCCCGTTCTCGTCTTCCATCCAGCCGCGCAGGATCTCGACGGTCTCGGTCTGACGCTCGGCGATCAGGGCGCGCAGCCGGTCGACCGGATCAACCGGCCCGCCACGCCCGAGCGCGGGCAACCCCGCGCCGGTGCCGCGCTCGAAACCCGATACCAACGGCATGTCGGGGCCACCGGGGAAGCTGCCGTCGTCAATCTCTCCGGTCAGCGCGGGCAGGTCGGGAGTGTCGGGCTTTGCTGCCGGATCAGGCGGGGCGAGCCTCGTGGGTTCGACCGCGCCGCGGCCGGCAAGGATCGGGCGGACCACAAAAAGCCCAAGGATCAGAGCAACCACGATGAGGCCGCCGATCCGTGCCAGCGCCATCGCATCGAGCGCGCGATCCGCGAAAAGCCCGCGTTCGGCCAGGGTGCCGGCGGCGGTCGCGGGTTCGAATTCCATCGACTTGATGGTAATCGTGTCACCGCGCGCTTCGTCCAGCCCGACCGCGGAGGACACGAGGTCACGCAAGGCCGCAAGCTCATCTTCGGGGCGGGGAGCCCAGATGGGGTTGCCGGCATCGTCCAGGCCCTGAAGCCCGTCGACCAGAACCGCGACCGTGATTCGTTTGATCGCGCCGGGGCCGCGCTGCACCTCGCGGGTGAGTTCGGAGACTTCGTAGTTCACCCGCTCGCGGGTTCCGGTATCGCTCGACCGCGATTGGCCGTCGCCCGCCGCGCCGTCGCCGGTGGGCAGGTTCGAGGCAACCGTGACGGCACCGGCGCGGCTGTCAGTGGCCGACGTGCTGGTTTCCTCGATCTCGGTCGAGATCGCGACCCGGCTGTCGGGGTCGAGGGTGCGCTCGACGATGGTTTCGCTTTCCAGCGCCGTGTCGACGGTGACTTCGACGACGGAATTGCCAAAGCCGACGCGCGCCTCGAGCAGCCGTTCGACATTGCGTTTCAGCGCCTCGGCCCGGTCGGCGCCATCCATGCCGGAGCCGGCAACCTCGTCGCCCGACAGCACCAGGCCATGCTGGGCGTCGATCACCGAAACATCCTCCGGCGCCAGCCCCGGCACCGCCGAGGCGATGAGGTATTTCAGCGCCCGTGCCTGTGCCGGCCCCAAACCGGCGCCGCCGGTTGTGACGGTGACCGACCCGGTCGGCGCGGCACGCAGGCGCATCCCGTTGGCGCTTGGCGCGCCGATATGGACCCGCGCGGTCTCGATCCGGGGCGAAGCCACGATCGTGCGCGCCAGTTCACCCTCTTTCGCGCGCCAATAGGCTGCGTCGAACATCTGCGACGTGGTTCCAAACCCGGACAGCGCGTCAAGCAACTCATACCCGCCCGCCGAATTCGCCGGCATCCCTTCGGCCGCGAGTGTCATCCGCAATTCGTCGCGCCGGTTGGTTTCGACGTAGATCGCGCCGCCGCGCACCTCATGCAGCGCGCCGCGCGCCTCGAGCGCGGTGACGATTTCGCCGGCGGTGCCGGGTTCAAGCCCGGCATAGAGCAGCGCCATCGAAGGTTGCGCGGCCATCCGCGCGAGGCCCAGAACCGCGGCGAACATCGCAACGGTCGCGGCGACAACGATGATCCGCTTGCGCATTTCCAGCGCGCGCCAAACCGACATGATCTGTTGCAAGGGCGGCTCCATTTCCGGCGGGCTTCTGCCCGTCTGCGAGTCACTCTGGACCGGATGCCCTTAAGATTCGGTTAGCCCCTGCCGAGGTATAAGCGATTCGACGGAACAAGCCGGGTGAGACATGGCGAACGCAGAAACGGACATGGCCGAGGCCCCGAAAAAGTCGGGCAAGGCGGGGCTGATCGTCGGACTTGTGCTGGCGCTGGCGCTGGGTGGCGGTGGCTTCTACGCGGTCTATTCCGGGTTGATCCTGGGCGCGAAGGCGGACGAATCGCAGGGTGCAGGTGGGGCGGGTCCGATCGAAGCCCTTCCGCCAGTCGCCTTCGTGACGCTGGAGCCGCTGGTGATCTCGGTCGGCGGCGCCGCGGTGAACCGGCATCTGCGGTTTCGCGCTGCGCTTGAGGTCGAGCCGGGGCACGAAGCCGATGTCTCCAAGCTCATCCCGCGCGTGGTGGACGTGCTGAATTCCTATCTGCGCGCGGTCGAGATGGCCGATCTGGAGGACCCGGGCGCGCTCATCGACCTGCGGGCGCAGATGTTGCGGCGCATCCAGCTCGTTACCGGCGAGGGCCGGGTGCGAGACTTGCTGATCATGGAGTTCGTCCTGAACTGACGGCCGAGGAGGACCAGAATGGACCAGATCCTGACGTTTATTTCCGACATGCTGCTGGGCGCGGGCGCGCTTGGTGCGGCTGCCTATTGCATCGTGCTGGCGCGCAGGCTCAAACGGTTCAACAACCTCGAAAACGGGGTCGGCGGAGCGGTTGCGGTGCTGTCGGCGCAGGTCGACGACATGACGCGAACACTTGAACGGGCGCGGACGGCCGCAGCGCAGTCCGCCGACACGCTGACCACGTTGACCGGGCGGGCGGAAAGCTCGGCGCGCAAGCTCGAACTGATGATGGCCTCGCTTCACGACCTGCCGGAAACGCCAGCGCTGTCGACCAGAGACGAGGCCGAGCAGGATGCGGCCTGGAAAGCGGCGGCGAACGCGCCGGCCCGGCCGCTGTTTTCGACCAAACGCCGACTTGGTGGGGGAGCGCAATGACGGAAAAACCGGCGAGGCCACGCACCCGGCGAAAACGTCGCGGCCCCCGCGGCGTGCTCTGGATCATCGCGCTTTGCCTCGCGACGTCCGGCGTGATCCGTATCGGCGTCGGCAGCGGTGCGGCGATTGCCGGTGAACTGGCGGCTTTGACCCGCGATACGCCCGAAACGTTGGATTGCCCGGATGATGACGACATCAACGAGGTGCTCGCGCTGCTGCAGGAGCGCGAAACCCGGCTTTCCGAACGCGAATCCGTCTTGGCCTCGCGGATGCAGGCGCTGGCCGTCGCCGAGGAGCAGATCGCACGCAACATGACCGCGCTGGAAGCGGCTGAAACCTCGCTGAAGGCGACTATGGCGCTGGCATCGACAGCTGCCGAAGATGATCTGGCGCGGCTGACGGCGGTCTACGAGAACATGAAGCCGAAGGAGGCCGCCGAGGTTTTCGCGGCGATGGACCCACAGTTTGCCGCCGGGTTTCTCGGCCGGATGCGCGCCTCGACCGCCGCCGCGATCATGGCGGGACTGGCGCCGGACACAGCCTATGCGATCAGCGTTCTGCTCGCCGGGCGAAACGCCGAGGTTCCGACGGAATAAGGCGCCACCGGCAGAAGTTTCTTAACTCATTTGCCCCATGATCAACCTGAACCCAAGGGTCGGCAGGAGAGCGCGGTGATCGGCTTTATCGGCATAGCGATGATTTTCGTGATGGTCTTCGGCGGCTACCTCGCGGCGGGGGGGCATCTCGACATCATCCTGAAATCGTTGCCGTTCGAGTTCACCATGATCGGCGGCGCAGCCGCTGGCGCCTATGTGATTTCCAACGACATTCCGGCGATCAAACAGACCTTCAAGGACATCGGCAAGGTCTTCAAGGGGCCGCACTGGAAACCGGAAGACTACAAGGGTCTGCTTTGCCTGTTGTTCGAGCTGATCCGGCAGGCGCGACAGGATGCGGTGGCGCTGGAGGAACACATCGAGGCGCCCCGCGACAGCGCGATTTTCGCGCGCTACCCGCGCATCCTCGAGGATCAGGAGGCAATCGATCTGATCTGCGACACGCTTCGGTCAGCGTCGCTGAACTATGACGATCCGCATCAGGTCGAGGAGGTGCTGGAAAAGCGGATCGAGGCCAATCTGCACCATGCGCTGCATTCCAGCCATGGCCTGCAGACCATCGCCGACGGGTTGCCGGCCCTCGGAATCGTTGCTGCCGTGTTGGGGGTGATCAAGACGATGGGCTCGATCGACCAACCGCCGGAAATCCTCGGCAAGATGATCGGCGGCGCATTGGTCGGCACGTTTCTGGGCGTGTTCCTGGCCTACGGGCTGGTCGGCCCGTTCGCGTCCAAGGTCAAGACCGTGGTCGAGGAAGACGCGCACTTCTATCAGCTCATTCGCGAGGTCCTGGTCGCCAATCTTCACAGCCACGCGACCAACATCTGTATTGAAGTCGGGCGTCAGAACACGCCAAGCCGCATTCGCCCCAGTTTCGCCGAGCTTGAGGACGCGCTGAAAGAGGTGAAGAAGGACGCCGCATGATCAGGTTGGCAGTGCTGATCGTCGCAGTGTTTTTGCCTGGCATGTCGCGGGCAGAGACCGTGCCGGTGCGGTCAGGGGAACACCCCGATTTCACCCGGTTGGTGCTGGACTTCGAGGTGGGCGTGGACTGGGTCTTTGGCCGAGTCGAAGGTGGCTTTGAATTCCGTCCGGGTCGCAGCGATGTTTCCTACGATCTCGAGCAGGTGTTCGACCGCATCCCGCGCACGCGGATCCGCGAGGTCGAGGATCTTGGCGACGGGCGGCTTTTTCTCGCCGTGGATTGTCCCTGTCACGGCGATGCATTCGATCTTCGCCGTGGGCGCGTGGTTCTCGACATCAAGGACGGCCTCCCAACACCATCGGCATCGTCGTTTCAGGCTGATTTGCCGCTCGTGGCACCCACCGCTTTGCCCGGCCCTTCCGCCCCGGACATGATCGACGCCGAGACAGAGCGTTTCGGGTTGCCGCTGGTCGCACGCGAAAAGCCTGACCCTGATCGGCCTGGCCTGCCTTTTCTGCCGCCAGCCGCCACAATGCCCCCGGCAGCGATCGCCCAAGACGAAGGTGGACAAGCCCCGCCTGGCCGGCAGGGCGCCGCGCCTCCGCCACAAACCCTCGTCCCTGAGGCGGGAAGCGGTGCGCGTGTCGCCGAAACCGAAGCCGCCCTTCTCGAACAGATCGCCCGTGCTGCGGCGCAGGGTCTGGTCGAGGCGGACATGGGGCGCATGGAAGACGAGATCGCCGCGGCGACCCATCCCCGCGGTCTTCCAGCGGCGGCGCAACCCGAATCGCCGCCGTCACCGGAGCCACCACCACCGGTAACCGGGCGCTCGCACATTTCCATCACGACCAGCCTCGACCGTTCCGCCACCGACGGTCCGGCCGAAACCGAGGATGGTGCCCCCTGTATCGACCCGGCTTTCTTCGACCTGGCGGACTGGGGCGCCCCGATCTCGGACGGAACCGAGATCGGGCCCTATCGAACCCGCTTGTTTGGTGAATTCGACATTGCCGACGGCGAAGGCGTGACAGAACTTGCCCGCTATTATGTCTATGCCGGTTTCGGTGCCGAAGCGCTGGCGGTCATCCGTCGCCACCCCGACGACGTGGTGCGCGGCGATCTGCTGGCGGCGATGGCGCAGGTCATGGACTACGGCCACGCCGACCCCGCCACCCAGTTTATCGAGCAGATGGTTTGCGACGGGGCGACCGCGCTCTGGGCGGTTCTTGCCCAACCTCGGCTGGACCGCGCACAATCGATCAACCGGCGCGGGGTTCTTCTCGCTTTCGGTGCCCTGCCGCCGCATCTTCGCCGACATCTTGGCCCCGGGCTGGCCGCCAGGTTTCTGGACATCGGCGATGACGAAACCGCCGGAGCGCTGAATGCCGCGGCCGGCCGGGGGCTGGACACTTCGGCGCCGGAACTCGATCTGCTTTCCGCGCGGATTGCGATCTTGTCCGGCGATCTTGCAGGTGCCGAAAGCCAGCTCGACGCATTGATCGGGGAGGGATCGGGCGTGCTGCCGGAGGCCTTGATTGAACGGGTCGACGCATCGCTCGCCCGAGACGACGCGGTGCCGGAAGCGACACTGGAACTGATCGAAAGCGTCCTGTTCGAGCAGCGCGGCACCGAGATGGGCAGCCGGCTGCGCGACGCGCAGATCCGCGCTCTGGCATCGGCGTCGAATTTCGACGGCGCGTTCGACCGTTTGTCGGCGGCGGCGCGCGAGGGTGAGATTGCTGCCGGGCGGATTGATGCCCTGTCGGCCATGCTGTTCGGACGATTGGCGCGGGATGCTTCGGACGCGGTGTTCCTGAGGCATGTCCTGTCCGCGCAGGTCGCGGGTGCCGGGCTTCCAACCGAGGAACGCCGCGCCGTCGCCGGGCGTTTTCTGGATCTCGGGTTTACGCGCCGGGCCCGCGATGTGCTCGACGCCGGCGGTGTCCTGCCCGAACCGGCCGACCGAATCCTTTATGCACGCGCCGCCCTGATCGAGGCGAAACCGAAAGTTGCGGTCGGGTATCTCGCCGGACTTGATGATCCCGTCGCCCAACGATTGCGGGCCGAGGCGATGGCGCAGGCATCGGATCATTCAGGTGCCGGGCAGGCGTTCCAGGCGCTGGGCGATGGTGCCGGGCAGGTCGAGTCGGCCTGGCTTGGCGGCTTGTGGGACCAGTTCGAGGAAGGTGATGAAACGGCAAGGGCGGCGGCTGCACGGCTGATGTTGCGCGATCCGATTGAGGCGGACGCACCTTCGGGGCCACCCCTAGCCCGGTCGGGCGATCTGGTGTCCTCCAGTTCCGAAACGCGCGAGACCCTCGCGCGTATGCTGGCTGAGGTGCCGTCGCCTGTCGAATGACAGGGTCCGCTCACCATTTGTCAACAATTCTGCCCTAGCCTCGCAAGTGACCGCAAGAATTGCAGGCTCCCATGGTGCAGAACATGTCCAAGTCAAGACGACGCGCGATACGCCGCGCGCGAGTGCCGCGCGCGGGCGTTGCGCTGCATTTGTCCGTGTTTCGGGCATTCGTGCTGGGGGTCACTCTGGTTGTTTCGCTGGGTCCGGCCATGGCCACGACCAATGCCCTGGCGGATGATTCCATCATCTGCGATCAGGCGGCGACACTCGCCGCCGCACGCACCGGCGTGCCGATTTCGGTCCTTAAGGCCATCGTCCTGACGGAAACCGGACGCACGCGCGACGGCGCTGCCCGACCGTGGCCCTGGACCGTGAACATGGAAGGCAAGGGCGTCTGGTTCGATGACCGGACATCGGCGCTGGCCTATGTATCGGCACATTTCGATATCGGTGCGCGAAGCTTCGATGTCGGGTGCTTTCAGATAAACTACAAATGGCACCATGAGGCTTTCGCCTCGATCGACGAGATGTTCGACCCGGCCGCGAATGCGCTTTACGCTGCGGCTTTCCTGAAAGAACTCCACGCAGAAACCGGCGACTGGGAGCTTGCTGCCGGAGCCTATCATTCGCGAACGCCGGAACATGCCGAGCGTTACCGGGCGCGTTTCGCAACATACCGGGCGATGTTTCTGGCCGAGGACGGGTTGCCGCTGCGCGTGACCGATATCTCGCCCGGTTCGGGAGGAGGCTCCATGACCGCCTTTGTTCCACGCATCAGGGTCAATACCTTCCCGCTGCTGCAGTCCGGCGGCGCTGCGGCGATCGGCTCTCTGGTGCCGCTCGACGCGCGCGGGGCGCCGGGTGGCTTGTTCGCGCTCGGCGACGCGGGCTAGGCATCGCGATGAAACCGGTGCTCGCCCAGATTTTCCGCCCGACCATCATGTTGGCGCTGACCCTGATGGCAGTGATCGTCATGATGATCCTGCCGATGCCTGCCTGGGTGCTCGATATCGGTTTGGCGGCGTCCTTTGCGCTGGCGATCCTGATGTTCACCGTCACGCTGTTCATCGAGCGGCCGCTTGAATTTTCGGCATTCCCGACCGTGCTGCTCGCATCCCTGATGCTGCGGCTGTCTCTCAACGTCTCGTCTACCAAGCTGATCATCGGCGAGGGCCATACCGGCACAGCCGCCGCCGGCAACGTCATCGAAGGGTTCGCGAACTTCGTGATGTCGGGCAGCATCTTCCTCGGGCTTGTCGTTTTCGGTGTCCTGCTCATCGTCAACTTCATCGTCATCACCAAGGGCGCGGGCCGGATGGCCGAAGTGGGCGCGCGGTTCGCGCTTGACGCGATGCCGGGCAAACAACTCGCGATCGACGCCGACGTGGCATCCGGCGCGATCAGCCATGACGAGGCGAAGGCGCGGCGCGAACGCGAGCAGGCTGAAACGACGTTCTTCGGCTCGCTCGACGGGGCGTCCAAGTTCGTCAAGGGCGACGCGATTGCCGGACTTCTGATCACGCTGCTCAACATCGTGATGGGCCTGATCATGGGCGTCGCGATCCATGGCATGGACCTTGGACGCGCGTTCGAGACCTATGCGATCCTCACCGTCGGCGACGGGCTTGTCAGTCAGATCCCCGCGGTGATCATCTCGATCGCCTCGGCGCTGTTGCTGGCGCGTGGTGGCGCCACAGGCTCGACCGACCTTGCGCTGTTTTCGCAACTTGGGCGCTATCCGCCCGCGCTGACGACCGTTGCGGTGTTGCTCGCGCTGTTCGCGCTGGTGCCCGGTCTGCCCTTCGTGCCGTTCGTCGCCGGTGCCATCGCGCTGGGTGGCTCGGCCTGGTGGGTGCATCGGCGCAACAGGGCCACGTCGACCGCCACCGCCCAGGAGGCGCGAACTCAGGAGCCAAGCCGGGGCGATTCGCTTGGTGATGTCCTCGACCTTGACGATATCCACGTCGAGTTCGCGACTGACCTTGTGTCGCTGGTGCTTGACCCGGCCACCGGGCTTGACGCGCGGATCGCCAACATGCGCACCCATGTCGCCAGCGTCTATGGTCTGATCCTGCCCGAGATCCGTCTGACCGACGATCCATCCTTGCCACAGGGACATTATGTCGTGCGTATCCAAGGCGTTGAACAGGCGCGCGACCGGCTGCAACCCGCCCGCGTCCTGGCGATTTTCGGTGCGGGTGAGACAGACCTCCCCCCAGGCGACGACGTAGAGGAGCCGGTCTATCGCGCCCCGGCGCGGTGGATTGCCGCCGAAATGCAGGAGGACGCTGCCTTGCAGGGCGCCACCGTGGTCACACCGACCGAGGTACTGGCCACACATCTGCTTGAGGTGATGAAACGGAATTTCGCCCGCCTTCTCAGCCTGAAGGCGCTGCGCCGGCTGCTCGACGAATTCACCAACCTGTCCGACCCGGCCCGGGCCGAGGCGAACCGGCGGTTGCTCGAAGAACTTGTGCCGGACAAGGTGCCGGTCGACCTGTTGTTGTCGGTGCTTCGGCTGCTGCTCGACGAACGTGTGTCGATCCGCAACCTGCCCGCGATCCTCGAGGCGATCGCCGAGGTGCGGCCGGGGCAGGCCGGGGCGGAAACGATTTGCGAACACGTGCGCCGACGGCTCGGGTTCCAGTTGATCGCAGAGATCAAGCGCGACGACGGGACGTTGCCTCTGGTGCAGCTTGCGCCGGAATGGGAAGAGACGTTCACCAGCTATCAGATTGGTCCCGACAACGGGCCGCAGGACATCGCGCTGCCGCCGGATGCGTTCAATCGGCTGGCCTCGGGCATCGCCGAGCGGATTGCGAAAGCCGGCGAAAAGGGCGTCTACCCCGCGCTTGTCACCTCGACCCGCAGGCGACGGTTCCTGCGCACCGTCATGACGGCAAAGGGCCTGGCCAACCCGGTGTTTTCCTTCGAGGAAATCGGCACCGACGCGCGCCCGGCGCTGGTCGGGCTGGTGCCCGCATGACCGGGGCCGTCGCCGCCCTGGCCGAGCTTGGACAGGCGTGGCTGGCGCTGGGCTTCGTCGTGTTCCTGCGCGTCGGCGCGGCGATGGCGCTGTTTCCGGCGTTTGGCGAGCGTTCGGTGCCCGAGAGGGTGCGGCTGGCGCTTGCGCTCGCCTTCACGCTGATTGTCGCCCCGGCGGTCGCCCCGGTGCTTGAACCAGTCATGGCGACCGGAAACTGGGCAAGATTCGTGCTGACCGAAACCCTCGCGGGCCTGGCCATCGGGGTGGTGATCCGGCTGTTCGTCCTTGTCCTGCAAATGGCCGGTTCGATCGCGGCGCAATCGACGTCGCTGGCGCAGATCTTCGGCGGCGCGAATGTCGATCCGCAACCGGCGATGGGCCATGTTCTGATGGTGGCAGGGTTGGCGCTCGCGGTGATGCTGGGGTTGCATGTGCGCCTGACCGAGGTGCTGATCCAGTCCTATGACGCCTTTCGTCCCGGGGTCTTGCCGGGGGCCGATCTGTTCACCGCCTGGGGCCGCGCGCATGTCGGGCAGGCGTTTGCGCTTGCCTTCACGCTGGCGGCGCCGTTCGTCGTCGCCTCGCTGATCTACAACCTCGCGCTTGGCGTCATCAACCGGGCGATGCCGCAACTGATGGTCGCCTTCGTCGGGGCGCCGGCGATCACGGCCGGAGGCCTCTTGCTCCTGTTTCTGACCGCACCCCTATTGCTCGGGCTCTGGGGTGACGGCCTTGTCTCGCTGCTCGCCGATCCGTTCGGAGCGCCGTGATGGCCGAGGGGCAGGACGAGGACGACAAGCAGCACGAGCCAACGCAGAAAAAGCTCGATGACGCCCGCAAGAAAGGCGAGGTGCCACGCTCGACCGATCTGACTGCGGCTGCCAGCTACGGCGGATTTCTGGTCGCCGCGCTGTCGCTGGGCGGGCCGCTTCTGACCGGGTTCGGCGCGGTGATGACCGGGCTGATCTCGCACCCGGATACGCTGTCGGCCGATCTGTTTTCCGGCGGGCACTGGCCGATACTCGGCACGATCCTTGCCGGAACCGCCGGTGAGCTCGCGCCCTGGCTGCTGGTTCCGGCGGCGTTTGCGATCCTGTCCATCGTGGCGCAACGGAGTTTCGTCGTCGCGCCGGAAAAGCTGAAACCAAAGGCGAGCCGGATCAGCATCCTGTCGAATGCGAAGAACAAGTTCGGACGCTCCGGGCTGTTCGAGTTTGCCAAGAGTTTCTTCAAGCTTGTGATCTATTCCACGGTTCTCGGGGTGTTTCTGTGGCGCCGGATGCCCGAGGTGCTGGGAACGCTGGCGCTGAGCCCGGCGATGGCGACGGCTGTTCTGCTCGATCTCTGCGTGCGGTTCCTGTCGCTGGTGGTGGTGATCGCGCTGGTGATCGGCGGTGCCGACTTTCTCTGGCAGCGGCACGAGCATCTGCGCCGCCATCGGATGTCGCGCAAGGACCTGATGGACGAGGCCAAGCAGTCCGAAGGCGATCCCCACATGAAGCAGCAGCGTCGCCAGCGCGGGTATGACATCGCGATGAACCGGATGCTGGCGGATGTGCCTAAGGCCGACGTGGTGGTGGTCAACCCGACCCATTTCGCCGTGGCCCTGAAGTGGAGCCGCAAGCCCGGCGCCGCGCCGATCTGCGTTGCGAAGGGCGTCGATGAGGTCGCCGCGCGCATCCGCGAGGTTGCGGCCGAGGCGGGGGTGCCGATCCACTCTGACCCGCCGACCGCGCGGGCGGTGCACGCAAGCGTCGCAATCGGTGACGAGATCCGGCCGGAACACTATCAGCAGATCGCGGCGGCCATCCGCTTCGCCGAGGCGATGCGGCAGAAGATGCGGGCGCGGTCGGGCCGTGCGCCGCGGGGTCCGAACCAGTGACGGCGGAACTGGCCGAGATGGCGCGGGTGACGCAGCTCGTCCTCGACGCCGAGCTGGCGCGCCTCAAGGATGTGACTGCTGAGGTAGCTGCCCTGCGCGCGGCGATTGCTGAGCTTGACGATGCCTTGCAGACCCGGTCGGCAGCGCTGGTCGACGGGGCGGATGACGATTGTGCCCGGCTCTCGGGGCGCGACGGTCCGTGGCAGGCCTGGGTTGCCACGCGCAAACGGGCGCTGAATGCGGCGCTGGCGGAGGCGGCAGCGCGTCGTGAGGCGCAGGGGGTCGTGGCCCGGCGCGCCTTTGGCCGGGCCGAGGCGGTCGCCGGCCTGCGGCAGGCGGCGGACGCCGAGCGCGCGCAGCGCCTGGTGCGCCGAAATGCGGCAGGGTCAGGCTAGTATCACAGATCCTGGCGGGCGAGATCGGTGATCAGCACGTCGAGAACCTGCGGCCCGATGGCGGCCCGCGCGGTCTCGGTCAGGGCGTTTCGCAGGGCCCCCATGCGTCCGCCCTGGGTGAACGCACCATCGAAGCCGCCAGCATTGGCATGGTCGAACAGCACCTGCAGGAACACGTCGCGCAATTTCGGTTCGCGTTGATAGATCGCCTCGGTCTGGCCGGAGGTCACCTCGAGGCTGAGCGACATGACCACCAGTGCGGCGATGACCTCATCGTGAACCACGGGGATCACGAACTGGTTGTTGATCTTGACGAATTCGGTCCCGCTGGCGGTCTCGCCATCGCCGTGACCGCCGCCCCCTGCGGCCGCCGCGGCGACGGGCGCCGCGACCTCGCCACAGGGATCGGAGAGTGCTGCCGCAGGTGGTTCGGGGTCAGGGCGCAGGAGAACGCCGACACCCAGCCCGACACCTAGGCCGATCACGGCGAGCACGATAGGAACGAGTTTTGCCATCATCTGTGCTCAGAACGGGAGGATGATGTCGGTCAGCTGCTGGCCGATCCGGGGTTGCTGCATGTCGGTGATCTGCCCGCGCCCGCCATAGGAAATCCGTGCCGAGGCGATCTTGTCATATGGAACCTCGTTCTGGCGTGATACATCCGCGGGCCGGACGTAGCCGGTGACGAGCAATTCGCGCAGTTCGTTGTTCACGCGCACCTCCTGGCTGCCCTGAATTTGCAGCACACCGTTGGGCAGCGTGCCGACGACCGTTGCGGCGATACGCAGGGTCAGCTCCTCGTTGCGCCGGGTGGTGCCGTCGCCGGCGCTGGCACCGGTCGAGCTGACCGCCACGCCCGGATCGAGCGCCACATTCGCCAACGGACCGAGTTGCGGAATGCCGAGAAAGGCGCCGATGGTCATCTTTTCCGAACCCGACCGCCCGCGCTGGGTCATGTTGGAAAACTCGGCCTCATCGTCGATCTCGATCACCACGGTCAGGATGTCGCCAGCCGCCTGCGCCCGGCGATCGCCCAGCAGCGACCGTCGCCCGCCGGTCCAGAGCGATGCGCCGTCAGCGGCGGTTCGCGCGGTGACATCGCGCGGCAGCGGCAAGGTGTTCATCGCCGCGGCCTCGCGCGAGCCTTCGATGCTGGTCAGTTCCGGCGGGCGACCGATGTTTTCCAGCCGGTCGCCGCAGCCGGACAGCGTGAGGACGAGGGTCGCGAGGGCGAACAGGGGGGTGCGGATCCGCATGATGCGTTACTCCTGAGGCAGCAGTGAAGGGGAAAGCGGGCCGACCGAAACCGTGCCGTCCATGCGGACAAGGCCGGTAACGGTCTGGCGCGAGGCAAGGTTCATCACCCGCAGGCTGTCGCCGATGCCGGCGCGGGCCAGCGCCCGACCCTCTGCGGCAATCGCCACGCCTCCGGCGCGATAGATCAGGGTGACGATCTGGTTTCGGTCGACAATGGCGGGCGGGCCGAGGTCTTCGATGCGGATCGGTCGCCCGGCATAGAGCACCACGCGGGCTTCGAGGCCGACTGCCTCGTCGATGGCGGCGTAGGTGCCGGGTATGTCCTGCACCGCCAGCGTGACGTCGCCCGGCGCGAGGATCGACTGTGCCCGGACGGTGCGTGCGGCAAGCACCGTCTCGGCCATGGCAGGCGGGCCGGCGAAGATCAGCGCGAGGATGAAGGCGAAAAGGCGCATCAGCGCACCTGCGTCGTGGCGGCCAGCATCTGGTCGGCGGCGGTGATGACCTTGGAATTCAGCTCATAGCCGCGCTGCGCCTCGATCAGTTCGGTGATCTCGCGCACGGCATCGACCGAGCTTTGCTCGAGATAACCCTGACGCAGCGCGCCCAGGCCGTCTTCACCGGGCATTCCGACAAGCGGCGGGCCGGACGCCGCGGTTTCAACGAATGTGTTCGACCCGATCGCCTCGAGCCCCTTTTCGTTGGTGAACTGCGCCAGCGAAAACTGCCCCAGAAGCTGGGCTTCGACCTCGTCGTTGAAATAGGCGTAGACCTCGCCGTCGGCGTTGATCGAGATCGCGCGCACATCGGCGGGGATGGTGATGTCGGGCACGACCGGATAGCCGTCGGAGGTGACGATCAGCCCGTCGCCGGTGCGTTTCAGCCCACCGTCGCGGGTGAAGCCCGCAGCGCCCGAAGGCAGCGTAACTTCGAGATAGCCGCGGCCTTCGATTGCGATGTCAAGATCGCCGCCGGTCTGGGTCAACGCGCCTTGCTGGATGCTCACCGACACCGCGGTGGGCCGCACGCCGAGGCCAAGCTGAACGCCGGTGGGCAGCACCGTGCCGTCGGCGGCGTTGATCGTGCCTGCGCGGGTCTGCTGTTGGTAGTGCAGATCGGCGAACTCGGCCCGGCGGGCGTTGTAGCCGGTGGTCGACATGTTCGCGAGGTTGTTCGCGATCGTCTCGACCCGCATTTGCTGGGCCAGCATTCCGGTGGCCGCGATATTCAGGGCGCGCATGGTGGCGGTCTCCTTGGTTAACGGCCGATCGAGCGGATCACGCCGCGGATGCGTTCATCTTCGCGGTCAAGAAAGGTCTGGCCCATTTCGTAGGCGCGCTGGATCTCGATCATCCGAGCGATCTCACCCACCGGGTCGACGTTGGAGGATTCGAGAAATCCTTGCAGGATACGCCCGCCCTCGATCACCGGCTGGGTTCCGCCGGGCGCGTTTAAGCGCACGCCGTCGCGGTGGGTCAGGTCGTTGGGGTCGACGGGCAGGTAGAGCCCGATCTCGGTCAGCGGGCGCCCGTCGGCGGACATGGTGCCATCGGCGGCCACCGAAACCGCAAGCGCATCGGGCGGCACGAACACCGGCGCGCCGCCGGCATCGAGCAGGCGCAACCCGTCGAGCGTGACCAGCTCGCCGGTATCGGAGGGCGTGAAGCTGCCGGCGCGGGTCAGGAGCGGTCCGTCAGGCCCTTCGACCATGAAGAACCCGTCGCCTTCGATCGCGAGGTCGAAGGTGCCGCCGGTCTGTTTCAACGGCGCCTGGTCGAGCCTTGTGTCGCGGACATTGCCCAGCGCCATGGACACCGACGGGTCGCCATTGCCGAGCGCCGCAACGAATTCCGAGAAGATGACGCCCTGCCGCCGGTAGCCGGTGGTCGAGGCGTTGGCGATGTTGTTGGCGACCGCTTCCATCTCGGCCATCAGGCCGGATTGGCGGGTGAGGGTGGTGTAAAGGGCTGCGTCCATGTCAGCCTCCGGCAATCAGCGGGATGATGGTGTTCTGGAAAAAGCTGGTCAGCGTCGAGGACATGAAGCCCATCGAAACCCAGAACACCGCAAGGATCGCCGCCAGTTTCGGCACGAAGGTCAGCGTCATTTCCTGGATCGACGTCAGCGCCTGGAACAGCCCCACCGCCACGCCCGCAACCAGCGCCACCGACAGGATCGGCAGCGAGATGATCACGGCGTTCCAGAGGGCCGCGCGCATCGTGTCGAAAAAGACGATCTCATCCATGGTTACACCGGCATCCGCAGGATTTCCTGATAGGCTTCGACCACCTTGTTGCGCACCGTCACGGCGGTCTCGACGGCCAGTTCGGTCTGTGCCAGCGCCATGACCAGCGCGTGCGGATCGGCACCACCGACCATCGCGGCCTGCGCGGTCTCCTCGCCCTGTTTCAGCGTCGCGGCAAAATCGCTGGCGAGCCCGGCGAAGGCCGCGCCTGCCCCGTCCGGCTGCACCTTCGGCGCCGTGGCCGGGCGGGTGGCGGCATATCCCTGTGCCGCAAGGGCGGATTTCACGTCCATTCAGGACCTCCTATCGGCGCAGCAGTTCGAGCAGGCTGCGACCCATGTCGCGTGCCTGCTCGAACATCTTGAGGTTCGCCTCGTAGCTGCGCTGCGCTTCGCGCGCGTCAGCGATTTCGACCACCAGATCGACATTCGATCCATCATAGTGGCCGGTTTCGTCTGCCAGCGGATGTGTCGGGTCGTATATCCGCGGCAGCGCGCCCCGGTCGAGCCGCACCGGACCAGGTTCGACCTGGCCGGTCGGGCGCCCACCTTCGAGCACCTGCTCGAAGGCGACGGTCTTGCGCCGATAGCCCGGCGTATCGGTGTTGGCGATGTTTTCGGAGACATGCCGCAGGCGGGCCGCCTGACTGGCCATGCCGCTGGTCGCCGCGCGGATCGAGGTGAGAAGGTCGCTCATCTTTCCGCCCCCTATCCGCGGCCCGAGGCGGCGGTGCGCAGGACCGACATGGACGAGCGGTAGATCGCCAGCGCACGGTCATGGACACTCTTGGCTTCGGCGGCGGCGAACATCTCAGTTTCGAGTGTGACGGTATTGCCATCGGGCGAGGTCGCGCCGGGGCGAATTGCCTCGCGCGGGGTGAATTCGGCGCTGCCTGCGCCACCGGCCAGATGCCCCGCCCGCGTTGCCCGCATGGCACCGTCGGTGGTGCGAAACACCTCGGAGAACGGTGCAAGGTCGCGGGCGCGGTAGCCCGGCGTGTCGGCGTTGGCCACGTTTTCGGCAATGGCGGCCTGACGCGCGGCGCTGTATCGCGCCAAGCCCTGCGCCAACTGAAGAACTTCAAGTTTCTCGAACATCGGGTTTCTGCCTCGATTGCGTTCAACCAAGGCTTAACCCTGATTCGTTTATAAACGGTTTCAGCCAGCCAGGAGGGCACGATGAAACAGTTCGGATTTGAAAATCTTGTGGCCGAGATCGCCGCGATACCGGTTGCCTGCGATGTCGGGCGGGTGGTGCGGATCGGGCGCGGCACGGTCGATGTCGCGGGCCTGTCGCATGTCGCGGCGCAGGGAGACATGGTCACGATCGGCGCGGGCGGACGGCGCGGCGAGGTGCTGAACCTTGCCGAAGACCTCATGTCCGTCCTGCCCGATGGCGATGTCGAGGGGCTTCAGATCGGCGCGCGGGTCGTGCTGATCGGATCCAGCCAGATCGCGCCTGACGATGGCTGGATCGGCCGGGTGATCGACCCGATGGGCGAACCGCTCGACGGGCGGCCGTTGTTGCGCGGGCGGCAGGCACGGGTGCTGCGCGGTCAGCCGGTGAACCCGACCGAGCGGCGGGTGCTTGGTGCGCGGCTCGAGACCGGATTGGCGGTCTTCAATACGATGCTGCCGATCGTGCGCGGGCAGCGGATCGGGCTTTTCGCCGGCTCCGGAGTCGGGAAATCCACGCTCCTGGCGAAGCTCGCGCGGGGGGTTCATGCCGATGTCGTCGTCATCGCGCTGATCGGCGAGCGCGGGCGCGAGGTGCGCGAGTTCATCGAGCGGGTTCTTGGAGCCGCCGGCATGGCGCGCGCCGTGGTCGTGGCGGCAACGTCGGATCAGTCGCCACTCGTGCGCCGCCGCTGCGGCTGGACGGCGATGGCGGTGGCGGAACACTTCCGCGACCAGGGGCGGCACGTGTTGTTTCTGGCCGATTCGGTCACCCGGTTCGCCGAGGCGCATCGCGAGATTGCGCTGGCCGCGGGCGAGGGTGGCAGCCTGCGGGGGTTTCCGCCGTCGACCGCGCACCAGATCACCGCGCTTTGCGAGCGGGCCGGTCCGGGGTCGGACACGGCAGGTGACATCACCGCGGTGTTCACGGTCTTGGTGGCGGGGTCGGATATGGAGGAGCCTGTGGCCGACATTCTGCGCGGCGTGCTCGACGGTCACGTGGTTCTGGATCGCAAGATCGCGGAACGCGGACGGTTCCCGGCAATCGACCTGCTGCGGTCTGTATCGCGCGCACTTCCGGATGCCGCGAGCCCGGCCGAGAATACCTTGATCTCCGAGGCGCGCAAACGGCTGGGTGCCTATGACCGGTCCGAGATGATGATCCGCGCGGGGCTGTATGCGGCCGGTTCGGATCCGACGCTGGACGCGGCAATCGACAGCTGGCCCGGGCTTGATGCGTTCCTCGCGCAGGATGAACGAGACGATGCCGCCGCGAGTTTTCGCAGGTTGGCGGCCTGCCTTGCACCCGGTAACGGTGCGGAAGCTGGGCCTTCCTAGGACGGTCGCAACAGTGTCAACGCGATGGCACCGGGTGACATGATGTTGTTTCCATTGGCGATTTGCGCGCGGACGAGGAAAAGGCGGTTCAGCTCCTCGACCCGGTCGGAGTTGGCGAACTGGCTCACCTCGCCGTTGCCGAACACCGCCTTGGCACGGTCTCGAAAGACGGTGAGCTGGCGGTCGATGTCGAGCAGGGCCAGGCTCGGCGGCAGGCCGAGTGCGGTTTCGAACACCTTTCGGACGGGTTCATTGCCCATGACGGCGAACCAGCGGCCGTCCGCGGAGTTCTCGGTGCGGGCAATGGCGCCGAGGTCGCGCGGCAGCGACATGGCCATGCGCAGGTTGTTGTCCTGTTCGCCGACGGCGATTTCGAACTGGCGGCCGCGGTAGGCCGACAGGATTTCGTCGGGGAAATCGGTGAGCTTGGTGCGCGGCGTGCCAAGATCGAAGCCGAAGGCCTTTGTCAGCGCGAGGTAGCGTTTGTCGACCATGCGGTTGGCAAGGCTGTCGGAGGCGATCGAGCCGCCCTCGAGGACCTGCCGGATGAAGGCCTTGTTGGGGAGGTCGGCATCAAGCCCGAAGGCACCCAATGCGACCTTGAGCAAGCGATAGTCACCGACAAGATCGCCGGCACTGCTGATCTTGCCGATTTTCTCGGCGAAATAGGCGGTGTCACGGGCGAGCACAGGGCTTGCCTGATGGGATGATTGCTGCGCCGCGCGGGTGCGTTGCAGAAAGGCCCAACCGGCCAGTCCGGAGAAGGGGATGACCGGTTGGAATGTCATGGGTCAGGCCCGGGCATGAGCGGCGGCGAACAGACGCTCTTCGCGCGGCAGGAGCGCACGCAGCGCTTTCAGCGCCTGATAGACCTGGCCTGCCAGCACCGCGTCGGTGGCTTCGGTCAGCCAGGTTCGACTGTCGTAGTCGGTCAGGACCTGACTGAGTTGCTCGATTCCACGCAGAAGTTGCAGATGTGCCTCGCCCTTGTCAGCGTCGCCCGACAGGACAAGCTGCGCGATATAGCATACCCGGCGCACCGGTGTCGTTACCTCCTCGGGATGGATCGCATCGCGCAGGCGCAGGATGTTTGCGTTGGGCGTGACGATCGAAAGGCGCGACCGCCGGTCGCCGTTCTCGATCACCGCACCGTTTATCAGCACACGTTCCTTCGGGCCGAGTTTGAGGACGAGACCGGTCATGCCACCTCTCCCCGTGCGCGCAATCCGCGCATGATGGCAGTGTTGATCTCGACGAGGGCTTCGGCGCTGTCTTCGCCGCGCAGGACCTTGCGGCTGTGCTGGACGGTGAACTCGGCGAGGTAGAATATCCGCGCCCGAAGGTCCCGCGGCAAGCCGTTGCCGTCTTCGGCAACATCTGCGGCGAGCATCGTCCAGAGCCGGCGATTGGCATGAAGGGCCTGGGCGACGTCCGCGAAGCCCGCCGGGCCACGCGCCTCGGCGGATTTGAGACGGTGTGTGACATGCGCGAAAGCGTCGTATTCGGTGCCGCGCGACGTGCGGATCGGTGTCTTGTTGGCAGCATAGGCCGTTTTGGCCAGGGAATGAGCGGTCACGGATTATCCTCCCGCTGGAATGTGGGGCTGGGTCAAGGGAAACGGGGCACCGCTTCGGTGCCCCGTTGAGGCGATGCCTAGCGGAACAGCGAGAGGATGTTCTGCGGCGCCTGGTTGGCGATCGACAGCGACTGGGTGCCGAGCTGCTGCTGCACCTGCAGCGCCTGCAACCGGGCCGAGGCGGCCTCCATGTCGGCATCGACGAGCGAGCCGATCCCTTTCTTCAGGGAATCCGTCAGCTTGCCGATGAAGTCGTTCTGGGTCTCGATCCTGCCCTGGGCAGAACCGAACGCGGCCGACGCGTCGATCGAGTTGTTGATGAAGGTTTCGATGTTGTCCAGCGCCGCCCTCGCGCCCTTGTTTGTGGTCACATCGATGCTTGCAAGCCCGAACAGGCCGCCAGACGCTTCGCCTCCGGCATTGCCGGACAGCGAGAAGCCTGCGGATGCGCCGTTGTTGTCGACCTTCAGCGTCCAGGCGCCGGTCGTGCTGTCCTGAACCACCCGTGTGGTGAGGTTTGCGTCACCGGCGGAATCGACGGCGATCTTCAGCCCCTTGGCCACATCCTTCATCGATTCACCGGACCCGGCGATATAGTTGTAGGATGCCGAGCCGATCGTGACCTTGTAGCTGTCGCCCGCGTTGACCGCAGCCGAGGTCGAGAAGGCGATACTCTCGGCGCGCTCGGCGATATCACCGGATGTCAGTGTCCCCGAGGCTCCATTGAGCGTAGTGATCAGCACGTCGCCGTCGCCCGCTGTGGTTTCGCCGGTGGCGATCGCGACCTTGTCGAAAGCGCGGGTGGTGTTGATCGTCAGATCACCGCCCGAGCTGGTTGCTGAAACGCCCTCGAGCCCCAGGGCATTGATCGCGCCTTCGAAGTAGGCGGCGACATCGTTCACGGTGTTGCCGGTCTGGAAGGTATAGGCAAGCTCCACCCCTGCCACGGTCAGATTGGCGACGTCGCTGGCGGCCCAGGTGTTGGCAATGGAGACGATCGCGGTATTTGCGGTATTGGCGACCGCCGTATCCGATGCGGTGCCGTTTGCCGTCAGCAAGCTGCCAGCACCGAATGTGCCTTGGCCGGTGGTCATGTCCTGCCGCGCGACGGTGATGTTCGCGGCCGTCACGCTGCCGTCCGATGCGCGGTCGAGCGACGAGAGGATGTTCACGTCATCGGTGCCCGTGACCATGTTGAGGCCGTTGAACTGTGCCGCACCGACGACCGACGAGATCTGGTTGCGCAGGGCATTGATGTCGGTCTGGATCTTGCCACGATCGACGTTTTCCTCCTGCGCGGCGACGATCTTGCCTTTCATCTTGGTCAGCAGATCGGTGACCGTCTCGGTTGCCTGACGCGCCACCGCGACGGTCGATTCGCCCAGCGACAGGCTGTCGGAGATGGCGGTGAAGCCGTTCACGTCGGCCTCCATCACCTTCGAGATCGCCCAGACCGCGGAATTGTCCTTGGCGCTTTCGATGGACTTGCCGGTCGAAATCTCGCTCTGGGTCTTGGCGAGGTTCGAGTTGATCGATTTGAGAGTCTGAAGCGCGACCATCGCGCTGGAGTTGGTCAGAATGCTGGACATGAATTCCATTCCTTCAGTCATGTGACGCCGTTTCGCGCCTGGTGAGAGGTTCGCCCGTTTCGGAGCGAGTTCAGAGCCGTTCTGACCTCTGCGGATCGGGCCATCCGTCCGCGCCACCCCCTCAGGATGCGTCTGCACTCTGGGCGACCAGTCCTGAACGAAGCGTGAATCGCGATGTTGCCAATAGTTCGGATTTTAGTCGAATACCCGGGACTTAGCTGTCACGCGCGCTTGCTGAGCCCGGGCGCGCGCGTGCCGAGATCGGTCGGCACGCCGTCGCGGCCATAGGTGCGCAATGACGTGTCGGGACGGCCAAGCGCCGCAATCCTGGCCTGAGCCGCGCGCAGACCGCGCGCCGCTGCCGCCAGCAGATGCTGATTGCGGTCCGCCATCCGGCGGATCCGTTCGAGCGTGGCGGCGTCGCGGGGTTCTGGCGCCAAACCCGCGAAGGACGCCTCCTTTTCCTGCGAGAGCCTTGCCAGGCCGTCGAAGTCGCCGGAGAGAATCAGCGTCCGCTCCCGCTCCAGCAGATCCTCGAGCGCGCCGGTCGTGCGGGCGTCAGTCCAGCCCATCCGACCGCTCCTTCAAGGCGTCGAAGAGTGATTCGGCCAGCCCTATCCCGCCCGCCGCAACCATGTTTCGTGCCTGTTCCAGCCGCAGGAACGATGCGAACTGCTCCTCGCCGGGGCCGCCGCCGAACGCCTCTGGCGTGGCGCCAAGTTTCGCCGAGGCGAGCATTTCCGCAAGAAACGTGGCCTCCAGTTCGCGCGCTGCGGACATCAGCTGATCGGTCCGGTCAGGCGGGCGCGGCAAACCGGAATGCGGGGCTGTGACGGGGTCCATGGCGATTCGTTCCAATTCGATCTTGTTTCGATCATCTTCGCGTCCGCCGGTAAAGATTCGGTAATTTTTTCAGGGCAATCTGCGGGCATCGGCGTCAGAACACCCGGAAACCAGATGCAGCTGCCATCATCCGTATATTATCTCAGCGCATCCGTGGCGCCCGTTGCGCCTTTGGGTGTCGCGGGATCGGTTGCGGCCGGTTCGACGGGCGATGTCTTCGGGTTGACCCTGCCCGAACCGGGGCTCGCCGCAGCCGCGGTATCGGATGCCGTGCCACGAGCGTCCCCGGCAGTCCGCCACCTGACGACGATGCTGGAGGAAGTGTCGTTCTTGCCGCAAGAATTGGTCGAGGATGCCGTGCGCGTGATTGGCGATGCGCCGGTTGTGGCCCCGGCGCCAGCGTCCCAGCCCAGTCTGGAAAACTCGTCGGACGGATGCTGTTCCGGAGTCAGGAAGCAAACCGACCATCGCGGAGGTGCGGACGTCGAAACTGGTCCGCTTAAGGCCAAATGGGCCGAAGCCGGGGTGAATTCTGCGTCGGAGAACGCCAGCATTGCCACGCCGTTCGATGGACCGCCGGTGCCGGAAGTTGCGATGGATGAACGCGCCGCGCCGATGGCAGCACCGCGCATTTCCGTTGCCCTGGACGCAGCGCCAGTGGTGGTGCAAGCGGGTGCGCAACGGATCGACCACGATCCGGACACGAGCTGGTCGGAGAATTGGGGGCCGGCTGACGCGCGCACGTCCGTAGTAGCGCCGAGGGAGACCGAGACACGGACCGATTTGGAACCCGTTCCCGTGGTCGCGCCCGAGACTGATGCGTCTTTTGCGCGTGTGGAAAGCTCTGCTTTGGCGACGGGTGAAACGTGGAGCTTGCAGCGTGTAGAGCCTGTTGCTGCCCAGTCGCGCGGGCTTGCCGAGCGGCAGGTCGGCGCAGCCGCGCCTGCGCCGAAACCCGTGCCGCACGAGATGTCGTTGGCCCGCCAGCAACAAGACATGACGCCCGGCGTGGGTGACGTGACCCCTGCTGGCACGTCACCGAGCGCCGGTGTTCAGGGTTCGCGCGCCCTGGTCCCGGATGCTTCAATGCCGGTGATTACCAATCCTGCGGCTTCTGACGGAGCCGAGCGGCCGGGCCAGCCGACACGCATGGTGGAAGCAACAGGGGCTGTGCGGCAATCTCCGAACCTGTCGGCTCTCAATGTGTCGTCGGGCGCGGGTGAGCAGACCGCCGGGAGTTCGTCCCAAACGAAGGATCCGGGCGTCACCGGATCGGGCTTTGCGGCGAAGACAGCCGGGGCCGACGGATCGGTCGGGCGCGACCCGGTCGCCTCATCGATACGCTTACCCGAACCGCCACCTGCGCAACCCGGCCAGTCCGGTGGACAACTGGCGTCCGCCCCCGCGCCCATCACGGGCTTGGCATGGGGCGTTCCTGCACCGGGCGGTGATCATGCTGCATCATTTATCGGGCAACTCGTGAAACCCGACGCGCAGCCGGTGGGTCCGCCCCTGGCGACGCCGCAACCACCGGCACTGCGGGATGCAGATGGAGCGGCGCGGCGCGCAGATACCGGCAGACCGGACGCGCCTGCCATCGTGGCGCAGGACCCCGCGGGCATGGCGCTGAGCGGGGCCGAAAGCGCGCTGCGCGCCACGCCGACCCGCGCCGACGCCCCGCCCTTTCCGACTGCGCCGGATGTGGCGCGCGGGGTGGCCGTGCAGATCGCCGAAACCGTGCACCGGGCGGGCGACAGATCGGTTGAACTGACGCTTAGGCCGGAAGAACTGGGGCGGGTGCGCATCTCGATGCACACCGAGAACGGAACGCTGGCGGTCACGCTGCAGGCAGACCGGCCCGAAACGCTCGACATGATCCGCCGTCACATCGACATGTTCGCCGAGGAATTGCGGCGTCTCGGCCATGGGTCGGTCGGGTTCAGCTTCCAGCATGGCGCGCCGGGGTCTGGCGGACAGCAACCGCGCGCTGCCGGCGCGCTGCTCGCGGATGACGACCCGGCCCATGAAACCGACCGCCCCGCCGCGCCTGTTGGCACGGTTGCACCCAGACCTCATGCCCCGGCTGCCGGGGTCGACATCAGACTTTGAAGAAGGAGACCCCGATGGAAATTGCAACCTCGAACACTCCGCAGGTCACAGCGGCCAGCCCTGCGACACCCGCAAAGTCGGCCGGGCAGATGGTTTCGTCCGATTTCGATACGTTTCTGCGGATGCTGACTGTGCAGATGCAGAACCAGGACCCGCTCAACCCGATCGAGAGTACCGATTATGCCGTTCAGCTCGCCACGTTTTCCGGTGTCGAACAGCAGGTCAAGACCAATGACCTGCTGACCGCGCTCGGAAAACAGCTTGGCGCGATGGGGATGAGCGATCTTGCTGGATGGGTCGGGATGGAGGCGCGGGCGGTCGGGCCGGTCTGGTTCAAGGACAGCCCGGTCGCGCTCTACCCAGAACCGGCCAGCGGTGCCGAGCGGGTGGTTCTGGTGGTGCGCGACGCGGGCGGTGCCGAGCGGGACCGGGTCGATCTGCCAGTGTCGGACCAGCCGGTCGAATGGGCCGGGGTCGATGCCTTCGGCGCGCCGTTTCCGCCGGGTTTCTACGATTTCTCGCTGCAGAGCTATTCGCAGGGCAAACTGATGGGCGAAGCTCCGGTTGCGGCCTATTCGGAAATCGTCGAGGCGCGGGTCGAGGATGGCGAGACGGTCCTGGTTCTGAATGGTGGGACCGAGATCAAGGCCGGCGATGTCGGCTCGCTCAGGGCACCACGAAACCGGGAATAGACCGGCGCGGGCTTGCCAGCGCGGGGCGCCGTGCCTAGCGTGCGCGCCTTGAAAGGTGGCGGCGTGGCAACGGTAAAGCGACAGGACAGAGCGCGGGCGCAGGCCGCACCGCCAACGGCCTTGGTGGCGCATTGGGTCGGAGCCAAGGTGGTGGCGCCGGGTGCAGACTGGCGGATATTGCCCGGTGGCAACACCAACCATGTCTGGCGCATTGATCCGCCAACGCCCGTGGCGCCGGCCCTGGTCTGCAAACTCTACCGTCCCGGCGGGGATACACCGCTGTTTCGCAATGATCCGGAAGCCGAAGCCGCCGCGCTCAGATCGCTGGCGGGAACCGGTCTCGCGCCCGGTTTCGTCGCGGTTGCCGCGACGGACGCGGGCGACAGCCTGATCTATTCCCACGTCGATGGCCGTGCCTGGACGCCGAAGGATGACGCCGGAGATGTCGGCACGGCGTTGGCGCGGCTGCACGCCTGCCCGGTGCCGGTGGGTTTGCCAGAGCAACCTTCGGGCGACGCTGCGATGCGGGCCCAGGCCCGCGACATGCTCGCGGTGATCGGTGCTACGGGCAGGGAACTGGCCGCGCTGGAGCCGCTTGCCACCGATGCCCCGGATGTGGCGCGTGCGTTCGTGCATGGCGACGCGACCGCGGGAAATGCGCTGGTGACGCCCACCGGCGTGACGTTCATCGACTGGCAATGCCCGGCGCGGGGAGACCCGGCCGAGGATCTGGCGGTCTTTCTGTCACCGGCGATGCAGGTGGTGTCGGGAAACCCGCCGCTGTCGCTGGCGCAGGCCGACGCCTTCCTCGACGCCTATGACAACCCGGCCACGGTGGCGCGCTACAGGGCGTTGCGTCCGCTGTTTCATTGGCGCATGGCGGCCTATTGCCTGTGGCGCGCGGCGCGCGGTGACGTCGGATACGCGCAGGCGGCGGCGTTGGAAATCGCGGCGCTCAGAGGCTAGTCACGACCCAGACGCCAGTGAGCGCAAGTGCGGCACCCAGCGCGACATAGCCGATCGCGCGATAAGGCCGTGCGCGCCTCGGTGTCTCGGGCGTTTGTGCCTGGCGGATCAGCGCGGCCTCGGCCAGCCCTGGCAGGCGCGGGCCAAAGCGCGCCAGCACCCGCGCGGTCTTGGCGAGGTCGGAGAGCATCGCCTTGGGGCCGATCGAATCGGTGATATAGGTCTCGACCACCGGGCGGGCGACCTGCCAGATGTTGATATGCGGGTTGAGCGAGCGCGCGACGCCCTCGACCACCACCATCGTGCGCTGCAAGAGGATCAGCTCGGTGCGGGTCTGCATCCCGAACCATTCGGTGACTTCAAAAAGGTAGTGCAACAGCCGCCCCATCGAGATCTGGGTGGCGTCCATGCCGAAAATCGGCTCGCCCACGGCGCGCAGCGCGCGGGCGAATTCGTCGACATCCTGATCGGCGGGGACATAGCCGGCCTCGAAATGCACTTCGGCGACGCGGCGGTAATCGCGCCGGATGAAGCCGAACAGGATCTCGGCATAGACGCGGCGGGTATATTCGTCGATCCGCCCCATGATCCCGAAATCGAGCGCGATGATGTCGCCGTTCAGCGCGAATTTCAGATTCCCCTGATGCATGTCGCCGTGGAACAGCCCGTCGCGCAGGGCATGGCTAAGGAACAGTTGCAGCACCCGGTTGCCCAGCGCCTCGCAGTCGAGCCCGGCTTCGCGCACCCGCTCGACCTCGTTGGCCGGGATGCCTTCGCCCCAGCCCAGCGTCATCACCCGCTTGGACGTCAGCCCCCAGTTCACCTTCGGCACGACGAACCCGGCGTCGTCCTTGGTGTTCTCGGCAAACTCCGAGGCCGAGGCGCTTTCCAGCCGCAGATCAAGCTCGCCCATCACGGTGTCTTCGAAGTGCTGCACCACGTCCGAGGGCTTGAGGCGGCGCGTCATCGGCAGCATGGCCTCGAGGAAGGCAGCCGCGAAGTGGAAGGCGTCAAGGTCGGTGCGAAAGGCACGTTCGATGCGCGGGCGCAGCACCTTGACCGCGACCTCCTCGCCGGTGGCGGCGATCCGGGCGCGGTGGACCTGCGCGATCGAGGCGGCGGCGACCGGTTCGGAGAACTCGGAAAACACCTCGTCGAGCGTGATCTCAAGCTCGGCCTCGATCATCTGGCGGGCAACCTCGGTCGAAAACGGCGGGAGCTTGTCCTGCAGATAGGTCAGCTCGCGCGCCAGATCCTCGCCGACCACATCGGGCCGTGTCGACATGGTCTGGCCGAACTTGATGTAGGCCGGGCCAAGGGCGGTCAGGGCGCGGGTCAGGGGCGGGCGCGATGGATCGCCCTTGTGGCCGAGAAAGGCGAAGGGCCAGCTTACCATGCGGACCGCGACGCGCACCAGCGGCGGCGCCTCCATCGCGTCGAGCACCACGTGCAGCGCGCCGGTGCGCGCAAAGGTCGCGCCGGTGCGCACGAGGCGCCAGAAGTTGTGCGGACCCCGCATCAGATCTTCCAGCCGGAATGAAGTGCTGCGATGCCCATCGACAGGTTGCGATAGCTGACGTTCTCGAACCCGGCGCTGCGGATCATGTCGGCGAAGGTGTCCTGATCGGGAAACTTGCGGATCGACTCGACCAGATACTGATAGCTGTCGGCGTCATTGGCGATCAGCTTGCCCATGCGCGGGATGACGTTGAAGGAATACAGGTCATAGGCGCGCTGCATCAGGGCGTTGGGGATCTGGCTGAATTCGAGCACCATCAGCCGCCCGCCGGGGCGCAGCACGCGGAAGGCTTCGGACAGCGCATCGGGGATGCGGGTGACGTTTCTTATGCCGAAACTGATCGTGTAGACGTCGAAGGTATTGGCCTTGAACGGCAGCGCCATCGCGTCGCCCACCACCCAGTCGAGACTGCCCGCCATACGCCCGGCCTCGGCCCGCTTGCGGCCTTCTATGAGCATCGATTCCGTCATGTCGAGCACGGTGGCGCTGGCCGTCCGGGCGCGGGTGAGGAAGCGGAACGCGATGTCGCCGGTGCCGCCAGCCACGTCGAGCAGCTTTTGCCCCGGACGCGGCGCCAGCCAGTCCATCATCGCGTCTTTCCAGATCCGGTGGATGCCCATCGACATCGCGTCGTTCATGATGTCGTATTTAGAGGCGACATTGGTAAAGACGCCGTGGACCATGCCGGCCTTCTGGTCCTCGTCGACGGTGCGAAAGCCGAAATGCGTGGTTTTCTTGTCTGGCGCTGTCATCGGCCCTTGTCCACAGGTGCAATCTGACCCCTCATATAGCGCCGGGCAGGGGCAGACAATGGAAGGGCTGGGCCAATGCCTGAATTGCCGGAAGTCGAGACAGTCCGCCGCGGGCTGGAGCCGGTGATGGCGGGCCGGGTGATCGCCCGCGCCGAGGTGCGCCGCGAGGGTCTGCGCTGGCCGTTTCCACCGGACATGGCGGCGCGGCTGACCGGCGCGCGCGTCACCGCGCTGGGGCGGCGGTCGAAGTATATCCTGGCCGATCTGGACCGGGGCGAGACGCTGCTGATCCACCTTGGCATGTCCGGGCGGATGCTGATTTCTGGCACTTCACTGGGCAAGTTCCACCATCACCACCCGGCGCCCGAAAAGCATGACCATGTCGTGCTGACCATGCAGGACGGCGCGCGGATCACCTTCAACGATGCCCGCCGCTTCGGGGCGATGGACCTGTTTGCAACCGGCGACGAGCATCCGCTGTTGGCAAGGCTGGGGCCGGAGCCGTTGGGCAATGCGCTCCACGAAGCCTACCTCGTCGCCGCGCTGGCCGCGAAGAACACCCCGATCAAGTCGGCGCTGCTGGATCAGCGCATCGTCGCGGGGCTGGGCAACATCTATGTCTGCGAGGCGCTTTATCGTGCGGGCATCCACCCGGCGCGCAAGGCGGGTGCGATTTCGGCGGCGCGGGTGGCGGGGCTGGTTCCGATCATCCGCGCGGTGCTGACGGATGCGATCGCCGCCGGGGGATCGTCGTTGCGCGACTACCGGCAGGCCGATGGCGAACTGGGTTATTTCCAGCACAGCTTTCAGGTCTACGGCCGTGAAGGCGAACCCTGTCCGACGGACGGCTGCGGCGGCACCGTCCGCCGCATCGTGCAGGCGGGGCGGTCGAGCTTCTATTGCCCGCACTGCCAAAGATGACTTGATCCGGCGGGCATGACTCGCTTAGGTGCGGTCCTTGACGGCAGCCGAAGGGATGGATCGGGAACGCTCATGGCTTACAAGAACATCATCGTCGATATCGAGGACAACATCTGCACGATCCGGCTCAATCGTCCGGACGTGATGAACGCGCTGAACCTCGAGTTGCTGCGCGAGCTTGGCGACGCGCTCGCCGAGGCGCAGAAGAACGACAAGGTGCGCTGCTGCATCGTCACCGGCTCGGAAAAGGCCTTCGCCGCCGGGGCCGACATCAAGATGATGAGCGAAAAGAGCTTCGTCGAGGTCTTTGCCGGCGATCTTTTCACCTCGGAAGAACAGGCGATCCTGCGCATCCGCAAGCCGATCATCGCGGCGGTGTCGGGCTATGCGCTGGGCGGCGGCTGCGAACTGGCGATGATGTGCGACTTCATCATCGCGGCGGATACCGCGAAATTCGGCCAGCCCGAGGTCAATCTCGGCGTGATGGCCGGCATGGGCGGCACCCAGCGCCTGACGCGGCTGGTGGGCCGTGCCAAATCCATGGACATGAACCTGACCGGGCGTTTCATGGATGCCGACGAGGCCGAGCGTTCGGGGCTGGTCAGCCGCGTGGTTCCGGCCAAGAAGCTGATGGAAGAAGCCACGAACGCGGCGCGCAAGATCGCCGAGAAAAGCATGATCTCGGTGATGGCGATCAAGGAGGCCGTGAACCGCGCCGAACAGATGCCGATGTCCGAGGCGACGCTGTTCGAGCGCCGGATGTTCCACGCGCTGTTTGCCTCCGAGGATCAGAAGGAAGGCATGGCCGCCTTCGTCGAGAAACGCGAGCCGCAGTTCCGCGACCGATAGGCCGACAGGGGGCTTCACAACCGGGCGAAAACCCCGTATAGGCCGCCGCACATGCGCGTGAGACCCGCTCTGGTCGGAATCAGCCGGTTTGTGAACCCCGGTCGGGAATCGTTGCGCGACGATATTGTAACTGAGACCCGAGAAAGGGACCGAACATGGCGAATTCGCCTCAAGCCCAGAAACGCGCGCGCCAGAACGAGCGCCGTGAAGCCATCAACAAAGCCCGCCGCTCGCGCATCCGCACCTATCTGCGCAAGGTCGAGGAAGCCATCGCCGGTGGCGATCAGGCCGTCGCGACCGCTGCCTTGAAAGAGGCGCAGCCCGAACTGATGCGCGGCGTCAGCCGGGGCATCCTGCACAAGAACACCGTGGCGCGGAAAATGTCGCGGCTGAGCCGGCGTGTGAAGGCGATGGCCTGATCCGATCTGCTGCCGAAATGCCACGTATGAGCGCGCCTTCGGGCGCGCTTTCTTTTTGCCGGGTCGGGATTTCCTCAACGAAAATCGGATTCGTGAAAGGCACCCGGGATTCGTTTCGGCAATTCCGGAGTCAAGGTTGAAGATGAGTTGCGGAGCGCGCGACACGCCCGCTAGTTTGCTCATGCGATTCACTTCGCTGATTTGGGAAAACCGACTCGGACAGGACAAACGGCATTTGCACCGCCGCCTGTTTTTCGCGACGCGGTCTGAGGGGACGTGTTGCGGTGTCGATACGACATGAGATGCTGTGCAGCGGGTGGGGATCCGGACTGCCAGCGGCCTGATTTGCTCGCGGTGCAGTTGCGCCGCCTGCGGGCTGTGTTTTCCACGTCAGTGCGCCTTCATGGCGACAGATCGCAACCCGCGGGCAATGTCCTGCGGGCGCCGTGCCGGGCCATGTCCGGCATGGGCGAAGGGACAGACGGGAAAGACATTTGCCGCTTTGCGGCCAGGGACAGAATTCGGGTCGAAACGACAATGACAAATGAACACTGGGGCAAGGTCCGCGACTCGCTGCAAAAGGCAGTCGGTCAGAACAACTACCGCAACTGGATCGAGCCGCTGGAGTTTGCCGAGCTTGACGATGGCGTGGCGACGTTTCTGGTTCCGACCAATTTCATGGGCAATTGGGTCGAGCGCAATTTCGGCGACCAGATCCTGCAACATCTGGTGCGGGCGGGCGCCGAGGTCACGCGGTTGACCTTCACCGTACCGAAGCTGGACGCACGGCCCGCCGCCCGGCCGGCGAACCTGTCCGATCAGCCGGTGAGCGGTGGCCAGATCCGGCCCGACAACGACGAACTTCCGGGGGCGCGGCTCGATACCCGTCTGACCTTCGACAGTTTCGTCGTCGGCAAGCCCAACCAGCTTGCCCATGCCGCCGCCCGCCGGGTGGCCGAAGGCGGGCCGGTCTCGTTCAACCCGCTGTTTCTTTATGGCGGCGTCGGGCTGGGCAAGACCCATCTGATGCACGCCATCGCCTGGGAGATGCAGGCGCGCGATCCGTCGCTCAAGGTGGTCTATCTGTCGGCCGAGCGCTTCATGTATCGCTTCGTTCAGGCGCTGCGTGACAAGCAGATGATGGATTTCAAGCATCTGTTCCGGTCGGTCGACGTGCTGATGGTGGATGACGTCCAGTTCATCGCCGGCAAGGACTCGACCCAGGAGGAGTTCTTTCACACCTTCAACGCACTGGTGGATCAGAACAAGCAGATCATCATTTCCGCCGACCGCGCGCCGGGCGAGATCAAGGATCTCGAGGACCGCATCCAGTCGCGGCTGCAATCGGGGCTGGTGGTGGATCTGCACCCGACCGACTACGAGTTGCGGCTGGGCATCCTGCAAACCAAGGTCGCGCGCTACCGCGAGCAATATCCCGATCTTCAGATCGCCGAGGGTGTGCTGGAGTTTATCGCCCATCGGATCACCACCAACGTGCGGGTGCTCGAAGGCGGGTTGATGCGGCTGTTCGCCTTCGCCTCGCTGGTCGGGCAGGAAATCACGCTGGAAAAGGCACAGGACGCGCTGGCCGATATCCTCAGGATGTCGGATCGCAAGGTCACGGTCGAAGAGATCCAGCGCAAGGTCGCCGAGCATTACAACATCCGCATGTCCGACATGGTCGGCCCCAAGCGCCAGCGCTCGGTCGCCCGCCCACGGCAGGTCGCGATGTGGCTGGCCAAGGAATTGACCACCCGCAGCCTGCCCGATATCGGGCGCCGCTTCGGGGGCCGCGACCATACCACGGTGATGCACGGCGTGCGCCGGATCGGCGAGTTGATGAAGACCGACTCGCAGCTCTCGGAGGATGTCGAGCTTCTGCGCCGCGCGCTCGAGGCCTGAGACCGGTCGCCGCGCTGGCGGCGCCCCCTTGACGCACCGTTCAAACCGTCTGAAAGTCGAGAAAAATCTTGCGATGGGCGCGCGTCGGGGTATGGTCGGCGTCCCAATATTTGCCGGGAGTGCGACATGAAGATTTCCATCGAACGCGCCATGCTGCTGAAGGCGGTCGGGCAGGCGCAATCGGTCGTCGAGCGGCGAAACACGATCCCGATCCTCGCCAACGTGCTGATCGAGGCCGAGGGCAACACCGTGTCGTTCCGCGCCACCGATCTGGATATCGAGGTCGTCGACCGGGTCACGGCGATGGTCGAGCGCGCCGGGTCCACCACCGTCAACGCCGTGATGCTGCACGAGATCGTGCGCAAGCTGCCTGACGGTGCGCTGGTGGTGCTGGCCGATGATGGCGCCTCGGGTCGGCTGACGATCGAGGCCGGGCGGTCGAACTTCTCGCTGGCGACGCTGCCCAAGGAAGATTTTCCGATCATGGCAAGCTCGGAATACACCGCCAATTTCTCGGCCCCCGCGCCGGTTTTGCGTCGGCTGTTCGACAAGTCGAAATTCGCGATTTCCACCGAGGAGACGCGCTATTACCTCAACGGCGTCTACATGCATGTCGCCGAGGCCGAGGGCGGCCGCGTGCTGCGCTGTGTGGCGACCGACGGGCACCGGCTGGCGCGGGTCGATGCTGACCTTCCGTCCGGGGCCGACAACCTGCCGGGCGTGATCGTGCCGCGCAAGACCGTGGGCGAGTTGCGCAAGCTGCTTGACGACGATGACGCCCAGATCGCGGTGTCGGTCAGCGAAACCAAGGTGCGCTTCGCGACGCCCGGAATCATCCTGACCTCGAAGGTGATAGACGGCACCTTCCCCGACTACGCCCGCGTCATTCCCACCGGCAACACCAAGAAGATGGAGGTCGACGCGCGCGAGTTCGCGCAGGCCGTCGACCGTGTCGCCACCGTGTCGAGCGAGCGCTCGCGCGCCGTCAAGCTGGTCCTGTCCGAGGACAAGCTGGTTCTGTCGGTGAATGCGCCGGACGCGGGTGCTGCGGAGGAGGAACTGGTGGTGGCCTATGGTGACGAGCCGCTCGAGATCGGGTTCAACGCCAAGTATCTGCTCGAGATCGCCAGCCAGGCCGATCGCGAAAATGCGGTGTTCATGTTCGACAGCGCGGGCCAGCCGGTGGTGATGCGCGAGGGCAATGACACCAGCGCGATCTATGTCGTGATGCCGATGCGCGTGTGACAAAAAATAGCCCCCGGGGACCGTAGTCCCACGGGGGGGGCTGTTGGGCGTACCATCCAGCGTTGCACAGAGAATATGAGTGCAGGGAGTTAAAATGTCAACAACTCACCGCTCGCGTGGTGGTCTATTTGTAGACGGATTCAACTTGTATCACGCTATTGATGACCTTAGGGAGCCATATTTGAAATGGGTCTCGCTGAGGCGATTGGGCGAGCGTGCAGCCAAGCAATTCTCGGCAACTATACATGAGATCGTCTTTTGTACCGCCTTTTTCCCGGGAGATTTCGGCAAGCGAAAGCGCCACGAGTCTTACATCGCAGCCTTGAAGGCGGAAGGGGTAAACGTACTATACGGCCACACGACCAAAGAACCTTCTGACTGTCGGACCTGTGGCGCAAGGTGGGATCAACCGCGCGAAAAGGAAACCGATATCAACGTTGCGCTATCTCTATTTGAGGCATTTGTTTTCGACAGAATCGATATCGCGTTTCTCGTCACGGCTGATACCGATCAGGCCGCAACATTGAAAGCGGTCAACCGGTGCTTTCCCGGAAAGAAGGTCGTAGTCCTGACTCCTCCTGGGAGGAATGAGTCGACCCATTTGAAGGATAACTCTTACCGTTCGATGAAGCTAAGCAAGGCTGACGTAGATCTTTCAGTACTGCCGGCAATGATACAGCCCGAGGGTGCGCGGCTTGTTGTTCGTCCAGGTGAATACGCCCCTCCTACCGGTTGGGTTCACCCAGATGAGCGGCCGAAAAAGAGTAGATGACAGCCCTCTTTCTGCGCAACCTGACCCTGAGCCATGTCCGCTCGCACCGCCGTGCGGTGCTTGACCTCGACGGGCGGCCGGTCGCGATCTACGGGCAGAACGGCGCGGGCAAGACCAACATCCTTGAGGCGGTGAGCCTGTTGTCGCCGGGGCGGGGCCTGCGCCGCGCCGCGACCGACGAGATCGCGCGCCGGCCCGAGGCGCTGGGCTGGAAGATCACCGCGCTGCTGCAATCGCTGCACCAGCTCCACGAGGTCGAGACCTGGGCCGAGCCCGGCACCGCGCGGCAAGTCACCATCGACGGCAAGGCCGCGCCGCAGGTGGCGCTGGGGCGGATCGCGCGCATGGTCTGGCTGGTGCCGGCGATGGACCGGCTCTGGACCGAGGGTGCGGACGGGCGGCGGCGGTTTCTCGACCGGATGGCGATGAGCTTCGAGCCCGGCCACGCCGATGCCGTCCTGACCTATGACAAGGCGATGCGCGAGCGGAACCGGCTGTTGAAGGACGGTGAGCGGGACAGGCACTGGTATCATGCGCTCGAGGTGCAGATGGCGCGGGCAGGGGCCGAAATCCAGAAAAACCGCGCGATGACGGTCGATCTGCTGGCCGGGGCGCAGGCCGAGGCCGAAACGAGTTTCCCCGCTGCCGCGCTGACGATCCTGCACGCCGAAGGTGCCGACGAGGGGCCAGAGGGCGAGGCGGCGTTGCTGGCCGCCTGGGAAGAGGGCCGGTCGCGCGACCTGCTCGCGGGCCGCACGCTGGCCGGGCCGCACCGCGCCGATCTGGCGGCGGTCTATGCTGCCAAGGGGGTTCAGGCCAAGGATGCCTCGACCGGCGAGCAAAAGGCGTTGCTGGTATCGTTGATTCTTGCCAACGCCCGCGCCTTGGCGCGCGATTTCGGCGCACCGCCGATCCTGCTGCTGGACGAGGTGGCGGCGCATCTCGATGCGGGTCGCCGCGCCGCGCTCTATGACGAGATCTGCGCGCTGGCGGCGCAGGCCTTCATGACCGGCACCGGCCCGGAACTGTTCGAGGCGCTGGGCGCACGGGCGCAACAGATCGAGGTCCGCGACGTGGACGGGGTGAGCGAGATCGAGGAAAGGACGATGCCATGACACTGCCGATGAACCGGGTGAATTTCATCACGCTGGCGGTCGCCGATCTGGCCCGCGCACGCGCCTATTACGAGGCGCTGGGCTGGGTATTGGAGGAGGCGATGGACGAGGTGGCGTTCTACGGCATGAACGGCTCGAAATTCGCCCTGTTCACGCTGGCGGGGCTGGCCGCGGAAACCGGGCGCGACGTCTCGGACCTGAAAACCGGCGCGATGACGCTGGCGCAGAACCAGCCGTCGCCGGAGGAGGTGGAGGCGGCCTATGCCCATGCGATCGCCTTCGGCGCGACCCCGGTGCGTGCGCCGTTCAGGACCGACTGGGGCGGTTATTCCTGCTATGTCGCCGACCCGGACGGGCACCTGTGGGAGTTTGCGTTCAACCCGTTTTCGCCGCTTGACGAGGCTGGCGAAATCGCCTGACGACAGACCCCAAATATGGGGGCGAAACGCTGGTAAACCGGGGCCGGACCCCCTATAACTTGCGCATTCATTCCAAGGAAGGCTTGCATGGCCGACGACGCGCAGAAGTCCCCGGAATACGGGGCGGATTCCATCAAGGTTCTCAGGGGGCTGGAGGCGGTTCGCAAACGCCCCGGCATGTATATCGGTGACACCGATGATGGCTCGGGCCTGCACCACATGGTTTATGAGGTCGTCGATAACGGCATCGACGAGGTGCTGGCCGGTCATGCCGACCGGGTGCATGTGAAAATCCATGCCGACAACAGCGTGTCGGTGACCGATAACGGCCGCGGAATTCCGGTGGGCATCCACGACGAGGAAGGCGTTTCGGCAGCCGAGGTCATCATGACCCAGCTTCATGCCGGGGGCAAATTCGACCAGAACTCCTACAAGGTCTCGGGCGGTCTGCACGGCGTCGGCGTGTCGGTGGTGAACGCACTGTCGGAGTGGCTGGAACTGACGATCTGGCGCGACGGCAAGGAACACGTCGTCCGGTTTGAGCATGGCGATACGGTCGATCCGCTAAGGGTGGTCGGCGACGCGGACGGAAAACAGGGCACGATGGTGCGCTTTCTCGGCTCGACACAGACGTTCTCGAACCTCGACTACGTGTTCAAGACGCTGGAAAACCGCCTGCGTGAACTGGCCTTCCTGAACTCCGGCGTGCGGATCATCCTCGAAGACGAGCGCCCCGCCGAACCGCTGCGTGTCGAGCTGCACTATGACGGCGGCGTGATGGAGTTCGTCAAGTATCTCGACCGCCACAAGAGCCCGCTGCTGTCCGAACCGATCCATGTGGTCGGTGAGCGTGACGGGATCATCGTCGAAGTCGCGATGTGGTGGAACGACAGCTATCACGAGACGGTGCTGCCCTTCACCAACAACATCCCGCAGCGCGACGGCGGCACGCATCTGGCGGGCTTTCGCGGTGCGCTGACACGCACGATCAACCTCTACGCCAACTCGTCCGGGCTGGCGAAGAAAGAGAAGGTCAACGTCACCGGCGACGACGCGCGCGAAGGGTTGACCTGCGTGTTGTCGGTCAAGGTGCCGGACCCCAAGTTCTCGTCGCAGACCAAGGACAAGCTGGTGTCGTCCGAGGTCCGGCCGGCAGTCGAAGGGTTGATGAACGAGCGTCTCAGCGACTGGTTCGAGGAACACCCCGCCGAGGCGCGGATGATCGTCGGCAAGATCGTCGAGGCGGCGGTGGCGCGCGAGGCGGCGCGCAAGGCGCGCGAGTTGACGCGCAAGAAGTCGTCGCTCGACATCGCGTCGCTGCCCGGCAAGCTCGCGGATTGCCAGGAGAAGGACCCGGCCAAGCGCGAACTGTTCCTGGTCGAGGGCGACTCGGCGGGCGGATCGGCGAAACAGGGCCGTTCGCGGCACAATCAGGCGATCCTGCCGCTCAAGGGCAAGATCCTGAACGTCGAGCGCGCGCGTTTCGACCGGATGCTGTCGAGCCAGGAGATCGGAACGCTGATCACCGCGATGGGCACCGGGATCGGGCGTGACGAGTTCGACATCAACAAGCTGCGCTATCACAAGATCATCATCATGACGGATGCGGACGTCGACGGCGCGCATATCCGCACGCTGTTGCTCACGTTCTTCTTCCGCCAGACGCCGCAGATCATCGAGGGCGGCTATCTCTACATCGCGCAACCGCCGCTCTACAAGGTCAGCCGGGGCAAGTCCGAGGTCTACATCAAGGACCAGCCGGCGCTGGAGGACTACCTGATCCAGCAGGGCACCGAGGGCACGGTCCTGCGCCTGTCGAACGGCGAGGAGATCGCCGGGCAGGACCTTGCCCGCGTGGTCGAGGCCGCGCGGCAGGTGCGCCGGGTGCTCGACGCCTTCCCGACGCATTACCCGCGCAACATCCTGGAACAGGCGGCGCTGGCCGGCGCCTTCGATGCGGGCGCGGTGGATGCCGACTTGCAGGAGGTGGCCGACAACGTGGCGCGGCGGCTCGACCTGGTCGCGGCGGAGTATGAACGCGGCTGGGAGGGGCGGATCACCCAGGATCACGGAATCCGTCTGGCGCGCATCCTGCGCGGGGTGGAAGAAGTGCGCACGCTCGACGGCGCGGTGCTGCGCTCGGGCGAGGCGCGCCGGCTTGGCCAGGTCAGCAAGGACACCCGCGGCCATTTCCGCGACCCGGCCAGCCTTGTGCGCAAGGACCGCGAGCAGTTGATCCACGGTCCGACCGAGTTGCTCGAAGCGGTGCTGGCCGAGGGCGAGAAGGGCCTGACGCTGCAACGCTACAAGGGACTTGGCGAGATGAACCCCGAGCAACTCTGGGAAACCACGCTCGACCCCGAGGCGCGGACGCTGTTGCAGGTGCGCATCGAGGACCTGGCCGAGGCCGACGACATCTTTACCAAGCTGATGGGCGATGTGGTCGAGCCGCGCCGCGAGTTCATCCAGGCAAACGCTTTGTCGGTCGAGAATCTGGATTTCTGAGGCGCTGTAGGGGAGCGCATATTTTTTCGCGGTGCGGGAATGTATAAGACGCCTTTATTTGGCAAATATCCCAGACTTCGTTGAATGAAGCCGTTCAGCGGCATTTTGTCCGCCGCTGTTCTCGGTAAATATCGCATGGGCGCCTGAGATCATCGTATTCAACGATTGATCCCATGAATTTTGGCATTGCCCGATGGCGGGTGCGCAAAATGAACGGCGCGACGCTGCGGTTTACTGGTCGGGTAGTATGCCCTTGAAACAGCCATTCGCACCCGCTGCGGCATTGCCGGCGCGACACCGGACTGGTCGGTAAAACAGAATTTCGCGCACCAGCTACCAAAAGCCCCATATCGGTGCGCGATTCTATTCAGACAGCTTTTTCACGAATTTCGATTTCAAACCGATCTGCCCGACTCCCGGGATCTTGCAGTCGATGTCGTGGTCACCATCAACCAACCGAATATTGCGGACCTTCGTCCCGACCTTGACTACTGACGACGTTCCCTTGAGCTTAAGATCCTTGATGACGGTCACGGTATCGCCGTCCAGGAGGATGTTGCCGACGCTGTCACGCACATCCGTATTTTCATGGTTCTCAGAGCCTGTTGACCATTCATGCCCACATTCCGGGCAGGTGAGCAGTGCATCCAGCTGATATGTGTATGTGGAGGCGCATTCGGGGCACGGCGGCAAGGGATTGGACATTCTTCAGTTGGTAACCGCATGGCTGCGTGATGGCCAGAGGATACGCAGTTGACCGTTCCGACCTCAACCAGAGCGGCCCTCATCGGTCCTTCGACCAAGGTGCTGCGAAAGTCCGGATAGAGCCTAAAGTCTCGTCAACGTCACAGGCTCGCAGCTTCAGCGGACGTGCCCGGACGATTGGCCTGTCGGCCTCCTCGCCCGGTGACGATCGACAGCCCAACTCCCAACAGAACCAACGCTACCCCCGCCATGAACAGCGGGCCCATGCGGTCGCCGAACATGGCCGCCGAGGCGCCGATGCCGAAGACCGGCTGCAGGAACTGGACGCTCGCCGCCACGCGGACGGGGACGGTGCGCAGGAGCCACAGCCAGAGAAAGAGGCCGACAGCCGACACGAGCAGGCCAAGATATATCGCCGAGGCGATGGCCACGGGCGTGACACTGAACGAGGTGGTCGCGACTTCCCACGCCGTGAACGGCAGGAGTGCGAGGAAGCCAGCCAGCGTGCTCCAGATGACGACCGTCACGGTGCCGTGGCGTGCCGCCAGCTCGACGCTCCAGACATAGTAGAAGGCAATGGTCACCGCCGACAGCAGCACGAGGGCCACGCCCGTCAAGGTGGTCTGCCCGATGTCGCCTGCTCCATTGCCCTGACCGAGCGCGACCAGTGCGACGCCTGCAAAGGCAGCAGCAAGGCCGAACTGCTGCACCCGGCTGACCGACTGGCCGAGGCGCAAGGCCGCGAGGATGACGACAAAGACCGGGATCGTGGCCGAAACGATCGTGCTCACCGAAGCGGAGGCTCCAGCGACGCCGAAGGACTGGGCGAGGTTGCCGATGCCGATGCCGATGACGCCGAGCGCCACGACCTTCGGCAGGGCGGCGAGCGGGATTCGGTGTCGCCCGATGGCGAAGATGAACAGGAATGGCACGGCGAAGGCGAACCGCAGCGCGGTGAACGTGATTGGCGGCATGGCCTCGAGCCCGAGCTTGGTGATCGGGATCGACAACCCCCAGAGCAGGGCCAGAAGCAGCATCGCGCCGATGCTGAGCAGCGAGATCCGATCAGCGAAGGGCACGCGCGGCAGGGCGGGTGGTTCCGGGGCGGCGATTGTCATGTTGGATACGTACGGAAAAGATTGTTTTCAGATCACTTACTGACGGTGATTTACCGTGCTGACAAACGATTTGTTTTGCGGTTATGATTGATGCAGATGCAATCATGAGATCGCCATGCCTGTCCGCCCGCCTCCGTTGCAGACCCTTCGCGGCTTCGAGGCCGCGGGCCGTCTGCTGAGCATGGCGTTGGCGGCACAGGAGTTGAACGTGACTCCCGGCGCGATCAGCCGCCAGATACAGACGCTCGAGGAGGATGTCGGCGTCGCCCTGTTCCGGCGCATGACGCGGCGGATTGCGCTGACCGAGGAGGGCGCAGCGCTGCATCAGGTGGTCAGCCGGGTGCTGGCGGAGCTTACGCGCGAGGCCGAACGTTTGCGCAGTTGGGAAGCCGCGCCCCGGCTGACGATCAGCACGAGCGTCTCCTTTGCCAGCAAGTGGTTCGCCCCGCGACTGCACCGGCTGATGGCGCTGATGCCGGATGTCGATATCCGGCTCGAAGTGAGCGACGTGAATGTCGATCTGTCCGACGGCCGCGTGGATGCCGCGCTTCGCTACGGCACTGGGGCCTATCCGGGCACCGCGACGGAACGGATCCTCGAAGAGACCATGAGCCCGGTTTGCAGCCCCGACTATCTGGCCCGAATGGGCGGGCTGACCGATCCTGCGGACCTTGTCCAATGCACGCTGCTGACCGAGAACCGCGTCCTGCATGACGACAGCAGGCTGCCGAACTGGGATCGCTGGCTGGCTGCCGCCGGTGTCGCGGGCGCCCGTGTCCGGGGGCCGACCCTGAGCCACGGCAGCCTCACGATCGAGGCCGCGCTGCGCGGCGAGGGCGTCGCCCTTGGACGCAGCGTGCTGGTCGCCGAAGACATCGCCGCCGGACGGCTGATCGAACCATTTCCGCACGTTCGGCTTCAGGCCGGACGCGGATACGATCTCGTTTACCGACATGGAGAGGAGGGGGACCCAAAGATCGTCGCCCTGCGCGACTGGTTGATGGCAGAGGTGCCGGTATCCCTCAGGCACGCATCATAGCGTCTGTTCGCGATCACCGACCGATACACAGCCAATTTGACGGGGTTCTGCGTCAGGCCGCGATATAGGCTCTGTTTTGCACTGTGGACGTTGACGATTGCCACAACGAACGACCCACCAGAAAACCCGCCCTTGCCGGACAAGGCCCCGGCAATCTGGATCAGAAACCGGATTCACAACAACGCCGCGGCCAAAGTGAGAAAAATGCCGGGTGCGATCCTCGATTTAGACCAAGGTGAATCTACCGATCCGCTCATTCAGCGCGACAACGGCAGAATTCTGAAAGATGGGGCCAGCCTTTTCGGTGCCATCGCTTCAACCGAACAGGCGCAGTTTTTTCCCCAGACCCCCGGCGAAAGCGCTGACACAGAACGGCGAGATGCGTCAAAACCGCACATCTTAAATGTGATTTCACAGAGTCGGATTAAAAAAAACCGTGTGGGTAATCAGCGCGTTGGGGAGATTTCCCCCGTCAAACGTGTCAGAGGAAAAAAACGAAAGCCGGACCATGGCGGCGTGGAATTATGTCGGTTGCACGCCACGCTTTACTAATTTTCTTTCGCGGGTATGGTTTTACTTAGTAATAAGACATTCACATTGGGTATTGCCATAGTGCAAATTGCTGCACTGACATCCTCCACCGAAGTGAAGTCCTACGCCTGCGCCATCCCGATTTGGCCATATGGGAGATAAACTGTGTCGAACATCAAACTGCTGAGTGCTGTTGGTTTATTCTCTGGTGTCTTGCTGTATTCGTGGGTCACGCATGGGACCGGGGTCGTCAAGGACGATCCGGACCGCAATATCAGCATTCCCGAAACACTGACCGTGCCATTGCAGGTGCAGGCCGCCTACAACGATACGACGATGTTCCTCCGCTATCGCTGGCCTGCCGAGCGCCCCGGCATCTTCCACGACATCCTGCGCTATGAGGATGGTGCCTGGATCGCCGAGGGCGGCGAGATGCCCGGACCGAACCCGTTCGGGATGCATGAGGACCGCGTGGCGATGATGCTGGATGACGGCAGCGTGCCCGCCTTTTCGCGCTATGGCGGCTACATCACCATCGGCGACGGTCTGGCAGGTTTGACCAGCGAGGCCCCCGAAGAGGTGACCAAGTATCTGCCGCTGACCCGCAACACTTTGGGGCAATGGGACGACATGGCATCCGAGGGCGAGCTGCTGGCCATGCGTCAGGCAGGGTATTTCCTCGATCTGTGGCATTGGCGCGCCGGCCGGTCCAACCCTGTCGGCGAGGCTGACGACCAGCACATCGGCACGGGACGTGACGGCGATGCGGGGTCATCCAGCTACGCGACCAACTGGGACAGCGAGCTGAAACAGCCCAAGGTCATGTTCAACGCGGAAACAGCCGGGTATCAGGCGCTGAACTGGGAGGACGTGGCCGGGGGCCTGATCTCGCAGGACCAGGACTATGCGCTGATCGAGGGCGAGGCCGTTGCCTTCGATCCCGACGCCGGCTGGAAAGACGGTGACGTCCTGCCGCGGCGCATCTTGCGCCCGGCTGTCGGATCGCGCGGCGACATCCGCGTAGACGGCAAGGGGCACTGGGCCGATGGCTATTGGGACGTCACGCTGTCGCGGGCGCTCGATACCGGGCATCCGGCGGATGACAAGATCCTGCAGGATCACCGCAGCTACGACGTGGCCTTTGCCATCCATCGCAATGCCACGGGCGGACGCTGGCACTATGTCTCGTTGCCGCGCACGCTGGGTCTGGCGCATGACGCCGATATCAACGCCACCCGCTTCGCCGGCACGGCGCCGACTTGGGGCGACGTCTGGACCGACGTGACCCTGTTCTATCCGGGTCAGGTGACCTGGCCGATGCTCAACAGCGCGCAACACGCCGGGGCTGCGTCCATCGCAGCCGGAATCCCGGTCAAGGCGCGCCACAGCCCCGAACAATTGACGGTCTACGGCATCGAGGTCGAGTTTCGCGACGCCATCCGCCGCCAGTGGCTGCTGACGCTTCTGGCCGGGCTGGTTCTGATCGGCGCCTTTGGTGTTGCCCTGAATGCAACGATATCTTCACGGAAAGGAGCCTGAATATGGCCCCCTATCATGTTTTGGCGATCCACTTCCCCATTGCTCTCTGGTTGGTGTCTTCGTTGGCGATCGTGATCCGGGCGTTCAGTTCCGGCCCGATAGGGCAGGCGATGGACCGGGCGCTGCCAGTGTTTCTCACCCTCGGCGTGATCGCCGGAGCGATTGCCTATTCGCTTGGTCTGTCGATCTACCCATGGGAAACGCTGTCGTCCACGCCGATGGGTCGCAACCACATGCTGTTGGCTAGCTGGTCGCTGGCTTTCTACACGCTCCTGGCCGTGATCCGCTATCTGCACGGCAGCGAGCTCTGGGAGGGCGCGTCGCGGTGGGTCATGGTCGTGCTGGCCGGTATCGGTGCCATATTGGTGGGGATCACCGGAACGCTCGGCGGGCATCTTGTCGGCAACTACACCGAAATCGGCCAGGTTCTGCGGCGTTTGGGCTGGGAGATCTACTCGACCTTCTACCTGCCGAACCTGACGCTGCTGATCATCGCGGTGGCGGCCGTCATCCTTGTCGCGCTCGGGATCGTTGGCCGCGCCAAGGGGCGGGCATGACGCAGGCGGGTCGATAGGCATCGCGGAGATACGGTGTGCGGCGGAGAAAACACGCGCACCCCTACAGGTGCCGGCAGGACGCAGCGGCGATCATCATCCGGGCACCCGGTCTTCCAGCCATCGGAACATCAACGCGATGATCCCGGCGATGAGCATGTAGAACACCGCCAGCAGGATCAGCGGTTCGTAGACGATGAACGTGTCCGCGCGCACGCGGGAGGATACCGCATAAAGCTCGACCACGGTGATTGTCGCGACCAGCGGTGTCGCCTTGAGCTGAAGGATGGTTTCGCCCCCCAGCGTCGGCAGCACGTTGCGAATGGCCTGCGGCAACCATACCCGGCGAAACATGGTGAAGCGCGGCATCCCGAAGGCATTGGCGGCCTCGAGCTGGCCCTTGTTGACGCTCGAAAACGCGCCCCGCATGACTTCGCCTTCATAGCCGGCATAAGACAGCGTCAGGGCCAGCACGGCATAAGGCCAGGCCTGGCGCAGATAGGGCCAGAGTTCGCTGCCGCGTATCCACGGGATCTGTGGAAACAGCGACCCCAGCCCGTAATAGAGCAGCCAGATCTGCAACAGCAGCGGCGTGCCTCGAATGATTGTGCAGAACAGCCGGGCCGGTGCCGCGAGATACCAGGGCCCGACGGCCTGGGCGAGGCCAAGCGGGATGGCCAGCAGAAACCCCAGAACGCTGGTGACGACCAGTATCCAGATGGTTCGCCACAACCCCTCCAGCGCCAGGGGGGTATATTGCGGTATCCAGTCCCAACGCAGGGTGACGGCGCACCAGATCACCAGGCCGGCGAACAGCGCGATCAGGACAATCCTGTGGGGCTGCATCAACGCGCGCCAGGTCATCAACGGCCCGCCCCCTTCAGCGAGGGTTGCCCACGTCGCGCCCATTTCTCGATACGCGCAAAGACCACTCCCGAGCAGAGCGTCACGATCAGGTAGAGCGCACCGGCGGCCAGAAAGAAGGTGAAATAGGCCCGTGTGCTGGCTGCGGCCTGACGGGTTTCAAGCGTCAGTTCGCTGAAACCGACGATCGCCAGCAGGGCGGTATCCTTGGTGGCGATGAGCCAGAGATTGGCCAATCCGGGTGTCGCGAAAGACATCATTGCCGGAATGGTCACCCGCCGCATCTGCATGAGCGGTGGCATGCCATAGGCCCGTGCCGCCTCGAGCTGGCCCGGCGGAACGGCCTGGATGGCCCCGCGCAGCACCTCGGTTGCATAGGCGCCCTGAACGATGCCCAGCACCCAGATCCCCGCGATCACACCGCTGATTTCCACCCGTCCATAGCCCAATGCCTGGGCGACCTGATTGATCAGATCGGTGCCGACATAATAGAGGATCAGGATCAGGACCAGTTCGGGCACGGCCCGGATCACCGTGGTGTAAATGGCGAGGAGGTCACGCACGACCACCCCGCCATAGAGTTTGCCATAAGCTCCGAACAACCCGATCAACAGGCCGAAGCCGAACGCCCCGAAGGCGATCTGCAACGACTTGGCAAGGCCGCGCAGAAGGTTTCCCCCCCAACCCGGCGGGCTGAGCGACAGCAGCTCCGCGCTCCTGGCTAGCCCAAGTGTTTCGAGCAGGAACTCCAAAGCCCCGGATTACTCGCTGTAGATGCTGGTGGTGAAATAGCGCGAGGTGATTTCGGCGTGGGTGCCATCGGCCAGAATGGCGGCAATGCCCGCATTCAGGCTTGCGAGCAGCGCATCGTCACCCTTTCGGACACCGGCACCGACGCCGCGGCCCAGAATGGCCTCGTCATACGGAACCTGGCCCTTGATCTCGCAGCAGGCACCGACATCGGATTCGACGAATTCCGCCATCGCGATGCTGTCGGCCTGAATGGCATCGACACGACCTGCAACCAGATCCTGATTGGCCTCATCCTGGGTCTGGTAGACACGGATTTCAGCCGCATCGCCGAAATGCGCATTCGCATAGGCCTGATGGATCGTCGAGGCCTGAATGCCGATGATCTTGCCCGCAAGCGATTCCGGAGTGGCTTCGATGTCCAGCGATTTGTCCGCCACGATCACGGCAGGGGTGTTGTAGTAAGGATCACTGAAATCGATGGTTTTCTGACGTTCTTCGGTGATCGACATCGAGGCGATGATCACGTCGATCTGCTGACCGGTCAGAGCCGGGATGATGCCGTCCCACGCCACCGGCGTGATCACGCAGTCAAGCTCGGCCGCTGCGCAAACCGCGTCGATCAGGTCGATCTCCCAGCCGATCCAGTTGCCGGACGCGTCAAGCGACGTGAACGGCGGATAGGGTTCCGCGGCGATGCCGATCTTGACTTCTTCGGCCGAGGCGGTACCCGCGCCGAGCGTTGCGGTTGCAAGGCCGGCGATCAGTAGTTTCTTGAGTGTCATAGGTTATCTCCCTTTGTTGGTTTGCTTGCACTGAACTATCCGACTGTTTTCAGGAATTGTTGCAGCCGGGCGGATTTGGGGTTGCCAAAAAGTTCCTCGGGTGGGCCCTGCTCTTCGATCCGACCCTCGAAGAGATAGACAACATGCGTTGCGACCTCTCTGGCGAATTTCATCTCGTGGGTGACCAGCAGCATCGTGCGCCCCTCGGCTGCAAGATCGCGGATCACGGTCAACACCTCGCCCACCAGTTCCGGGTCGAGCGCGCTGGTGGGCTCGTCAAACAGCATCACGCTGGGTTCCACCGCCAGCGCCCTTGCGATCGCGGCGCGCTGCTGCTGTCCTCCCGACAGGAACGCCGGGAAAGTGTCGGCCTTGTCGCCAAGCCCGACCCGGTCAAGCAGGACCCTGGCGCGTTCGGTCGCTTCGGCCCGCGGCACTTTCAGCACATGGATCGGAACCTCGATCACGTTTTCCAGCAGCGTGCGGTGGGTCCAGAGGTTGAAGGCCTGAAACACCATGCCCAGACGGGTGCGGATGCGCTCGATCTGGCGGCGATTGACTGGCGTGCCGTCAGGGCGCATCGCGATCTCTTCACCGTTCACGACGATCTGGCCCGAACTGGGGGTTTCCAGAAAATTGATGCAGCGCAGGAAGGTCGATTTCCCTGACCCGCTGCCTCCGATGATCGCGACGACATCGCCCTTGTGGGCGGTCAGGGATATGCCCTTGAGCACCTCGAGCGCGCCAAAGGACTTGTGCAGATCCGCGACCCGAATGGCCTCTTCCTGCATGTCCTGCGCAGCACCGGTGTCTACGGACGGTTCTGTGGCCGCCATCGGGCTTCCCCCATTTTCCGGCTTGTAGTAATGCCGGGTTTCCGTAATTATGCAAGTGTATAATTATTGCCTCTGGAAACCCCCGTGTCCGAACACACCCGCAAATTCAGACGTGAGCCGGCCGAGGTTCGCAGGGAGGCGCTGATTGACGCGACCCTGTCCCTGATCGCCGAGCATGGCGTGCGCGGGGCGACGGTGCGCGCGATCGCCACCCGTGCGCAGGTCACGCAGGGCATGATCCGGCATCATTTCTCCTCCAAGGAAGAATTGATCACCGCCGCCTACGAACATCACATGAACCGGATGACCGATCTGACATCGGCCCCGGTCGCGCATGTTGCTGGATCGGCCAGGACACGCCTGATCGCCTTTGTCGTGGCAAGCCTGACGCCGCCCGTGGTCGATGCCGGCTCGGTGACGCTCTGGGCCAGCTTTCTCAACAAGGTCGGTGCAGACTTACATATGAGGGTCATTCACGAACGGACCTACTACGAATTCCGCAACCGGCTGGAAGCATTGATAGAAGCCGTCCTGAACGAGGCGGATATCGCCACCACCAAGCGGGAATTGCGTCTGCTGGCAATTGCCTGCAACGCCGTGATCGACGGGTTGTGGATGGAGGGCGGCGCCCTGTCAGGTGCGTTCGAGCCGGGCGAACTGCCAGAGATCGGGATCAGATCCGTTGGCGCGATCATCGGGACAGACTTGCGAGAAACGGGGCATCAGGCATGAGACACACCGAAATCACCAAACGTCTGGCGGGCCTTGGCGGCGCCAAGTGGGAGGTTCACATCAAGGCCAAGGCGCTTGTAGCTCAAGGCCGCGACATCATCGAACTGACCATCGGCGAGCCGGACGTGCCGACACCGACCGCGCTTGTCGATGCCGCGGCCGACGCGATGCGCCGGGGGCGAACCGGCTACTCCAATGGTCGCGGCGAGGCCGGGTTGCGCGCCGCATTGGCCGAACGCTATTCGCGCAGCAGCGGGCGCGACATCTCGACCGATCAGATCTTGTGTTTTCCGGGGACGCAAACCGCGCTGTTCGCCGTGCTTTTGGGTGTGGCCGAGGAAGGCTGCGAGGTTCTGGTCGGCGACCCGATGTATGCCACTTACGAAGGCGTGATCCGCGCCAGCGGCGCCGACATGGTGGCGGTGCCGCTGCGGTCGGAAAACGGGTTTCGCATTGACGCCGGGGATATTGCCGCCCGGATCACCCCCAGGACAACCGCCCTCCTGCTGACCACGCCGCACAATCCCACCGGATCAATCCTGACCCGCGCCGATATCGACGCCATCGGGCATTTGGCGATCGAGCACGATCTCTGGATCATCTCGGACGAGGTCTATGAAGACCTGATCTTCGACGGCTCCGACTTTTCATCGCCGCTGTCGCGACCTGACCTGCAAGACCGCGTGATCGTCGTCTCCTCGATCTCGAAATCCCACGCCGCGCCGGGTTTTCGCAGCGGCTGGTGTGTCGGACCAGCGGCGTTCACCGAGGCATTGTTGCCGCTCTCTGAAACCATGCTGTTCGGCAATCAGCCCTTCATCGCGGACATGACCGAACAGGCGATCCGCGAAGGCTCCAGTGTCGCGGACGGGATGCGGCAGCGTTACGCCGCGCGCGCCGAGAGGCTTCACGACCGTCTGTCGCGGGAAAGCCCCCTCAAGGTCCATCGTCCGCAGGCCGGCATGTTTGCCATGATCGACGTGTCGGCAACCGGCCTGAGCGGCAACGATTATGCGCTGCACCTGCTTGAACATGGCGGTGTCGCGGTCATGCCCGGCGCGTCGTTCGGCGATACGCTGGATGCCTGGGTTCGCGTCGCGCTGACGGCCGAGGACACGGCCTTCGATGCGGCTTGCGAGCGGATCATCCGTCACGCCGGTCAGTTGCAACTGGAAACCGCATGACCAGCATCGGCGAGGCGCTGGTAGCCCAATTGTCCGAACGCGGTGTCGACTGTGTCTTCGGCATCCCTGGCGTGCACACGATCGAACTCTATCGCGGACTGGCCGCCTCCGGTATTCGCCACGTCACCCCCCGGCACGAACAGGGCGCGGGCTTCATGGCCGATGGCTATGCGCGGGTGTCGGGCAAGCCGGGTGTTGCCTTCGTCATCACCGGGCCGGGGCTGACAAACACGCTGACAGCGATGGGACAGGCGCGCGCGGATTCCGTGCCGATGCTGGTCGTCTCGGGCGTGAATACGCTGAAAAGCCTCGGCAAGGGCATGGGCCACCTGCACGAATTGCCGGATCAACGGGCGATGGCGCGGACGGTGGCGCTGGTGTCGGAGCGGGTCGAGAACGCCGAAGGTTTGACGCCCGCGCTCGACCGGGCTTTTACGGCGTTCCAATCCGGGCGTCCGGGGCCTGCCCATATCGAGATCCCGCTCGACGTTGCCGGGCTACCATACACCGCAGCCGCAATGGCCACCGCGCCTGCGCCGGTCCATGCCCCCGACCCGGATCGGATCGCCGAGGCAGCGGCGCTGCTTGCAGGCGCAAAGGCACCGCTCATCCTGGCCGGTGGCGGTGCGCGACGGGCCGGGGATGCCATTCGTGCGCTGGCTGAAAAGCTGGGGGCGCCGGTGGTGCAGACGGTGAATGCGCGCGGGATCATGTTCGATCATCCGCTCGGTGTTCCGGCCAGCCCCAGCCTGCAGGCGGTGCGTGATCTGATTGCGCAATCCGATGTCGTGCTGGCGGTCGGAACCGAACTTGGTCCGACCGACTATGACATGTATGCCACCGGCAGCATGGCGCGGATGACCTCTCTGATCCGGATTGACCTTTGCCCCGCGCAACTTTCGCGGCATGCGGCCACGCTGCCGATCCTGAGTGACGCATCGACCGCGCTGGAAGCGTTGAACGATCGCATTGACGACCGCAAGACCAATCCTGATGATGCCACGCGTGCCGACAGGGCGCGCCGCGCGGCGTTTCAGGAAATCGGCCCGGACATGCGCGCGCTGTGTGATGTTCTGGCTGCCATGCGCGTCGCGGTTCCGAATGCCATCATGGTCGGGGATTCGACCCAGCCGATCTATGCGGGCAACCTCTATCACGATCACGACCGCCCCGGCGGCTGGTTCAATGCCGCCACCGGTTTCGGCGCACTCGGCTATGGCATTCCCGCCGCAATCGGCGCGGCACTGGCCGCTCCGGAGGCACGCGTGCTCTGTATCACGGGCGACGGCGGTGCACAGTTCAGCCTGCCCGAGTTGATGTGCGCCGTGGACGAGAACCTGCCGATCAGCTTCGTGATCTGGAACAACCACGGCTATCAGGAAATCGCCACCTCGATGCAGGCCGTAGGGGTGAGCGTCGTGGGCTGCGACCCGACTCCGCCCGATTTCGCCGCTGTCGCGCAATCCTGCGGCATGCCCTTCTGGCGATGTGGTCCGGAACCGGCCGCGGTGGCCGACGCGCTCCGTTCGGCCGCCGAGATCAGCGGCCCCACGTTGATCGAGATCCGGGCGACAACTAATCCCGCGCCCGCTGAACAAACGAGTGTCACATGACCGATCCAACCTATGAATTTTCGCTTGCGATCACCCGCCGCCCTGCCGCGAGCATCATCAACGGGTTGCGCGCCGAAGATACCGGCACGCCCGACCTGACCCGGATGCTGGCGGATCACGCGCATTACGTTGCCACCCTGAAGGAAACCGGTGCCGCCGTGATCGAACTGCCCGCACTCGAAAACTTTCCGGATTCCGTGTTTGTCGAGGATACCGCGCTGTGCCTGCCGCAGGGCGCGGTGCTGATGCGCCCGGGCGCACCCAGCCGCATGGGGGAGGTCGATGAAATGGAACCGGCCCTGCGGCAGGTCTATGGTGATGTCCGCCGGATAGAAGGCCCCGGCCATATTGAAGGCGGTGACATTCTGGTGACCGGGCGCGAGATTCTGGTGGGCCGGTCGGACCGCACAGACGCCGCCGGGGTGGCCGAACTTGCCGATATCGTCTCGGATTGGGGGTATCTCTTGCGCGAGGTTTTCACCCCTCCCGGCGTCTTGCACTTCAAGACCGATTGCTCGCTGCTCGATGGCGAAACCATTCTTGCGACCAAACGCCTGGACGCATCGGGCTGCTTTGACGGCTACCGCGTGCTCCATACCGCCGAGGGCGAGGAGGCCGCCGCCAACAGCATCCGGTTCAACCGTCTTGTGCTCTGCCCGGCGGGCTTTCCGCGCACCGCAGAGATGCTGGCCAATGCCGGATATGACGTGGTCGAGATCAACAATTCGGAATGCGCCAAGCTCGATGGCGGCATGTCGTGCCTGTCGTTGAGATTCTGAGGGTCGGAAGAGCCCCTCTGGTCGCCTCCACAGCCGCCCGCACTGCTATGACAGGCGACCGGTCCGGTAGAGCCGGATCTTCAGCCCGCCATGCGCGACGAAGGGACCGGGCGCCTCGAACGGCAGCGCGGTCGCCTTGGCAAGCCCCGGATCAGTGGTGACGATACCCACGCGCCAGCCCCGGAACCGCTCGGCCAGCACCTGACCCATCGAGCCGTAGAGCGCGAACAGCGGTTTCTTGTTGCCGATCCGCGCGCCGTAGGGCGGGTTGACGATGACCAGACCGGGCGGGCCTTCGGGCGGGGTCAGGTCGGTGATGGTCCGGGTGTTGAAGCTGGTGATGTCGCTGACACCGGCCCGCTCGGCGTTGGCCTGGCTCATCCGGATCGCACCGGCGTCGCGGTCGTAACCGTGAAAGCGCGAGGTGGTCGGCTTTGGCGTGGCGCGCGCGCGCATCGCCTCCCAAGCGGCCGCGTCGAAGCTGGCGAGGTGCTCGAAGGCGAAGCGGCGCGTGCGACCGGGCAGCAGGCCAAGCGCGATCTCCGCCGCCTCGATTACGAAGGTGCCCGAACCGCACATCGGATCGACCACCGGTTCGGACCCGTCATAGCCGCAGGTGCGCAGGAAAAGCGCCGCCATGGTTTCGCGCATCGGGGCCTTGTTGACGGCCTCCTTGTGGCCGCGCTTGTGCAGGCTCTCACCGGAGGTATCGACGCTGAGCGTCACCAGATCATCCTCGATCCGCGCCTTGATCTGCACCGGGGCATCGGCTGCGATCGTCGCGCCGAGTGTCTCGGCGATCGCGCGTTCAACGCGCTGGGTGGCGGCGCCGGCGTGGTAGATCCTGGACTTCGTGGTCGTGGCTTCGACCCTGACCGGCACATCGGGCCGCAGCACCGAGGCCCAGTCGAACTTGCGCGCGCGCTTGTCGAGCTGGGCGAGGTGGAAGGCGCGAAACTCGCCAATCCGCGCCAGCACCCGCGTAGCACCGCGCAATGTCAGGTTGGCGCGCCAGACCTCGGGCCAGCCGCCCGTCAGCGTGACGCCGCCGGGGATCGTGCCTTGCACCGCAAACCCGGCTTCGCGCGCCTCATCGGCCAGCGCGGTCTCCAGCCCCGGGGGTGCTACAAGAAAAATCTCAAAGCTCATTGGGGTGCTGTAGCCCGAATGCAGCGCCGCCGCTAGCCGATCAGGCGTGACAGCAGGCCTTTTCGGGCCGCCGGTTCCGCCAGCATCGGCAAGGGATCGGGCGCGATGCGGCTGAAGATCCAGCGCGGCAGGATGCGCTGTGCCGGTCCGCCGCAAAGCCCGCCCATCCTGTAGGGGTCGAAGACCTTGACGAATCCGGGCGCGCTGCGGTCATCTGTGAACACCGCGCCGCAATAGGACCGGCTGCGCACCTGTTCGAGGCAGATGCGCGCCGCGTCCAGCGTTGCCGCGAAGTCCTCGGCGCTCGCCACCCGCTCAGGGGCATCTCCGGACGGGTCGAACACGAACCAACCGTCGGTGTTATCGGCCAGCAATCGCCAGAACGCATCGAAATCGTCCCATGACAGGATACCGGAAAAGCGCCCGCCATAGGCGCGCCAGAAGGCCGTGTCGGGCAAGGCTGCGTTGGTATCGCGGGTCATCCGCTCAGGATCACCGGAAAGCGTCCTGCGTCAAGCGCCTGGAGTTTGCCCGGCAGGCTGGCGCAACAGTTTGACCGCGCCCAGAACCATCGGATCGAGCCCTTCGCCGCCGGAGTCGACATGCTCGAACAACTGCCGCCGCATCCGTTGCTCCCAGAAATCCGACAGATGCGCGGCGACCCTTTCGGCCCCGTCCGTGCCCGGCTGGGTGTGAAAGAAGGCGGCGATCTGGTTGGCCATGTGGACCATTTTATCAGGCGACATCGCTGGCTCCGGTTATGATCCGCTGGGGATGGGAATAAAGGTCGAAACCGCCCGCGCGGGCGAAGGCGGCGATGGTGATGCCCGCCTGATCGGCAAGGCGCAGCGCGTGGGCGGTCGGGGCCGAGGCCGCGACGATGACGGGGCA